>CBDDCA010000005.1:0-726939 GCA_965226055.1 Spirochaetia bacterium | reverse complement strand
CTATAAAGTTTAATGGGGATATATCAAACTGGAATGTAAGTAAAGTAACGTATATGGACAGGATGTTTTTTAATGCAACAGCATTTAATGGTGACATATCAAAATGGGATGTGAGGAAAGTGACAGATATGGCTCTCATGTTTCATCAAGCCTCTGCATTTAATAAAGACATATCAGATTGGAATGTAGAGAGTGTAACCAATATGTTTGGAATGTTTAATCTAGCGACTTCATTTACTAAAGATTTAGAAGCATGGGGGGAACATATAGGGGATAGTGTAAATATGTCCTTAATGTTTGATGACAGTGGGGTAAAAAACGCGCCTTCATGGTATAAAGAATAGAAACAAGGGATATTAAAATTGTGTAGGGATGAAAATATAAAACCTTCATACATATATTACTAATGTAAATGTTTGTTATTTTGTTTTGTAGTACTTGTCTTCATCTATCATCCCTGCACTTTCAAAAAAATGTATAATTAATATATAACTGTTGTGTAGTGATTGGTATGTATGTCCTCCTAGCCTGTATCATAGATATTCACAAGTTCCACACTTCTTGCCAATAAGAAGCATCGCTGGTAAATTGATCACAGACAATAACACTCTATGTGTGCATATCTATGCTTTTGCTAGGAAGCATAATGTCGGGGATGCAAAATGGAAGTTTTGTAACTTCAATACTCATATAGTATATTATAGCCGAAAATGTGTAATTATATTTTGTGTTTTGTGGAATTTCTCTAAAATAGTGTATTGTTTTGTGTATTATTCACAAGTCTATGAATAGTATTATACTATTCATAGACTTGTAATCTATTTTTGTAGTTTATAGGCTTATAAACTACCTTTCATTGTTTTTATAGCTGATATATTTTTAAATGCAAACTAAACAGTAGTTTTATTCCATGTATTCTTGTATTTATTCCATGCATTCTTGCATTCATTCCATGCATTCTTGCATGCATTCCAGCATTCTTTCAGAAAAATAAAAAAAATTTTCATAGTTTATTACTCCTTTTCGGGGCTGTCCCCTAATAATATTAGTGATGTCATATATGTTATATGACCTTATCAGTAAAATTAGTTATGTCATATATGTTATATGACCTTATCAGTAAAATTCATGCTATTAATATGTAGCATAACTGTTCTACTCTCCTTAATGACATTATAATATATTTATGTGATATGCGTAAGATCTCAGTCCAGTTTTTTTAGAAATTTCCAAATATTTTCATGATCTACTTGCATAAAATATGTATATTTTGTATAGTAGTATACATAAAAGAAATATTTATATATATAATTACATATTTGTAATTTTTATAAGGAGTCATTATGATTACATCAGTAAGTGATGTACTGAAGTACATTACCGATAACAAAATAGAGTATGTAGATGTTCAATTTGGTGATATGTTTGGTCGATTACACCATATAACATTTATAGCATCTGAACTTGATGAGAAGAAGCTAGTAAAAGGCATTCCTTTTGATGGTTCTTCTATTCGTGCGTGGAAAGGGATAGAGAAGTCAGATATGTTGTTTATTCCTGATCTGCCCACCATGTTTAGAGATCCGTTTCGAGCAAGGCCTACTGTGATTTTTTATGGAGACATTGTTGACCCGCGTACAGGGGAGCTGTACAATCGTGCGCCGCGCAGTATTGCTCGATTTGCTACTGAATACTTGAAGAGTACTGGACTAGGAGATACCGTATTTTTTGGTCCCGAGCCAGAGTTTTTTATTTTTGATAGTGCCAACTATGAAGTAAGCCCTAACCGTGCTCTCTATGAAATTGATACAGTAGAAGGGCCTTGGAACTCATCCAATGAAGTAGGAATGCATGGGCATCCCATTCAATCAAAAGAAGGGTATCTTCCTACCTCTCCACAGGATAGTGCTGTAGATTTGCGTTCTGATATTACCAGCAATATGCAGTCAATGGGCTTGACGGTATATTTGCATCATCATGAGGTAGCTACTGCACAAGCGGAAATTGGTATTGAGTTTGATAAAGGAGTATATAGTGGTGATATAGTGCATAAATATAAATATGCAGTAAAAAATACTGTTCATCAGTATGGAAAAACAGCCACCTTTATGCCAAAACCATTGTTTGGTGATAATGGAAGCGGTATGCATATGCATATGTCAATCTGGAAAGATGGACAAAATCTTTTTGCAGGAGACCAATACGCTAATCTTTCGCAAACTGCTTTATATGCTATAGGCGGATTGCTAAAAAATGGACGTGCGTTACAAGCCTTTACTAATCCGACAGTAAACAGTTTTAGACGCTTGGTGCCAGGATATGAAGCTCCAGTGAAGTTGGCATATAGTGCTACTAACAGGTCGGCAGCTATTCGTATTCCTTATGTAGAAGGAGATAAAGCAAGACGTTTTGAATTTCGTTGTGGAGATTCTTCAGGCAGTCCCTATCTTGCGGTAGCAGCATTGACTATGGCTATGATAGATGGCATTCGTAATCAGGTTGATCCAGGAGGACCACTTGATAAAAATATCTATGATCTTCCTCCTGAAGAGCTTAAGGATATACCTTCTACCTGTGCAAATTTAGAAGTGGCATTACAAGAAATGCAATCAAATAGTGATTTTCTTACTGCAGGAGATGTATTTTCCGAAGATTTTATTGATAGTTATGTAGCATATAAAAAGGAAACAGAAATTGAACCAATGAAGCTGTATCCTACTGCTCTGGAATATCAGTTGTATTATACTTGCTAGAAGTATAGGAAAAAAACTAAAAAAAACAGTAAAAAGCACTTGACTTTTACTGTAATATGGCTATAATTATAATAGTTATATGTAGTACTATAGTGCTAAAAAATTTTTGTTTTTAAAATTTTCTTTATAAGGTTGCCATAGCCGAGAAAAAATATGGAGCTATATTAAATATGTTTTGATAAGTGGATGCTCTTTTTAGTGTCCACTTAAAACTAAAGGTTTGAAATGCTAAAAGATTTTGCTTTTTTTCCTCCTAATATATTCTCAAAAATTGAAGAACTGTATAAGTTGATTGATAAGGATAATGAGGATTGGGGAAGGGCGTATCATAACAATACACATCCTATACTTCTGAATTATCTCAATCATACTTATTCAAAGATTGTAGAAGAGAACAAGTTAGTAATAACAAGTGACTCAACAAAATGTTGTTTTAATACAGGGTTATTAACTCCCTATCCTTACTATGAGCCTGTCTATGCTCTTTTTTATAGGAATAAAAACGAACATGCAAAATCAGAATGGGTATCTGCAGGTTTTTGTCAAGAAAGTACAGGGTATCTCCGTGAATATTGTGATGGTATTTTTCCTAAACGAGCAGAATATTTTGATGATCCTTCAAAATTAATTTTTAATCCGATGAAAAAAATAACAGTAAATACTCACCATATCATAGAAGATAACAAAGAGAGGCTTGCAGAACTTTTTGATGGCATGAATGCAGAAAAAATACACCAGACGCTTGACTGGGTAATAAAAATAATAAATAAACGAATCATTACTGATTATAAATTAGCTGTTCCTCAGTATTATAAAGGTAAGATCCAATTATTGTTGCCTTTACATATTATAGAAGGAGCAGAAAAACCTCAACTGGCCTTAGTAATAGAAGAACATCAGACTGATTATGTTGCTTCCACTTGTCTCACTATAGGCATGGCATATAACAATGCAAGGTTAATAGCAAAACCCTATAGCGGTTGGTTAAAGCCGTAGTTTTTAGTGGTACATGAAGTACGTCATCAATGGAAAAAAGACACTTTCGGGCTCTATACATGTGTGTGGTAATAAGAATGCTGCATTGCCCTGTTTAGTGGCAGTGCTGCTCACTGAAGAAGAGGTTATCTTACACAATATCCCTGCACTTGAGGATGTGAAGGTTATATTGCGTATTTTAGAGCATCTGGGAGTGAAGCTACAAAAGATAGGAGAACATTCTTATAAGTTACATGCTAAAACTATTAGTAGTACCCATGTACCGCAAGCATTAGGACAGAAGATACGTGCTTCCATATTGTTTGCAGGGGCTTTACTAGGAAGAGCAAAAGAGGCGAGCTTACCTCTTCCTGGTGGTGATGTGATAGGAAGAAGGCGATTGGATACGCATTATCTTGCGCTTACTGCTTTAGGAGCAACATTTTCAATAAAAGATACGATAGCATTAAAGGCAAAAAAACTTGTTGGGACACATGTGTTTCAAGATGAGGCTTCGGTGACTTCGACAGAAAATGCTATTATGGCTGCGGTAACGGCAAAAGGAACGACCGTTATTGAAAATGCAGCGTGTGAGCCACATGTACAAGATGTATGCAATATGCTCAATAGTATGGGGGCGAAAATAAGGGGTATTGGATCTAATGTGCTTATTATTGAAGGAGTGGATGCATTAGGAGGCTGTGAATTTACTATTGGTCCTGACTTTATGGAGATTGGGTCCTTCATAGGACTTGCTGTGTCTACTAACAGCCGTATTGCTATACACAATATTGAAGCAAAGCATCTACGGATGATTGAGCTTGTGTTTGCAAAACTAGGAGCACGATGGACCTATGATGGAGATACTATTCTTGTAAGTGAAAAACAGACGAAAAAAATTGTTCCTGATTTAGGGAACGCAATACCCACTATTTCAGATGCTCCTTGGCCAGGATTTCCTCCTGATCTTACGAGTATTGTCTTAGTATTAGCTACGCAATGTGAAGGGACAGTGCTCATTCATGAGAAGATGTTTGAGTCTCGCTTATATTTTACGGATAAATTGCTCACTATGGGAGCAAGAATTGTGCTATGTGATCCACATCGTGCTATAGTAAACGGTCCTACAAATTTGATTGCTGCTACACTCAGTTCTCCTGATGTACGTGCGGGTATGGCAATGGTGATTGCTGCACTGTGTGCTGAGGGGCAGAGTGTGATAGAAAATATTTATCAAATAGAACGAGGTTACGAGAATCTTGCGAAACGTCTTCAGTTGCTTGGGGCAGATATTCAGAAATTACGCTAGTAGTATTTACGATGAGAGCATTATAATGCTCTTGCTATAATGAGAACTCTATGAGGAGCAGGGTATCCTTCTATTGTTTTTGTGTTATCGTTAGGATCAAGAAAATGTTCAAGACTTTCTCCGCGTATCCATATACTCTTTTTTTGTTCGTTTTGTTGTGTAGCTACCATGTTTCCACTGTATAGAATTTCAAATTTGCTTCGTGTTATCCAGTGTTGTAGTACAGAAAGGCTGGGGAGAAACCAATATCCTTTTGATTTTTGATATGTTGGATGAGGTACAAGGCAATAGTCTTGTTGTATGGGGATGCACATTGTTTCTATGACTGCTAATCCTCCTTTGCGCAGGACAGTATGGAGTTGCTCTAATGTTCCTAAAGGATCGCGTCTATGATAGAGTATGCCCATGAGAAATGCAGTGTCAAATTTTGGGAGCTGCTGTACTTCTTCTATACCAAGCATCTCAAAGTAGAGAGGATATGCAGGATCACATGAGAGGAGAGTCATATAGAGCTCATGAAACAGTCGGTACTGTTCAAGGGGTTCTATAGCCAGCACTTTTTTTGCTCCGTTATGAATCATTAAAAAATCATAGTACATGTTGTTTGCACCAATGTCTATAATATCTTTTCCTTTGCATAAATATTCAAGAGAAAAGTTTGAGGCAATACGACTCCATTTAGTAAAAGAATTCCATTCTGTGTCTATATGGGTAGCATTAAAAGTAAAGGGACCTTTTCTCCATGGTATGAGTTCTGTAAGTATGTTTTGTAGTAGTGACTCCGCATCAGGAATATGTGTTGCTTGGAGAGAATGTTTTTTTTCAAACTGACAATTAAAATGGATGCTTACGGCATGAGTGCTTTGTGTATGGAGAGGGTGTAATGACAGGCTTGGTTGTTTGATTGTATAGTATGTTTGTAGCATACGTAAGAGTTTTCGTATACGACTATATTTTTCTTGTGAAATTTTGTGGAGTTCTTTTTTTCGGATAGTTTCAATAAAAGTATGTAAATGAGTATTGTTGAAGGAATTGCTGTGAAACCAGCTGTTTCGTTGTTGTTTGTATAGTAAGGAAAAATCCATAAATAAATGCATGCCTTAGTTATGTTCTTTTTGTTATTTTATGATGCAGTAACAAAAAAATTCACCAAAAGAAAAATAAGTACTTACATGTGATGCATGTAATGATTGAATGAAGTTATTCATAGTAAGATAGCTTGTAGGGACAAGTATGTTTTTTAGTGCTTGTTGCTTTTTCTGTATTTCGTTAAGACTGTATCCATGAGAGAGCTTAAAGCTAATATGCTGTTGCTGCCATATTTGCTGTACTGTGGGATGTTCTGAGTATAGTTTTTCTCCTAGTAATAGTATTCCCCCTTTTTGGAGGCTGTCCCACATGCTACGTGCAATAGCAAAACGAAGGGAAGGATCAATAAACTGTAACACATAGTGTAGTATTATTACTTGGAGCGTGTCTTTTACAGAATGCAAGAGTGATTGTAGCTTGTTTGTGTCTGTAATATCAAGATGCATAACATGTACATTATTCCATTGTGTTGTTATGGGAGTAATATTTTTTTTGCATCTGTCTACCATATCAATGGAACTATCACAGAGAACGGCATTGTTCTGTGATAATGATATATGTTTTTTTTGTGCGGTATTACTTATATGTACTAGGCTTTTGCCTAAACTTGATCCTATGTCTAATAGGCTTCCTTGTGCGTGGAGAAATTGTAGCGTAAAGTGTGCTATGAAATCTTGCTGTATGTTGTATCCAGGAATACTGCGGTGAGCCATGTTATCAAATACCGCACTCACCTGTTTGTTAAATCTAAATGGCGTTGGGGTCTCAGTGGAGGTATAGAGAGTATCTTTATCGTTCAATTATTGTTTGCTTCCTCATCTATAGTGGGTTTTGTAAAACGGAGAAATAGAGTAATTGATACCATCGGTATCATAAAACATCCAAGTAGTATGAAAAATAATTGCATTTTTTCATGTCTTGCAAATGTACTTGCAAGCAGAGGGAATGTTATGCCAAATATTTGTGAAATTATGGACATAATAGTTACTACAAGGTTTTGAAATCTTCCCGGAAAAAACTTTCCAAGTGTAACAAAAATAGCAGGAAAAAAACCACTGATGGCAAATGTTTGTAGAAATACAACTAGTAGAAGTGAAACTCCATTTACTATTCCTAGTAATGCAGTAAGAACGCCAGAAATTATCCCTGTGTATAAAATTACAATTTCGGGGTTCACTCGTGACATAACTATACCAGAGAAAAATATGGTAAATAAACCACTCACTCTTGATAAAGAAAGTATTATTGAGACAGTTTGTTCTGTTTGATTTTGATAGAGAATGAGGTAGTTGCTGAGCGATGTGTATACAATAATGTTTGTGGTTCCTACATAAGAAAATGCAAGAGTGATACACCAAAAAGCAGGGGCTTTGACTAATTTTTTTATGTTTTTAATGTTTAGCCTACTGCCTCTAAAGTATCCTACGTTACACCAAAACTTTACCATTAAGAGTAGTATGATACAAAGGCTTGAGTAAACGAAAAATAGTACTCTCCAATTTGTGTTGATTAGTATGATGCCAGAGAAAAGTGGTAAGAATATAAACGCTCCTACGGGACCGCTTTCGTGTATTGCCATCACTCTCCCTCGTATTCTGTCTGTGGATATGTTATTAGCAACTGTGATGCCAGAACCAGGGTATAATCCTGCTCCTAGCCCAATAGTAACAAAAGCAATGCGTATAAATTCAATAGAAGTACTTATTCCTGCCATAAAAAGCCCAAGTGCTATAAGCACAAGTGATAATTGTAGTGTAGGGTTATGCATAAAGTAGTATGATGCATAAGGAGAGAGAATCATTGATATGATTGTTCCTATAGCAATAAAACTTCCAAGCTCAATGATTACATGGACAGGAACATTAAAAGAGGTACTGAGTGTTTGTCCTAGTACTCCAAAAATAGTACGGACATTAAGATTGATAAATACTATTCCCCATAGTAATAATAAAGGTGCTATGATTGCTTTTAGGCTATTGTGTTGCTGGGGATTTTGTTCTTTTCTAGGCATGAGGGAGTTCCTTATTGTTTTTTATATCAAAGGAAAGGAGATGTAGGTTTTTTCGGTATGCATTGATATAAAATATACAGGCTAACACTACTATAGTACATGCTATCAGTATATACCAGTAGCTGTATGTAGTAAAAAATGTGATAAACAGCTGCATTCTCTTTTGTAAATAAAAGTGTAATAACTGGAATCCATAGTTTCCTATTATGGATATAATTGCAAGGCTGAAAGGAAGCATTGAAAGTTTAATAAAATGTGATGTGCTTTTAAGGAGCATAGGTAAAATAGCAGAACTGGTAATAAGGATAGTGATGAGCAGAAATACTTTTGTGTTGGTATCTACATATTGATAGAGCATGATAAGAGCACTTACAGTAAGACAGCTAAACAAAATAAGACGTCGTGGTAACAGTTTATTGATGGAAGTGGTAATAAAAATGATAATAGTTATCCTAATTAAACTTGCTATGATAAATACTAATGCTTGTAGATCTTGTATGTCTTTTAAGGGTATTACATCAATGTAAGCAGAGTATAAAAAGTAAGGAAGTACATACATGATACAAAATTCTAAGCTGAGTACTACCAATGTCATAATGATAATAAACCAAAACATGGAGTTTATAAGTGTGTTTTTTATAAATTGTTTGAAAGAAAATAAGCAGTGGAACGCTCCAAACTCAGGATTTTTATGTAAGGTGTAAATACTAAAAACACAGATTGCGAAAAATACAAGATATGCTACAAGTAAAGATTTTGTAAGGAGTGTTATACCGAGTATCATTGGAAGTATAAATACAATGTTGATGGAACTGATGAGTGGCACTTTCTGGTATGATAGTAGTGTTTCGTTTGAATCTTTTGTTATTATTTCAGGTTCCCATACAGTATTAAGAAGGTACATGCGAGAACATATTGAGGTAATAGTAGGAGCAAGTAATAGCCCAATCCCAAAGCTAAATAGAGAGAGGCTGATAATAAGAGTAGTAGTGTTGGTGCTTACCATAAGTAAGCCTGTTGAAAGGAGTAAGAGGTACAGTGCAAAGAATATAAGATTTCGCTGTACGATGCGTTTTATGCTATAGCTTAGTATAATGCTAATTATCAGAGCAACAATTTGAGATGACACACTGCTTATTACAATAGAGTGTATCTCTTCGGGCTCTAAAGAGATATTATAATATTGTATCAATATAGGACTAAGATATATTCTAAGCGGGTTGATAAACATGGTAGATATTATGAGCCATAATAGTACACTTAGCCAGCTTAGTAAAATTTGTTTTTCTTTCATTTTTTATCCTCTTTATATTCTATACCTTCCTTATCCATCCTTATCCATGCCTTCCTTAAAGATGAAAGCAATATCACGAGCACTTTCCTTAAGCATTGAATAACTTGTTTTTTTTATATGTTCCCAATGTTGTTGCGGATCAAGCAATGTTTTATGTATTGTAAATATAGAGCGTACTCCTTGTTCATAGAGACGGCCATATCCTTTGCCTGTATTTCCTACTAAAAGGCAGAGAGGAATATTCTTTTTTTTGCTTGCTTGTAACACTCCCCATGGGACCTTCCCATAAAAACTTTGCATATCAACTTTTCCTTCGCCACTTATGATGAGGTTTGCTCCGTGTATTTTTTTTAGAAACTCTATGGTAGAAAGAACAAGATCTATACCACTATGAATATGAGCCTTACAACATAGGTGCAAACTTGCTCCTAATCCTCCTGCTGCTCCGTATCCTTCTGTATCAAAGTGTTTGATAGAGTTATTATTTTTTGTAGGATAATAATGAAGGAGTTTCTTTGCATAATGGTGCATGCCTTTTTCAAGTTGTATTTGCATGTCTGGTGTTGCTCCTTTTTGTGCAGCAAATACCATCACTGCGCCCTTTTTTCCTAAGAGGGGGTTGTTTACATCGCTTGCAATGTGTAATGAACAGTCCTTAAATGCATAGGCAGTATGAGTATCAATAGTCTCAATAGAATGAAGTGCCTTTCCTCCTTTTGCTATAGCTTGCTTGTTTTTGTCTAAAAGTGAAACTCCTAATGCCTGTAGCATCCCAATTCCTCCATCTACGGTGGCACTTCCTCCTAATCCAATAATTATTTTTTTTGCTCCTTGCATATGTGCAGCTTTTAGTAATTCTCCAAGTCCAAAGCTAGAACTTATGAGCGGATTTCGTTTTGAATGAGGGATAGATTCTAAGCCTATAGCTTTTGCAGATTCGACCACCGCAGTTTTTGTAGATTCTATCCAAAGATATGATGTTCTTTTTCTTGTTCCTAAGGCATCATGTACAGTGGTGGTTTTTTGTATTCCTCCAAAAGAATGTTTGACTGCATCTATAAGTCCTTCTCCTCCATCAGAAAGAGGCAAGCATTCATATTGTGCGGTAGGGAACACTGTACTCCATCCCTCATATGCTGCTTGCACTGCTCTTTTTGCAGTCATGCTTTCCTTAAAAGAATCAAAACAGAAAACAAATTTCATTATTTTATAGTATACCGCATTCCTATATCTAATGTTATATGTAATTTTTGCTTAGAACTGTGTGGTAACCATCGTGTTTTATATGCTGTATGTAATCGAAGATATCGTAATTGGGCAGTAAGCCCTACTGTAGTGTGTATTTCTTGTATTGTAAAAGTGTTCGTGTACTTTTCTGAACTATGATATGTAAATGTTATTTGATGAAGAAGAGAAATGTCTGAAAAGAAATACAGAGGCACACGCGGTATATTGTATTTTATTTTTTGTCTAAGCAGTATTTCAATGGCATCTAATGTATTAAAAAGTAATGTTGGCGGAATATCAGTTTCTTTGTCCTGTTCTGAATATACAGATGTATAAGAAAAAGTGGTGCTTATAGAGGGGGAGAGTGTAAAATCTCCTACTGCTATGGATAGCTCTTGTTTTATTTTGTGATATTTTTCTGTGAGATGCCATGTATAAGTAATATAAGGAAGATATTCTATGGTATTTTTTGTAAAAGCATGTTTCCATGCAAACTCGTATTTTTGATATAAGTAGTCTTGTTTTTTGTAGCTTATATTAAGTGGATGATATTCTCGTACTATTGCTCTTAGGCGTATTTTTGCATTGCTATGGCTAAGAGCCTTTGGTGTGGCAGGAGGCGTATAAAGAAATAAGGGGAGGTAGTACACACTTAATTCTGCACTGCTTGCCCATAGATATTTTGCAAAACTCCATTCTTGCGATATATAGTCTTTATCAGATTGTGTATAGTTTATTTTTATATCGATAAGAGGAGTAAAATATTGTATGGTAGTATATCCTGCCATGCGGGTAGCCTGTGTATTGCTTGTTGCGGTTGCGAGTACTGTTTGAATATACAGTGCATTAGCTACTGAAAATGTTTGGCTTACTACTAATTGATGTAATTCTGTACTAGAAGGTTTATGTATAAGCCATGCATCCCAGTGGGAGCTGTTTGTATCAATGCTGTTTCTTGTGCTGTTTTGATACAAAAGGCGTGGTTCGTAGAAAGAAAAATCATATCCTACTGAAGCTCCGTAAAGAGTAGTTTCTTTTCTTTTTATCCACCATGTTTGTATAGGATCAATGCCTAACCGTGCTCCCCATGTCGGTTCACTACTTGTATGGTCAATGCCCCAGCGAAAGGGTTGAAATATCATTGAGCTCCATGCAAAGTTTTGAGATATATCTTGAAATAATTTGTATTCTCCGTATTGTTGAATGCTTCCAATAGTAAATGGTATTGTTTGTAATCCAAAGCTAGGAATATACTTGTCGTCTTTTATACTCTGTCCTATTTTTATATTCCAATCTTTATTGGAACTAGAATAAAGATATAAAAATTCATTGTCTTTTTTCAAAAAAGTATATGTTTGATAAAGACGTTGGGGAGTATGCTCCTGTACTTTGATATAATGTTTATTGTGTACCTTTACATTGATATGTGATAACAGGGGAGTAGTAAGAAATGTTTTTGTTTCTGTATTATGTTCCGTACTATATACTGCTACATGAAAAAAAAGAAAACAATACGGTATAAGTAATAGGAATATTTTTTTTCTCCATAAGTACTGTCGTATGTAAGTAAGGTGTTGTCTAATGTACAGTAAAATATACGGTATAATCATGTATAATGAATACTCATTGTACATGCACTTGATTGTTACATTGTGCGAGTTCAAGTATTAAATGCGGTGAAGGAGCAAAAAAAGAGCAAGAAAAATAAAAAAGGAATGCATCTTATAATTGTATAAGTAAAATTTAGCGTACACATCTTGTATTGACTAATTAAATGTGGTATTATTGAAGATAAATAATAAAAAGTCATGAGGAGTAACTATGGCATTAGAAATAACAAATGATAATTTTGAAGCAGAAGTAATGCAATCTGAAATACCAGTGTTATTGGATTTTTGGGCAGAATGGTGTCCCCCATGTAAACTGTTATCACCAATTATAGATGAGTTAGCAGGAACATATGCAGGGAAAGTAAAAATTGCAAAGGTAAATGTTGATGAAGCAGCTGAGTTAGCACAAAAATTCAATATAACAAGTATTCCAACATTACTACTGTTTAACAAGGGAGAAGTAGTACAAAATCAGGTAGGAGCACTTCCAAAACCTTCTATAGAAGAGATGTTTAAGGATTATATATAAATTATATATAAGAAGATATAATTGCATTATATCTTTATTGCTTTGAATATTCTTCATCTGTATTTTGTTTCCCGAAAGTTGAGCCACGGGTAGGAGTAATATGCCAATCTCTTTTTGTATTGGTATCATCAAGTTGAGCATTACGGCTTATTGATCGTGTAGTAGTGCTATGGTACGGATTTACTGCAAGTGATGGTTTTGCTATAACTTGCTCTGTTTCTCCGTTATTGTTTGTGGTACCCCATGCTTTCGTTGCAAGTAGCTGTTGTGCCCAATAATATGTTTTGTTCGTTCCAAAGCCTTTGTAAGAAGCCTCTGCTTTATCTGTTTTTGTAGAGTATAGTACTGCATCCATAACAGCTCCCTTAGGGTGGGAGAGTAGCACAAGTGTTGCGTTTGTATTTGAAATACCTTTATCCTGTGTAGAAAATACATCCCACGCAGTAGTGTACGCCTGTTTGTGTGTGGACTCTGCTATATGTTTTAGCTCGCTCTGTATATTTTCTTGAGGATAGGGACGCAGATGTACTACAATAAATTCTCCTTTCTTTACTTCTAAAGCTGGCAAAGTAACTGCTAAAGTAATGGTGTTGCCTATCCCTTCTTGTAATACCATGCCTGCAGTATTGCCATCACTCAGTATAGCCAGTTCTATTTTATCTCCGTTAGTTTTGCTTCCTTCACATATAAATTCACTAATAAGCATGGTAGGTACTCGTTCATTATGTCCATAAAAACTATCAACAATAATGCTTGAGTTTCCTGTAATGTCATGCACAGTAGTTTCAAATTGATATTCTTTTCCTGCAATAGTTGAAGTTAAGGTAACTCGTATCTTTTTTTGTAAGACTGATATAGATGAAATAATATGTTCATGTTCTTGTGGCAATCTAAATATAACTTCTTCTTGTATAGGTTCATTGAAGTACAGCTCCAATGCATCAGTAGTTATCGTAGATTGTTCTAACAGAGGAGGGCTAGTGTCTCCTCCATTCCATAGTTTTGTCGATAATTTGCATGAACTTGCCAGTGATATACACAGTATCATGCATACTATAATAGGTACTTTCATATAGAGAATACTTTATTAGAGAGAGTGTTGATTGAATATGTGTAGAGAAAATAGCAAATAATATGCGGATTCAAGGACTAATTTTTATTTTCCTTGCTCTTTTTTTTGCTCCTTTGTCGTATTTAATCCTTGAACTCGTGTTTTTCTTTTTCAGATATATCACAAAAAATAATATTTTTGCTATAATGATACTTGTGTACTGTGTATAATGGTAATTATACAATAAATAGATAATTATAAGGAAATTATTATGAAAAAAAGTAATGAAAAACTAAACTATCAGATAAATAGTAAGCTACAAAGTAAGTATAGTATAACTCTAGTTGCATTATTTTTAGTGCTAGCAATGACTACCCTCATGCTAGTAGGATGTGAAGAGAGTAGTAGCAGCTCTTCGTCAGGAGGAGGGGGAAATTCAGTAACCCCAACGCTCGCATCATTATCCAATGTGTGGATACAAGCAGCAAGCAATGACGGGACACTTTCATTACGCTGGGAAGCTCCAAGCGAGGCCACACATGTAGTCGTAAAAGCTATATCAACAACACCAGCACAGTCCATACAAGTGCGTGTTCCTGCAATAGAATACCGCACATTATTTCAACAAGATAAACCTTACATGCTCAGAGGCTTGTATGCTATCACCGATTATACTGTAGAGATAGAAGCCCAAAAATCAGACTCAGGCTCAGCCTCAGAAGTATCACCAAAAACAATACACTCTGTGACAACACTAACCGATGAAACTGCACCGCAGGACACCTTTACACGGTTAGCAGTAACGAAAGCCCAAAACGATAGTATAAAGATAACATGGGACAAAGCACTGCTATCGTTAGGCAAAACAGACATAGCAGAAGCAATAATACAGGTGATAGAAAGCACCACTAATGTAAAAAAAGAAGTAACAGTACAAGATGTAACACAAGGAGAAGTAACTATTGCTGTTCCTACTATAGACGGCATCAGCTATGATGTAACAGTAGTATACAGAGATAGCAATGGCAACGAAAGCACGGCAAAGCAAGTACTCAGAGGCATAGTGCCATCAGCACTCTCGCAAACAGTAGCAGCACTGCCAGAGGCAGATCTTACAGTAACAGCAAATGATAAAAGCAATAGCCCAGCCGATGAAAGCCTGCTTATTCAGTGGGGGAATAACTTTGATTTTAGTACAGGAAAAAGCCTGCAAGTACGAGTGATAGCAACAGCAACAAATACTCTCATAGCATACGAAACAGTGAGCAATAGCAGTACAGCCAAACTCAGTTCTGCAAGTGCAGACAATCAAGAGTACGCCACTGTGTATGTAGCAAAGGACGGCATTGCCCTCACAAAACTCTACGGCACGCTTACTTACAAAGTAGAAGTGTATGTCTCTAAAAACGGAAAGTATTCCACTGCAGTGTCAAAAGAACAAGCAACAACAGACAAAAGCACAGAGCCTGTAAGCAATGTGAGTGCCATAGGAGGAGCAGATAGCATAGTAGTAGGCTGGCAAGCCCCCGATGTAAGAGACTATGCAGGAGTGACTATAACAGTAACAGAAAAGAACAGCCCTGCAAAGACAGTAACAATAACAGAGAGAACACTAAGAAACACGCAGATAACAGGACTAAAAGCTACCACTGAATACAGCATAGCAGTACAATCACAAGATTACACAGGCAACAAAGGAGCAAAAATAACAGCAACCACCACCACAGTAGATGATGGCACAGCCCCCGATGCAGTAACAAACATACAAGCAAGCTATCCCTTTGTATCACCCACAAAGATAGGCACACAGATAACATGGACAGCCCCCGATACAACAAAAGCCAATAACAAAGACATAAAAGAGTACAGTATAAGCATAGCAGAGAAAGATACAAGCACCTCAGTACTGAGCGAGAAGAAAATACCCTATCCCACAAAGTCACTCTCTGTAGAAGAACTCACGCAAGGTAAAACATATACTATAACAATACAAGCAATAGACTATGCAGGAAACAAAAGTAGCCAAGCGACAAAAGACATAACTACTCCGCAACCCACAGCTCCGTCAGAAGATCTTTTTCAAAACAAGCCTAGCTTAGACACAACAGGAGCAATACAGATAAAAGCAACTTTTAAGCAAGCTCCAGGCATAGGAAGCTACTATACTTTGCGTATGTACGATGGAGCTACACTGGTAGCAGAAAAAAGCATAACAGGAAGTGTAACAGCCATTACTTTTGGGATAGCAGATGGCTTGGAAGTACCTAAGGTACAAGCAAATGCCAAGAATTATCGCTTTACCTTTTTGACAATAGCAAATAACATAGTAAGCCCTGTAACTACTCTTGCCGATACTGTGGCAGTATACGATAGTACCTCGACAGCACCGCCCGCTGCAAAAGATGCAAAGCTCTCCGTAGAGTCAGTAACCCAAGTAACAGCAACAGCAGTCTATACATTTAGTGCAGGAGACATTACTGATACCAACAAAGCTCCTAATGGAAACAAACTAGAGCAAGCACAAATACAGTACAAAGTATACATAGCAGAAGGAGACCACAGCACAAAAACACTAGAGGCAATAAAAGGCCTTGCAGGAGTACAAACACAGAATATAGCAGGAGACAGTACCTTACAAGTAAGATTTATAGGAAAGAAAGCTGCAACATACACTGCAGGAGTAGAAGCAATAAACAGCCTCAATCCATCGTATAGCATAGGATTATCAGCAACAATAAAAACAGCAATACTTACTGCTCCCCCAAGCACACCAAAAGTAACAACCTATACTACAAATAATGCAGTAGTATTTGCAGTGCCTACAACAGGAAGCAATAGCGGAAAAAAAGTCATAACAGTGCAAGTAAATGCCTCAGACATAGCAGGAGTGAGCAAAGCGGATAGTACTCCTCTTGCAGCGACAGACCTTGCATACTATGTGCTATACCTCAAGAAAGAAGATACCACAGGAAAGCCTGCCAGTGTATCGGCACTATGGGCGATAGAGAAAAGTAGTGTAAAGGTAGCAAAATACACAAAAGCAGCAGGAACAACTCAAGACACAATATCCATACCAATAGTAGACAGTACCAGTGGAAGCAATGCAGGAGCAACGCCCATAGAAACAGCAAAAGACTACTATATAGGAGTAAGGATAGTAAACACAACATCCTCCAATTATGATGCAACAAATAGTGACAAGCTCTTTCCTGCAGGCTTTTACACTGATGTAACAGAAATAAAAGAAGTCTACACTTCCAAAGCAGTAGCACCAAATCAGTCATTACTAGCAGGAAAGCTGGTAGTATCCCCGTCAACAAATACTGCAGGAACAATAAAGCTGGTACTTACCGAGCTAAAAACATTTACAGGAGCAAAAGACTACGATGGCACAAGCATAACAGCAAGCAATCAGCTAGTATACACCGTGTACGGCTTGCAGAAAGCTACAACTCCAACAGTAGCAGAAGTACTTTCAGGCAGAAAGATAAACATAGGCAGTGCAAGTAGCGGAGTGTACACAGTACCAGCCCTTAGCAGTTTAGGTTTGTCTTCGGATGCAGATCCAGTGATAGCAGTAAAAGGAGCGACAAAGTATTACTTTGTGGTAGAAGTAGCAGTAAAAACAGATCCTAGCAAGAAAGTAGCATCCTCAACAGTGGCAAGTGTAACAACCGCATCACAAGCGACAGCCCCCGCAGAAGTATCAAGCATACAAACAATAGTAGCCCAGACAGGCATGAGAGTATCGTGGACAGCTCCCAGCCTCAGTGCAAGCCATAAAGCAAATACAGGAGACACTCTAACAGTCGCACAAGTATCGTATAAGGTATACAAGGTAGCCAAAGATGGCAGTGCAAGAAGTGTAGCAGCGATAAAAAATGCAGACTCAAGCCCCACAACAGTAGCAGCAGGAACAACAAACACTACTCTGACAGGATTGACAAACGGAACGACCTACGAAATAGTAGTACAAGCAGTAAACAGCACCGATGACACAAAAATATCAACAGGAGAACGCCATGAGTTTGAAGCAAGAGCAATATCTATAGGAAACACTACAGTAGTCTCAGCAGAAGTAGGCAAAACACCAGCAATAAATATTACAAGAGTACTTACTAGTAACTCTGCCTTTACCTGTGATACAAACATACTAGAGGCAGATGCAAAGAAAATCAAAAAAGAGACAGGGCTAGCAGTATCGTTTAATCAGAGTAGCAAAACAGTTACTATAACAGGCATAGCAAACAAATCCAATATACATGACCCTAGTATTACTGAATATAGCTATACTGTAGTGCAGTGTACCTTTACTGCTTCAAAGAAAAAAGTGCCAGCGACTATCGTGATACAGACAGAACTAAGAACAGCACCATCAGGAAAAGCAGCTACCTATTATAGATCAACAACAAATTCACAGCTCAAAACTATTATCAGAGAAGAAAAAACAAGGCAAGCTACTGCAGGGCAAAGCAATAACCCTAGCCCCAATCTCAACATGGTAGATACGAGTGCCATGACTGATATGAATAGTTTATTTGAGGATGATAGTACTTTTAATGGAGACATAACACAGTGGAATGTAAGTAATGTTACTAATATGACTTCTATGTTTTGGGGAGCAAGTGTTTTTAATCAAAATATAGGAGATTGGGATACAGGAAAAGTTGTTAGTATGGGTAATATGTTTATTGATGCTTCTGCTTTTAATCAAAATATAGGAAGTTGGGATGTGAGTAAAGTTACTAGTATGATCAGTATGTTTGATGCAGCAATTGCCTTTGATCAGAATATAGGAAACTGGAACGTGAGTAAAGTTACTGAGATGCAAGGTATGTTTGCAAGAGCGAGTGCCTTTAATCAGAATATAGGAAACTGGAACGTGAGTAAAGTTGCTAAGGCATCTTATATGTTTAATGATGCTTCTGCATTTGATCAAGATTTATCATCATGGAAATGGTGTAAGATACGAAAAATAAATTTTGACGAATTCTCAGGTTCGGCTATGTCTGGCAAAACAAGCAAGTATCCGAAGATTAAAGGTAGTGCAGCGTGCTCATCATAGAGTATACCTCAAGAGTAGCAAAAAAGTGTTTCTAAGGCATCTTTGATAGAGCGTACGAGAGAGTAATACTCCATGAATCCGCAATATACTTTATAGCATTCTTGACAATGAAGGACACTTTGACTATAGTGTAAATATACTTTTATACTATAGTATAAGATAATGAGTAGCCATAGTTGTTGCAATCTCTAGTAAAGATTACTCTTCTATAAAAGTAAAGTAGGATATGTATGCAAACATTAGAACCCAATAGAAAAGAAGAGTTCTGGAGAAAAGCAGAAGAGAAGCATGGTACAGTACTAGGCTATGGTATGGGGCAGTATATGCATACTACTTCAAATGAATTAGTAGCCCCCTCGTTGCCGAAAAAGAAAGAGAAGATATGGGGAGTAAGTTATATTACTGAGAAAGGGATATTTCTGTATCGTTTTCCTCATCAAAATTGGATAGCAAGCATGTTCAATATTGAAGGGCAAAGTGCCTACTGGGTAGAAGTGTTTTTTTCATCGGTACAAGCATGGAGAAAACCAAAGAAAGTGCCTTTTTTACGCTCTCTCTTTAGTATACATGATGCAAGGCTTATTCTTTGTACTCCCATTCAAGCGACATCGGATGCAAGTAGCCCTGATACAGAAGAAACACAGGATGCGTATACTGTACATTCTTTTATTTTTGATTATCAGCAACAGTTATTGCTTCATCTTGCAGAGAATTTTCTCAGTGATGTTCCTCTCATAGAGTAGTAATATACTGTAGTATACTGTAATATACAGGGGACTTGCAAATTCTCGTTCTTGCTTATAGTACGAAACTATGCACAAATGACTAGCAAGATAGATATTACATAATTAAAGAGGAATAATGTTTTTAAGGTTTGTGGTTTATTTTATTCACTTTTTTACCTATTGGCAGAAAGTAATAATTTTGAAAAGAATAATTGTATTGTTAGTTATAGCATGTATTGAGTTAGCCATTGTTTTAATAATTATTTTTCATATCATAAGAAAAAGGCAAGAAAATAGACAAGAGTAATATAAAGAGGGTATCAAGGAGAGAGAGTATAGAGTGGGGGTATTTCAAAGAAGCAGAGAATCCCTGCTATTTCAATTTGTGAAGCCTACAGAGATACATATGTACGCCAGTACATAGTAGTAGAGTAGCTAGTAAGATACTGGAATTGTAAAAACTTACTAGCTTATAGAGCATAGTATACTGTAATATATTGTAGTATACAAAGGACTTGTAAACTCTCACTCTTACTATAACAGATAATGGGAATATCATTATTATATGCTAAGATATACTCCATGAGAATATATACAGTACAATACAACTAGGAGACATATGTGATTAGTATTAAACAAGAAATGGTGACAATACCTACTTATCTTTTAGGGGAATCTGAGCCTCTTCCTTTATTTTTAGAGAAACGTGCGTATCAAGGTTCTTCTGGAAAGGTATATCCTTATAGGGTAACAGATCGGCTTACAGGAAAAAAGCACGATAAAGAGTATATTGCAATAACTTTAGAGAATGATTATATCAAAGTAGTGATACTGCCTGAACTTGGAGGGAGAATTCAAATAGCATATGACAAAATAAAAGAACGTCATTGTATTTATCATAATCAGGTAATCAAGCCTGCATTAGTGGGGCTTACGGGGCCATGGATTTCTGGGGGTATTGAGTTTAATTGGCCACAACATCATCGCCCCTCTACTTTTGAACCAGTAGAATATTTTATAGAAGAAAAAGATTTTAGTGTTGCTGTGTATCTTGGGGAGTTGGAACGAATGAATGGGTTGCAGCAAAGTCTTTGTGTGCGTTTGTATTCCGATAAAAGCTATATAGAATTGAGTGGGAGAATTTTTAATACTTCTTCTTTACCACAAAATTTCTTATGGTGGGCTAACCCTGCAGTAAAAGCAGGGAATGGTCATCAATCAATATTTCCGCCCGATGTTACTGCAGTATATGATCATGGAAAAAGAGATGTGAGTAGTTTTCCTATGGCAACACAGGAGTACTATAAAGCAGATTATAGTGCAGGAGTGGACATATCACAGTATAAAAATATACCTGTTCCTACCTCTTATATGGCATGGAAATCTGATTATGATTTTGTAGGAGCATATGTCCATGAAGAGCAAGGTGGCTTGCTTCATGTTGCAAATAGACATATAGCACCAGGAAAAAAACAGTGGACATGGGGGAACGGGGATTTTGGTCAAGTGTGGGATAGAAATTTGACTGATGAAGATGGCCCTTACATAGAATTGATGACGGGAGTATATACAGATAATCAGCCAGATTTTACTTGGCTTGATCCATATGAAGAAAAAGAGTTTGTTCAATATTTTATGCCGTATCGTAATTTAGGTCGTGTTCATAACGCAAGTAATCGAATGGCTTTGAAATGCGAACTGTTGTTACAGAAAGAAAAAACAGTACTGAGTGCAGGTATTCTTTCTTTTGGAAATGAACATAATGTATGTGTAGAAATAATGGTAAAAGGTACAGTACTCTGTTCTGAGACTATTTCTCTGCATCCAAAAATAGTATGGGAAAGAACATACGATGTAGAGTGTAAAGAAGAAGATATACACATGTGTATCAAAGATGAATACGGGCAAACTATTTTAGAATACAAGGCAAAAAAATGGAGCTTAGAAGAAATACCAGAACCAGCAAGCAGTCCACCATCTCCTAAAGAAGTTCAGCATGAGGATGAGTTATTTTTGATAGGTCAGCATATTGAGTTGTATCGTAATCCTTCTTTAGAAGCAGAGGAGTATTATAAAGAAATGATAGCACGTGATCCTCATAATTATCGTGCAAATGTGGCAATGGCACGTATATGTTTACGCTCTTTTCTATATGATGATGCGTTAAAATATATTTCTACTGCACTAAAACGTCAAACTATGTATAATACCAACCCAATAGATGGAGAAGCATCGTACTTAAAAGGACTGGCTTTGTTTCATCTAAAGAGAGAAAAAGAAGCTCTAAATTGTTTTTATAAATCAACGTGGTCTCAGAATTATAAAGCATCGTCTTTGTATTATATTTCAATTATCTATTGTAGAACACGACAATGGTATCAGGCACTTGAACATGTTGATAAAGCATTAGATGAACAAGGAAAAAACTGGCAAGCACAAGGATTACGATTGTATATACTGAGAAATCTTTCTCAACAGGACAAAGCGAGAGAATACTTGCAGTCAATAATGACAAAACAACCACTGCATATGATATTGACATTAGAGCAATCTTTACTAGAAGGAAATGGCATATCGGAGGCATGGCTCTCTCTGTTACGCAAAGATACGCATAACCTTTTATCGACTGCATTTCAGTATGCTTTATGGGGAGATTATGCATTTGCTTCGGATATTGTAAAAAAGATTCCAGAGAATCAAGATCCTATGCAGTATTATTCTTTAGCGTATCTGTTACATGTACAACAGTTACCGTACGATGCTATCTTAGAAAAAGCAGAAACATGTAATAATTTTCTCCATTTTCCTAATAAGGAAAGTGATTATATGGTGCTACAGTTTGCAGTGTCACAAAAGTCAGACAGTCTTGCTCAATACCACTTGGGAAATTTACTCTACGATAGAAAGCGCTACGATGAAGCATACATGTGTTGGAATGCATTGTCGCATTACGCACCCGCAAGAAGAAATTGCAGCATCTACTTGTACAACAAAAAGAAATTGGGAGACAAAGCACTGACAGAGATACAAAAAGCACTTGAGCTTACTAGCCCGCAGTACAGTGCAAGAACAGTGTTTGAGTATTACTATTTGTTACGAATGAATGGTGTATCTGCAGAACAGCGAAATGTGATATTTGAGAAATTTGATGCGTATACCCTTACCCGTGATGATATACTCATAGAGTGGATGCAAACGCAGTTACTTCTTCATAAGTACCAAGAAGTGTTGGATCATATTATACAGCATGAGTTTCATCCTTGGGAAGGAGGAGAAGGAAAAGTATCCGAGTGTTTTGTTGCAGCAAGTATAGGAGTATCGTTACAAGAATATATAAAAGGACACTATGAACAAGCTATTTCTCTCTTAAAAAACGCCTTAGTATATCCTGATACTATCAATGAAGGAAAACTTATAAATACAACAGATAATGATATATACTATATTTTAGGCTGTATACAAGAAAAAGCCCATCATACAGAAGATGCTATTACATCGTTTCGATATGCAACAAAGGGTCGTGCTGAAATAAACGCTACAAGCTATTATAATGACGCTCCGTTAGAGTATGTGTTTTATCAAGCTATGGCACACAGAAAGATCAACGATGAAGTTTCTGCCAATAAGTTATGTTATCAGCTGATTAGTTTTGGCGAAAGAAATAAAGATAAGCAATTACAAGAAGATTTTTTTGCAGTATCTATGCCTGATTTTAATGTATATGAAATAGATAGGCAGAAAGAGTTCCATGAAAAATGTATATTTTCTTTGATGCTTGGTTTTTATGGTATGAATGATACAGAAAAATATAGGTATTTTAGAGATATGTTGTTACAAAAAAATAAAAATTATAGACAAGCAGTGAGTATTGACTATATCTTACATATATTGCAATGTTAGGCTCATAGTGTAAAAATGATGGAATGCTGATAGATGTCATAACAGATAATTTTTGCTATACTATAAGTACATATATTTAGGAGGTAGTATGAAAGTAGTACATACATTACTTATGCTAGCAATGCTATTATTTTTGCCTACTGTTGTTTTTTCTGCAGGTTCAGGGGAAGACAATACGGTAAAAATTGGCTTTGTTGTAAAAGATGCTCAAGAGCCGTGGTTTCTTGATGAATGGAAGTTTGCAGAAGTAGCTGCAAAAGAAAAAGGGTTTACTTTAGTAAAAATAGGGGCAGGTGATGGCGAACAAGTGGTAGCGGCATTAGATAATCTTGGAGCACAACAGGCTCAAGGAGTAATTATCTGTGTTCCTGATGTAAAACTTGGGACTGCAGTAGTGGCACGAGCGAAAGCGAATAATCTAAAACTCATGACAGTAGACGATCGTCTGTTAGGAAATGACGGAGCTCCAATAGAAGAGGTTGTTCATATGGGCATTTCTGCATTTGAGATAGGCAAGCTAGTAGGTACTGCTATAGCTGATGAAATGAAAGCACGGTCATGGAAGCCTGAGGACACATACGCTATACGTGTAAGTTTTAATGAATTGCCTACTGCAAAAGACAGAACAGATGGAGCTACTGAAGCTCTTTTAGCAAATGGTTTTCTTGCAGAAAATATTATTGACGCACCACAGAAATATGGCACAGAAGGAGCTTTTGATGCTGCTAATATTGTTATTGCAAAAAGTCCAGAAGTAAAACAATGGGTAGTATTTGGATTAAATGATGCTTCTGCACTGGGAGCAGTAAGAGCTTTAGAAGGAAATGGGGTGTCTACAAGTAATATGATAGGAGTAGGAATAAATGGTAGTGATGTTGCAATAGATGAATTTAAAAAAGACGATGAGACAGGGTTTTTTGGGACAATCATTATCAGTCCTAAGAGACATGGATATGAGACGTCTACCAATATGTATGAGTGGATTGTAAATGGAACAGAGCCACCTAAGCTCACCTATACTTCTGGAGAATTAGCAACAAGAGCGAACTATTCACAGGTGAGAAAAGATTTAGGGTTAGAATAATATACGAAAGCATTTTTGATAGAAAAATAGTTGGTTTATTTGGCTTAGTAGGAGCAGGAAGAAATGAGCTTACAGATTTACCCTATTAGTAGATACAATAAAAGTATGATTTTGTTATACTAATAAGTATAAATATACATACTTAGGAGTTAATATGAAAGTAGTACACATATTACTTATGGTAGCAATGCTATTATTTTTGCCTACTGTTGTTTTTTCTGCAGGTTCAGAGGAAAACAATGAGATAAAAATTGGTTTTGTTGTGAAAGATGCTCAAGAGCCGTGGTTTCTTGATGAATGGAAGTTTGCAGAAATAGCTGCAAAAGAAAAAGGGTTTACCTTAGTAAAAATAGGGGCGAGTGATGGCGAGCAAGTGGTAGCTGCATTAGATAATCTTGGAGCACAACAGGCTCAAGGAGTAATTATCTGTGTTCCTGATGTAAAACTTGGAACAGCAGTAGTGGCACGAGCGAAAGCGAATAATCTAAAGCTCATGACAGTAGATGATCGTCTGTTAGGAAATGACGGAGCTCCGATAGAAGAAGTGGTTCATATGGGTATTGATGCATTTGAGATAGGCAAGCTAGTAGGTACTGCTATAGCCGATGAAATGAAAGCACGGTCATGGAAGCCTGAGGACACATATGCTATACGAGTAAGTTTGAATGAATTGCCTACTTCAAAAAATAGAACAGATGGAGCTACTGAAGCCCTTTTAGCGAATGGTTTTCTTGCAGAAAATATTATTGAATCACCACGAAAATCTCCCACCACAGAAGGAGCATTTGATGCTGCTAATATTGCTATTGCAAAAAATCCAGAAGCAAAAAATTGGGTAGCGTTTTCATCAAATGATGCTGGTGTACTGGGGGCAGTGAGAGCTTTAGAAGGGAATGGAGTACCTAAGAGTAATATAATAGGGGTAGGAATAAATGGCAGTGATTTTGCAATAGATGAGTTTGAAAAAGACGAGGCTACAGGGTTTTTTGGGACAATCATTATCAGTCCTAAGAGGCATGGGTACGAAACTTCTACCAATATGTATGAGTGGGTTGTAAACGGAACAGAACCACCTAAGCTCACCTATACTACTGGAAAATTAGCAACAAGAAACAATTATTCGCAGGTAAGAAAAGATTTAGGGTTAGAATAATATATGAGAGCATTACTGACTTTCAACAATGTTTCAAAGCGTTTTCCTGGTGTACAGGCATTAAATGCAGTACACTTTGGAATACATGAAGGGTCAGTGCATGGTCTCATAGGAGAAAATGGAGCAGGAAAATCTACTCTGCTTAAAATTCTTTCGGGATATTATATTGCGGATAATGGGCATATAGAGATAGAAGGAGTAAAGAAACATTTCTCTACTCCTTTTGATGCTATTAAGTGTGGAGTAAGAGTCATACATCAGGAGTTACAACTAGTTTCTAATCAAACGGTAGCAGAAAACATTACCTTAGGCACGTATGCTTCAAAATACAAATTTGTGCGATGGAAAACAATGTTTGATGAAGTCGGAGATTTTTTGCATACACATGCTATAGATATAGATCCAAGAGTAAAGATTTCTGAAATAAGTATAGGACAACAGCAAATGGTTGAGATAGCGAAAGCCCTCTATCATGATGCTAAGATTATCGCTTTTGATGAGCCAACGAGTAGTTTATCAAAGTTTGAGACAGATGTTCTTTTTACAATTATACATAGACTGAAAGAAGCAGGGAAAGTTATTATATATGTCTCTCATAGACTAAAAGAGATATTTGATGTATGTGACACCTGTACTGTCTTAAAGGATGGACAGCATATAATGACTGAGGATATATCAAAACAATCCTTATCGAGAGATGATCTTATTACGGCAATGACAGGGAAAAAAATACAGGATATTTATGGATATAGAAAGAGAGCGTATGGAAAGACTGTGCTAAGCACAAAGGCAATAAAAGGAAAGGGGATAGATACCCCTGTAGACATGACTGTACGAAATGGAGAAATAGTTGGTTTGTTTGGCTTGGTAGGAGCAGGAAGAAGTGAGCTTGCACGCTTGCTCTATGGTGTTGAAGCCAGAGAAGGTACGGTATCGGTATACGATAAGGTGTTTCACACAATGACTCCAAAGGACTCTATACGAGAAGGCATAATGTTTTGTACAGAGGACAGAAAAAAAGATGGCATCATTCATGGTCGTCCTATATGGGAGAACATCAATATAAGTGCAAGAAGGCATTATTCGTATGGAAAGTTTTTTTTGAATAAAAGCATGGAATTTCAAAAGGCAACGGAACAAAAAGATGCGTTGTCTATTAAGACTCCTCATTTATATCAAAATATCATTCATCTTTCTGGAGGTAATCAGCAGAAAGTTATTTTAGCACGATGGTTATCTGAACAAGGAATGAAAATTTTGATTGTAGATGAGCCAACAAGAGGAATAGATGTAGGAGCTAAATCTGAAATATACAATATATTATATTCGTTAGCAGAGAAAGGAATAGGCGTTATTATGATTTCAAGTGATATTTCTGAGATAATGGGAGTGTGTGATAGATTGTATGTTATGAGAGAAGGAAGTATTTCTAAAGAACTAGAAAGAAGCGAATTTATAGAAGAAAAAATATTAGAATATGCGTTTCCCTATGGAGGTGAGTAGGAATGTCAGTGAGTAAAATACAGAGAAAGAATTTTGTAGCAGTACTGTATCAAGAATCGATGATGGTGTTTGTTTTTATTGCATTGTTTTTGATATGTTCATTATTTGTCCCTTATTTTTTTAGTAAAAGAAATTTACTAGGATTGTTGTTGTCTGTATCTCAAATTGGCATGGTTGCCTCTACTATGATGCTTTGCCTCGCTTCCAGAGATTTTGATTTATCAGTAGGATCGCAAGTTGCTTTTTTTGGTGTTTTGTCTGTTGTGATAATCAATGCTACAGGAAGCATAGTGGCATCTATAGCAGTAACTCTCATAGCAGGAGTTATCGTTGGAGGGATGAACGGCTTTTTTGTTTCAAAGCTAAAAATAAACGCATTGATAGCAACCTTAGCTTCCATGCAGATGATTAGAGGGCTTGCTTTTATTGTATCAGGAGGACAAGCGATAGGAGCAAGAGATTCTCGTTTCTTTTTTCTGGGGACATCAGATTTATTTGGAGTTCCTTTGCCTGTGTTTGTTACTATCATAACATTTATTGTTTTTGGTATTGTACTAAATTATACTGTGTACGGCAGAAATGTGCTTGCAGTAGGAGGAAATCCTGAGACAGTGTACTTAACAGGGATAAGTGTTGATAAGGTACGCATTATAAATTTTTCGGTACAGGGGCTTATCTGTGCTCTTGCAGGTTTTATTTTAGCATCAAGATTGACAAGTGGACAACCAAACTCAGCACAAGGATTTGAGCTTAATGTTATTTCTGCATGTGTACTAGGAGGCGTATCTTTACAAGGAGGGAAAGCCACTATGTTAGGCGTGGTAGCTGGTGTATTTATTATGGGAACAATGCAAAATGTTATGAATTTAATAAATATCCCTGTATTCTATCAGTATGTAGTAAGTGGGGCTATTTTATTAGTTGCAGTAGGAGTAGATCAGCTGAAAGGCTATAAAAAAGGATCATAAGCATAGACGTAGAATATAGAAGACTATTCCTATGAATATCATCTCAGCAATATAAAAAGGAATAAGTGTTGTAGAAAAAAATGCGTTCCAGTACTTATTGTTCTTTTTTTCTTTTTGAGCGGAAATATTCATTTCAAAATGAGTAGTTTTTTGTAGACGAACATCATCATATATGCCTCTAAATAGTCTTTCTTGCCATAGAAAGTATGCATCCAGTCCCCAGAAAATAATAACAGGAATACCAAACGATAGAATAATATACTCTGTTTGATATTTGCTATTGGTGATAAATACAATAACAGCGGATAGTATTGTTATGCTCCAGCTCTTTATCAGAAAAGAATTATTGGCAAGACGATTGATAACTCCCTGTATTATTTCTAAATGTTTAGTTATGGCTTCTTTGTCAGTCATATTTCTTTCGTAATGTTGTAGCTTTTTCTGTTGTCTCTTATGTCTACTGCTCTTTCTAAGTAGTGATCTTTATCTTCAATGAAATTTTCCCATTTTACTGATAGGATATAGGAAGGTTCATCAATATAGCTGTTACAATGATTACAATCACTAAAAGTTTTATCTATTTTATTAAACATATTGTTGGCGAGTATTTGAAATAAAGTATCTGTTTTTAATAATCTAGCGTTACAGTATTGACAAGTATGTTCTTCAATAAAGTAGCTATAATTGCCATATTTATCTGGGAGTACCACTGCAAGTACAGCATTCGGATGGCTTTTTTTATTGTTCCTCTCTATTTCTTTTAATGAATATGCAATTTCCCATGGTATAAATTGATCTTTTTCAGCTTTATTCTTTTCTTTCATTTTTGGAGAGATTAGCACAATAGTGATGCTACTATCATGAATTTTTTCTTTTAATCTATTTTTTTTAGTTTCATCTTTAAATTCTCTTAAATCTTCATCTCCTTCCCCTTTGTATATTTCCCTATCCTCCTCAAAAATATCAATTAAATCATCGACATAATCTCGTGCTGTGCCAGCAGTACCATGTTTTAAAACTGAGTCATCCTCATGTTTATAAGATACAAAAATTTTTCTTCCCATACATGCCTCTTTTTTTGTTTTTGTGATATAAAAGCTATAGAAAGTTATCGTGTCTTGCTTTTCTGATATGTTTCATTATACTCATACTACGTGATGCTTTATTCTACAATACTTACAATAAGCATTGTGATAGTATATATTATTATAGCAGATATTACACTATATCTAGTATACTATGTATACAAGTAGAATTTCATGTATTGCTTGTTTTTGATGATAAGGAAGGTACTATGTCGTATTTATATTGTTTAGAGGTGAGTATTGAAACACAGGATGATGTGAATGCTTTGTTTCGAGAGCATATGCTAAAAGGAGAAATTACACAGACTCCCGAAGGTACAATTTTTTTGTGTCCTCAGTTAAGTCATACCATGTGGGATAGCTTTCCTCAGTCGAAAGAATTGTCTTTACGTGTAGATGAACATTGGGATGAGGCTATCTCTGATAGTATTGCTTTCTTGGAGAAGAGGTACACAGTATCGTATTCTCTTGATACGTTAGGATGGAAAAAGATTGACATTGTATACCGATGTTCAAAGATGGAACACTTCGTTCGAGAATATGATATACATCATTAGCATGCTTTATTATAGAGCGTAGTATATTTTGCTTGTATGATATTGGAAATTCTAGTTAGAAGAAAAGCAGAAGTGTTAAAAAATATCTCAGCAGGAGTATATGTATATTATACGTAAATTTTGACGCATTTTTTTTTTTTTTTTTTTTTTTTTTGCAGATATGACACACAAAAATAGTATTTGTACTATAATTATGCTTAGGTGTAATGATAATTACACAATAATGAATAATAAAAGGAGATCATTATGAAAAAAAGTAATGAAAAACTAAACTATCAGCTTAATAGTAAGCTACAAAATAAGTATAGCATAACTCTAGTTACACTATTTTTAGTGCTAGCAATCCTCGTACTCGTAGGATGTTCGGAGGGCAGTAGCAGTTCCTCATCAGGCGGAGGGGGAACACCAGTAACCCCGACAATTGCATCAGTGTCCAATGTGCAGATACAAGTAGCAAGCAACGATGGGACACTCTCGTTACGCTGGGAAGCTCCCAGCGATGCCACGCATGTAGTCGTAAAAGCTACATCAACAACGCCAGCACAATCAATACAAGTGCGTGTTCCTGCAATAGAATATCAAACGCTCTTTCAACAAGGACAATCGTACCAACTCAAAGGCTTACAAGCACTCACCAACTACACCGTAGAGATAGAAGCACAAAAAGACACAGAAGTATCACCAAAAACAACACGTTCCGTGACAACGCTGATAGATACTACTGCACCACAGGACACATTGACACAGGTAGGAGTAGAGAAGTCGGGGGATGGCATAAAGATAACATGGGACAAAGAGCGACTTGCATCAGGCAAGACAGATATAGCCGAAGCAACGATAGTGGTAAAAAGCACAACTGGTGGCATAGTGCTTGCGCAAGCTACCGTGCAAAACCTACAGCAAGGAGAAGTTATACTTTCAAATGTCTCCACGCTTGCAGGCATATCCTATGATGTAGAAATACGCTACAAAGACAGAAATGACAACACAAGCAGTCCTGCAACAGTACTGACAGGCGTGCAAGCATCCCAGCTTTCACAAACAGTAACGCCACTGCCAGAGGCAGATCTTACAGTAACAGCAAACGATAAAAGCAATAGCCCAGCCGATGAAAGCCTGCTTATCAAATGGGGGAGCTTTACTTTTACAGACAAAAGCCTCTTAGTACGCGTTATAGCAACTGCAACAAATACAGTAGTAGCAGAGGAAACTGTGAACAATAGCAGTACTGCAACACTCAGCAGAGCAAGTGCAGACAACAAAGAGTACGCCACTGTGTATGTAGCGAAGGATGGCATAGCCCTCACAAAACTCTACGGCACGCTTACGTACAAAGTAGAAGTGTATGTTTTTCAAAACGGAAAGTACTCCACTGCAGTGTCAAAAGAACAAGCGACAACTGACAAAACAACAAAGCCCGCGACCAATGTAAGTGCAGTAGGAGGAGCAACAAGCATAGTAGTAGGCTGGCAAGCCCCCGATGTACGAGACTATGCAGGAGTGACTATAACAGCAACAGAAAAGGACAGCAGTACCCCAGCAAAGACAGTGACAATAACTGATAGAACACTAAGAAACACGCAGATAACAGGCCTCAAAGCTACCACCGAGTATACAGTGGCAGTCGTATCAATGGACAGTGCAGGCAACAAAGGAACAGAAGCAACAGCCACAGTCAACACATCAGCAGATAGCACCGCCCCCGATGCAGTGACAAGCATACAAGCACGCTATCCTTTTGTATCAAATACAAAAGTAGGCACACAGATAACATGGACAGCCCCCGATGCAACAAAAGCCAACAACAAAGACATAAAAGAATACAGTGTAAGCATAGCAGAGAAAAGCACAAGCACCACAGTACTGAGCGAGAAGAAAATACCCTATCCCACAAACTTACTCTCTGTCGAAGAACTCACGCAAGGCAAAACATACACCATAACAATACAAGCAATAGACTATGCAGGAAACAAAAGCACACAAGCCACAAAAGACATAACTACGCCCAACTCACTCACAGCTCCCTCAGAAGATCTCTTTCAAAGCAAGCCTGCCCTAGTTACAACAACAGGAGCAATACAAATAAAAGCAACCTTTAAGCAATCTCCAGGCATAGGACGATACTACACCCTGCGTATGTTAGATGGCACAAACTTGGTAGCGGAAAAAAGCATAACAAGTACAGCTACCACTATTAGCTTTGGTATAGCAGATGGCGTAGAAGTATCCTCAACACAAGCAAATGCAAAAAGCTATAGCTTTACCTTTCTCACAGTAGAAAATAACAGAGTAAGTCCCCCAACAACGCTCACTGATAAAGTAGCAGTATATGATGCAGTATCCACTGTTCCCCCAGCACCAGAAAGCCTATCACTGTTTATCGAAACATCAACACAAACAAGCGATACCGTACAGTACGAATTTCAAAAAGGAACAATTACCAGTAAGCACAAAGCACCCAACGACAGACAACTCACACAAGCACAAATACAGTACAAAGTATACATAGTAGCAGGAGACCAGAGTACTAAAAGCATAGCGGAAATAAAAGCAATGGGAGGAGTACAAACACAAGAGCTAGCAGGAAACAGCAGCTTACGAGGAACATTTATAGGAACAAAAGGAGCAGTATACACCATAGGCATAGAAGCAATAAACAGCCTCAATCCCTATGCGACAAAGAAAGCACAAAGCAAAGATCCCGCACTGATACAAAAACTAGAATTAAGCACTATTCCCACCTCAAAAGCAACAGCCCCAACATCGTCCTTAACAGGCAAGCTGGTAGTATCACCCTCAACAAACACAGTAGGAACAATAAAGCTCGTACTCACACAGTTAAGCACAATAACAGGAGCAAAAAACAAAGATGGCACAACAGTAACAAGCAATGATGAGCTAGTATACACAGTGTATGGCTTACAGAAAGACAGCACTCCAACAGTAGCAGAAGTACAAAGAGGCAGAAAAGTAACCATAGGCAGTGCAAGTAGCGGAGTGTACACAGTATCAGCCCTTAGCAGTTTAGGCTTGTCTGCAGATACAGATCCAGTAGTAGCAATAAAAGGAGCAACAAAGTATCACTTTGTGGTAGAAGTAGCAGTAAAAACAGACACAAGCAAAAAAGCAGTATCAACAGTGGCAAGTGTAACAACCGCATCACAAGCGACAGCTCCCGCAGAAGTAAGCAACATACAAGTAGGAGGAGTAACAGAAGGCAACGCAACAATATCGTGGACAGCCCCCAGACTCAATGCAAGCCACAAAACAAACAAAGGAGACACCCTAACAGTAGCACAAGTATCGTACAAAGTATACAAAGTAGCCAAAAGTGGCAGTGCAAAAAGCGTAGCAGCAATAAAAACAGCAGCAGGAAGCTCCACAACAGTAGCAGCAGGCACACCCAACAGCACTCTGACAGGATTGACAGTAGGCACAACTTACGAAATAGTAGTGCAAGCAGTAAACAGCACCGATACCAACAAAGAAGCAACAGGGCTACGTAAGGAGTTTGAAGCAAAAGAAGCCTATGCAGCACCAGGAAAGCCCACCATACAAGCAAATGCACAAGGAGCAACCATAGTACTTACCATAACAGCCCCAACCGTAAAAGGAACGACAGCAGAAGGAACTGATTTAAGAGATAATCAAATAGACTATATAGTGTATTATGCAGCCTCAAAAACAAACATAGATGGAGCAACAGTAAAAACACAAGCACAAGGAGCAAGCGATGCACAAGAAGGAGCAGAAAAAGATGATGTACCAACAGGAGCAACAAGCTATACAATACGCAACCTACGATTGAATACAAAGTACTATATCACCGCAGTAGCAGTAAACAGCCTTAAAAAGACAAAAGTATCAGCAGAAGCAACAACAGTATCTGCCAGCATAACAATAGTGATAGGAAACGCCACAAAGGTATCAGCAACAGTAGGCACAGCACTTGCACAAAATACAACAAGAGTACTTACCAGTATCAGTCCTAGTGGACTTACCTTTACCTGTGATGAAAGCACAATAGATAACGATAACAGTACACTCAAAGAAGAAACAGGCCTAACAGTAACATTTGCAAAAAATACCAATACAGTAACAATAACAGGCACAGCAAATAAATCAAACATATATGATACTGCTATAACTGAGTATAACTATGGAGTAGTGGAGTGTACCATTACTTCTGCAGGAGCATACTTGGGACAAAAGGCGCTTGCGACTATCAATGTAGAAACAGGGCTGGTGAAACTAGCAGGGCAATCAGCTAACTATTACAGACCAACAACAAAGAAAGCACTACAAGATATTATCACTGCAGAAAAAGGAGCAGGGAGACAAAACACCAATAGCCCCAACCTCAACATGATAGATACCAGTGCCATTACTGATATGAGTGAATTATTTAATGATGATAGTACTTTTAATGGAGACATAACACAGTGGAATACCAGTAATGTAATGGATATGGAGACTATGTTTTTTCAAGCAAGTAGTTTTAATCAAGATATAGGAAGCTGGGATGTGAGTAAGGTTACTAATATGAGCAGAATGTTTCTTCGAGCAAAGGTTTTTAATCAAGACATAGGAGATTGGGATGTGAGTAAGGTTACTAGTATAGACAGAATGTTTGTTCAAGCAAGTGCTTTTAATAAAGATATAGGAGATTGGGATGTGAGTAAAGTAACTATTATGAGTAGTATGTTTTTGAGTGCTACTAATTTTGATCAAGATTTATCATCATGGAAAGTATGTAAGATAACATATTCGAAATTGAATACAATTTTTTTTGGGTCAGCTATGGATGGTGACACAGCAAAGTATCCAAAATTCAAAGGATCTGCAGAGTGTAGCTCATAGTAGAATATAAGAAACAATACCTATAGCAAGAAAGGATAGCTCCTTTCTTACTATAGAACCTTAAGAGCATTAAGGGATTTACTGCAGTATCTCTATGAGCATACGAGAGAGTAACAGTCCAAAAATGGACTCGCATAATGGCTATATTGGATATTGAGACATTTGCAGTATTTTCTCTATTTGTTTAGAATAAAAGAAAGGAGAAAGATATGTTACAAGGAATATCTCCATTACTAAGCCCTGAACTGTTGTTTGTTTTACATAGTATGGGGCATGGTGATGAAATTGTTCTTGCGGATGCTAATTTTCCCGGTGTTACCATGAACACTACTTGTTTACGTGCAGATGGTGTACAAATTGCTCCATTGTTGCATGCACTATTGCCTTTGTTTCCACTTGATACCTTTGTGGAAGCCCCAGTACATATGATGCAAGCGGTACAAGGAGACAGTGCAGATCCTGCAATAGAGCAACGGTACAGGCAGGCTATTGATGAATACTATAATGATTGTCCTCCTATAGCATTTATTGAACGCTTTGATTTTTATGATAGAGCAAAGCAGGCATATGCGGTGGTAGTAACAGGGGAGCTTGTTAAATACGGTAATATAATTCTCAAAAAGGGTGTGATTGGTGTATAAATAGCAGTGCTATTGATATGTATGTGCTATTTCTTTTGTAATTGTTGTTTAGTATGTTGTGTATGTTGTTAATTGCCAAATAAAATATAGAGCCTATAATCTAGTTTTTGTGCATCATACGGTATGCGAAATAATCCTCCTGCACTTATTGATGTATTGATTCCTCCTATAGTAAACTGTATGTTGTTTTCTATCCCAACATCATAATAGGAACTTTGCATGGCATGACCACTATTATCTATTGCAAAGCTATGGTCGGTGTATATACTTAAAAAGAAAGCATAGGGCTGTATGGTGTAACTCCCTAGCCTATCATTGTAGCCTAAGGGAATAATAAGATCTAATGACCATATTGACTTAAAAGGGCTATTACTGAAGGCAGTATCATAGCCCAGCAGTACTGTTTGTGAACTACGTATGAGAGTAATAGTATCTATTCGATTGAGACGATGAAGCTGTTGTTCTGATGTAAACTGTGTACTATTGGAAAGAGTACTTTTATTGCTTATTTTTATAGCAAAGTATTTTTGTAAAGGAACACGAATATGAGAACTCAATGAGTATACATATTGATGATAGCTACTTTCCCAATAAGGAGGGTAGTAGTATGAACCAATCTCAACATTCCATGATAAAGGGTATCGTATTGATGAAGCAGTGCTTTTTCCAGAGTATTGTAGGCGAAGTCCAAATTTTTGGAAAGACAGAGAGTTTTCTATGGCATAGCTTTCTGCTAATCTCAGACTTATAGGAGTAAAGACTATGGAGCGTATAGTAGTATTTGCTATCAGCTTTAGTCGATTATTGTGTATATCGCTCCATAATAATCTCCCATAAGAAAATGTATTTTGATATTGTGTAAGATAGGCTTCTGATACAGGAGCATATTGAATGGCACGGGACGATGAAATAAGTATATCTCCTATAGGACGAATGGAATATCCATATGTTATATTGTATATAGGCTGAAAGTGAATATTTGTTTGTCGTGTATCAAAGTATTGTAAAAATCGTATGTTTAGGTTTGAAAGACTGTTAGAGCTAAACAGTTGTAATTCAAGTCCAGGATAAAAGCTGGTAGTAGCATTTTCATATTTTAGTAAAAAGAGTGGTAGCAGATATGCAACACGATGAGGAAAAAAAGATAATACAGAAGGGAAAGCTGCATATGTTGTAGAGAGAGGGAGAGTATCAATTGTTTGAGAAATGCTACTGTACGGCATGCTTACAGTGTCAAGAGTACTAATATCTACTCCATGTGTCATGGCTTGAATATGCTGTTTTGTATAGTGATAGAGAGCAAACCCTTCTCCGCTGTTTGATTGATACAGTATTCCACCATCATGTGTTGGCAAGGCACTGACAATACCAATGCTGTCTTGGGCTATGCGTGAGAGTTGTTGTTTTTCTATATCAAATCTGTAGAGTTGCATAACAGTATGAGGATGTTCTATATTAGAGCTAAACTGAACGGTAGTATTGTTGATAAACCGTAGATCATAAAATAGCATAGTATCAGTTTGTAGTAGAGAGGTACGCTGTTTAGTTGTAATATCGAGTATAGCTATACTTGTGCCTTCGCGTGTGTTTTTCTCAATGAATGCGACATATTTGTTGTGTGGAGATATGTCTTTATCAAGTATTTCAGACGAAGGAGCTGTATACAGAATTTCGTAGCCTTGTTGATATGTTGTCATATCTACTTTAATCAATGAATTATATGCAGTATCTTTTTTAGTAGCGACAATAAAGGAAGCATCGTTGCTTATACTAGGCATAGAGAGCTGTTGTTTCTGTGATATTTGTTTGAAAGTATCTGATTCTATTGAATAAGTGTACAGATCATTAAAGTAGCTTATGTAACCATTGTAGCTTACATTACTAAGAGCGGTAGTTGCTCCTGCATTATAGGTTCTTGCAACAAAGACAAGTGTATTGCCATCTTTTGTGGCATTGGCACTGCCTGTTCCAAAAAATGTAGTGGCTGCAGAGATGCTAAGCAATCTTTGTTCTTGCATAGTATCTTTTGAAAGCAATAGAAAGCCACTAGGCTCTTCATTTCCTTGTTTGTAATATATGCTTCCTTTATCAGTGGTAGCCACTAAGGAGAGCTTATCGCTTGGAAGGATAGTTGTTTCTAGCATTGTACCGCGAGGAAAATATCCCGATTCTTTAAGATATTGTGCATAAAGAGTAGCTTGCATATCTTTGTGAATGCTTTGTAAACTTTTTCCTAATTTGTTTTTTACTGCAGTTTCAAATAAGAAAGGAGCATTCAAATATTCACGCCATAATTCAATAAAAGTATCAAAGCCATACTGTTGTTGTATATAGCGAAACAAAAAACTCCCATAAAGGTATATTCTTCCATATTGAAATTCAAAGGAGGTATTTAGTCGTGATATTGAATACGGTAACAGCGTGTCAAGTAAAATATCAGCACGCATTGGTAACATAAAAAAAGGGTTATGTAATCTTCCTACGTTGGAATAAGCACTTTCTATATATACTCCAATTCCTTCAATAAGCCATTTAGGAGTAAACAAAGTAGGAATACTTTTAGCGATTGGCCCAAAAATATAAGAAAAAAAATGTCCTAATCCTGATGGATAGTATAAGTGAAGGTAATGGGCAAATTCATGTAAAAAGAGAAATTGTATCCAGCTTGTATTCTTACCACTTATTCCCATAGCATAGGTGTGAAGCCGAATCTCAGGAGGGACTGAGCGATAAGAACCATTGCTATATCCTGCTCTTCCATCAATAATGATATGTACTTTTTCTGATGAGCGAATATAATGTTCAAATAACTCTTGGAGTGGCTGAGCGTATTCTTTCACTACAGCTTCTAAATCATCTACTATTGCCATATCTTTCTGTTCAAAGATATAGGTAAAATATGTTGTGTCTTTTCTTACCCAGCCTTGATAAGGAGGCTCCTGTTTCCATGCAGTGAGAGACGGAGTGTACTGTGTTATCTTGTCTTCTGGAGGCACAAGTGCGACTACAGTCACTGAACAATATAGGAATACAATATACATGCCATAGCGAAATCTTGATGCTCCCCACTTACAGAGGAATGATGCAATGCTGTATAAGAAAAACTTGTTAGTGGTAGTATGATAAATAACGTGCATGTACTCTATATATAATTATTGTATATATTGTACATATAGTATACATGATAGCCTCACCTTAAAAGAGGAGGTGGTTTGGGGGGAGCTTGAACGCATGCACTCACAGCATTGCGGATTCAAGGACTAATTGCGACAAAGGAGCAAAAAAAGAGCAAGCAAAAATAAAAAAACATGTTATAATATATAAGTCTAATTAGTTTAGGAGAAATATATGGCAGATAAGGGTGAATCAAAATTTTCAGGGTTGTTATTTATTACCTCTATAATAATTTTCTTCCTGTTTATATCTGTTATTGTTCTTGCTTATATGAAATTTAATTTCACTTACAAAGAGCTAAAATCAGATTTTAGTAGTGCTGATGCAATAAGTTTACAAATAACATTACTTGGAATAATTTTAACAGCTCTTGCATTAGGTGGAGGTATAGTTGCGTTTATTGGTTGGAAAGGATTACAAAAAACAGCACAAGAAACCGCAGAAAAAACAGCAAAAGACACTGTAGAAAAAATAGTGCAAGCAACTGTGGAAGATAAGATAAACAATAATATAGCACCTGAGATAGAAAAAATAGTAAAAGATGTTTTAGATAAAATTAATGTTTCTTCAAAAGATAAAACTGATGAAGAAAAATATTTTAAAAAATAGGAGGAATAATGAAATATGACATATGATAATTTTTTAAAATATTTGGGTAGTATACACAAAAGCAAGCATAATATTCCTGTAGATCTTGAAAGAATAACTAAAGACTTAAAAATTGAAGTATTTGGTACAAAAGATTTTGAGTACAATATATCAGGAAAGATATATTACAACGAAGAACACAAAGAATATAGAATAGTGGTAAATACTCATCATCCAAACACAAGACAACGTTTTACAATAGCACATGAAATAGCTCACTATATATTGCATAGAGACAGGATTAGAGAAAACAATGGCATAGTAGACACTGGTCTCTATAAAAGTAATCTATACAATTATTTAGAATTAGAAGCCGATCGCTTGGCAGCTGATATACTTATGCCATATGATATACTTATGCCCCTTGCTGAAGAGTCTAACTATGATACAGAAGGTATAGAAACATTAGCAAAAAAATTTAATGTATCATATATATCAATGAGTTTGAGATTAGGATTTAAGGCATAACATAATCTCTTGGTATATTTGTATAATAGTATATAATTTCCCACCCTCTACATAATTGAAATAAAATTATATCTTTAATACAATAATAATATGCAAGGTACTAAGCTTATCCCTTTTTCAAATGATGTTATAAAAGAATTAGTCAATACATATGAGACTCCATTATATCTGTATGATGAAAAAGGAATATGTGACAATATTAGTGAGCTATATTCTGCATTTTCATGGCATGCTGCATTTAAGAATTTTTTTGCAGTAAAAGCAACTCCTACCCCTAAAATACTGAGCATGTTGTACAAAAATGGTATGAACATGGATTGTAGCTCGTATAGTGAATTAGTGTTGATGGAAAAACTTGGGATACGAGGAAAGCAGATAATGTTTACATCAAATAACACTCCGTTTAAGGATCTGCAAAAAGCCCTAGAGCTTGGTGCTATTATTAACCTTGACGATATAAGTTTGCTTGATTTTCTTTTAGCACATTTTTCGCATGCCTTGCCTGACACTCTCTGTTTTCGCTATAACCCTGGTCCACTAAAACAAGGAAATGTTATTATTGGCAACCCTGAAGAAGCAAAATATGGCCTTACAAGAGAGCAGATATTTGAAGCATATACAAGATCAAAAGAACAAGGGATACGCCATTTTGGATTACACACTATGGTAGCATCAAATGAGCTAAACCCCGATTATTTTGTAGAAACCGCTGCCATGTTGTTCACCCTTATTGTTGAAATACGAGAAAAAACGGGAGTATGCATAGAGTTTGTGAACCTAGGGGGAGGGATAGGAATTCCCTATACACCAGAAGAAAAACGAGTGGACTATACACACATTTCTGAAGGCATTAAGAACGCATATCATAGCATTTTGAAAGCATCAGGATGCGATGACATTCATATTTTTATGGAAAATGGAAGAGTGATAACAGGCCCGTATGGATACCTTATTAGCAAAGTACTCCATAAAAAGAACATATATAAGCAATATGTAGGGCTTGATGCATGTATGTCCAATCTGATGCGTCCTGGCATGTACGGAGCATATCATCATATAACAGTACTAGAGAAAGAACAGCTTCCGCACGATCATGTATATGATGTCACCGGTGGATTATGTGAAAATAACGATAAGTTTGCCATTAACAGAACACTCCCAACGATAGAGAGAGATGATATTGTTATTATTCACGATGCAGGAGCACATGGACATGCAATGGGATTTAATTACAATGGTAAACTGAGAAGTGCAGAAATACTAGTGCATAGTGATGGATCTACTGAACTTGTCCGTCGTGCTGAAACGGTGGATGATTACCTTGCTACTGCAATTTTTTAATATGTTTTAATATAAAGGGGAATAAAATATGAATAATATAATGCTTATACCAGCTATTGATATTAGTAATGGTAAATGTGTTCGTCTTACAAAAGGAAACTTTGATTCAAAGACTGAATATAGTGGTGATCCCGTTGATGTTGCGAAAGAGTATGTTGACTACGGTGCTAAAATAATTCATGTAGTTGACTTAGATGCAAGCATACAGCAAGGAAACAATCGAGATACTATAGAAGAGATTTGTAAAGCAGTGCCACAGTGTACTATTGAAGTAGGAGGAGGAATTCGTACCAAGACTGATGTAAAACAGCTTATGAGTATTGGAGTGAAACGACTTGTGCTTGGTTCGGTATTACTGAATGATTTCTTTCGGGTAGTATCTTGGATAATAAAATATAATGTTGATTTCATTGCTTCACTAGACATGCGAGACAAAAAAATCCAAATTTCTGGATGGAAAGAAGACAGTCATGTTGATTATCAGGAATTACTCAAAGTTATTGATAATTATGCTTTTAAGGCAGTGAACTTTACTGATGTCAACAATGATGGAACATTAGAAGGCATTGACATTGCATTTTCAAACACTGTGGCAGAACAAACGAGCATTCCTGTGATTATAGGGGGAGGTATTGGTTCACCTCAACACATAGAAACAGTCGTTGCACAAGGACATAAAAATATAGTAGGGGTTATTATTGGCAAAGCCATATATGAGAATAAGGTTAATATAAAAGAACTGTTACAAAAGTATCCATCCCCCAGTTCTCTATAGAAAAAATGATATCGTCATTTGCTACAAAAGCAACATCCAATACACTTGTTCCTCTTATTCTGAGAAATGCTACCGATATTTTAGATATATGTATGATGAATAAAAAGGCATTCGAGAAGACAACAGAAACAAAACAGCTTTGGATAGTACATCCTACAACACAGAAAGTAGTAGCTAATATACCCGAAGTAGAAATTACTGCTATAACAGATGAAACACAGAGTAATTATCCATGGATAGAAGCATATACCTCTTTTAGTAAAGAAATGTATGTGAACATAAAGCAGCGAAAAGCATCTTCTCATAGTGCCATACAACAGAAGCCTCCATTGCAAGAACAAACAGCACAACAACAGACAACGGTGCAACCACAATCGTCAGGCGAAGCTACTGTCAAGACAGCAGCTTCGCAACAGATGTATTCTGTTCTTGAGACATTGCATAATCTTTTGTTAGAAAGAAAAGCACATATGCCTGAAGGATCGTATAGTTCGTATTTATTTTCTAAAGGGGAAGAAAAAATTAAAAAGAAACTCGGAGAGGAAGCTATAGAGCTACTATTAGCAAAAAGTGAGGAAGAAATTTGTAACGAAGCAGCAGATGTATTGTATCATCTATGGGTATACGCTGTTGAAAAAAATATTACGCCTCTCGCTATAGTAGAAGTACTGTATAATAGATTGCAATCTCATTAGGCATACAGTACCATAGTTGCTATCAGGATACAATGAAAAGTAGGGAAAAAATATATAATATATGTATACTATAAGACAAACATAAGGAAGAAAGAAAATTTTATGAATCTATTTTTACGTTATATTCGTACTCCTTTACCATATCGATCTCGCAGACGTTCTACGGTACAAGTGTTACTTATTATTAACATAGTTGTGTTTATAGGAACACAACTATTTCCTGTGTCTATAAATTTTCTTGCAGTACAACCATTTTTGTTTTTACGCAATTTTTTTGTGTGGACTCCCATAACATATATGTTCATCCATGCAGATTTTGGGCATATTCTGTTTAATATGCTAGGGTTATACTTTTTTGGAACAATAATAGAACGACAATGGGGATCAGATGAATTTCTTGTGTTATATTTAAGCACAGGTATTTTATCAGGAATACTTTCTTTACTTGTATTTTATGCAACAGGCACTATGAATGTATTTTTACTAGGGGCATCTGGAGCAATCTATGGGGTACTGCTAGTGTTTGCTACATTGTACCCAAATGCACAGCTCTATGTTTTTGGTCTTTTTCCTGTAAAAGCAAAGATACTTATTGTTATTTATATTGGTATGCAGTTATTATTATTAACAGGGCAAGGAAGTAGAAGCAATGTAGCATATCTTACGCATCTTTTTGGGATAGCAGTAGCGTGGGTGTATCTGTTAGTTCGGCATCGTATAGATCCCTATCGTCAAATATTTTCACGCTAAGTATATTTTTTATGATAAGAAGTATAGCTTTTTTGTTCTTACCAATAGTGTTTATCGTATATATCTCAGCAGAGTGGTATCAATCACAGGTAATAGTCATGGAAAGTTGGGCATATATACTGAAAGATGGACAGCAAGCAACAGAAGATACACTGGACACTGTGTTATCAGAAAGCATAGAGAGTACTACACTACAGGAAGACAGCACTGCCTATGATAACGCAGTATCGCGTCTCAATGAAAGTGAATTGAAAGCAAGAAATTTAGCCATTGAAATGTTCAGTGGAGCAATTTATGGCTATGATTTTTCATATGCTCCTCCAAACTCTCGCAGGCAAGTGCAAGAGAAATGGACAATTACGCCTGTTGCAAAAATTCCCCTATACAACACTCAGTTGATTGAGCTTGAAAGAAATATTCTTGATGGTACACTGCGTATTTTTTATCGATACAATCTTGTAGATCAGCAAGTACGATTATTGCAATCGTGGGAAGAAAGATCGAAAGTATTGCACAGTAGAGGAGAAGGCATTTCTCTCAATAATAATGCAGAAGGCTCTGCCATCATTGAAGATGGATATGCTGATTCTCGTATTGATGCATTATACGATGCAATTCAAAGTGCCATACGTAACAGAATGAAAGATACATTACCACAAGCAACTCGTATCGTATATGGGAGAGTACGGCTTGCTTCTCAGCCTTTTTTTACTGATTATATTGATTATTATAGAGCAAGAACTACCGTTATGTTATATATTAATAGCGTGCATCTGTACGAGGACTTTTTGTAGTGAACGGGTTAGTATTAGGTCGTTTTATGCCTTTACATAAAGGGCACTGTTACCTTATAGATTTTGCTTTGTCTATGTGTAGTTCTTTGCATATATGTATCTGTTCTCGGCATGATGATCCTATTGCAGGACACCTTCGATATAAGTGGATAAGAGAACAATTTCCGCAAGCACAGGTACACCATATTACAAAAGAAATACCCGAAGCAAATGTACAGAACCCTAATGCTCCTAAGATTTGGGCAGAAGAAATTACTACACATATAATGGCTGATATTCAATATTTTTTTGCATCTGAAAATTATGGCTGGGACTTTGCACAACATATAGGAGCAACATTTATCCCTCTTGACTTTGATCGTAACAATATACATATATCAGCTTCTAAAATTCGTAATGCTCCTCTTCTGTATTGGAATTATTTGCCTCCTTCTGTGCAACGCTTTACTATGATGCTTATTGGCATCAAAGGAGATACAGAATATGCAAAGCGTCTTGCAAGCGACTTTAATGTGAAAGTAGTATGTCCATATCCTTTGAAGCACATACATGCCCAGAAACAACAGCTTTCAGATGAAGAGTACACTATGATTATTACCTCTGAGATACATGCAATGCATAATTTTGGGTATCCGTTTCTTTTTATGGCATTTGATGTTCCGTTGCAAGATACAGAGGAGCATGCAAAGCATACTATTGAATCTCATGCATGCAGAAAAGTATTTACTATCCAATCCGAAAAAGAGTATGAAGAGGCATACGATTATTGTACCACTCTTTTACACTCTCCTTGGCAGGAGCTATTTTTAGTATAATCTATTATTTAGTATAATAAGGGAATACCCCATAAAAGATATGAACGATATACACACAGAAATATATACTATTAGAAAAGTGCTTGATCATGGTTTTATACGATTAGTAGCACATTTGGGAAATGACAGTACTATTGTAAATGCAGCTCGTGTGTCTTATGGAGAAGGCACGAAAAAAGTGCGTGAAGATAGAGGCTTAATTCGGTATCTATTACGAAATGCTCACACTTCTCCTTTTGAACAAGTTGTATTTACATTTCATGTGAAATTGCCATTGTTTGTAGCCCGTCAGTGGCAACGTCATCGTACTGCACGGATGAACGAGATATCTGCACGTTATAGTGTCATGCCATCAGAGTTTTATCTTCCTGAGGGGCAACACATTACAAAACAGAGTGCCAATAATAAGCAAGGACGCGAAGATATTCCTCTGTTAGCACAAGAACAAGATGAAATTAGAGCTTTGTTACGTACACAGTATGAACAAGCGTACGCTGTCTATGAACAGTTAATAGAAAAAGGCATAGCGAGGGAAATTGCACGTATATGTCTTCCTGTGGCTTTATTTACAGAAATGTATTGGCAAATAGATTTGCATAATCTGTTTCATTTTCTGCACTTACGCCTTCATGCTCATGCTCAATATGAAATTCGTGTATATGCACAGGAAATTATGAACATTATTCAAACAATCTGTCCTCTTGCATGTGAAGCGTTTAGTGATTATATACTCCATACAACTAAATTTTATGCAAACGAATATCCTGCTCTTAAACAGTTATTTCACCCCCACTATCATGAAACAGTAAATCAAGATATTCCTTCTAGTACTATTGATGAAAATATTGCTTCTATAGTAGAACATGCAAGCTCCTTAAGTGGCAGAGAAAAAACTGAATTTCTTAAAAAAATATCAGCTATTACAAATAATGAAAAAAAGGATACCGATACATTATAAAATATTGAAGGTGCTACGCTATGTTAAGCCACTTGATGCAGTGATTATAGCAGGGTATCTTGTTTTGCTTGTTATACTCTCTTTGTTTATTTTTGATAGAGGGACAGGACTGTCTCAGGTAGAAATTAAAACAGCACAAGATATATTTATCTATCAGTTACAGGAGAATGCCACTCTTAGCTTTCAAGGGCCACTTGGAGTTACTTCGGTAATAATAAAAGATGAGAAAGTATCGGTTACAGATTCTCCAGGGCCACTTAAGATATGTATAAAATCTAGCCCTATTCAGAATAATGGCGAATGGTTAGCCTGCTTGCCAAATCGTGTCTTTATTCGTATTGTAAAACAAAGTAAGAATACAGACGATGCTATTGATGCCATAGTATTTTAATGCCATCTTTTAAAAACAACAATATTGCTACTATAATGGAGTGATCTCATCTGGTGTATCTTCTGTAGACAGAGTATACAGGGTGTTATTGTGTTTGCTTTGCTCTCTTGTTGTTATAGGGAGTTTTTGCTCTTCCTTTGCGAGATGCTACTGGTTTTTTTACAGGAGCTGCATATTTTAGTTTTTTTGTTTTTCTTCTTCAATTTTTTTCTGTTCTTTTTTTATCTTTTTAGTACTTTGACGTAGATCAGTAACTCCATCAGTATCAGGTAATATTTTCTCTCCATATAAAGATTTAACTACATTACTTTTGCTAGGGTTAGGACTTACTGAGGTACTGTCTGATGACTTATGTGTCTCAGGGACACGCTGAGATTTAGAAGATTTTTTTAGTTGTATCTTCAGCTTTTTTTTCGTATCTTTATCTTCAGAATTATTTGTAGGTATAGCAGTAGCAGGTTTATGTATGAGCTTTGATTTTACATTCCTTTTCTTTATAGTACTTTCTAGAAGTGACTTTTGTTTCTTAAATTTTTTCAATACTTTCTTTTTGACAAGTTTTTCTATATCAATAGTACGAACGAAATCTGAATGAGAATACAGATCATATGCAAGATGCTCTATATTTATGGCTACTATTTGTATATCATAGGAACGTGCCATTTGCATTGCAGGGACTAAATCAGTATCGCCTGTGATAATAATAAGGCGATCAATTTTTCCTACCATAATGATGCGAGCTATATCTAATGCAATGCGAATGTCTACTCCTTTTTGTACTAACAGAGGATGCCCTTTGTCGTTTCTGCCTAAAAACATGAGTTTACCGAGACGTAGCACATACTGATCTTGTTTTGCTAAAGTATCTAATAACTGATTATTTTTTTCAAACGTTGTGTCTTCTCCGTTTGTATCTTCATTTTCAAATTTGTAAGGGCGACAATCATAGTATACTATTTTGTGTAATATTTCTTTTTTATCAAGAGAAGAGGTAACAATAGTGTGAATAGCCTTTTCATCAATATGTACATTATATTTTTTGAGTATTTTATGTAAGTACCCACCGTCAATCAATACGCTTACTTTCATTATGTGTATCCTTTGTGTGTTTTATATAGTGTAGCACTATTTGTTCGTTAGTGTAGAAATGCTATATGCTATATAATATAGTGTACAATATGTGTATGAAATTAGTACATAAAAAAATAACTGCGTTCTCTATGGCTATGTACCTATTGCTCATAGTATTTGTTACAGGATATATATCCTGTGGCATTGATTTTGAAAACTCGTTTCCTAAAGATTCTTCCTCAGGTGAGATAGGATATTATTATGATGAAATTGAGCTTTTTTTCAATTTTGCAGATTTAGCAACAAGAAAGTATAGCTGGAAATCAGATGATCCAGTCGATCATTTACAAGCAATAAGAGAAGCAATAAAGTATAATGTAAAAACAAAAAATATTGTTTTTGAAAGCACATATAAGCAAGAATCAATACAGTCAAGTGCTGCGTTGATGTATCCTACTGCTTCCCCTCCAGAAGATGGGTGGCCTTTGTTTGTTACCATGCATCATACAGTAGTAGAAAACAGTCTTGCTCCCACCGAAGTACTTGCAAAAAACAGAGATTTTAGTTTAGATGCAATATCAGGATTTGATCCGCACCTGCATCCTTTATTACTGACCGCAAGTACTGGATTTGCTGTGTACCAACCTGACTTTGTAGGCTTAGGAGCGAGTAAAGACAAGATGCATCCTTTTATGTATTCTAAGATATTAGTAAAAGATATTATAAAAGGCTTAGATGCAGCAGTAGACGAATATAAAGCTATAGGGATTCCTATTAACACAAAGAAAATCGTACTTGTTGGATTTTCTCATGGAGCATGGCTTACTACCCATGTATATCGTGAACTTAATACTGATCCTCACTATGCTTCTAAATATACGATAGTGGGAGGAGTAAGCTCTGCTGGTGTATATGATTTACGAACATTTTTAACATCGTTTTTGCAAACTGAAAAAACATCTCTTGAAGCATTTATCCCTTATACATTACAGGGATATAAATCGCTTAAGGATGTAGGAATAGATATAGGTATAGACTACGATACTATTTATAATAGTCCCTATGCGAGCTTAGATTTTGTCGATATGTTTAGTGGAGACCATACAGAAAAATACATAGACAATTTACTGAGTTCGGTTATGGCAGAAACCTATACGCGTAATTTTATTGATAATCATGCTACGGACCCTGTATACGCTGGTATGTGGGAGCAAATAAAAAAAGATAGTATCACGCCATGGAAATTATCAGGAAAAATATATATCATCCATCATGAAAAAGACGCTCTTATTGCTATAGAGCAAGTCAGAAAATTTATTGCAGACTTAAAAGCAGTAAGTGGACAAGTACAGGAAGATATTGAAGAATACATTGGGGAATGGGGGCAAGCAGATGCCATACAACATGAAAGCACAGCTATTATACATTACATAATTGGCTTACACTGGTTATTACAATTTCGATAAGCTACTAGTAATAACAAAGTGGTATCAGAGTTGCAGACTAATACCAAAAGTACTGTAAAAAGAGATAAAATCAAACCCAATTTGGAATGTCATTTGAGTTGCTCCAATAGCAAACTGAGTCCCTCCGATGAGTTGCAAGGACCCTTTTATTGATGATTGACTATCGTTCAGTCCGTTTCTATTGAGGAAGTTGCTGGCTATAGCTTTTAGCGAAGTCTCTTTTGTGTATGTTTTTCCTTTATCTTCACTTAAATAAATAATACCGTCAGTTACAGTTGATACATCACTGATATAGAGAGCAGGTTCTAGCAAAAGAAATGGTGTAATGCTATTCCATGTTTTATGTATAATAACACGCCATGCAATACTATGTATATTTGCATCAAACTGTAACGCAGGAGTATCAAGTTTTACTCTAAAATCACTATCCAAATTATCAATTCCTTGAATTTCTACTGTTGAAAGTGGATAGTATATTCCAAAAAAAGAATAGGCGTACAACAGCATAGTGGAAAATGTTGGTTGCCATGTGTTATTTTGTTTCAATATCGTATAGTGAACATGTGCTCCCATACTGTACCAACGTAATTGCATACTATCAAAACGGAGAGCTAAGTTTCCAAGATGAAACCCTAGCGTAAGTGGGGGAGTCCAAGGCTTTAATCGCATTTGTATTGTGGTACTAGCTCCTATCATTTCCTTTGTTAGTACTTCATCAAATCGATTGGTTGTTGTCATAAGATACCAAAGATTGCTTGCAACAGCACTGGTATTTATAGATACTTCAAACTGATATTGATTGTTGTTGTATGCTTGACTGTGTGTATTTTGCTGTGGAGAGTGAAACATATCTGTGTTGTTCTTTGTAAGAGAGCTAAAATAAGTATTGTCTGATATAGGAGTAGCAACAATGCTAGAAAGACTTGAAAGGTGAAAAGTAGTATCAACTTTGTTTTTTATATTGTTCAGTATAGAAGCAAGGGAAGACAGAGACTGTGCCTTTGCAGTACATGGTATTATTAAGAGAAAGAATATAAAAGTGATGATATGAATGGAGCGAGACATACTATATTTAGCATACTATAAAGTGTGTGCGATAGTGAGGAATATACACTGTACAAAATATGTAAAAGTAATATACTATAAGTATAAATGTTTATTAATAATATTAATGAAGGAAAAAGTATGGAGCAAAAGCAGATAGAAATTTTTATAAGTTATTCTCATGAAGATGAGAATAAAATTAGTAGTTTTGAAAAATATTTTGAACCAATAAAAAATACATATAATGTATGTCTATGGCGTGATACAGAAATTCTAGCAGGATCAACATTTCAAAAAATCATTGAAGAAAAGTTAACTAATCCTGATATTATCTTATTATTTGTTTCTGATAATTTTTTATCATCTCAAGCATGTAAAGATGAAATGAAGGTAGCTTTTGAATTGAAAGAGAATGGTGTTATTGTTATTCCTATCATACTATCAACTTGTTTATGGAAAGTAACTGAGCTTAAAGATTTGTTAGCTGTCCCAACGGATGGAAAGCCTGTATCAGATTTTGATAATGAAAATAAAGCATGGGAAGATATTTATCAATCTATTAAAAAGCATATTGAATATGTGCAAAAATTTAATTCTATTATAGTAACAGATAGTTCTGAAAAATGGTTACAAGATACGCAAGTCTTGACAAATGCACATCATAATAAAGAAAAGATCTTATTGGATGATATTTTTGTTTGTCCTCAATTAGAGTGTTATGATGATTTGAGAGATAAAATGGAAGATGATATAGAATTTTCCACTTTAGAAGATAATATTTTAGAGTATAAAGATATAGTAATTATTGGAGAAGATCAATCTGGAAAAACAGTGCTGTGTAAAAGGCTATTTACTACATTAAGAGATAAAAAGAAATTGCCAGTGTATATTCATGGTAATGATATTGAACGAACATCCGATATAAGCCAAAACATCAAAAAAGCTTTTTATGATCAATATAAATCTGAAGATTTAAAATTTCCAGAAATTAAAGATAGAATTATTCCTATTATAGATGATTTTCATAAAGCAAGAAATAAACAGAAAATAATAGAAAATATAGAGAATATGTATGGAGGATTTTCTATTTTAGTGATAGATGATATTTCTGGGTTAAATATACAAAATAAAGAGATGATAAGAAAATTTAAGCATTTTAGGATTAAAGAATATATTCCTTCTCAGAGATATAAATTAATTGAAAAATGGTCATCTTTAACAGATGATAATCAATGTAATGATAATAAAAAATATCAACAAATAGATAAAAACACTGAATTAGTCAATACAACACTAGGGAAAGTGATAGACAGTAATGGTATTATCCCTTCGTATCCTTTCTTTATATTAACTATTCTTAGTCAGTTTAATCAAAATTCATTAGATACAAATATAACCTCCCAAGGTCATTGTTATCAAGCATTGATTTATATTTTATTAAGGAAAGAAGTTAAAAAGGAAGATATAGATATTTATCTTAATTTTTTGACAGAGATAGCGTATTTTTTTCTAACAGAAAAGATAAAAGAATGTGGGGGTGAAGAATTGGATGATTTTATAGAAAAATATCAAGAAATGTATAATCTCCCTATTAAACCAAATATTTTATTACAAAAATTAGATAGTGCAAAAATATTAGTAAAAAGCTCTTTTGGAACTACGCGTTTTTATTATGATTATATATATTTTTATTTTGTGGCTAAATTTTTATCAGAAAGTATTAATAAAAATGAATCTAAAATTGAATCTAAAAATTATATTGAAAATATGATAGATAATCTCCATAAAAATGAAAATGCTTATATTATTATCTTTATATCTCATCACTTAAAAGATGATGAATTTATTCAAAAAATACTATCAAATGCTGACAATTTATTTGAGAAATATCCACCATCTCATTTAAGAAAAGATGAAGTAGGTTTTTTAGATGAATATATAGACTTTGAGTTTGTACTTCCTGGAAATGATGAAACAGTAGAAAGTACTAGAGAAGAAGAACTTAAAAAAGAGGATAAAGAGGAAGAATTGCAGAGAGAAGATAAGTATTCCCAAGAAGTAGAAAATACCAGAAAGGAAGATTTGCAAGGAGAAGATGAAGATAGGTTATCAGAAGAAATTAGAAAAACTATCAGAACTGTTGAGGTAATGGGAAGAATCATAAAAAATCGTTCAGGATCTTTGCGAAAGTCAGATTTAGAAGAAATTTGTAAAAAAGGCATGCAAGCCAATTTAAGACTTTTAAATTCTTTTATTGATTTTATCAAAGATAATGATAGTGATATACAAGAATATATTAAAGAAAGGTTATACAAGGTAATGAAGGAAGCAAATAAAGAAATACCAAAAGAAAAATTAAGAGAAATAGCAATTCAAATATTTTATAATCTTGTTTTTGGAACTATTTTTGGAGTTGTTCATAAAACAGCACATTCTTTAGGTAGTGATAATTTAAGAAATATTATCAGTGCAGTTTGTGATCATTTAGATACACCAGTATCTTTTTTAATTAAACATAGTATTTTGATGTGGTATTCTAAAGAACTTCAGATTGTTAATATATCAAAAAATATGAAAGATAAAGATAAAAATTTTTCAAAAACAGCTGAACAAATAATTAAATATATAGTTTTTCAACATTGTCGCATGCATACTATAAGCTATAAAGATAAAGATAAATTGGTAAGTGAGTTAGGGTTTAAGCGACAACATTTGTTTCCTAATAAGAAATAATTAAGAATGGTAAGGTATTTGTAGAAAAAAATATTAGAGTCTGTAATGAAAGTATTTTTGTTCTGTAATCCCTGCTAAGCCCTTTGCTGTCGCACTTACTCCTTGAATCCACACATGTCCCCAAACTCCCAGAAAAATATGCTCACTTATGGTATGCTATATATAGTAATACAATTAATTTCATGAGGAGGTAATTATGAAAAAAAGTATGTACCTAGTAGGTATATTGTGTGTGTTTTTCTCAGCAGTTGTTTTTGCCAATGGTGAAAAGGAATCTGCTACTATGACCTTAAAGTTAGGGCATAACTTTACGGAGAGTCATCCAGTACATATTGCATTGGATAATGCAGTAGAACGCATAAAGGAAAAATCTGATGGAAGAATTACTATTACAATATTTCCTAATGCCACTCTCGGTAAAGATACTGAAATGATAGAGCAGGTTCGTAATGGATTGTTAGATTTTATGAAAGTATCAGCTTCCTTTTTAGAAGGGTTTGATGAAAACTATGCTGTATTTAGCTTGCCCTATATGTTTAAGAACGATCAGCATTTTTATGCAGTCATGAACAGTGATTTTGTAGCAGAAATGTTTGAAGCATCTCTAGACAAAGGCTTTATGCCAATAACCTTTTTTGATGCAGGCACAAGAAATTTTTATACAAAGACAAAGTTTATTGAAACTCCCGAAGACTTAGAAGGCGTGAAAGTGCGAGTGATGAATTCAAATGTAGCCACTCGTATGATACAATTATTAGGAGGAACACCTACCATTATTCCATTTAATGATGTGTATGTATCTATACAACAAGGGGTCGTTGACGGTGCAGAAAATAACATGTTAGCATTAACAGAACAAAAGCATGGTGAAGTTGCTAAGTTCTACTCTATGGATGGACACACCACTATTCCTGACTTGCTTATAGTAGGAGCAAAAACATGGGCGAAACTTGACGATGATGCTAAAACATTGATATCGACCGAATTTAAGGCTGCCTCAGACGAAGAGATTATCCTCTGGAAAGAGCAACAAGCCATAGCAAGACAGGAAGCAGAAAAATTAGGAGTGCAGTTTATGGACAATGTGGACAAAGAGGCCTTTTTTGAAAAAGTACAACCTCTCATAGAAGAATTTAAGCAAGATGCTGAAATGGCATTGTTAATAGATCAAATCACGGCACTCAAAGAACAATACTAAAATTACTGCACAATGACAAGAATAAAAAAGATATTAGAGATTACTGTTTTAGCAGTAATCTCTTTATTGATGATGCTTCTTATAGTATTGGTAACAATGGGGGTGATAATGCGGTATGTGTTTAATGCCCCTCTCACTTTTTCGGAAGAATTATCGCGATATGCTATGATTTGGTTGGGACTTATTGGCAGTTCCTATGTATTCTTAAAAAATCAACATACCGCCTTTACTGTAATAAAAGAACGCGTTTCACAGAAAAATGCGTGGCTGAGAAAATATTACAACACAATTCTTTCGGTTTTGATTATTATTTTTGCATTGTTAATAAGCATTGGAGGGGTTATTGTAGTGAGAGATAATTTTTCTCAGGTATCTGCAATAATGAGATGGCAGATGGGCTATGTATATTTATGTATTCCTATCAGTATGATGCTTATTGTTATATTTCAAATAATAAATATTATAGAAGATATACGTGGAAAACAGGCATTATGAGTGTATTGGTAGTCGCTTCTGTATTGATTATACTATTTGTGCTGTTATTGGCAATAGGTATGCCCATTGCCGTAAGCATAGGATTTTCATCACTTATTGCAATTTTCTTAGTAGTAGAGCCTAGCCTAGCAGTATCAATAACAGCAAAACGATTTTTTTCGGGCATAGACAGTTTCTCTATATTAGCAATGCCATTTTTTATATTAGCAGGCAACATAATGAACGAAGGGAACATAGCTATACGTTTTATCAATGTAGCAAAATTGATAGGAGGAAGATTACCTGGCGCGCTGGCTCATACCAATGTTATAGCAAACATGTTGTTTGGATCAGTATCAGGTTCATCTGTTGCAGCAGCGGCAGCCATAGGCGGAATAATGGGACCCATTGAAGAGAAAGATGGCTACGATAAAAACTTTTCCGCTGCTGTTAATATTGCATCAGCCCCATCAGGCTTGTTAATTCCCCCCAGTGGTTCGGTAATAGTATATGCCTTAGTCAGCGGAGGAACATCGGTCAGTGCATTGTTTATAGCAGGGTATCTTCCCGGTATTCTTTTAGGAGTGAGCATCATGGTAGTGGCATATTTCTTTGCAAAAAAACATAACTACCCTGTATTTCCCCGTGTTGCTATGAAGCAAAAAATCAAAATTATACTGCAAGCCATACCCAGCTTACTGTTAATTATCATCGTTATTGGTGGTATTGTAGGAGGCATATTTACTGCCACAGAAGGCTCAGCTATAGCCGTTGTATATTCATTGCTTTTGTCTGTGATATATAGATCAATGACCATAAAAAAATTCATTAGAATAGTATATACATCAGCATGTACAAGCTCCATTATTTTATTTTTAATATCTGCATCTTCAGTCATGTCATGGCTTATGAGTTATACCAGCATGCCCGAATTGATAAGCTCTTCTCTTCTTTCTCTTTCATCAAATAAATATGTGCTATTATTTTTGATAAGTATAATACTCTTGTTTGTCGGTACCTTTATGGATATTACCCCTGCGATTTTGATATTTACTCCAATATTTTTACCCATAGCAACACAGTTAGGTATACATCCTGTACATTTTGGTATAATGTTTATCTTTAACATGTGCATAGGAAACATCACCCCTCCTGTCGGAAGCGTATTGTTTGTAGGATGTAGTATTTCCAATACTAAAATTGAACATGTATCGCGAATGCTTATTCCATTTTTTATAGCGATGGTGATATGTTTATTCTTGGTAGTATATATACCGTGGATATCAATGATTATCCCCGAATCTATGGGAATGATTACCCGCTAATCTGCACTTATGCAACGCAAGGAAATGAATGTATATTTCACGCTCACTCAATCAAAACAGGGAGAAATAGTATTTGAAAGTGAAAATAAAGTATTTATAGCACGTATCTATCTTCTCTGTTCTGATATTGTCAGAGTACTACTCTACAAAAAAGATGAAGAAACAACACTAGAGAACACATGGTGGGTAATATATGGCAATAGTGATGTAAGTGCTGAAGGCAATGCACGTCTTGTAGTAGATACATCGCTTTTAACTACAACATATGACATTACAGAAGATACTCAGTACTTTTATATACACACTCAAAACTATGATATAAATATTGAAAAAAGAAATTTTATTCTTTCGTGGTCATATAACGGTGATACATTCTTACAAGATAGACCAACTCAAGCATACAACTTAGGGTATTGGGATGATAACATATATCATTATGTATGCAGGCAAGAAGGAGACATGTATTTTGGCTGTGGCGAAAAGACAGGACATATGAATAAATATGGAAAAAAGTATACGATGAATAATCTTGATCCTATGGGATATGATGCATCATGTACGGACCCTTTATATAAACACTATCCTTTTTACATAACCTATAAACGAGATATAGAGTATTTTTTTGGAATTTTCTACGATAATTTCTCAACCTCATACTTCAATTTTGGACAAGAACATGATAATTATCATGTTCCGTACACCTATTTTAAGTCAGAAGGAGGGTATTGTGATTACTATGTATGTATGGGAGCAAGCATACAAAAAGTAGTGAAGAATGTTACATGGCTTACAGGCAAAGTTATATTTCCTCCAAAGTGGAGCTTAGGATATTCTGGATCTACCATGAACTTTACTGACTCTCCTGATGCACAAACACTCTTGTATACTTTTTTAGATAATTGTAAAAAGTATGATATCCCCTGCGATTCCTTTCAATTATCATCAGGCTATACTTCTATTGATAATAAGCGGTATGTATTTCATTGGAATAAAGAAAAATTTCCTGATCCTCGTAAATTATGTGAAGATTTTTTACAGAACGATATACGGTTTTGTGCAAACATAAAACCATGTCTCTTAACCACTCACCCACGATATAATGAATGTGAAGATATATTTGTTCACACAAAGGATGGAAAAATATCAACAAGTCAATTTTGGGATGAAGAAGGATCATATATAGATTTTACCAATGAACAAGCAAGAGCATGGTGGAAGAACAACGTACGCGAACAGTTGCTCTCCTATGGAATTGTAGCAACATGGAACGATAATAATGAATTTCAAATATGGGACAACAGTATTGTATTCAAAGGGACAAAACACGATACTTCCAAAGTATTGCAGACACTGTTAATGGTCAAATCTTCATTTGAAGCGCAAAAAGAGTTTGATGAAAAAACACGACCTTACCTTATTTCACGTTCAGGATGTCCGGGACTGCAACGATATGCTCAGACATGGACAGGCGATAATTATACAAGTTTTAAGACATTAGAATATAACGTCTACATGGGATTAGGACTATCTCTCAGTGGAATGTATAATATAGGTCATGATGTAGGTGGTTTCTCGGGCGATCCTCCAAGTAAAGAATTGCTTACAAGATGGGTGCAACATGGAATATTTTATCCTCGTTTTACCATACACTCATGGAATAATGATGGTAGTACAACTACTCCGTGGATGTATGAACATGCAGTCGACACAATACGGAGTGCTATTCATTTACGCTATGCATTGATGCCATATTTATACGATCTATTGTATAAAGCCCATACATTGTACGAACCTATCATACGTCCCTTATTTTACAACTATGAAAAAGATCCACATTGTTTCAAAGAAACAACAGATTTTATGGTAGGAGAACATATATTAGTATCAAATGTCATAAAAGAAGGAGAAAAAATGCATACAACATATTTGCCTAGTGGAGAACAATGGTATTCATTTCATGATCATACCTGTTACGCAGGTGGTCAATATATTTCATATGCAGTGGACATTGAATCTATTCCTTTTTTTGTTCGTGAAGGAACAGTATTAGCAATGAATGATGGCATTAGTGTTACCAATAAACAGGGAACATCAAGAACATTTATTGTATATCCTCCCTCAAAAGGAAAGAGAAGAAATACCTATTTTGAGGATGATGGGTATAGCTACAATTACTTACAAGGACAGTATATACAATGGGAATTTGAAGTACTCTCTCATAACAACACAATAGAAATTATAGTCAATCTGCATGGACGGAAAAATACTATCCTACATATTGTATCAAACAATATCATATCTATAAATACTAAAGTATTTTTTAAGGTGATAAATCACGAACATAAGCATATACAGTTTAGTACAAATATATCTAATGTTGTATTTGAAGCATGTAAACATGAAGGTATTACAAATATATATATATTGAAAGTACAATAAATAGGGCTTACACGGATAAAATTTTGAAGGAAGGTTACTAAAAGTAAGGGAGCAAAGACGAAGAAAAGTAATATAAATAAGAAAAAAGAAAGGGGTACAAATGAAAGAAATAATACTAGATGACACTCTTATAAAAGAATTATCTCCTACATTTATTGATTTTATAAATTCAATAGATAAAGAAAATATAGGAATTAGAGAAAATACATTTTATATTAGGAAAGTAAAAATTGATATATTAAATAAAAATCAAGATTTGATTGATTTTTTGAATAGATTAAAACTAGGAGAATACAATAGTAAGAGTGGGTATAGGACATATGAAAATTTAAAAGTTGATAACAAGATTATAAAAAAGAAAAAAAAGATTGCAAAAATCAATTACAGTCATCAAGAGTTAGAGGAAGAAAGATTGAATGTTATTATAAATGATGATTGTTTAGAGTATATGAAAACTCTACCGAATAATTGTATAGATTGTATTATTACTTCTCCTCCGTATAATTTTGGAATTGATTATGGAGATTATTATAGCGATGAGAATACATGGGATAGTTATTTTAAGATTATGAATAAAATTATAAAAGAGATGTATAGGATACTAACAACAGGGGGTAGGGTTATTTGGAATATTCAACCTTTTTTTTCTGACTATATACCCTCACATCATATTTTTTCACAGATATTTTTGAAGCATAAATTTATATGGAGAAATGAGATTTTATGGGAAAAGAATAATTATAGTGCAAGATATACTTCTTGGGGGAGTTGGAAAAGCCCTGCATCTCCGTATTTGAAATATACGCATGAATTTATAGAGGTATATTGTAAAGAAACAATAAAACACAATAATAGAAGAAATGAAATACCTGACATAACAGACGAAGAATTTAAGAGTGCTGTAATAGGGAAATGGTCAATAGCCCCTGAAAGAAATATGAAAAAGTATAATCATGATGCAATGTTTCCTGAAAAATTAGTAGAAAAGGCATTGAAGGTATATACATTCCCTAATGATGTGATATTAGATCCGTTTGGAGGAGTTGGAACGACAGCGGCAGTATGTAAGCGAATAAACAGAAACTATATTAGTGTAGATGTATCAAAAGAATACTGTGTTACCGCTAAAAAAAGAGTAGAAGATATACCTCAAGTTTTATTCTAATGTGATAAACTCTATGTATGAAACAAATGAGAGAATATGATACAAATATTAGTGATATTATAGCAACATATAATAACATTGTGAGAGTTATTGATAATGAAGCACATCAACAAGCAGATGATGAAGAGAGGGCTTATGGAGGAGTATTACGGTCTGTCAAGGGTAAATTACAAGAATATATTACTCATTCTTTAGTTAAAGTTGCATGGTTAGAGTTAGGAGGAGACGAAAGAAGAATTGAAATTAATAGTAATAAATTTAAGATACCATTAAATCAAAATGGGGGATATTTAGAAAAATTAAATCCAAAAATCAAAGAATATATTCTAAGCGATATACAGAGTTATTATTATGGACTATCAGTAGATAAGCAGATATTTATTGATGATAAATTTGTAATGGGTATTGAGTGTAAAGCATATACGGAAAATGCAATGATAAAAAGGATATTGGTAGATTTTCATTTATTAAATTATATGCAACGTAATAAACACTTACCAATTATTTCTTGTTATTTATTACAATTAGAAAGTCAATTAGGTGGTGATTATTCCTATCTAAATGATATTGTTTATGGTAGTTGCTCCACGCATACAATTATGTCATATTTTAATGTTGATATTAATATTATAACTTTATTAGAAGGTGAAAGACAAATTGATAATCCTATACATAAATCTTTTAAAGAACTAACTTTTGATTCATTAGAAAAGGCAAAGAATATATTAAAACAAGACTTAAAGCAATATTTGTAGTTAAAATATTGTAATAAAACTAAGTCAAATAATGATTTCCACAGTGAATGCCCCATGGCTTTACTTTTTTTTTAGTATATTTTATAATACAGTATGAAATGATACATAATTTTTCTGCAGGACCTTCAAAGGTATATACAGAGGTGCTTGAGTATGCAAAGACGCATTTTGTAGATTTTGAATCGCATGGCTACTCTTTATTAGAAATGAGTCATAGAGGAAAGGTGTATGAAACAGTGCATACGAAAGCAACGGAGCTATTGCATTCTTTGCTTGGATTAGACAATGAACATCATGTTTTATTGCTAGGGGGAGGGGCGAGTCTGCAATTTTCAATGATACCCCTCAACATAGTATCTGGCTTCAATGATACAAGCACAGAGAAATCAGAAACTGCTTTGATGAGTGCAGGATATATTGTAACAGGGGCATGGGGGCAAAAAGCATATAAGGAAGCAAAGAAAGTTTACCCGTCTGTAGATATTCTCTATTCTGGAGAAGAACATAGATTTACACAGCTGCCTACCGTTGAACAGCTTTCTTCACAGATACGTGATGATACATATGCTTATATTCATATTACAAGTAATGAAACAATACATGGTATTCAGTGGCAGGAAGAGCAAGCCTTATCCTGTGCCTTACAGCAAAAGAGCAGTACTCTTGTTGCTGATATGTCTAGTGATATACTCAGCAGACATATAGATGCAAACTGCTATGACATAGTGTATGCTGGAGCTCAAAAAAATCTTGGAGTGGCAGGAGTTACGGTAGTAGTGGTAAGTAACGATGTACTCAAAGCAAGTGCTCATAAAGTGCTTCCTGCATACTTGTCCTATGATACTCATTATAAGTCGCGGTCCTTGTACAATACGCCTCCAGTAGGTGCAATATGGATATTATCGCTTGTATTAGAACATATTGTATCGTTAGGAGGAATATCTGAAGTAGAAAAGAGAAACAAAGAAAAAGCTGCTATGCTGTATAAGTATATAGACGAGAGTGATGGATTTTATCATTGTGCAGTGCAAAAGCCGTATCGTTCTACAATGAATGTTGTTTTTACATTACCAAACGATAGCTTAGAACAGCAATTTCTTGCGTATGCAGAACAAAATAAAATGTATGGACTAAAGGGGCATCGTTCGGTTGGAGGATGCAGGGCATCGTTATACAATGCTGTAAGTATAGATGATGTTGAAGCGTTAGTGACATGTATGAAGCAATTTAAGGCAAAAAGTGAGCAGCATGTATAACGCAATAGGGGGGCAGTTTATTGCGTATTAAGACACCAGTTTTTGCCTTGAGTAAGTGCTGTTTCTTTGCCTATCTGTGTGCTAAAAAAACCATCCCAGTCTATTGAGGGCATTACATTTTTTGCTACTGTTAAGGCTCGTGTTTTGACAGCAGGGTTGGCAAGTCTATTTCGCCATCCTTGTGCTATGATATAATCTTTACAGTTTTTAGAGCTTCCAGGATTGTTGGTGAAAGCGATATCGTATTCGACATTAAAGAATTTTTTTGATGCCACCACAGTAAACAACATTGAGAAATCTTCAACATTATTAACATAGCTATAAAGATCAGTTGCTATATCCATCGAAAATTCGTTAGCTGCTTCTTTTGCTGTTGTTGTGTCATGTTCTTGTGTTCTAAAGATGTATTTTTTTGCCGCAAGAATTTTTAATGTCCTAGAGCTAATAGAGAAATTTTTATTTGTGTTGTTTAGTATTTTTGACTGTCTATCTCTTACAGGTAACGATGAAAATGGAATATTTCTTTTGTACTGTGATATAGTAGAGTGATGAAAATAATCAATGGCATGTGCAAGTTCATGAAATAGTATATAACTGAAACGAAATAGTATGTCCTGTATAGTTCTCTCTTTTGTGTATGTTAATGAAGAGTCTGTATAAGCGAGCTTATTATTTTTTATCGGTCGACGTAAAAAATCAAAACTCAGTACATCTCCGAGATTAGTACGATAATCTTTTTCTTTTGATATAGAGTCAAACTCTGTTTTTGTCAGCCATAGATCTTTTGGATCAAGGAGAATGACAGAACCTTGTGGTAGATACTGTGATGGTCGTACATTGCTGCCTACCACTATTGCAGTAACAGTATTAAAAAGAGGAAATGCTTCTTTTGGGTAATGATTTAAAAATTCTGAAAAACGTTTTCCTATCCAAGCATGAGAAACAATGAGACGATTCATAATATCGTCTTTGCTAGGAATTGCTTTCTCTAATCCAATAAAAGGGAGTGTATTAAGTGAACAAGAACCGCGTGCTACGATAATACAATCAATGAGTACATTGCTATACTTTTGATTTTCTTTATACGCAAAGTAGCCATCTACAGTCTTTGGGGCTTGATAGAGGCTACTGTCTGTACCAGGTTCACAGCTTATAAATACTATAACAGAAACTATAAGTGTATACAGTATTTTTTTCATATCTTGTTTATTATAATATATTTATGAGAACGAGTTGCTTTATTGTTGCTGGTAATACTTTGAATGCTGGTAGTATTATAAATATTGTGAGATGAGGGCTTGCAATGCTTCTTTTTTTGCTAATAACTCTAGCATATATTGTTGACCTGTGTTGTTAAAATACTTATGTTCAAAAGAGCTTGCTGCAATGCCTATATGTCTATAATGCCAGCTTTCGTATATGTATCCTGTAATATGTTCCATATTGGGTGGATAGGACAAGCTAAAGCCATATTTCCATGCGTTTTTTGATAACCATAGCCCTGCTTTTGTCTGTGCAAAATCAGGGCAGATACAACCAAAATCAATAGTGGTTCCTAGTTGATGCTGACTGGTACCAGGTTTTGCTGATTGTCGTGACGCTTCTTCTAATCCAAGTTCTCTTGTATAATAATTGAATAGATTTTCTTGGTAGGAATAACTCCGATAACTAGAGCTTATATCCAGTAATACAGCATCTTTTTGTGCTGCTGCATGCATGGTAAGTAAATCATCAATAATGCTCTTGCTCACTTGCAGAGTATCTTTATTAAGGACAAGTATATCATCATAGTCCTGTAAGTGTACAATATCTGCAGGAGCATATGTAGCATCTAAGGGATGTGTTTTGTCCACTAAGATAAGCTGTGCAATGTTGCTATGTTTGTATACAAGCTGTATGTCTTGTATAAACTCAATAGGCGATTCAAGTATGCTTTGTAATACCGAATCTTCAAATGGGTGAGGCAGCGATTGTATAATATATGTGAGTTCTTTTTTAAGCTCTGTAATAGTATGTGTAGGTTGCTTATTTTCTGTTTGCTGAGCAATACTTACTGAATCTGACGCTGTTTCTGAAGGAGCAGTATTGTTTTTTACATACTCTCTAAATTTTGGATCTATCATTTGTATAACATAATACAGAATAACAATAAGGAGTATAGGGATAAGCAATGTATAATGATAAAAAAATTTTTTCATATAAGTGAATATGCTATACAGGAAGCTGTAGGAGTCATCAATATTATTTTTTGAGTAGTATGAATATTGTCCATTTATGTATTCTTAGCTTTTTTTGATAGCGTTTTTGTATGAATATTAGATCGCTTTTTAATGGTAGGAAACAAAATTCCAAATACCTCTTGAATAGTAGTAACAGGATGAATGGTTATTCCTGAGTGTACATAAGAGGGAATTTCTTCTAAATCGTTAAGATTACTTTGTGGAATGATAATATGTTTAATTTTGTTTCTGTTTGCAGCAACAATTTTTTCACGTAGTCCTCCAATAGGAAGTACATTGCCCACTAAGGAAAGCTCTCCTGTCATAGCATAATTACTCATGATAGTGGTATTAGTAACAAGAGATAACAGTGCGGATGCTATAGTGATACCTGCAGAAGGCCCATCTTTTGGAGTAGCTCCTTCGGGAAAGTGAATATGAAAATCATGCGTAGTAAAAATACTAGGGTCAATAGAAAAGTCTTCAATAGTATGTTTTGATTTTATGAGTGAAAGAGCAATGTGTGCTGATTCTTTCATAACATCTCCTAAGGTACCAGTTAATTTTACAATTCCTTTTCCTGCGTATTTTTGAGCTTCTATTATTAGTACATCTCCTCCCATTGAAGTCCATGCTAGCCCAATAGAGGTGCCGGGAGTACTTGCACGTTTTACAACATTTTCTTGAAATGGAGGAATCCCAAGATATTCTTTGAGAGAGTCTCCTAGCACTTTTTTTGGCCAATAGGCATCCTTAATATCTATTGATATACCTTCAGTAGTTTCAGTGTTGCTAGGCTTTTGTGAGCTCTTTGTTTGTTCGTCTTTCTTTTGTGTGTCTTTTTTTTGTGCATCTTTCGCTTGTGTCAATTTTTCTGTTTTTTTTGTACTCTGTTTTTGTTCTCTTTCTTTTAGATACTGTGTGATTATTTTTCGTACTATCTTGTTTATTTGCTGTTCAAATTTTCGCATACCTGATTCTCTTGCATATTGCTCTGCTATATGTTTTAATGCTTGATTTTCAAATGAGATAGTATTTTTTTGTAAGCCATGATCTTGCAATGATTTAGGGATAATGTATTTTTTTGCAATTTCAATTTTTTCTCTATCTATATACCCTGATAGATGAATAAGCTCCATTCTATCAAGTAATGCAGGTGGGATACTGCTTGTGGTATTTGCGGTAGTAATAAAAAATATTTTAGATAGATCAAAGGGGAGATCTATATAAAAATCTCTAAAATGAGTATTTTGTACTGGATCTAAAATTTCAAGAAGTGCAGAAGAAGGATCTCCCATATAAGTAGCACTAATTTTATCAATTTCATCAATGACAAAAATAGGATCTTTTTCTTTTATTTCTAGTAAGCCTTGAATTATTTTTCCGGGCATAGCACCGATATATGTACGTCTATGTCCTCGAATTTCTGCTTCGTCTCTCATGCCTCCAACAGAAAAATGATAGAGTTTCTTTTTGAGACTATTTGCAATAGACCGTGCTATTGATGTTTTTCCTACTCCTGGTGGTCCTACTAAACACAAAATTGAGCGTGTTTTTGCTTTTTTTATTTTGCTTATTGCTAAAAATTCAATAATACGGTTTTTGACTTTGTCAAGTCCATAATGATCTTTATGAAGCATTTTCAAAGTATGATCTAATTCTACATTTCTTGGAGGCGATTCATTCCATGGCAAAGACAGAACGCGTTCTAGATATGAATGTAACATGGTATATTCTGGGTGATGAGGTTCTAAGTTTGAAAATTTTACAACTTCTTTTTCAATTTGTTCGCGTGTTTCTTCTGGAAGAGTAAGTGCCTTAAGTTGTGTACGCATTTCTTCAATGACGATACTTTTACTGTCGGTAGGCTCTCCCAGTTCTTTTTGAATTTCTTGCATCATTTCACGTAAAAAGTGTTCTTTGCGTTGTTTTTCTACATTATCTGTTATGTTTTTACGAATTTTCTTTTGGAGAAAAAGAAGTTCTTGTTCTCTGTTTATATAGGTGAGGACTTGAATAATACGATTGTGAATATTTGATGTTTCTAGTATCCTTTGTTGCTCTTCTTTTTTTAAGTCGAGGATAGAAGTGATAAAATCGGCAATTTGTCCTGGATGATCAATATTTACCATATTAAGACGTATCTCTTCAGAGTAGATAGGATTATTTTCAATAATAGGTTTCATTTCACTTATTAAGCTACGTGTTAATGCAGTAAGCTCTTTGTTATGTTCTATAGTGTCAGGTATATATTCTACCGTAGCTTGTAAAGGAGGAATAAATGTTTGTTCGTTTACTATCTTAAATCTGTCTTGTACAGTGATAAATACATTGTACCCTCCATCAGGAAGATTGATCTTTTTATGTATTTTTGCCACTGTTCCTACACGATATAAATTAGAAAATCGGTATCTGTTTTCTATTTCTGATTCTACGTCTGATTCTTTTGTAAGGAGTAGTCCTATATAGTGCTCTCTTTTCATAGAGAGATCTATGATTTTCATATATTCTTCTTTTTCTACTGTGAGCTGACTGATCATGCCGGGAAACAAGGGCTTTCTTTCGAGAGGAAATATCAACAGTCTTCGTGGAAGGTTATTGATATTAGGGTTAGGAACTAATGCTGTATCTTTCATATACTTATAGTATAGCAATTAGCATAAAATTTCAATTTTAGAAATACATGCAGTTTTATTGCCTCGTGTGATTCTTCTTTTTCATAGCATCTCTATTGTAGCATTATTATCACTTTTTGCTATGCGTTTTTGTGTAATCCAGTGTATTTTTTTTTTTTTTTTTTTTTTTTTTTATTTTCAGATATAACACAAAAAATAGTATTTTTGCTATAATAAGACTTGTGTATTATGTATAATATAATTATACAATAAATAGATAATTATAAGGAGAACATTATGAAAAAAAGTAATGAAAAACTAAACCATCAGATAAATAGTAAGCTACAAAGTAAGTATAGCATAACTCTAGTTGCACTGATTTTAGTGCTAGCAATGACTACCCTCGTACTCGTAGGATGTGCAGAGAGTAGCAGTAGTTCCTCAGGTGGAGGGGGAACACCAGTAACCCCGACACTCGCATCAGTGTCCAATGTGCAGATACAAGCAGCAGGCAATGATGGGACACTCTCGTTACGCTGGGAAGCTCCCAGCGATGCTACGCATGTAGTTGTAAAAGCTACATCAACGACACCAGCACAATCAATAGAAGTGCGTGTTCCTGCAATAGAATATCGTACATTGTTTCAACAAAACAGACCCTATGTACTCAGAGGCTTGCATGCCACTACCGATTATACTGTAGAAATAGAAGCCCAGAAGTCAAACTCAGGCTCAGACACAGAAGTATCACCAAAAACAACCCGCTCTGTGACAACATTGACAGATACAACGAAACCTCAAGATACCTTCAACAAGGTAGCAGTAGAATCAGCAACAAATGGTATAAAGATAACATGGGACAAAGCACTGCTCTCGTCAGGCAAAACAGACATAGCAGAAGCCATAGTACAGGTGATAGAAAGCACCACTAATGTAAAAAAAGAAGTAACAGTACAAGATGTAACACAAGGAGAAGTAACTATTGCTGTCCCTACTATAGACGGCATCAGCTATGATGTAACAGTAGTATACAGAGATAGCAATGGCAACGAAAGCACGGCAAAGCAAGCGCTCAGAGGCATAGTACCCTCAGCACTCTCACAAACAGTAGCAGCACTGCCAGAGGCAGATCTTACAGTAACAGCAAACGATAAAAGCAATAGCCCAGCCGATGAAAGCCTGCTTATTAAGTGGGGGAGCTTTACCTTTACAGACAAAAGTCTGCAAGTACGCGTGATAGCAACAGCAACAAATACTCTCATAGCATACGAAACAGTGAGCAATAGCAGTACAGCCAAACTCAGCTCTGCAAGTGCAGACAATCAAGAGTACACCACTGTGTATGTAGCAAAAGATGGCATAGCCCTCACAAAACTCTATGGCACGCTTACTTACAAAGTAGAAGTGTATGTCTCTAAAAACGGAAAGTATTCCACTGCAGTGTCAAAAGAACAAGCAACAACAGACAAAAGCACAGAGCCTGTAAGCAATGTGAGTGCCGTAGGAGGAGCAACAAGCCTAGTAGTAGGCTGGCAAGCCCCCGATGTAAGAGACTATGCAGGAGTGACTATAACAGTAACAGAAAAGAACAGCCCAGCAAAGACAGTAACAATAACAGAGAGAACACTAAGAAACACGCAGATAACAGGACTAAAAGCTACCACTGAATACAGCATAGCAGTACAGTCACAAGACTACACAGGCAACAAAGGAGCAAAAATAACAGCAACCACCACCACAGTAGATGATGGCACCGCCCCCGATGCAGTGACAAGCATACAAGCAAGCTATCCTTTTGTATCACCCACAAAGATAGGCACACAGATAACATGGACAGCCCCCGATACAACAAAAGCCAATAACAAAGACATAAAAGAATACAGCATAAGCATAGCAGAAAAAGGCACAAGCACCTCAGTAGTAAATGAGAAAAAAGTAGCCTATCCCACAACAGCACTCTCTGTAGAAGAACTCACACAAGGCAAAACATATACCATAACAATACAAGCAATAGACTATGCAGGAAACAAAAGTAGCCAAGCGACAAAAGACATAACTACTCCGCAACCCACAGCTCCGTCAGAAGATCTTTTTCAAAACAAGCCTAGCTTAGACACAACAGGAGCAGTGCAGATCAAAGCAACGTTTAAGCAAGCTCCAGGCATAGGAAGCTACTATACTTTGCGTATGTACGATGGTGCTACACTGGTAGCAGAAAAAAGCATAACAGGAAGTGTAACAGCCATTACTTTTGGGATAGCAGATGGCTTGGAAGTACCTAAGGTACAAGCAAATGCCAAGAATTATCGCTTTACCTTTTTGACAATAGCAAATAACATAGTAAGCCCTGTAACTACTCTTTCCGATACTGTGGCAGTATATGATAGTACCTCGACAGCACCGCCCGCTGCAAAAGATGCAAAGCTCTCTGTAGAATCAGTAACCCAAATAACCGCAACAGCAGTCTATACATTTAGTGCAGGAGACATTACCAATGATAACAAAGCACCCAGTGGAAACAAACTCACACAGGCACAAATACAGTACAAAGTATACATAGCAGAAGGAGACCACAGCACAAAAACACTAGAGGCAATAAAAGGCCTTGCAGGAGTACAAACACAGAATATAGCAGGAGACAGTACCTTACAAGTAAGATTTATAGGAACGAAAGGAGCAGACTATACTGCAGGAGTAGAAGCGATAAACAGCCTCAATCCATCGTATAGCATAGGAACATCAGCAACAATAAAGAAAGCAACCCTTACTGCACCACCAAATACCCCAAAAAGCACCACCTACACTAACAGTAATGCAGTGGTATTTGCAGTGCCTACCACAGGAAGCAATAGAGGGAAAAAAGTCATAACAGTACAAGTAAATGCCTCAGCAATAGCAGGAGTGAGCAAGGCAAATGGCAATGCCCTTGAAGCGACAGACCTTGCGTACTATGTGCTATATCTCAAGAAAGAAGATACCACAGGAAAGCCTGCCAGCGTATCAGCTCTGTGGGCGATAGAGAAAAGCAGTGTAAAGGTAGCAAAATACACAAAAGCAACAGGAACAACTCAAGACACAATATCCATAGCAATAGTAGACAGCACCAGTGGAAGCAATGCAGGAGCAACGCCCATAGAAACAGCAAAAGACTACTACATAGGGGTAAGGATAGTCAACACAACATCCCCCAATTACGATGCATCCAATAGTAGCAAGCTCTTTCCTGCAGGCTTTTACACCGATGTAACAGAAATAAAGGAAATCTATACTTCCAAAGCAGTAGCACCCAGCCAGTCATTACTCACAGGAAAGCTGGTAGTATCACCGTCAACAAACACAGCAGGCACAATAAAGCTGGTACTTACCGAGCTAAGCACATTTACAGGAGCGAAAGACTACGATGGCACAAACATAACCGCTAGTAATCAGCTAGCATACACAGTGTATGGCTTACAGAAAGACACTGACCCTACAGTAGCAGAAGTACTTGCAGGCAGAAAGATAAACCTAGGCAGTGCAAGTAGCGGAGTGTACACAGTACAATCCCTTGCCAGTTTAGGCTTGTCTGCGGATGCAGATCCAGTAGTAGCAGTAAAAGGAGCGACAAAGTATTACTTTGTGGTAGAAGTAGCAATAAAAACAGACCCTAGCAAAAAAGTAGCATCCTCAACAGTAGCAAGTGTAACAACCGCATCACAAGCGACTGCCCCCGCAGAAGTATCAACTATACAGACAAGAGTAGCCCAGACAGGCATGAGAATATCGTGGACAGCTCCCAGCCTCAGTGCAAGCCACAAAGCAAATACAGGCGATGCCCTAACAGCAGCACAAGTATCGTATAAGGTATACAAAGTAGCCAAAGGTGGCAGTGCAAGAAATGTAGCAGCAATAAAACAAGCAGACTCAAGCCCTACAACAGTAGCAGCAGGAACAACAAACACTACTTTGACAAACTTGACAAACGGAACGACCTACGAAATAGTAGTACAAGCAGTAAACAGCACCGATGACACAAAAATATCAACAGGAGAACGCCACGAGTTTGAAGCAAGAGGAATAGCTATAGGAAACACTAGCATAGTATCAGCAACAGTAGGTACAGCACTAGCATCAAATACTACAAGAGTACTAGCAAGCATACCCAGTGGCACTGCCTTTACCTGTGATGCCACCATACAAGAGGCAGATGCAAAGAAAATAAAAGATGAAACAGGCCTTACAGTATCGTTTGATCAGAACAGCAAAACAGTTACTATAACAGGCATAGCAAATAAGTCTAATATACGAGACACAGCCATTACTGAGTATAGCTATGATGTAGCACAGTGTACAATAACCGCTTCAAAGAAAAAAGTGCCAGCGACTATCGTTATACAGACAGAGCTAAGAACAGCACCATCAGGAAAAGCAGCTACCTATTACAGACCAACAACAAAATCAGCACTACAAACTATTATCAGTGAAGAAAAAACAAGGCAAGCTACAGGAGGGAAGAGTAGTAACCCTAGCCCCAACCTCAACATGATAGACACCAGTGTTATTACTGATATGAGTCTGTTATTTAGGGATGATAGTACTTTTAATGGGGACATAACACAGTGGAATACAAGTAATGTAAATACTATTTCATATATGTTTTCTGAAGCAAGTGTTTTTAATCAAAATATAGGAAGCTGGAATACAAGTAAAGTTACTGATATGAGTGGTGTTTTTGATAGAGCAAGTGCTTTTAATCAAAATATAGGAAGCTGGAATACAAGTAAAGTTACTAAGATAGGTGGTATGTTTGCTGATGCTACTGCTTTTAATCAAGATATAGGAAACTGGAATGTAAAGAATGTTACTGCTATACTTTCTGTATTTTACAATGCTTCTGCATTTGATCAAGATTTATCATCATGGATATTGTGTGATATACGAAGAAGTGCCCTTGATTTCAAACTATCGGGTATAGATGGGAAAACAGCAAAGTATCCAACATTCAAGCAAGCAGATGACCCAGAATGTACATCATAGTAGATACATAGAAATACACCTATAGCAAGAAAGGAATGTTCCTTTCTTGCTATAGAACCTCAAGAGTAGCAAAAAAGTATTTCTAAGGCATTTTTGATAGAGCGTACGAGAAAGTAATACTCCATGAATCTGCAACTCCTTTGTCGCAATTAGTCCTTGAATCCGCAATGCACCCAACTATAAACATTGCTCCAATCACAATACTATGGTATACTAGCTATAGTATTGCATATGCATGTAGTTAGTTATGAATTCATTTTTTAATAAGGTACTGGCTTTGTTTTTTATTCTTTTATTTTCCCCTTTATATTTATTTTGTGCAATCCTTGTAGTTACTACATCAGGCTTTCCTGTTATTTTTCATCACAAAAGAGTAGGTATATTTGGAAAAGAATTTAAGCTCCTTAAGTTTAGGACTATGAAGAAAGACGCAGAAGAAATGTTAAGGAAAGATAAGAAGTTATATGAGCTTTATAAGAAAAATAGATTTAAGATACCTGTGAAATTAGATTCACGTATTACTTGGTGTGGAAAAATATTACGGAAACTCAGTTTTGATGAGCTCCCTCAGTTTTTCAATGTATTAAAGGGAGATATGAACATTGTAGGACCAAGGCCTATGTTGGATCATGAAATTGACCATATTGCAGAAAATATTGAAATGGATGCCACTCAATTAAAAAAAGAGTTGCTCTCTATTAAGCCAGGTATTACTGGCCCTGTACAGACATCAGGACGCTCTAATTTAGAATATAAGAGGCGCATAGAGATTGAGTTAGAGTATATTAAGCATCGCAGTATCTGGAAAGATTTTATTATTATCCTAAAGACCCCCTTAGCGTATAAAGATGCATTTTAGTTAAAAGTATGCTATACTATGCTATATATCGTTTCGATTATATAGTTATTATAAAGGACGGAATTATGGCACATTCAAATCTTCATACATTACGTTTGCAATATAAGCCTAAGATGCCTTCACTATTTGCAAATAATCCAGCACATATATCTCTTTCTGTTGTTCAAAAAACAAGTTCAGCAGTAAGTGATTCTGATAAGCTCAAGAAAATATTTCCCAATACATATGGGCAATCTCTTTACAAAGTGGTACAAGCAGATAACCCCGAAGCAGAAAAGAAAAGAAAAGTAGGAGTTATTCTCTCTGGAGGGCCTGCTCCTGGAGGACATAATGTAATAGCTGGTGTATTTGATGCCTTAAAGTCAGCAAATGCTTCCTCTCAGCTTATCGGTTTTAAGAAAGGACCAGGAGGCCTAGTAAACAATGATTATGTATTGTTAAATGCAAATACAGTAGGGAAGTATCGTAATACAGGTGGTTTTGACATTATAGGATCAGGACGTACAAAAATTGAAACTCCTGAACAATTTGCTGCTGCTTTAGAAACAGTAAAAAAGCATTCTCTTGATGCACTTGTTGTGATAGGAGGAGACGACAGTAATACAAACGCAGTATTGTTAGCAGAATATTTTGTTCAACAAAATTGTAAAACACAAGTAATAGGTATTCCTAAAACAATAGACGGTGACTTACGAAATAAGTATATAGAAACTTCTTTTGGCTTTGATACTGCAGTAAAAACATATTCTGAGCTTATTGGCAACATTGCAAGGGATGCAAATAGCTCAAAAAAATACTGGCATTTTATTCGGCTTATGGGACGTTCTGCCAGTCATATAACACTGGAATGTGCTTTACAAACTCAGCCTAATGTAGCTATTATTTCTGAAGAAGTGTTAGCAAAGAAGCAATCTTTGCAATCTATTGTAAAAACAGTGGCTGACATAGTAGCCACACGAGCAAAACATGGCCTTGATTTTGGTGTAGTACTTATTCCAGAAGGATTGATAGAGTTTATTCCCGAAGTAAAACAGCTTATTGCTCAATTAAATGATATTCTCAGTAATGTGGATGATACAGTATCTGTAGAAGAAAGAGTAAATCTTGCAGTATCTTCTCTCTCAAGTAACCTACAAAAAACATTTTTGTCTTTGCCTACAAGCATTCAACATCAGTTATTGTTGGATAGAGATGATCATGGTAACGTACAAGTAACGCTTATTGAAACTGAACGCATGCTTATTGAGATGGTAGCAAATGAACTAAAGCAGCGAAATACTTTTACCACTAAGTTTTCTGCACAAAGTCATTTTTTTGGGTATGAAGCACGTTGTGCGTTTCCTAGTAATTTTGATGCAGACTATTGTTATTCACTGGGCTATAATGCTTTTATTCTTATTGCTAATAATTGTACAGGCTATATTTCGTCAATTAAAAATCTAAAGCAGTCTGTAGATAAATGGCAACCATATGCTGTCCCTCTGACTATGATGATGAATATAGAAAAACGGAAGGGAAAAGATGTTCCTGTAATAAAAAAAGCCTTAGTTGAAATGCAATCAAAGTCCTTTCTTTATTTTGTCAAGCATAGAGAAACATGGGCGAAAGAAACAGCATATGTGTTTCCTGGTGCAATACAGTATTTTGGTGATAGCTCATTAACAGATACTTGTACAAAAACACTTGCTATACTATACTAATGAAAGTTATAATATATTCAAAATATGGAGGAAATCATATGAATAAAAAAATAATGGCAATGGGAATATTTGTTTTGATTACAGGAATGTATTTTTTTCTTGTAGATCAAAGTGTATATGCAAGAGGGCAGGACGGACAAGATGGAGAGGACGGAAAGCCTGGATATGCTGAAGATCATAGTGATGGTGAAGATAGCGATGGAAAAGGTATGGGCGATGTAACTTCCTTGATAAAAGATATGGGAGGCAAACCACAAAAAACAAGAGTCCCTAATATCACATTACCAACATTTGATGGAGAAGACATAGCTCTTCGCGATTATAGAGGAAGAACGCTTTTTCTCAGTGTATGGAACTCTCGTTGTGGATATTGTCGAAAAGAAGCTCCTTATGTTGTTGAGTTAGCAAACGCCTTAGCTGATAACCCAAAGATAGATTTTTTAGGAGTGTCTATTGATATAGTTGAACAAGAAGCATTAGACTATATTGAGGAATTTGATATATCTTATACAGTAGTAGCAGATTCGAAAGGAGCAGTTATTAAGGCAACCCCATTAAAAATTACAGGAACACCAAGTGTATTTATTATCTCTCCTGAAGGGTATATTATAGGGAGTTTTTCTGGTTTACATGAATGGCATAAAGAAGTTGAATCATTAGAGAAATTAGCAGATCAGTTGTTATAGGATAAGGCATCAAGCCATACATAAAAACATTAAAAAAGAAAGGGACTAGCTATGTTAGTCCCTTCTTTTTTGCTATTATATAGGGTTTTATAGTACTTTTAATCCATATGTCGTAAGTGTGTGTTCTATCCCTTTTACTTGAATAGAAAATTTTCGCCATCCTAAATTTTTAACTTTTTGTTGTAAAAGATCATAGGTCTGTTCGGAAAGAAATATATCCACACCATTATCTTTTGTTGCTGCTTCTAGGCGTGCAGCCAGATTAACGTTTGAACCAATAGCAGTAAAATCTAATCGTTGAGGAGATCCTATCATTCCTAAGATAGCATTTCCTACATGTATACCAACCCCAATCTTAATTGAACCTTCTTTCTTTACTGCTTTGAGCATTTCAAAGGCTGATATAACAGCATTGTTTACTCCTTTCACATGATCATCATACCCATAAATAGCCATAAGACCATCTCCCATAAATTTATCGACAATACCATCGTATTGTTCTACTAATTGCACCATATTAGTAAAATAATTGTTTAGCTTTGAAATTACCTCTGTAGGACTGCTATGTTGACTAGAGTTTGTATAGTTTCTTACATCAGAAAAAAGCATTACTATTTCTTTTTCGCGTCCGCCAAGCTGTAACTCTTTGTCATTGAGCATAAGTTCTGCAACACGAGGGCTTACTAATTTTCCAAAAGCATTTTTAATTTTTTGTTTTTCTTTTAACTCATCAGAGATAATGTTTAAGTTTTCTCCCATCATGCCAAATTCATCGTTTGATAATGTAAGTAATTGGTTATCAAACTTTCCTTCAAATAGATCTCCGATAACACGGTTGAGCATGGTAAAACATATAATAATATTATTTGAGTATAAAATAACAGTTACTACTAACTGTCCCATAAAAACACCAATGACAAACACAGTTTCCTTAAATACAGAAAGAAGCCCTTCGTCATGAGGAATAATATTGATATTTGCTATAAGCCATTCATAATTCTTAAAGTTAATAAGAGAAAATGCAAGGCCAACAAGTAATAATACTAATACTGTTGAGATAATGAATTTTAGCTTTAAGGATAAAAAGTAGTTGTATTGTTTTAGTATTTTTTCTTTATTCATTGACATAGTATCATTATCAGTAAGCAGTAACAAATGTTTTCTTCGTATAAGAAATAGATCAATAATGGAAAATACCGATAACAATCCTGACCCTACTGTTATTTTGATAAAACTTTCTGAAGAAAACTGAAACAGATACATTGCAAATAATGCAAGTATTCCTACCCATATGATGAAAAATGATGCTTCAAATAACATATATTTTTTATCTGACCATTCAAGTACCTTTTTGTTTCCATACGATAATAAAATGGAAGAGCGTATAATATACAATGGAAAAATAGATATAAAAATATACAACATGATAGTATTAAAAGGTGTTCCTTCAATGAAAGGACAGGCTTTTCCTCCATATATTGTAAGCAGCATAAAGGGTAAAAAGTATAACAAAGCCCCAGACAGAAAAGGATTCCATCTTCCTTTTAATGCAGAAACAAGTTTTTTTCGAGATTTCTGAAGCTGCTTTAATGTTATATTCCTAAACTGGTTTGAGCCAGTAATATTGATAGTATTGTGTGAAGTACTCATATGTTGTTCTCCCTTTAATAATTATAAATTTTTGTGCCTATAAATGGCTTTTCTTCTATAATATTACAAAAATTGTTTATGTTTTTACCGTTTGCACATATTACCTCTATATTTAGTGTTTGTGCTAATGTTGCTGCTATAGGATCAAAAGGAACATGGAGTCCTGGCGACCATTGGGTTCCTATCATTTTTGTAAGATCTTTCCAGCTAATTTTATCAAGTGCAACAGCATCTGCGTATTTGTTAGGATCGGCAGTATAAATTTTTTCTATATTACTAAGATTAATAATTGTATGTGCATTAAATTTCTGTGCTAATGTTACTGCTATGTAATCTGTTGAAAACCCTGGTTTCCATCCTGCTGCAATGAGTAGCGGTGCATTAAATGATATATCAACGCTAGGATCTTTTACTACAGTATCTTCAGCGTAATCAGCAAAAAGTTCTCTTATCAGTTGTGCATTTAAGTGTGTTGCCATAATACCTATTCTATCGGTGGCATTATCGTCTGGGGTACTAGTAGCATTTTCTGTAAGTGTTTCTTGTATTGAACAAAACGATTGTTGGTATACCCTCGCTGTATTTCCTCCTCCTACGATTATAATGAAACGCAAGGATGTTTTTATCAACTTAAGGATGGTAGTATGAAAATCTTTAATAAAATGTGTGTCTATTGTATTAGTATGTGATACATTTGGGTTTACTATAGAACCTCCAAGACTTATTATGATAGGAATATTTTTATTTTTCACTCATTTAGTATACTATAAATTGTAAATTATGAAATGATGATTATACAAAAAGGTATGGGTATATTATATTTTTGGAGGGAGAGCAGTAAGTAATTCTTTTGTATCATCTGAAATTGTCCCCGAGAGAATATCAGTATACTCTACTGTGTCTACAATAGTACCGTCTTTCATTACCATAACAATGTCGCACAAATACGTTACAAGTGCAAGATCATGAGTGATAAACAATATTGTTATTCCTTTTGTTTGGTGTAATTCAACTAACATGTTGGCTATGGTTTTACGTGTTTGTGCATCTAATGAAGATGTTATCTCATCGCAAATAATGACGTGAGGATTATGGATAAGTGCTCGAGCAATGGCTATGCGTTGCCTTTGTCCTCCTGAAAAATCACTTGGGTATCGCTTTACCATATGCTGTATATTTGGTACATCAAAATCTACTAATTGTAAGGTATTGTATATGATATCAAGTGCTAACTGTTTTTTTGTTTTCCAAGTGAACAATTTTTCTTTTTTGCATAGCTGAGTAAAAAAAGGAGAGTAGCGTAAGCTATCTAATAGTATTGTCTCTACAGACAATCGATGATTAAGAGAACGTGCAGGATCTTGAAAAATCATTTTTACTTTTGTTTGATAGAGCTGTAATTGTTGTTTTGTAAATGCTGAAAGACAGGTTTCTTGTGTATTGTCTATTATAGTATTGTTTGTATTAGTATCAAAAAAATGTATCTTGCCTTGTGTAGGTGTTTCCAATCCAATCAATAAACGCATGAGTGTACTTTTACCACTTCCTGACTGTCCTACAATACCAAAGAGAGATTGTTGAGGAATTTCAAACTCTATATTTTGTAAAGCTGTCACTGTTCTTTTTTGAGAAGAAAAATAGGAGCTATGGAGTTTGTACTCTTTTGTTACATGTTCTCCTTTATACAGCACTGTTTTAGATGGGGGCGTTACTTTCATCGTTTTGTGCCATCCTTTTTATGAGTATGCTGGTATGTCTTTGTGTGTCGTTCACCAAAACTAATAGTGGATGAAAGTAGTTGCTGTGTGTATGCGTGTTGTGGTTGCTTGATTATTTGTTGGGTTGTGCCATACTCAGCAATAGAGCCATTATTCATTACTACAATGCTGTCTGCTATGCTTGCTATAAGTGCTATATCATGAGATATAAATATCATAGACATAGCGTGTTGTTTTTTTGTGTACAGTAAAAGCTCTATAATTTTCTTTTGTGTAGTAACATCAAGTGCAGTAGTTATCTCATCTGCAATAAGCAACGAAGGATTGTGTACTAAAGCAAGTGCAATTTGTACTCTTTGAATCATTCCTCCAGAAAATTGATGAAAATAGCTGTGTAATCTCTCTTCTGCTTGGTCTATTCCCACCTCTTGTAATAGTGCTATGGTATTCTTATGTATAATATCATTACTTACAGTAGGGCTGTGGGCAAGATAGCATTCTCTAAATGTTTTATAAATAGTATAGAGAGGATCATATGCCTGAGAAGGTTCTTGATAGATATAAGCAAAATCTTTACCACAATATGTACGAAGCTCTTGTTTCGATAATGATGCTATATCTTTTTGTTTCCAATGGATAGCAGCTACTTTTTTTGAAGCATGGTTAGGCAACAGTCCCAATAATGCAAGCATGCTTATACTTTTTCCAGAACCGCTTTCTCCTACAATGCCAACTATATGATTGTATGGTACTGATAAAGAAAAGTTATGCACAACAGTATGAATGCTCTTTTTTTTCTTAAATGAAACTGTCAAATTTTCAATATTGAGTAATGTATCTGTATTAGGAATCACTTCTCACTCCTGAATGATAGGGATCAAGCATGTCTCGTAATCGTTCCCCTAGAAAATTAAATGAAATACTTGCCAATGTCAAAAATAATCCAGGGTAAAGTAGCCAAGGATATTTTTGTATAGTACTGATACTTAGCACATCTCTGTTAAGAAGTGCTCCCCAGCTTACCGAAGGTTCGGTAATGCCTAAACCCAAATATCCTAGTACTACTTCAGATAATATAGTAGCAGGAATAGAAAAAGAAGCACTGATGAGTACTATACTTGAAACATATGGGAGAATATGGCGAACAATAATTACTATATCAGGAACAGCATCAAGCTGTGCAGATTTAATAAAATCTTCTTGCCGTAAACTGTATACCATACCACGTATCATTCTTGCTAAGCTCGGAAAAGAAAAGAATGAAAATATGATAGTAATAATAATATACGCTTGTGCAGGCGTAGTGTTAGGGAGAAATATCGAACGGAGAAATAGAAGTAAGTATAAACTTGGTATTAGCATAATAATTTCTGCAAAGCGCATGATAATCCAGTCCCATATACCTCCGTAGTATCCTGCTATTCCTCCTAAGAGACATCCCCATGGAATAGAAATTAACAATGCTAAAATGCCAATGGTAAGAGATACACGAGATCCATAGAGTATACGAGAAAATATATCTCTTCCTAGTGCATCTGATCCCATAATAAAGACAGGATACTGTTGCCCTTGAAATAAATGTATATTACTAGGAAATATCCCCAGTAATTTGTACTTATGTCCGCTACGAAAGAAATGTATTTTTTCATATTCGCCCTTTAAGGGAAGTCTCTTTTGAGATAATGTATCAACGACAATATACCGTTGTACTTGTAATCCAAACCCTAATTCTTGAGAATATAATGTAATATTTGGGGGATGATATAAAAATCCTTCAAAAGATCTGTGAGGAGAATAGGGGCTAAGGAAATTACAGAAAATAAGTCCAAAGTAGAGAAACGAGAGAGTAATAACAGAAAATTTTGCTCTATAGGTTTGTAATAATTGCATATTATGTATCTTTTGTGTAACGAATACGAGGATCAATGATCGCTAATACAATGTCTGATATAAGAATTCCTATAAGAATGAGTGTGCTGATAAACAATATATTTGTCACAACAAGATGAATATCTTCTTGTCGTACCGCTTCAAACATGAGAGTCCCCATTCCTGGATATGAAAAAATTATTTCTAAAATAAGAGAACCTGAGAATAATGAAGCAAGCAATGTTGCACTATTAGTAATATAGGGGTTTACAGTATTCATAAATGCATGATGAAAGAGAATACGCTTTTCACTAACTCCACGACTTCGTAAGACACGAATAAAAGGCTTTCCCAGTTGATCAAGCATAGTAGCTCTCACCATTCGTAATGTACTTCCTATACCGATTAAAAAGCTCCCCAGCAGTGGAATAAAAATATGATAGCTATAAGAAAAAATAAACTGCAAAGGAGCTTCTACAAAAGAAAACGGAGGGTATCCAGTAATAGGAAACAGTCCTGTGCTTGCTGCAAATAATTGTAGCAATGTAAGTATAAGTATGCCTGGTATTGAGCTGAGCAATATAGCAGTAAATGCAATAAAAAAATCATATTTACTGGTACTAAATGCAGAAAGGACAATGCTAATGGAAAAAGAGAGTGCTGTCAATACAATAAGTGAGAGCGTGTTGAGTACAAGTGTATTTATCATTCTCTGCTGTACAAGAAACAAAATAGGAGCTCTACTGATAAAGCTACGTCCTAAATCTCTGTCAATAAATACCTGTTTGAGCCATTGAACATACTGTACATAAAATGGTTTGTCTAGTCCTAAACGAGCTTTTGCTGCTGCTATTGCTTCTTCACTAAACTGCTCTTCGCTTCCTACTCCTTCAGAAGAAAAAATTTGTTGTATCACATAATTATCGACAATATTGCCTGGAGCTAAGGCTATAAGCCCAAATAGTATCAAGCCAAGAACAAAAAGCATAGTGAAAATAGTAAAAGTACGTTTTACTATAAAGCTATACAAAGGATGCGTATGTGTATTCTTTGCACTGTGTTTATTTTTTTGCATACACTTATTGTATTGTACTATTTATTGCTCTTGAAAGAAGTGGTATATGCTATCAGAACCCTGTAAATTGTCAATAAATACATTTTTTACATTAGTATCAATAGCAGTAAAGCTATTTACATGCACTGTATAGATTATCGGTAATTCTTCAAGCATAATAGTCTGTAATGTATCGTATATCTCTTGCCTTTTCTCACGATTGATAGTATACTTTCCCATAGAGTACAGTTTGTCTATCTCAGCTTCCCAGGTTGTAGCAGGGGTTTCTTGTAAAGGATACCAAAGATGTAATCTGCCATTGCTTGGCCATACATTGATACCTCCAGTTGGCCAATAGTTTGCACCTAAGCCTATCCATACTGCATCCCAATCGTAGCTTGTACTAAGTCGTTCTACTAAATTTTGAAAATCAAGAGGACGAATAGTAACTGTTATGCCAAGTTTTTCAAGCTCTTGTGAAAAAATAGTGGTAGCATCAACCCCATCTTTATTTTCAGCACTCATCATAATTTCAAATTCTACTGGAACATGGTGTCTATCGTACAGTACCGCTTCTTTTAGATAAAAACCGTCTTCTTTCAGTAACGATTTTGCTCTATCAAGATTATATGTATATTTTAGTTGTATTGATGAGTTGAAAAAAGGGTTTGCTTTTGCATAGAAATGAAGAGCTGGCTCTCCTAATCCTCTGTGTACTTCATTTACAATACGTTGACGGGGAACTGCAGAACTCATTGCCTGTCTAAATTTTTTGCTTGTAAACCAACGTAGTTTATGTTCGTCTTCAACATCTGTATTTTGATTAAAAGAGAAAAACATGGACCCTAGTCCAGTCCCTGCGTTATAAATGGTAAAATGAGGGGTTTCTATAGTAATAAGTTCGTCAAGCTCGCTATTGCTTAGTGTTCGTCCCGAAATTTCTTTGTTTTTTAGCATAAGCAACGATGTATTTTCAGCTGCAATGGAAATTACTTTTTTCTCTATATATGCAAGGGCATTATTTTCACTATCCAATTTCCAGTAATGAGGGTTTTTTGTAAGAATAATACGTTGTGCTGGTACATATTCGGTTAATACATATGGCCCTATTGAAGGAACTTCGCTTGGGGGAGTATCAATGCTTAGTGCATTTATGAGTCCCTGTATGTCTTCTTCGTTTTTTGCTTTCTCATATATATATTTTGGCCCAAAATTCATATTTACCATGAGCAAGGGATTTGCTACAATACGTGGTATAATAAAACGAAATGTATAAGTGTCAATTTTTTCTATTTCAATTCGCTTTTTGTTTCCGTCTGCTAAGGTGATAAATTGTCCAGTATATGCAGACATTTGTAGTCGTTTATCTCCTACTACTTCATTGTACCAATATATAACATCATCACTTGTACATTGTACTTTTTTCTCTTGTATAGTTGTCCAAAATACATTCTTTCGAAGAGTAACATATACATAACTTATATCTTTTTCTTGATCGTATTCCACTGTGAATTTTTCTGCAAGATGAGGAGTGAACTTTTTTTTGTATGCATCATATTCAAAGAGATAGGGAAAAAAGTTTTGTACCAACGAGCTTGTAATTGCATCAAATATCACTATCATATTAAAACTTTTTATATCGCTTGTTATGGTAGAACTATAATTTCCTCCATAGAAGCCAACAGAATATTGTGGAGGACCAGGCTTTGTTACTGTTTTGTTTAATATACGTGATGCATATGCTTGTTGTAGATTGAGTGCTTCTGCTCTGCTCACTTCTTGGGTTTTTTTGCAAGAAAATAGTACATTACTGATAATAAGTATGAACAAAATATACAGTATTAGAGAAATGTTATAATGATGAGAACATATGTATTTTTTATTATATATATGTTTTTTCTGAGTAAATAGTGTAATGTGTTTCATAGTACCTCCCAAGATACATATGTATGATAGTACCTCTTTTATTACTATAATACTTTTAGAAAATTTTTGATGATTCTTACGAAATTATTATAATTGTGGATGCAAATCTGAGAAAACATTGTAATAATACATTACATAAATGAGTTATATAAAAATGTAAAAAAAATCGGGGGGGGGGGGGGTAAAGCAATAAAATGTGTAAAAATATTGCCATAAAAAAGAAAATACTGCTATAATAGGGAATGTAAGGATGATGAGCAATCATCATATAAATAAAAAATATGGAGGTCCATATGAACCAAAAAAATAATAAGAATCATGCAAGAGGCATAAAGAATAGATATATCGTGTTAGGGGCGATACTACTGATGATGGTAGTGGGAAGTTGTGAGGAGCCTGAAAGTAGCAGTAGCTCATCGTCAGCACCACCAGTACCACCGCCACAGGCAGTACTGTCATGGGAAGAATTGTATAAGCAAGAAGAGAAGCTGGTAGTATTATTTTCTGATCCGCTTGCGTCCTATGAAGCAAGCAAGATAGTAATCAACAAGACAGTAAAAGGAGGGACAGCAAGTAAGCTGGCATTGACAAAGGACTATACGCTAAAGCTGGAAGGGAAAACGCTCGTGATAACATTCACAAAGAAAGTAGAGAAAGAGGAGATGTATGCAGTGCAGATACAAGCAGGAGGAGTAAAGAGTACCGCAGGCAAGACAAATGAGCGATCAGAGGATAAGCGAGTAACGATAAACAAGGAGCCTGAACTAGAGATAGGGCTATGGTACATAGATCCTGCAGGAGGCAAGAAAATAATAATAACATTTAATGAAGAAATAAGGATACTGGATGCGAGCAAGATAAAGGCGCAAAAGAAGGGAGCAGACAGCTATGCAGATATAGAGGTATCATCAGTAGCAGTAAAAGAAGCAGATAAGAGTCAGTTAGAAATAGAATTAAAAGAAGGAGCAAAAGCCCAAGAGAAATACAAGGTGATTATAGAGAAAGGAGGAATAAAAGGAGCAACAGAAGGAAATGCGACCAGATGGGAAACAGGAGAGATAGAGTATCAACAAAATCCATTACAGGAGCAGGCAGTATATATAGTAGGAAAAAAGATAACAGTAGTATTTGGGATAGCATTAAAAAGTATAGAAGCATCAAAGATAAAAGTGAAGAAAAAGCAAGGAGAAAACTATGAAGAGTTGACAGTGTCTGAGCTTCCCGATATAAACAAGAAGATAAATAAGGAGCAAAAGAAGCACTTAGAGTTAGAATTAGGACAGGCTCCCAAGCAAGGAGAGGTGTACCGCATATCCTTTGAAGCAGGAGCGTTGACAGATATAAGCAATCAACAAAGTGGGCAGAGAGAGCCGACCGATAAGGACATAGAGATAAACGGGGGTCCGGTACTGGATAGCAGCAAAGATCCGTATATAGTAGGCAAAGAGATAACAGTAGCGTTTGATAAAGAATTAGTACTGCTGGATACGAGCAAGATAAAGGTACTGAAGCAAGCATCAGGCGGATCAGTCTTTAGTGAATTAGATGCGACAGCCTTGCCCGAAGCAAATAAAGTACTGAATGGGAGTGATAAGAAACTATTAGAGCTGACGTTATCAGAAACAGAAACGATACAAACAGGAGACAAGTATAGGATAAAGCTGGAAGCAGGAGCAGTACGAGATACCGATGAAGGAAATGCAGAGATTTCACCGACCGATAAGGACATAGAGATAGAGGAAAAGCCTGAGTTATCTCCAGAGGGTCCGTACATAGTAGGCAGAGAGATAACAGTGAGTTTTGCAGGAGCAGTAACACTGCTGGATGCGAGTAAGGTAAAAGTATTGAAGCAATCAGGAGGAGCATCTAATTTTACAGAGGTGTCGGTGAGTAGTGTAGTACTGGACAGCAATGATGCAACACAGCTAAAAGTGACAATACCAGCGACGCAGACAGGAGAAACCTATAGGATAAAGCTAGAAGCAGGAGCAGTAGAGAATGGGAATAAGAAAGCCAATGAAGAGCTAGCGCCAACGGATAAGGACATAGTGATAACAGGAGGAGCAGTATTAGATACAAGCAAAGATCCGTATATAGTAGGCAAAGAGATACGAGTGTTCTTTACAAAAGCTATAGCATTCCTCGATAAGAGCAAGGTAAAAGTATTGAAGCAAGCAGTAGGAGGGTCAACCTTTAGTGAATTGAATGCAAGTGCCTTGCCTGAAGCAAATAAAGTACTCAATAGCAGTGATAAGAAGCAACTAGAGCTGACACTTGTAGGAACAGTACAGACAGGAGAAACATATAGGATAAAGCTAGAAGCAGGAGCCGTACTCTCTGAGAACGAAGGAAATGCAGAGATTTCACCGACCGATAAGGACATAGTGATAACAGGAGGCCCGGTACTAGATAGCAGTAAAGATCCATACATAGTGGGCAAAGAGATAACAGTAATGTTTGATAGGAATGTGGAGATACTGGATAAAAGCAAGATACAAGTACTAAAGCAAGCATCAGGTGGCTCATCGTTTATTGCATTAAATACCACTGCGTTGCCCGAAGCAAATAAAGTACTCAATGGAAGTAATAAGAAACTACTCGAACTGACGCTTGTAGGAACAGTACAGACAGGAGACAAGTATAGGATAAAGCTAGAAGCAGGAGCAGTACGAGATACCGATGAAGGAAATACAGAGCTCGCACCAGAAAATAAGGACATAGAGATAACAGGAGGCCCGGTGCTAGATAACAATCAAGCCCCGTACATAGTAGGCAAAGAGATAACAGTGACATTTGATAAAGCTATAGCATTTCTCGATAAGAGCAAGATAAAAGTATTGAAGCAAGCAGTAGGAGGATCAACCTTTAGTGAATTGAATACGACAGCCTTGCCCGAAGCAAATAAAGTACTCAATGGGAGTAATAAGAAACTACTCGAACTAACGCTTGTAGGAACAGTACGGACAGGAGAAACCTATAGGATAAAGCTGGAAGCAGGAGCCATACTCTCTGAGAATGAAGGAAATGCAGAGATTTCACCGACCGATAAGGACATAGTGATAAAGGAGAATCCTGTGTTAAATAATAGTATCCCTCCGTATATAGTAGGAACTGTGATACGAGTAATCTTTGATAGAGTGGTGAGCATAGAGGACAAGAGCAAGATAAAAGTGCAGAAGAAAGCATCAGGAGGCACATTTACAGAGCTAGTAGTATCAGGAAGTAATAAAGAACTGGACACAGATAAAAAGATACTAAAAATAACAATACCGTCTCCGACAACAGGAGACACATATAGGCTAGAATTGGAAGCGGGGGCTGTGAGTGCGAATGGGAGAGACAATGAGGCAATAGCACCGACCGATAAGGACATAGTGATAACAGGAGGCCCGGTCCTAGATAGCAGCAAAGATCCGTATATAGTAGGCAAAGAGATACGAGTATTCTTTACAAAAGCAATAACATTTTTGGATAAAAGCAAGGTAAAAGTATTGAAGCAAGCAGTAGGAGGGTCAAGCTTTAGTGAATTGAATGCGACAGTATTGCCCGCAGCAAATAAAGTAATCAATAGCAGTGATAATAAGCAGTTAGAACTGACGCTTGTAGGAACAGTACGGACAGGAGAAACGTATAGGATAAAGCTGGAAGCAGGAGCAGTAAAAGATGCAAGTGAAGGAAACGCAGAGATCTCACCAACCGATAAGGATATAGTGATAAGCGGAGGCCCGGTACTTGATGGAAATGTTAGCTTGGCAAGTAAAGTGATAACAGTAACATTTGATAGAACAATAACAATAGTATCGAAGAATAAAATAAAAGTACTCAAGAAAACAACAAGCGAAGTGAGCTATAAAGAAGTGAGTACAAGCGAGTTACCGGAAGCCAATAAACAAAGGGCAGGAGGGAATGATAAACAGCTGAAGTTGACATTGGTAGGAACATTGAGAAACAACGATAGCTACAGAATAGCACTAGAGGCAGGAGCAGTGAAAGACACAGATGAAGGAAACGGAGCAATAGCACCAACAGATAAAGATGTAGTGGTAACAGGAGGAGCGATGCTTGATGGAAGCAAAGCAATGTCAGTAGTAGGAAAAGAGTTTACCATACCGCTGGATAAAGTAGTGAGCATAGAGGACAAGAGTAAGATAAAACTGAAGAAGCAAGCAGTAGGAGGAAGTGCATTTATTGACTTAACTGACAGTGAATTACCAGCAGCGAACAAAGGATTAGTATCATCAAACAATGCGTTGAAGCTGACTGTAGCACAGACCCCCACGAAAGGAGAAACCTATAGGATAGAGCTAGAAGCAGGAGCAGTGAAAGCAGCAGGAGATATACTCAATGATACGATAGCGCCAACGAACAAGGATATAGTGATAAGTGGCGGTCCAGTACTGGATAGCAGTAACGATCCATATATAGTAGGAGCAGTGATACTAGTGAGTTTTGATAGCACTATAACAATCATGGATAAGGATAAGATAAAAGTGCAGAAGAAAGCATCAGGAGGCACATTTACAGAACTGGATGATACAGCAGTACCAGATAATAGTATAGTAAAAGATACGAACAATGAGAAAGTGCTAAAAATAACAGTACCAACCCCAAAGAAGAATGACACCTATCGCTTAGAGTTTGAAGCAGGAGCGGTATCCTCTGGAAATGAAGGAAATAGAACAATAGCACCGACCGACAAGGATATAGTGATAGCAGGAGGAGCAGTATTAGATACAAGTAAAGATCCGTATCGAGTAGGAACAGTGATAATAGTGAGCTTTGATAAGAATATAGCATTTTTAGATAAGAGCAAGATAAAAGTGAAGAAGCAGGCAGTAGGAGGAAGTTCGTATACCGATGTGGCAGTATCGGGGAGTAATATAGCAAAAGATACGAATGATGAGAAAGTGCTAAAAATAACAGTGCCAACCCCACAGAATAAAGAGAAGTATCGCTTAGCATTTGAAGAGGGAGCCTTGCTCTCTGGGAAAGAAGGAAATGAGGCAATAACCCCGACAAATAAGGACATAACGATAGGAGATGGCCCTGTGTTGAATGCAGGAACGAAACTGAAGGTAGCAAAGAAAAAGGTATTAGAAGTATCGTTTCCTGTAGAGGTAGAGCTCATAGCCCCAGATAGTATAGTGGTATCTAAAAAAGCAAAAGGAGGAAGTTTTAGTCCCTTAGGAACTTCCGATAGGACGATAGCAGTGGATAGTACCGATGAGAAGAAGATACAGATTACGCTCACTAAAAGTGACTTGGCACAAGACGAGACATGGAAAGCAGAGTTTCCAGCAGGAACAGTATTAGGAGTAGCAAGTAGAAATGGAAATAGTACTAATCAAATAACAGGAGAATATACGATAGATGATATATATGATTTGTACACATGGAAGCAACTGGTTACCAGCAATGAGGATCCCAAAGAGAAGGATATTTGGAGTAAACGTAGATTTCATGGTTCTGTAGTGTTTAAGAATAGAATATGGGTATTGGGAGGAGATAGTAATGGTAATTTTCTTAATGATGTATGGAGTAGTGCTGATGGGCAGGTATGGAAAAAGCATACCACGAGTAACGAAGATAAAACAAGTACTATTTGGAGTAGACGTAGGGAACATGCTTCTGTAGTGTTTAACAGTAGGATATGGGTTATGGGAGGGGTTAAACAAAAACCTTATGGACCACTAAATGATGTGTGGAGCAGTGCTGATGGAGAAGTATGGAAAAAGCACACCACGAGTAACAAAAATGGAACAAATACTATTTGGGATGAACGTGGCTTAACAGCTGTGGAATTTCAGAATAAGATCTGGATTATAGGAGGAGCTGCAGATCCTGAGACTGGTAACTACAGTGATGTATGGAGCAGTGCTGATGGGAATGTATGGGAAGAGCATAGTATAAGTGATTCTACTAGTGATGATACTAAATTATGGGAATATTCTGGTTATCCTTATGGTGTTGTAGTGTTTAAGAGTAAGATATGGGCTATAGGAGGAGGAGACAAGACAGATTTTAGTACTAATAACATATGGAGTAGTGATGATGGGATTGTATGGAAAAGGCATACTACAAGTTCAATTTGGAGGTCTGGTTCCGAATTTGATACTGTAGTATTTGATAATAAGATGTGGGTGGTTGGGGGTACTAATACGAGTGATGTATGGAGTAGTGCTGATGGAGAAGTGTGGAAAGTACACAGTGCTACCATAAACCATAAAGAAATTGACAGCTATGCTGCTGAGGTATTCAAGAACAAAATCTTTTTACTAGGGGGAGAGATAGAGAATTTTAAAGACATCGATGATGTTTGGACATTTCCCAACTAAAAGCACACAAAAAGAGAGCAGGAGTATTTCTGCTCTCTTTTTTAGGGGGTAGAGTATAATGAAGTATGAAGTACACCATATTGGTAAGTGCAAATCCTAACCCTGATAGTCTAACAGTACATGTTGCCCAATTATGCTATGATGTACTGCAGAGACATTCAAAGCCAGTAACATATATATACCTTGATGAAATACAATATAATCCTCTTATCTCTCAACAGGAAATTCATCGTAGAATGACATTTGATGGAGCGACAGTAAGACATCAGCAAATCTTACGTTCTGCTTCAACTCTTATGTTGTTTTTTCCTGACTGGTTTGGGTTTCCTCCTGCACTATTGGTTGGATGGTTGCAGCGTGTGTTTGCGCCAGGCATTGCTTTTGAATATGCAGGAAAGGAGTTTGAGCCGAAAGAGAAAAGAGGGTTACTGTCACAGCTTACTGTAATAGTGGTTATGAGTACCGATGAACATCAGAAAAGCAATAAAGTAGCAGATAGTGTAACATTATTACAGAAAAGATTACTTTTGTATTGTAATGTTAGTGATGTACAGTCTCTTGTATTATATGATACTCATAATCTAAAACGAAAACAAAAAAGAAAATGGATTGATCGTTGTGTAAATGTTTGTTTAACAAATGCATAATACAACTATATCCTCACTTTTGTATGGTGCGGATTCAAGGACTAAATGCGACAGAAAAGGCTTCAGCAGGGGTCAAAAAATGAAGACATTTTCGTGGTCTATGATTGATAAGCGTTTGTACTTGTAGTATATCACTTTGCTTGACTCTATGAAACAAAGTCTTCTTAGGAAAGTACTGACGTAATAATCCAATAGAATGTTCGACTAATCCTTTTTCCCAAGCACAGTAAGGAGTACAAAAATAAGAACGAGCATTCAGGCGTGTATTTATTTCAGTATGGAGCATAAATTCACTCCCATTATCATAAGTGAAACTGTTACATAAATGGCGTGGTATGTTCCTTAGAGCAAAGAGCATGCCATACTGTACGGTATGAGCAGTTTTGTCAGGTATCTTATGAAAAAGAACATAACGGGTATGTTTTTCCACTAAAGCAAGCACAGTAGCTTTTGAAGAAGAGCCAACAAGATCTACTTCCCAGTGGCCATATTCATTAGAAACATCGCCTCGTTCGTGTACTGAGACACGATGAGGGATACGAGAAACAGAAAAAGAACGAGATACTCTTCTTTTTTTGCGTGTTTGGTGCTGTTTTCGCAGATACTGTGTCAAATGAGGAGCAAAACGATAAATAAAGTGATATATTGTCTCATGACTGATAGTATACTGAGGCATATCAATACTGAGCCTTCCTGCTATTTGTTCAGGCGACCAGCCATCGAATATAAGGTGAAAAACGATATAGGTACGAATAGTATGAGAAGGAATAGAGAGTTTTTTATGGCTCTTATCCCATCGTTTTCTTGCCTGTCTGTGAGCAATGACTTCATTATAGACATGTTTGCCTCCATTGCGTTGTATTTCACGATAGACAGTGCTGCGATGGACACTGAGGCGTTTGGCTATAGCATTGATACTGTACTTTGCATGACGGAGCGTAGCGATAATAGTACGATCTTTGTCTGTCAGATGACGAAATGAGTTTTTTGGTATACTCATAAAGGAGACCTCCTAATTTGTTTCGTTTATACAATTATAGAGTGTCTCCTTTTTTTATTTTTTCTTACTTTTTTTGCTCCTTTGTCGCATTTAATCCTTGAACTCGTGTGGAAGTTATCAAGGAGGATAAAAATAATATGTATATACTATATAATATATAGAAAGCTATCATGAAATACACGTTAGGGATAGACATAAGCACACAAAGTATTACTGCAGTTGTTCTTGATTTTAGAGAGAAAGTGATAGTACAAGAATGCTCTCTTTCCTATACCTCTCATGAACATTTCTCACAGTACCCATTAGACTCACAAACAAAAGCGCTTCCTGATACTGTGCTAGGGTTAGTAGAACAGCCCCCACTTTTGTTTTTAGATGCATTGGATACTGTACTAGCAGAGATACACAGGACAATGCAAACATATCAGGCACGTATGCAAGATATTGCTTCTATTGCAGTATCTGCACAACAGCATGGGCATGTGTATCTAGGAAAATCTGTGCAACAGGCATTTTCGCAATTATTACAGCCCTCGTCTCATCAACAACATACATTATCTGATATATTTAGGGAGAGCTTTAGCTATCCACATGCTCCTATTTGGATGACCTCTGTGTCTTGTACAGAAGCCGATGAAATACGGGACTATGTAGGCGATGCACAAACAATGATGGCTCTTTCTGGCTCAAACAGTCCTGCTCGATTTACAGGTGCTATTATTCGCTATATAGCAAAACAGCACTGGCAAGCATATCAGAATACATATGCAATACAGCTTCTCAGTAATTTTATTTCTGGAGTACTGAGTGCTAACGCACATGTTCCTATCGATTGGGGAAATGGCAGCGGTATGTCCCTTATGGATTATCAGCATAAACAATGGTCATCATCATTAGTAGAAGCAGTATGTTATAATCTTGGCAACGAAAAAGAAATACAGCCTCACACTCATCTTACACAGGACTTACTCAATAAAATAGGTTCTCTCCAATCGCCACTATCTATTGCAGGCACCATAGCCCCTTATTTTGTACAGAAATATGCATTTCATCCAGACTGTAAAGTTACCATAGGCAGTGGAGACAACCCACAAAGCAAAGTAGTAATTCCAAGTAATCTATTAAGTTTAGGAACAAGTTTTGTATGTATGTCGTCTGCAACAGTGCAGAACAAAGCTATGCTATCTCTTAACAAGATGTATGATGGCATAGGAAGACCATTTCTCTTCTGTTGTCGCACAAATGGGGCATTATTGTGGGATAAAGTAAGAGCAGAAAATCCTGCTTTGTCGTTACAAGAGTATGAAAAGATATTATATCAAACTCCTATCGGAGCATATTGTATGCACTGGCAGTTATTTGAAGAATCGTTTCCGCCATCACCATCGTTTGGCAGGGAGTTTGATAGGGAGTTTGACGTAGAGCTTGACAGAGACATGCAATTACAAGATACCATAAGCACATATCCTGCCATTATAGACACCACGCTTGCAATTATGGCATATTATACAAAAGATATTATATCTAACTCAAAACAATTATATATTACAGGAGGAGCTACACAATCATTAGAAATAAGTAAACGTGTAGCAGCATTGTTCAATAAGGAAGTGATAGTAGTCAATGACAGTGGTGCAGCAGTAGGAGCAGCAATTTCAGCGTTACGAGCTCTCAATCCCCAGCAGAATGAACAAGAATTTTATGATACTATGGTAAGCCCTTTGATACAAGTAAACGCTACTATTGTGCCTGAGGCTCACGCTCGCATACCAAAATTTATACAAAAAGTAGTGCAAAAATATGAGAAATTGATAGAAAATTGAGAAAATTTCTATAATTTTAAGAAATAATTGAAAATCACCAAAATTCACTTGACAAAAATGTATTTTTGTGTAAAAATATATATTACGGCATAGGAAAATAGAAATTATAATTCTTGTTAATTTTCAGAAAAATAATACTATTGTATGCTGTTTCTTAATCATATAAGAGAAGGATAATACTGGCAATTTTACAAAAATTGTGTAATTTGTGTGTATATTACATACAAATTTTTCTTAGGATACAAAAAGCATGAGTAATATTGATAAATCAATATGATCAAGTAACTAAGAGTTCACGGTGGATGCTTTGGGGCTGTATGGCGAAGAAGGTCGTGGTTAACTGCGAAAAGCTTCGGGTAGGAGTAAACATCCTTTGATCCGGAGATTACCGAATGGGATAACCCGTCAGATTAAATATCTGTCATCATATTTTGAATACATAGGAATATGAAGCGATACCTAGGGAACTGAACCATCTAAGTACCTAGAGGAAGAGAAATCAATCGAGATTCCCCTAGTAGCGGCGAGCGAAGAGGGAAGAGCCTAAACCGTTGGAGTGAAAGCTGTAAGGTGTTGCTTTAACGGGGTTGTAGGACCAGCATAATGTTGCTTACACTGCATTGCAGAGTTACAAAGTATTACTATAATAGAAGGCTACTGGAAAGAGCCACCATAGAAGGTGATAGTCCTGTAAATGAAATAGTAATATCTCTGAGTTGGCACCTGAGTAGGGCGGGACACGTGAAATCCTGTCTGAATCTGGGAAGACCACTTTCCAAGGCTAAATACAAGACAGCCACCGATAGTGAACAAGTACCGTGAGGGAAAAGTGAAAAGAACCCCGGAAGGGGAGTGAAATAGAACCTGAAACCGTGAACTTACAAGCAGTCAAAGCCTCTTATGAGGTGATGGCGTGCCTTTTGTATAATGAGCCTGCGAGTTACTGTATGATGCAAGATTAAGAGATTGTAGTCTCGAAGTCATAGGGAAACCAAGTCTGAATAGGGCGTTTAGTATTGTGCAGTAGACCCGAAACCGGGTGATCTATTTATGGTCAGGCTGAAGCAAGGGTAATACCTTGTGGAGGGCCGAACCCTAGTCTGTTTAAACAGGCAGGGATGAACTGTGAATAGGAGTGAAAGGCTAATCAAACCCGGAAATAGCTGGTTCTCGCCGAAATAGCTTTAGGGCTAGCCTTGTGACATAGTTTTATGGAGGTAGAGCACTGGTTGAGCTAGGGCCCTTCGCGGGGTACCAAACTCAAATAAACTCCGAATATCATAAAATGTTTCACAGGAGTCAGTCTATGGGGGACAAGCTCCATGGACGAGAGGGAAACAACCCAGACCGTTAGTTAAGGTCCCAAAGTAGTACTAAGTGGGGTAAGGTAGTAGAGTGGCAAAGACAGCCAGGAGGTTGGCTTAGAAGCAGCCATTCCTTGAAAGAGTGCGTAATAGCTCACTGGTCAAGTCATTCCGCGCCGATAATGTAACGGGTCTAAGTACTACACCGAAACTGCGGATTGCATTCTATGCAATGGTAGGCGAGCGTTCTGGATGCTGGAAGGTATACTGTGAGGTATACTGGAGGTAACAGAAGTGAGGATGCAGGCATGAGTAACGAAAAAAGAGGTGAGATTCCTCTTCGCCGAAAACCTAAGGTTTCCTGGGTAAAGGTCGTCTTCCCAGGGTTAGTCGGCCCCTAAGGCGAGGTCGAAAGACGTAGTCGATGGGAAGCTGGTTAATATTCCAGCACCTCTCTATTGGACGGATGGAGAGACGCATTAGGCGAAATTCAGCCGGGCGACGGTTGTCCCGGTCAAAGCAGTAAGTTATTAGAGTTATAGGTAAATCCGTAGCTTTAGATGAGCTGTTAATGCGAGCAACCCTACGGGGAAGCGAAGTGAATGTAGTCAAGGTGACAAGAAATACCTTCTAAAGATTGAAGATAGAGGGACCGTACCGCAAACCGACACAGGTAGGAAGGATGAGTATTCTAAGGCGCTCGAGAGAACCCACGTTAAGGAACTCGGCAAAATGCACACGTAACTTCGGAAGAAGTGTGGCCTATTCGTAGGTTGCAATGAAATGGCCCAGGCGACTGTTTACCAAAAACACAGGTCTCTGCTAAATCGTAAGATGATGTATAGGGACTGACACCTGCCCGGTGCCGGAAGGTTAATAGAGTCGGTTAGCATTAGCGAAGCTGATAATTGAAGCCCCGGTAAACGGCGGCCGTAACTATGACGGTCCTAAGGTAGCGAAATTCCTTGTCGGGTAAGTTCCGACCCGCACGAATGGTGTAACGATCTGGGCGCTGTCTCAACGTGGGACTCGGTGAAATTGAACTACCGGTGAAGATGCCGGTTACCAGTGGTGGGACGAAAAGACCCCGTGAACCTTTACTGTAGCTTGACATTGAAGTTTTGCTTAGTATGTGTAGTATAGGTGGGAGACTGTGAAGCAATGCCGCTAGGTGTTGCAGAGTCATTAGTGAAATACCACCCTTACTAAGTTGGGTTTCTAATACAGGCCTTGAATCAGGTTTGTAGACAATGTCTGGTAGGCGGTTTGACTGGGGCGGTCACCTCCCAAAGAGTAACGGAGGTGCGCGAAGGTTCTCTTACGGTGGATGGAAATCATCGTGTAAGTGTAAAGGCATAAGAGAGCTTGACTGCGAGACCTACAAGTCGAGCAGGTACGAAAGTAGGCCTTAGTGATCTGGCGATTGCGCGTGGAAGCGTCGTCACTTATCGGATAAAAGGTACTCCGGGGATAACAGATTTATTCTGCCCAAGAGTTCATATCGACGGCAGAGTTTGATACCTCGATGTCGACTCATCGCATCCCGGGGCTGTAGCAGGTCCCAAGGGTTTGGCTGTTCGCCAATTAAAGCGGTACGTGAGTTGGGTTCAGAACGTCGCGAGACAGTTCGGTTTCTATCTACCACTGGCGTTTGGATGATTGAGAGGAGCTGCTTTTAGTACGAGAGGACCAAAGTGGACGAACCTCTAGTGTATCAGTTATCGTGCCAACGGTAAGTGCTGAGTAGCTATGTTCGGAAGGGATAACCGCTGAAAGCATCTAAGCGGGAAGCCCCCCTCAAGATTAATCATCCCTGGACATTATTGTCCCTAAAGGAACCAGAGAGACTATCTGGTTGATAGGCTAGAGGTGTAAGCATGGTAACATGTTCAGCCTACTAGTACTAATTTTCCGTGAGGCTTGATCATATTGCTTTATCTATATTGCAATGTAAATCAAATCTATCCTAAGCACAGGTATAAAAGTCAGTATTATTCTTTTTTTATTATGATATATATATATGTTCATTGTATATACTTTCATATATATTTTTAGAAATATCCTCATTTTTTTTAATTATTCTCCCACTTTTTTTTATTATTATGGTATAATTCACATGTAAGGAGTAAAAAAATGAGTGATAATACTATAAGTAATAATAATGATATGAGTGATAGCACTAACAATGGTTATGTTATGAGTGTAAAGGAATGGGTAGTAACTGTACTGATTTCTGTTATACCTATTGTAAATATTGTCATGCTATTTGTATGGGGATTTGGGGGAGGAACACATACTATCAAAGCTAATTATGCAAAAGCAGCTCTCATAGTGATGGCTATTGTAATAGCAAGTTCTTTTGTTCTTCAAATGTTCTTTATGGGGAGCATAATGGGCAGTATGATGGGAATAGGCGGTATGAATGGATCAGGCTGTGGAGTGTCTTGGTAAGAGAAATATATAATGAACACTCATAGAAAATGCTATTAGTGAGTGTGTAAGAAAGAATAATCTTATGAATTTGGAGGTTTTTATGATAGAGAGAAGAAGTACATTTTATATGTTACTGCTATTTTTTTTGATAGTTATCGCTTGTGATCAAGATGCTGTACAGCATTCTTTCACTACCGATACAGATACTCTTGGGCAAACTGCGAGTAATACTGTTTTAGTGCAACAAAAGACATACGATGATTTTATCAATGATGTTTGGAAATTTGAATCTTCGATAGATCCAGCAAAACAACAGTGGTATAATGAAAATTGGAACAAGCCTGTTGCAGGTTCGTATCCTTTGGTATTGTATCCAGGAAGAGTTGTTCGTGATCCTTCAACAGGAGATCCTATTCAACTTCATAATCTAACAGTAGAAACCTATTTTCGTATAATAGGCATTGCCGATCTATATAGTCCTTCAGATCCTAATCCCGATTGGAAAAAAATTCAGGCTTCAGTTATTAATTACTTGGGCTTTGTTGGGTTTCAATTTCAGGAATCTGATCTTGTTGCGTTAGGGTATTATAAGTACGATCAGTATCTTGTAGATGGAGTCTATTATCCATCGCATTATGTCGATGTACCAAATCATTATTGGGAAAATGGAGTTACTCATTTCTTTACTGATGATCCTCATTTAGTGTCTACTCCTACAGTAGTAACTGATACTGTTCAGTTTAAGGATAGCTTGTTTTTAGGGAAGAATGGTATATACTCTGTGGCAGATTTTAAGGATCCCAATAAACAAATATACATTATCAAAGATCATTTTGAAAATAAGTACGAGGGGATTGTAAGTGGCTTAAAAGCAAGAGGAAAAAATCTTTCAGAGTATCTTGGTAGCACTGTTACATGGAATGGTCTTACGCCACCAGTAAGCCCTCCTCCAGGAGGACGTTCTAATTCGGTAACAATTACTGTATCGGGTTTGTTAGCAGGGGCACATTTACGTGGAGCAAAAGGAGTAGTAGCATTACTTGTGGATCATCAAAATCCGCAGGATGAAAGTGGGACATATATTTTGCAATATGTACAAGATTATGCGGGGTATCAGACACCATTTTAAGCACACTTTCTTATAAAGTTCCATTATAGAGAGTAAGTATTTTTGACATTTTTTATTCTGTTGATGTACAATGAAAGTAGAATAAAATATAGTATCTAAATATGGTATCAAATATAAAAAATATTATGGTATCCAAATATATAGATAAAAGGAAGGTATAGTATGAAAAAATTGTTATGTGTTTTTGTTGTAATAAGCATAAGTTCTGCACTGTTGTTTAGTGGAGGACAAGAGGAACAAAAAACCAAAAAAGCCGAAGTGATAGAGAAAGCATTGGTCATGCAGACAACTGGTCCTGCAGGTAATGCCCCTACTGATTATAAGGAAGTGCAGTTAAGTGAAAGTGATATTGAAATGGCACGTTCACGAAACCTAAAAATAGCATTGCTCACACATGCAAGTGCAGATTTTACTAATTCGGTTATTGCGGGAGTAACAGATACTGCAGAAAAAATAGGGGCTGAGATTGTACTTGTTACTGATGCTGAGTTTGATGCTAATAAACAGAAGACTGATATTGAGAATGCTCTTACGCTCAATCCTGATATTATTATTACGCTTGTGCTAGATCCTGTGTCAGGAGCTGCAGCTTTACGTCCAGCAATAGAGCAAGGAGTAGTAATATCTTTATTGAGTAATTTGCCCGAAGGCTTTGTTCATGGCAAAGATTATGCTGCTATAGTGACTGATGATCTTTTTAATATGGGAAAATCTATTGCTGAGCTTATTGACACTCAGCTTTCTGGTTCGGGAAAAGTTGGGTTTATGTATCATGATGCAGCATATTATGTGACTAATCAACGAGACAGTGCTGTAAAAACAGTACTGTTACAAAATTCTCCTAATATTGAGATAGTTTCAGAAAAAGGGATAGCAAATCCTGCGGACGGTGAGGTAATTGCGTCTGCCATGATTACACGGTATCCTGATATTGATGCTATTTATGTGCCATGGAATAATATAGCAGAAGATGTTCTTGCTGCAGTGCGTGCTAATAATAAGAAGAATATTAAAGTGTTTACTATGGATATTGGTGCTACCACTGCGTTGGATATGGCAAAGGGAGGAAATATGAGTGGCTTTGTTGCTGATCTTCCATATGAGTTGGGAGTAACACTTACGAACGCTGCTGTGTTACAAGTGTTAGGAAACACTCCTCCACCATTTATTACGGTGCCTGCAATTAAGATAACAAGAGATAATTTAGAAGCTGGATGGAAAGAATCATTACGCAGAGAGTTGCCAGTAGAAGTAAAAAATGCACTTGAAAACAATTAGTTAAAGCAAGAGTAGGGTACTGCTATTTTATGAAGCACAATCCTTATGCATTGGAACTAAAAGATATAACTATTAGTTTCAGTGCGGTAACTGTATTATCCCATGCTTCATTTTTTCTTAAGCATAATGAAATACATGCAATAGTAGGAAAGAATGGGGCAGGGAAATCTTCTTTTATGAAGGCTCTCACTGGAGTGTACACTCCTGATAGTGGAAGTATCATTATTGACGGAGAGCCAATAACACTAGGGGCAAGTAAGACTGTATCTCAAGAAAAAGTTGCTATGGTGTATCAAGATTTGAGCTTGGTGCCTAGTCTTACTGTATTACAAAATATATTTCTGTCCTATCATCCCTACAAGTTATGGGGAATATTACAAGACAAAAAAGCAAGAAAGGTTGCAAAAGAATTACTTGAGCAAGTAGGTATTTCTTCTTTATCTTTGGATAGCTATGTAAGTGATCTCAGTGCTGGAGAATCTCAGCTTGTAGAAATTGCAAAGGCTATTGCAGGAAATCCGAACATTATAGTGTTTGATGAACCAACAGCCTCTCTTAGTGATTTTGAAATTAAAAGGTTATTTGAAACTATAGAACGATTGCGTGTACAAGGACATGCTATTATTTATATTACTCATTACTTAGAAGATGTCATGCAATTATGTGACAGCGTTACCGTACTAAGAGATGGAAAGGTCATTTCTACTACCGCTACAGAGCATTCTACTATGGAGTCTATTGTCAAAGATATGTTAGGAGAACAAGAATCGGTAGTAACAGTATCAAAATCTGTGTCAAAAAATGTTCAAGAAGAACATCCGTATATAGAACTTGAGTCTGTATTGAGTAAAAAAGTAGGTCCTATGAGCTTAAAAGCATATGCTGGTGAAATTATTGGAATAGCAGGCTTGTTGGGGAGTGGACGTACAGAATTATTTGAGCTTATGTATGGACTTGATCCTATAATTTCAGGGGATATACGGATACATGGAAGCAAAGTATCAGTGCAAACTCCTAGGCATGCAATTAAACAAGGTATCATATTAGTGCCAGAAGAAAGAAGAACACAGGGCTTAGTGATGGATTTTGATATAGAAGAAAATATGTCTTTAGCAAGTTTAGAAAAATCTTCTGTTCAAGGAATGCTTGATATGGAAAAAAGGGCAAAAATAGCTGATTCTATGATTTCTTCTTTGCAAATAAAAACAACAGGAAGAAGGCAGTTAGTGCGGTTGTTGTCGGGAGGAAATCAACAAAAAGTGGTAATAGGAAAATGTCTTACTGTTGCTCCAAAAATACTTTTGCTTGACGATCCTACATTTGGAGTGGATATTCATGCAAAGAGAGAGATTATGAACATTATTAAAGACTATGCTCAGAAAGGGAATATTGTATTTTTTATTTCTTCGGAGTTTAGTGAAATTATACATTTTTGTGATAGAACATATATAGTAAAAAAAGGAACTATTGCAAAAGAACTTAGTAACGATTCTTTACATGAATCTGATTTACTTGTTCAAGTACAATAATACAGATACAATAATAGAGGAAGGAGATTACTACGAGTGAATATGCATACTACATCAAGACAAAAATCATTGCATAGTCGTATTGACATGAGCCAGTATATTATTTATATGGTGTTTGCTATTATATTTTTGTTTTTTTCTCTCACACTTTTTAATAGAGGGTTTCTTAGTGTTGGCAATCTTATGAACATAGCACGTCAGGTGGCTATGATATCGATCATGGCAGTAGGGATGACCTTTGTGCTTTCGGCTGCAGAAATAGATCTTTCTTTTGGGTCGATAGTAGCGTTATCTGCGGTTACTGCAGCTTTGGTGTTGCGGTGGAGTGGGAGTGTATTTTTATCGATTATGGCAGGGTTGTGTATTGGTATTCTTGCTGGTATCTTGAATGGAGTGTTAGTAGGATATGTGGGTATTCCTAGTTTTCTTGTAACTTTAGGTACTTCTAGTATTATTCTCGGTATTGCTCGTTGGATAACACAGCTTCGTTCAATTCCAGTAGATAATGAAGTGTTTGTGTATCTCTTTGGGTCAGGAGATATATTTGGTATTCCTGTGTTGTTTCTATGGATGATAGTGATAACAGCATCAGGCGTATTTCTTTTGCATAGGACTGTCTTTGGACGACAGGTGTTAGCAACGGGGGGGAATCTGACAGCGGCACGGTATTCTGGTATAAATATACAATATATTAAAATGACTGTGCTTGTATTGAATGCTGCCTTAGCGTCTTTTGCGGGAATTTTGTATATAGGGCGTTTGCAAGGAGCTCGTTATACTCTGGGAGAAAATGATCTTCTCATTGTTATCGCTGCAGTTATCATAGGAGGAACAAGTTTATTTGGTGGAAAAGGGCGTATTTTTGGCTCGGTCATTGGTGCTTTTATTATGGGAATGATAAACAATGGATTGATACTTATGGATCTATCTGTTGATCATCAGCTTATATTGCGAGGTTCTATTATTATTGCATCAGTTATTTTTATGATGAAAAGTGAAAAGAAGGGGTAACATGAGTACACAAACAGAAGTAGCAAGTCTATTTGATACACTAAGTATTGAAGAACAGGTAGGACAGTTATTTATACTTGCCTTTCCAGGAAAAAATTCTCATACATTAGCAGAGATTATTGAAACATATGGTGTTGCTGGATGTTATATTAGTCAAGATAACGCAGAAACATTTGCTGAGGCAATACAGCTGACACAGGCTTTAGATGTGTTAGTGGCAAAAACAAAGATACGCTTACCTCTTATTCTTGGTGTTGATCAAGAGGGTGCATGGGGAACGCTTATTCCTGAAGCTACTATAGGTCCAGGAAATTTAGCACTCGGCCTTACAGAAAATACAGAGCATACTGCCATGATGTATGGTATCTTTGCAAAAGAGATGGGGGCGGTTGGGTATCAGGCCATTCTTGGTCCTTGTGCAGACATTAACCTTAATCCACGTAATCCTATTATAGGAACACGCTCTTTTGGAGAAAAAGCAATAGTAGTAGCAAAGCATGTAGCTACAGCAGTAAAAGCTATCAATACACAGGGTGTCCTGAGTACCGCAAAGCATTTTCCCGGTCATGGAGATACCTATGTTGATACTCATAGGGATATACCAACGGTAGATAAGTCTCTGGAAACACTGTTACAACAAGAATTACTTCCTTTTCAAGCTGCTATTGATGCTGGAGTTGATATGATAATGACTGCTCATATGCTTTTTCCTCAGTTAGATGCAGATGTTCCTGCTACCTTATCGGAGAAAATACTGAGTGATTTGTTGCGTAAAAAAATGAACTTTAAGGGACTTGTTATTACAGACAGTATGAATATGGGAGCCATACGAAAATATTATGAGCCTCATCAAGCCTCATTGCAAGCGTTTTTAGCGGGAGCTAATCTTATCATGCTTTCGGAAGAACATTATGATCATGATGATGCTTATTTAGAAAGACAGATACAAGCTATAGAGAGTATTGTAAAAGCAGTGAAAGATGGAAAAATAGCGAAAGATGTATTAAAAGAAAAAGTATGTCGGGTTATACAGAAACGAATGCAATTACATCAGGCAAGAGAAGAAAAAAAAGCAAAAGTATATGATACAAGTAATATACAAGGAGAACAGTTTGCACTTCATAAAAAAGAAGAGTTACGTATTGCGCGTTCTTCTGTGCGTATCATACGAGATGAGAATGCTTTGGTATCGGTATTACAAGATAATATGCAAGAGAGATCTATTGCTGTGCTTAACTGTACTCCTCTTACGAGTTATGGTAATAGTGTAAATGTGCGAGGTATTGGTCCTAATCAAAGAAAAAGTGCGTTTGATACATTTTCAGAAACATTCTTACAGTATCGTCCGCATAGCACTGTGCTATCGTATGAGGATGCGTATGAGAATGTACATCGTTCCAATGAGATGGTATCATACGATATTATTATTGCGGTAACCGAAGATTATCCCTTACCGGGAGAAGACTTTGCAAAGGAAGAACAACAAGCGTTAGTGCAAAAGTTAGTAGCACACTATAACGATAGTCTTATGATTATAGGATTACGTAGTGCATATGAGCTTATGCAGTATCATAACGCAAAATGTTATATATGTGCCTACTCAAGTCGGACCTGCTCTGCTAAAGCTATGGCAGATATGCTCTTTAGTAAAAAATGATAAGCAAAAATAAACGGAGTGTGTATTGTCATATACTATAGTACAGTCTATAGGCAATAGTGTATATGTATTTTCAGTAGGAAATAGTGTTAAGTGGCTTCAGAATAGGACGATATTCTATGTATTAAACATTAAGGAGAATACTATGTATTATTTTTTTATTCAAGGGAAGCAAAGAGCTTTCTTTTTTATTTGTATGATAATGATTTCATTACTTTTTATAAATTGTGTGTCCAATGAGGCAGTGTCAAAACATACTGATTTTAGTCCACAGACGAAAGCTGAGTTAGTAAAGGTTATTGAAGCAGAAATAAAGAAGCAAGGGAATGAAGCAAACTTAAATAGCATAAATACGAGTGCTATCACCGATATGAGTAATTTGTTTGCAGAGAAGGGGGATTTTAATGGAGATATATCGGGTTGGGATGTGAGTAATGTAACAGATATGAGTAGTATGTTTACTGGAGCATCTGTGTTTAATGGAGATGTATCAGGCTGGGATGTGAGTAATGTTACGAATATGAGAAATATGTTTGCTGAAGCATCTGTATTTAATAGTGATATATCGGGCTGGGACGTGAGCAAAGTAACAGATATGACAGGAATGTTTTTTTTAGCAGTAGCCTTTAATAGTGACATATCGGGCTGGGATGTGAGTAATGTTACTAAGATGAATGGTATGTTTAGCACTGCTATGAAGTTTAATCAAGATATATCAGGCTGGGATGTAAGTAATGTTACTGAGATGAATGGTATGTTTGAGTCTGCTGTTGTGTTTAATCAAGATATATCGGGTTGGGATGTGAGTAAAGTGATAAATATGGGATATATGTTTGAGTCTGCAGGAGCATTTAATCAAAACCTCGAAAAATGGAATATAGGAGTAAGTGTATATAAAAAGGATATGTTTCAAGAGTCTGGAGTAATATCACCGCCAAGTTGGGGTTAATGGGGTACTGCTATTATTGTCTTTTGTAGTATAATAGAAACGGTATTTTATAAAAAAATAAAGGAGTATATTATGCACCATTTTTTTAATGTTCAAGGTATAAAAAAGGCTTTCTTTTTTATTAGTGTGATAGTCATTGTATTGTCTCTTGTAAATTGTAATGAAGTACTGGAGGGGCATAGCCCACAAACAAAAGCCGATCTAGTGAAAGCTATAGAAGAAGAAATAACGAAGCAAGGGAACACAGCAAACCTAAATAGTATAGATACGAGTGGCATCACCGATATGAGTGATCTGTTTGCAAATAAAAAAGATTTTAATGGAGATGTATCATTGTGGAATGTGAGTAATGTTACAAATATGTCAAGCATGTTTATGCGGGCGGAAAAATTTAATGGAGATCTATCAAAGTGGGATGTAAGCAAAGTTACGACTATGGAAAGAATGTTTGAGCAAGCATGGGCATTTAATAGTGATATATCGGACTGGGATGTAAGTAAAGTAACAGATATGGGTGTTATGTTTGATGCTGCTACAAGTTTTAACCAAGATATATCCAAATGGAAAGTAGGAAATGTACAAGATATGTCCTTTATGTTTAAGTATACGACAATGTTTAATCAAGATCTATCAAAGTGGGATGTGAGTAATGTTACCAATATGAATATGATGTTTTATAATGCACATGTATTTAATAGTGATATATCGAAATGGAAGGTGGATAAGGTGACTATTATGATAAGTATGTTTGATACAGCATCTGTATTTAATAGCAATATATCGGGATGGAACGTGAGCAAAGTAACAGATATGAGTAGCATGTTTAATGCTGCGACAAAATTTAATCAAAATCTTGCAGCATGGAATGTTGGAAGCAGTGTAAAGAAAGCAAATATATTTAAGAATTCTGGAGTGACTTCACCGCCAAGTTGGGCAAATTAGGTATGTATTCAAGAATCATTCTTTTATGTATTCTTGTTTCTTTTCGCTTCTTTATTGTATTTAATGCTTAAATTTGAGCTTAAACTCGTGAATATACTTGCATTTTTTTTTATTTCTATGTACAATTTGATATTGGTATAAGTACTATATGTTTATATAGTACTTATAAATATAACTATAAGGAGTATACTATGTATTCTTTTTTTAATATTCAAGGTATAAAAAAGGCTTTCTTTTTTATTAGTGTGATGATAATAATATTGTCTTTCGTAAATTGTGATGAGTCGTTGTCAACAAATGATGAGTCCTCGCCAAAAAATCCTGATAACAATACACAAATAGATTACAATCCAAAAACAAAAGCTGATTTAGAGAAAGCAGTAGAAGCAGAAATAAAGAAGCAAGGAAATGAGGCAAACTTAAATAATATAGATACAAGTGCTATCACTAATATGAGTACTTTATTTGCAGTTAAAAGGACTTTTAATGGAGATATATCAAAATGGAATGTGAGTAATGTTACCGATATGTCTTATATGTTTAATTATGCGAATGCATTTAATGGAGATATATCGGGCTGGGATGTAAGCAAAGTTACGAATATGGAAAGAATGTTTAATGGTACATCAAAGTTTAATCAAGATATATCGGGATGGAATGTGAGTAATGTTGAGAATATGCAACAAATGTTTAATGAAGCATCTGTGTTTAATCAAAATATATCAAAGTGGAAAGTAGGGAAGGTTAAAAATATGAAGAGTATGTTTAATAATGCAAGTGTTTTTAATCAAAATTTATCTGCGTGGGATGTGAGTAAAGTAACGGGTATGTCCTATATGTTTGCCCATACAGCGTTTAATGGCAATATATCGACATGGAAAGTAAGTGCAGTTACTGATATGTCAGGGATGTTTTTTACTACTTCTGCGTTTAATCAAGATATATCAGGCTGGGATGTAAGCAAAGTGACCAATATGGAAGCTATGTTTGCTGAAGCAGCTGTATTTAATCAAAATATATCAAGGTGGAACATTGGCAAAGTAACAAATATGAGAGCAATGTTTTTGTCGGCAACAAAATTTACTCAAGATTTAACACGTTGGAATGTTAAATCAGGGGTAGAAAAAGGAAGGATGTTCGAAAAATCGGGAGTAACATCACCGCCAAGTTGGGCAAATTAGGTATATATTCAAGAATCAATGCGTTTATGTGTTCTTGCTCCTTTTTGCTTCTTTATTGTATTTAATGCTTAAATTTGAGCTTGAATTCGTAAATACACTTGCTTTTTTTTTTTTTTTTTTTGGTATAATCTGATATTGGTATAGTACTATATGTTTATATAGTAATAATAAATATAACTATAAGGAGTATGCTATGTATTCTTTTTTTAATGTTCAAGGTATAAAAAAGGCTTTCTTTTTTATTAGTGTGATGATAATAATATTGTCTTTCGTAAATTGTGGTGAGGCATTGTCAACAAATGATGAGTCCTTACCAACAAATCCTGATAATAACCCACAAATAGATTACAGTCCAACAACAAAAGCTGAGTTAGAGAAAGCTGTAGAAGCAGAAATAAAGAAGCAAGGAGACACAGCAAATCTCAATAATATAAATACAAGTGCTGTCACTGATATGAGTAGTTTGTTTGCAAATAAAAAGACTTTTAATGGGGATGTATCAAAGTGGAATGTAGGCAAGGTTACAAATATGGAGCGTATGTTTTATAATGCGAACGCATTTAAGGGGGATCTATCAAAGTGGGATGTAAGCAATGTTGAAAATATGGGGAGTATGTTTGAGCAAGCACATGCATTTAATAGTGATATATCGGAATGGGATGTGAGTAAAGTGACAAATATGAGTATTATGTTTGATGTGGCAAGGAGTTTTAACCAAGATATATCGAAATGGAAAGTAGGAAAAGTAAAAAATATGTCCTTTATGTTTAAGTATGCGATAGTGTTTAACCAAGATCTATCGGACTGGGATGTGAGTAAAGTAACAAATATGGCAGGTATGTTTTATGCAGCCGCTAAATTTAATAGTGATATATCACGGTGGAAGGTGGATAATGTTACCAAAATGTATAATATGTTTTATAAGGCATCTGTGTTTAATAAAGATATATCTGGTTGGAAAATTAGCAAAGTAATAAATATGAGTAGTATGTTTGATTCTGCAGCAAAATTTAATCAAGATCTATCAAGCTGGAATGTACATTCGAGTGTAGACAGAAAAAATATGTTTAGAGATTCTGGAGTGACTTCACCGCCAAGTTGGGCTACTGCATCATCAGTATCATACGACCACAGTCCAACAACAAAAGCTGAGTTAGAGAAAGCAGTAGCAGCAGAAATAAAGAAGCAAGGAAATGAGGCAAACTTAAATAATATAAATACAAGTGCTATCACTAATATGAGTACTTTATTTGCAGTTAAAAGGACTTTTAATGGAGATATATCAAAATGGAATGTGAGTAATGTTACCGATATGTCTTATATGTTTAATTATGCGAATGCATTTAATGGAGATATATCGGGCTGGGATGTAAGCAAAGTTACGAATATGGAAAGGATGTTTAATGGTACATCAAAGTTTAATCAAGATATATCGGGATGGAATGTGAGTAATGTTGAGAATATGGAACAAATGTTTAATGAAGCATCTGTGTTTAATCAAAATATATCAAAGTGGAAAGTAAGGAAGGTTAAAAATATGAGAAGTATGTTTAATAATGCAAGTGTTTTTAATCAAAATTTATCTGCGTGGGATGTGAGTAAAGTAACGAGTATGTCCTATATGTTTGCCCATACAGCGTTTAATGGCAATATATCGACATGGAAAGTAAGTGCAGTTACTGATATGTCAGGGATGTTTTTTACCACTTCTGCGTTTAATCAAGATATATCAGGCTGGGATGTAAGCAAAGTGACCAATATGGAAGCTATGTTTGCTGAAGCAGCTGTATTTAATCAAAATATATCAAGGTGGAACATTGGCAAAGTAACAAATATGAGAGCAATGTTTTCGTTGGCAACAAAGTTTACTCAAGATTTATCACGCTGGAATGTTGGGAGCAGTGTAAACAAACGTAATATGTTTAAAGGCTCTGGAGTAACATCACCGCCAAGCTGGGCAAATTAGGTATGTATTCAAGAAGTAATACGTTTATGTGTTCTTGTTCCTTTTTGCTTCTTTATTGTATTTAATGCTTAAATTTGAGAAATATACTTGCATTTTTTTTATTTTTATGTATAATCTGATATTGGTGTAGTACTATTATTTATTATAGTAACAATAAATATAATTATAAGGGGTATGCTATGTATTCTTTTTTTAATGTTCAAGGTATAAAAAAGGCTTTCTTTTTTATTAGTGTGATGATAATGATATTGTCTCTCGTAAATTGTGATGAGGCATTGTCATTAATAAGTAAAGGTATTAGCTATAGTCCAAAAACAAAAGCTGATTTGTTAAAAACTATAGAATCAGAAATAAAAAAGCAAGGAAATAAAGCAAACTTAAATAATATAGATACAAGTGCTATTACCGATATGAGTCGTTTATTTGCAGGGAACAAGACTTTTAATGGGGATGTATCTAAGTGGGATGTAAGCAAGGTTACAAATATGTCTGGTATATTTGCTCATGCAAACGCATTTAGTGGGGATCTATCGAAGTGGAAAGTAAGCAATGTTGAAAATATGGAGAGTATGTTTGAGCAAGCACATGCATTTAATAGTGATATATCGGATTGGGATGTGAGTAAAGTAACAAATATGAGTGTTATGTTTGATGCTGCCACGAGCTTTAACCAAGATATATCAAAATGGAAAGTAGGAAAAGTAAAAAATATGTCCTTTATGTTTAAGTATGCAACTGTATTTAATGGAGATATATCGGGCTGGGATGTGAGTAGTGTTACAAATATGAAAATGATGTTTTATCATGCATCTGTGTTTAATAGGGATATATCTAATTGGAAAATTGATAAAGTAACAGATATGGACAATATATTTGATTCTGCAGCAAAATTTAATCAAGATCTATCAAGCTGGAATGTACATCCGAGTGTGAAAAGAGAAGATATGTTTAAGGACTCTGGAGTGGCTTCACCGCCAAGTTGGGCTACTGCATCATCAGTATCATACGACCACAGTCCAAAAACAAAAGCTGAGTTAGAGAAAGCTATAGCAGCAGAAATAAAGAAGCAAGGGAATAAAGCAAACTTAAATAATATAGATACAAGTGCTATTACCGATATGAGTCGTTTATTTGCAGGGAACAAGACTTTTAATGGGGATGTATCTAAATGGAATGTAGGCAGGGTTACAAATATGTCTGGTATATTTGCTCATGCAAACGCATTTAGTGGGGATGTATCGAAGTGGAAAGTAAGCAATGTTGAAAATATGGGGAGCATGTTTGAGCAAGCACATGCATTTAATAGTGATATATCGGAGTGGGATGTAAGTAAAGTAACAGATATGAGTGTTATGTTTGATGCTGCCACGAGCTTTAACCAAGATATATCCGAATGGAAAGTAGGAAAAGTAAAAAATATGTCCTTTATGTTTAAGTATGCGACAGTGTTTAATCAAGATCTATCAGACTGGGATGTGAGTAATGTTACCAATATGAACATGATGTTTTATAATGCACGGGTGTTTAATAGTGATATATCGAAATGGAAAGTAGGGAAGGTTACTATTATGAGAAGTATGTTTGATTCTGCAGCAAAATTTAATCAAGATCTATCAAGCTGGAATGTACATCCGAGTGTGGATAGAGAAGATATGTTTAAGGACTCTGGAGTGGCTTCACCGCCAAGTTGGGCTACTGCATCATCAGTATCATACGACCACAGTCCAAAAACAAAAGCTGAGTTAGAGAAAGCTATAGCAGCAGAAATAAAGAAGCAAGGGAATAAAGCAAACTTAAATAATATAGATACAAGTGCTATCACCGATATGAGTAATTTATTTGCAAGGAACAAGACTTTTAATGGGAATATATCAAAGTGGGATGTAAGCAAAGTTACGACTATGGAAAGAATGTTTGAGCAAGCATGGGCATTTAATAGTGACATATCGGACTGGGATGTGAGTAAAGTAACAGATATGAGTGTTATGTTTGATGCTGCCACGAGCTTTAACCAAGATATATCCGAATGGAAAGTAGGAAAAGTAAAAAATATGTCCTTTATGTTTAAGTATGCGACAGTGTTTAATCAAGATCTATCGGAGTGGGATGTGAGTAATGTTACGAGTATGAACATGATGTTTTATAATGCATCGGTGTTTAATAGTGATATATCGAAATGGAAAGTAGGGAAGGTTACTATTATGAGAAGTATGTTTAATGCAGCATCAAAATTTAATCAAGATATATCGGGATGGGACATAAGCAAAGTGACAGATATGAATAAAATGTTTTATTCTGCATCAAAATTTAATCAAGATTTATCAAGCTGGAATGTACACCAGAGTGTAGACAGAGGGAAGATGTTTCAAGATTCTGGAGTAAGTTCACCACCAAGTTGGGCTACTGCATCATCAGTAACATATGTTCACAGTCCAACAACAAAAAATGAGTTACAGAATGCTATTGCAGTAGAAATAAAGAAGCAAGGGAATGCTGCAAATCTCAATAATATAGATACAAGTGCCATAACTAATATGCATGTTGTGTTTGCAGGAAAAACAACTTTTAACGGGGATATATCAAAATGGAATGTACGTAATGTTACTAATATGTCTTATATGTTTAATAATGCTAGTGCATTTAATGGAGATATATCGAAATGGGATGTAAGCAAAGTTACAAATATGAAAGCAATGTTTAATGCTGCAGCAAAGTTTAATCAAGATATATCGGGATGGAATGTGAGTAATGTTGAAAATATGGAACAAATGTTTAATGAAGCATCGGTGTTTAATCAAAATATATCCAAATGGAAAGTAGGGAAGGTTACTATTATGAGTAGTATGTTTAATAACGCGAGTGTTTTTAATCAAAACTTACCTGATTGGGATGTGAGTAAGGTTAAGAATATGTCCTATATGTTTGCCCACACAGCATTTAATGGCAATATAAGATCATGGACAGTAACTGCAGTTACAGATACTTCAGGGATGTTTTTTACTACTTCTGCGTTTAATCAAGATATATCGGGATGGGATGTGAGCAATGTTACGGATATGAGTGCTATGTTTTATTTAGCATCTGCATTTAATAGAGATTTATCACGTTGGAATGTCGGATCGAGTGTAGAGAAATCGGGTATATTTACAAAATCTGGGGTAACATCACCACCAAGTTGGGCAAATTAGGTATTGTTGTTATATATGTTTTATGATATAATGTAATTGAATATTTTCATATGAAAATAAAGGAGAATACTATGCGTTCATTTTTTAGTTTTCAACATACAAAGAAAGCCTTCTTTTTTGTATGTATGATAGTAGTTTTACTGTCTCTCATGAATTGTGATGAGTTATTGTCATTGTATAATAAGAATATTAGTTATCGTCCAAAAACTAAGATTGACTTAAAAAAAGTTATAGATGTAGAAATAGGAATAAAAGGAAATAAAGCAAATCTTAATAATATAGATACAAGTGCTATCACTGATATGAGTGGTTTATTTGCAAGTAAAAGAAGTTTTAACGGAGATATATCAGAGTGGGATGTAAGCAATGTTACAAATATGTATAAAATGTTTGCTCAAGCGGGAAATTTTAATGGAGACATATCAAAATGGAATGTAAGCAAGGTTACAAATATGTCTCGTATGTTTGAGTATGCCTATGCATTTAATAGTGATATATCGAAATGGGATGTAAGTAAAGTAACGGATATGAGCAGGATGTTTGATTCTGCCATAAGTTTTAACCAAGATATATCGAAATGGAAAGTGGGGAATGTAAAAAATATATCTTTCATGTTTAAGTTTTCAGCAGCATTTAATCAAGATATATCGGGATGGGATGTGAGTAAAGTCATTTATATGAACGGTATGTTTTATGGAGCATCGGTATTTAATAGTGATATATCAAAGTGGGATGTGCGTAATGTTATAGATATGAGCTGGATGTTTGGGAGTGAAACTTACTATAGATCGGGGTTTACTGGTGATATATCAAGCTGGGATGTTGGAAATGTTAGGGATATGAGTGGTATGTTTTATGATTCAGATACATTTAATGGAGATATATCGGGCTGGGATGTAAGTAAAGTAAAAGATATGAACAGGATGTTTTATAATGCAAAGGTTTTTGATAAAAATCTTGAAAGATGGAATTTGAGAGACAATGTAAACAAATATAAGATGTTTCAGGGGTCTGGAGTAAGTCCACTGCCAAGTTGGGCTACTACGGCTACTACAACATCAGGGGCGTATGCTCACAGTCCGCAAAACAAAGATGAGTTATATAAAGTCATTGCAGTAGAAATATGGAAGCAAGGAAGAAAAGCAAATCTTAATAATATAGATACAAGTGCTATAAAGGATATGAGTGATTTATTTGTAAATATAAATGATTTTAATGGAGATATATCAGAGTGGGATGTAAGCAATGTTACAAATATGGATAAAATGTTTGCTCAAGCAGGAGATTTTAATGGAGACATATCAAAATGGAATGTAAGCAATGTTGAAAATATGGGGAGTATGTTTGAGTATGCCTATGCGTTTAATAGTGATATATCGGGTTGGAATGTAAGTAAAGTAAAAGATATGAACAGGATGTTTTATAATGCAAAGGTTTTTGATAAGAATCTTGAAAGATGGAATGTGGGAGACAATGTAAACAAATATAAGATGTTTCAAGGGTCTGGAGTAAGTTCACTGCCAAGTTGGGCTACTACGGCTACTACAACATCAGGGGCGTATGCTCACAGTCCGCAAAACAAGTCTGAGTTATATAAAGTCATTGCAGTAGAAATACGGAAGCAAGGAAGAAAAGCAAATCTCAATAATATAGATACAAGTGCTATAAAGGATATGAGTGATTTATTTGCAAATATAAGTGATTTTAATGGCAATATATCAGAGTGGGATGTAAGCAATGTAAAAGATATGAGTAAGATGTTTTATGCTTCAAAGTTTAATGGAGATATATCAAAGTGGAATGTGAGAAATGTTACAAATATGAATGGTATGTTTGCACATGCAATAGGGTTTAATCAAGATATATCGGGCTGGGATGTGAGAAATGTTACCAGTATGGGTAGTATGTTCTTTAAAGCAAAAAAGTTTAATCAAGATCTATCAGGATGGAATGTAGGAAATGTTAGGGGTATGAGTGGAATGTTTGGTTTTGCAGAGGCGTTTAATGGAGATATATCAGATTGGAATGTGAGTAGTGTTACGAATATGAGAGGTATGTTTCACTATGCAGATGCATTTAATAGTGATATATCAGGATGGAATGTGAGTAATGTTAGGGATATGGGTTGGATGTTTGCGAGTGTAAAAGTGTTTAATAGAGATGTATCAGGCTGGGATGTGGGAAGTGTTACGGATATGAGTTGGATGTTTTATAGAGCAAAAAAGTTTAATCAAGAACTTGAAAGATGGAATATAGAAGGAAATGTAGATCAATATAAGATGTTTTCATATTCTGGGGTAACTTCATTGCCAAGTTGGGCTACTAAAATATCAGTAGCATATGATATACGATACATTCCATATAATAAAGATACATTAAAGGAAGCTATTGAAACAGTATTAAAGAAAGAAGGAAATACTGCAAACCTAAACGAAATAGATACAAGTGCTATAAAGGATATGAGTGATTTATTTGCACATAAAAGGAATTTTAATGGCGATATATCAGGCTGGGATGTGAGTAATGTTATAGATATGAGTAGTATGTTTTATGGAGCTTCTGTATTTAATGGCGATATATCAGAGTGGGACGTGAGTAATGTTAGGGATATGAGTGATATGTTTATCTCTGCAGAGGCGTTTAATGGAGATATATCAAAATGGAATGTAAGTAAAGTTACCGATATGAGTAGTATGTTTTATGGAGCTTCTGTATTTAATGGAGATATATCAAAATGGAATGTGGGAAATGTTATAGATATGGGTAGTATGTTTTATAGAGCTTCTGTATTTAATGGCGATATATCGAATTGGAGTGTGGGAAATGTTACGGATATGAAAAATATGTTTTTGAAAGCCTCTGTATTTAATAGTGATATATCAGGCTGGAATGTGAGTAATGTTACGAATATGAGTTGGATGTTTTCGCATGCAAAAAACTTTGATAAGAATCTTGAAAATTGGAATGTAGGAAACAATATAAACAAAGATAATATGTTTCAAGGTTCTGGTGTTACCTCGCTGCCAAGTTGGTATTAAAGAAAGAATATAATGTATGTAATGCTATGCACTATGTAGGAAAGAGAGTATTAGTGTATACTTTAGATAGTGCATAGTAACATACTTCAATATCTTATTGATTCTATTTACCATAAGCGATATATTGTTTTTCCAACAGAGGAATTGCGAAATTTTTGGTGTCGTCAGTTAAGTGAGCATGTAGATATTGTATCTTTAGAATACTGTATGAATAGTTCATCGGTATTTGATTTTCTGTCTCGCAAATATCTTTCTTCTCTTGATATACAACAATGTGAATTGATGTATTCTCTGTCTCGTAAGGAACGACATATACTCTTAAGTATGGTGCTTCAACAAAAAGAGGTACAGAATATGCTTTTTAGACTTGAACAGATTGATAGTGCTAATAATAGTATTTCTTTAGAGGAATTTTCACAAAACTATGTGTTGAAGTTTGAGGCTTTATTACAAGCATATCACCTTATACTACACACTTGTAGCGATAATGATTTTTTTGTGCATTGTATAGAGGTGTTTTACGCATCGTATGTACAGATACTTACCAAGAGTAACTGTATAGATACATTAGTGTTGCCTACATTGCTCGTAAAACAACATATCTGTATTGATGATATGTTTGTGTTTTTGTTTCCACAGTTGCTGAGCAATGAACAACAATCTCGTTTTTTGTATTTATATCAAAATGAAGTGATGAATAGTATGTGTTTTTTTCAGGATATATCAAATAGAAAACAAAACGATACTATGGCATCTGCTTATACAGAACATAAGAGTAATGATGCTCCTTATACACAATGTAGTTTTTCTGACTACATGGAGTACATGCAAACTATGAGTGTATCAGCATATTCTCAAAAAACAATAAAGAAATTTATGTATACAAGACAGGAACTCCACTATGTTTGTAAAAGTATTCAAGAAAAACTTACTTCTGTTGAGCCACATTCTATTGCAATAACATTGTGTGATAATAATCCAACAATAATAGAAGATATATATAGTACTGCAAAGCAATATGGTATCGTTTTACAGGATATACATATGGTGCAACATTTTCCTTTGTTAGAACATATGTGGCAACTGTATTCCAAAGGATGTACTGTACATACATTGCAAAATTTGTTTATGGATCCACGTATCCCATGGAAACAACGAGCTATGCATGTTCGTATTGTTCAACTTGGATATGAAAAAATCCCAAACGATAGTAATGATTTATCGTTATGGAAAAAAGTGCTTGCTCGTGAAGTTAAGAAAAATGATCATCTGAATGAAGATAATGAACAGCATACACATGGCTATACAAATAATATAGATGAAAATACAGATGAATTGGAGGCTATGGAACATAGGAAAGAGCAAAGAGCAGTACATACCCTTACTATATACGAGTATTTTTTTAGTATTCAACATATGTTTCGTACTATTGTACAGGCAAGCAGTTTTGTAGAATTGAGAGAGAGTGTGCATGTTCTCATTGATACATATATGTGTCAGGATGCATTAGAGGGTATTGTGTGGCTAAAGCAGTTATATGAAACACTGGATGATTATGTTGTTCTCAGTAAGCATATGGAACAAACATATGATAATTTTGAGAAAGAGATTGCAAAATCTCCATTTCATGTGTTACGTGCCCACCTTACTCAGTATAGGAGACATGATAGTGATAGTCATACACAATCTTCTGTTGCTTTGTGTGTGTTTCCTCATTCTCTGTATTGTGAATATGCGTATCAATACTATATTGGGTGTAATCAGAACGCATTTGCTAGAGTGCTTTCAAAGCCTACATTCTTTCATGAGATGCTAAGTAAGCGCTATATGAGTGATGCGTTACAACAGCGCTATGAGAAACGAAATCAGTATATACAGTCTAGTCTTGATTATTGTTCTGATACTGTTGCGTTTAGCTTTTCTGCACAGAGTCCAGACGGAGTACAGCCTGATCCTGCATTTTGGAACAATATAGAGCCTGCGTTTGTTGTGGATACTTTTCAAAAAGAACAACAGTACTGGGAAAAGCTGTGTAGTTCTATACATACACACAATAATAAGGAGAGACAGGGAGCTATTGCAGAAACAGAAACATCTTTTTGTACAATATCGTCCGTACAAAAACAAGGATTGGAGTATCAACAACATATTCAGAGTGCTACAAAAAATGCTTCTTTCTTTACCCATGCTGTTGACAAAAAGGTGCGAGAAAAATATCAAAGAAATCTTACGCATAAGAATGTTCATAAAAAAAGTATGCTTCATTCACATATACATCCTAGCAATTTATCGCTTGTTCTTGAAAATCCAATGGTGTATATGTTGAACAATGTTTTTCAGATACGAGAGTTGTTTGCACAAAATATTTTTTTGTATTCTGAGAGAATGCTTTTTAGTTCGCTTATTCATGAGACATTTGCACATATGGCATCAATGGTAGCAAAGCATATACAGACGATGGGAGATTCTGGAGCTATTGATTCTCAGTCACAGCTTGATGTACTTTTATCGTTGGTGCCTGATATTGTTGCAGAAGGCAAGGCTTTGTTTATGCAACGCTTAGTGAACGAATCATTGTATTTCTTTATGCAACAGTCAATAGAGCATGCCTTTGATGAAGTGTTACTCTATCGTTTTATGTCAGTGTTGTTGTATGCTCTCTATACTCAGAAATCATCAATACATATCATTGAAGAGTCTATTGATTTTGATCTTTCTGAAATTATGTGTAATGATATACAATTTCCTCCTTTTGTATTACAAGGCAAACCTGATCTATGTTTTTCTCATCAAGGAGAGGAGTACTATAGTTTTTTTGATTATAAACTGCGTAAAAGTACCAATGCTCAAATGCTTGAACGTTATTTTACACAGCTGTGGGCCTATCATGTACTTGTAAGTAAGCATACTCATTTTTTGTTTTATCAGATGTCAAGTATAAAAGAAGACAATGATGCTACTGCTCAAGGGAAAGAGGGGGGGACTTCTACTGCTGATGGAATGGTGGGATATGTAAAAGGAGCATTGTATTATATTGCCGATAGCTACAAAGATATGTCTCTGTATAATACAGTGTTTCCTGTGCCTCAAGCATTACATGAAAGTAGTTCTCTGCACATGCTTGATTATATAGAGCAAACGCTACAAAAATATAATAGTGATATTGGAAAAGGAGATGTTTCAGAATATATGCCATCTCCTCGTACACAAACAGCTATGCGAAAGCGTACGGAGAAGATACATATGTTTCTTTCTACTATAGAAGAGAATTTATTGCATGCTTTGTCTTCTGTGTATCAGTTGGATTTTTCTCGTTTGTTTGTAGACACAGATACTGATGTGAAAAATAAGAAAGAGAGTATAGTAGAAAATTTTATTGTGTCTTTAATTTTACGAGAACAATGTTTTATATATAGGAATAGAGATTGATATGTGTTATCATAGTGTTGCAATGCAAAGTGATATGCAAAGTAGTAAAGATAGTGTAGCTACACAAAAGAAAACACTACAGCTTACAGAGGAACAAAAAAAAGCCGCTAGGGTGGTGGACAATGCGGTAGTGGTAGCTGGTGCAGGAAGTGGAAAAACAACAGTGTTGGCTATGCGTGTGGTATATCTTATGCTTTCAAAAAAAGTTCCATTGTCGCAGATATTAGTTCTTACATTTACTATAAAGGCAAGTGCTGAGATGCATGCTCGTATTCGAAAGCAAATACTACAAGCTATAGAGACTCGTTCTCATATAGGAGTTGCTCTTTCAAAAGAAGATGTAGATTTTCTTGAAGAGCAATTATCGCATTATATAGATGCTCAGATTTCAACTATTGATTCTTTTTGTTTACGTATTGCTAATATTGCAGCAAACAGATTAGGATATATGGGAGGAATTCATTATAGTGCTCATTATAACAAAGAGTTACGAGATTTTGTGTTTCGATGGATTTTCAAACAAAAAAAGAACAGTGAGGCTATTATTGAGATTGTATCTATAATGGATATTGATGAGGTTATTTCTGATTATATATTTCCTGCTTTGCAAAATCTTAATGCAGAACATAGAGAGAAGTTTTTTGATATCAATGCTATTTTTGAGCAATGCAAGAACAGAGTGCAACATATGTTGCATAGTTTTCATGCAGACATTATAGAAAAAATTTCTTATCTTAACGATGTTTTTAAGAGAGTGATAGAAGAAGATGATGCTGAGTCAGTGAAGAAGAGAGCGAATGCTTTCTTCTCAATATATGAGGCTGTATCGCAGAAAGAATGGTCGGAGGTAGATGCACCGTTTGTTGTGGAACAGTTAGGTAACATAGACTTTAGAGGAAATTTTGGTAAGCTGGTATCAGCAAAAGAAAAGGATATGTTTAAGGCATGTAAGGAGCTGATATTTGAATCGAAGCGTATAGAGGATCTTCTTAAACATGAGGGGCATGTGCCACATGTATATACATTGTTGTATACGGTGATACAGCAGTTAGCACAGGACTGGATTGTATATAGAAAACAAAATTTACTATTTTCATTTTCTGATATTGCCAACCTTGCAAGTACAGTATTGGACAATTATCCTGATGTACAACAATGGTTTGCTTCTTCGTATCGTTTTATTATTGTGGACGAAGCTCAAGATAATAATTTTCAACAAAAGTCATTTTTATATAATCTTTCTAAACAAGATTCAGAGAAAACACGGTCAATACGTACTCAAAAGGATGAGTTGTTTCTTGAAGAACAAAAGTTTTATTTTGTGGGAGATCCTCAACAGTCCATTTATTCTTTTAGGGGAGCAGAGGTACAAAGTTTTACTGCTATGAACAGTGAAATGCAAGAAACATTGTATTTACGTCATAATCATCGAAGTAGTCATCTGCTCATTCATTTTTTTAATGTGGTATTTGATGTTTTGTTCAATAATAAAGATCTACAACTACAAAGGATCTTTAATCCTAGTTCAGTGCAGTATCAAACACAGCTTGCTTCTATGGTATCACAGGATGCTCACTCAGAGAGTCACAGTGAAACTATAGTGCCTGAGGAGTATCCTGTAGTATTGACATTGTATCGAGAAGAAGAGGAAGCATCTTATACACTTTCTTCTAAAGAGCTAGAAGCATACGATATTGCTCGAAATATACAATCGTTATGGAAAGAGAAAAAATACGCATATGAGGATATTGCGGTGTTGAGTAAAAACAAAAATATGTTTCCTTATTTGTTAAAATATTTTACTATACTCAGTATTCCTTATAGTATCAATGAAGCTGGTATGGGGCTTCGTATGGATATAGGGTTTGATTTTTATGCGTGGTTTAGCTTATTGTTATACCCTGAAGATAGAAGCGCATATGCAGCGGTGTTGCGAAGTCCTCTTGCTAATATATCTGATTCTGTGGTGCTATCTCTGTTGTTAGAGAACAATGATATTTTTACAATACCACAGGAGTTACAGAAAGATTTGCAGTATGCCCAAGCAATACAGCATGTGCATGTTTTACATGAGCGATATAATGAAGCTAAGACATTGTTAAAGGATGGGGTGGCAGTTGATATATTAGATGATTTTTGGTTACGGTGTGGATATAGGTACACAATATTAGCATATCCAAACTATCATAGTTTTCTTGATACCTATTATGTGTTGCGTTCTTTTTTACAGCAACAGCAGGAAGGAGGAGGGATAGTACATACTCATACTATGCTACGAAATAACTTAGATGTATATAATGGCATTTCTTCCCATACTACTCCTATCAGTGATGTGAGTACACAAGGTTCGGGGGTGCAAATCATGACTATTCATGCTTCAAAAGGATTAGAGTTTCCTGTGGTATTTGTTATGGGATTGGGAAGCAAGATTTTTCCTCCTTCAAAGCATAAGGTGAACATTCATGCACAGCAGGTGGTTATGCGCTTACCTCAAACGCTTTCTTCTGTATCATCTTCTTCGAATGTGTCCTCAAGTGAACATAAGAAGAGTATCGTTAGTACGCATAAGCTTTTGCGTACTAACGATACTTCTCAGAACGATAATGATATTATGAATACTGCTTTTCTCCTCTTTGATGAGGATAGACAAGCTGGCGAGCCATTGCGTATATTGTATGTTGCTATGACACGTGCAAAAGAGCGTTTGTTTCTCAGTGGAGCATATGCAAAGCCATCTTTTTTTGATGAAGGTACAGTAAAACACAGTACATTTCTTGACTATTTACAGACTGTGCTTACTACATTACCATTTACTAGTAGCTCTCATACCCATGCTCATGGTTCTGATCATGCCGATAATCGTTCTTTTGATAGTATACATATGTTGGTCAATAATAGTATGTTGTCTGAAATAGAAGTACAAGCAAAGGAGCTTCTGAGTAATCAGTATGTTCACACAACAAGCACGAAAAAGAGCATTGATACTGCGTTGCAAGAAAGTGAGGTGTCTACAGAGAAGACGAGAGTTATTGAGTTTGTAACATCAAAATCTCCCTATTATACAAAGCAACAAGATTATGATAAAAGTTTTCATCTTCCAGATTTACCATGTGAAGCAATACTGAAGAAATACAAGATATACTCTGATTTTGGTGTGTACTGTCATGCCCTGATAAGCGAGTATATCTCAGAAAGACACATAAAGCCCGAACAGGCTAATCGCAAACTTGCTCGTGTACTTGCTACCCTACGCGATGATGAACAAAAGCTATTTATTGACACGGCAAAAGAGCTTATGTATAAGTTTGTAGCATCATCTTTTTATAGGGGATTTTCAAGTGACGCAATAAGGAAAACTGAAAGTCCGTTTTTGTTATGGAATAAAAAACACGGTGTATGGTTAAACGGTATTATTGATTTTCTTGTATATGATAAAGAAAAAGTATATGTAGTGGATTTTAAGGTTGATTCATATCGGTATCCTGAGAGTCATTTTTTACAGCTTTCTTCTTATGAACTTGCTGCAAAAAAAATGTTTCCTGCAGTAGAGAACACACATATATGTTGTTATATATATTATTTGCGTAATGCCGAATTAGTTCCAGTGACACAGAAAAAGGAAGAGGATGAGTTATTTGATGTGTTAGTGCAGAGAAAGATGGATGGTATGCAAGAACATACGAGTGATAATGTTATTGAGATGAGGTAGTGTTGTCTATTTCAGGGAGAATTTTGTCTGCAAGAATTTTTTTACTAAGAAAGTATGGCCACGTAGGAATTTCTTCTTCAAAATCATTTGTATCATAAAAAGCAATAAGTTCTTCAAATTTTTGTTGTGATTGTTGTAAATCTCTTTTTTTCCAATAACAGAACGCTATTTCATATTCTGTTTCTACTTTAAGAGCAATGTTGTCAGGGTTTTCATCTCTAATATAGGTAAACATTTCTATTGCAGCGTTGTAATTTTGATAAAACATGAGGTTTCTTGTAAGAAGAAGCTGAATACTTGTTGATTCTGTATTTCTTATTTTTTCTTTTTCTTGAGAGGCACATCCTAGTATGCTGATGAGTATGAGCAAAACATATGGTATAGTAACTATAAAGAAAATTTTTTTCTTATACATGTATTTTTACTATAGTTAAAGATGCTAAAATTGTCAAACTCTAACAGTACATACATTTATACAATATTAGGATGTAAGAGCATGATCAAACTTTCTAAGAAATATCCATGCTCTATTTTGCTTAAGAAAGGAAGAGAAAGTGTTTGTTTCATTGCAGAGCTATGAAGCTCGTATACATTAAGTGGATAAGAGCGTTGCTTAAATGCAGTGAGCTGTTGAGAAATATCATAGTATTCTTTGTTTTTGTATATGTATACAGAGACATCAATGATTTTATTTTTTTCGGCATTAAGCTGGACTATCCCTATGATTGCAAAAGAAGGGTCCCTATAGCTTTGTATATCTCTCACTGTTATAACATGATGAGTATGAATGTCTAAATTAAAGCGTAGACTTAAAGGAATAGATTGGTATGAATGTATTTCATTTTTCATGTATTCTTCAAAATTCATCCAATACTGTGTATTGTGTTTTACTATAAGGACTTTTGTTTTCAGTAGAGAAAGAACAAGGCGTAATAGAACATGCTGCTGATTAGTGCTGATGATGTCAAGTAGGCGAACAGATTGAAATGATTCGTAGGGGATAAATTTTTTGATACTGTCAATGATAATGTACGGTAATGGATAGTGAGAATGAATATTGATAATTTTTTGTATACTGGTATGTAATCCAAAAATAAGAGAAACATGTGATACTACTACCGAATAAAATTCTTTTATTTTTTCGAGAGAAACAAAAGATACGCTTTGTTTTTCGGCATTAAAGTAGTTACTGGGATATTGCGAGAGAGGGACTACATACTTTAATGTTTTAAGAGTATATTTAAGGCGATGAATATTTTTTATTGATAGTATTGTAGAATGTTGTTTATTCATATTCTTTGTATGTTCCCTTTATTGTAGGTGCAAAATGAGGAGATGATACATTAGGATATTCCAATATATTATCTTTTATTATTTGTCTAAAAGCATGGGCAAAACTATGTGGTTGCTTAAATAGGTGAGGATATAACTGTGTGAGGGTAAACGCTCTTTCTAATGGATTGTTGATTTTTTGTACAAACCATATGTACAGAGTAAATGTACATAGGGCTATGGTATCAGTATTGATAATAATACCGTGTGTACATAGTATGTTTGTGAGATACCGAAATGCTCTATAGTTATAAGCAAAAGGAAAAGTGACAATGCTTTTATGATGTAACCGTGATGCTGAGATATTGTTTGCTGGAATCATATTTTGTGAATTTAGTAATACCCATAAAGGAAGTGGATATAATGGCGTGTCTATGTGTTGGTAATGTTGTGGAATAAGTCGTGCAAGAAGTACAGCGAGAGGAATATCTTCTTCCAGAGTAATAGTGCGTTCCATATTGTTTATGTGTAATGTTATTGTGATGCTCATATATGCTCCAATGTAGGAAAACGGAGGGCTACTGTACTATTTTTTTCGAATGCATCTTCTAGTGCTTGTTGTATTAAGGCATGAAAATTGTACGGTAATGAAGCGGTGGATGTATGCATTTTGAATATGTTAGCATTTTCTTTGTTATGGAGTAATTTTATATGCCAGTGTAGTTTTTCTCTATTAAATAGGCTTGATACTCCTAGTAAAGAATAGAGAGCATCAATTATGTTGTATTCTATTAATCCTAAAAATTTTTTTTCATGTATTACATATCCTGTATGTATTGCAGCATAGACTGAAGATATATTTATTTTTTTACTATAGAGTGAGGTATCTAACTCTATACATATGGCAATGGAGTTGTTGAGTGCAAGTTTTATAGTATCTTGTAATGTAAGGTTTGTTGTTGCTTTTGTGCTTTTTGTTAGTTTTTGGCAGATAAGAAATACAAGGGCAGTTATAATATCGTAGTCGTGGAGATGTAAGTAGAGCGGGTTTACTTTAGTAGTAAGTGGTATTGTATGAAGTATTATTGTGTCTGTTGTGTACTTGAAGATATGGGCAACAAGGCTTTTTATATCTGCCTGAGTTTGTATGCAAGGTAATACAGGGACTGAGATAGTTATGTTTGTATCAGTTTTTTCTATACTTATAATGGTTTGATGTGGATGAAAATATTTTTGTGCTATTGTAAGTGATGTAGTAATATGTTGAGAAGAGAACCCTATGTACTTTTTGTATGCTGGATGTTGGATAGTATTATATATGACTTTTCTCTTATGGTACTCTGATGTGTTGAGTACTTGTTGTTCTGTGTTGATTTGAGATGCTATTATTTTGTCTTTTGTCGTAGGTGTGAGTGAGCTGTCTATTGTATGTTGTTTTAGAGATAACGAGCTATATGACATACTGGCTTTTTTTTGAAAATGTATAATTTTGTTTAATGGATGAAATGCATTTTTTTTCTGTAGCTGCCATATCTGAAACTGATGTTCAATAGTGCTTGAATCACATAATACTGTTCTAAAAATTTTGCGTGCAATGGTAACGGCATAGATAGTAAAAAGCCATGCGAGCATTTCATTATGAGTACTATGATTTGATGGTGATACAGGAGTGACCGTGATAGGATAACTGAATATGTTTCTTAATTCATTTTGCAGTGCATCTCCTAGCATACATGTTGTTTTTACATGAGAGAGGGTGGCTTGTGCCCATATTTTTGGAATAGAGGTTGCTCTCCATACTTTGCTAGTGTTATTTTTGTTTTTTGTAGTATTCTGTTTTGTATGCGTGTATGTATGTTTTTTGTTGTGCATCTTTGTGATAGCAGGAGAGCTAAATACATAGGGTTGCAGTATTGCCCACTGAAAATAATTTTGCATCAATGCGTGACATGTATAAGATGGTCCTACGAGGAGTGAAGTAAAGGGAATGAGTGTATTATTGCTCTGCTGTGGTATATGTTGCTTATTTTTCGTTGTTGTAGAAACAGTTTCGCTATCATTATATAACAGAGGGATAGCAGTATTATAGTATTGAAATTTTGTGGTAGGCATTTCGTTATGAGAAATGATAAGACAGTCACTTGAACGTACCTGTATTTTCTGTTGATGATATTCATTGATTGTCGTTGTAGAGGTGTTCAAAGCTAAAGGAATAGCAAGGTAAATTGTCTGCTCACTTTCTTGTAGGCAGGGAATTTCAATCACAATACTTATTTTTCTACTATTTTTTCTATTATTTCACATACTTTTTGTACATCTTTTAGCTTCATATCCGTAAATAAAGGTAAACTCAGTGTAGAGGCAAAACGGGAAAGTGCATTAGGAAAATCTGTGTCATGAAAAGAATATCTTTTTTTGTAATAGCTCATCATGTGTATAGGTCGGTAGTGAATAGAGGTTTGAATGCCATAATTAGAAAGTTGTTGTACAAAGCTATCGCGGGTGATACTAGGGTGTACAAACTGTATACAGAAAATATGCCAAGAATGTGCATATGGCTGTGAAGAGGTCTCTGGTAATGTGATATATGATTTATTTTTTAGTAATCGTATATATTCTTGGGCTAGTAGCAAACGTTTTTTTTGTAATTTTTTTGCTTTTTTTAGTTGTACTCTTCCGATTGCTGATTGCATATCTGTGAGGTTGTATTTATATCCTAACGCTTCAACATCATACAATGCTACATTGTTCTTGTTTCTGTACCATGGATTCTTATTGATACCATTATTACGAAGCAATGTTATAGTGTTTATGAGTTCTGTGTCTCTGCTTACAATCATACCTCCTTCTCCTGTTGTAATAGTTTTATTTGCATAAAAAGAATATACACCAATATCTCCCATTGTTCCCAGAAAGCCATGTTGGTTATAGGCAGGAAAAGAATGAGCGGCATCTTCAATAATAGCTAGTTTATAAAATCGTGCAATATCAATAAGCTCTTGATAGTGTTCGGTAACAAATCCTGTAATTTGAATAAATATTACTGCAGCATAGTATGATTGTTCTGCTTTTTTCTTAAAATCGTTAATGTCAGGATAGAGACTAGTCTTGCCTATATCATAAAAATCAAATTCTAGCCCACTTATAAGAATAACAGAGATGCTTGACACAAATGTATAGGGGCTAACAAGTACTTTTTTTGATTGAGGGACGCGTAATGCCATTAAGGCTAAGTGTAGTCCTGCAGTACAGTTTATGACAGCTCTTGCTTGGAGTGGTGCTTTGTTCGTTTCGGCAGGATGATTTCTAATGTATGTAGCAAATTCTTGTTCAAATGCGATTGTTTCTGGACCACTTGTGAGCCAATTATTTTTCATGACTCTCTGTACTGCAGCAATCTCTTTCCTCCCAATAGAAGGGGGGGAAAAAGGAATAGAGAATTTTTTCATTACATTTATTATACTATAATATGCATAAGCTGGTATTAAAGGGAGTGGAAATTCTAATTACTAACCGAACAGAACTAGAAAAATAAAAAAACTGGAGTTTTATTGACAATAAAGTAAGTTTCTACCATAATAGAATAAAAAGGAGTCTATTATGAACAAAATAACTACTGTATTTGTAAGCACGTTTGGAATATTGTTTACATTATTGCTTTTTTCTTGTGCTTCAATAAATAATTACCAGCCAGGAACATCTAATCCTGTGAAAAGTGATTATACTGTACTTGCTGAGGTTGAAAGAGAATTTTCAAGCAATATAGTATTAGGAGTATTTTCTTGGGGAGATGATCTGGATGTTCTTGATACGCTAAAAGAACAATATAATGCTGATGACATTATTAATGTTGCTGTTTCTGAAAGATATACATCATATTTTTGGTATATTTTCTTTCAAAAAAGATATGTAGTAACAGGAACTGCTATTAAATACAATAATTAGTACTAGGTATTGATTTTACTGTATTTTCCCTGTATTTTTCCTGTATTTTATTATGTGGGGGGGGAGGAAGGCCTATAAATGAAACTATGTTTATAGGCTTTTTATATCTTTTAAGAGATATAGATAAAGTGAAAATACTGTTAATGGAAGAAAATAGTACTGTACACTTGACTATTGTATCTTTCTTATAATAAGATATATTAAAGGGAAGATATAAGTTAGAATATAAGTACAGTTTTCTTTACAAGGATGATATTATGTTTGCAATAGTTGAAATTTCTGGTTCTCAGTTACGGGTAGAACCTGATAGTATAGTGAAGGCACCGTCTATAAAAGGGAATGTTGGTGATACATTGGAGTACTCTTCGGTATTGATGTATAACAAGGATAATGAAGTTAAAATTGGAACTCCATATGTTGATGCAAAAGTGAAAGTTGAAATTTTTGCTCAAAATAGAGGAAAAAAACAATTTGCTCGCATTTATAAGAGACGCAAGCAATATAAAAAATCATGGGGATTTAGAGTTCCCAATACTCTCTTAAAAGTTACAGAAATTAGTGCATAAATGTGTGTATTTCTTTTGGAGAAATACACATGTATTGTTAGTGATATAAAATTACAATACAAAAATTATTTATAGTACACATTTATAGCACAACAGTTACTGTAGTCTCGTTATTATGATACAGGTAGGTATTTCTGTACTTCAATCTACTTCGTTTTTTAATGATTTTTATCATAGAGTTTCACAGTTATTGTTGGATGATAAGGATACACAGGAAAACAAATATTGTGTTCAATCGTTAGTACAACAAGAACCTGTAATGATTGTTTCGGCTGTGGTATCGGGACATGCTATGCAGCATCTTTCTCGCTCTCATAATAATGAGGAACGTGAATTGATAGCAGCCTGTGCATCAGTGAGTATCCTGTGTAAAGTGTTGTCTGCAGTAGCGGGGCATAATATACGAGATATAGTCTCCTTAAAAGCAGAGCATGAGGGAAATTTTGAATTTAAAGTTGATTATCAAGCTATGATACATTCTGTATCGTTACATACTCTTCATCATTATATTGAAGTATTTGGTGCTATGAAAAGTTTTGTAGTGGGAATACAGCTTATTGCACAAAATACTCCATCTGCGTTACAATGTACTATAGATGTAGTATAATACTATGTATATAAATGTATATTAAAAAATAGTTTTGTTATTATATAAGGAGTAAATATGGCACATAAAAAAGGTGGCGGAAGTACTAAAAATGGACGCGATTCGGTATCAAAAAGATTGGGAGTAAAACGTTTTGGAGGACAGATAATTGCTGGTGGTGAAATTATTGTCCGTCAAAGAGGAACTCGGTTTCATCCTGGTATAAATGTAGGGAAAGGCCGTGATGATACTCTCTATGCTAAATGTGAAGGATTGTTACAGTTTGGAACAAAAATGGGAAAAAAAATTGTTTCGGTGTTGCCTCAATAGCTATTCTTTGTAGCTATATGCATACTGTTTTTTGTAGAAAGGCATTTGCAGAAAGTACCTAGTGAGTACTCATTTTATTGATATTATTGAAATTGTTCTCAAGTCAGGCAAAGGTGGTGCAGGAGCTGCAAGTTTTAGAAGGGAAAAGTATGTCCCAAAAGGGGGACCTGATGGTGGAGATGGCGGGAAAGGGGGCGATGTTATTTTTTGTTCTACCCCTCATGAACGAACATTAAGAAAACTGCGCTTTAAGTCTCAGTATGTTGCAAAAAATGGGCATCCAGGACAAGGAAGAAAAAAACATGGAGCGGATGGGGAAGATTTAATTATTGAAGTTCCTTTTGGTACGGTTATCAAGACAGTATCGGGTGCTGAATTGCTACGCTTTGATAATAGTGTTACAGAATACTGTATATTAAAAGGCGGGAAAGGCGGGAAAGGAAATGTTCATTTTAAGAGCTCTGTGCGACAAGCTCCAAAGTATGCACAGTCAGGAATGGACGGAAGTGAGTTGCGTGTACGAGCAGAGCTGGAGCTTTCTGCAGATGTTTGTTTTGTAGGAGAACCAAATGTCGGAAAGTCAACATTGTTGAAATCGTTAACCAATGCTGATCCTAAAATTGCAAACTATCCGTTTACTACGCTTATCCCTAATTTAGGTACTTTGCGTAATGCATATACCGAAGCAGTGCTTGTGGATATTCCGGGTATTTTATCAGGAGCAGCAAAAGGGTATGGCTTAGGTACAAGTTTTTTACGACATATACGAAAAGCAACTACCATTTGTTATGTGCTTGATATTTCTCTTGTGCATGAAAAAATTGTCAGCAATGTCAGTGATGCAAGTAAAGATACAGTACAGGATGCAGTTGAAATGCTGTATGGTAATTTTAAGATATTACAGCATGAGGTGTTGTGTTATGACTCGTCTTTTGCTACTAAATCGTTTTTAATAGTGTGTAATAAAATTGATTGTGTACATGATGATAACGCTTCTTTTGATTATCAAAGGGTGCTTTATCAACTTGAACAGTGTATACGACAACAGGAAGGAGAAGAGATGACTCCCACAGATAAGGAGATATCTTCTGTATCTTCAGTACATCAATTTTCAAACTCTTTGTTTTATGGATTGTTTGGAGTATCGGCTCTTCATTTTATGGGAATGGAAGAGCTAAAAGAACAGCTTCTTCGTTTAGATACTGTAGAGAATGTTTCTCTATAAGGGAATGTAGTAATGTATAGAATAGTAGATAATAAAAAGCAAGTAGTCTCTGTTGCTCATAGTACTCTAGCTCTTTTTGGAGGGAGCTTTGATCCGTTTCATGCTACCCATCTTGCTATTGCACATTATGTACATGCGCATTGTAATGTAGAGTATGTTGTTCTTGTTCCCACAAAGCAGAATCCTTTTAAGAGTCATAGGATGTCAGTAGAGAGTGATAGTCGTATTGCTATGATTCATACTGCGGTAAATAATTGTCCGTACATACTTATTGATGATTTTGAGCTTAGGTCAGAAGATTCTATTTCATATACCCATGTTACTATAAAGTATATAAAAGATACATATCATCCTGCTATTCCCTTACACTTGGTTATTGGTGCTGATACTCTTAATTTGTTGGATAAATGGAAACATATACAGGAAATGCTAGAGTGGGTTACGCTGTTAGTTATTCCGCGTAAACAGTATGAGCTTCATATTCCCCCTACTATAAAAAAAAATGCTGTACATGTTTTAGAAGACTTTCCTATAAGTGATCTAAGTTCGTCTGATATTCGATCGGTATTGCATAAAAAAGATAAAGAGCATGTGTCTGAGCTTAAGAAATTACTGCCTGCAACAGTGTATCGTTATATACAAGAACATAATCTGTATTGATAAGGATATGTTGTCAGCATAGCATAGAGAGAGATAATACATAAGGGGTATAATGAAGCAGTGTGTCGATAGTGGTGTTACAAAAAATAGTGCTTTACTGTCTGATGATACAAGGAGCAATGTAAAAGAGCGAGTGCAAAGATACACACGAAAGCATGCAAAGCTATATGCTTTAGTGGAAAAGACAGTGACGCCTTTGCGTATGGAGCATAGTGTATGTGTGGCAACTCGCAGTGTCGAGCTAGCGTTGACACATGATGAAGTTGCAGTTACATGTGAACATGCATGGATTGCAGGGATGGCTCATGATATTTGTAGAGAGCATAGTGGAGAGCAGATGCTATTGTTGGCAGAACAGTCAGGCTTTGCTATTGAGTTGTATGAGCAGGAGCAACCTCTTTTTCTGCATGGAAAGGCAGCGGTAACAGTATTACAGCAAGAGTATCCTTTAGAGCAGTATATTACTCCTGCACATTCGTATGCTACTGTGCAGGAATGTGTGCAGAACATATATTTTGCTATTGCACATCATACATTAGGATGGAAAGTGCCAAACGATTTGTTGTTGCTATTATTTATTGCTGATGCTACTTCGAAAGATAGGGGGATGAAGGAGTCGTTTCTTCATACTCTTAGTGCTTTGAGTGTAGCAAAACAGTGTATTGTTCTTATTGACTTTCTTTCAGAAAAATATGATGCCACGCACCCTACTACACGGGATATGTATACATACTGTACTATTAATTATATATTACAGGGTTTGTAGTTGTTTTTGCTGAGTGGTATTTATTGTGCATACTGTATTATGTCTCTTGCTAAAGAGTATTCTATTCTTCGTCTGTATTTTCCATCTTTTCTTAAACCTTTGAAAGCAGTGAGAAAAATATCATCTGTTTTTTTTCTTATATCATCAATACAATCATTCAGTTTTTTTAGCATGGGTTCAGAAACATCAATGCCTTGTATACGTGTGATTGATCTTGAACTGTGAGATATGGTATATTTTTTTAATTGTTCTCCATGACAAAATCTAATAGAAGGCTCTCTATTATTATCTATGGCAATCAGCCCTAATTTACCATTGGGATCGTTGAATGTAAGATTACAGGTACTAATGTGAGTTTTTGGTAAACATTTTTTTAGCTCAGTATATTTTCCTACATATCTATCATCGCTGTATATTTCAATGTCTTTTGTTTTTCTGTTGCTAAAAAGAGCAAGGCAAACAGGGTTTTCTGTGTTTTCAAATAGTAGTCTATTGATACATATGAGTTTTTCTAATCTATCGGTGAAAAGCTGCGATTGTATAAATGAGGCAGGAATTAACGCTCCTACATATTCGTTGTTATCTAAAGCAAGTGAAAGACATAGTTTGTATATATTATCATAGTGAGTATCAGGATAGTATAACTTTCTTCTTTGGGCAGATGATTTATACAGCCATGGTGGATTTGTTATGCATACCTTGTATCCTTTTGGGTATGATTGTATAGTATCTCGTTTCTGTACCTCTTTCGATTGTGGATATATGTCGTAAGAAGTATAATGAGACGCCATTCCTATTTCTTGCAACATATGTATAATTGAGTTATTGCCTGCAAAAGGTTCTAGTATTGTTTCTTTTTGTATGGCATGGGTATCTATCCAATCTTTGAAAATAGCATTATCAAAAGGATTAAAAAGAGAGGTATAATATATTCCATTTTGTCTAGTGCTTGATTTCATGCTCTTATCATTCCTCGTATGATGAGTGATAGTATATTATTTTCTTTCATGTATGTACTATGTAAATATTATATGATATTTATATAATTCTAATATTTCTAAATTAGAATCTATATACAGTGCTAACCCAATTTAAATATTTTAGCTATAAAAATGCTAATACTACTACCGAAAATTATTAGTATAAGTTGAATGAATAAATTAAAAAGATAAGAATTTTTTAACTTATTTGAAAATTGTTGACTCTCTAAAAACTCTTTTCCTAATGGTGTTAGATGTCCTGAATAATGTGGTATATTATCCATTTCGTCATATGATGTGCAATAAAAATATTTGTCTTTATGCATTAGTTCTTTCATACTCATAGTAAAATATTTTTTTAACTTTTCATATTCTCCATTAAGAACTGTAATGTTTATACTTACCCCTCCAGAACAGCGAGACATTTCATCTAAAATTATAAGCTTAGTATATTCGATCATTTGAGCAGTATTCTTTTTAGCTTTCATTTTTTCTATTTTATTAGCTATTTTTTTATGCTGTTTTTCTACTTGGCCTTTTATTCCATATCATTTTAGCTTCTTCTTTTCATTTGTTTATATTTAGTTTAGAGGCTGGCATGGATAAGCAAAATTAGACTAAACCAGCCTCCTTTATCCAATTGTACAACACTTTATACATGTTTGCTATCGGTCTATAATTATCCACGAGTTCAAGGATTAAATGCGACAAAGGAGCAAAAAAAAGTAAGAGTAAGTACTGTATGATAGTAATATTAGTGTTATAAAAAAATTAGAGATAAGAGCCATGTCGTTTTGGAATTTCCACCTCCATTAAGTACTATTGTTGTACTTATGACTTATCTGTATAATGAAGTAACAGCATAAAAGATATATGAAAAATTTTAAGGTACTATCCATTATACTAGGGATTATTATACTGTCTTTGTTTATAGTAATTGCCTATACTATTTATCAGAATTTTAAGGCAGATACAATCAGCCAAGCCATCTTAAGAGAAGAACAAGTGAGTTTTTTGTTTTCTTTTGAGTTCAAAGATAGTTATCAGCAAAATTCTGTTATAAGTTTCATTATAATGTACTCTCCCAAGACAAAGAAGGTGGGGATTTTGGAAATTCCTGCTAATATAGGAGTGTTTGATAGTGAAAAAGAAACAATATTTCCGCTGTCGTATTATCATCATACTTTTGGAAATGAGAGGTATATTGAAGTAGTAAAAACTGTATCACGTATAGAGGATATATCGTACTTTTTTGTTTCGTCTTCTATGCTTGAAGGGTTTGTGGATATTATTGGAGGCATTCAAATTCCAGTGAATGGGGATTTGCTTTCTTTAGGATCAGATAATGAAAGAGAAGAATCTTCTTCTCTGTACACTGTGATTGATAAAACAATGTTGCTTGACGGGGTAGATATATCTTTGTTTCTTTCGGATATTGAAAGACGAACATTAATTCAAACAAAAAATGATTATGTACTTTCTTCGCGCAGACAGTCGTTTATTATGGCATTGATAGAAACTCTAAAAAGTCAGAAAGAGAGTATAGAAAATACAGTGATTATGAAAAAATTAGCTTCTGTGGTTGATACAAATGTAAGTGTAGATAATTTACAAAGCATTTTTTTGTTAGCACAGAATTTTGAAGAAGAAAATATATATTTTCAGATTTTACAAGGAGACATAGATACAGTAACTATAGGGGATACAAACTATTCTATTCTTTTTATAGATAATAGCGTAAATAGTATATTTTCAGTTTTTTCTTTGCTACAAGATTTTATCAATCAAGAAAAACGATCAAATTCAAATGAAGCTGTTAGTCTTACTATCCTCAATGGGACAGTACTCAATGGCTTAGCTGGTGCAACACAAGAACTCTACGAGCAAGACACAATGTTCTCTATATTAGGAGTAGGAAATGCCATTAGTAATGATATACAGTATTCTGTTGTGCTTGATCGTACTGGTAACAAGCAAAAAGCAAAGAAAGTGGCGAAAGTAGTAGGGGTAGAGTCAATATTAACAGATATTGCAGTTCTTGATGATATAGGGGCAGAAGTAACATTAATTTTAGGAGAAGATTTTGATGGAAAAACAATTTCAGAATGATGAAGATATGGGCGAAAATAGTCCTATGGAAAAAAGTATGATTGATCTTGCTAAAAAATTAGAAGATGAATTTTGTCAAAATATTTCTGTGTATAAGGTCACTCCTATTTTTTCCTACACTGATTATGTTATTATTGCTACCACTATTTCCGATATTCAAAGAAGAGGGATTATACAGATGCTCCCTCAATTATTGCAGGAGCTATCGTTAGATGCCTACATTGAATATTGTATCAATCGTTCTCAGCTATCAAATACAGGAGGGTGGGTGCTACTTGATTTTAAGGATTTTATTGTTCACCTTATGACACAAGAGTTACGGGAATTTTATGAAATAGATAAGATGTTTTTTGAGACAAAGAATATCTATATGTAGATACTGTATATACTGTATATACTCTTTTACTCATATAGCATTGCTATCTTTTTATTTTTAGAATAAAGAAAAGTATAAAATATGTCGAACTTAAATTAACTATGCTACTCTATAGATATAAGGCCTGTATTCTATTAGTTATTGTATGTTATTCTTTGTTATTTGTTCATAAAACAGCATATGCAGATATTCGTCACACGGTGCAAAAAGGCGATACGTTATATAAAATTTCAAAAGAGTATGAAGTACCGTTACAAGATATTATTGATAACAATACCATTTCAGATATAACAGCCATACAGGTAGGAACTGTTATTTTTATTCCTCAGAAAAATGATAGTACTGCATCTGTAAGGTATACGCAGGATAATAAACAAGAGCCGTACTATACCTATATTGTTATAAAAGGAGATACGCTATTTAAGATTTCAAAGCGTTTTAATGTCAAAATTTCGACCTTAAAGAATGCCAATAATTTACGCTCTGAGGTGCTACATATAGATCAAAAGATAAAAATTCCTACACAGTCCTTAGATGATGATCTTATAGATCGTTTAGAAAGAAATGATAGAACAATAGTATCAAATGATGATATTGACTTTGATAATGAGGCTAGCGATCCCTATACTTCTTTTATTCCACAGAAAGAAGATTCTCCCAATGTTATTGAGCTATTGGCGATGGTTGCTGATACCAATGAGAACAGTAGTAGGGTGGTATCAAAGGATTGGCCTGTTTCTGGGCGTTTGTATGAAACGAAAGGTTCTCTGCCAGGAGTAGTAATAGAAGGAAGTGAGAATACAAGTGTGAGAGCACTTAAGAGTGGAAAAGTAATGTACGCAGCATTACATTCTTCTTTTAATAATGTTGTGGTTATCAGAGGAAATGATGGGGTGATCTATCTATATGGTGGACAAAAGCAGCTGTATGTTAAGCAAGGAGATACTGTAGCAGAAGGACAAGAAATTGGAAATCTTGGTGTAATGCCGACATTAAAAAAGGCAATTCTTTATTTTAGTGTTTGGCAAAATAATCGATATATTGATCCTAGTTCAATTATTGGGTAACAAAGGAGGATATATGCATTTTATTTGCGATTTTTGTAATACTGTTGTGGACAAAGGAACAACTTCGTGTCCTAAGTGTGGCTTAGCTTTTTCAAATACGCGTTGTCCTGCTTGTGGGTTTATTGGTGCTATTAAGTCGTTTGAGAATGGGTGTCCAAAATGTTCTAGGCCAATAAAAAAGCACATTAGATATAGTGAACAAAAGCCTAAACAAAAAGAAGCATCTGGAATTTTTGGTAAGATAAAGACTTTGTCCCCGTTGTCAAAATTTATTATATTGATCGTTGGTATCAATATTGCGTTAGTATGGTATATAACCTATGTTCAACTCTTTAAGTAGGCAATGCATACTCGTTGTATCATTGATGTATATTCTCAATATTGTGTATCCTTCTGTTGTTTACAGTGCTGATGATACACTGAGTACAAATGATAGTGTTTTGCGTATTGATGATGCACTGAGTGTATATAATGATACTTCGCCTACTGACGATACACTGAGTACAGATGATACTTCTCTGCTTCCGCTTGCAAATGGGTTTTTTAATGTTGAATTGGGATTTACATTTGATGAGGTAGTAGCGATACTACAAAACGATCCTTTATTGGTAGTGCTTGAAGAACCTGAAATTTTTGTTGTTCCTGAGAGTGATCAAAAAGTGATACGAGCTGATGGAGTGAAAGATGATGCTACAGGGTATCGTTTTATACAGGAAGCATTTTTTCGGTTTAATGATGATGATAGACTTGTGGTTTTGAGTATGTCCTTGAATACCAATATTATTGATTATTTTTCTCTATTTGAGGTACACGATAAAAAATATGGTAATGCAAATGTGATAACTCCAAATAAGGCACAATGGAATAATGAAAATACTATGCTTATTATTGAAAGACCTTTAACTGTAAAGTATATTATGAATAGTTTTATTCGTCCACAACAAGATCAATATAATACTATAGAACAACAAGCGAGAGAACAGTATCGTGAAGATTTTTTATCTTTTTTTTAGTATTTTCATTATTTTTGTTGGGGGCTGCAAGGACGAAACTGCTACGGAATTTGTATTAGAAACGCCTAATGGAAAATCATTACTATTAGAGATAGCAAAAACAGCTGAACAGCGTCAAAAAGGGCTTATGTTTCGTAAGCAGTTAGATGAGAACGCAGGAATGCTATTTATGTTTCAACAAGAACAAGAGCTATCTTTTTGGATGAAAGATACTTCCATCCCATTATCCGTTGCTTTTATAGATGCTTCGGGAACAGTCATAAATATAGAACATATGAAGCCTTTCTCTCTGGACACTGTTGTGTCAGTAGGAAAAGCAAAGTACGCTATAGAGATACAGAGGGGATTGTTTCCGTCTTTTGGAATTTATCCAGGAACAAAACTGTTGTTGCCCCATTAAAAGAATCAGTATAAGTATCAATATAGGGACTAGATAGCTTTGTTATGGAGCTATGTTTATTGTTTTGATTGTTCATCAAACAATGTGATGTTTTTACCAGTACTGTCTTTTGTTTTCTGTGCTGAAGTTTTTTGCGAGGGAACTTTTGTATGAGATATAGCGTGTTGTGTATCATTTTGAGAGCTATGTTCATCTACTTCTTCTTGATTTTCTTGTGATGAGACTATATCAAGTATCTTTTTTTCATATTTTTCTATTTCTTTTTCTAGTTCTGTAGCAAGAGTGAGTCCTTTCTCGTATAATTCTACAAGTGCTTCAAGATTTCCATCTTCATTGTCTTGTATTGCTTGTTGTATTGTTTCAAGCGTTTTTAGTTTTTCTTGGAATGTTTGTTTTTTTTGTCTCATATATGTTCACTTATGTATGTGTATGTTTTTTTATTATTGCATATTTCTTTTCATCGTAAAAAGTAATGGTAATAGCATCGCCTTGTTGTAATGTCTTTGCCCTTGTAACCAATGTTGCTGTTTCCTTCTGTGAGGTATTGTCATTGGTGCGTACTGGCAATGCATTATCATACTTATGTATGAGAGTATATCCTTTTTTAAGGATAGCAGAAGGGGATGTTTTTGTAAAATATTCTTTACTGTATTGTATTTTTTGTTGTATAGCAGTAATTTTTTGTGTGATAGTGCTACGAATTTTATCGCTTGTAAAATCTAAGTGCTGTCTCACATTTGATACTTGAAATGAAAATTCTCTCATAGCGTTTGTGATAGTGCTATTTTTTATTATTTGTTTAATGGATTGTAATTTTTGTAATGCAAAGTGAGTAATGTACTCTTTATTGTTGTGTACGGTGTTTTTTGCGTGTAACATTTTTTCGGCAATAAAGTGTGCGCTTGCCGTTGGAGTTGGAACACTAGTATCGGCTACCAAGTCACAAAGGGATGTGTCAATTTCATGTCCTATTGCAGTGATTATTGGTATTGGACAAGCATATATGCTTCGTACTAACTGTTCATCAGAATATGCTAATAAATCTTCGGTAGAACCCCCTCCTCGAGTAATGATAAGTGCATCAAGTATATGCTTACTTGCCATTGCATTGTGTAGTTGATGAATGATACTCTCTGCTGCACTGTCTCCTTGAACGGCAGTATGAAAAAACACAATTTTAGGAGCTATCCCATGAGATGTAAAAGTTCTATAAATATCTTGTATCGCAGCTCCTTTGCTGCTTGTTAAAATACCTATGCAAGTGGGAAAAGCAGGGATATTTTTTTTATGTTTTTGTTCAAACATGCCTTCTGCATAGAGTTTTGCTTTTCTTTTTTCTAGCATAGCAAGAATGCTTCCTATCCCTTGTTTTTGAATATGAGTACAAATTATCTGACATTGTCCTCTTCCACTGTAAAATGAAATAGAGCCTTGTATTTGTATTTGCATGCCATTTGCAGGAAAAAAAGAAGCTGATGTATTACTTCCTTTGAACATTACTACTGCTACTTGGCTTGTTTCATCTTTTAAGGTGAAATACCAGTGCCCGTTTTGTGATGCTGAAAAATTACTTATTTCTCCTTCAACTGAAATAGCTTGAGGAAATTTTGTAATCAAAGCCTCGCGTATTTGTTCGCTTAATTCACTTACACTCAGTACAGCCATATTCTTACTTTATTTGTTTTACAGTAATTATTCAAGCCATATATACCGATATTCTATGAGATGAGTATACATTTAGTAGGAATACTCCATACAGACGCTGATTATGTTGATACTATGTTTAATGATGGGAGTAGTGCCTTCACACATACGGTAGATCTATTTCATGATTTGTTACATACAAGCACAGAAAGTAGTATTAGCAGCTGTTCTATCATAGCCATTGAAGGATCAAAACCCATATCTCTTCCACATTGGGTGAATAGTGTACACATTCCTAATACACTAAGTGCTTTATTGGGAGCATTAAAGAACAGTATCAAAAACACGGCTGTTGATGAACATAGGGCTGAGGATATATCTTTACAACATATGCAATATAATACGAGTTTTTGTATTACTTGTGTAGATAATGTATTTCAAGATAGTGCTATTTTCAAAAAAAACCTTGATGCTCATAATTATTTTAAGGCACATTATACATATACAGAAGGATATCCAAAAGGACTGAGTCCTGAATGTATATCTCTGGAAGGCATATATCTTATGGATGAAATACTCACACAGGACTCATCTTTACAGCATGCTCCCATACAAAGAAATAGTCTTTTTACTCTTTTAGAGAAACGTATACATGACTTTGATATACAAACAGAACTAGCTCCAGAAGATATGCGTTTGTATCGTCTTGAACTGAGTGCAAACTCAAAAAGGAACTATGTTATAGCCAAACGTTTATGGGAATCTGGAATGCGTACTATTGATGATTTGCCAGATGTATACAAACAGCACAGTGAGTTATTTATTGGACCTTCAAGTTTTTATTATATGCAGATAAGTAATTATAATGAAGCCTGTATCTATTCTCCTTTTTTGGAAACAAATAGTGATACAGTATCATATATGGATATGGCATCATATGTTGATATTCTAAAGAAGTTATCGGAATATTCACCACAAGCCACTCTTGCCTTAGGGTATGCTGGTGAAGTGGCAGTGCATCCAGAGATTGGAAACATAGTATCTCTTGCTTCTGAAATGTTCAATACTGTATATGTGGAAACAAAAGGAAGAGATTGGAACATGGGAGAGCAATGGTGGAATGAAGCATGGGTGAAAAAATTGCAATGGATAATACAAATAGATAGTTTAGATGAACAGTTGTACGCTCAAATTCATAAAGATAAAACAAACACAAAAGTCTTTGAATTTTTACAGTTTCTTTCACAAAAGACAAGTAAAGATGCTATTTATTTACAAGCTACACGAATGGATATAAATGAGGAAGAAATAGCTCCTTTACATATGTTTTGTAAACGAGAAGGGTATCAATTAGTGGTACAAAAATACAATAGTTATTGTGGAGTGTTGGAAGAAAGAAAGGTAGTGGATTTAAGTCCTCATAACAGGTTTGCATGTCGTCATTTAGAGCGTGATATGCTCATTAGATTAAACGGGGATGTGCAGTTATGTACCCAAGATATACATAAAGAAACTGTTTTTGGAAATATTATTGTTGATAGTGTAAGTACTATTCAGAAAAAAAGAGAATTACTTTTTAGTGAACAAGTAGAAGAAAAATATAAGGAGATATGTAAAAATTGTGATGAATACTATACATTCAATGCCTAAAAAACGGAATTTTATAGATCCGGTATTTTATATAGCACAGGATGGGGTAAAGAACTCTGCTAAATCAATGCAGGTTCATATCCTATTGTTACATGATGTGAAAAATGTAGACTTAAATATAAGTGCCAGTATACAAACATATATGTCCTTTGGCACAAAAAATATTGTGGTAGCAAATTCGGATGGAACACAGTTTGATAAGAATTTAGTCGATCAATTTCCTACAATACAATTTTTACATTTAGTGCAAGATGAATATGCAGAAGATACAAGCCCTATTGCTAATGTGATAAATAAAACATTTACCTCTTGTGTGAGTGATAAAATATTTATTTCTTGGACTGATATTGATCCCTACGGTATGTCAGTGAGAGCATTAGAGCGAGATATTTTTAATTATTCTCTTTGTACAGTACCTGCTCTTGAGGATGAGACTGCACATCGTATTTTTTCGGTGTATACGCCTCAGTTGACTTTTGGTGGAATCAAAATAGCAAAAAATAATACTAACCCTCATTTTCCTTATACTTTGTTTCCTCATGATTTTATAGGAATTTATAACCGTGAATATTTTTTAAGTATCGGAGGAATAGATAGTACTATACTAGATCCATGGGTACAGTTATTTGATTTTGGACTACGTGGGTATAAAAATAATTATAAGATAGAGCTAAGTGCATACTATAGGGTAAGAAAAATCCATAGTAAACGTGTCTCTTTTTCTCAAAAAAATAAATTAGAAATGTATGGAATATGTATGCGAGAATCAATAGGTAACAAGCTGATAAATTTCTTAAAGTGTATATGTATTGATATACGATATTTTTTATCTGCAGTAAAGTTATTATTTAAAAAACCGAGCAAACAACATCTTAAATTTAGAAATATAGTAAAAGAATTTTGGTATTGAATGTAGCGTTATTATCACTTTTTACTATGTATTTTTGTGTATTTCATCGCATTTTTTTTTTTTTTTTTAATTTTTAGATATAACACAAAAAATAGTATTTATGCTATAATGATATTTGTGTATAATGTATAATAATAATTATACAATAAATAGATAATTATAAGGAGAACATTATGAAAAAAAGTAATGAAAAACTAAACTATCAGATAAATGGTAAGCTACAAAGTAAGTATAGTATAACTCTAATTATACTAGTAGTGCTAGCAATAACTACCCTCGTACTCGTAGGATGTGCAGAGAGTAGCAGTTCCTCATCAGGCGGAGGGGGAAATTCAGTAACACCGACACTCGCATCAGTGTCCAATGTGCAGATACAAGCAGCAGGCAACGATGGGACACTCTCGTTACGCTGGCAAGCTCCAAGCGATGCTACGCATGTAGTCGTAAAAGCTACATCAACGACACCAGCACAATCAATAGAAGTGCGTATTCCTGCAATAGAATATCGTGCATTGTTTCAACAAAACAGACCCTACACCCTCAGAGGCTTGCATGCTACCACTGATTATACTGTAGAGATAGAAGCACAAAAATCAGACTCAGAAGTATCACCAAAAACAACCCGCTCTGTGACAACACTAACCGATGAAACTGCACCACAGGACACCTTTACACAGGTAGCAGTAGAATCAGCAACAAATGGCATAAAGCTAACATGGGACAAAGCACTGCTTTCGTCAGGCAAGACAGACATAGCAGAAGCCACAATACAGGTGATAGAAAGAACTACTAATGTAAGGACAGAAGTATCAGTACAAGATGTAACACAAGGAGAGGTGAGCATTGCTGTCCCCACTATAGACGGCATCAGCTATGATATAGTGGTAGTGTACAAAGATAGCAATGGTAACAAAAGTACGGCAAAGCAAGCACTCAGAGGCATAGTGCCATCAGCACTCTCACAAACAGTAACGCCACTTTCCGCATCAGACCTTACAGTAACAGCAAACGATAAAAGCAATAGTCCAGCCGATGAAAGCCTGCTTATTACGTGGGGGAGTTTTGATTTTGGAACAGGAAGTACAGAAAAAAGCCTCCAAGTACGAGTAACAGCAACCGCAACAAATACAGTAGTAGCAGAGGAGACAATAGATAAAGACACAAGTGCAACAAATGTCAGCGGAGCAAGTGCAGACAACAGAGAGTACGCCACTGTGTATGTAGCAAAGGATGGCATAGCACTCACAAAACTCTATGGCACGCTTACCTACAAAGTAGAAGTGTATGTTTTTAAAAACGGAAAGTACTCCACTGCAGTATCAAAAGAACAAGCAACAACCGACAAAAGCACAGAGCCTGTAAGCAATGTGAGTGCCACAGGAGGAGCAACAAGCCTAGTAGTAGGCTGGCAAGCCCCCGATGTACGAGACTACGCAGGAGTGACTATAACAGCAACAGAAAAAGACAGCAGTACCGCGGCAAAGACAGTGACAATAACAGAGAGAACAGTACGCAACACGCAGATACCAGGCCTCAAAGCAACCACCGAGTATACAGTGGCAGTCGTATCAATGGACAGTGCAGGCAACAAAGGAACAGAAGCAACAGCCACAGTCAGCACAGAAGCAGATAGCACCGCCCCCGATGCAGTAACAAGCATACAAGCAAGCTATCCTTTTGTATCAGCAGCAAAGATAGGCACACAGATAACATGGACAGCCCCCGATGCAACAAAAGCCAACAACAAAGACATAAAAGAGTACAGCGTGAGCATAGCAGAAAAAGACACAAGCACTACAGTACTGAGCGAAAAAAAAATACCCTATCCCACAACATCACTCTCTGTAGAAGAACTTGTGCAAGGAAAAACATATACCATAACAATACTCACGCTTGATTACTCAGAAAACAAAAGTAGCCAAGCAACAAAAGACATAACAACCCCCAACTCACTCACAGCTCCCTCAGAAGATCTCTTTCAAAGCAAGCCTACCCTAGACACAACAGGAGCTATACAGATAAAAGCAACTTTTAAGCAAGCTCCAGGCATAGGACGATACTATACTTTGCGTATGAAAGATGGAGCTACCTTAATAGCAGAAAAAAGCATAACAAACACAGCAACCACCATTAGCTTTGGGATAGCAGATGGCGTAGAAGTACCCAAGAGCCAAGCAAATGCCAAGAATTATCGCTTTGATTTTCTGCAAATAGCAAATAACAGAGTAAGCCCCGTAACCGCACTTGCTGATGCAGTAGCAGTATACGATAGCACCTCGACAGCACCGCCCGCTGCAAAAGATGCAAAGCTCTCCGTAGAGTCAGTAACCCAAACAACTGCAAAAGCAGCCTATACATTTAGTGCAGGTACTATTACTAATGATAACAAAGCACCTAGTGGAGCAAAACTCACACAGGCACAAATACAATACAAAGTATACATAGCAGCAGGAGATCATAGCACAAAGACACTAGACGAAATAAAAGCCCTTGCAGGAGTACAAACACGGGAGCTAGCAGGAAACAGCACTCCATTAAAAGCAACATTTATAGGAACAAAAGGAGCAGACTATACCGCAGGAGTAGAAGCGATAAACAGCCTCAACCCTTCGTATAGTACAGGAGCATCAGCAACAATAAAGAAAGCAACACTTACTGCACCACCAAATACCCCAAAAAGCACCACCTACACTAACAGTAATGCAGTAGTATTTGCAGTGCCTACTTCAGGAGGCAATAGAGGGAAAAAAGTCATAACAGTACAAGTAAATGCCTCAGCAATAGCAGGAGTGAGCAAGGCAAATGGCAATGCCCTTGAAGCGACAGACCTTGCCTACTATGTGCTATATCTCAAGAAAGAAGATACTACAGGAAAGCCTGCCAGCGTATCGGCTTTATGGGCAACAGAGAAAAGCAGTACAAGAGTAGCAAAATACACAAAAGCAACAGGAACAACTCAAGACACAATATCCATAGCAATAGTAGACAGCACCAGTGGAAGCAATGCAGGAGCAACGCCCATAGAAACAGCAAAAGACTACTACATAGGAGTAAGGATAGTAAACACGACATCCCCCAATTACGATGCAACAAATAGCGACAAGCTCTTTCCTGCAGGCTTTTACACCGATGTAACAGAAATAAAGGAAGTCTATACTTCCAAAGCAGTAGCACCCAGCCAGTCATTACTCACAGGAAAGTTGGTAGTATCACAGTCAACAAACACAGCAGGAACAATAAAGCTGGTACTTACCGAGCTAAGCACATTTACAGGAGCAAAAGACTACGATGGCACAAGCATAACAGCAAGTAATCAGCTAGTATACACAGTGTATGGCTTACAGAAAGACACTGACCCTACAGTAGCAGAAGTACTTGCAGGCAGAAAAGTAAACCTAGGCAGTGCAAGTAGCGGAGTGTACACAGTACCAGCCCTTGCCAGTTTAGGCTTGTCTTCAGACACAGCACCAGTAGTAGCAATAAAAGGAGCGACAAAGTATTACTTTGTGGTAGAAGTAGCAGTAAAAACAGACCCTAGCAAGAAAGTAGCATCCTCAACAGTGGCAAGCGTAACGACAGCATCGCAGGCGACTGCCCCCGCAGAAGTAAGCAACATACAAGTAGGGGGAGTAACAGGAGGAAGTGCAAGGCTATCGTGGACAGCTCCCAGCCTCAGTGCAAGTCACAAAACAAATAAAGGAGCTACCCTAACAACAGCACAAGTATCGTACAAAGTATACAAAGTAGCTAAAAATGGCAGTACAACAAGGACAGTAGCACAAATAAAAACAGCAGCAGGAAGCTCCACAGCAGTAGCAGCAGGCACAACCAACAGCACTCTGACAGGATTGACAGTAGGCACAAGCTACGAAATAGTAGTGCAAGCAGTAAACAGCACTGATACCAACAAAGAAGCAACAGGACTACGCAAGGAGTTTATCGCAAAAGAAGCCTATGCATCACCAGGAAAGCCTACCATACAAGCAACTGCACAAGGAGTAACCATAGTACTTACCATAACAGCCCCAACCGTAAAAGGAACGACAGCAGAAGGAACTGATTTAAGAGATAATCAAATAGACTATATAGTGTATTATGCAGCCTCAAAAACAGACATAGATGGAGTAACAGTAAAAACACAGGCAAAAGCAGCAAGCGATGCACAAGAAGGAGCAGAAAAAGACGATGTGCCAACAGGAGCAACAAGCTATACAATACGCAATCTACGATTGAATACAAAGTACTATATCACCGCAGTAGCAGTAAACAGCCTCAAAAAGACAAAGGTATCAGCAGAAGCAACAGCAGTATCTGCCAGTACGCCAGCAGTATCAATAGGAAATGCCACAAAGGTATCAGCAACAGTAGGCACAGCACTCGCACAAAATACAACGAGAGTACTTACCAGTATCAGTCCTAGTGGACTTACCTTTACCTGTGATGAAAGCACAATAGATAACGATAACAGCACACTCAAAGAAGAAACAGGCCTAACAGTAACATTTGCAAAAAATACCAATACAATAACAATAACAGGCACAGCAAATAAATCAAACATACATGATACAGCTATAACTGAGTATAACTACGAGGTAGTGGAGTGTACGATTACTTCTGCGGGAGCATACTCGGGACAAAAAGCACTTGCGACTATCAATGTAGAGACAGGACTTGTAAAACTAGCAGGACAAGTAGCTAGCTATTACAGACCAACGACAAAATCAGCACTGCAAACTATTATCAGTGAAGAAAAAACAAGGCAAGCTACAGGAGGGAATAGTAACCCTAGCCCCAACCTCAACATGATAGACACCAGTGCCATTACTAATATACAAAGTTTATTTGATAGTGATAGTACTTTTAATGGAGATGTAACACGGTGGAATACCAGTAATGTAACGAATATGGAGGGCGTATTTAAAAAAGCAACTGCTTTTAATCAAGACATAGGAGATTGGGATACAAGGAAAGTAGTAATTATGGATAGTATGTTTAGGGGAGCAAGAGCCTTTAATCAAGACATAGGAAGTTGGAATGTTGAGGAAGTAACTAGTATGTCCCTTATGTTTTTTGACGCAAGAGCCTTTAATCAAGATATAGGAAATTGGAATGTTGGGAATGTTCGGTTTGCTTCTGGTATATTTGAAGATACCATTAATTTTGATCAAGATTTATCATCATGGAAATTGTGTAAAATTAATGTTAAAGTAAAAGATATATTTGATGGTTCAGCTATGTTTGGGAAAACAACACAGTACCCAAGGGATACATCTGATAAAGTAGCATGTCCCTCATCGTAGGGTAGTACATATAAAAAGAGAGTGCATGCTATATTGATTGAAGAAAATGGCATTTTGTAATTTTCTTGTTTTTTATATTAACATATGGTAATATATAGGTATGTCTTACCGTGATAATAAGAAACATTTAGCAAAATGTCATTTTCAAACTCAGCAGTTACATGCAGGACTTATTCCACATAAGGATAGAAATGCCCGTGCAGTGCCTATTTATATGACAACATCATATGTATTTGATAGCACTGAACACGCAGCCAATCTTTTTGAGCAGAAACAAGAAGGCTATACCTATTCGCGACAAAAAAACCCTACCACTGAGGTGTTTGAACAACGTATGGCAATGCTAGAAGGCGGTACTGATGCTATTGCAACAAGTACTGGCATGTCTGCTCTCATGCTTGCGTTTACCGCAATAGCGGGGGTAGGGCATAATATTGTATCTACATCGCATTTGTATGGTGGAACAACCATACAGCTAAAATATTCCCTTAAACGTTTTGGCATAGAAGGACGTTTTGTTGATTCAACACAAGCAGAAGAATATGAAAAACATATAGACGATAATACTCGTTGTATCTTTATTGAAACACTTGGTAACCCTAATCTGAGTATACCAGATATAGAGGCCATTGCTACAGTATCAGCAAAGCATGGTATTCCTCTGGTAATTGACAATACCTTTGGTGGAGGCGGGTATATTTGTCGCCCTATTGATTGGGGAGCAAATGTAGTAGTACATTCTGCTACAAAATGGATAGGAGGGCATGGCACTGCGTTGGCAGGGATAGTCATAGATGCTGGTAATTTTAATTGGAACAGCGATAAATTTCCTAATTTTTCAAAACCCTCTCCTATGAATAAAGATATACTATTTTGGGATGAGTATGGGCCTCATACAGGAAAGAATACTGTGCTTGTTAGCTTTTTACGCAGAGAAGCACTAAAACACTACGGCCCTTCACTCAGTCCATTTAATGCATTTCTCATGCTATTAGGGCTTGAAACCCTATCGCTACGAATTGAAAAACATTGTGAAAATGCCTTACACTTAGCACAGTATTTAGAAACACATAAAAAGGTAGCATGGGTATCATATCCTGGACTACAATCTCATGCTTCATATGAAAGTGCAAAGAAATATTTTCGAAAAGGCTTGTTTGGAAGCATGCTTGCTTTTGGATTAAAAGGAGGAGAAACTGCAGGAAAAAGCATGGTCGAAGCATTACAGCTTGCAAGCCATCTTGCCAATGTAGGCGATGCAAAAACACTTGCCATACATCCCGCCTCAACTACTCACAATCAGTTAAGTCAAGACGAAATGAAAGCAACAGGCATTTCTCCCGAACTTATCAGAGTATCTGTTGGCATTGAACATAGTGACGATATTATTGATGATTTTAAGCAAGCTCTATCACAAATCTCCTAGCAATAGCCTTGTTTGTTTATGTAAGAATGGTGGTTATGTATGTTCTCCATAGCTTTAATAATGCTCGTTCCAGAGAGAAAGCATGGTTTCCTACAACATCAGCAATAATACGTACCACTGGTTCTGTAGCACTTTTTCGTAACCACAGCATAGCTATAGGACTGTGTTGCTGTGCATAGAAATAGAGAGAAAGCCCACCATTGAGTGTATTGTTCTCTATAAGAGTATCGGTCTGTATAACAGTGTGTTTTTTTCCTGAATGGGCAATAAAAGCATGAGAATCAAGTGTTATGCCTTTATTCTTAAAAAGAGTACTGATAGTTTTGATAAGCGGTTTGCTGTTATGTATAATGCGGTAAAATACCTGCGACATAGATATTATAGGAATAGTGAGCTTTGCTAATGCATCCTCAGTAGAAGTACTAGCCGCTTTCGGCAAAGAGCGAGCAAGAAGTATAAGAGGGTTTATAGTATTGCTTATGTGCTGTGTTTTATGTGGTACTTTGGAAGCACTAAGATGAGGAAATAATTCTTCAAAAAACAATACTGCTTTTAAGAGACTAAAGCTGGTATGCAGAGGATCACGTACAAAAGAAGGGTGCATAATGATACCTCCATTAGAAGCCTCTCCTGACAATGGAATAGTGAAATTCTTTTTTCTTAGTTCTGAAGCAAGTGATACTATATTTGCTTCTCCCACTTCACTTCGAAATACAGGAACAGAGTATTGTTGTGCAATAGTGTCTATTCTTACAGAACTTGCATCATTTATCACTACTGCTAATGTTTGCTGTACATGTTTCTTTTGAGCTGTAGTATCAGAAGTAGTGTCAGAAGCACTATTGTTTTGAATAAAATGCTCCCATGCTAGCTCTATCGTAAGAATAAGAGCAAAAATTTCTTGAGCTGATAAAGTTTTGCATGATTGCTTTTCAAAATCATACAGTATAGTATTTCCTCTATCTCCATCACAGTCGCTAATCATTGCAAATAAATACATGTTCTTATTTTTTATAGAAGAAGTAGCTTTTTTTGTATTATAAGCATGCAAAGTGTATGATGCCTGTTCTAAAGCAGTCCCTTCAGGGACGATTTCATGGGTAAATACTCCTGGTTTAGTATTTATTCTCTGCACTGGTATTCCATATTGCTTAAAAATTGTAGTATCTCCTTTCCAACAGCGAGCTCCCCCGTTTACATCCCATATCAGAGCAGGATGGACTTGTAAATGCTTTTTGTATGCTTTTATTTTTTGCATAAAAAGTTTTTGAGTATGTTCATATGACTGATGAGAGCTATTACGGAGTACTGCTTTATCAAGTATGGTAGCATATTCTTTTGTTATCGTAGTATGTATAGTATGCATATCTATGGTATTGTTAGTAGCGTCTGCAGGAGTAGTTGACAGAATATGAGATGTTTTCTTATGCTCTGTAGTAACTAAATTTGATCGTATGAGAGATAACAGCTCTTTTTGTTCATTGCTTATGGTGTTATGCAATACCTTTTTTGTCGTGTTCATACATAAAGATACCAATTTTTTATTTTTTTCTGGTACAAGTACTTGCCCATTCCCTTGACAAAATTTTATGCCACTGTATTCTTTAGGATTATGGCTTGCTGTTATAAATATAAGTGCATCTGCATGCACGCTAGTATAGGCAAGTGCTGCAGGAATTGGTACTATGCCAAGCATCTTGCTGCTATGACGCACAGAACGCTGCTTTATTGTTGTTGACTGATACTGTTGTATAGCATACATTGCTATGGTGGCAAGCTCTTTACTTGCTGCTCTGGTATCAAGGGCAACCGCAAACTGAAGTGCTGTTGTATTTTTGCTATTGCTCGCATTGTGTATGAGCTTTGCTTGTTCTTTTTCTTGCAGATAGATAAAGCTCTGTATTGCATAATAAAAAAATAAAGCATCATAGTCTTGTAAATAGTTATTACTAAGAAGAAATTTTTTTCTCCACCCCGATGCAGAACAGATAAGTCCTTTTGTAGCATATTCAAAATTTTTTGATATCATATATTGATATATAGCACAAAATGATTATAATATATAGTATGAGACTCTCAAAATTTTTATATATATTTTTACTGATAGGGACGGCTATTATGTTTTCTAGTTTTTTTTCATCTAATAAAGAGGAATTAGTTTCTCAAGCTATAAAAAGTGTGGAGCGGAGAGCATATCCCGAAGCACTTGATTGGATAAAAGAGGAGCTTTTTGTTTCCAAAGAAGCAACTTTTCCTGTTCAAATGAGCAAAGAAGAATGGAAGCAAATACTCAGCCCTCAGCAATTTCGTATTCTTCGAGAAGAAGGAACAGAAAGAGCTTTTAGTGGTGAATATGATAAATTTTATAAAAAAGGCACATACTATTCTGCTGCAACAGGACAACCACTCTTTTCTTCAGAAGATAAGTTTGATTCTGGTACTGGCTGGCCAAGTTTTATAAGACCAATTCATGATGATGCGGTACGGTATCGGGTGGATAAACGTTTTGGTATTATCCGTATTGAGGTTATAGATTCTAAAAGTGGTTCTCATTTAGGACATGTATTTGAAGATGGTCCAAGGCCTACGGGACTTCGCTATTGTATGAATTCTTTAGCACTTATTTTTGTGGAAGAAGGGAGGTCTCCACCACAAATACTTGCAGATACCAACTCTACTGATAGCAACTAAGGTATAGTAGTTTTAATGTATTCAATAAATGTTTTATTGAGTACTGTAGAAATATCGTTAATAGCAAGTCTGCGTGCAGCATCCGTATTTATACCCTTTGATCGTCCTCTTTTGTTTTTACTAATAATGGTAACTCCATTGTCTGCATCTATCACTTCAGATATAGTAAAGTTAATATTCCAAAAAATAGTTGGGTAATCGTTTGTTTCTTCACTCCAATTTACAGAAGCAGTAGCTCTATATGTTTCTCCACTTGTTACAATTTGAAATTGCAAATTGCTCAAGAGTTCAGACACTGCAGAAGTCAGTTTATTCTGTAAATCAATGTCAGCTACATCATTGTCTATGTTTGTTTCAATGGAAAATTGCAAAGATTGTGCAGCAGAGCGTAGCAAGCCATTGATGGTAGTAGGGCTGTTTTTTTGTGTTGTTGCTGATATAGGAGAAATGACCTCTAGCTGCTGTATGAGTGCTTGATTTTTTTTAGAAAGATTTAGTGCTTTTAGATATTGAGCATATTGATCTAGCTTTTCTTTTGTCGCTGCATTTTGTAATAACTGTTCTATTTCTTTTTCATTTTTTTCAATTCTATCACGATAAATATTGGCTACTTTCTGTCTGTTGATATATGCAATAGCATATAATCTTCCCACATTGTCTTGATGGCTTTCTCCATACTCTACCGCTATGAGTGTGCCTGCACTTGAGCTTTTAGAGGAATCAAATATTTGTGTACTGATGTCTGCAGAACCAGATGATTCTTGATAGCTTTCGTTTGTCTCAAAGCTAGTATCAATGCTCACTTCAATTTGTTGTAAAAGCGTTGATAATGCAGATTGTCGTGCCTGTTCTAAACTATCTCCGCTCCCTACAGCAACAAGGTATAGGGCATTATTGTATGTTTCGTTTGGGTTTAGGAACACTGTAGGCAATGTTCCTGTGGTTGTTTGAGGTCTATCTTGTGCAGTGTCGCTGGAGGAGGAAGCGGTATTACTTGTGCTTGCACAGGATATAACACTAAAGAGTATGAAAATAAGTGGAAACAGCGACACTGTAATGAGTAGAAATAATGAAGAACTTTTTTTACTATTCTTTTTTTTGCTATGCATGGCAATATTAAAATGTATATGCTTCTTGATCTATTACTTTCTTAATCTTCTTTGTGCCTATCCATGCTTTTTGTGTATTTTCTATATTTATTAGCTCAAGATCCACTTGATAGGTCACTGCAGTTGAATTATCTACTGCATCTGTTTGTGAAATAATTGTTCCGATGAGCATAAAATCAGCACCAGTTTCTTCTCCTAATCTTTTTATTGTTTCAAAAGAGGCTTGCGTTTGTTGATCTTCTTTTTCTGTTCGGATTTGTGATCGTTCATTTGCATTTGCTACAATAGTAACTTGTCCAGAATTTATAAAAGCTCTTTCTATGTCTTTAATAAAAGCTGTTGTTTCTATATGTTCGGAACTTCTGTTGCGAATATATCCCGTAATGACAACAGGGTCCTTGTTATTTTCAGCCTTAAAACGACTGATCCACGCAGCTTTTAGCATATCATCAATCATTGCCTCAGAGACAAGACGACTATCAGTATCGTTCCATTTTCCGCTGAAATCGGTTATTGTATCTGTAGAAGTACGAGTTACTGTTTTTGAATTACTTGCACAGGACATTACAGATATTATTAGTGTCAATGATAATGACACGCTCATAAATAGTTTAAGCATAATTTCTCCTTGTTATTTTTATCAATTTACATTTAGTATTGTAATCTAATATGAAATTATTTTCAATATCTTAGGCAAAGAGATTGCGTTTTTTCTCAAATTTCTGCAAAAATGTACTAAACAAATAGGGGCTGGCATGGATAACTGAAAAATGAGATAATTCAGAAAGAAATGCCAATGTGTGTGTTTGCAAGAATATCAGTCCAGTTGTAATATGCTTTTGCGGTTGTTCCATGAATATCGGAGGTATACGAGTAGATAAAATTCCAAAAAAACTCCAAAAAAACTCCAAAAAATGCTTGACAAAAAGTGTAAAATTGATGTATTATAATTACAGATTGTTGTATGAGAAATACATCGCCCTGTAGCATGCTACGGGGCAATTTTTTTTATGAAGGCTTTTGCGTATATAGACGGATTTAATCTTTATCATTATCTTAAAACTTATATAAAAAGTGAATATGAAAAAGATAAGGCTTCTAAATCTTGTATGTGTCATATTAGAGAATACGAAAAGAATACATTAAAATGGTGTAATATCCCAAAATTAATTTCTTTACTTATTTTGAAAGAGTATAATTGTATAAATATAAAATTTTTTACTGCTTTTCCAAAACATAGGGATAAAGGACAACAAGAGCGTCATACACAATATATGGAAGTATTGGAAAGATACTGTAAAGTAACGGTGATTAACGGTAATTTCTTACGCAAAAAAAAACAATTTAAATGTAAAAAATGTGGTGAAAAAATTGATAAATGTAAAAAATGTGATGAAAAAATTGTAACTTATGAAGAAAAAGGAACGGATGTCGCTCTAGGAGTAAATGTAATATCTGACTTACACATTGAAAGTCCTGATTTAATAATAATTGTCAGCAATGATACAGATTTTTATCCTGTTTTTACAAATATTTTAGAAAAATCAAAAGTAAAAGTATTAGTACTTTTTCCGTTGGGATGTCTTGGAAAAGAGAGTCGTTATTATGCAGAATTAGTAAAAAAATATCAAGGGAGAATAACACAAAAACCAATAATGCCCATACATATGGAGAAGAGTATTATGCCTGATATGATAAAGGTGGATAATAAAACATATAAAACCCCATATCCTCTATCCTAATAATACATAATCTTTCATTCATATTGTTTTTATCTCGCTATTTTTTTGAGTAGTGTACTACAATATACCGTATTTATGAAAGGTAGCTGCTACTGTGTTGCCTTCCTCTATTTCTCTGCGTACTACTTTTTCTGCTCGGGCTTTTTCAAGCGCACGGCTAATGATATCCTTTTCCCATGCTTTTGGAATAATCAGCACTCCGTCTATGTCTCCAAAGACAATATCTCCCTCTTTAATAGATACTGCTTCCATTTCTATGGGAACTCTAAAATCGACTACTTTCATTCTGGGAGATGAGTCTTGTGCATATGCTCCACAGCTAAAGACAGGAAAATTTTGTTCTAGCACTTGTGGGGTATCACGGTGATACCCATATACCACTGCTCCTGTAGATTTACGTGCAAGAGCTGCAGCAGTCATTATTTCTCCCCAGTTAGCACATCGATGATATGTGCCACTTGCAATATAAACTTCGCCTTCTTGAATATCATCAAGTGCTTCCATCATTTTTCCGAAAGGCTTTTCTTGTGTTCCGTACACATCCATCATAAGTACTGGCATAGCTCGTCCTACCACTTTCATCTCTGGCAATAGAGGACGAATAGTTGGTGGTAAAAATTGATGAAAACATTCATATGTATCAAGTATATCTCCTACTACTGGAGTATAAAGATATTTCTTTATAAGTGCAAACAGTTCAGTATCGTTGTTCCATTCAATAGTTTCGTTGTGCATACGATCTCCTTTTTTTCTATGCTTCTAACAAAGCCTTGATATACCCTACTGCATATGCCATGCCTGCATGCCACGGAGCATCACAGGTCATCTGTGGAGTATGATCTGGAATAAGTATCCCATTATAATTATATTGTCTTAATATTGATAATATCTTTCTCATATCAATATCACCTTCATCAATAAAAGTTTCTACATAGTGAGGGGCTTTTCCTTTTACATTTCTAAAATGTATATAGCCTATTGCATTTTGTGAAACATAATGTTCTATCCAATAGTATATCTCTCTCTGCTTTCCTGATCTGTCACGCATATCTGACATTTCCTGTAATGTTCCTAAACAACACTCTAGTATATTACTAGCACTTTTCTTTATATCAAGCAAACGCTGATATTGCCCTGCTTTATGCACCAAACGTGGTTGCTGTCGCACTCGTTCTACGGGAGGATCATCTGGATGTGCCGCAAGACATACATTGCTCTCTTCTGCTACAGGGACAAGCTCGTTGAGAAACCAGGTTAGTCGTTCCCATAACTCCTCTTGTTCTATACGAGGATGATACCCAGTGCCTAACGCTTGCCTATCATATATCATATTCCATATCATTCCTTTTGGGATAGGAGAGTCATCTATGCTATTCATTCCTACGCTCTTTGCCCCCCCTCTTGCTATATCTTGTATGTATCTACTACTCACTCCTGCTAAGCTAAAGTTGTATCCAAAGAGAGGAATGCTTGCTTTTCCTACATTTCTAATAATCTGCTTGAGACGATCCATCTGTGTATGTTTTTGCGGTAAATCTAAAAGTACAGCATACCAATCAACAGGATCGAAATTCTCTATTGCTTCTAGCTGTAAGTCATAACGAGCAAGCGTTTCTTTTAGTGCTACTAAATATTCGTATTCCCATACATGTGGATTACTACCTCCTGTTCCCCATCCATCGTTATTGCCAACAGGTTGATTATCATCTTGTTGCGTACCTTGATAAAAATAATCGGTAAGATGCACTACAATGTGAGTAGCTCCGCATTGTTTTGCAAACTTAAAGTATGTATCATGTAACATGTGATAATATAATCCAAATCCTATATTCATATACAAGCCTATACTTATAGTAGTAGTATGGCCTTAAAATAGCAATAAAGCAGTATTGTTTTATAAAACTTCAGGAGTAAGTGAGAAAAAGATAGTGTATGCCAAGCTAATTTTTGTTTTTGCTGTTGTCTTTTTTACTTATAAGTAATCATTGATAGTAAAAGAAAATTATTGGTATTTATTATTCGGTTAGTAATTAAGAGGCATTTTCCCAAGGTTTTATAAAACTAAAAATGAGTTTAATTAACTGAATTACAATAATTATGGAAACTATATTAATAAAACTTATTCTAAGAAATCCATATTTTAAAGAATATTTACTAAATTTAATTGAGATTATCAAGGATATAAATTCATATATAGCTAAACTAACTAATGCAACAGTTGTTATAGGCCAATCTGTGTTTATATTATGTATATCTTGTAAAAGTAAACAAAAATATAACAATATAGATAAAACTACATAAGGTAACATTGTAATGATATTTATAAAATTTTGAAATAGTTTAATAATTTTAATGATAAGCAATATAGCTGGGAGTATTGAGATAATCCAGCCCACTACAGGTATCAAAGCAGTTGCAAAAAAAATCATTAATAAAATTATTACCAAAATTATTGAAAGTATTATTTTAATAATTTTTGCACCTTTAGCTATCGTTTCTTTTATAAAAAAATATAGAGAATAAAGAATCGATATAATAAATATTCCTATCATTAAAATAATCCCTGCAGAATATTTTGCGTTAATTATAAAAGGTTCTAATATATTTAATTTTAATACTAGTACTGGAATATTATATATAATATAATATATTAAAAATCTACCTATTTTTAATATAAGTGCATCATTATAGTTGATATTTTCTATTCGTTCCATGCTTTAATAGTATAGGATATTATAGATTGAATGTAAATATAAAAAAGTAAGAGGATGTAGTTTTACTATTTTGTATATATCCTTGGTAAAGCTCTAAAAAAGTAAAGGGATACAGGTATGCTTACAATAAAAAATAACTTTATATACTCATGTGCATATTACTCATTGCGGATGAGCATGTTTGACATGTATATGTAATTCTCTTATACTATTATTAAATAACATATTAAAGTATTTATTGGAGGTAAATATGAAAAAGAATGTATTGATTGTATGTTTTATGATCATAGTAGCTATAAGTGGTTTTGCAAGAGGAGGAGGAGATGATGATTCTTTTACGATTGCAGGTATTGTTTTTCAAAACGATTTGTTTATGAAGACAGTACAGTTAGGAATGCAGGCAGCAGGGAAAGAACATAATGTGACGGTATTACTAGGTAATTCTGACAATAAAATTGACAAGGAAGCAAGTCTTATTGATACCTATATTGCAAGAAAGGTGGATGCTATTGTTATTACCCCTATTGGAAATGAAGGAACATCAGATGCAGCATTACAAAGGGCAGCTGATGCAGGTATCAAAATTGTATATTTTAATACCTATGCAGGAGTGCCTGCTGTATCCCATGTAGGTACAAGTGATCCAAGTGTAGGAAAAGCAAGTGGGGTAGCAGCACGAGAGTTTATAGAAAAAAATATGGCAGGACAAGAGCTATATGTTGCAACTGTAAGTTATCGATCACAGTTAGCAGAGTCTGCAGAAGCGAGAACAAGTGGTTTCTTGGATCAAATTAAAGATATGCAAAACTATGATTTAGTAGCAGAACAGGATGCTTGGCTTGCAGAAATGGCAGTGCGAGTAGTAGGTGATATGCTAACCGCTAATCCAAATATCAATATTATTGGAGCAGCAAACGATGGGGGGCTGATAGGGGCAGTACAAGCAGTAAGGAATGCAGGACTAGAGGGGAAAGTATTTGTATTTGGAGTTGCAGGAAGTGATCAAGTTGCTCAAATGTTGCTTGCAGAAGATAATGTGTTACAATTTTCTGTAGCACAGGATGCGTTTACTATTGGAAAAATAGCAGCAGAAACAGCAATTAAGAGTCTAAGTGGAGAACCAGTGGAAGAGAAAATTGAGGTTGCTCCTTACTTGCTTTCAAGAGATGATCCAGCAGGAATAAAACAATATCAGGCAGACTTACAATCATATCAATAGTATATGAGTGATACTTTTTTAGCAGTAACAAACATAAGAAAAGAGTATCCTGGAACGGTAGCCTTAAATACCATTAGTTGTAGTTTTGAGCAAGGCAAAATACATGCTTTGCTCGGAAAAAATGGTTCAGGAAAAAGCACCTTTGCAAATATTATAGCAGGCATTACTGAAGCAACAGGTGGCTCTCTTTATTTGCAAGGGAAAGAAGTGTATTTTAAGACACCGCAAGAAGCTCAAAAACAAGGAATATCGGTAGTACATCAGGAGTTGAGTCTTGTTTCATCATTAACGGTGGCTGAAAATATTTTTTTAGGTGATTTTAAGGTAAAAAAGTTTTGGGGTACGATAGATTGGAAAGCAACAGAGTCAGCCGCATCAAGTATACTGGACAAAATTGGGATACACATACCGCCAAGAGCAGTAGTTTCTTCGCTCAGTATAGGACAGAAACAGCAAGTAGAAATAGCAAAAGCACTTGTGCATAATCCTTCATTGCTTATTTTAGATGAACCAACAAGTGCCTTAGCGTTGCAAGAAGTAGATAAACTTTTTTCTATCATGAAAAACTTAAAAACTCATGGAGTAACTATGATTTATATTTCTCATAGATTACAGGAATTATCACAAATAGCAGACACAGTAAATGTATTGCGTGACGGAGATTTCATAGGATCGCTTTCTATAAAACAAGCGACACACAAAGAAGTTTTGAAAATGATGTTTGGAAAAGTAACTGCTTTAACAAAAGAAAGACTTTCTGTGCATGATACAAACCATATTGAAAACAATAGTACAAACAAAAAAATTGTATTGAAAGTCAAAGATATGGTACGATATCCCATATTGAAAGGAGTGAGCTTTTCTTTGTATGATAGTGAGGTGCTAGGCATTGCAGGATTACTAGGATCAGGAAGGACTGAAATTATGCGAAGCATTTATGGGCTAGATACCTTTCATTCAGGAACAATCACAGTATTTGGAGAAGAAAGAAACAATATTAGCCCTGCTTACATGAAACAGCTAGGGCTAAGTTTTGTATCAGAAGACAGAAAAGAAGAAGGTCTTGTACAGCTTTTAAGTTCGCATAGAAATCTTATTCATGCCGCTATGGAAGACAAAATATCATATAAAAAATATTTCATAACAAAAAAAAGAGAACAACCCTTTGTTTTAAATCAAATCACTACACTGTCGATAAAATTATCAAGTAGCGAGTATCCTGTATCTACATTGAGTGGAGGAAACCAACAAAAAGTTGTGGTAGGAAATTGGCTTAATGCAGAACCACGTATTATGCTTTTTGATGAACCATCACGAGGCATAGATGTAGAAGCGAAACAGCAGATATTTTCTATTATATGGGAACAAAAAAAGAAAGGAGTGTCCACTATTATGGTATCTTCAGAATTAGAGGAACTTCATGAAGTATGCGATAGAATATTAGTGTTGCGAGATGGGGTAATATCAGAAGAAGTGTATCCAGGTGATATTACTATCAATCAATTATATGAAAAATGTATGACAAATTAAAGAGGAATATATGAACAAGCATTTTAATGTATCTCATGTGAGACACTTTACCTTAGAAATTATTTTATTGGTATTGATTATTTTTTTATCGTTTACTGCTCCCGGTTTTTTTAGTTTTGGGAACTTTTTTAATGTATTACGAAATGTTTCAACACAGGGCATAATAGCATTTGGCATGACTATGGTAATCATATCGGGAGAAATTGATCTTTCCATTGGCTCTGTGGTTGCTTTTGCAGGTTGCTTATGTGCATTTATTGTACAGATGACAAGAGATGTGCTTGGAGATGTTTTTTCGGTAGTACTTGCCATTGCCATTGTACTGCTCTTTGGTGTCCTACAAGGGTTATTTATGGGGTACATAAGAAAGAAATATAATATACCGTCATTTATTATTTCACTAGCGTTATTGACCATTCTTTTTGGTTTTGCAAATTTAGTTACAGGAGGGTTTCCTATTGCTCCATACCCGCATTGGTTTGGATTTTTAGGAAGTGGTCGTGTATTGGGAGTGCCGTTTCCTGCAATTATATTTATAGTAATACTTATTATTATTCATTTTCTGTTGAATTACACCGTGTTTGGACGATCTATATATGCAGTGGGAGGTAATATTAAATCTGCACGTGTTTCAGGGATAAAGATATGGAAGATAAAAACGCAGATATTTGTTATCACTTCGACACTTGCAGCATTTAGTGGCATTCTTGTAAGCTCACAAATTTTGTCTGGAAATGCAGGAACAGCACGAGGATGGGAGCTGGATGTTATTGCTTCCGTTATTATTGGAGGTACGAGTTTGTTTGGTGGTGTAGGAAAAGTATGGGGTACTTTTATAGGAGTATTGTTTCTGGGAGTGATGTTTAATGGAATGACATTACTCAATATCAATGAATACTGGCAATATGTTGTGCGTGGCTCTATTATTTTAATTGCAGTGTTACTAAACGAAATAAATAGAAAAGCAGTAATTTCGTAAAATAGAAAGAAAGGAATGTAATATGAATTATACAATAGAAAAAAATGTGTTTTCTGTGCATTTTAAGAATAAGAATATCTTTATAACTGGCTCATCAAAAGGAATAGGCAAAGCACTAGCAAAAGGCTTTACTGAGCTAGGAGCAAATGTTATCATACATGGAAAAGAACCACAGTTAGTACAAGAACTTGCAGAAGAGCTTGGATGTCCTTTTATCGTGGCAGATCTTTCTGTACATGAAGAAGTAGAGTATATCATAGCAGAGCTTCTTGCTATGGATATTACTCTGCATGTTTTAATTAACAATGCAGGTATTGATGCAATGAGTCCATGTGAAGAATTGGCTATGGAAGACTATGACAAAGTGCAGCATGTCAATGTAAGAAGTCCTCTTCAGCTTGCCAAAGGACTATTTCCTATTATAGAGAAAAATGCTGCTGCTTCAGTTATAAATATTTCATCGGTACATCAATTACTTCCGTATTCTAATAATATAGCATACTGTATGTCAAAGGCCGCTATGCATATGTTTACTAAGGTCTTGGCAATGGAATGGGCTCCATATACCATACGGGTAAATGCAGTTGCTCCAGGAGCGATTTTGACTGATATGAATAAGCCTACAATAGAAGAGATTGGGTACGGAAAGCTTTGTTCTTGGATAGGAAGTGGAAAAATAGGCGATGTAAAAGAAGTGTTTTCAACCTGTGTATATTTAGCGTCTGATATGTCTTCGTATATGACAGGGGAAACAATGTATATAGATGGAGGGCTTTCTAAAGGATTGTTACCCTATGGTATCACTCCTGCTATGCAATCTATGAAAGACCGTTTATTATCTCAGGGTACGCAATGAAAGTGTATAGTAATATGTAACACATCAAGAGATAAGTAGTATGCAACATATTGTAAAAGAGATATTTATAGGAACCTATATAGATAAAGGATCATGCTCTGTCTATAAAGGAGAGCTTGATGTACAGCAAAAAAATGTATCATTTACATTGTCTATAAAAGCAGGAAAAAACCCATCGTTTCTCATACAACATAGTACGAAAGAATACTTGTATACAGTAAATGAAATGTCTATGGATGAACATGAAACATACAGTGCTATTGTATGCCTTAAAAAAGAAAAAGAACAATATGTGACACATTCAGTATTTTCAACAGAAGGAGACAATGCCTGTCATATATCGTTATCAAACAATGAAAGATATCTTTTTGTCTCTCATTATGGAAGTGCAGTTAGTCCTCGTAACAATGGAAATATATCAGTATTTTCATTAAATGAAAAAGGCAAAGTACAAAGCCTTGTGCAGACAGTCTCTTACACAGGAAGTAGCGTACACCCTGAACGTCAAGAAAAGCCACACATACATGCATCGATAAGTTCTAAAGATGGAAAATATCTTTTTGTAAGTGATTTAGGATGTGATTGTATCTATCAATATAGGATACGCACATCATTGAGTAATGAGCCCCCACTCACGTTTGTACATACAATAGCAGTACCAAAAGGAAATGGTCCAAGACATATGGCATGGGATACTACAGGAACATATCTGTATGTATCATGTGAATTATCCTCATCTGTGAGTGTGTACGCATATGAAGCCTCTCATAGTGATGCAACATTGCGTTTTACCCAAGATGTAAAAACGTTTTCTCATGAAGAGTTTCCGTATCCAAGAACTTCTGCATCAGAAATTGCATATCATGATGGGTATGTGTATATGGCAAACCGTGGGGATGATTCTCTCTCAATATACAGAGTAGAAAAGGATACTACATTGAATTTTGTACGCACAGTCTCTGTTGAAGGCAAGACTCCGAGACATTTTAAGATATATCAAGATGAAAATAATACCTATACAGTACTTGTTGTAGCTCATCAGGATGATGATACAGTAGCTCTATTTTCAATACAGGGCGATACTATCATACTAGAACAAAAGTATACAGGGATAAGAAAGCCCGTATGTTTTTGTTAATATGTATACGAGAGTAGGGATTATGCGAGATGGTAAAACTTAAAAAAACTATAATTTATATTGAATTTATATTGACAAAAAATACTTATTTGGTATAATTAACTTGTAATACTTATTATGAATAAGTAAATAACTAGAAGGAGTGATTTATGAAAATAAATACATTGTTTCAATCTCAAAGAAAAGGAGTGTTATTCTTTTATGGAGGAATATTACTCACATTATTTTTTATTGGCTGTGATCTTGAATTTGCGTCAAACGCTGCCATTGCACCGGGGACACCAAGTGTTAGTGTAAAATCAGCAGGGACTGATATTCGGGTGATGATTACTCCTCCCACGATAAAGGGAGTTTCTATTACAGGAGCTGATCTAAAAAATGAGGATATTATTTATCATGTATATTACAGTGCTCGTAAACACGGTACTGTGTTTGACTTAATACGTTTTGCAAAATCAAGCACTGATAAAAAGCAAGCAGGAAAAGTAGTAGTAGCAGGACAAAGTGGCACTTCTACTGGTACTATCTCTTCTCTATCAGCAGAGACTAAGTATTATATAACAGTAGTTGCAGTAAATAGTAAAATACAGCTATTAGAATCAGATCCTACTAGTATTAAGGAAGCCACTACAGGTAAGTCTTCTACTTCTTCTGTTCCTTCTGGGAATGATAAGGCACCAGGGGTAGCTACCATTAAGTCTTTAACTGCAGATGGCGATTCAATAAGAATAACTATCACTGCTCCAACAGAAAAAGGGACAACGGGATCAAAAGCAAACACTCTGAACGATATTTCGTATCTAATCTATGTGAGTACTGTTGATCCTAAAGGGAATGCTCAAGCTGTTGTAGACGATGCTAAAACTAACCCTATAACGAATGCTGAATTTTTTGCAAAAGAAAGAGATGGGGGGATTTATGGAGGATTTTTTCCTATTTTGTCTGAGGAAGAATCTAGTAGGATTATACACCTTAAAGATAATACTAAATTTTATGTTGTCGTTCAGGTATTAGTATTGGAATTGGATAGCAGACAACAGTTTATTACTTCTCCTTTATCAGATATAAAAGAAGTAACAACTGGAACGGCAAAAACACAATAAAATATATATGTGATATAATAATAATACTTATTTATTCCCTTGATAAGTAAGTAACTAAAATATATAAGGAGTTATTTATGAAAATAAATACATTATTTCAAAGAAAAGGAGTGTTATTCTTTTATGTAGGAATATTACTCACATTGTTTTTTATTGGCTGTGATCTTGAATTCGGATCAAATTCTGCCATTGCACCAGAGACACCAAGTTTTGAGGTAAAACCAGCTGTTACTAATATTCAGGTGACAATTACTCCCCCTACGATAAAAGGTACTTCTATTGCAGGAGATGAGCTAAAAAATGAGGATATTATTTATCATGTATATTACAGTTCTCATAAACACGGTAATGTGTTGGATTTAATAAGCTTTGCAAAATCAAGTGCTGATAAAAATAAAAAGCAAGCAGGAAAAATAATAGTAGCAGGACAAAAAACTGGCACTTCTACTGGTACTATCTTGTCTCTGTCAGCAGAGACTAAGTATTATATAACAGTAGTTGCAGTAAATGGTAAGGTACAGCTATTAGAATCAGATCCTACTAGTATTAAGGAAGCTACTACAGGTAAGTCTTCTTCTTCCACTCCTTCTGGGAATGATAAGGCACCAGGGGCAGCTACCATTAAGTCGGTAACTGCAGATGGCGATTCGATAATAGTAACTATCACAGCTCCAACAGAAAAAGGAACAACAGGGTCAAAAGCAAACACTCTAAATGATATTTCGTATCTAATCTATGTGAGTGCTGTTGATCCCAGCGGGAATGCTCAAGCAGTGGTAGACAGTGTTATTGCTAACCCTTTAACTGATGCTGAAGTTTTAGCGAAGGAAATAGATAACGTAGTTTCTGTGGCATTTCCTAAGGCTGAAGAAACAATGTTCACAAGTACACATCTTAAGGATAGTACTAAATTTTATGTTGTCACTAAGGTATTCGCAGGTAGTTTGGCCAGTACTAATGTTTCTCCCTTGTCAGGTATAAAAGAGGTAACAACTGGAACGGCAACAACAACAACAAAATAAGATAGGTATGCTAAGTACTATGTTGTTTTAAGAGATGATTGTAAGGCATGTAAATACGAAGTCCAGCTTCGTTGTTTTGCATGCCTTTTTACCATTTGGGAATGTTCCCAATGGATAGCAACAGTATAGCGTGTTCTTGGATGTGCAAAAGGAATATATGATGCGATATTTGGATATAGTATCTCTTGTGGTTGTAGCATAATACTGTTTTGTACATGTTTGCATGTTGTATGCTTAGATTTGTGTAGGTAATAATATCCATGTTGATTACGAAATAAAGGCAGATTGAAATGGAGTTCAAGGCTCTGTGTAAGTAATGTAGGTAATATGTTAAATTGTTCTGTCCATAATGTGTCTTGTATTTTTTTGTAGCAATATTTCCAAATATTTTGCATTTTTTGACTCAGCAGTATGTGAGCTCCTACTTGTACAGTAGCTCTTCCTGCATATGTGTAAGGTTCAAACCCAATTATTGTATTGCCAGTAAGCATATGTGTAGGTATCGCTTGTATGAGTTCTACATCCCAATCAAGGTATATGCCACCGTAGGTGTATAAAGCATACAGACGAAGTATATCACTGATAATTGCCCAAGCACCCATAGTAAGTAATTTGTTCGCAGAGGGAATGTACCATTCTTTTGTATTGGTCAATTTCTTAAAATCTTCTTCTGTCCATATTTTGTATTTCCAGTTGAATAAATAGCTTTTTTGTGATTGTTTACAGCGAACTAAACATTGTTGTATATCACTTGTGATAGACTGAGAAGGTGCTATTGTTATATCAATGATGTGTTGTATAGCAGGAATAGACAAAATACACTATGTTATTTTTTATCTTTATCAGTATTAGTTTCTGTATGAGAAGCTGGTACAGCAGAGGCTATATGTGTGTTGTCTGCTTGTTCAGAATAGGAGCTTTGTTCAATATTGGTAGAAGGTTTACTATTATTTGTTTTTTTCTGCATTTTTTTATACGCACTAATGGCATAGTGTAACGCTGATATAATAGACACTATTGTTGCTGTATACCATATAGCGTTGAGTATGGGTTTATAAAAAAGTAAATATGTTGCCAATGGTGTACTGGGAAAAAATATGAGTGTACTTATGATTGCTATAGCGTAAAGAACTGTTTTTATTTTTCCTAAGATCCCTGCAGCAAGGACAATATTTTGTCGAATAAGCTGGCTTCTTAATAAGAGTATCCAATATTCTCGTAATACAAACACAAGTAATACTATTTTAGGAATCATGTTATGATTACTAAATGCAAGTATGCATAAAAAATGGCTTGTTACATCAGCTGCAGGATCAAGCACTTTTCCTAGATCACTTACTGCGTGTAATTTTCTTGCTAAGAAACCATCTAATAAATCACTTAACTCTATGTATATAAAACATGCAAACAGAACAGAAATGAGAGAAAATGTATTGCTCTCAATAATGTAAAAGAAAATAAATGCAACAGGAATACGTGAGAGGGTAATGAAAGTAACTATATGTTTTCTTATGCTTTTCATATAATAGCACCTATATATAGAATACTATATTTGGTATAATTATTAAAGGAAATACTTTTAATAGAATGTACTTTTAATAAAAAATAGGGAGTACATATACTACTTATTGTCAGGAGAAATATGACAAAACAAAGAAAATATACTATTGCATATGGTACCGAATTTTTTTATCCTTCTGTAAATGGAATTATTACCACATCAATGAATTTGCTTACTAATTTAAGGGATATGGGGCATAACCCTATTATTTTTACCCCACAAGTACGTTCAGAGACACAAAATATGGTACAAGGTATCCCTGTATACTATATTCCTAGTAAGAGTTTGCCTTATTATCCTGATTTGCGAAAAATTAATGTACGTCATCCTCTTGTAGAGAAGATACTGCGTAAGCATAACGTTGACATGGTACATATTACTGCTCCGTGGACTATTGGAAAAGCATTGTTCCGTGTTGCAAAAAAACATACTATTGCACGAGTGCATAGTTATCATACAAACTTGCATACAGATGAGTACTTACAGTATATTCATACATTCTATCATATTCCTATGAGTATATTACGCTTATATGTCCGATATTTGTTTTGGACGAGGCTAGCATTAGGACATTATTTTTATGATTCGCATGTACTCACTTCTCCTTCTATAGTATTGTCTAAACAATTAGCACAAAAATTTCCAAAAAAAGTGACAATGCATATTCATAATGGAGTGGATCTCTCTCTTTTACAAGCTACCCCCGATAAAAAGCTATTGAAAAGTATATTGCCTAAAAGTGTTACTAGTACAACAAAATATATTGTATATGTTGGTCGTTTAGGAATTGAGAAATCTATTGACATATTGTTACAGGGCTTTGCGAAAGCAAAAATGGACAAAGTACTAAAGGATATACACCTGTTAATAATAGGTGATGGTCCTCAATGGGATGAGTTACGAGCGTTAAGCCATACGTTAGGAATACAAGAATCGGCACATTTTTTAGGTGCTATTGCCCATGATGTTATTCTAAAGAGTGGAATTATATCAAAGGCGTATTTATTTTGTACTGCATCTTTATCAGAAACATGGTCTATGACAGTTACTGAAGCTATTTGTTGTCAAACCCCTGCTTTACTTGCAGATCATGTTTCAATGACACAACTAGCAAATGATTTAGCACATTATTTTGAACAAAATAATACTACTTCGCTTGCCAATGAGTTAGTTCGTTTAGTAAAAGATGATGTATTGTATAAAACATATGTAGAACGGCTCAAAAAGTATAAAAATATCTTCGATGGAAGAGAAATTGCTCAAAAATATGTACAATCATACAACACAGCATATGAGTTAGCTCATACATAACGATGAATTAACTAGATACATGATAGTTATCTTGATTACATGGAAAAAATAGTATAAAAGTATTTGAATATAAATAAAATATCTGTTATACTGTATAAAATCATTTTTTATGGATTATTCTACTTCATTACAAGAGTATTTTATCCTAAATTTGTTGATATAAGGAGGTAATTTTGCCAAGTAAAACCGTAAGCAAGGTACCGTCAAAGTTTGGAGCAAAAGGTAAAACATTGAACAGTACAGAAGGAAAAGATCAGAAGTATAAAGGGTTTTCTCGTGATGAGCTTCTTGATATTTTGTATCAAATGCAGCTTATTCGGCATTTTGAAGATAAGGCAGGATTCGCATATCGCTTAAAGAAAATAGGGGGATTTTGTCATCTATGTGCTGGGCAGGAAGCGGTAAGTTTAGGCTTTGTGAAAGCACTTGATCTTTCAAAGGATTATGTATTGACATCGTATAGAGATCATGGGCATGCAATTGCATGTGGACTGTCTCCTGATAGTATAATGGCAGAAATGTATGGAAAAATTACTGGCTGTTCTCGAGGGAAAGGGGGATCAATGCATATCTTTGATGTCAAAAATAATTTTTTTGGAGGAAACGGTATCGTTGGGGGCAAATTCCTGTGGGTACAGGGCTAGCGTTTGCTAATAAATACAGAGGCATAGATGGTGTAGTAATATGTTTTTTTGGAGATGGTGCTATCAATCAAGGAGCGTTTCATGAATCTATCAATTTAGCTCAGTTATGGAAATTGCCATGTATCTATGTGATTGAGAACAATTTTTATGGTATGGGAACTGCTGTTTCTCGAGCTTCCGCTTTAGATTTCTCAAAGTCTGGGGAACATTATGGAGTTGAGGGTATAAAGGTAGATGGAATGAATTTTTTCTCAGTATATGAGGATGTAAAACAAGTGGTAGAACATTGTCGTAACAATACAGTCCCCTATGTTATTGAAGTTGAAACATATCGTTATTATGGGCATTCTATGAGTGATCCCGCAAAGTATCGAATAAAAGAAGAAGTAGAAGAGTTCAAAAGTAAAGATCCTATTAAAACTATGCGAGCAGAATTGTTAGAACAAAAACTAATGAGTGAAAAAGAGTTTGATAGCATTATTGAGAGAGTGAAAGAAGAAGTGAAGAGATCAGAGCAGTTTGCAGAAGATAGTCCTGAACCACCACTTGAAACAATGTTTGAAGATATATTGGTATAGGGAGAAGATAGTATGGCAGAAGTTACAATGAGAGAAGCTCTTAATAGAGCATTAGATGAAGAGTTAGCACGTGATGATAATGTCTTCATTTTAGGAGAAGAGGTTGCTGAGTATAATGGAGCATATAAAATAACCAAAGGACTTCTTGATAAATATGGAAAAAAAAGACTTATAGATACTCCAATAGCAGAGCTAGGGTTTACTGGACTTGGTATAGGAGCTGCGTTGGCTGGATTACGTCCAGTAGTGGAATGGATGACTTTTAATTTTTCTTTGCTCGCGCTAGATCAAGTAATAAATAATGCAGCAAAAATGCGACATATGTCAGGAGGGCAGCTACATTGTCCTATAGTATTTCGAGGTCCTAATGGTCCTGCAGAATATCTGTCTTCACAGCATTCTCAAGCATTACAAAGTTTTTTTGCTCATATACCAGGGCTTAAAGTTGTAGCAATTTCAACTCCTGCAGATGGCTATGGTTTACTAAAAAGTGCAATACGGGATGATAATCCAGTAGTAGTGCTTGAATCAGAGCTAGCGTATAATTGGAAAGGCGAGTTGCCCGAAGAAGAGTATACTATCCCTATTGGGAGTGCAGACGTAAAAGTGGCAGGCTCCGATGTCAGTATTATTGTGCATGGAAAACCTGTATATTATGCTTTAGATGCAGCTAAGCAGCTTGCCGAAGAAGGCATATCTGCAGAAGTAGTAGATTTACGTTCTTTGCGTCCTTTGGATACTGCAACAATTTATGCATCCATAATGAACACAAGGAGAGCAGTAGTAGTAGATGAATCGTGGCCTATGTGCAGTATGGGATCTCATATTGCATATGAAATTTTTAAAGAATTTTATGATGAGCTGGAAGCACCTGTAGAGCTGGTAAGTTCTCTGGATGTTCCCATGCCATATAATCATACATTAGAACTTGCAGTTCAACCTTCTGCAGCTAAAATTGTAGAAGCAGTGAAAAAAGTATTAGATTACTAAAGGGGAATAATTATGGCAGAAAAAATAGTAATGATAGCATTGTCTCCAACAATGGAAGATGGAAAGATACATACATGGAGCATAAAAGAAGGAGATGATATCTCTCAAGGACAAGTGATTTGTGAGGTGGAGACTGATAAGTCTACTATGGAATATGAATCGCTTAATGAAGGGAAAGTATTAAAGATTATAGTCCCCGAAGGAGGATCCGCAACGGTAGGACAGACTATAGCGATAGTAGGAAAAGAAGGGGAGGATATCAGTGATATTATAGCTTCTGAGTCTAGTTCTGCAAGACCAGAGGCAACACCAGCAGCAGAAAGCTCAGAGAGTACCGCTACAGCACAAGTGCCGAAACCTTCTGCTACTGTGCCTGCAGCTCCAGCTCCTTCAGTGGCAACACAAAAACCTGTTGCTACAAATGCTTCTCAGTCAGCAACAGTACAGAAAGCAGTACCAGTGAATAATGATGTGATAAAAGCCACTCCATTAGCAAGACGTCTTGCACAAGAAAAAGGAGTTGATATTAGCCTTATTCAAGGTACAGGGGCAAACGGAAGAATTAAACGAGCAGATGTTGAACACTTTGCTAGTACAGGACAAAGTCGTGTTGTAGCTACAGAAGGCAGTGTCCAATCAGGACAAGTGAAACAAAAAGTGAAAAAGCCTGTTCAACATTCTATAAGTCAATATGATACTCATATTCCTGTAGAAGGAGTACGTGCGGTAATTGCAAAAAAATTAAGTGAATCTAAGTTTACTTCGCCTCATTTTTATGTAAAAACAAGTATGCAAACAGATGCGTTAGTAACTATGCGTACAAAGATTAACTCTTTGTTAGATGAAAAGGTATCGCTTAATGCATTTATTATAAAGCTAGTAGCTTCAGCAATACGAAAAAATCCAGTTATTAACTCTTCTTGGTATGAAACAGGACAAGGAGCAAGTATTGTACATCATAGTAGTATTGATATAGCCTTAGCAGTAGATTTAGGAAATGGGTTAATTACTCCCGTTGTTCGTGATTGTCAATCTAAGAGTGTTGAGCTTATTGATAGCGAGTTACAGCAGTTAATACAAAAAGTAAAACAACAGTCAATTATGCCCGAAGAGTATACGAATGCAACATTTACAATAAGTAATTTAGGATCATTTGGCATAGAGGAATTTACCGCTATTATAAACCCTCCTGCTGCCTGTATTCTTGCTGTAGGAATGAGTAAAAAAGTACCAGTCGTAAATGATAATGGGCAAATAGAAGTTCAATCTAAGATGACCTGTTCTTTAAGCAGTGATCACAGGGTAATTGATGGGTCAGTTGCAGCAGTATTTATGAAGGATCTTCGAGAAATAATTGAAAATCCTACATTAGCTTTGTATTTTTAATATATGTATACATAGGAGTTTAGATGAGTGATATAAATTATGATATAGCTATAATAGGTGCAGGTCCTGGTGGATATGTTGGTGCAATTAGAGCAGCACAATTAGGAAACAAAACTGTTCTTATAGAAAAAGATAATGTCGGAGGGGTATGTCTTAATTGGGGTTGTATTCCATCAAAAGCATTGATTCATCAAGCGGAAGTGTTTAATGAAATACCTTTATTGCAAAATATGGGAGTAAGCATTGATGCTAGTAACTTTGAGTATGCTCAAGTATATAAAAAATCTCGTGAGGCAGCAGATAAACTTACGAGAGGAGTAAATGGCTTATTGAAAAAAAATAAAATAGAGGTAGTAAAAGGTACTGCATCTATTAAAACTCCTAAATCTATAGAGGTTACACAAAAGGATGGTTCAAAACAAACCATACACGCAAATTCTATTGTTATTGCAACAGGATCACGCCCAAAAGAAGTTTCTGGTATGGAGTTTGATGAAAAGTTAGTATTATCTTCAACAGGTATTCTTTCTCTGTCTCAGCTGCCTAAAAAGATGCTTGTTCTTGGTGGAGGAGTTATTGGTATAGAGTTTGCGTATATTCTTAATTCGTTTGGTGTAGAAGTAAGTGTTGTTGAAATGTTGCCTACTATTTTGCCTTTAGAGGATAGTGATATTTCAAACACCTTAATGACTATTTTGAAGAAAAAAGGAATTCAGTTTTTTCTTGGCACAAAAGCAAATGCGTTACATAAGCATAAAGATTCTGTAGAGCTTGAAATTGAAAGTGCTGATGGAAAAAAAGATACGCTCAGTGCAGATAAGGTACTGGTATCTATAGGGAGAAGCCCTAACAGTGAAGGGTTAGGATTAGAAACATTAGGAGTGAAAGCTGAACGAGGGTTTATCAGTGTATCCGATCATTATGAAACAAGTATTCCTGGCATTTATGCGGTAGGGGATGTTGTCAGTGGCACGCCTCTTCTTGCTCATGTTGCAAGTAAAGAATCTGAAATTGCGATTGAACATATTTCGGGTATGTCAGTGCATGGACTTGAATCTCTAAAAATTCCCTCTGCTGTGTATTGTAATCCTCAAGTGGCAAGTTTTGGGTTAAATGAACAACAAGCGAAAGAACAAGGAAAAGATTTTGTGTCTGCAAAGTTTCCGTTTATTGGCATAGGAAAAGCAGTGGCAGTTGGTAAAACAGATGGCTTTGTTAAAATATTAAGTGATAAAAAAAGTGGTGAAATAATAGGGGCTCATGTATTAGGATTAAATGCAACGGAAATTATACATAATGTATTGACCGCTAGTGAAGGTGAACTAACAGCTAATGAGTTAGCAACTTTAGTACATGCTCATCCTACTATGTCAGAAGGAGTTATGGAATCTGCTCGACTTGCTGAGGGATGGGCGATACATATATAAATATACTTATATGATATAATACATAATATGCAAGAATCATCTTTTGAAAAGCCAGAAAGTAGTTTGACAAGTAAATTAAATTTTATTTCTCGAATATCAATTATTGTTATAGTGTTTATGCTCATTACCTTTTTTCTAAAACAAACAAGCAGTATTTCTGTGACGGTATTTGTGGGATTGTTATTGGGAGTAGTGTTTTTTCCTCTTGATAAGTTTTTTCGTAATAAATGGCACTTTCCTTCTGCTCTTTCTCTTTTGTGTACTGTTATAGTATTTTTAGGTATCAGTGTTTTACTTATTACTTTACTGTATGCTTCTTTGTCTTCTGTTAATGATTATTTTGATTTTTATCGTAATAGAGTTACTACCATTATAGATACTGTTTTTTCTAATATCGCTCTGGATAAAGTAAACTTAGATATTATAAACCAATTACAAAGTGGAGCATTTTCTTTTTTAAGAGATACTGCTCTTTCGTTTTCTGCAGGAGCCATAAACATAGGTAAAAATTATCTTTTAGTTACGATAACATTAATGTTTACCATTATTGAGCTTTCGTGGATAAAAGAAAAATCGAAACGTATTTTGTCTGATGAAAAAAAAGAAAAAAGTTTTGATTCTTTTTTAGAGAGAATAAGTGGTGGTGTTAGTAAATTTATCCTATTAAAAGCATTGATAAGTTTTTGTACTGGTGTTATTATTTATTTTGCCTTTGAAATGATAGGCGTTAATTTTCCTTTATTGTGGGGATTTTTGACCTTTTTATTTAATTTTATTCCATCAGTAGGATCTCTTATTATATCAATAGTGAGTATACTCTTTAGTATTCTGCAATTTTATCCGTCTTGGTCTGAAGTTATTATCATTACTATTGTTATTTTACTCACACAAGTTATTATAGGGAATGTAATAGATCCAAAAATTACAGGTGATAATCTTAACCTCAGTGCTTTGATTATTTTTGTTGGACTTGTGTATTGGGGATATGTATGGGGAATAATGGGTATGTTATTATCAGTTCCTCTCCTTGTGTTGATGCGTACTGTATGTGACTATATTCCTTATTTGAACAAAATATCGGTTATTTTAGGGAATGGCTCTACAGTATCAAAAATGAACAAAAAGGATAAAAAGAACAAGCTGGAATGATGTTTATACCTTACTTTTTATAGGTGGGTACATTTAGGTATTGATAGGATTACGAAGTAATATGAAAAAAATTCTTTTGACTGGAGATAGGCCTACTGGAAAATTACATTTAGGTCATTATATTGGATCACTGAAAGAAAGAGTTCGTTTACAGCATGAGTATCAAGCGTATGTTCTCCTTGCTGATTATCATATGCTTACTACTCGTCATACAAAAGATGATATTTCTTTTATTTCTAAAAATGTTGAAGATATTGTTTTTGATTATCTTTCGGTTGGCTTAGATCCTAGTGTTATAACATTCTATTTGCAATCACAAGTTCCAGAAGTTGCTGAGATAACGCTTTTATTATCAATGATGATCACAGTTCCTCGTTTGCAACGTTTGCCTAGCTTAAAAGATATGGCTCAGGCTGCAAATATGAAAGAGATGAGTCTTGGTTTATTGTCATATCCAGTATTACAATCTGCTGATATATTACTTCCACGTGCAAATATTGTGCCTGTAGGTAAGGATAATGAAGCCCATATTGAGCTTACGCGTGAGTTAGCAAAACGTTTTAATACAAACTATGATTGTGATTTTTTTCCTATACCTGAAATATTGATTGGAGAAGAAAAAGCACTTGTTGGTACTGACGGTCAATCAAAAATGTCTAAATCGCTTAATAATGCAATTTATCTTTCTGATGATGAAAAAACAGTAACAAAGAAAGTTATGAGCATGTATACTGATCCTAATAGAATTCGTGCTGATATTCCTGGTGTTGTAGAAGGTAATCCAGTATTTATATATCATGATTTGTTTAATACTGATGTTCAACAAGTAAATAATTTTAAGGAGCGGTACAGAAAAGGGACTGTTGGTGATGTAGAAGTAAAAAAAGCACTTGCTATTGCTCTTAACGATTTTTTGAATCCAATTCGTGAAAAGCGTTCTACCTATGAATTACAGGCAGGATTAGCACAGAGTATTTTATATGAAGGGACAAAAAGAGTGCAAAAGATAGGGCAAGATACGGTTATGGGAATGAAAAAAGCTATGGGGTTGAGTGGAGTATGGAATAAAATTCGAAGAAAAACTGAAGAGCGAGCAAAAAAACAAGGAACAGGTAGCTTTGGCTAAATTTTTGTCATTACATGGTAAAGTATCTGATGTATCAATAGAACAATTTAGGGACACTGTTATGCATAGTTTCTATAACAGACCGAGAGAAACTATGCCCTGGCGAGAACATCCCACTCCTTATCATGTGCTAGTATCTGAATGTATGTTACAACAAACACAAGTGTCGCGTGTTCTTTCCTATTTTATGTCTTTTGTCGAAAGGTGGAGTACTATAGAAGCACTTGCTTTAGCTCCATTATCTGCTGTACTGAAAGAATGGCAAGGGTTAGGCTATAATAGGAGAGCGCGTTTTTTACATAATTGTGCAAAACTTGTACTAAGTGACTACAACGGTGTAATTCCTGATAGTAAAGAAACATTGCAGTTATTACCAGGTATTGGAGCATATACTTCATCTGCAATAATGGTATTTGCGTTTAATGTCCCCTGTGTTGTGATAGAAACTAATATTAGAAGAGCTATTATACATACTTTTTTTTCTCAGCAAGACGAAGTGCAAGAGCATGATGTTCACTATTATGTAGAAAATACTATGAATACAGAAAATCCTCGTCTATGGTATTGGGCACTTATGGATTATGGGTATTGGCTTAAATTTGAGGTAAGTAATCCTAATCGGAAAAGTAATATGTATAAAAAGCAATCAATGTTTGAAGGATCTAAGCGACAAATACGAGGAGCAATAGTTCGTATACTTGCAAAACATGGGATGTTAAATGAAGATGATCTGTATCATCATCTTTTTCAAGATCTTGTATATAAAAGAAATATAGAAAATAAAGAACAATTTATCAGTGAAGCAGAAGAATGTTTAGCATGTTTAGAGAAAGAAGGGTTACTGGTAAGTGAAAAAAAACAGTGGTATTTAGCTCATTAATATTATGGATAGAGACGAGATATGTTCCATGTTTGTTTTTCTTTTTGTGTATCTCTAGTATATACAATTCGATCGTGTAATCTATTGCTATTTCCTTGCCAAAACTCAAACATGGTAGGTTGTAGGCTATATCCTGTCCAATTTTCTGATACTGGAATTTTTTTATCTTTTAGCTCTTTTTCACATTGATGATATGCATCAAGAAGAGCTTGTTTTGACTTTACAGGCTGACTTTGTTGTGATATATACGCACTGATTTGACTTTTACGTGGACGGCTTATGGCATATGTTTCAGCTTCTTTGCGGGGTAATTCTGATATTGTGCCATCAATACGTACTTGTCTCTGTAGTGGGCTACAATACCATAGCAGGTGTCCTTGAGGGTTTTGATGTATATCGTTACCTTTTCTGCTTTTTTTATTACTAAAAAAGCAAAATCCTTTTTCTTTACTGGCATATTTTAGGAGTAACATACGAGCACTGGGAACTGCTTCTTTGCTTGCTGTAGCTAGTACAATTTCATTGGTATATTGTAGTACTTTTTTTGCTTCTTGTTGCCATAGTTCCCATAGCTCCCATGGAGAATAGGGTACAGAATCGTCTAAGTGTGAATATTCATATGTAGGATGTTCGTTTTTCCAATCCATAGTAATTATTGTACAACATATTGTGTATTGAAAATAGTGTACATGTAATAACTAAAGCCTTTGCTGTCGCATTGAGTCCTTGAATCTGCAATCTGAAAAAAAATAAAAAAAGGTATTGCAATATTATATAATATCGTTTATTATAAGCAAGGATTAATATAATTTAAAAAAACCAGGAGGAAATTATGAGAAAAAATAATTTTTTTATGCATAGCAATGGTTTTATAATACTAATAGTATTGATACTAGTAGTATTATTGAGTTGTGAAGATCCAGAGGGAGTTTCCTCTAATGTAGGTTCTCCTCCTGCTCCTGAAGGGGGAGGAGGAAGGGTACAGCCTAGCTCAAAGTCGCAATTATTACAGCTTATCTCTGAGCGATTAAGTAAAGACATGGCAGCAGACTTAAACGATGTAGATATAAGTAAAGTTACTGATATGAGTAATTTGTTTGTGCAGTTTCCTACCTTTAGTGGAGATGTATCAAAGTGGAATGTAAGCCACGTAACAAATATGAGTGGTATGTTTGAAGGAGTGACGGGGTTTCGTGGAGGGATATCAAAATGGGATGTAAGCAAAGTAACAAACATGAGTAATATGTTTAAGGGAGCCACATCATTTAATAGTGATATATCGAAATGGGATGTAAGCAAAGTAACAAACATGAGTAATATATTTAAGGGAGCCACATCATTTAATAGTGATATATCAGGCTGGAATGTAAGCAATGTAACACAGATTGACAGCATGTTTGAAGGAGCAGTTGCTTTTACTCGGAATTTGAAATTATGGGCAGTAGCCCCTACAGTAAGCAAAAGGAGTAAAGATGTATTTAAGAATTCGGGGATTACTGAGAAACCCAGATGGTTGACATTGGAGGTGCTGTTAAAGCCAAAGGTAGTAGTAGCAATAGTAGGGCGAGCAGTGAATGTGTCTATCACGCGGTGGCCAGTAACAACAACAGGAACATTTACATTGACACCAGTGTTAGCAGGAGGAGAGGCACTCCTAAAAGAGATGAATTTTGATGTAAGTACAGGGACAATAACAGCAAATGCAGGAGACCTTAAGACGATAACAAAGGGAAGTCCGCATAGGTTTACTGTTGCTTTTAATGGGACAGGGGAATTTGATAAGGCAATAAATAAAAATGTAAAAGCGACTTTATCAGTATCAGTGAAGAATTATTCAACACAACCTAAGTCAAGAGAAGAGCTAAAAGCGATATTAAAAGTTATCTTGGATGCTGATGGGAATGGCATTATTGATAATGCTACAGCAGATCTCAATCACATTGATGTAAGTGCGATTAATAGCATGAGCTTTTTATTTAATGATGATATGTTGAAACATTTTAATGGTGATATATCAAAATGGGATGTAAGTAATGTAAAATATATGTATAAGATGTTTCAAGGATCGAGGTTTAATGGGGATATATCAAGATGGGATGTAAGTAATGTAAAAACTATGAGCAATATGTTTAAGCAGAGTCAATTTAATGGAGATATATCAAGTTGGGATGTGAGTAATGTTCAACGTATGCCAGGTATGTTTAAAGAAGCAACAGCCTTTAATCAAGATATATCAGGATGGTCAGTTGATACTTTAATTGTTATGCAGGATATGTTTAAGGGAGCAACAGCGTTTGATCAAGATTTGGAAGCATGGGGAGAGCATACAGTAGGAAAGACATTAAATATATCAAATATGTTTACTCATTCTAAAGTATCTGATGAAAAGATACCTACATGGGCATATGTGTTTGATGTGTTATATCAAGGAGCAAGCATAAAAGATCTTACTGTATTGCAATATCAAAATATAGTAGTGAGGATTAAAAAGCAAATTCCATTGAGTGCAACAGGACTCTATAGTATAGAGCCCAATACATTTACTGCAGATACAGGATTATCATTTGATGCACAAGAGGGAACAATAAAAGGAATAGCAACAAAAGAAGTAGCAAAAAAAGCATATACGATTACTTTTACTGGAGATGCTAAGTTTCAAGGCAAGAATATTACATTGCCATTTTCATTAGAGGTAAAGGCCAATCAAGGGAAATACGCATATTTTCCTAGTAATAAAGCAGAGTTGATACAAGTAATAAAAGAGGTAATGGATATAAACGGTGATGGGACACCAAATGATAATAAAGCAGATTTGAATATTATTTATACAGGGAATATTACAGATATGAGTTATGTATTTAATGATAGTGCCTTGAGGAATTTTAATGGGGATATATCGGGTTGGGATGTGAGTAATGTTACAAACATGCGTGCCATGTTTTATGAATCGCGATTTAATGGGGATATATCAGATTGGAATGTGAGTAATGTAAAAGATATGAGAACAATGTTTTCTTCATCTCAATTTAATAGTGATATATCAGGTTGGAATGTAAGTAGTGTTTTTTTGATGAATATTATGTTTCGTTATTCGCAATTTAATGGGGATATATCAAAATGGGATGTGAGTAATGTAAAAAATATGGAAGGTATGTTTTATGACTCACCATTTAATGGGGATATATCAGATTGGGATGTGAGTGATGTAGAAGATATGGACAGTATGTTTCAAAATACACCATTTAATGGGGATATATCAAGATGGGATGTCAGTGGGGTGCAATGGATGCAACAGATGTTTGTTGGTACGCCATTTAATAGTGATATATCGGGCTGGAATGTGCGTGATGTTTTAAATATGAAAGGCATGTTTTATGACGCAACATCGTTTAATCAGGATATATCAAGATGGAATGTTAAGAAAGTCACTACTATGTATAAAATGTTTGATGGTGCAACATCGTTTGATCAAGATTTAGAAGCATGGGGAGAGCATATACCAGAACTCACGGTATCAGGAAAACCACTGAATGTACAAGGCATATTTACTCATTTACCTGATGAAAAAATTCCATCATGGGTATATACTCTTGGGTATAAAGATGCGAAAGGGAGTATAGTAAGTAAGAAAGTGTTTACTACGAGTGATAAAAATATTGTTCTGTCTATTGACAAAACACCGAAAGCAGCAACAGGAACCTACAGTGTAGTACCCAATACATTTACTACAGATACAGGATTGACATTTGATACAGCAACTGGAGAGATAAGTGGTACTCTAACGAAAACATTGGCTACAAAAGAGTATGCCATAACCTTTACAGGAAATGGGGACTATGTTGGCAGAAAAAAAAGTACTACTCTCACTCTCACGATACAGGATACGAGCAGTCAAACATATTTTCCTAAGACAAAAGCAGATTTGATAGCAAATATAAAAACGGTGATGGCAGCAGATGCTGATGGGGATGGTAGCCCTGATGATAACAGTGCCAATTTGAATGTCATATATACAGGAGATATAACCGATATGAGCGGGATATTTAATGAGAGTGCTTTGAGAAATTTTAATGGCGATATATCAGGTTGGAATGTAAGTAACGTAACTACGATGGACAGTATGTTTGAAGAGTCAAAGTTTACAGGAGAAAATGGAGATATAACAAATTGGGATGTAAGGAATGTAAAAAATATGAATGATATGTTTAAGAAATCATCGTATGCTGGTGATATATCAGGCTGGAATGTAAGGAATGTCACAACTATGAATGAGATGTTTCGAGAAACAGCATATAACAAGGACATAAGCCTATGGGATGTTCGCAGTGTTGCAGATATGGAGTCAATGTTCTATAAGAACACAGCATTTAATCAGAACATATTATATTGGAATGTAAGTGGGGTAACCACTATGAAACAGATGTTTAGTGAAGCAGGAGCATTTAATCAAGATATATCAAGCTGGGAAGTTGATAGCGTAACTACTATGGAGTCAATGTTCCAAGGAGCAACAGCCTTTGATAAGGATTTAGAAGCATGGGGAGAGCATATAGCAGGAAGAACAGTAAATATAGATAAAATATTCAATACAGTAGACAATAGTGGAGTAATACTTTCCGAAGGCAATATCCCTACATGGCTCTATGATTTTGTACTTACTGTTGGTGGAACTGAAAGCAGTACTATAAGTGGGTTTGTAGGCAAAGCCATAGAAGCAAATGGGGTAATAACAGTAAATAAGAAGTATCCTACTACGGCAACGGGAAGCTATACTATCTCTCCGAGCATAACAGATATAGGACTTAGCTTAGATGCAAGTACAGGAGCTATAAGCGGGAGTCCAACGAAAACACAAAGTACAAAAAGCTACACACTGCTCTTTAGTGGAACAGGAGACTATGCAGGCAAGAGCTATAAGATACCATTGAGCATTACAGTAATAGCAGGAGAGTATAGCCACTCTCCTACCAATAAAGCAGAGTTGATAGCAGCAATAAAGGATGTGATGGATACTGATGATGATGACACCCCTGATAATAACAGTGCCGATTTGAATAGCATATATACAGGAGCTATTACGGATATGAGTGGAGTATTTAATGATAATGCCTTGAAAAGTTTTAATGGAACTATAACAGAGTGGGATGTGAGTAATGTTAGCAATATGAGTGAGCTGTTTAAGGAGAGTCAATTTAATGGCGATATATCGGGCTGGGATGTAAGAAAAGTTACCGATATGAGTAATATGTTTAAGGATAATACTGTGTTTGATCAAGATATATCAAGTTGGGATGTGAGAAATGTGACTACTATGGCACATATGTTTAATAATGCAGAAGCATTTAATCAAGATATAGCGAGGTGGGAAGTTGACAGTGTAACTACTATAGAACAGATGTTTCGCGAAGCAACAGCCTTTGATCAAGATTTAGAAGCATGGGGGGAACATATAGCAGGAAGAACAGTGGCTATGGGAAATATATTTACGAATGCTGGTGTCTCTGGTGTAAGAATACCAAGCTGGATGTATCGTATATCACAGACATATGGAGGCAATGTTGCTTCATTATTTACTATGGTAAGAGGGCAGCAGAATATTAGTATTCCATTGACTAATACTGGAGTTTCAACATTTAATGCAACAGGGGGCTATAGTATAGTGCCAAGTACCTTTACTACAGACACAGGCTTGACATTTAGTGCAGTGAATGGAGCGATAAGCGGTAGTCCTACAAAAGCACTTGCACTGAGAAAATACATGATTGTGTTTACAGGGACTGGTGATTATGCAGAAAAAAGGCTTACAAAAGAGTTTACTATATATATACATACATACACATATTCCCCAAAAACAAAGAATGCTTTGATAACAAATATAAAAACACTGGTGGCATCAAATGGAAATAACGCAGACTTGAATGAAATATATACGGGATACATAACAGATATGAGTTATGTATTTAATGATAGTGCCTTGAGGAGCTTTACTGGAGATATATCAGGTTGGAATGTAAGTAATGTTGTCAATATGCGGGATATGTTTAAGGAGAGTCGATTTACTGGAGATATATCAAGGTGGGATGTAAGCAATGTGAGATATATGCAAGGCATGTTTTATAAATCGCAGTTTACTGGAGATATATCAGGCTGGGATGTAAGTGATGTAAAACAGATGTACTGGATGTTCCGTGAATCGCAATTTAATGGGGATATATCAAACTGGAAGGTAAGCAAAGTAACAAATATGAGTAATATGTTTCGTGAATCGCAGTTTACTGGAGATATATCAGGTTGGAATGTAAGTAGTCTTACTAATATGGGCTATATGTTTTATGGAGCAAGCTCCTTTAATCAGGATATCTATGAATGGAAAGATCATTTTGGATCAAGAAGCATCAAGACTAACAATGCATTTACAAATTCTGCTGTGGCTTCAAACAAAATACCAGATTGGGCAGGAGGATCCTACACAGGTCCATCGTCTCGATAGAGCATAAGTTTACTCTTGGATATGGAGGAGCTATTGTCTTATGTGAGATGCTAGCTCTTTTTTCCTTTGCTGAAGCCTTTGATGTTACATTTAGTCCTTGAATCCGTATAATATAGGTATTGCTATATTATGCGGTATAGTTTATTATAAACAAATAATAAAGTGATTGGGCGTGCAAGTCCAAGAGGTAAATATGAAAAGGAGAAAATATGAGAAGAAATAATGTGTTTATACATAGTAATGGTGTATATGTGGGAGGAATACTACTATTATTGATAGCAGTAGTATTATTGGGTTGTGAAGGTCCTAAGGGAGGGGGCTCTGGTGGAGGTTCTTCTCCTACTCCTGGAGGGGGAGGAGGAAAGGTACAACCTAGCTCAAAGTCGCAATTATTACAGCTTATCTCTGAGCGATTAAGTAAAGATATGGCAGCAGACTTAAACGATATAGATGTAAGTAAGGTTGCTGATATGAGTAATTTGTTTGTCCAGTTTCCTACCTTTAGTGGCAATGTGTCGGAGTGGGATGTAAGCCATGTAACAAATATGAGTGGTATGTTTGAAGGAGTGACGGGGTTTCGTGGAGGGATATCAAAATGGGATGTAAGCAAAGTAACAAACATGAGTAATATGTTTAAGGGAGCTACATCATTTAATAGTGATATATCAGGCTGGGATGTAAGTAATGTAAGACAGATTAACAGTATGTTTGAAGGAACAGCTGCCTTTACTCGGGACTTAAAATTATGGGCAGTAGCACCTGCGGTAAGTAAAGTGAGTCAAGATGTATTTAAGAATTCAGGGGTTACTGAGGATCCCAGATGGTTGACATTGGAGGTGCTGTTAGAGCCAAAGGTAGTAGTAGCAATAGTAGGACGAGCAGTGAATGTGTCTATCACTCGGTGGCCAGTAACAACAACAGGAACATTTACATTGCTGCCAGTGTTAGCAGGGAGAGATGCACTTCCAACAGGGATGAATTTTGATACAAGTACAGGGACAATAACAGCAAATGCAGGAGATCTTAAAACGCTAACAAAGGGAAGTCCTCATAGGTTTACTGTTACTTTTAATGGCACAGGAGAATTTGATAAGGCAGTAAATAAAAATTTAAAAGCGACCCTATCGGTATCAGTGAAGAATTACTCAACAAAACCTAAGACAAGAGAAGAGCTAAAAGCGATATTAAAAGTTATCTTAGATACCGATGGGAATGGCATTATTGATAATGCTACAGCAGATCTCAATGGTATTGATGTAAGTGCTATTACTAGCCTGAGTTATGTGTTTAATGATAGTATGTTGAGAGATTTTAGTGGCGATATATCGAAATGGGATGTAAGTAATGCAAAATTTATGAACCATATGTTTCGTGACTCAAAGTTTAATGGAGATATATCGAAATGGGATGTAAGTAATGTGGGGGAAATGGGATATATGTTTCAAGGTTCACAATTTAATGGAGATATATCAAGTTGGGATGTAAGTAGTGTGTATTGGATGCACAATACGTTTCGTGATTCACAATTTAATGGAGATATATCAAAATGGGATGTGAGTAATGTTACAAATATGGAAAATATGTTTCGTGACTCAAAGTTTAATGGCGATATATCACGTTGGGACGTAAAGAAAGTTGACGGTATAGAAGGTATGTTTTATGGTGCAGCAGCCTTTAATCAAGATATATCGGGATGGGCAGTTGATACTGTAACTACTATGGAGAATATGTTTAATTCAACAAAAGCATTTGATCAAGATTTGGAAGCATGGGGAGAGCATATAGCAGGAAGGACAGTAAACATAGCAGGTATATTTGATAGTTCTAGTGTATCTGATGAAAAGATACCTACATGGGCATATGTGTTTGATGTGGTATATCAAGAAGAAAGCATAAACGATCTTACTGCGCTGCAATATCAAAATATAGTAGTGAGGATTAAAAAGCAATTTCCATCAAATGTAACGGGACAATACAGTATAGCTCCCAATACACTTAGCGCAGATACAGGCTTATTATTTGATGCACAAGAAGGAACAATAAAAGGGATAGCAACACAAGAATTGAGTAAAAAAGCATATACGATTACTTTTACTGGAGATGCTAAGTTTCAAGGTAAGAGTCTTGCTATCCCTTTTTCATTAGAGGTAAAGGCAAATCAAGGACAATACGCATATTTTCCTAGTAATAAAACAGAGTTGATAGCAGCAATAAAAAAGGTAATGGATATAAACGGTGATGGGACGCCAGATGATAATAAAGCAGACTTGAATGTCATTTATACAGGGAATGTTACGGATATGAGTAAAGTATTTAATGATAGTGCCTTGAGAAGTTTTAATGGGGATATATCGAAATGGGATGTGAGTAATGTCACAACTATGAATGAGATGTTTCGTTACTCACAATTTACTGGGGATATATCAAAATGGGATGTGAGTAGTGTAACAAAGATGGCTTATATGTTTCATCAATCGCAATTTGATGGGGATATATCGGATTGGGATGTAAGTAATGTTACAATTATGCAAAGTACGTTTGAAGAATCACAATTTACTGGGGATATATCGGACTGGGATGTAGGTAATGTTACAATTATGCAAAGTACGTTTGAGGAATCGCAATTTGATGGGGATATATCAAAATGGGATGTGAGTAATGTTATCACTATGCGAACCATGTTTTATAATTCGCAGTTTAATGGGGATATATCAAAATGGGATGTGAGTAGTGTAACAAGGATGGGTTATATGTTTCATCAATCGCAATTTGATGGGGATATATCGGACTGGGATGTAAGTAATGTAAACTTTACGTTTTATATGTTTCAAGGATCACAATTTACTGGGGATATATCAAAGTGGGATATCAGTAATGTTTATGATATGGAGGGTATGTTTCGTAATTCACAATTTAATGGCGATATATCAGGCTGGGATGTAAGTATAGTTGCAGACATGGATAAAATGTTTCAAGGAGCAACATTGTTTAATCAGGATATATCCAAATGGGATGTTGGGACAGTTTTTACTATGGAGGATATGTTTAATGGAGCAACATCATTTAATCAAGATTTAGAAGCATGGGGGGAGCATATACCAGAACTAACAGAATCAGGAAAACCACTGAATGTAAAAGGTATATTTTCTCATTTACCTGATGAAAAGCTTCCTTCGTGGATATATACTCTTAGATATAAAGATACGAAAGGTACGGTAAGTAAGAGAATGCTTACTATGAATGATAAAAATATTGTTTTCTCTATTTACAGAACACCGAAAGCAGCAACAGGAACTTATAGCATAGTACCCGATACATTTACTACAGATACAGGGTTGACATTTAATGCAACAACTGGAGAGATAAGTGGTAATCCTACGGTAGCATTGGCTACAAAAGAATATACCATAACCTTTGTAGGAAATGGAGGCTATGCTGGCAAACAAAAAAGTACTACTCTCACTCTTACGATACAGGATACGAGCAGTCAAACATATTTTCCTAAGACAAAAGCAGAATTGATAGCAGATATAAAAACAGTAATGGCAGCAGATGATGATGGAGATGGAAATCCTAATGGGAATACAGCAAACTTAAATGTAATAAATACAGGGCATATAACAAATATGAGTAAGATATTTTATGATAGTAGTTTGAGAGATTTTAATGGGGATATATCAGGTTGGGATGTCAGTAATGTAACAAATATGAACAGTATGTTTGAAGAATCGAAGTTTACAGGGGAAAATGGAGACATAACAAATTGGGATGTAGGGAATGTTACAAATATGAATGATATATTTAAGAAATCATCATATGCTGGAGATATATCAGGCTGGGATGTAAGTAATGTCACAACTATGAATGAGATGTTTCGAGAAACATCGTATAACAATGACATAAGCCTATGGGATGTTCGCAGTGTTGCAGATATGGAGTTACTGTTCTATAAGAACACAGCATTTAATCAGGATATATCCTATTGGAATGTAAGCAAGGTAGCTACTATGAGACAGATGTTTAGTGAAACAGGAGCGTTTAATCAAGATATATCAAGGTGGGAAGTTGATAATATAACTACTATGCAATCAATGTTTCAAGGAGCAACAGCCTTTGATAAGGATTTAGAGGCATGGGGAGAGCATATGGTAGGAAGAGCAGTAAATACAGATAAAATGTTCAATACAGCAGATAACAGTGGAGTGATACTCTCTGAAGGCAATATTCCTACATGGCTCTACGATTTTGTGCTTACTGTTGGAGGAACTGAGAGCAGTACTATAAGTGGGTTTGTAGGCAAAGCCATAGAAGCAAATGGTGCAATAACAGTAAGTAAGAAGTATCCTACTACGGCAGTGGGAAGCTATACTATCTCTCCGAGCATAGCGGATATAGGACTTAGCTTAGATGCAAGTACAGGAACGATAAGCGGAAGTCCAACAAAAGCACAAAGTACAAAAAGCTATACACTGCTCTTTAGTGGAACAGGAGATTATGCAGGCAAGAGCTATAAGATACCATTGAGCATGACAGTAGCAGCAGGAAAGTATAGCCACTCTCCTACCAATAAAGCAGAGTTGATAGCAGCAATAAAGGATGTGATGGATACTGATGATGATGACACCCCTGATAATAACAGTGCCGATTTGAATAGCATATATACAGGAGCTATTACGGATATGAGTAGAGTATTTAATGATAGTGCTTTAAGAAGTTTTAATGGGGATATATCAGGGTGGGATGTCAGTAAAGTTACTAATATGAGTGAGCTATTTAAGGAGAGTCAATTCAATAAGGATATATCAGGCTGGGATGTAAAGAAAGTAACAAATATGTCTAATATGTTCAATAGGAGTGCATTTAATCAAGATATATCAAGGTGGGATGTAGGAAAAGTTACCGATATGAGTAATATGTTTAAGGATAATACCGTGTTTGATAAAAACATAGCAAGTTGGGATGTAAGAAAAGTGACCACTATGGCATCTATGTTTAATAATGCAGAAGCATTTAATCAAGATATAGCGGGGTGGGAAGTTGACAGTGTAACTACTATAGAACAAATGTTTCGCGAAGCAACAACGTTTGCTCAAGATTTAGAAGCATGGGGAGAACATATAGCAGGAAGAACAGTAGCTATGGGAAATATATTTACGAATGCTGGTGTCTCTGATGCAAACATACCGAGCTGGATGTATCGTATATCACAGAGATATGGAGGCAATGTTGCGTCATTATTTACTATGGTAAAAGGGCAGCAGAATATTAGTATTCCATTGACTAATACTGGAGTGAGTACTTTTAATGCGACAGGGGGCTATAGTATAGTGCCAAGTACCTTTACTGCAGACACAGGCTTGACCTTTAATGCAGGGAGTGGAGCGATAAGCGGTAGTCCTACAAAAGCACTTGCACTGAGAAAATATATAATTGTGTTTACAGGGACTGGTGATTATGCAGGAAAAAGGCGTATAAAAGAATTTACCATACAAATACATGACGGCAGTGGTACATATACATACTACCCAAAAACAAAGAGTGCTTTGATAACAAATATAAAAACAGTGGTAGCATCAAATGGGAATGCAGCAGACTTGAGTGGAATATATACAGGATACATAACAGATATGAGCGGGGTATTTAATGATAATGCACTGAAAAATTTTAATGGAACTATATCAAGCTGGGATGTAAGTAAAGTTACAAATATGCGAGAGATGTTTAAGGAGTCGCAATTTAATAAAGATATATCAGGTTGGAATGTAAGTAAAGTTACAAATATGCAGTCAATGTTTCAAGGAGCAACCGCCTTTAATCAAGATATGTCGGGGTGGGCAGTTGACAGTGTAACTACTATGCAGTCAATGTTTCAAGGAGCAACAGCGTTTAATAATGATATATCGGGGTGGGCAGTTGATGATGTAACTACTATGCAGTCAATGTTTCAGGGAGCAACTGCCTTTGATAAGGATTTGGAAGCATGGGGAGAGCATATAGCAGGAAGAACAGTGGCTATAGGAAATATACTTACGAATACTAATGTCTCTAATGATAAAATGCCAAGCTGGATGTATAGCATATCACAGACCTATTTAGGAATCGGTATCTCAGCATTAACCGTAGGAGTAGGGCAGCCTAATGTCAGTATTATGCTCAGTAATACTGGAGTTTCAACCTTTAAGGCAACGGGAGCATATAGTATAGAGCCAAATACATTTACTGCAGACACAGGGTTACAGCTTAATGCACAAAATGGAACGATAAGTGGTACTCCTACCAAAGCATTGTCTCATACAACATATACTATTGTGTTTACAGGGAATGGTGCATATGCAGGAAAAAGAGTAGCAAAAGAGTTTAGTATAGAGGTAGTGCAGCTTGCGAAAATATATAAATATTATCCTATGAATAAAACAGAATTGATAGTAGCGATAAAGGGTGTGATGGATACGAATGATGATGGGAGGCCAGATGATAATAACGCAGATTTAAATTTCATATATACAGGCAATATTATAGATATGAATGGAGTATTTAATGATAGTGAGTTGAGAAATTTTAATGGAGATATATCAAGTTGGGATGTGAGTAATGTTAGGGATATGAGTTATATGTTTTATCAATCGAAATTTAATGGGGATATATCGGGGTGGGATGTAAGTTCAGTTACCAATATGAGAAATATGTTTAAGTCATCGCAATTTAGTGGAGATATATTAGGCTGGGATGTAAGTTCAGTTACCAATATGAGAGGTATGTTTTATGGCTCGCAATCTAATAGAGATATATCAAGTTGGGATGTAAGTAATGTTAGGGATATGAGTTATATGTTTTATAAATCACAGTTTAATAGGGATATATCAAGTTGGGATGTAAGTAACAGTACAAGTATGGCTAGGATGTTTTTTGGATCGAAATTTAATGGAGATATATCAGGCTGGGATGTGAGTAATGTTAGTAATATGAGTTATATGTTTTATGGCTCGCAATTTAATGGGAATATATCGGGGTGGGATGTAAGGAAAGTTACCACTATGGAAGGTATTTTTTGGAGCTCGCAATTTAATAAGGATATATCAAGCTGGGATGTGAGTGCAGTTACCAGAATGAATTATATGTTTTATAGATCGAAATTTAATGGAGATATATCAGGCTGGGATGTGAGTAATGTCACAACTATGTATAGAATGTTTAATAGATCGAAATTTAATGGAGATATATCGGATTGGGATGTAAAGACAGTTACTAGTATGACAGATATGTTTCATACTTCGTCATTTAATGGAGATATATCGGATTGGGATGTAAGGAAAGTTACCACTATGGCTGGTATGTTTTATAACGCAAAAGCGTTTAATCAAGATATATCAGAGTGGGATGTAAGCAGTCTTACTACTATGAAAAGTATGTTTTATGGGGCAAGCTCCTTTAATCAGGATATCTATGAATGGAAAGATCATCTTGGATCAAGAAGTATCATTACTAACAATGCATTTGCAAGATCTGGTGTAGCTTCAAACAAAATACCAAATTGGGCAGGAGGAAGCTATACAGGACCATCTTCTCGATAGAGCATAGATAACTCTTGTATATGGAGGAGCTATTGTCTTATGTGAGATGATAGCTCCTATTGTATTTATTTTTATTCTCTATTGAAGCTGAATCTTTTGCTCGCATTTTATTTTTGATAGTAGCACATAATATGCAATGAATAAAAAATGTCGTATGTCTATAGAGACTGTAGCATTTGTAGTAGTAATAGATAGAAATGGTATATGAGGCTATTGTGAGGTAATTGTATCTCTAATAATTTTTGATGTAGTATGCCAGAGCATTGTGTGATAGTATGTGTATTATTTGTTATATACCCGTCAATAGTTGCTTTTAGTATTCTTATGAATTCAACTAAATGCGTATCTTCGTTGTTATGAAATAGGATAGGCATATTTCCTCTATTGTGTTCTTTTACACTGTTCTTTATAGTATGAGTTTGAATATCTCTTTTCTTCATAGTTTGTAATAAGAGGGTATCTGTTGTCTTATTTAATTGAATAAGGGCATGGATACATGTTTGTGTATTATGTGAAGTAAAGGAAGAGTCTCTGTCTGTTTTTTTGTGTTGTAGTAAAGCTGTATTGTTGTCGTTGTTATTGTGTACATATATCTGAAATTGTTGTACAAGCAGAGGAGTTTGTATTTTGTTTTTTTTTATTAAATCATATGCTGTATGGTATATTGTTTTATGATGAAATACTGTCTGTGAGTGTAGTAAAATGTGTATTTCTAATTTTTTTGTTATATTTGTACAAAATATAAGTATATTTTTATGCAAGATAGTGTTCATTTGAGTATGCGGATAGGTAGATTTTTTTTATTATACATATAAATATATTTATGCTATAATAGTCTTATATTGCATAGATGCTGTTTATTATATTACTAATATAGTATTTACGAGTATCATACATGGTGGCGTAGCTCAGTTGGTAGAGCAAACGGCTCATATCCGTTCTGTCGGGGGTTCAAGTCCCTTCGCCACTAAAATTGTATTTGATAGTGATGGTATAGGGATATAGTAGCTTATCCTCCAAAGAGAAAATCTACTATATTTCCACCCATTGAAGATTTTCTTTTGTAAAATTCGGTGTACCCACAATTATTGCATTCTATGGTGACAAATTTGTTGGTTTGTACATCGACTAGTTTTGAAAGAAAGCCACCAGTAGTTCGTGCTTCTCCTTGTGTAAAATCGGCTGAGCCACATTTTATGCATGTATATGCTTTTTTTTGTTCTGTCATATTTTCTCCTTTCTTGTACAATTATATCATAAAGGAGAATATGAAAAGAAATGAAAACTAAAAATAAAGAACAAAAAGAACATGATATAGAAATGCACAATAGGAAGGAGCGGTTGCGAGAGGAGATTAAATACTATGAAGCAGAAAAAGAAAAAATAAGGAAAGATATAGGAGAGCTTGGAGGGGCAAAATTTTCTTCTAAAGATCTTATTACAAATATGGTGTTTGCTATTTTATTGTTATCTTTGCTGTTTTTACAAGCTGTTTTCAAAATTCTTCCTGATTTTATATCACTTGAACTTGCAATTTTTCTTGTGTCTGCAAAAATAATGTTAATGATATATTCTCAGCATAAACATAATCATTTTATGTTTTGGGTGCTTAATACTATGGAATATCGCTTAAATACAGTAGAAAAATCAATTAAAAACATAGAAAAAATGCTTAGCAGAGATTGATATAATAAGCATCAATATTGTATGCTTTATTCAAGAATAACTAATGTTGCAGCAGAGCCAGTAGGTATTTGTATATCCAGAGAAAGGTTTACATCTTTATCTGTGCTCAGTAACTTAGGAAAGCTAATGCTGGAAGCATTTTTGTTTTTTGCAGATTTTCCTCCTAAATAAAGAAATACCCCTAGTCCTTGTTGAAGAGTTCCTGATATATTGTCAGATCTTTGTTGATTCATAGTAGATTTTGAGGAGAGTATTGCTCCACCTCCCTTTAGCCAAAATTGTGGAAAATTTATCTCTGCATCATTTTGTGCAATACTTGTATATGTAGAATCTCTTTGTTGTGGTTGGTATGGGCTAAATACAGTATTATATGTTACAAATTTTCTATTGTTATTAAATATTGATTTTATATTGCTATTGTTTACTGGTAACTCAGAGATAATGGCAACTGATTCGTTGCCATTTCTAATTTCTGCTTTGCTTAAGTTATTATCGCTATATACATACATCTTTGTTGGTCCTGCACTAATCCAAGCATCATTTTGATTAGTAGTAAACGGAACTGGAACTTCAGATAGTAGATTAGATACATAGAAATCGTTTATAACTTCATCAAAGGACTGAGGTTGATGATGTGATTGATAGTTTTTATAGAATGTTTCACTAAAAGCAGCGTTGCTAATAGCATCAAATATAGCTTCTTCATTAACCTTAAAGTCTCTGGTACTATTGTTATGCATAAGGTTTGATATTATATCTGCACCATAATTTGCCAGAATATATGAGGAAAATATTTGATGTAAATCATATACTTTTGTTACTAATTTTTCTTTTTGTAAGAGCTGATACTTAAATAGGTTAAAATTAAACTGATAATACCCTTTTCTTATTCCGTCAAGAACAGCGTAATCTAATGTATTCTCTAATGCATCGGCTTTATCTAATTTCTCTAGTATAGTATATAAAAATACATGTTCAGTCATGATTGCTATAAATTCGTTAAACCAGCTGTCTCCCATATATGTTTGTGTAGATATGTTATTGCCAGGGTATTTTGATATATTTCTGTTATAGAGATGATTTATATGTTGTAACTCATGTAGAAAGGTTGAATAAAATCTGTATAATGATAATGTTGATTCATTTTTAAGGAAATCACTGTGTAAATATATAGTAGGTTCAATAACTGATTCTTTTTCTGCATTTTTTGAAATCTTGGTTGTAAAAAATTGGTGAGGAGAGATAAATCCTAATGTGTTTTCATTTTGATTGTTATTGAGTGTCCCAAATCCAATATGAAGTGCTGATTCTGGTGCTGCCACATTATTTGCTTGATGTGCTCCCCAGAAGTGACTGTTTCCATTAAGTGTGTATAGCATTTTGTATAGAGAAGTACCGTTCTTATCGGTAAAGAAATCTTGTTCAAATAATGTAAGTATCCTATCTGCTCTACTTTTATCTGCGGTATTGTCTATCCAAATGAGTATTCTAATAGTTTTTCCTTGTATTGTTGTTTCTATTTTCTTAAATAATGTAGTCTGTGATTTTTTATTTTTGTCTTTTTCTGCAGCTTGTAAGAACATCATTGAGCGTTGTGTTTTTCCTACAGTAGAACTGTTAAAATCCATATAATCGTCTGTAAGAGAGGCTACACTGCTTTGTGATAATAATTCTTGTTCTTGTACAATGCTATCAAAACTGTCATCTGGTATCACTATAGTACGTAAGGAATCACTTATCTGTATATCTGTATCGGTAGAACTGCTAGCGTTACTTATGATGAGAAAAAAGTCTTTATTATCAAGATCGGTATACGTGTATCCATCTAACTCTAAATGTACTTGAGAATATTTTACTGATGATTTTTTTGTCAATACAGGCAATTTATGAAGAGTAAATATATGCTGTGTGTTTGATGCATTTAATTTTTGCCCTGTAACACCACTTAATGCTGCTGATGTCAGTGTCTTACCATTAATCACAGTTTTCTCTTGGTCATTTGCTTGTACTGTTATCTTTTGCTTTAGTACTGTTTTTTCTGTTTCAAGAGAAAAGAAACAGCTAGTGATACTGAATGCTATGATTATCGTAAAAAAGATATAAGAGTATTTTATTTTATTGTTCATACAAACATATTATAGTATAGTTTTTATTATTTATGTTGTATTTATTGTAAAAATATCAATAAAGAAATGAGAGAATTTTGTAGATACTTATATATAGTAGTATTGTATGTGAATTATCTCATAGCATACATCAAAATATTTCTTATGGCATTATACCATATAGTATTGAGAAAGATATATGTCTTTGTATTTTTATAAATATCGTATTTTTTGTAGCGTTTTGCGTAATGGTATCATCTCACCTTTTGTGTATTTTTGTATTGTATATATGTTTTTTGGATATATAACATATGCAAATGATGGAAATGCATACTCTATTTCATCGGAACTTGTACTTCAAAATGATACATTACGAATTGCGATGCTGGTACAAGATTCGGATTTATTTATACAAAATACCTTCTCTAACAGCGGTGTAACAAAAGATACATCTTATCAATGTTCTTTTTCTGGAATTGATGGAAAAGTGATAGAAAAAGTAAGAGCATTGCTGGGAAATAATGTCGTATGTGATATAAACCAAACTGCACAAAATTCTCAGGAACTATTTGCTTTGTTAAAGAATAACACAGTAGATATTGTTATCTACTCAAAGATGTTAGAGGAAACTATATCGCATGTAGTGTTATCAAGCAATGCATATGTAACGATGAAAACTATTGCTTTCGTTCAATATAAGCAAGGGAGCATATTCTCAAATATACCAAAAAATGAAAATGTTGCTGTGTATACCGTAAGTCTATACGAAAAGTTAGTAAAGAGTGATTTTGATAAAAGTATCATTCCTATATATACTCTTGAAGATGTACTAGATCAATTACAAAGTCGATATATACAGAGTGCATTCTTAAATGAAGTTGATGCTCACTCTATTATACAGAAAAATCCACGTATTCTCATGTATTATAAACCGTTGTTTCTTAAGGATGACTATGTATTACAAAGAAATATGTATGTAAATAATAGTAATTTACTTGTTGTTATCAACTCAGCATTACAGAGTGTAGGGCAGTATGAGAGCATGAGTCCATAAGGAAAAGAGCGTGAAAAATAATAATCTATTATATATAAAAATACATCCTATTATTACTTTTATATTTTTTTTAGTTGGGTCCTACTTAGCATTTTTTACAAATATAAAATGGGTAGATTCAATTATGCGTCATCCTTTTATACAATTTTTTATTGTTTTTATTGTAAGTATATTTCAGATTGTAGTTGCTATTATATTTTTTGCTAATGTTATTATAACCTTTAATGGAATATTTTCTCACAAAAAATTATTGTCTCGTATGTGGTTTCATGTTGCTATTAGCATTGTGATTATGCTGTTACTTTCGTTTATGGTTTTATTCATACTAGTGTTTTTTGTTCCTAAAACATATCAGGAAACATTGCTTGCAGAAGAAATTGTCGAGCAAAGTATTATATATGAAACATTTCTTGAGGAAGAAAGTATAAGTGAAATCTTAGATATTGAGTCGAACTATGCCTCTTTTGATACTATGTTTATGAACAATAATATGGTATTGAAAAAAGTATATGAAAATAATAATCGTAGCTATATGCCTTTGTTGCTATTTATATTTTTATGTATGGTATTTGTTCTTTTTCTTTTGTTAGGAACTGTTACTCTTTTTATGCGAAACACCCAACACGAACATGCTAATAGGAATATAAAAGTTATTCTGGATGCTTTTATGCACAATGTACAATTTATTGCTATTAGTGCGTTTAGAGCAGTGGAAATTATGCTACAGTGGATACCTCTTTGGATAGTGCTATTTCTTCCTTATATGATAAAAGAGCTTATCAATAAAAATATAGCATATGCTCTTATGCAGTATATATATATATATTATATGATAGGGTTTTTCTTTATTATTATAAATTTTATTCTTATTATTATTACAACAAAATGTAGCATAAAGACAGCATTACGTGTATTGGCATATCCTATGTTTATATCATTGAGTAGTGGTAGCAGTATAGTAGCTATGTATAGTTCAGTACAAAATACTGCTTTGTATATGAGAGGAAACTTGATTGGAATTAAATCATTTATGCCATTATATTTTTTCTTTGCTCGTATGGGGAATGTAATATATTTTGTATTCATTGTATTTGTGTTATCTCATATCTTTTCTTTCCCTTTGTTCTCTATGGATTTTATTGTATTATCATGTATTGCAACATTATTTTCATTTGTTCCTACTACTGATCAAAGTATGTTGTTGCTCCCTCTATTAGGAATATATTTGTTATTATTTGGAATACCACTACAGCCTGCCATGATTATTATTTTTGGCTTTGACATACTTTTTAAGCCTATGCGTAGTGCATTAACAACTAATTTTGCAATAACTATTGTATCTCTCTTTGAATGTAAACATGAAAAATATTATCCTTAGAATTAAAAAAAATCTTTTATTACGATTATTTTTTATATATGCATGTATTGTCATCATAGGAAGCTCAGTTGTTTTCTATATAGAACAAAAGAATAATGAAAATATAATGTCTTTATTTGATGCTATGTGGTTTAGTATTGTTTCTATTACTACCACAGGGTATGGAGATGTTATCCCTACTAGTATGCTAGGGAAAATAATGATTATATTTCTTATTTTTTCAGGCATTCTATTAACAGCGTTGTTTACTGGTAGTCTTACTACATTGTATATAGATAGAGTATCCCAAGAAAGGAGTGGAAGAATGAAATTGAAATCTCAAAAAAATCATCTTATTATTTGTGGATGGCGAGAACAGATGGTATCATTTTTGCTATATATACTAAATGAAGGGCAATTTGATGCAGAAAAAATTGTGATAATAGCTGATGTTCCTCAGGAGCAGGTAGATGAGGTATTTTATAAAAAAGCTCTGTATGGAATTACATACATAAGAGGATATAGTTATGATACAAGTGTACTAAGAAGAGCAAATGCAAAGTTTGCAAAAAAAGCAATGGTTCTTTCGGATAGGAGTATAGGTGGAGTTGGATCTGATGTTGATTCACGTATTGTTATGACCGTTATTGCATTAAAAACAGTCAATAAAAATATGTATGTATGTGCTCAGCTACTAGAGAAAGAATTTGAAGCATATTTGCAAAGAGTAGGGTGTGATGAAATAATTTATTCTAAAGATTTACATACAGAGATGTTATCAAAAGCTGCAAGCAGTAATGGTATGAGTAATGTCATGCAAGAGCTTTTTGGATTTTCTCATTCTGGTTCTTCGTTACAAATTGAAAAAATTAAAAATAGTTTTGTATCAAAAAATTTTAAGGATTTTAAGCAACATTTTTCTCAGCTATATCCTGACTCTTTAATATTAGGGGTAATGGAGAACACTGGACAAAAGGCACAAATATCAGAGCAAGCAATAAGAGATGCACAGAAAACAGCTAATTTTGTTCAAATGATTTCAGACTTAAAACGAGTAAAGACCTTGCGTCCTTATCATCCTATTATTTTGCCGCCTGATGATTATGTTATAGTAGAAAATAGTTCAATAATTATACTAAGGAAAGAGCATGTTCAATAAAAAAGTAAATAAAAGAGATATTAAGCAATTAATTAATAGTATTGCAATTTTTAAGGGGCTTCAGAATCATATGGGGCTTGTTGATTTTTTTTTACATTTGAAAGCAATGAAGTTAAAAAAGAATACTGTTTTATATAAGGAAGGTGATGTTGCCAAAGATGCGTTTATTTTAATTGATGGTGTAGTAGAAGTGAAGCGCAAAAGTATTTCGGGTGATGACTTTGTTGTAGCGATTATTCCAGCAAATAAAGAAAAGCATAAGTATGGTCTTGTTGGAGAAAGTGCGTTATGTGCAGAGACCACTCGTTCTGGAACTATTACCAGTATGTCTGACATAGTAGGGTTACGGATAACAAAGCTCATGTTTGATAATTTATGTATAAAGTTTCCTGATATAGGATTACATGTGTATAGAGTTATGTGTGGTATCATTCAGGAAAGGTTATATGTCGCTAACCGTAATGTAGTGGAACTTTTCAATGCCTTTGTTGATGAAATTACTACAAAGGAAGAGATACATTATTATTCCGAAATGATTCATTCTCTTTCCCATAGTGATGGTGAGTATCTATGAAACTTGTAATATTGGATGGTGAGCATGTAAGTCAAAATGATGTGAGCTGGGATATTTTATCTGAGTTTGGTGAACTCGTGGTATACGATTCAACAAGTCCAGAAGAAGTAATTCATCGTATAGGAGATGCAGAGTATATTTTTTCAGGTAAAGTTGTTATTGATAAATATGTATTACAGCATACAAACATAAAATACATAGGATTGTTATCAACAGGGTACAATCATATAGATATTGAAGAAGTAAAAAAACATAATATTGTTGTCAGCAATGTACCAAATTATAGTACCTATGCAGTAGCACAGTTTACTTTTGCACTATTATTAGAATTATGCCATCATGTTTCAATACATAATCGTGCTGTACAAGATGGTGAATGGATTACTACAAAGAAATTTTGTTTTCAAAAAAGTCCTCAAATAGAATTATTGGACAAAACATTTGGGATAATAGGGCTGGGAGATATTGGAGCAAGGGTAGCAAAAATTGCCGAAAGTATGGGAATGCATGTTGCTGTATTTACTCGTACAAAAAAATCGGGATATAACTATTCTTTTCTTGATTTTGACAGTTTTTTGCACTCATCTGATATTATTAGTATTCATTGTCCATTAAATGAGCATACGCGGGAGCTTATAAATGCTACGAGTATATCAAAGATGAAAGATGGAGTTATGATTATCAATACCGCACGAGGATCTATATGTAATGAATATGATGTAGCAAAAGCTCTTGATAGTGGAAAGATAGCAGGCGTAGCGGTTGATGTAGTATGTAAAGAACCTATGGAAAAAGATTGTCCTTTATTAGGGAAAAAAAATTGTATTATAACTCCTCATATGGCGTGGCTATCAAAACAAACACGAGTTCGTCTTGTACAGTTAGTAAAAGATAATTTTCAAGCATATCTTAACGGTACTCCAAAAAATATGATTATTCATTAAAAGCACTTTATTTGGAGTTTTACTATTTCGTATGAACCCTTTTGATAAAATCAGTATACCGTAAAATTTCTATTATGCCAAGTGTGTAAAGTTCGTGTTGTAAGGAAAGTATCAACAATAAGAGGGCGCAGAGTAAGTACACAAGGATCCAGAGAGGGACTTTTTTCTTTGAGTAATACAGCAGGAGAGCCGTGTTTATAAGAGTTATAGCGTTGATGATTAAAGCTATATTGATACTCACTACTTAAGTGTAAAAAAGTACTGAGAGTAGGATTCTGCATTTTTGCATAGCATTCAGTTTCAATAAGTTTATGAGAAGCCTCGACATCAGAATTGTAAGTAGGAGAAGCATATGGGATAGTAGTATGGCGTGCCTCGTATGCCGCAAGAGAAGCAACAAAAGCAGACTGTTTTGTACTAAAAGCCCCTGAGATAAACTCAGAGCCATTATCAGTTTGAATAGTAATAGAGGAAGTATCAACGTGAAAAGAAGCAAGATGAGTAAGCAGATATTCAATAAACAAAGCGGTATGAGAAGAGCTTTTTTGAGTGGCAAAGCATATCCATAAAGCCCCCGTAGCGACATCACGTGCGGTGATTTGATACTTTGGGAGACAAAACTTGCGTAATGAGAAGTATAATTCGGGGATATCAGTAAGATATTTAATGTCTACTTGTATTTTGTGACAAAATTGAAGTAGTGTTTTCCATAGGCGTGCTTCTTGGTTTCTTTGTGCTTTTTGCTTTTTACTTGTCTTATAATACCCCATCTTTCTTAGATACTTAATAATAGTTTTTATGGAATAAGGAATGGTATACTCTCGTTTTATATGAGAGGCAATACATCGTTGATGATAGTGCTGTAATGTTTCGCATATCTCTTTGAGTTTTAACTGATAGTAAAGTATCATAGTATCTGGATGCTCTACTGAAGCAGGACGTCTATCATAGAGCATAGCTTTAGGCTTCTCTTTGTATCTTTGCAACCACTTGCGTACGGTATTAGGAGATACATGAAAGATACGAGCAGTACTTTTGATACCGTGTTCTTTCGCAGAAAGTGCTATAGCTAAGCGTACCTTATGCAGTTCTTTTTGATTTCTTGTATTATAAAGTGTAGAGTATATCATGTACTCACCCCCTTTTTTTTGTTTTTGTTTATTATTTCCATGATAGTATAATTACTATCATGGATTTTGGGGGTTCACACAAGATGGTAAAAGTACATAAAAGCACTTTATTACAATATCCTTGTAGTACACTGTTATGCTATACTGAGAGAGTATGATATTATAATTGTGTATCAAGGAAATATGCATCTCCATACAGTGAAGAGTAATAATCGGTAATGACATACATAGGTATTTTTTTGAGTAGTCTCTCTATCTCTTGATTATTATGCTGAACAAAGTGTGTATAAAATAAATTGTTGCTAGTGAAAAAAGAGAGGTTTTTAGCTGCAATTCCTCCTGCAATGTATAAGCCTCCTTGTGGTAAACACATAGTTGCAGATTCACTGCAAAATTTTGCATACAATATAGTCCAAAAATCCATTATCTTTTTACAAGCACTATCCTCACGAGAAGCGTTTATGCTAATAGTGGGAGCAAGTTCTTTTGGATCGGTTATTGTAATGAGTTGTTGTAGGCTTTTTTGTTCTTGTGGGGTAGGTAAAAGCTCATGAGTACTGCTACACTGAGTGTTTGCAAAAAAATTACAAATAGAAGGAATGCCATATTTACCACTGATAGCTTCTTCCCAATAGCAAGGAATACTTATATTTTTAGAGAGGTATTGGTAGTACAGAAATGTTACTGGATCGCTGGAGCTAAAATGTCTCCATCCTCCTTCGGTAGGAATGAGTGATACTTGTTTATTTCTAATATGGAGCATAGCAACTCCTAATCCTGTGCCTGCACCAATAACAAGTTTTGTTGTATTTGTTGTATCTGTTATAGAAGCATGCGAGTGTGTTTTTTGTGTAGCAGAATAAGAAATTTGTACTGCTTGTTTTGTCTGTAATACCATGAGGCTGTACGCAATAGCAGAAAAATCATTGATTAAGAAAACAGGAGTATGGAGTGAATGTTCTATTTCTTTTCTGTTGATAATCCAGTTCTTTAGGTTGGATAGAGCACATGTTTCTCCATCGGTAGGTCCTGCAGCACTGATGCACAGTGGAGGTATTTTTTTTATGCTATGTTTGTTCTTAAACAAAGCTATAGTGTTGTGTAATGTAACAGTAAGATCTGCAATTTCTTGGGATTTGTAGCTTTGAATATTTACTAATGTAACATATGCATGTTCATCTTTTTGCATAAGCCCAATACTCGTATTTGTTCCACCGACGTCACAGCAAAGGAAAAATGTACTCATATATTTAGTATACTGTATTATTTATATGTTACTATTTTACAAGGGGGTAATGTATTGTTTCTATGTATTTCAAAAGTAGAGGAGAAAGTACTATACTAATGGAATAGTACACTGTTTTTTCAGTTTTAGTAGGAAGCAAATATATGAATAAAAAATATATACGATTGATTGTCTTTTTTTGTATAGTAGCCGTAGTAGGTGATACTCTGCCTGTATTTGCACGTGCAAATGGAGAACATACAGAAGATCCCGATACTATTGGAGTATTGCTTCCTAGTCAAAGAGAAAGATCGTGGGTACAGTTAAAGGACAGCTTTACAAATACTGATATTACTGATAATACACAGCTTAGGTTTTTTTATTCTGATATGGATGTTGTGTTACAAGAAGAACAATTAAATGATGCACTTTTACAAGATATGAAAGTTCTTATTATTGCTCCTGTTGATGATATAAGTGTTGGGAGAGTGCTTAATAAATCAAGGTATCTTCCACTAAAAGTAGTATCAATAAAGATATTACCGCTTAATACAAATACCGTAGAGTATTTTGTTGGCTATAATTATTTTGATTTTGGCAGCATACTTGCCAAGTATATAAAAGTATTTCGCGATTATGAAAATATCTTGTTTATTTCTGATGGTAATGGAACAGCCGAACAAATATTAGAAGGAATAGTGGAAAAAAAAGTGTTAGTAGATCCATATAGAGTACAACAGACATTGAATAATAGTATACAAAAACAAATTAAAAGTATACTGTATCCGTATATAGCAAGTAATGTGGTAGTAATAAGTGACGCACCATATATACTAGACACAGTCGATATATATTTTGAAGAACAATCAAAAACCAATGTGCTGTTTGCTGGTGTAGGAAGTTCTGGCAGAACATATAACCGTTTTCAAAAGAAACAGCAGATTGTGAGTGTATTGGAAGATACTGATGAGTTAGCACATACTTCTATAGAAGTTGCCGTTGCGTTGTTTAATAAAAAGAAAGCAGTTTATCAAGAATTAGTATATAATGGCAAGAAGAAAGTACGAACAATATATCTTGATCCTGTCATTGTAACTGACAAAAATTATGAAAATATATTGATGTATAAATAATAACAATTTATATTGTTTTTCATTATACTTTAAGTAGGAAGTTTTGAATAGGAAAGCATAAAGGTAATTATATGAATTCTGTTACATTTGGTGTTATTGGTTTTGCAAAGATAGCAAAGGAGCATGTTATTCCTGCGATACAAAATGGAAGAAACTGTAATGTATACGCTATTGCAAGTCGTGGAAAGAATACAGATCTGTTACACTATGCAAAGAAGCATGGTATTCCTAAAGTATACGAGAGCTATGAGGAGTTATTGCAAGATAAGAACATTGATGCAATATACAATCCTTTGCCCAACCATATGCATGTAGATTGGAGTATGAAAGCAATAGAACATGGAAAGCATGTATTATGCGAAAAACCTCTTGGACTAAATGTAAAAAACATACAGCCTCTTGTAGCACAGGCAAAACAACATCCCTCTCTTAAGGTAATGGAAGCATTTATGTATCGTTTTCATCCACAGTGGATGGAAGTACTTGAGCTAGTAGAGGAAGGAAGGATAGGGAAAGTAAGACATACAGAAACAGTATTTTCTTATTATAATGATGCTCCCGAAAATATTCGTAATAAGAAAGAGTATGGTGGAGGTGCTTTATATGATATAGGCTGTTACGGTATCTCTGTAGCACGCACTATACTAAAAGAGAATCCTAAAAAAGCAATGGGAACATTTTTAATTGATAAAACCTTCAAGACAGATACTATGTGTACTGCGTTTTTAGAGTTTCAAAATGCTACTGCCAGTGTTAGTTGTTCTACGCAAATGGTCCCCTATCAAAATGTAAAAATTTTTGGAACTAAAGGCTATATTGATGTTGAGGTTCCATTTAATCCAAACCCTACAGAACGAGCCTGTATAGTCATTGTATCTAATAATACAAGAGAAGCTATTACTTTTGATCCTTGTAATCAATATACATTACAGGCAGAAGCATTTTCAGATGCAATCATGAAAGATACTAAGGTCCCTGTTTCATTAGATGATGCAATAGATACTATGCAGGTGATAGATTCCTTATATCAAGAAAGATCGTAATACCATATATTTCCAGAAAGTATAGGGCATAAGTGTTGTATAGATTTTCTAAAATTTTACTCTATCTGGTATTGTTTTCTATTGCAGTACTGTGTGTCTTCTTTTTTATGTTTTTGATTTCTCAGTTCTATCGTGTATCTCCTTTAGGAGTCGAGCAAAATAATGAGTTTATAAATAATACAAATGCCATGTATAGCATCATTGAAAAGAAAAATTTGTCCGATACGCAAGCTGCTCATCTTTATTATATTAAAGATGAGCAATCTCTCCACCAGATTGTTGCAATTATTCTTGGGTATTCAAATGTTATTCAAAAGTATTATTGGGATATTAATAAGGCAGATTTTGTTTTTCATATCAATGACAGGAAAGTATATTATGCTGATGGAAAAATGTTGTTTTTTTCGCAGTTGCAAAATAAAGATGCGTACCATACTGTGATGTATGCTTACCCCTTAGCTCCCATTTCCGATATATATGATTCTATTATTAGGAGTGATACAAATACCTATGTATTACAACGTTCAACAGATTTGCAAAATGCACTTACTCATAATCAAGACACCTCTTACTTACAGACTATCTCTTTTCTTGGAGAAAGAATTACTGTTCATGCACTTATTGTTGATGCTCTAGCGAGCATAGAACAAAGAATACGTACAGTAGCAAAAACAGATACTATAGTACAAGACTTTCTTAACTCAGTGCATCAAATATCAAGTTATAGTAGGAGAAAAGTAACAAAAAGCGAAAATATCAGTATGCATTCTTTTGGTTTAGCATTAGATTTTTTACATACAACATACGATAAAAAAGTGGTATATTGGCAATGGTCAAAAGTCATTTATCCAAACAAATGGAATAAGATGCCCTTAAAAAATATGTGGCTTATTCCTGACAAAATAGTTTCTATATTTGAAGAACATGGGTTCATATGGGGAGGCAAGTGGGCAAACTACGATACTATCCATTTTGAATATAGGCCTGATATTATTGAATATGCAAAGATATATGAATCATTGCGTGTGCAAGATAACTAGACATAGGAGAGAGTATTTGTGTACTATAGATGCTAGTACAAGGTACTGTACTTTGGATATTAGGCTATTTATTGTTTTGTCAAGAATGCTCTTGTAACTTTTGAGCTCTTCTTTCTATGAGTTTTTTTATAGGTGCTTGTAAGGTTCTATCATAGTGTGTTTCAATCTCTTGTGTATTTAAGCCATCTATTTCATGACTAAGATAATGTATCCAAGTATCTTCTTCTTGTGTAGGAATTTCAATTTTTCTGCAATAATAATCAGGAACAAATGGATGTTGAGTTGAAATAAATTTGCGAATTTTGTAATCATGCACTGCAATTTTCAAATTTTCTCTTATTACTCCTTGTTCCTCTAAAATTTCGCATAACTTATTGATAGTTCTGCCCGAATCAAATATATCATCAACAAGAAGTACCTTATCATGCCTTCGTAGTTTACTCGGAGGATATGTCCATCCATCAATAGTAATGTTTGTTGTTTTTTGTACAGTAGCATATGAATGAATAACAACAGCTCCATAAATTGGAGGAAAAGAAGGATGTGCTGACAGCTTAAAATACTCACTAATAATGTTTCCTAGTATAGCTCCTCCGCGTAAGCTCACATAGATTACAGAAGGAATAAAACCATCATCATAAATCTTTTCTGCAAGAAAAAACGCATTCTTTTTGATTGTTTGAGTCTCAATAAATTCTTTTATCATATGTATATATAATAGTATTTTTTTTATACTTTGTCTTACTCGCAAGTGCGAGTGGAAATTCAAACTAGAAGCCAAACAAAAACTACACCACAAGCATTTCTATTACTATAAATTGACAGAAGATATAATTTAAAGTTTTGTTTTGTTTTGTCGATACTAATAGAGTAAATATATAATTTAAAAATATAAGGATAACATAGGAAACAAGGATGTTTCAAGGTCTTTCAGAAAACAGTAATAGAATTATCAATAATTTAGCTCTTATAGAAATGCAGCGTTTTCAACACAAAGTTGTACAACCTGAGCATATTCTCATAGCTTTATTAAAAGATGCTGGTGAAAAAGTATTTACTATGCTGGATGAGATTATTGATATGGTACATTTTCAATGTATTCTTGAAAGTCATATGGATAAAATAAGTGATGAAGAAGCTATATCAAGCAAGAATATTTTAGTGTACTATAACGTGCTTATTGAGCCAGCAATATCTCAAAGAACAAAGAAAATTATTTTACAAGCTATTGATGAATCTCGTAACTATAATCAAAATATACTTGACACATTTTCATTGTTTCTCGCTTGTTGTGCAGATGAGCAATCTATTGCAAATGTCATTTTGATGAGACATCATCTTGCTTTGGACGATTTTCGAAAGCATTATCATAAATTTCTTAAGGAAAAACGAAATGAAGTACAAGGAGATAGCCCTAACAAGCAAATAGCTTCAGATACGGAAGATGCCTATACTAGTACTAGTCAAGAAAAATCTGATTCTGATGAATTTACATTATCTTTGAATAAAAGTAAAGTTTCTTCTCAGGACAATGAACAACAATATTCTAAACAAACTATAGAAAAAGTTTCTGGATACCAGTTGAAAAAAACAGATGAGTTGCAAAAATATTGTATTGATTTAACTAAAAAGTTTTATGAAGACAAAACATATATTATACATGGAAGAGATGAAGAAATAGAAAAAGTATTTCGAGTTCTTTTGAGAAAACAAAAAAATAATCCATTACTTGTAGGGGATGCAGGAGTAGGAAAAACTGCTATTGTTGAAGAATTAGCAAGAAGAATTGCTATAGGGGATGCCCCTCTCCCTCTGTTAGATTCACGTATATTAGAGCTAAATTTAACTTCTCTTACTGCAGGTACACGGTATCGAGGAGACTTTGAAGAACGTCTGATGAATATAGTAAATGAGGTAGTGCAACAATCTAAAAAACGGAAAATCTTTCTTTTTATTGATGAATTTCACCATATTGTTGGTACTGGGCTTGCGTCAGGACTCACTATGGACGCAGCAGGAATACTAAAGCCTGCCTTAGCACGAGGAACTATTTCCTGCATAGGCGCTACTACTTTTGAAGAGTACCGTAAACATATTGAAGTAGATAAAGCATTTCAAAGACGTTTGCAGCTGATAGAAATACAAGAAATGTCTCAGCAAGCCACTGTGTTAGCGTTGCAGCAAATAAAAAATGTCTATGAAGAAAAGCATAATGTTCGTTTTAGCTCAGATGCAATTCATGAAATTGTAAAGCTATCATCAAACTATTTTTTTGATAGAAAACTTCCTGATAAAGCCATCGATCTTTTAGATGAGATTGGTTCATATACATCGTTGAATAAAGTGCAAGCACCAAAAGAATTAAAAGAACTCATAAAAGAAGAAAATTCTCTTATTAGCACCATCCGAAAGACACAAAAACATAACAAGGTGCAGCATAAAGATAATCAACAAGAAAATAAGGATACAAATGATAGCTCTGCTGATTCTTCTGATACAGGTAGCGATGACTACACCTTAAATATAGATAAATTTTATGCTACTACTCAAAAAAGAAGAGAGTTACAAAAAAAGCTTATTCATGCTTTTACATATAAACAAACACGTATAAATCCAAAAAATGTTCGTGAAATTGTTTCTAAAATAACGGGGATAAATCAAGAAAACTTACAGAGTAAAAATATTACCTTACTAAACAATTTTGAAGAAAGATTGAAACAAACTATTATTGGTCAAGATGAGGCAATACAAGCCGTTACTGCTAGTGTCAGTCGGGGAATTTTAGGCTTGCGTTCATCACGTCAACCTATGGGATCTTTTATATTTCTTGGCCCTTCTGGGGTAGGAAAAACCTTCACTGCCAGGCAACTTGCACAGCAATTATATGGTGTAGAAGAAGCACTCACTCGTTTTGATATGGGAGATTATTCAGAATCAAATAGTATCAATCGTTTAATTGGATCTCCTCCTGGTTATGTAGGATATGAAGAAAGTGGTATTCTTATTAAGAGTGTACGAAGACGTCCTCACCAAGTACTTTTATTTGACGAAATAGAAAAAGCTCATCCAAGAATTTATGATATTTTTTTACAAATTCTAGAAGAAGGAACATTGCAAGGACAAAGAGGTGAATATGCTGATTTTCGGCATAGTATCATTATATTTACTTCTAATGTAGGTTCTAAAGAGATACTTCAATCTCAATTAGTAGGATTCTCAAACAAAACTATTGATAATAAAAATGTAGAAATTCTTGCAATGCAGGAAGTGAAAAAATTATTTCGTCCTGAACTCATAAATAGATTTAATGATATTGTAGTATTTAATCTTTTACAAAAGGAACAAGTACAGATTATTATACGTAATATGTTGCATGCATTGGAAATTGATCTAAAAAAGCATAAAATAGAGGTGCAAATAGAGAAAAGTGTGGAACAGCTTTTACTCAATAAATATTATCAAAAAGAATACGGAGCAAGAAGTATTGCAAAAGGGATACGGGAGATAGAAGATTGTGTTGCTTCCTCAATTTTGAAAGCAGAGATAAAAGAAGGAAGTAATATTATGTTAGGGATAAAAGATAATGATACTTTCCATATAAGCCAATATGATAAAAGAGTCACTAAAAAAGCAACGAAATTTCTATCAACAACCTCAACTACAAAAAAATATAACAAAAATTTGGTATATCAATAGAAAATCAAAAATAAAATAACAGATATCAGAAAGTACTTTTTTATTATATAGTTTAGAGTATATTATGTACTCTCTCTCTTTTTTTGTTTTTATTTGTTATTTCCATGATAGTATAGTTGTTATTATGGTTTTGGGGGCACACGAGCTGGTAAAAATACAAAAACTATAATATTGCATATGGTGTATAATAAGCAATAATAATATAATTATGGAATACATAAGGAGACAAGTATGAAAAATAATAGTTTTTATATAGGAATTATTGTGTGTGTAATGCTGTTAGCAGTATTGATTAGTTGTGAAGAACCAAGCGGAGGATCATCTTCTGGCGGAGATACCCCTACTCCTCCTGGAGGTGGGGGGGGAGATTTACAACCTACTACAAAAGCACAATTGTTACAGCTTATATCTGATAGGGTAGGGAAAGATAAAAATGCAGACTTAAATGATATAGATACAAGTAAGGTTACTGATATGAGTAATTTGTTTACGCAGTATCCTACCTTTAATGGGAATATATCAAAATGGAATGTAAGTAATGTTACAAATATGAGTGGTATGTTTGAAGGAGTAACAGGGTTTCGTGGAGGGATATCAAACTGGGATGTAAGCAAAGTAACAAACATGGGTAATATGTTTAAGGGAGCCACAGTATTTAATAGCGATATATCAGGTTGGGATGTAAGCAAGGTAACACAGATTAACAGTATGTTTGAAGGAGCATCTGCATTTACTCAAGATCTTAAAGCATGGGCAGTAGCTCCTGCGGTAAGTAAAGTGAGTAACGATGTATTTAAGAATTCAGGAGTTACTGAGAATCCAAGATGGTTGACATTAGAAGTTCTACTAGAACCAAAAATAGTAGTGGCAATAGTAGGACAAGCAGTCAATATATCTATCACTCGGTGGCCAGTAACAGCAACAGGAACATTTACATTGACACCAGTAGTAGCAGGAGATGCCCTTCCAACAGGAATGAATTTTGATAAAAGTACAGGAATAATAACAGCAAAGGCAGGAGATATTAAGACAATAACAGCAGGAACACCAAAGAAATTTACCATTACTTTTACAGGAACAGGATATTTCGATAAGGAAGAAAATAAAAATATAAAAGCAAAGTTATCAGTGTCAGTGAAAGATTACTCGACAGCTCCTAAGTCAAAAGAAGAGCTAATAGCACTCTTAAAAGTGATATTAGATATTGATGGGAATGGACTTCTTGATAATGTTACAGCAGATCTTAATGGTATTGATGTAAGTGCTATTACTGATATGAGTTATGTATTTAACAATGAAATATTAAAAGAGTTTAATGGGGATATCTCAATGTGGGATGTCAGTAATGCAAAGAATATGCGACAAATGTTTTCTGAATCAAAGTATACAGGAGAGAATGGGGGAATAGCAAGATGGAAGGTAGGGAATGTTACTAATATGCGTGGAATGTTTTATTCTTCACAATTTACTGGGGATATATCAAGTTGGGATGTCAGTAAAGTGACAGATATGGGGTATATGTTTGAGGAATCGCAATTTAATGGGGATATATCAAGTTGGGATGTAAGTAATGTTGTAAGTATGTATAGTATGTTTAGAGAAGCAAAAGTGTTTAATAAAGATATATCAATATGGGCAGTTGATAGTGTAACTACAATGCAACAGATGTTTCGCAAAGCAGCAGTATTTGATCAAGATTTAGAAGCATGGGGAGAGCATATAGCAGGAAGAACAGTAAATACATCAGATATATTTGTTAATGCTAATGTATCTGATAATAACATACCTACATGGCTCTATGAGTTTAAGTTACATGGAAATACTATTACATTTCTAGGGCAAAGCATAGCAGTGAGTGTTCAAAAGCAAATTCCATCAACTGCAACAGGAGTGTACAGTATAGAGCCAAATACATTTGAAACAGATACAGGATTATCATTTAGTACAAAAGATGGCACAATAAGAGGAATAACAACAAAAGAAGTAGCAAAGAAAGCATATACGATTACTTTTACTGGGGATGCTAAGTTTCAAGGCAAGAGTACTACTGTGCCATTGTCATTAGAGGTAAAGGCAAATCAAGGAAAGTACGCATATTTTCCTACAAATAAAACAGAACTGATAGCAGCAATAAAAGATGAAATGGATCTCAATGATGATGGGTGGCTAGATGATAACAAAGCAGATTTGAATGTAATTTTTACAGGAAATGTTACGGATATGAGTAGGGTGTTTAGTGATTATACATTGAGAGATTTTAATGGCGATATATCAGATTGGGATGTAAGTAATGTGAAGAATATGAGTAATATGTTTTATGCTTCGAAATTTAATGGGGATATATCAAGTTGGAATGTAAGTAAAGTAACTGTAATGGATAGTATGTTTCATGGATCGGAATTTAATGGCGATATATCAAGTTGGGATGTAGGGAATGTTACAGATATGAGTGCTATGTTTTTCAATACGAAATTATTTACTGGAGATATATCAAAATGGGATGTGAGTAATGTCAAAGATATGGATAGTATGTTTCGTGACTCGCAATTTAATGGCGATATATCAAACTGGAAGGTAAGTAATGTTGCAAATATGGATAGTATGTTTCGTGGATCGGAATTTAATGGCGATATATCAAAATGGGATGTAAGTAATGTTGTAAATATGACTAGTATGTTTCAAAACAGTCAATTTACTGGCGATATATCAAACTGGAAGGTAAATAATGTTGTAGATATGTTTGGTATGTTTCGTGACTCGCAATTTAATGAGGATATATCAGGCTGGGATGTAAGTAAAGTAACTGTGATGGCTAATATGTTTCGTAGCTCACAATTTACTGGGGATATATCGGGTTGGGATGTAAGTAATGTTTCTGATATGGAGAATATGTTTCGTGATTCGAAATTTACTAGGGATATATCAAAATGGGATGTAAGTAATGTTACTAATATGGAGTCAATGTTTGAAGGAGCAACAGTATTTGATAAAGATTTAGAAGCATGGGGCGAGCATTTGTCAGGAAGAACCATAAATACTACCGATATATTCAAAGATTCTCAAATATCTGGTGTACGTATTCCTACATGGCTCTATACTCTTAGGTATCAAGACAATAACGTGACTGTAAGTGAGAGAGTATTTACTACGTATGATACAAATATTGCTTTGTCTATTGAAAGAACTCCAACAGAAGCAACAGGAACATACAGTATAACTCCCGATACATTTGTAGCAGATACAGGATTAGCGTTTGATGCAAATACAGGAACGATAAGTGGTAGCTCCACGAAAGCATTGCTTACAAAAGAGTATACTATAACCTTTGTAGGAAATGGTGATTATGCAGGGAAACGAAAAAGTACTACTCTCAGTATAACAATACGTGATGTAAGCAGTAAGACGTATTTTCCTAAGACAAAAGCACAGTTAATAGCAAATATAAAAACAGTAATGGATACCAATAATGATGATAGTCCTAATGATAACAGTGCTGATTTGAATGTTATATATACAGGGTACATAAAAGATATGAGTGGGGTATTTTATGATAGTGACTTGAGAGATTTTAATGGCGATATATCGGGCTGGGATGTAAAGAATGTGACAAACATGAGCAGTATGTTTGAGGAATCAAAGTTTACAGGGGAAAATGGAGATATAACAAATTGGGATGTAGGGAATGTAGAAAATATGAATGATATGTTTAGGAAGTCATCATATGTTGGGGATATATCAGGCTGGGATGTAAGGAGTGTTACCACTATGAACGAAATGTTTCGAGAAACATCATATAACAAGGATATAACTGGATGGGATGTTCTTAATGTTACTAGTATGAGATTGATGTTCTATAAAAACACAGTATTTGATCAGGATATATCAGCTTGGAATGTTAGTAAAGTGGTCACTATGGATTGGATGTTTGGTGAAGCAGAAGCCTTTAATCAGGATATATCGGATTGGGACATAGAGAGTGTTGTCAATGTAAACAGCATGTTTCAAGGAGCAACAGCGTTTGATAAAAATTTGGACGCATGGGGAGAGCATATGATCGGACGAACAGTGAGTACAAAAGGAATATTCAATACATCAGATAATAGTGGTTTGATATTTTCCGAAAGTAAGATACCTACATGGCTCTATGATTTTGTCCTTACTGTTGATGGAAATGAAAGCAATATTATAGATGGAGTAGTAGGAACTGCCATAGAAGATAATGGTACGATAACGGTAAAGAAAAAGTATCCTGCTACGGCAACGGGAAACTATACTATAACCCCTAACATACAGACAGATATAGGACTCACATTAGACACAAATACAGGAACTATAAGTGGGAGTCCAAATAAAGTGCAAAGTAAAAAAACATATACACTTACCTTTCGTGGAACAGGAGATTACGCAGGAAAGAGCTATAAGATTCCTTTTAGTATGACCATAGTAGCAGGGAAGTATAGTTATCAACCTACAGATAAAGCAGAGTTAATAGCAAATATAAAAACGGTGATGGCTGCGGATAGCGATGGTGATGGAACCCCTGATGGTAATACAGCAGACTTAAATAGTATTTATACAGGGGATATAACAGATATGAATGGAGTATTTAATGATGCTTCCTTGAGAAATTTTAATGGAGATATATCAGGCTGGGACGTAAGTAAGGTTACAAATATGCGAAATATGTTTAATGCAAGTAAGTTTACAGGGGAAAACGGAGACATAACAAATTGGGATGTAGGCAAAGTTACAAATATGCGAGATATGTTTAATGCGAGTAAGTTTAATGGGGATATATCAGGCTGGAATGTAAGTAAGGTTGCAAATATGGCTGGTATGTTTGGTAATGCAACAGCGTTTAATCAGGATATATCAAGCTGGAATGTAAGCAATCTGACTAATATGAGCTATATGTTCTATCAAGCAACTTCCTTTAATCAAGATATATCAAGCTGGGCAGTTGATAGTGTAACTACTATGCAGAATATGTTTACTGGAGCAGCAGCGTTTGATCAAGATTTGGATGCATGGGGAGAACATATGGCAGGAAGAACAGTAAATATAGCAAATATATTTAAGAATACAGCAGGGAATGGAATTATTTTACCTGATGTAAAGGTACCAACATGGAGGTATGCACTTTCTCAGACCTATCAAGGGAGAAGTTCTCACTTATTTCTTTTATTGAAAGGACGGTCAGTAAATATTACGCTGAATAATGCTGGTGTTAGTACTTTTAATGCAACAGGATCGTATAGTATAGAGCCAAGTACCTTTGCTGCCGATACAGGATTGGTATTTGATACAAGTAGTGGAGCTATCAGTGGTACATCAACGATAGCATTGTCTCGTAAAAACTATACTATTACATTTACAGGGAGTGGTGCATATGCTGGAAAAAGAGCTACAATTCTGTTTGCTATGCAAGTGGATGATAAAAGTGGTACATATACATACAAGTATTTTCCAGTAACGAAAGAAGATTTGATAACAGTGATAAAAACGGTGATGGCTGCAGATGGCGATGGTGATGGAACCCCTGATGGTAATACGGCAGACTTAAAAAGTATTTATACAGGGGATATAACAGATATGAGTAGAGTATTTTATACCAGAGCATTAAATAATTTTAATGGCGATATATCAAGCTGGGATGTAGGGAATGTCAAAAATATGGAAAGTATGTTTTTAGATGCAGATTCATTTAATGGAGATATATCAGGCTGGGATGTGAAGAATGTCACAAATATGGAAAGTATGTTTGCTGGTGCAGATTCATTTAATCAGGATATATCGGGTTGGGATGTAGGGAATGTTATAGATATGGAAAGTATGTTCATTGGTGCAGATTCATTTAATGGGGATATATCAGGCTGGGACGTAAGTAATGTTACCAGCATGAAAGCGATGTTTGGTTTTACAAGCACTTTTAATCAAGATATATCAAGGTGGGCAGTTGATAGTGTGACTACTATGGAGTCAATGTTTCAAGGAGCAGCAGCATTTAATCAAAATTTAGACGCCTGGGGAGAGCATATAGCAGGAAGGAAAGTAAATATAACAAATATATTGAGTAATCGAGATAATAATGGGTACATTCTCTCTAAAGAAAAAATGCCAGGTTGGGTATATACATTTTCGCAGACATATCTAGGAGCTGTTGTTTCCTCATTCAAAATAGGAGTAGGGCAAAGAAATACGAATATTACATTGAGTAATACTGGTGTTAGCACTTTTGATGCGACAGGAACATATAGTATAGAGCCAAGTACATTTACTATAGACACAGGATTACAGCTTAATGCGCAAAATGGCACAATAAGTGGTGTCCCTAACAAAGCATTGTCTCGTAAAACATATGCTATCAAATTTACAGGAAATGGTGTATATAATGGAAAAATTGCATCTAAAGAGTTTACTATAGAGATAGTGCAGCTTGCCAATACATATAGTTATTATCCTAATAGTAGAACACAATTATTGATAGCAATAAAGGATGTGATGGATACCAACAATGATGGAAGTCCTAATAATAATAATGCGGATTTGAATGTCATATATACAGGTGATATAACAGATATGAATGAAGTATTTCATGATAGTGCATTGAGAAATTTTGATGGAAATATATCAGGTTGGGATGTAAGTAATGTTACGGATATGGAAGAGATGTTTGGGGAATCTAAATTTAATGGCGATATATCGGGCTGGGATGTAAGTAAAGTTACAGATATGAATGGTATGTTTTATAAAGCAGATGCGTTTAATCAAGATATATCAGGCTGGGCAGTTGATAGAGTAACTGGTATGCATTCAATGTTTCGAGAAGCAACAGCGTTTGATCAAAATTTAGATGCATGGGGAGAACATATGGCAGGAAGGAAAGTGAGAACAGAGGATATGTTTAATAATCAAAATAATAATGGATACATTCTCTCTGATGAAAAAATACCAGACTGGATATATACATTGTCTCAGACATACAAGGGAGCTGTTTCATCATCATTTACCGTAGTAGTAGGGCAGAAGAATGTTAGTATTACGCTAAGCAATACTGGTACTAGTATCTTTAATGCAACAGGAACATATAGTATAGAGCCAAGTACATTTACTGCAGATACAGGATTGGCCTTTGATGCAACAAATGGTACTATAAGTGGAACTTCTATAAAATTATTGTTGCCTAAAAAATATACTATTGTGTTTACTGGAAACAGTGTATATGTAGGAAAAAAGGCTACAAAAGAATTTACTATGCAAGTGAATAAGTATAAGTATTATCCAACAAATAAAGCAAGGTTGATAGAAAATATAAAAACAGTGATGGATACCGATAGTGATAATATACCTGATAATAACAGTGCAGATTTGAATGTCATTTATACAGGCAATATTACGGATATGAGCAGAGTATTTAATGATCGTAATCTGAGAAATTTTAATGGGGATATATCAGGCTGGGATACAAGTAAGGTGACAAATATGAGTCGTATGTTTGAAGATTCACAGTTTAATGGAGATGTATCACAATGGAATGTAAGTAAAGTGACAGATATGAGTTATATGTTTGCAGGAGCAAGTGCATTTAATGGGGATATATCAGGCTGGGATGTAAGTAAAGTAACAAATATGGAGGCTATGTTTTTCATAGCAGTAGCGTTTAATCAAGATATTTCGGATTGGAAAGTGGGAAACGTTACAAATATGAAACTTATGTTTGGTCAATCAGGTGTGGGACCAACAGGTGCATTTAATGGGGATATATCGGGCTGGGATGTAAGTAAAGTAACGAATATGGAGGCTATGTTCGAAAAATCTGTTTTTACAGGCAAAAATGGAGGCATATTGTATTGGCAGGTAGGAAATGTTACTAATATGAAAAAGATGTTTCATACTTCGAAATTTAATGGAGATATATCAAGCTGGGATATAAGTAAAGTTACAAATATGAATGGTATGTTTCGGAGAAATATTGTATTTAATGGAGATATAACAAAGTGGGATGTAAGGAAAGTTACGGATATCAGAGAAATGCTTAAGGAAGCAATAGCATTTAATCAAGATATATCAGGCTGGGCAATAGAAGGAACGAATGATATTACGAGTATATTAGAAGGAGCTAACGATTTTAATCAGGATATATATGAATGGAATGTTCATTTAGGATCGAGCCCTACTACCTCAAATGCTTTTAAGGGGACTGATTTAGAGAAAAATAGTAAGGTGCCAGATTGGGCAGGAGGGACATACAAAGGTCCTACTACATCTCGGTAGGGTAAGACATATAGTTTTACAGTCTTTACAAAAGGAGAGAACCTAATCATCTTATGTAAGATGATAGGTTCTCTTTGTATAAAAAGAGCATATACTGTTAAGAGTGATATAGTAGCTGAAGAATAATTTCAGAGTTTAGCTTGTTTGTATTATATTTGCTTGATATCCAATAGTATGAACAAAATGACAAATTTTTTCTAATTCTTCAAAATTACCATCGTAATCAATATGGATGCAGCTTGCTTGTTTATCTACCCAGACATCTTCAATACCAGGAAGCCTTTGTGCCATATGCTCAATTCCAATAGCACATGAGGTACAGGTTGCTCCTACTAGTTCTATGAGAGCATGTTTTTTATTACTTTTCTCCATAACAACAGTATATAGTAAGCGGTAAAATGTGGCAATATATGTATGTTTATTTTTTTTTCTTAAAAATAGAAAAGAGTATTCTTATACATACTATGCCTTTTCTTAGCAGTATAGTGAGTAATAGAAAGCTGTTATGCACTTTAGTTTTTAAGGATACATATTTGGTATATGTCATATATGGATTGATATATATTTTGTAATGATGTTTGATAAGGGAAAAATTAAGAGGGACATGTTCACATACTATAGGTTTATCTGATTCTCGATATTTCCATACAATGTTACTTTTTGTATCTTTTTCATTTTTAGAGGCGTAGGTATCGTGATGTTCAATATTGTATTGATATTTTTTATATGTTTCTGAATGAATGTAATTTCGATATATATGTTTTACATCATCAGTGATAAGGTAATGATACGAAAACTGCTTAAAAATATCTTTCTTAAATATTCCTATTCCGTTAAATGCAGAAAGTACAGGGATAAGATCTTGTTTTTGTGTGTTTTTTTCTAGTGGAACAGAAGATATTTTTTTTTGTTTTTTTATTTGATTTATCTTTTGATTGTTCATAATAGGCTCTGCTGTTTGTATGCGTGGATGAAATGGAGAGGTTTTGTTACATACCAATTTTGTTGTGTCTAATTCTTTCCACCATCTTTCGCCCATAATTTCTGGCCCTAAACTAAGGAAAGAATTGTGCTGTAAACGTAAAGCAAAGTAATCGTAATATGGATAGCTGTTTCCATATACTACATCCCAAATGTTCTTTTTTTCAAAAGAGCTGAGTATTCCTTCTATAGACCAGCTTTTTGCATCCATGTCAATCCAAATTACATGAGTAAAATGATTATATTTAGGAAGATTGATTTCTTGTAGTACTTTATTACGTGCAAAGCATATTTGTTCAATTCTTGTTGGTTTTCCTTTATGGAAATCATTATACTGTTCTTGCAGTTGTAAAAGTTCGGTATCTGTTATATCCTCACTTATAATACTGATATGTTTATCTGTGTATTGTTTAAGAATATTTTTCGTGTTGTCTTGCGAATTATTTTCATAAATAATAATATGGTATTGAGAGAAGTGAAGCCCTGTTTTTATTGCATGTTTAATATTATTTTTTATTTGTGCAGCAACATCTTTTACTACGGCACAGATAAGCACTTTTTCTGCTAGCATATAGATCTTTATTTCTTTATTATAGTAAATAAAGAAAGATATGTTTGCTCTTTTTTTTGCTCCTTACATATTATATTTGTTATACTGTATCTATGGAAGAAGAAATTGAAGTAGATTGGGACAATATAGACGAGAAGTGTTTAGAAAAAGATACTGAGCTACTGAACCTTATGCACTATGATGCAGTAAAACTTACTAATAGTATAGGGAAAGTCTCAGATAAGCATAATTCAAAAGCTATATTTTTATTAACAGGGTGCATGCTACTAATAGCGATGATGATACCAGAGGTAATAGATATGACACAAAAAATAAAGGATATATGGGCACAGCTAAAATTTAATTGGAGTAATATATTCTTTGTAATTGGATTACTTGTTGTACTTGTTATTATATTTCGTTTTGTATCTTATGTTATTCTTTCTATTACTTATATTATATCTTCACTAAAAGATAAAGAAGAAACAATTTCAGATAAAGACTTTTCGAGATTTATAGTGGCAGCAATAGTTTTTTTGATTTGTCTAATATTGGGAATATTGGGAATATTGGGAATTAAATGGATAATAGGTAAGATACTAACAATGGAATTCATGATGCAGCTAATACAACAAAATAAAGAATTTTATTTAGGTAATCTAAAGAGAGTGTGGTTTGCATTATTTCTATCATGTTTTTTTATTTCTTGTATATATATACTAATGTCAATGTGGAAATTTTATACTATATTAACAATAGAAAGTAAGGGTTTTCCGTACTTTAATCCTGAAGAATTTTTGAAGAATGAATTATATAGAAAGGGAAGTATAAAGACAAAAATAAAAATGATAAAAGTATTACAAAAAGATATAATAACTGAGAGTTTTGGTATTGCAAAGAAAAAGGATATTTTGCTTTTTAAAGGAAGGAAATTTTTGCGTTTCGGGGTAATAGTAGGACTCTGCTCATTCGCATTTCTTTTGATAATACTCTAGTTAAGTATTATTGAATGCTTTTTGTATTATATTGTAGGTATTATTTTTTAAGCCATGTATACAATGCGGTTATTACTTTTGGTACTATAATCCTCAAAAAATTTGGTATTTTTTTTTGTGTATTTTCTTTTGCGTTTTCTTGTGCTATCATATATTTGCTAACACTAAGAGAAGGGATTTTACTAGAGGTATTCTTAGTTTTTTTAGTATCCATTTTACTCACCCCACTATTCATAGATATATTATACCATATTTTTATGTTTTTATTGTCAATCACTATTTTTTTGCTCCTTATATATTATATTTGTTATACTGTATCTATGGAAAAGGAAAAAGAAACTAAAATAGATTGGGACAATATAGACGTGAAGTGTTTAGAAAAAGATCCTGCGATGCTAGACTTTATGTACGATAATGCAGTGGGACATATCAATAATATAAGAGAAGACTTAGATGAGTATAGCTCACACGCTCGGTTTTTGTTAGGAAAGTTTATAGTAATAATGATAGCGATAGTGTCAGGGATGACATATATAATACTCAAAATAACACCTGTGGAATTTACACATGATTTGATTATGAGTATCAGTATATTTCTTTTTATATGGAGCTTATTGCTTTATGTATTTTTATTTATTGATATTATTAGAGATAAAAAATCAAAAATTTTGGATAAATGGAAAGCTATAGGCGTTATAATGGTATTTATATTACTAATAGTAGTGATATTAGTATTTAACAGAGAAGGAATAAAGTCTATAGAAAATATAAAGGATGGTATATTTCTCTCTTTATTGGCGTTATTTTTGATAACGTTTTGTATTTCTACTATTAGAACAGTTCGCACAGTGTATCAGGTAGTAACAACAGAAAATAATAGTTTTCCATATTTTCCTCCTGAAAGTTTTTTAAGGAATAACTATACAGAGAGGGAAGCATAAAAGCAAAACTAGAAATAATAAAAGAACTACAAAAAAAGATAGAACATAACAATGATGAAAAAAACAAAAAGAGGAAATCACTTGTTATAGCGTGGAGAGGTGTTATAATAGGAGTTATAAGTGGTGTTACTTCATCTTCTTTACTATTTTTGATATTACTCTAAATGCTTTCTGTGTAGGATATAGCTCCCTCTCCCCTCCCCACCAAATATCATTACGATGATAGTAAACTATCGTATGAATTTAGTATAATAAAGATATGGTAGTATATAAAAGATTTTTTTTAATACTGATAACTATCTATATACCGATTAGCTCCTATGCAACAGAGAATTATAATTTTTCTGATATATCTATTATGGGACAAGGGCACTTAGAATCTGAATGGATCATACAGTATATTTTAGAAAAAAATCCTAGTCTTGAAATTTCCTATCTTCAAACTATTGTTAATGCGTATATGGAAGCCTCTGAGAGAGAAGGGGTAAATCATGATGTCACTATTGCCCAAATGGTATATCATACTAATTTTTTATTGTTTTCTCATGAATATCCTAAACAATACAATAATTTTGCAGGTATAGGGGGAGCAGATATATCCATTTGGTTTCTCCATAGATTTTCTACCATAGAAGCAGGAGTATATGCACATGTGCAACACTTAAAAAGTTATGCAAGTGAGTATCCCGTTTCTAGCCCTCATGTAGATCCACGCTTTGAAATACTAAAGAAAAAGAAATTGATAGGGAGCATTACACAAGTGTCAGAACTTTCAAACAAATGGAGTGATAGTCCTTATTATGGAAAATATATTCTTGATGTCTTAAGAAACATGTATTTTTATAATTCTACAGATGCTGCTTTGACAACTGTTTCTGATAATGGTCATTAGTAATTTTGTTTTTTCATCTTCTAAAGAATTGTCTAAAGAAGAGGCAAGCGAGTATAAAGAAATTACAATTTTAGCCGATATATTAAAGCTAGTAACACTCTCCATAAATTAGGTGAAATCATATGAAAAAAATATATATAATTATTCTGCTTTTTAATGTGTGTTTTGGTATATTTGCTCAGCAATTTACTGCCCCTACCGCTGGTATTACTGTAAGAACTGGTGAACAAACATTCGGGTTTCCATACCGATTTTTAACCGCTACTCCTGATATATACAATAAATGGGAATTGAGTATCTCTGAGTTTAATGGGAGAGTTATTTTTCAAGATGAAGGAGAACAATGGCTACAAAGTGGGTATGTATGGGAGTTTGATCCCAATATAACTGTATTTTCTGCAGTAAACTATGTAGTGAGTATTTCTTTCTTTAATGATTTTGAAAAACTGATAAAAACAGAAATTAAACAGTTTGCGATTCTTTTGAGTATGAGTGAACAAAACGCTCCTACTTTATTTTTTGATGGTAATACCACCAATATCAGTAAAGATATATTTCAAAATAGAGACCCTGATGCCGTACTTGATTTCATTGCAGCACAAGCAAAAAGGGAGCTTGCTTCTGCAAATATACGCATAAGAGGACATGCTGCCGTTGTTAATGAAAGCGATATCAATAGTGTTGAAGGAAAGAGAAATTTAGTAACGCTGTCCGAAAGACGATCCAGTTATGTGTTGCAAGAACTGGCTAAAAGGGGAGTAGATAGTACAAGAATACAAGTAGAAGCATTGGGAGGAAGTGAACAGCTAGCTTCTGATGAACAACAACGATGGAAAAATAGAAGAGTAGAGATTATTTTTTCGTACCCTCCTATCAGCAAACCTGTTGTAGCAGAAAAAGATACAAAGATAGAGGTAGAGCTTGATGATGATAGAGCTTCTGTGGAGCAAATTCCTATTCCTCAATCGGATATGTCTATTATTGGAGAAGGAAAAGTTAATATAAAGGAGATTGTTGCTTTTATTTTATATAATGTTCCTACATTAAATGTTGAATATGTAGAGAAGATAGTATCGTATTATGTTCAAGAATCAAATAGAGAAAATGTTAATTATGATGTTGCTATAGCACAGATGCTACTTGAGACTAATTTTTTGCGCTTTACTGGTACAGTACAAAAAGAACAGTTTAATTTTGCTGGTATTGGTGCTATAAATCAATTCGCGGAAGGACATTGGTTTCCTTCTGAGTTAATTGGGATACGTGCTCATATACAACACTTAAAAGGATATGCCACTCGTGACTTACTTGTTGGTAAATTAGTAGATCCACGATACCCTATTTTAGAAAGATTGGGATTGATTGGAAGTTCTCCTACAGTACTTGGTTTAAGTGGGAGATGGGCAAAAGATCCAGAGTATGGGGATAAAATACTTATTATAATAAAGAGACTATATAACTTTGCTAATGCTTTATTAAAAGCATCTCATTAGGTTATTGTACTATTTTGTAGAGTCCGATTTCTTTTTCTTTTGCAAATACTAATAATGTATCTGATGTATTGGTGGATATATCGGTTATAGTAGTAGTGTCATTAAGAGCAGATTGAAAGGTTCTGTCATTGATAAATTGTGATATATTATTTTCGTTATTGATAGTAAAAATATTACTAGAAATTTGTGATTGCTCGTACACTACAAGGTAGTAGGCATTGTCAATATTGAGAGATGAAATATATCCTAACTGTTGTATATCAAAATTATGTTCGTTAAAGTTAATATGGGTAGTAGGGACTAATATTCCAGTGCTTGAAATGGAAAAAATACTGATGCCATTTTCAACATCGCTTGCAGTTACCAGATAGGTAGTTCCTGATCCTGAAAGAAGTGCCATTGAGTTAATATCTCTTATATAGAAATCTTTGTTTTGTATATCAAACACTGAGTCTGTATAGATCAATGTACCATCAGTATTTATTCTAAAGAGTGATATTCCACTTTCTACTGCACTAGAAACAAAGAGAAACGGAGTATTATATATGGTGGTGGTAATAATTTGGGTAGGGCTATCAAGGGCATAGTTGTAGTTTTCTACATTATCAATATTAAAAATATTGAGTAGTGTAGTGTCAGTACCTTCAAGTATTTGAAATGCACTTAATCCATTATCATCGTGTCCTAGTACATAGACATATGTTGTTCCGTCTATCGTGATATTTGCCATATCAATAGGATCGTTTATCTCGTACAAAAGTGTATCATTAATATAAGCCTGCTGTACGATTTCTCCATTTGTATTTATGCTAGATGCAGAAATGCCTTTTGGTTCTAACGATGATAAGCCAAGAAATATGTTTTTATCTCCTACAGTGATAGTATTTATATCTTTGAACACTAAAGGGGATGTTAGATTACTAAGAGGGGTGTCAATAATTTTATTGTCAAGAATTTTTCCATTTGTAGTATCAATAGTTGTAAGCTCAATACTTGTACTTTGCAAATCTAAATTATATGTGTATACAAAACTTTGTGATTCTGCTTTAATGCTTGATATAACTTTTGATCGTGGATAATTGTTTGAAATAGTGTCTGTTGCGTTCTTTTCTGTGTTCTGTGATTTTATTTTTACTGTATCGGTTTTTGCAATTTGAAATAAGGGGGCAATGTTCTCTGCTAAGTTTTTTTGTACTACTCCTGTATGCATGTTTCCTGCTCCAAAGCCAGGCCAAGGACTTGGTGTGTACCCTCTAGAATATATCTTAAATGCGTACATTGAGTAATCCATAGAAGTAACATATAAATTTCCGTTTTTTGTTATTGTAGGAGAAGAGATAATAAAATCGTTTAAGTTGTAAGTCCAATTAATAGAGCCATCCTCTGCTCTTATCATGTATACATGGTAATCATAGGATCCAATGAAAATGAAATTGCCTTTTGTTATTGCAGGAGAAGAACTAATCTGTCCTCTTAATTCTCTTTTCCATGACAATGTGCCATCTTCTGAAATTGCGTACAGGCTTTTGTCAAGAGAACCAAAGACAATAGTGTTATCAGACGTAATTGCAGCTGAAGATGTTATTTTATTGTCTGTTTTGAATTTCCATTTTTCTGTACCATCAGGATATATGGCGTATAAATACCCATCAAAAGAGCCAATATATATGATATTATCTTGTCCAATAGCAGGAGATGCTGTTATTTTATCTTGAGTGGAGAAAGTCCACAGCGGTACATTACTTGATGAGTTGAATGCGTATACATTACCATCTGTAGAGGCAATATAAATAGTGCCTTTATCATCTATTGCAGGACTTGAATCAATAATGCCATTTGTTTTAAATTTCCATTTGAGTGTTGTATCTGAGTTTAAGGCATAAAAGAAGCCATCGTAAGAACCAAAATATATATTTCCAAACTCATCAATAGCTGTAGAGGCATGTATAGAATCATTCGTTTTATACCTTTTTAATATATCGCCATTTGACATATTTAATATATAAAGATAGGTATCTTGACTTCCGACATATAGTTTTCCTGCAATAAGAGTGGGAGAGGAATTGACTTTACTCCCCAGTTGTTTTTTCCAGATGAGTTTGCCATTTGGGTTGAGAGCGTATATATGCTTATCTTGTGAACCAAAGTATATATTTCCAGCAGAATCTACTGCAGGAGAGGATATGATATGAAAATTAGTTTTATATTTCCATTCAAATACAGGATTTTTTGTGGTATTGTTTACAGAACTACAATTTACAAGAAATAACAGAAGGCTATAACTACTAATGAGTAAAAAAAATGTTTTAGCAGATATTTTTTTATGCATATATAAGATACTAGTATCCTTCGTCATTTATGTATATGCTCTTTAGTCATTTTATATTTTTGAACATATCTATTATTTAATATATCAGAAAATAGTATTTTTAGTAAGTACATGGAAATTCAAATTGGAACTTGAGTCTTGTGGATTCAAGTACTAATTGTAGCATTATTATCACTTTTTGCTATGCGTTTTTTTGTGTAATCCAGTGTATTTTTTTTTTTTTTTTTAATTTTCAGATATAACACAAAAAATAGTATTTTTGGTATAATGGTATTTGTGTATGATGTATAATGATAATTATACAATAAATAGATAATTATAAGGAGAACATTATGAAAAAATATCATCTAAATAGTAAGCTACAAAGTAAGCAGAATATACCTATAGTTGTTGCATTGATGCTAGCAATGACTACCCTCGTACTCGTAGGATGTTCGGAGGGAAGTAGCAGTTCATCAGGCGGAGGGGGAAATTCAGTAACCCCGACACTCGCATCAGTGTCCAATGTGCAGATACAAGCAGCAAGCAACGATGGGACACTCTCGTTACGCTGGCAAGCTCCCAGCGAAGCCACACATGTAGTCGTAAAAGCTACATCTACCGCACCAGCCCAGTCAATACAAGTGCGTGTTCCTGCAATAGAATATCGTGCATTGTTTCAACAAAACAGACCCTACACTCTCAGAGGCTTGCACGCTACTACCGATTATACTGTAGAGATAGAAGCTCAAAAATCAGACTCAGGCTCAGACTCAGAAGTATCACCAAAAATAACCCGATCTGTGACAACACTTACTGATGAAACTGCACCACAGGACACCTTTACCCAAGTAGCAGTAGAATCAGCAACAAATGGTATAAAGCTAACATGGGACAAAGCACTGCTCTCGTCAGGCAAAACAGACATAGCCGAAGCCACAATACAGGTGATAGAAAGAACTACTGGGGTAAAGACAGAAGTAACAGTACAAGATGTAACACAAGGAGAAGTGAGCATTGCTGTCCCCACTATAGATGGCATCAGCTATGATATAGTAGTAGTGTACAAAGATAGCAACGGTAACAAAAGCACGGCAAAGCAAGCACTCAGAGGCATAGTGCCATCAGCACTCTCACAGACAGTAACGCCACTCCCAGAGGCAGATCTTACAGTAACAGCAAACGATAAAAGCAATAGCCCAGCCGATGAAAGCCTGCTTATTAAGTGGGGGAGTTTTAACTTTGGAACAGGAAGTACAGAAAAAAGCCTCCAAGTACGAGTGATAGCAACCGCAACCAATACAGTAGTAGCAGAGGAGACAATAGATAAAGACACAAGTGCAACAAATGTCAGCGGAGCAAGTGCAGACAACAGAGAGTACGCCACTGTGTATGTGGCAAAAGATGGCATAGCACTCACAAAACTCTATGGCACGCTTACTTACAAAGTAGAGGTGTATGTTTCTCAAAACGGAAAGTACTCCACTGCAGTATCAAAAGAACAAGCAACAACAGACAAAAGCACAGAGCCTGTAAGCAATGTGAGTGCCACAGGAGGAGCAACAAGCCTAGTAGTAGGCTGGCAAGCTCCCGATGTACGAGACTATGCAGGAGTGAGTATAACAGCAACAGAAAAAGACAGCAGTACCCCTGCAAAGACAGTGACAATAACAGAGAGAACAGTACGCAACACACAGATAACAGGCCTCAAAGCTACCACCGAGTATACAGTGGCAGTCGTATCAATGGACAGTGCAGGCAACAAAGGAACAGAAGCAACAGCCACAGTAACCACATCAGCAGACAGCACCGCCCCCGATGCAGTGACAAACATACAAGCAAGCTATCCCTTTGTATCAGCAGCAAAGATAGGCACACAGATAATATGGACAGCCCCCGATGGGACAAAAGCCAAGAACAAAGACATAAAAGAATACAGTATAAGCATAGCAGAAAAAAGCACAAGCACCACAGTACTGAGCGAGAAGAAAATACCCTATCCCACGACAGCACTCTCTGTAGAAGAACTTGTGCAAGGAAAAACATATACCATAACAATACTCACGCTTGATTACTCAGAAAATAAAAGCACCCAAGCAACAAAAGACATAACCACCCCCAACTCACTCACAGCTCCCTCAGAGGATCTCTTTCAAAGCAAGCCTACCCTAGACACAACAGGAGCTATACAAATAAAAGCAACTTTTAAGAATGCTCCAGGCATAGGACGATACTATACTTTGCGTATGAAAGATGGAGCTACCTTAATAGCAGAAAAAAGCATAACAAACACAGCAACCACCATTAGCTTTGGGATAGCAGATGGCGTAGAAGTACCCAAGAGCCAAGCAAATGCCAAGAATTATCGCTTTGATTTTCTGCAAATAGCAAATAACAGAGTAAGCCCCGTAACCGCGCTGAGTGATGCAGTAGCAGTATATGATAGCACCTCAACAGCACCGCCCGCTCCCAAAGATGCAAAGCTCTCCGTAGAGTCAGTAACCCAAACAACTGCAAAAGCAGTCTATACATTTAGTGCAGGAGACATTACCAATGATAACAAAGCTCCCAGTGGAGCAAAACTCACACAGGCACAAATACAGTACAAAGTATACATAGCAGCAGGAGATCACAGCACAAAGACACTAGACGAAATAAAAGCCCTTGCAGGAGTACAAACAAGAGAGCTAGCAGGAAACAGCACTCCATTAAAAGCAACATTTATAGGAACAAAAGGAGCAGACTATACCGCAGGAGTAGAAGCAATAAACAGCCTCAATCCTGCCTATAGCATAGGAGCATCAGTAACAATAAAGAAAGCAACGCTTACCGCTCCCCCAAGCACACCAAAAGTAACAACCTACACTAACAGTAATGCAGTAGTATTTGCAGTGCCTACAACAGGAAGCAACAGAGGGAAAAAAGTCATAACAGTACAGCTCAATGCCTCAGCTATAGCAGGAGTGAGCAAAGCAAATGGCAATGCCCTTGAAGCGACAGACCTTGCCTACTATGTGCTATACCTCAAGAAAGAAGATAGCACTGGAAAGCCTGCCAGTGTATCGGCCTTGTGGGCATTGAAAAAAACCAGTACAAGAGTAGCAAAATACACAAAAGCAACAGGAACAACTCAAGACACAATATCCATAGCAATAGTAGACAGTACCAGTGGAAGCAATGCAGGAGCAACGCCCATAGAAACAGCAAAGGACTACTACATAGGAGTGAGGATAGTAAACACAACATCCCCCAATTACGATGCAACAAATAGTGACAAGCTCTTTCCTGCAGGCTTTTACACCGATGTAACAGAAATAAAGGAAATCTATACTTCCAAAGCAGTAGCACCAAATCAGTCATTACTCACAGGAAAGCTGGTAGTATCACCGTCAACAAATACTACAGGAACAATAAAGCTGGTACTTACCGAGCTAAGCACATTTACAGGAGCGAAAGACTACGATGGCACAAGCATAACAGCAAGCAATCAGCTAGCATACACAGTGTATGGCTTACAGAAAGACACTGACCCTACAGTAGCAGAAGTACTTGCAGGCAGAAAGATAAACCTAGGCAGTGCAAGTAGCGGAGTGTACACAGTACCAGCCCTTGCCAGTTTAGGCTTGTCATCAGACACAGCACCAGTAGTAGCAATAAAAGGAGCGACAAAGTATTACTTTGTGGTAGAAGTAGCAGTAAAAACAGACCCAAGCAAAAAAGTAGCATCGTCAGTGGCAAGCGTAACGACCGCATCGCAAGCGACAGCCCCTGCAGAAGTATCAACTATACAGACAAGAGTAGCCCAGACAGGTATGAGAGTATCGTGGACAGCTCCCAGCCTCAGTGCAAGCCACAAAGCAAATACAGGAGCTACCCTAACAGTAGCACAGGTATCGTACAAAGTATACAAAGTAGCCAAAGGTGGCAGTGCAAGAAATGTAGCAGCAATAAAACAAGCAGACTCAAGCCCCACAACAGTAGCAGCAGGAACAACCAACACTACCCTGACAGGATTGACAAACGGAACGACCTACGAAATAGTAGTACAAGCAGTAAACAGCACCGATCCTACAAAAGCATCAACAGGAGAACGCCATGAATTTGAAGTAAGTGCAATATCTATAGGAAACACTAGCATAGTTTCAGCAACAGTAGGCACAGCACTCGCATCAAATACTACAAGAGTATTAGCAAGCACACCCAGTGGCAATGCCTTTACCTGTGATGCCAATATACAAGAGGCAGATGCAGAGAAAATCAAAAAAGAGACAGGGCTAGCAGTATCGTTTGAACAGAGTAGCAAAACAGTTACTGTAACAGGCATAGCAAACAAATCCAATATACGAGACACTGCTATTACTGAATATAGCTACGATGTAGTACAATGTACAATAACCGCTTCAAAGAAAAAAGTACCTGCCACTATCGTTATACAGACAGAGCTAAGAACAGCACCATCAGGAAAAGCAGAAACCTATTACAGACCAACAACAAGATCAGCACTACAAACTATTATCAGCGAAGAAAAAACAAGGCAAGCTACAGGAGGGAAGAGTAGCAACCCTAGCCCCAACCTCAACATGATAGATACGAGTGCTATTACTAATATGTATCAATTGTTTTATCAAGATAGTACTTTTAATGGAGATATAACACGGTGGAATACTAGTAATGTAACGAATATGGGGGGTATGTTTAGGGGAACAAGAGCCTTTAATCAAGATATAGGAAATTGGAATATTGAGGAAGTAACTGATATATCCTTGATGTTTTTTGAGGCAAGAGCCTTTAATCAAGATATAGGAAATTGGAATGTTAGGAATATTAAGCTAGTTAGTGGTGTATTTGAAGATGCCATTAATTTTGATCAAAATTTATCATCATGGAAATTGTGTAAAATTGACATTGACGTAGCAAATATGGTTATAGGTTCAGCTATGGCTGGTAAAAAAGCACAGTACCCAAAGACTAAGAATGATAAAGTAGCATGTCCCTCATCGTAGGGTAGTAAAGCTAAAAGAGAGTGCTATGCACTCTCTTTTAGCTTGTATAAGTAGTCTGCAGCAAGGGTAAAGGCAATGTATTTTCTCTAAAATTGGAAGATATTGTTTGTCTACCTCTGTGTTGCATTCATTATGTAAAGTAGATCTTGTTGGCTCTTCTTCAAAAGCTCCTGTGCTGTATATTGTATTATAGGAAAAAGGATGATTCGAAATTCTATTGGATTACTGCTAAAGCCTTTTCTGTCGCAATTAGCACTTGAATCAGCAGATATGTAAAATTGACATACATAATAGTAATTTACTATTATGTATATATGAGTGAGTATAATACATCAAAAAATACACATAGTAACATTGATGATACCAATAAAGATATACCGCCCGGTTCAGGATATAGTAAAAATGAGACAGACAAGCCTGTGTATAATACTAATATCCCCACTATAGAACTAAAAGACTATGAATATTTCACAGAAAGTTTAGAGCCATTAGAATAAACTGATCAATACATTCAAAATAATTATACTAATAGTTACAGAAATACATATTATTCCTCTATATATATGATGTATTCCCTTATCAATATAATGTGCTAATCTATCAAGTTGTTTTTTTCTTTCAATGATTGCTTTAAGTAAAGTAATAATAATAGTTGATTTTATTGTGTATATATTCTCATTATATATTTCTCCTAACTCGACTGGTGGAGTTTCAGATTGTAGCCTAACATTTTTTAATACTTGATTAAAATTACGAGATGATAACAATAAAAAATCAATTTTTTCTTTATCTTCAACTGAATTTAAATTAAATCTTTCTAATGTTTTTCTCATTTCTTCTGTGCCATCTATCATAATAATAGTATATAACAATAGTACTTAATATGATCCTTCAATTAAGCTGATATTTTTACATTACATTGGCATTGCTTTTATTTATGAATTACTATACAATAAAGCTAAAGGGCCTATAGCTCAGCTGGTTAGAGCAACGGACTCATAATCCGTGTGTCCTAGGTTCAAGTCCTAGTGGGCCCATTATTATTTTTCTTATATGAGTCCTTTTAATGGAACGGAATGTATAGAAAATTCTTGTAAATCATACTTTGATACTATCTTATTTGCTGCAAATCGGGCACTTGTATGAGCGGCTTCTAGTAAGCTACATGGTACAGGGAGTGATACCCAATCTCCTGCAAAGTAACAGCCCTTAATACCAGAGTCAGTTGTAGGTTTATATGAATCAAGTCCAACAGTAAATGGGGTAAAATTATCGTTTATCTGTAAATCCTCATGCACTAAAGTATCAGGAGTAAATTGAGAAAAATAATATGCTAAGTCTTGTAAGAACGCTTCTTTTATGCTTTGTTCATCATGCAGAGAGTCTGGCACGGCATAACAATGTAATTCTAATACATGTCCGTTATTCTCTTTTGCCCATACTTTGCTAGCATCGTCATAAAAATCTACTTGTGCGATTGTATCTAATATGTGTATTCGCTCAAAACTGGTAAATAAAGAATATTTATCGAAAGGGATAGTACAATTTTTTATCCAAATGCGATACACAGAGTACCTTTGGTTGATGGGAATATGTTGTAGTTGTTGTGTGACTGTTTGAGATTGTATCTGATTAGTAGCATTATTTGTTTCTGTATGATTGTGTAAGGCAGTAGTAAAACAAGGGCTATTTTCTACAATTTTTTTAGTGGCATGTATATCGCTTGCAATAATAACTTCATTATACTGTTTGTATACAGTGTGATTTTCATCTTCTATATTGAATGTATACATGGTATTATCACTATGTTCTCTTGTGATAGTATGAATAGGGGTATTGTTGTGGATAGTAATGGAATACTGTTCCATTAGCTCTTGTAATGGTGTAAGAAAACCATCTATATAATTGGGATATATGTAATGATATAATAACCCTTCGTTATTGCTTAAGTAATATATATGAAAATTCTTAAGTAGCTGTGCCGTTGAAAGTTTGTCTTCACTTGCAAAAAAAGCACGAGCAAATATTGTTAAAATAAAAGATATATCTGTATGTAAGTGAGCTTGCTTTTTAAAATCAAGAAATGAAATATCATCATACTTTTTAATAGTTTTATGTGTATCAAAATTAAGTGTTGCTATAAGTTTAAGATTAGAAATAGTAAAAAATGCACGAAAGAGATTGAATACCTTTTTTTTATGTAAATCAAATAGGTTGTAGATAGGAGTAGTAGAAGCATTATCAAGATGAGTAATTTTTTGTTCTTTGTTTACTATGGTGTATCTGTCTATACGTTTAGTATGTTTTTGTAGTATGTTATGTGTTCTTAAAAAATCAAGTAAGTTATAGTAGCAAGGGAAAAAGCCATGGAATCCATGATCAATAGTACTGTTTTCTATCCCTGTTATATTTTTTTTCCATGCACCACATTTTCCTCCAAGATGCTTATTTTTTTCAAAAAGATGTACTTCAAAACCTCGTTCTGCTAGCATAATTGCAGAAGATATTCCTGCAAGTCCTCCTCCTATTACTGCTACTTTTATTTTCTTGTTTTTATTGGCAATGCTCTCTGATAAATAGAGAGGAAGTGAATAATCAATAGTGTTATATTGTATTTTATAATTTTTTAATCGAAAGCGAATTATTTTTTTTAACAGCGATTCAACAGATTTTGTTGCAGTAAAGTGATGCAGTAAAGATAACACAAATATAAACAAAGCTAATCCATAGAAAAAATCTTCTATAGGGGTACTGCCAAGCCGAATGCCTAAATATTGTCCTTCTTTGTATAATACAATAGGGCGTCCAGTAAGATACCCATTGAATATGAAATTAAGAGTAGCATATAGTGCTATAAATGGGTAAAAGCGTATTTGCTGGAGCAATCTACTGCCCAATGCATAATCAAAGAGTATAGCAAGACAAAGTGCAATTACGGTCAATTTAGTATAGCCAAAATATATAGTATCGTTTTCAATATGATTGTTTATGTTTATACTATTTGAGGTATAGGTAAGAAGCCAGAACGCTACAAATAGGAGAACAATACTCAAAGGATATATCCATCGCATGGTATGTACAACCTTTGCTCTATGCATGTATCCGTCTTGTATAAAACTGTGTACAACTCCATTATGTGTATGTGAATTAAACAGTATCAACCATAAGCTCCCTGTAGCATAGGGGATAGTAAAGAAAAAGAGAATTTCTTCTATTGGAAGATTGAAAATATGTAATCCTGTTATATATTTTTTATTAAAATACCAGTGTAAGTCCGTAACATATACATCCCAGATAATAAAAGGAATAGCGGTTATGAAACAACTTATAAAGAAAAAAAATAATGCTTTTCGTTTTTGTTTTGCTTCTTGTGTTTTTTGAATACTGATAACTATTGAGGATATGAGTGGAAAAATAACGATTACTGTGTTAAATAAAAGATATTCAAGTTTCATGTAATGATTATACTCCTTTGATCTGGTATGAGGATAAAAATAATCGGGCTGACTGGACTCGAACCAGCGACCCCTAGTCCCCCAGACTAGTGCGCTAACCAACTACGCTACAGCCCGTTAATGTATTAGTTATTATAGTAACTATCATACATATTGTTTTTAGTAATGTTACTATTAAATATAGTATATATGATTATGCACTATTATGATGAAAAAAATGCAATTATTTTAGTGTATAGGCATGGTTTTTATACTGCTCCTTACATTTGATATGAAAGAAATAAAGTCCAGAATCAATTGTTCCTTTTGGTACATGTAATAACTGAGATAACTCTTCATTAGAAATGAGTGCCTGTACGCTATATCTTTCATATTTTTCAAATATTGCTTGATACCGTGCTTTATATTTTTGTAAAAGATTCTGTAGTTTTTCATATTCTTTGTTTGTTAATGTCTCTTCTAATCGAAGTTCTATTTTTCTACATTTAGAAAAATAGAGATTTTTTTGTATTCTAATTTTATGTATCTTTTCTTCATACGCTGTGATGTGCTTTTTTAACCGTGACTTAAAAAATAAAAATTTTGACATGCTTTCTTCACAGGTCTGTAATAATATAGTAATATTGCTTTCTTTTAGAATATGCATATATTTTAATGTAAACCACCATAGACGTTTTTTGAAAGCTTTGCTGTGTTTTGAATTTTTTACAATATCATTAAGTGTTTTAATGGCAAAAGGAAGGGACATTTCTGGCTTTTCATATTTTATAGATTGTTCATTAGTATATGTTGGTATATCCAAAATGTTGTACACAGAAGCATTTTCAAAAAACTTATATTCCTGTATTTCTTGTTTATATTGTTTTAAGAAACTATAGAATTGAAATTTTAAGATAGTATTTAAGTAGTATTCAAAAGGGACTCCTGTATATTCAAAATTACTAATATAAGAGTTAATTTTATTTTCCATGAATATAAGAAATTCACTGCTTATTTCAAGAGTGTTATGTGAGTTAAGTCTTTGTGGATATGTATATACATGTTTTCTAATTGCACTAAATAATTCATCATAATAAAATTGTGCATCTGGTATGTTCTCTTTTTGTTTTTCAGAATATTGTAAAAATAAATGGGTTATACACAGAGTATCCTGATATTGTCCCATAGCAAATACCTCCAATAAAAAAACAAAACACCAATAGTGTTTTGCATGTTAGCTATTAACAATACTTTACTTTATATATTAATTACTACTTAAAAATAATACAGAAATAGAAATGCATTGATTGAGTTTTTATAATAAATATCGATAATTTATGAGAAAATTTTATGTATATATGTTTATTGATTCTTTTTTATATTTTTGTATACTATAGACTTCATGTACATATGTGTTATCATGGTTGCGCAGTGCTGTGTATTTTTTTAGCAAGAAAAATTCCTCCTAAAACACCGCAGTATTCTAATTTTGGAGTTACAATATATGTTTCAATGTTGCTAAGAATTGCATCGTGTTGTACATAATTAGCAAGGGAGCGTATAACTGTATTGCGTATTTTTTCAATAAGTCCTTTTCGTTTCATGACACCTCCGCCTAGAATAATACGTTGAGGTGATAAGCATAGTATAAAATTACAAATGGCTTGTGCAAGATAATACGATTCTAGTTCCCATGCAAAATGTTCGTCTGGCAGTTCTGAAGCATCTTTGTTCCAGCGTTTTTTGATAGCAGGGGCACTGGCTAATCCTTCAAGACAGGAGCTATGAAAAGAGCAAACTCCATTGCTAGGATCTTTTGGATGTAACGGAAGTAACATATGTCCTCCTTCAGGATGGATAAGTCCGTGAAGAGGCTGATTGTTTATGACTACTCCTAATCCTACTCCTGTTCCAACGGTAATATAAATATAGTTTGAAAGTCCTTGTGCATTTCCCCATTCTCCTTCTGCCAGTGCTGCCCCATTGACATCAATATCAAGTGTTGCTTTTACCCCTAAACGAGAGCGTATAGTTCCTAATAGATCTTTGTTTTGCCATTCTAATTTAGGGGTATTGGTAATATACCCATATGTTTTTGAATTTGTATGCAGGTCTATAGGACCAAAACTAGCTATTCCTATAGCAGGAATACTATATTTTTTTTTCATTGTATCAAAGTAATTGATTACTTTTGACATTGTTTCATCAAAGGTAGTATTTTCTATTCGTGTGATATGCTGTAAATTACTATCGTTTGTACCAACTGCACATATAAGTTTAGTTCCCCCTGTTTCTATTCCACCGAATACGATTTCACTCATACTATAAGTATAGTATTTTTTAGACTGTTTTTTTGAAACTACAAAGGAATAAAAAGAGAAAGTAAATATAAAAAATGTGGAAAAAAATGGAATAATAGTTGACTAAAATGGAATATAGTGGTATTATTTACCAAGAAGGCAATGTAATAGGAAAGAGTAATAGTAAAGTTATTATGATGGCTATATGGTGATATTATGAATATATTTAGTGGGAGTTATCTTGTTACTATTGATGATAAAGGGAGATTCTCGTTTCCTTCTAAGCAAATAAGCCATATGGATGATAGGGGAGTATTTGTTAATTTAGGGTGTGAAGGAAGCTGTATCTGGATCACTCCACGACAGTACTGGCAACAGTTAGTGCAGCGTATAACGAGTAATTCTTCTCCTCTTGATGAGTCTACTAATAAGGCTCTTATGCGATATTTTGTATCTTTTTCTTTTGAACAGGAAATAGAGGAAAAAACAAGAAGGTTGAGTATAAATCAGCAATTACTGGATAGGATTGGAATAAAAGACAAGGCTATCATGGTGGGAATGGTGCAATACTTTGAACTATGGGAGCCAAGTAATTATGAACATTATATGGAAAAACAAGAACCGTTGAAAGTTGAAGCGATAAGGGAACTGGGAGGGTCCATCAAATTCTAAACAGTGGTACTGTCCACACTCCGGTTATGGACGCAGAGGTTACAAAATATTTGTTTCCTTGTTTATCAATGCATACAACAAAGAATATATGTGTTGATGCCACTGTTGGTCTTGGTGGTCATTCGCTTCGTTTATTATCATTATATGATAATTGTTCTTATCAAGAACAGTGTGCCTCATCTATAGCAGATCCTTGTTTTACACTAATAGCAAATGATGTAGACTCTGAAATGCTTGCTATGGCACAAAAAAATCTTATAGAGTATACACATTGTGTACAGTTTTATAATATGTGGTTTGATGATTTATTTTCTCATTTGCAACAAAAAAATAGTACAGTGCAGGCAATTCTTTTTGATTTAGGTGTTTCGATGTACCATTTTATACATTCTCAACGAGGATTTAGTTGGCAAGGCGATGAATTTTTGGATATGCGTCTTAATAATAAAGAAACAACAAAAGCATTCGATATTGTAAATACTTACACAGAGCATGAGTTAAGTACCGTATTTCGTATGTATGGAGAAGAACGTCAAGCAGTAAAATGGGCAAGAAGAATACAGTCGTATAGAAAAGAACAGCACATACAAAGCGTGAGTGATATATGCCATGCTTTACAGTTAGGAAAAAAAATGCAGGACAGAAGTATACTTTCTCGACTCTTTCAAGCGTTGCGTATAGAAGTGAACAATGAGCTGCTACGAATACAGCGTGCCTTACCTGTAGCGTGGTCTCTCCTTGCGAAAGGAGGGAGAATGGCAGTTATATCATTTCATTCCCTAGAAGATAGAATAGTAAAGCATTTTTCTCGTATTGTTCAAGGGAAGCTAAAGATAAGCGAATTTTTTCCGAACATCAATAATATATATTCTAATAGTGGAGTAGCGTTGCATAAAAAGCCTCTTGTTCCTAGTACTGATGAAGTAAATGCAAATAAAGCTAGTAGAAGTGCAAAATTACGGGTGTTAGAAAAAATTGTATGAGAAAATTAGTAGTACTTGTTCTTATAACTCTATTTATTATGATTGTTAAATTAGTAGTATCAGGAGCATATTTTGATTACTACTTACAAAAAAAAGATTTAGCCGAAAAGCAACTACAGTTTATTGATGAGAATAAAAGGAAAATTGCAACAATAGAATACTATAAAAGTCCTCATTATCTGTTTAAGCTAAAAGAAGCACTTTCTATGTCAGAAATTACCCCAGAAAAAACAATAGTTCTTGATATAGAAGAGGTTCCAAGCTATGCTACAGAATAGTATGGATACAATAAAGAGTACATAAGTGAGAGTATGAATACACAAGAAGAAAAACAGCCATTACAGAATACTATGTCTCATACAAAAGGAAATGTGTCACGTCATACAGTACAGGAGCTTATTGATGTTTTTTGTAAGCAAAAATTAGCATATGCAGTATACGGAAACAAAGAAGCCTTCTGGAACTTTGTCAGTATTGATTCAAGAAATGTTTCTGCACATACTCTTTTTTTTGGGTTAGCAGGAAACTATACTAATGGAGGTACTTATATACAGGAAGTAATGGATAGTCATGCGTCTGTTGCAGTAATTGATATTGTTGCTTTTAGAAAGTTTTTACATCAACACATACAAAATAATGGTACTGTTTCTCAGGATATGTTACACTATGCTACAGAATATGATGTCCATTTTGAAAATATGTCTAGGAATACTACGCAGGACACTGCATTTCAAGAGTTTGTACAATCTCTCTTGTCTCCAAATATTACTCTTATAGTAGTAAGAGATAGCACGAAAGCGCTCATGTTGCTTACTACAGATACTATCAATAAACAGAGAGATACTGTTACTATTATTGCAATTAGTGGAAGTATGGGCAAGACTACCACAAAAGACATGCTTGTGCATATATTACAGCATTTTCATCCCACCGTATACTCTATTAAGAACTTAAATACTATACAAGGCTTAGCAATAAGTGTGTTAAATGCGTCATGGGATAATGTTCGGTACGCTGTATTGGAATATGGAATCTCCACCACAGGAGAAATGGATATGTTGGTGGATATGATTGTTCCTGACATTGCAGTGCTTACCAATGTTGGTACTGCTCATTTAGGAGGCTATGCAAGTAAGCAAGAATTACAAGCAGAAAAACTAAAGATAGCAAAGCATCGTCATCAAACAAAAATGTTATTTTTGCCAGAAGAAGACAAACAGTTACAAGCTATGGCTGACAAACAGGGCATTTCTTATACTTTATTTGGAAAAAAATCTATGCCTGCAGAATTACATATTCAAGATATGCAGCTACAGGGTATAGACATTACATATACTACAAGTGATGGAGAGAAACAGTCAGCTGATAAGAATATCCATATAGTACTTGATACTTTTATTGGTGCAAGTAATATAGCTAATATTTATACAAGTCTACAAGTTACAGAATATCTTGGATATTCTCTTAGTGAGAGTATTGTATCACTAAAAGGGGTACAGCATGAAAAGCAAAGGTTTGAAATTAGAAGTAAAGAACCTCTTGTTATAGATGATTCTTATAATGCAAATTATGAAGCAATGCAATGCACTTTACAGTGGTTTGTCAGTTTATCGTATACCTATACAATAGCAATACTAGGAGGTATGAAAGAATTAGGAACTTTTAGTAATGATCTTCATGTACGCTTAGTGCGTTTTGTTCAATCACTTGCTCTTACCCATGTTGTGTGGATAGGAAAAGAATATCAATTTTCACATATAGCTCTTGAACATTGTTATAATACTGTTCATGAAGCAAAGGACTTTATACGCTCAATAATACAATCATTGCCTAAACATCAAACTGCAGTTATCTTAAAGGGTAGCAATTCATATACATTACATGAGCTTATTAAAAATAATGTGTTATAACTGTGTAGCATATTAAGGAGTTATTTTGATAAAAATATTATTGTTTCCTTTATTTGAAAATGTTTCTTTTTTTAATATATTTCAATATATAACATTCCGTTCTGCGTATGCAGCCATTACTGCATTTATATTGTGTACAGTATTGTCTCGTTTTCTTATTTCTTTACAAAGAAAATATCATTTTGGTGAGGTAATTCGAAGTGATGGCCCTGAAACACATAAAAAGAAAAAAGGTACTCCCACTTTGGGAGGAGTAGCAATTAATATTGCAATAGGTATGAGTGTTCTTTTATGGATGGATGTTGCGTTGCCTTATACATGGCTTACTTTGTTTGTTCTTGTCTGTTTTGGCATACTTGGGTTCATTGATGATTATCTTAAGCTAACAGTAACAAAAAAAAGAGGGCTACAAGCAATAACAAAACTGGTAGGACAAATATGTATAGGGATAGTAACAGCAATAGTACTGTTGTTAGTGAGTGGAAAAGAAAACAGCTATGTTTATTTTCCTTTCTTTAAGGACATATATGTAAATATAGGGTATTTCTATATTCCTTTTGTAGTCTTGATAATTATTAGTACAAGTAATTCGGTTAATATTACTGATGGATTGGACGGGTTAGCTGCAGGGGTAGTCATATTTATAACAGTTGGATTAGCAGTGCTTTCTTATGTGATAGGGCGTGTAGATTATTCCGAATATTTGCAAGTTCATTTTGTAGAGCATGCTGGTGAATTTACTATCGTAAGTCTCGCTATCATTGGAGCAATGCTAGGGTTTTTATGGCATAATGCATATCCTGCATCTATTATTATGGGAGATACAGGAAGTTTAGTATTAGGAGGACTCATAAGTCTGATTGTAATTGTGATCAAACAAGAATTATTATTATTATTACTTGGTGGGGTGCTTGTCATTGAAACAACTTCGGTCATAATACAAGTGCTAAGCTATAAACTGAGAAAAAAACGAGTGTTTAAGATGGCTCCACTTCATCATCATTTTGAACTTAGTGGTTGGTCTGAAAGTAAAATAGTAGTACGCTTTTGGATATTAGGAACAATTTTTTTAATAATAGCATTATCAACACTCAAAATACGGTAAATACCATATAAGGCAACTATGATATATAACGATAATAAAGTACAGCATTATTCTTCACAGCAAGACAACAGTATGATGTCGATACAAAATGGAATATACGCACAAAAATTTCAACTCATGCTTATTATATTTCTTGGAGTAGGGCTTGCATTATCATTTTCTGTTTCGTATAGTTTTTCTATTCAAAATGGAAGAAATGTTGGAGGAGCATATGATTATCCAACAGTAGGCATATTGACTTTATTTTCAAAACAGCTTATTGCAGCAATTCTTGGCATTATAGGGCTTATATGGATACAAAAGATATCTACAAAAAAGATAAAAAACAGCATTCCTTTTGTGTCAGTGGTGGCATTGCTTGCTATGGTGTATACCTATTTTTTTGCTCCTGAAATAAATGGAGTAAAACGATGGATACGTGTTGCGGGAGTATCAATTCAAACTGGTGATTTTGTACGCATAGTGCTTATTCTGTATATGGCATATTTACTTTCACAATACAATACTATTGTACACACTATGGATACAATACAACGAAGTCGTAGTACAAGAAAGCTATTTTTGCTGTTTATGTATGCAATAGTGATGTATGGGGGAGGACTCTATTTACAAGGAGACTTTTCCTCTTTGCTCATATTTTTTTCAATAGTATCAGCTCTCATATTTGTTTCTGATATTCATAAACGATGGAAGGTATCGATACTTTTAGGTATTATTATATTGTTCATTTTTCTTGTTTTTAATGATAAAACTAGATCATTACGCATTTTTTCCTATTTCAATCCTAATTCTGATGCACAAGGTATAAATTTTCAAGTAGAGCAATCGTATGACTTAATTCGCAAAGGAGGTATTTTAGGGAATGGCTTAGGAAGTTCCATGTTAGATGTTTTGATATTGCCTTACTTTAATAATGATTTTGTATTTTCAATCATATTACATGAGTTTGGTATTTTAGGAGTAGGTATTGTCATTGGTCTCTATTTAATGTTGTGCTATTATTGCTTAAAGATATGTAATATACTTTTTGAGTGTAATAAATTCTATTATTATGTAAGTATAGGATGTCTTTTTAATCTTGTGATATCAGCATTAGGTCATATAATGGTAGTATTAGGATTTGTGCCCACTGCAGGACTTAATCTGCCTTTCTTTTCTTCGGGAGGAACTTCGTTAATCACTACCCTTGTAACCTATGCTTTTTTACTGAAAGCAGCAAAAATAGCAGATAGCAGTACTAGTACTTTACAGGAGAATACAGCGCTATGACACATATACAGAAAAAATATCCGATAGCAAAACGATTTGTAGTACTACTTTGTATTATTGTTGTTCTCAGTATACTATTGTTAGTATATATATATAATCAAAAAATTACTAAAATGTATGTAGAAGGAGATATAGAGTTATCCACAGAAGATATACAAAACATTACTGACTTACAATTACCACAGAAATATATAGATATAAATAAGAAAAATATAGTACTCGCATTAGAAGCAAGCCCGCTTATTTATACTGCAAAAGTAAAGAAAACGCTATTTTCAACATTAGTTATTACTCTCACGCGTGCAAGGCCTATTGTGAGTATCTTAGCTACTGTTGACAACAAAACAACCCCTTCCTATTTTGATAGGGAAGGGAAGTGTATTCAGGTAGGGGTGCAAAATGGCATAGTAGATGTTCCTATCCTTTCGGGAGTCGTTATTAAAAATCCTACGCCAGGGGTAGTACTCCCTTCATGGCTTTTATCATTTATACAGCAAATTGATATAATAAAAAAAGATAATCCATCGTTGTTTACAAAAGTATCTGAGTTTGCTATCAAACGAGAAGATACTCTTACATTAGTTGATATTCATTTTACTGATTATGCCCAATATATTACAAGTGATCTACACTTTGATGCAGATATGTTGAGAAAAATGTATTATTTTTTAAGCAAAGTAGCAAATATAGCGAAAGTACAGCGATTTATCTCTTTTGAAATAATTGAAGGGAGTATAGTAGGGAGATTGGAAAAAGATGGCTAAAATGCAAAGCTATGAGTATTTTCTTGGTGTTGATATAGGAAGTTTTGAAACAAAAATAGTTCTTTCTCGAATACAATCTTTAGAGGCACAAACCCTAGAAATTTTGGAGTCTTTTTCCTGTTTTACACAAGGATTAGTAGAGAAAGGATCTATAGTAGATGCTGATAAACTGGCATCTGTGTTAAATGAAACTATACGTTCTCATATATCTTCATTAGATGATCAATATGTATTTACTACTTTTGCCATGAAGAATAGATTTATTCAATCAAAAATCAACAGAGTAAAGAATCCTTTTAGCAGAAGAAAAAGAGAAGTAAACGATAAAGACTTGCTTACTGCACGTTTGATGGCAAGCAATGCCTCTATTGAAGACGGTCGCGAGTACATTGATGCAATATTGCGTCAGTATACAGTAGATGGTCGTTATGTACAACGAAATCCTATAGGGTGTATAGGCACAAGTGTAGAAGCTGAGCTGTTACTCATAAGCACTGCTATAGAAGAAATCAATAAGTATAAACGATGTATAAATACCCTTACTCTTAATTTAGATTCTCTCTGTGTTGCGTCACTTGCTGCAAGTGAACATATGCTAACTGAAGATGAAAAAGAGCAAGGGGTGGTATTATTTGATATTGGAGCACAAAGTGTCTCTGCAGCATGGTATGAACATGGTAGTCCTAAAGCAGTGATAGTCGTACCCTACGGTATTGATGATATTAGTAAAGATATACAAAATGAGCTAAACATAAGTATGACTTTAGCAAGGCAAATAGTGCAAAATTATTCCTGTTTAGATCGTATGTATCTGTCTGAACTAAACAATCATGAAGAAGTACGAACTGAAGATGGAGCATCAAAGTTGATTGATACAGAACTGATATATCGAATTTCTTATGCAAGGATGCTAGATATATTTGTGCTTGCATATCAAATGTTACAATTAAAAGAGAAAATAGAAGCATATCCAGTAGTTATTACAGGAGGAGGAGCTCGTTTGCGAGGCATTACTTCATTAGTAGAGTTGCGTATGCACACTAGGGTACGTCTTGCTCAGCCAAGTAATTGGGGAGGACCAATTCAGACATATCGTAGTCCTAACTATGGAGTAGCTATTGGTTTATGTGTAAATGGGTTTCAACGCTATTATCAAAATAAAGCAAACAGAGAAGGATATTTTCCTATTTCAGAAAAGTCTTTTTCTAAAAATAGAGAAAGACAATCAAGTAAATGGACATGGATAAGTAAGATGGGTAAATCTCTTAGGAACTTTTTTTCCTTAGGGACCGATTAATATATACGATAGTAATAAATACTGTTATTTATTGCTATCAGTACTTTGTGTAGCTTGTTTGTTTCCTGATTTGCTACTAGGGGATAGTAGCATAGTCATAAAATTTCCTTCCATAGAGGGTTCTTTATCAGTAACAAAAGTACAGGTTAGCATTTCTCTAATTTGATTGAGTATACCATTTCCAATTTGAGTGTATGCTAATTCACGTCCTCGAAAGCGAATAGCTACTTTTACTTTGTTTCCTTCATTAAGAAACTGATCAATATGACGTACCTTGAAATTAAGATCATGATCGCTTATTTTAGGCTGCATACGAATTTCTTTTTGTGTCTGTTTTTTCTTGTTTTTATTGATTGTTTTTTGTCTTTTATTGAGCTCGTATTTATATTTACCGAAATCAAGTACTTTACAGACGGGAGGGTTTGCATTTTTAGCAACCTCTACTAAATCTAGTTGTCTATCTCTTGCAATGGATAATGCTTGTTCAATAGGGATAACCCCAAGGGAAGCACCATTTTCTTCAATTAGTAAAACAGTGTCCGATCGTATATCGGAATTAATTCGTGTCTTTTGATGCTTCAAACGAAAAAATTTCTCCTAAACATACTCATATTGTAATACAGATGGTTACACATGTCAACTCCAACTATTAGCTGTGATTTGGAGTTTTACTATTTACTGAAGTTGGACGTCTATCATAGAACATAGCTGTAGGATTCTCTTTGTATCTTTGAAACCATTTTCGTACTGTATTACGAGATACATGAAATGTACGAGCAGTGCTTTTTATTCCGTGTTTTTTTGCAGAGAGTGCTATAGCTAATCGCATGCTATGCAGTTCTGGTTGATTTCTTGTATTATAGAGTTTAGAGTATGTCATTTACTCTCCTCCTTTTTTTATTTTTCTTGTTATTTCTATTATAGTATAACTGCTATCATGGATTTTGGGGGGTACATGAGATGGTAAAAGTACAAAAAATAGTGATACTCTACTTGTATTATTTATAATAATATACTACAATAAAGAATAAAATCAGTAATTAGATTGAGGTAACAATATGGATTATCAAATTTTCTTTTTTTCAACAGTATTTTTACTATTATGCGGAGTATTTTTATCGTATGAACGCTTTGGTGCGTTTATTAAACTAGATAAGATTGTAACTGAAAAATTTATTTCGCATAAGCCGCTCGGGCTTATTATAGGGAGTATTACTCTTATTTTTGGTATTATTTCAATTATTAAACCTCTTGATACTCCTGTTGTTGGAGACATCATTCCTGCATTCTTGTCTATTATTGGGGGGATAGCACTGATATCCAGTAAAGCAAACATGGAATATAAAGGGCAAAATAAGTTTTTTAAGTGGATTCAAGAATTTATTAAAACAAATATAGCTATTATTGGACTACTTATGCTTGTATTCGGTATATTACATGCAATTTTTCCTACACTCCTACTTTTATAGATACATTATTCATTGTAATATATAAAAAAAACTATTGTTATTTTCTCTCTTTCCGATAAAGAGAGTATGTATGTAATACTTTTACAAAAATTTGAGCAAGAACTTCAGCTTCTTTATGATACATTAAAAAAATCGAAAAAAGAGTATAGTATATTATTTTCTTCTATGATAGCAGGAGAAGATATAACCAAGTCTCTACAGAGTAGTATGTGTAGTGAGCATATTGCTCATGCTCGGCAACAGTTACATGCAACTCAGAAAAAAATAAGTGAATCTTTATTGCAAAATAGTGATGACACTGTCTCTATAGAAAATTCAGTAATGTCTATTACTGATATATCAAAAAGAGTAGGAATACAGTGTAGCATTGATATTGTTGCTATTGCCCAAAAATGTATTCATTTGTATGAAGAAATCAAAAGTATTGCTTCTGGGATAGAAACATACTATGAACATAAAATTACAGAGTATCGAGATTTTTTTGATAGAGTATATGAAGAATTATATACGAACAAAAAGTATCATGTACAAGATAAAAAGAATGGTGATACTAGTGGTTTATTGGTGTGTAAAAATGCTTAACTCAAGGAGGAGATTATGCAATCTACATTTAGCGGAGTGGAAATTGCAAGACGTGGGATTTTAGCTCATGCCCAGCAATTAAGAACAACAGGACATAATCTTAGTAATATTAATACTCCAGGTTACTCTCGTCAACGAGTAACGCTTGCAAGTGAAGTGCCACGGTATATGCCTGGAGCAACTCGAGCAGAGCTTGCAGGGCAAATAGGGCAAGGGGTAAATATACAGTCAATACGTCGTCAGAAAGATTTACAGATAGAAGAACAAATTATAGCACAAAGTCATAAACAAGGGTTTTGGGATACACGCAGTAAGTATATAGGAAGACTTGAAGATATTCAAAATGAGGTAGACAATAACAGTTCTTTGCGTGGAGCGTTTGATAGATACTGGTCATCGTGGGAAGAATTATCTCTCTATCCTCAGGAAATGTCAGTGCGTTTACAATTAGTAGAAAGAACACAAACTCTTACCGCTATGATACGTGAACGGTCACAACAACTTGATGCAGTACAAGATGCATTGCATGTTGAAATAGACTTTACTGTATCAAAAATAAATGAGCTTGCAAAAGAAATAGCAACGCTTAACTCTTCTATCCAACAAGCAAGATCTCTTCAAATAGAGCCAAATGATCTTCTTGATAGGCGAGATATGTTTTTACAAGAATTAGGGGGCTTAGTAAATATAACAACAAGCAATAAAGATTCTGATGAGTTTATGGTACACACAAACGGCAAAATATTGGTGCAAGGAAAAAAAGCACGTTCTTTTTCCTTTAGTGAAAATACCACAGGGATAGGTACAGGGGTAGAGTATCAAGTGTACTGGCAAGACAGTGGCGACTTAGTCGATAGAAGTGGAGGAAAACTCTCTGCTTTGCTACAATTACGCGATGATGATGTTCGCCAAGAAATACAAACTCTTAATACATTTGCTATTTCTTTAATTCATAATACAAATGAAATTCATAGACAAGGAATAAGTTTAACAAATGAAACAGGATTGAATTTTTTTACTGAAAGACCTACTGTTCTTAATGCACTAGGAAACTATGATGTTGATTTAGACGGTACATTTGATCAATCACGTATTTACAGTGTTGTGGGTACTAATACACTAGCATTAAATCAGCAAGTTGGTTTTTCTGGTGTTTTAACTGTATCAGGCAGAGAAGGAGAAAGTACTATACAGATCCCATATAATGGCACTGACACAGTGGAAGATATTATTACTCGCATCAATACAAGTGGAGCCGAAGTAGTAGCGTCACTCAATACACAAGGACAGCTAAGCTTTGAAGCTACCGCTGCAAATGATAAGGCAAATGTTGATTTTGTAATTCGTTATTTAGAAGATAGTGGGCAGTTTTTAGTAGGGTATTCTGGGATGCTATTACAATCAGGGGCAGCAGGATCATTTAGTTGGCAAACTGCAAATGCAGTTGATGCGTTACAAAGTCCTGATAATGTTTCGGTAGCTCCTTTTCTTAATCCAGCAAGCTCTTTAGAGCTAAATCCAGCCATTGCAAATGATGTGAGGCGTGTAGCTACAGCATACCCTAATATCAATGATCAGCTGGATAGTGGTGATAATAGAGCAGCACTTGACATTGCAGCATTACGTACAAAACAGCTAGGGCTTAGTAATGTAGAGTCTTACGATAATTTCTTTTCACATAGTATAGCCCTCATAGGAGCAAAAGGACAAGAAGCAGAAGTATTATCAAAAACACAAGCACGTATTTTACAAGATTTACAGGCACGGCAAAGTGAGGTAAGTGGAGTTGACTTAGACGAGGAGCTACAAAATCTTGTAAAATTTCAAACTGCATATCAAGGAGTAGCAAAATTTTTATCTAACCTTGATAGAATATATGAAGCGTTATTAGCAATTTAAAATGAAATGAAATAAGGAGTAACAATATGGTAGGAAGAATAGGATTTTATCAAACACATAGTAACATACGTACAGCCATCCATGATCAAAAAAGCGAAACGATAACCTATAACAATCAGTTAAATTCTCAGAAAAGAGTTCAAAAACTACGACAAGATCCTGTTTCTGCCGCATTAGGAAGTCGATATGAATCGCAGCTGACACGTACAAAAGTATTTATTACCCATAATCGCCGTGTATATGATGATCTACAGTTAAGCGAAGGAACTATGCAGCAAATGGTTACCTTGCTGCAACGTGTTCGGGAGTTAGCAGTACAAGGAGCAAATGGAACCTTTGACGATTTTGATACGCATAACATGGCAGTCGAAGTAAATGAAATTATAGAAGCGTTATATCAGGCAGCAAATCAGCAAGATTCAGATGGAAACTATATGTTTGGAGGAACAAAAACATCACGTCCTCCTTTTTACGCATTACGTACCAACATTACCGATAAAGGAAGAGCTTTAATTTCATCGGTCGAGTATCTTGGTTCTGATACTGCTGTACAAGTGAGAATATCAGACAACAATACCATAAGTAATGGAGTGGCAGGAAGCAGACTTATGTGGACAGGCAATCCGCGTATATATAGTAATCAAGATGTGGGTAATTTTATCTTGCAAGAAGATTCTGTTATGTATGCAAATGGCGAAGAAATAGCGTTATCACAAGGAGATACTATAAATAGCATTATTGAAAAGATAAATAATTCCGATGCTATGATTAGGGCATCACGTGCTCCCATTACAGGAGAGTTGGTAATAGAAGGATCAAATAATGAACAGTTATGGCTTAAGGATGTTGCAGGTACTTTTTTACAAGATATAGGGATAACAACCGATAACAGCCCTCCTAATAATGTAGCTCCTTCAGCAAGCTCGTATGAAGAAACTGTATTTGCAAGTATTATTGAGTTGCGAGATGCACTCTTTAATGGTAATCATGAATTAGTCGGAGGGAAGATTTTGGGAGCTATTGACAGAGCGCTTGAATCAACCCTTGAAAATCTTGCAAAAGTAGGAGCTGTTTCAGAACGTTTAGACATTGTATTTGAAAAAATGGATAGAAACGATACTATAAACATTAGTGCTCAAATAAATGAAGAGTTAGCCATTGATTTTTCAGATATTATTGTACGCCTAAAAGAGTTACAACAAGTACAGCAAGCTACCTTTGCAGTGAGTAATCAGATTATGAATACTTCATTATTAAATTATCTACGATAATTGTTAATGAATAAGGACATGCAACAATGAGAAAAAAACATATTAGTAATAAAAATATTTTGATATATAAAGAAAAGGAGAATATATGAGCTATATGCAAACATTACAAGGAGAACAAAATAATAATAGTTTTCATTCATCAGTTGATACTACTACAAGAGAAGTTGTAGCAGTAAAAGAAAGAGAAACATCTACTGCTGTTACAGAAAAGCAGAATGAAGAGGAGCTAAAGATTGAAGCTGTTACTCACATTGATTTTCCGTATGGATTAATTGGCTTAGATCAGTATAAACAATTTTTTCTTGAACAATACAAAGAAAATCCCATTGCAGTATTACGTTCAGTAGAAGAACATGATTTATTGTTTTATCTTGTAAATCCTTTTGATGTACGAAAAGATTATACACTTTCATTGCAATCGTACGACTTTGAAGTGTTACATATCAAAGATGAAAAAGAGCATGTGCTAGTATATTCTATATTAACATTGCAACAAGATTTACAACACATAACATGTAATTTATTAGGGCCTATTCTTATCAACCCAAACAATAATGTTGCAAAACAATGTATTAACAGTGGATGGGGAACAAAACATGCCTTAGATACAGGAGAAGATATTTCTTCGTAAAAATGTATTTCATATGATATATCACTTTTAGTGATGAGAGCAAAATACAGTAAGCAGTAGCTAATATGGAAAGAAGCAAACGGAACAAAACTCTGGTAATAGAAGATCATGAGAAGGATTGTTTATACAAGAAATTAGTAACACATATAAAAGACAAAGTAGCTATTGAAAGTATAGGTAATAAAGTTATACTAGGAGATATATTTGAAATAGCAAAGTATTTGCCAAGTAACTGTGTAGATTTGCTCATACTAGATCCTCCGTATAACCTCAATAAACAGTTTGAAAATATTAGCTTTAAGAAAGTAAGCATAGAAACATACTCACAGTATATTGATAGACTTCTTAAAAGTATTGTTCATATGCTAAAAGACACTGCAAGTATATATATACATGGAGACTGGTACTCATCTTCCTCTTTACATGTAATAGCACGTACCTATTTTCATATACAAAATAGAATAACATGGCAAAGAGAAAAAGGAAGAGGATCAAAAAGTAACTGGAAAAATGCCCATGAAGATATATGGTTCTGTACAATGTCAAAAGAATTTACTTTTAATGTAGAAAAGGTAAAAACAAGAAAAAAAGTAATAGCTCCATATAAAGAAAAAGGCACTCCTAAAGATTGGAAAGAAACAGAAAAAGGGAGATTTAGAGATACATATCCATCAAATTTTTGGGACGATATCACTATCCCGTATTGGTCTATGCCAGAAAATACAGAGCATCCCACACAGAAGCCTGAGAAGCTCGTGGCAAAGCTAATACTAGCAAGCAGTAATGAAGGTGATATAGTATTTGATCCTTTTGTAGGGTCAGGCACTACCTGTGTAGTAGCAAAAAAATTGAATAGAACATATATAGGAGTGGATATAGCGGAACACTATGCCTGCATATCACAAAAAAGATTGGATGCCGTACAAGATAATACAATACAAGGATATGTAGACAAGGTATTCTGGGAAAGAAACACCCTCTCCCATCAATCAAAGAAACATATATAATAAGTATATGAAGTTTAGAACGATATTTTTATTGATATTGATAGTATCACTATCAAGTTGTACTACTACTGAAAACAACTATAATGTAGAAATTAATGCTGATGAAATATTAAGTGCTGAGCAAATTTTAGAGGAGAATCATAAGGATAGAGTAAGAGATTATTTTTTAGGTTCTGCTTTCATAATATCTGGTGTATTTTATGTAGTAGGTTCTTTATTGCTATTCCCTTATTATTAAGCTCTTATAGTTAGATCAAATATAGCAATTTATAATTTTTGTCATATTCTACATTATTGCTTTTCAATATTTGGTAAAGTTAGCTTACTGTATATAATTTTGGAAATTATGATTTATGCTATTATACAATTTATACTATACTATAAGTATGCTTATATTGACTCGTAAAAAAGACGAGGTTATAGTTATAAATGGCGACATTAAGATAAAAATTGTGGATATTCGCTCTGATGGAGTAAAAGTAGGGATTGAAGCACCATCTCATGTTAAAGTGTATCGTGAGGAGTTATGGGAGCATATCCAAGCAGAAAATATAGTTGCAGTTGAGAAAGCAAAAGCACATACAGGCAATGCAATCGCATCTCAATTAGGATCAAAAATTCAAAAAAAGATCAATAAAAACACAAAGGATAGCCTTTAATACATATGCACTACCAATATAGTTATATGTAGTGCTTTCCATAGAGTGGAATGCTATCCATAGAGCTAAAATCTTCATGCAAAAATTTTCGAAATGAAACAATAGACATAGCATGCATACACTGTATCTCATTCCAATGCATATGAGGAAGTCGCAATAATGAAGCGGTATCGGTAGTATCGTAGCTCATTGCATAATAGCGACTATACTGCTCGTGTAGCTGTGTATGGAGAAATGCTGCAGGTTCACCTGCAATATATACAATAGGATCTTGCTGGTGCAAAGACTGCTGTAACGCCTGTATCGTTGTATGCAAAGTATGAATATCTAACAGCTCCCGCTCTTGTATGTAATCGGTAGTATCTATAGAAGAAGCACTATGAGTATCATTTTTTTTTCTTTCAGTTTCAGTATGTTGTATAAATGTTTGCCCTACATACCGATGCCCACGAGCATCGCAGAGAGCAATGAGTGGACGATATGAACAATATGCCTGTGCAATAATATCAAACGAAGTAAGAGTAATCAGTTGAGTAATGCCATTTCCACAACAGAGCCCCTTTGCAAAAGCAAGAGAAGATCGTATGCCAGTAAATGAACCAGGCCCTATGCATACACACACCGCTTGCAATGTCTCATATGTACCCTCACAGTGTGCCCTAAGCTCATCACAGAGAAGAGGAAGTTTTTCAGAACGGCTTTGTTTTATATCATAGGTGGAAAGTGTTGTGCTTGCCTGTTGTAGTATACGATAGTTACTGTGGTAAGCATGACTATCCTGTGTATGTGGCATACGCTCTCTTCTTTCCCAGCGAAGACTCATACTTGTGTGTAAGCTACCATCAATATATAGCATATCAAAGATATCAGTATGCGTGTGTTTCATTGTTTTTATTGTATTAGTTTTTTAGTATGTGTGGAATCATCAGCAAATGTAATGGTACGGACAGTTTCATCAAGCAATGTAAAATAGAGTGCAGAAATAGGGATTTGTAGTTGCAGAAAAAAATCATACGGTATTTTATGAGGCCATTCAACAAAATAGAGAGCATGTTCTACAGAAAAAATGTCAATATCGTATAATTCATCTTGATGATGTAATCGATATAAATCAATATGCTGTACGCTATGTATTGTATCTGCAATAGAGAGGCTAGTATGCTCAGTGTTCATCGTATGGGGAGCTAGCTCATATTCATGTACTAAAGAAAAACTAGGGCTACTAAATTGATCATACAAATCAAGACAGCCTAAATATTCTAAACAAAATCGTACAAATAATGATTTTCCAGCACCAATTTTTCCATACAAAAGTACTACTGATGTTGTCTCAATATATGCGACATATGTTTGTAGCCATTGCAATGCAGTTTCTTTTGTCTCTTGTACAGAGTTACACTGTACGCTATACTTATTGTGCGTTAATTGAGGATGAGAAAACAATCCATCCTCTGTAGTGGTAGTGCTATGAGTAACAGTTGTGTTCTTATGGTTCATTGCTATAATCATGGAGCAGTGTTTTTGCATATGTTTCTAGTAATGCTGCTATCTCATACTCCATAATATCTGCAACCGTAACCCAATCAGTATGTTGTATTGCTGGTTCTAATTCTTTGAATATAGTATCAAGACTTTGAGTATGTTCACTGTAAAGCTGATCGTATGCCTGTGTATCATGGCAATGTTCGGGAGGATATTGTATAACAGAAAGATACTTATCTATAGATTCAATATGCGATATAACAGTATTGCCGATAATCATAGCATCAGCACTATGCACAATGGACGAAAGCTGTTTTATATCATCAGCTTGTTGCAGTATAGAATGTACTGCCTCATTCCATTGCTGTATTGAAGAAAAAGGACCGTTTCTATATTTTTTGATATGCTCTATACTTTGTTCTAGTATAGTACATGCCTCTTCATTATACTGTATTTGAGGCGGAGATTGAAATAATCCAAGCAAAGAAAAAGCCTTTTGTAACGGTATGCGTATAGAATGCTGTGTAATGTCTTCTACCATAAGCATATCAATGCCAGATATAAGCTGTTCTAGCTCCTGTGCTAAGGTACTGTTCTCTAAAAAGAGTTGTCTCTGCTGTGCTTGTTCTTCAGTATCCTCCTTTTGTAAAGCAAATGATTGTATATTGTAGAGGTACTGTAAAAATGAATCGAAAAGTTTTTTTCGTGTAAGCTCAGGAGCGTCTGCTTCTATATGAAGAGTATTGATAGAATGCACCGCAATCTGCTTCCATGCATCATTAGAAAAATCAATACTTTTATCATTTACAAGTATAGCCGAGATAATTCCACCAGCATGTTGTATTTGAGACTCAATAGATTCAAGAACATCAGACAAATAGAGTTCTTCTCCTAATTGAATATCAATCTTTTCATCGTTTATAAAAAGTTTCATGTATGTTTATTGTAGTATCTATCGTGCTTTTATGTAAAAGTATATACATAAGCAAATACAATTTAGCGATTGGTATTGTTAAATAAATTAAGGGTATTTTGGGTTGATTCTAGCTCTTGTAAGGACTGCTCCATTAAGCCATATTTTCGTCGTAAATTTTTCTCTGTTCTGTCTAAGTTTGCTAAAGCATTGCTAACATTTCTTTCTTTTGTCTGTATACCACGATTAAGAGCATTTACTCTTTGCCGTATTATTCCATTTGTTTGCAAGTATTTTTCCAATTCATCATACATGAGATATGCTATCCCATAATCGACCCTAAAATCGCTATTTTGATCTACCGCAAATAAATATTTTACTCCATCAAAACTATTTTCAAGAGAATTACTAAGCTGTAGCTCATCTATATTAAGATACCTGTTTCCTGCCACTGATTGACTACTTCCAAAATTGCGTTCTATTCCAATAGCACGCAAAGACGCAAAGCGTATCTCAATAGGATTAGAATATTGCTGAGTCGTAATACGCTCTAAGTTTGTAATAATGCGAGAAATTCCAAAATTACTTGAAAGTTTTCCTAAATTATCCAATGCTGTATCTCTCTCTTCTTGTGTTTCAAAAGTAATATCATTCAATACCTCAGGGCGAGAACTTGAATAAATATTAAGTTTTCTCATAAGTTGATTATACCGCCCAATAAAATAGATAATATCATTTTTTACATCTTCCACATTATTGGTGACACTAATAGTAACCTCTTGATCAGACTTTTTTTTAAGATGCAATGTCAATCCAGGTATCACATCCAGAATATCATTACTATCACGCTCCACCTCAATGCCATTGTACTCAATGATAGCGTTTTGAGCATGACTTACTGGATTTCTCGGAACAAGCGTACGAGAACTTGATTCTTCAAATACGATAGCATCAATATATTGTAGATCATAGTTTGTAAGAGGATTTATAACTGTAAACACAATCTCATCATTGTGTCGTATTTGTGTAATATCAATCTCTGTTGAGATAATACTATTCTTTGATATACGGGTAGTATCAATAGAAAGAAATACTGCGTTAGGATGAGAAGATGTCTTATCGCTTATCAGTACAGGGAGTGTAGTGCTTGTCTTTGCTGTATCAAGCAGATTATTCACAGCACTAAACGGTATTGATATGTCTTCAAGGGTAGCCGTAGGAGTACTTGATTGTTCTTTTATAGATGATTCAGAAAAAGACTCTGTAGCCTGTGTAGTAGTTGCAGTAGCATTATCTTGTATAGTATCAAAGATAAACGATAGCTTTAGCACCGCTTTTGTTGAGTTGAGTAAATTTTGCGGTATACCAGAAACACGAACTGTCCCCAATGCCCCTGGATGTAAGCGAAGCTGTGCTGTTTGTGTAGGTATGGTTATATCTGTTTTTTTTATAGTAGCATCGAAAAAAAGATTTACATTACTTTTGGCACTCTCTATATGCTTACTCGTAAGAGCAACAGTATGAGAGTAAATATCATTTTTATGTTCAATAAGCTGTATATCTAATGCCAGAGCTTCAAAGTTTTTTGATAAACGTAATTTTTGATTTTTTCCTATCTTCAAGCTCTCTAACAATAGAACTTGCTCTTTTTCTTGGCTTCCTTTTCGAAGCAGTTTTGCCTGTAATAGATTTTTTGCTTTTTTATTCAGTTTTTCTACAAAACTACTGATATTTGTCGCGTTAGTTTCTACACTAATGCGTTCTTGTCCTATAGCTAAGGTATAGTTTCCTGCTTTTACTATGTAATCGTCTGACACATATCCACTTATCCATCTATCAGCACTGGCTGTTTGTACTACCTTTATAAGAAATTCTCCTGTAAGTGCCCCTCTTCGAGCAGAAGCATATATAACACTTGGGGTATCGCTACTTACTGAAAATGTATCGAAAGAATTGTCTAATTTATATATATCTCTTGCAGAAGACTGAAGTTTTTCCATAGTATCTTCCACATCTTGCCAGAGGGTAATTCTATTTTTATCCTCTTCAATTTCTTCTTCAAGATTAGTGATAGGTATCCTTTCCGCATCCAGTAGATCCTGAATGAGTTTTTGGGTATCAATGTTTCCCGAATTATTGGAAGGTAAGCCAGGTATATCCATACTATTATGATAGTCGGAACAATATAATACTACTTAATATAAAAAATGTAATCACATATCTATGTGATTACATTTTTGTTTTCATTATTGCAAAAGCTCGTTTAGTTTAGTAAGCTGAGGATAGATTGAGGATTTGTGTTTGCTTGAGCAAGCATAGCAAGGCTAGATTGAGCGAGTATTTGATTTTTTACCAGTGTAGAAACTTCTGTTGCCATATCAGTATCTCTGATACTTGATTCTGCAGCTTGTAAGTTTTCTGTTCCTATTTCAAGTCCTTGTTGTAAATAACTAAATCTGCTTTGAATAGCTCCTAACTCAGCTCTTTGTGAAGAAATTGCCTTTAATGCACTATCTGCTCTCCCAATAACACGATTTGCATCTTCAGTATCCAATATGCTTAATGAAGGTATTTGTTCTCCTTCTTCAAGGAGTCCTAATGCTGTAGCTGACGTATCTCCAATAGTAGCAGAGATATTTTGATCTGGATTAGGTCCCACATGGAAGCTTATTGAGCTACCTCCATCAATAAAGAGAGGTTTTTCATTAAACCGAGCATCTCTTGCAACCCTATCTATTTCTTGCACAAGCTGATCGATTTCAGCATTGATAAGTTCAATATCTTCACCAGAATTAATGCCATTCGCTGCTTGAATAGAGAGCTCACGAATACGCAGTAGAACATCATTTGATTCAGCAAGGTATCCCTCTGCAGTTTCTATAAATGAGTATGCTTCTTGCACATTACTAGAAGCTCTTTGCATTCCTCTAATCTGGGCTCTCATTTTCTCAGATATTGCAAGTCCAGCCGCATCGTCTCCTGCGTTATTTATTTTTAATCCAGAAGATAACTTTTGAATACTTGAGCGAATAGATGTATTTTTCATATTATTCACTCTGGTTGCAAAATCTGCACTTAAATTATGATTGATAACCATGGTTGCCTCCTAAGCATATTTTTTACTGTTTGTTTTTACTATAAGTTTAGATAAAAATTGAAAAAAAATCAAGGTATTTCGGCATTATTTTTCGTTTCTTTAGCATATTATATAAATATTTTCCTAAAGTTTTTATATAATATAATGCAGATTCCAGAATCAAGTGCGAAATGCAAGGCTTTCACAAGATGAAGATTCACATAACGGCTGTATTGCTATACTACTATTAGATGAGTAAACAAGAAAAAGTTAATGTATATTTTTTATACAGTGTATTACAAAGAATTGTACTTTAAAATATATTATTGGAAGTGTTATTCCTCATATGTATTTTAAGGATTATTCTCAAGAAAAAGTATTACTACCTTCCTTCCCCGAACAACAAAAGATAAGATCTTTTCTGCAGAGTGTAGACACAAAAATATCTCTCACACAGAAACAAGTAGAACTTACAAAGCAGTATAAGAAAGGTCTACTACAAAGGATGTTTTTCTAAAATAATGTATATCAATCTCCACAGCATTAAAAATTAAACAGTTGGGAAAAAATAAGCGAAAATCCTGTCAATGTAATAGCAAAGTGTATGCCTAATATCCAATATATAGTTTTGATATTTGCATTTACACTGTTTATTTTTTCTGTCATATTTGTTTGAATACTATTCATTCTTTCTGTCATACTGGTATTTACGCTGTTTATTCTTTCTGTCATGCTGGTATTTACGCTGTTTATTCTTTCTGTCATGCTGATGTTTACGCTATCGATTCTTTCTGTCATGCTGGTGATTATGCTATCTATTCTTTCTGTCATACTTGTGTTAATACTATCCATCTTTTCTGCCATACTATTCATTTTTTCTGTCATGCTGGTGTTTACGTTATCTATTCTTTCTGCCATACTATTCATTTTTTCTGTCATGCTGGTATTTACGCTATCGATTCTTTCTGTCATGCTGGTGTTTACGCTATCAATTCTTTCTGCCATACTATTCATTTTTTCTGTCATGCTGGTGTTTACGCTATCAATTCTTTCTGCCATACTATTCATTTTTTCTGTCATGCTGGTGTTTACGCTATCAATTCTTTCTGCCATACTATTCATTTTTTCTGTCATGCTGGTATTTACGCTGTTTATTCTTTCTGTCATACTGGTGTTTACGCTATCAATTCTTTCTGTCATACTTGTGTTAATACTATCCATCTTTTCTGCCATACTATTCATTCTTTCTGTCATGCTGGTGTTTACGCTATCAATTCTTTCTGTCATACTTGTGTTAATACTATCCATCTTTTCTGTCATACTGTTCATTTTTTCTAAAAGCATATCATAGTGAGTTGCTGGTGCATCAATTGATATATAATCAGTATTTTCTGTATCGTTCATACTTCTATGATACCATATTTTCCACCACTTGATTGCGATTTTAAGTGTTACATTGAAATTTTAATTACTTATTTTTCTTATTATTTTGATAATAGTACAGTATAATTACTATCATGGATTTTAGGGGTTCACACAAGATGGTAAAAGTACAAATTTTTTCTAAAAAACACTTTACAATTTTTCTAGAACATAGTACAATAAGAAGTCTAAAGCAGATTATAAAAAAAAGTTTTAGATAAAATAAATAAAGGAATATCATAAAAGGAATATAAAGATACATGCCAACAATCAATCAATTGGTTCGACAAGGAAGAAAGAAAACTACTAAAAAGACAAAATCTCCTGCATTGCAGGAATGTCCTCAAAAGCGTGGAGTCTGTACTCGTGTTATGACAGTTACTCCTAAAAAACCTAACTCTGCACTGCGGAAAGTAGCACGTATTCGCCTTACTAATGGTATAGAAGTAACAGGCTATGTTCCAGGCGAAGGACATAATCTTCAAGAGCACTCTGTTGTGCTTATTCGTGGAGGAAGAGTAAAAGATTTACCAGGGGTTCGTTATCATATAGTAAGAGGAGCAAAAGATCTTCTTGGGGTAGAAAAAAGAAATCGTGGACGTTCAAAATATGGAACGAAAAAACCAAAGGCGTAATTACACATAAAAAAAAGAATGGACAAAAAATATGAGTAAAAAATACAGTAAAGCACCAATATCGTATGAAGCCGATTATAGGTATAAAGACGCAGTTCTGTCTAAACTTATCAATACATTGATGTGGCAAGGAAAGAAAGCAACCGCAATACGTATTGTGTATGATTCGCTTGATTTTTTGAAAACGAAAATTGATGCTAATCCTCTTGAAACATTTCATAAGGCCATTGATAACATTAAGCCTGAATTAGAAGTGAAATCAAGGAGAGTAGGAGGAGCTACCTACCAAATTCCTATGGAAATAAGTGCTAATAGAAAACAAGCCCTTGCTCTTCGTTGGGTTATTATGGGAGCAAGAAAACGCAGTGGTAAATCTATGGCACAAAAGCTAGGTAACGAGCTTTTAGATGCATTTAATTCCACTGGTGTAGCATTTAAGAAGAAAGAAGAAACGCATAGAACAGCAGAAGCAAACAAGGCATTTTCGCACTATCGTTGGTAGTGTAGCCATTGCTATGATTGTTATATGCTATACTTATAGAAGTATAAAGAACTTGTCATAGTATACTGTGTATGCTATAATAAGTTATTGTATTACTATTATAGTATTGTAATAGTAATGATATGTTATTATTAAAAGCAGGTTCTGGTGCTTAGTAGTATACCAAGTATCAGATAACGGTTTTTTCAATGTCTCGACTGTATATTTCTGACAAGAGAGAAGCCGTATTGTTTTTTTTGAATTTATTTTGCTATTAAAGCAATTAAAAACTTAAGGAGGCTGCATATGGCAGAAAAAGCAAAATTTGAACGTAATAAACCTCACGTAAATGTAGGTACTATTGGGCATGTAGATCATGGAAAAACTACCTTGACTGCAGCAATTTCCATGTATAGTGCAAAAGCAATGGGATCAAAAGCATTGAAATATGAAGATATTGATAATGCACCTGAAGAAAAAGCAAGAGGTATCACTATAAATACTCGACACATAGAGTATGAAACCCCAAACCGTCATTATGCTCATGTAGACTGTCCAGGTCACGCAGACTATATTAAAAATATGATTACTGGAGCAGCTCAGATGGATGGTGCTGTACTTGTAGTATCTGCACCAGATGGAGCAATGTCTCAAACAAGAGAGCATATTCTTCTTGCACGACAGGTAGGTGTTCCTAAGATTATTGTATTTTTGAACAAAACAGATCTTGTTGATGATGAAGAAATGGTAGAATTGGTAGAAGAAGAAATCAGAGAAATACTAAGTTCATATGATTTTCCAGGTGATGAAATTCCAATTATTAAAGGAAGTGCGTTTCAAGCAATGGAAAATATGGAAGATGAATCTAAGACAAAAGCAATAGATGATTTGCTTAAAGCTATGGATGAATATTTTCCTGTTCCTGAAAGAGATGTAGAAAAGCCATTTCTTATGCCTATAGAGGACATATTCTCTATTCAAGGACGTGGTACTGTAGTTACAGGAAGAGTTGAGCTTGGAAAAATCAATACAAGTGATGAAATTGAAATTGTAGGTATACGCGAAACACGTAAAGCAGTATGTACTGGTGTTGAAATGTTTAATAAGATTCTTGATGAAGGGCAAGCAGGTGATAATGTAGGATTATTGCTTCGTGGTGTTGATAAAGATGAAGTAGAACGAGGGCAAGTTGTTGCTAAACCAGGTTCTATCACTCCTCATACAAAATTTAAGGGACAAATCTATGTTCTCAGTAAAGAAGAAGGAGGAAGACATACCAATTTTACAAGCGGGTATCGTCCACAATTTTATTTTAGAACTACTGACGTAACAGGAGAGATAGTTCTTTCTGGTGGAACTGAAATAGTATTGCCTGGTGATAATACTGAAATTGAGGTGACACTTATTAAACCTATTGCTATGGATAAAGGATTGCGTTTTGCAATTCGTGAAGGCGGAAGAACAGTAGCAAGTGGTCAAGTAACTGATATTCTTGAATAAGAAAATATTGTGCATGCTTTTTATAGAAGCATGTACAGTTATATATAAATATGTATAAAGATAGTAGTAATACACAATAAGGAAGAGGATATGGATAATCAACGTTTTAGAGTAAAGCTGAAATCATTTGATTCGAAATTGGCAGATATAGGTGCAAAAAGTATAGTTGAATCAGTAAAAAAATTAGGAGCTGGAGTTGTTGGTCCTATTCCTCTTCCAACAAAAATAGAGAAATTTACAGTATTGCGCTCACCTCATGTAAATAAAAAATCTCGTGAGCAGTTTGAGATGAGAACTTTTACTCGTCTCATTGATGTAATGGATCCAAGCCCTGAAGTAATGAATGCTTTGCAGAAATTGGATATACCTGCTGGGGTAGAAGTGCAGGTAAAACAGTAAACTAAAAGGATAGAAGATGGTATGTATGTGCATCATATCATCAATACATAAGGTATGTCTATGAGTAATATGAAAGAGTTGTATGCAAAAAAAATAGGAATGACACAGATATTTGATGATAAAGGAAAAATCATACCTGTAACTATCATTAGTGTTGAGCCAAATGTGGTAGTAAGTGAACGTACAGAAGAAAAAAATGGATATTCTGCTAAAATTCTTTCTGCTTTTAAGAAAAAAGCGGCATTGCTAAATAAGCCACAGCTAGGGTATTTTTCTGAAGGAATTGAAAGTCGTTCTGTGTTATTTGAAAGCAAAGGCTTTGAAGATAAGAATATTGGTGATGAAATTGGAGTTGAAATTTTTGAGTACGTGACATATGTAGATGTTAGTGGGCGTGCAAAAGGAAGAGGCTATCAAGGAGTAATGAAACGACATGGTGTACATGGAGGTCCAGCAGGACATGGTTCTAAATTTCATAGACATATAGGTTCTTCAGGACAATCTGCAGATCCATCTCGAAAAAGAAAAGGAACGAAAGGTGCAGGAAGAATGGGAAATAATACGGTTACTCTTCAGAATATGCGGGTAATTAGTATTGATAAAGAATATAATCGTTTGTTGATACAAGGCTCTGTACCAGGAGCAGTAAATGCACCTATTCGCATTAGACCATCAGTGAAGAAAGTAGTTCATATTGTAGAAAATACCAGTGTAGAAAATAACAAAGAAGTGGAGTAGTGAATGAATCTTGAAGTGATAAGTAGTAATGGAGTAATAGTAGAGTCAGTAGAGCTAAACGATACAGTGTTTGCTTCTAAAATTAGTGAAGGCTCTATATACTATGCTTTGAAAAATCAATTAGCAAATGCTCGACAAGGAACAGCTGCAACGAAAGGGCGTAGTGATGTAAACTATTCAAATCGAAAGCCTTGGCGACAAAAAGGTACGGGGCGAGCTCGTGCAGGAAGTAGGCGTTCACCAGTATGGGTAGGCGGAGGAACTGTTTTTGGTCCACAGCCTCGTGATTATAGTGTTACTTTGCCAAAAAAAATTCGTAATGTAGCGTATCGTAGTTTGTTTTCAAAAAAAATTCAAGATAAACAGTTGCAAGTTATTGATTTTAATGAGCAATTACTAAATACAAAAACAAAAGAATTTTATGAAAGAATTATATCTTTTAATGCAAAGAAAACACCTATGATATTTATCATTTCCGATGATAATGCACAGCTTAAAAGAGTTGCAAAAAATATTCCATGGATAAAAGTATTTACTTTTAATAAATTGGAAATAAAATCGTTGCTTTACAGTAAATTAATTTTGATAACAAAAGATGCTATTATAAAATTAAATGATTTTTTAGATAAGGAGAAAAGATATGCAAAAGTATCCTGAGAAAATTATTATTACTCCTCTTCTTACTGAGAAATCAAATATAAGTAAAGAGCAAAATAAGTATATATTTAAGGTGCTAAAACAAGCAAATAAAAAAGAGATTGTGGAAGCAATTACAACTCTCTATCAAGTGATACCTTTATCATGTAGAGTAATAAATGTAAATAGTAAAAAGAAACGACAAGGGAAGTTTGTAGGAAATACAAGTAGTTATAAAAAGGCAATTATCACTCTAAAGCAAGGTGATAGTATTTCAATATTTGAAGGTGTATAAATATGGGTGTTAGATCAAGAAAGCCAATTACTCCGGGATTACGATTTAGAGTTTCTCGAACATATGATCATCTCACAGAATCGAGTGCACTTAAGTCGCTTACAAAAGGAAAAAAACGTATAAGTGGAAGAGCTGGTTCTGGATCTATTTCTGTGCGCCGTAGAGGAGGTGGCACAAAAAAATTGTATCGATATATTGATTTTAAGAGGGATAAAATAAACATACCAGGAAAAATTGCCAGTATTGAATACGATCCTAATAGAAGTGCTGATATATGTTTAGTGCATTATGTAGATGGTGAAAAAAGATATATTTTAGCTCCAAAAAGTATAAAGGTAGGAGACATAGTTATCAGTGCAGAAAAAGCTGAACCAAAAGTCGGTACTTGTCTTCCTCTTGAAAATATTCCTTTAGGTAATGCCGTACATAATATAGAGCTTACCCTCGGGAAAGGAGGGGTTATGGCACGTTCTGCTGGGAATTATGCGATAGTTTCTTCAAAAGAAGGAAAATACGTTAACCTTAAATTGCCTTCAGGAGAAATAAGAATGGTGCTTGGACGTTGCAAAGCAACTATTGGTGCTGTTGGAGGAGAAGAAACTACCAATGTTAGTCTTGGGAAAGCAGGGATGGCTCGTATTTTAGGAAGACGTCCTAAAGTGCGAGGGGTTGCTATGAATCCTCATGATCATCCACATGGGGGAGGTGAAGGGCGAACATCTGGAGGACGACATCCTGTGTCTCCTTGGGGAATGCCTACTAAAGGATATAAAACAAGAAAGAAAAATAAAATTTCAAGTAAATTTCTTGTAAAGAAGAAAAAGTAAGAGGTATATAGTGTCAAGATCAGTAAAAAAAGGACCTTTTGTACGAAATAGTTTATTAAAAAAAGTAGCACATGCAAAAAGTTCTGATAAAAAAATAGTAATAAAAACTTATTCAAGAGAATCTACTATTATACCAGATATGGTTGGATTTACAATTTCGGTATATAATGGAAAAAAATTTATTCCTGTGTATATTACTGAACAACATGTAGGACATAAGTTAGGAGAATTTTCTCCTACAAGAATATTTTATGGACATGCTGGTTCTGATAAAAAGGTTAAGAGGTAGTATATGATATATAAAAGTATTCATAGATATGCGCGTATTTCTCCTTTTAAGGCAAGAAGGGTAGCAAATACTCTTAAAAAAAGACCGTATACAGAATTGATGGCCTATCTCCAAGTTATGCCGCATTCTGCAGCAAAATTGATTAAAAAAGTAGCACAATCTTCGGCAGCCAATGCTTTATCTCAAGATTCACAGTTAGATGAATCTCATTTATTTGTTAAAAATATAGTGATAAACGAGGGGCCACGAATGAAACGTATGTGGCCAAGAGCAAGAGGGCGTGCTGATGTTCTGTTAAAAAGAATGAGTCACATAACAGTTGAATTAGAAGATAGCTTAAAAGGGAAGGAGTAACATTTGGGTCAAAAAGTAAATCCTTATGGATTAAGAATAGGTATTAATAAATTATGGCGCTCAAATTGGTATGCGTCTGGAAAAGAATATCTTGCAAAGTTGCATGAAGATCTTGCTATACGAAAAGCTATGGCAAAATTGCCTGAATTGACTAATGCGGATATTTCTGATGTAGAAATTATACGGTATCCTCAAAGAATAACTCTGATTGTGTATACTTCAAAGCCAGGAGTACTTATTGGAGTAAAGGGTGCAAATATAGAAAAACTTACTGCTAAATTGTCAAAGTATTCTTCTCATAAGATATTACTTAAGATACGTATGATAAATAAGCCTGAATCTAATGCACAGCTTATGGCATTACATATAGCACGCCAATTAAAGCAGCGAACTGCATGGAGACGTACTCTAAAAATGGCATTAGCAAGTGCTATGAAAGCAGGAGTGCAAGGAGTAAAGATAAAATTGTCTGGTCGTTTGAATGGAGCTGAAATGACTCAGCATAGAACTGTTAAGGAAGGGCGTATTCCATTACATACTCTGAGAGCAGATATTGATTATGGTTTTACTGAATCAATGACTACTTATGGGGCTATAGGGGTAAAGATATGGATATTTAAGGGAGAGATTTATAGAAAAGAACAGCGTCTTGATGCTGGAAAGATAATGAAATCATCTGGTAACTCACGTTCTTTATACTATGAATATTCTGCACAAACGAAAGAGGGAGGAAAATAGCTATGCTTAGTCCTAAGCGAGTAAAACATAGAAAGCAGATGCGACAGGTTCGGACACGTCTTCTTCGTGAAGCTACGAGAGGAAACAGTATTGCTTTTGGAGAGTACGGAGTTATTGCGTTAACACATAACTATGTAACTTCTCGTCAAATTGAAGCAACAAGAATTGCTCTTTCACGAAAAATGAAACGGGGAGGAAAAGTATGGATTAGAATTTTTCCTGATTATCCGTATACACGTAAGCCTGCAGAAACAAGAATGGGGAGTGGAAAAGGTAATTTAGATCAATGGGTTGCATGTGTTAAGCGTGGACAAGTGTTATTTGAAATTGCTGGTGTATCAGAGGAAGTAGCTGTAATAGCTATACGCAGTGCTATTGGTAAACTTCCATTAAAAGCAAAGTTTGCAAAGAGAGGATAAGATGAAAAATAGTTTTGCTGAAATGACTTTTGAAGAATTAGTATTGAAACGCGATGAGTTGCGAAAAAAAAATCATGAGTTGCGTGTAAAAAAAGTTATGGGACAAATAAATAATCCTCTTGAGTTACGTACTGTAAGACGTCAATTAGCGAGAGTTTTGACAAGAATGTATAATTTTGATCATTCTCAAGATGTACAAAATATACAAAGTAATGATCAAGAAACACAAGAGTAAGAGGAGAAAGATATGGCAGCAGAAAATAAAAAAATATTTCAAGGAGAAGTTGTTAGTAATAAAATGGATAAAACCATTGTGGTAGCAATTAAAAATAGAAAGATGCATCCGCTGTATAAAAAGTTTATTGGAGTAACAAAAAAAGTAGTTGCACATGACAAAAATAATGAAGCAAATATTGGAGATATTGTGAGAGTAATAGAGTCTCGTCCTATAAGTAAGCATAAAAAATGGGCAATGCTTTCTATTATTTCGCGTGCACAATAGTATTTTAAGCTAAGGAGAAATTATGATTCAGGCAGGAACAGTGCTTACAGTAGCAGATAATAGTGGTGCAAAAGTAGTAGAATGTATCAAAGTATTAGGGGGTACAAAACACTATATTGCACATCTTGGAGACATTATTACTGTGGCAGTAAAAGGAGCAATACCAACATCTCAAGTAAAAAAAGGAAGCGTACAAAAAGCAGTGATTGTAAGAACAAGTAAAGAGACAAGACGCAGTGATGGAACATATATTCGTTTTGATGATAATGCATGTGTTATTCTTGATGCTTCTTTTAATCCGCGTGGAAAACGTGTGTTTGGTCCTGTTGCAAGAGAATTACGTGATAGAGGGCAGATGAAAATTATATCACTTGCTCCGGAGGTATTATAATGTCTTATATTAAAAAGAATGATACAGTAATGATTACTCAAGGGAAAGATAAGAAAAAAACAGGGAAGGTTGTGAGTGTTGGTAAGGATAAAATTATTGTGCAAGGATTAAATCTTATTAAAAAAGCAGTAAAACCTAAATCACAGCAAGAGAAGGGAGGAATTATTTCTATTGAAGCTCCTTTGCATATTTCTAATGTTATGTTAGTGTCAAAAGGAAAGAAAACGAGAGCGGGAATAAAAATTGAAAATGGTAAAAAAGAAAGAATTTCTAAAAAAACAAGGGAAGTATTATAATGGCAATACTATTAAATGAATTATATAAAGATACTATTGTCCCTGAACTCATGAAGCAATTTAATTATACTACTCCTATGCAAGTGCCAAAGCTCACAAAAATAGTTGTCAGTTCTGGAGTTGGTGATGTTATACAAAATAAGAAGCGAGTAGAAAATGTTATGCAGGAAATAAGTATCATTACAGGACAAAAGGCAGTAATTACAAAAGCAAAAAAATCTATTGCAAATTTTAAGCTGCGTGAAGGTATGCCAATTGGAGCGAAAGTAACATTGCGAAGAAAAAGAATGTATGAATTTCTCTTTCGTTTAATACATATTGCGCTTCCTCGTGTTCGTGATTTTAGAGGTATTAAGAAAAATAGTTTTGATGGTCACGGTTCATATTCTTTGGGAATACAAGAACATATTATTTTTCCAGAGATAGATTATGATAAAATAGATAAGGTTATAGGCTTAAATATTACTTTTTGCACAACTGCAAAAACAGATGAAGAGGCTATTGCTTTATTAGAGAAATTACAGCTTCCTTTTATGAAGTAAGTGTAGGTATGTAAATAAAAAGGATATATAAATTTATGGCAAAAAAATCAATGATTGTTAAAGCAGAAAAATCTCCTAAATTTTCTACAAGACGTGTAAATCGATGTAAGTTATGTGGAAGACCAAGAGGTTTTATGAGAAGGTTTGAACTTTGTAGAATATGCTTTAGAAAATATGCAAGCGAAGGGTATATACCTGGAGTGAGAAAATCAAGTTGGTAGGAGGGGGAAATGGCAGTATCAGATCCAATAGCAGATATGTTAACTAAGATTAGAAATGCATACATGGCACAGCATGAACAGTTAGTGGTGAAAAATTCAAAGATTAATCAAGAAATAGTTCGAGTTATGCAGTTAGAAGGGTATATTGAGAGCTATGAAATTGATAATTCTCAATCAATAAAAACAATGACGATTACATTGAAATATGATGAATCTATGAAGCCTGTTGTTCATGAAATAAAGAAAATATCAAAGCCAGGACGAAGAATTTATTCAAAATATAGAAATATACAACGAGTAAGAAATGGTTTTGGCACTGTTATTATTTCAACTTCAAAGGGTGTATTAACTGATAAGCAAGCACGTGAAATGAAAGTTGGAGGAGAGCTTATATGTTCCATCTGGTAGAGAGTGCTATTTGTATTATTTCTCATACTACAGAGGAGGAATTATGTCACGTATAGGAAAAATTCCTATTGAAATTCCAAATGGTGTTACAATAGAAGTAAGTGATACTATGATTACAGTAAATGGCCCAAAAGGAACATTACAGGAAAAATGTGTTCCCGAAATTCGTTGTGAGATAGATGATAAAAAATGTACTATTGTTCCTACTAATCAAGAGAAGAGAGCTAGGCAAATGTATGGGTTGTATAGACAATTAGTGTATAATATGGTTATAGGAGTTTCACAAGGGTTTAGTAAAACACTTACTCTTGTAGGTGTGGGGTATCGTGCTGAATCAAAAGGAGCATCTGTTACTTTTAATGTTGGGTATTCAACATCTTTTGAGTATTTTGTGCCTGAAGGAATTAGTATACAAACACCAAAGCAAGATACTGTGATTGTTGAGGGTATAAGTAAACAGAAAGTTGGTCAGGTAAGTGCTGAGATACGTAGTTTGCGTAAACCAGAGCCTTATAAAGGAAAAGGTATTAAGTACAGTGATGAAATTATACGTAGAAAAGAAGGTAAAACAGGCAAAAAATAAATAGTACTCTCTATATGTAGGTACTGTGTGCAAGGATATGTATATATGATAAAATTATTAAATAAAAAAATTGTTCCAAAGTTACAGCGTAAAATAAAGCGTAAAAGAAAGATACGTGCCAAAATACATGGTACTGAACAAAAATTACGCTTAACTATATATAGGTCTAATAGAAATATTTTTGCACAAGCTATTGATGATAATAAGCAAGACACAGTGTGTGCAATCTCTAGTATTGAAAAAGAAATGGAAAGAAAAAATGTAACAGTAGAATCGGTAAAGAGTCTTGCTCAACTTTTTGCTCAAAGACTTAAAGAAGCTAATGTCAATAGTTTAGTGTTTGATAGAAATGGTCTTAAATTTCATGGTGTTATTAGATCGTTTGTAGATACATTAAGATCAAATGAAATAAAAATATAGGAGATATTGTAGTGGCATTTACCCCTAAAAATAAAGATACTACTCAGCCAGAATTTACAGAAAACCTCATAGGTATTAGACGTCTTGCAAAAGTATTAAAGGGAGGAAGACGGTTTTCATTTTCTGCTCTTGTTATTGTAGGAAATAAAAAAGGTTTGGTTGGATATGGGTTTGGAAAAGCAACGGATGTTTCTGAAGCTATAAGAAAGGCAGTGAATAAAGCAAGGAGAGCTCTTGTAAAGGTGCCTATGTATAAAACAACTATCCCTCATTGGGTAGAAGGAAAATCATCGAAAGCTAAGATTATCTTTCGTCCAGCGGCACCTGGTACTGGTATTATTGCAGGAGGTCCTGTGCGTATTGTTTTAGAGATGGCAGGGTATCATGATATTTTAGCAAAATCTTTAGGATCGCGAAATAGTATAAATATGGTGAAAGCTACCTTTGATGCGTTTGAGCAAATGTTAACTGCAAGTAAAGCAGCCTCTGATAGAGGAAAAACATTACAAAATTTTTGGAGTTAATTGATATTGTCAGGAGTTTATGATGGAAAATGCAACACAAAATACTGTACAAATAACTAAGATAAGAAGTGATATTGGGCGTAAACCAAATCAGAGAGCAACCTTGATTGCGCTTGGATTACGAAAGATGCATAGTAGTGTTATTCATAAAAACACAGCGTCTATACAAGGGATGATACAAACTGTTAAGCACTTAATTTCAGTGAAGGAGATTTCAAATGATTAGTGTTCCTAAAGGAACGGTTCGTTCTCGTAAAAGATTAGGGAGAGGAGCAGGATCTCGAACAGGATGTACTGCAGGAAGAGGAACAAAAGGACAAAAAGCACGGTCAGGAGGAGGAGTTCGACTTGGTTTTGAGGGAGGACAAATGCCTTTATATAGACGTTTGCCTCGTAGAGGTTTTTCTAATGCCCTTTTTAAGATGGAACCAGTTATTATTTCATTGAATAGTGTAGATGCTCATTTTGATAGTGGAGATACTGTTTCAATTATTAGTTTACATAAAAAAGGGCTTATTGCTTCTAAAGATGTATATGTAAAAATACTTTCAAATGGTACAATATCTAAATCTATTAGTGTAGATGAGACTATTCTTGTGTCAAAAGGAGCACAGGAAAAGATACAGGCAGCAGGTGGAAATGTAGCTAATTCTCATAAAAAAGAAGGAAATGAAAATACTGTTGATAGTAAAAATGAGGATTTAAACAATGAATCTTAGATCAATTTTTACTATTCAAGAGTTACGTCAGAGAGTATTCTTTACTGCTTTCTGTTTGCTCATTTTTCGTTTAGGTGCTGCGATTCCTATTCCTGGAATAAATTTAGATGCATTGAACTCATATTTTCTTCAAAATCAAAATAGTAATTCTGTAGGAGTAAATTTAGTAAACTATCTTGATTTTTTTGCTGGAGGAGCTTTTTCTCGATTTTCTATTTTTATGTTAGGGGTTGTTCCGTATATTACTACTTCTATTATTATGCAGTTGCTTACGGTAATACTTCCTCCTCTTAAAAAGATATCTCAAGAAGAAGGGGGACGTAAGCGAATACATAAGTATACAAGAAATTTTACGGTAATTGTATGTCTTGTTCAATCATATGTTGTCACTCAGTATGCTCGAACTATTCCTGATGCAATAAATTTATCATTTTTATATTATGCTCCTCTTGCTATGCTTACGGTAACTACTGGTACTGTATTTTTGCTTTGGTTAGGAGAACAGATAAATCAACGAGGTATAGGAAACGGTGTTTCTCTTATAATTTTTGCTGGTATTTTAGCACAGATGCCACGTGCAGTGTTTACTTTGCTTCGTTTGGTGCAGGAAGGGCAGCTAAATGCAATTTATATCATCATAGTGTTCATTGTATTTGTTGTTGTGGTGGCTTTGGTAGTAATTGAACAGCAAGGACAACGAAGAATTCCTGTTTTTTATGCAAAGCGCGTAGTAGGGAGAAAAATGTATGGTGCACAAAATGTATATATCCCTTTTAAGCTCAATCCTTCGGGGGTTATTCCTGTTATTTTTGCTTCATCTTTGATGACATTCCCTTTACAGATATTGCAAGGATTAGGTTCTCAGTCTGAGTTTGTTGTTACTTTACTATATTGGTTGCGCCCTACAGGGCCTTTTTATATAATTGTTTTTACGCTCCTTATAATATTTTTTGCTTATTTTTATACGCAAGTTACCTTAAATCCTATTGAAATTGCAAGAAATATACGGGAAAATGGTGGAACTATTCCCGGAATTAGAAGTGAAAATATGGAAGAGTATTTTTTAAAGATATTAAATAGAATTATTTTACCTGGTTCTTTATTTTTGGCACTTATTGCTATAATGCCTACTATTGTACAAATAGTATTGGGACTTCCTCAACAAGTGACTTATTTGCTTGGAGGCACATCAATGCTGATACTTGTTGGTGTAGATTTAGATCTTATGTCTCAAATTGATGCCAGTCAAAAAATGCATTATCAGGGACAAACCACAACTAAGGGACATATACGTTCCAGAACACTGTAATGGAGGACTTATGAAAGTAAGAGTAAGTGTTAAACCAATTTGTGATAACTGTAAAGTTATAAGAAGAAAAAGGGTACTTAGAGTAATTTGTTCTAATCCTAAGCATAAGCAAAAACAGAGGTAGTAGTAATATGGCAAGAATAGCAGGAATAGATTTACCCAATAAACACTTACATATCTCTCTTACCTATATTTATGGTATAGGAAGATCTACTGCTGAAAAGATATGTAAGGATCTTTCGATAGATATCAATGTAAAACCAAATGATTTAAGTTCGGAGGAAATAACTAAACTTCGTCAGTATATTGAAAATGAATGTATTGTTGAAGGAAGATTGCGAACACAGGTTAATTTGAATATTAAACGTATTATGGATATCGCTACCTATAAAGGATTACGCCATAGAAAGGGTTTGCCAGTAAGAGGGCAGAGAACTCAAACGAATGCACGTACAAGGAAAGGTAAGAAGAAGACCGTTGCTGGTAAGAAGAAATAGGAGGAGGATAGTAATTCATGGCTAAAAAAGTTAAAAAAAATATTGTAAATGGTAGAATATATATTCAAGCTACCTTTAATAATACTATAGTAACTATAACAGATGAAAATGGTGAAGTTATATGTTGGTCTAGTGCAGGATCACTTGGTTTTAAGGGAGTAAAAAAATCAACTCCTTATGCTGCACAAGTGACATCTGAGACAGCATTAAAGAAAGCATTGGAAATATGTGGTCTTGAGCGTGTTGATGTATATGTGAAAGGACCTGGTACAGGAAGAGAATCTGCGATTCGTACCGTAGTGAATCTAGGGTTATCTGTACTGTCTATTCATGATATAACCCCCATTCCTCATAATGGTTGCAGACCAAGTAAGGTACGACGTCCATAAACTATAAGGGAGAAAATGAGAAAATATGTCAGTTAAACATTTACTTAAAGGTTTTAAGTTACCTACCTCAATTACATTTAATAAGGTATCTGAAGAGAAAAATAAAGGAGTGTTTGAAATTTCTCCTTTTGAGAGAGGGGTAGGTCAAACAATAGGAAATTCACTGAGAAGAACCTTGCTGTCTTCTATTAAAGGATATGCTATAAGTGCTATAAGAATAAGTGTCTTTAATGATGGTAGTCAGCATATTATAAGCAGTGAATTTGAAAATATTGATGGTGTTGAAGAAGATACTGTTGCTATTATTGATGCATTAAAGCTATTGAAATTTCGTGTGCTTGATGATACTCAGTTACAGAGTACTATTAAGGCAGAATTTAAAGGAAAGAAAGCTTTTACTGCAACAGAGTTTGAACAACAAAATATTCAAATCTTAAACGATCAGCAAGTTTTATTTCATGCTTCACAAGATGTACATATTGAAATTGAATTAGATATTGAGTATGGAAGAGGGTATCTTCCTGCTGAATTGCTTGCTAATGATATACAAGAGCATGGAACGATTGCTCTTGATGTTATTTTTTCTCCTATAATAAATGTTGTATTGAAAGTGCAAAACATAAGGATAGGGTATCGTAATGATTATGAAAAGGTAATACTCAATATTGAAACGAATGGAACTTTGTCTCCAGCAGATGCTCTTTCTTATGCTGCTAAAATTCTTAAAGATCATTTAACCGTTCTTATCAATTTTGATGAGTCTCTTATTGAACAGCATGATAGTGAAGCTGAACAAGAGATGAATGATATGAAAAAATTGTTAGAGCTTTCTGTTGATGAGTTAGAGTTATCGTCTCGTTCATCTAATTGTTTACGTGCTGCTAATATTAAGAAAATCTATGAATTAGTTTCACTAACAGAAAGAGAAATAGCTAATTTACCAAATTTTGGTGCAAAATCGATGGATGAAATAAGACAAAAATTACAGGATATGGATTTATCTTTAGGAATGTCTTTGCCAGAAGAATTAAATAAACACGAATAGATTGGAGTAATTATGAATCATCGAATACAATTAAAAAAACTAAGTAAAACACCAGCTCATAGAAAAGCTATGATTCGAAATATGTTGGTAGCATTATTTCGATATGAAAGGATTAAAACTACATTAGCGAAGAGCAAGGTATTACAGCGAATTGCAGAACGAATGATAACACGAGCAAGAGTAGATTCAGTTGCTAATCGTAGGTTAGTTGCAAAATGGGTGCAAGACAAAGAAGTGCATGCAAAATTATTTACTTCAATAGCACCTCTTTTTGTTGATAGAAAAGGGGGATATACACGCATTGTAAAGCTCGGTCAAAGATATGGTGACGCAAGTGAGATGGTGTATATATCACTTGTTGTTTCTACAAATGAATCAGAAAATGATAGTGCTGTTCTAAAAAAGGATAGTAAAAGTAAAAAAGGAAAATCTGGTAATAAAAATACTGTTAGTAATCAATCGCCTGCTGTACAAGCTAGTAAAGAGACAGTTGTTTCTTCTCATTCTGATAATAAAGAAGAAAAGAAAGAAAGCAGTACAGATGCGGATAATGAAACTGTGAGTGTACAAAATAAAGAAGAAGCACAATCTGTGTCAGTAAATGATACAGTGCAGGGAGATAATAGTACTAGCAAAGATGGAGATGTTTCTTCAAAGGGAGAATAAGTGATATTTTGCTTACCCCATTGGTTCAAAAAGTTTTAGAAGTTTATAAAAAAGTGACCTCTGTGTTTTATTCTAATACAGACAAGGATGATAGTGATGAGCTGTTAGGATGGATGAGTCGTGAATCACAATTTAAGCGGTTTGAAGTACTGGTAGAGTTGGCCCAAAAAGAGCTAGATCTAAAGATGGGTAATACTGTAATTGATGTGGGTTGTGGGTATGCTGCTCTTTTTGAGTATATGTGTCAAGAAAAACTACAATATCAATATACAGGTATTGATAGTAATCCACAGTATATTAAAAAAGTAAAAAAACGTTTTCCTGATGCATATTTTTCTGTTTTTGATATACTAAAGAGTGATGTTACTGTACTGCCTAATTCTTATGATGTAGTGTTTCTTTCTGGTGTATGGAATTTAGATGCGAGTAATTATTTTAAGGATCCAGAAGAAAAGGTAATTGCTAAGTATGCTGTTATTGAATTTGCCCTTTCAATAATGTGTAAGAGTGCTAAAAAAGGGGTTGTGTGTAATTTTTTGCATACAGATTCAAAGTATAAGTATTCTATTTTTAATTATCATAATCCTGAAACACTTATTACGTATTTGCAATCAAAAAATTTTAAGATAAAATCTTTTAAGGAAAAATATTTGGATAATGATTTTTCTGTGGTATTTCTACCACTTCCATAGTAGAAAATAGTAAAGGAAATAAAAAAGAAAGGGATAATAATTATAATGAATGATAAATTAGAGATTTATACTGATGGAGGGTGTCGAGGAAACCCTGGGCTAGGAGCATGGGCTTTTTATGTTCCAAAGTATACCTATGCTGAGAGTGAAGCTGTTTCTGACACTACTAATAATAGAATGGAGCTTATTGCTGCAATAAAATCTCTATTATGGATAGAAAGAGTGCGTCCAAAAAGTATTATTACAGTGTATACTGATTCTCAATATGTACAAAAAGGCATCACTGAATGGATTGATAAATGGTTACGTAATAATTGGAAAGCAAGTAATCGCAAACCTGTATTGAATAAACAATTATGGGAGCAACTACATATGCTCAATGAACAAGTGACTATACGATGGGTGTGGGTGAAAGGTCATGATAATAATGAGTATAATGAGTTATGTGATACACTTGTAAATGAAAGTATGAGTAATATATCTATATAATTGTATATTATTGGTAAAGGATAAAAGAATAAAAAAGTGATGGTATGTACCATCACTTTTTTATTGTGCCTTATTTATTGTATATTAAAGCCAATATCTACGTACTCTTTTTTGTTGTTTTAGTAGTTTTTTTGATAGAAGTAGCCTTTTGATTGCTTGATTTTATTACTGCTTGAGCTGCAGCAAGGCGTGCAACAGGTACTCTTAATGGAGAACAGGATACATAGTTTAATCCACATTGGTACGCAAAGTTGATGGAGTGGGGTTCTCCTCCGTGTTCACCACAAATGCCGAGAGAAAGGTTTGGCTTTGTCGTTCTTCCTGCAATAGTAGCATGTTTTACCAGAAAGCCCACTCCTGTAGTATCTAGTATTTGGAATGGATCATTTTCTAATATTTTTTCATCAAGGTAATTAGGAAAGAAAGAAGAGGTGTCTTCTCTTGAAAAACCATAGGTAAGTTGTGTTAAGTCGTTTGTGCCAAAAGAGAAGAAATCTGCATATTGAGCAATTTGATCTGCAGTGATGGCTGCTCGAGGGATTTCTATCATAGTGCCTATTTTTGAACTAATACTGAGTTTATTTTTTTGTTTTTCTTCTTTTATTATAGATTGTGCAAGTTCTCTAAGGCGTGCTAATTCTGTATATGAGCCTACTAACGGTATCATTATTTCAGGTTTTACTTTAATGCCTTTTTTAAGACATGATATTTCAGCATTGATGATTGCTCTAATTTGCATTTCATATACTTCAGGATATATAATTCCTAGTCTACATCCACGCAATCCCATCATAGGGTTGCTTTCATGAAGTCTTTGTATTCTGTGTTGTATTTCAGTAATAGAGATATTAAGCATAGATGCTAGCTCAGATTGCTGTTTTGCTTCTTGTGGTAAAAATTCATGTAAAGGTGGATCAAGAAGCCTAATAGTTACTGGCAATCCTTTCATTGCAGTGAGAATGCCTTCAAAGTCTTTTTTTTGTAAAGGAAGGAGCTTATCTAATGCTTTTTTTCTACTCTTTTGATCATCGGCTAGTATCATTTCTCGAAAAATGCGTATTCTATCTTCGTTGAAAAACATGTGTTCTGTTCTACATAATCCGACTCCCTGTGCTCCCCAATTTCGTGCTTTTAAGGCATCTTCTGGAGTGTCAGCGTTTGCTCGAATATTAAAACTTGAAGGATGATCTTTAGGGCGTTTTGCAGCTGATCGTATTTGATCGGCATAGCTGAGGAATGCTTTTATATCATTGTTAATACTTGCTTCAATAAGTGGAAGTGCAGTATCATATATTTCTCCTGTAGAACCATCTAAGGTAAGTATTGTTCCTACTGGATATTCTTTATCAGCTATAATTACACTTCCATCTTTTATTTGTAGTGCAGAACAACCAACAATACAGGGAGTTCCCATTCCTCTTGCTACGACTGCAGCATGACTTGTCATTCCTCCAGTACTTGTGAGGATACCTTGTACTACACTCATTCCTCCAATGTCTTCGGGGGATGTTTGTTCGCGTACTAATATCGTTTTAATGCCTTTTTGGGCAGCGGCTTGTGCTTCCTCTGAAGAGAGAACTATCTTGCCAACTGCTGCTCCGGGAGATGCATTGATTCCTTTTGCTAGTACAGATGATGTTTTTTTTGCTTTATCATCAATACGGGGATGAAATACCTGTTGAAATAGTTCTCCATCAACACGAAGTAATGCTTCTTCTTTAGTAATGAGTTTTTCTTTTACCATATCTACAGCAATTTTTATTGCTGCTGCACCAGTGCGTTTTCCGCTTCTTGTTTGTAAAATATACAGTTTTCCCTGTTCTATGGTAAACTCTATGTCTTGCATATCACGATAATGTTTTTCTAACTTATCTTTTATTGCTACTAATTGAGAATATATTTTTGGTTGTTGTTTTTTTAGAGCATGTATTTTTTTTGGTGTTCGTATTCCTGCTACTACATCTTCTCCTTGAGCGTTCATAAGATATTCACCATAAAATACTTTTTCTCCTGTTGATGCATCACGAGTAAAAGCAACACCAGTACCAGAATCAAGCCCAAAATTTCCAAATACCATAGACTGCACATTTACTGCTGTTCCTAATAATCCAGAAATTTTATTTAGTTTTCTATATGTTATAGCACGTTCGTTGTTCCATGAACTAAATACTGCTAAAATAGCTTCTTGTAATTGTGTGTGTGCATTTTGAGGAAAATCTTTGTTTGCATGTTTCTTAAAAAGAGCTTTATATGCAAGTACTACTTTTTTTAATGCTTCTGCATTAAGCTCAGTGTCTAGTTCTACATCATACTCATTTTTTACTTTTGTAAGAGCTTGTTCAAAATCATGATGGTTCATGTTGTATACAACATTACCAAACATATTGATAAGTCTTCTATAGGCATCCCATGCAAAACGTTCATTTTGAGAAGACTGTGCTAGTCCTATAACAGATGTATCATTTAGCCCTAGGTTAAGAATAGTATCCATCATGCCAGGCATTGATACTGCCGCTCCAGAACGAACTGATACTAATAATGGATTTTTAGAATCTCCTAGCTTTTTTGAAAGTATAGTTTCAAGTCGAGTGATTGCTTTTTTAGTACTCTCTTTTAGTCCTGGAGGAAACTTTTTTGTTTCATTGTATTTTGCACAAGCTTCGGTAGTAATCGTAAATCCAGGAGGAACTGGTATGTTTAAGCCTGCTATTTCAGCAAGATTAGCTCCTTTTCCTCCTAGTATTTCTTTCATTGATGAATCTCCTTCGGATATACCTTTGCCAAAGAAAGATATATATGCCAATGTTTCTTTCATAATAACTCCTTATTATATATGTATATATTTTTTATTCTTTTTTTAGTATAGTACTTTTATTTCTTTAGTACTATACTTATATGCTAGTGCTTTCAGATATAAGGGATATGCGATAAAAAAAGTGTATTTTTTTTTTTTTTTTTATCTATATTGACAAAATAGGAAATAATATATATAATGTAAAAGTTGATAAAAATAAAATTATATCATAAGGAGTGATGTATGATAAGAAATAATATAACACGAAAAATGGGGGGGGGGGGGGGTAAACTCTCTTTTCTCGTATATATAGTGATAGCTGCTATACTCATAGCATGTACAGATAGTAGTAGCAGTTCATCAGGAGGAGGGTCTGATCCTACTCCACCGACACCGACAACACTTGGGTCAGTATCAGATTTATCGATAACATCAGTAGCAGATAATGGATCACTAGAGCTCAGCTGGGAAGCACCAGTAGCAGCGGACAGTGTAGTCATCACTGCAAGTCCCGTAGGCACTACAGGGCAGTCTTTTAGCGTAACAGTACCCGCACAGGAATATAAAGAACTCTTTCTGGGAAGGCTAAAATATGAGCTAAAAGGCTTGAAAGAGCATACCGCCTATACGATAGAGGTAGAAGCACAATCAGGAAGTCAGAAGTCGTCAAAGGTATCGCAAGAAATTATTACCGCAGCGGATACCACTGCCCCGCAAGATGGCTTTTTTCATGTAGGAGTAGAGAAAGCAGGAGACAACCAGCTCAAAGTAGTATGGGACACAAAGAGGCTAGGGAAAGGCAAAACCGATATAAGCAAAGCAGAGGTGCAAATAGAAAATGCATCAGGAGAGGTAGTAGCGAAAAAAGAAATAACCAATATAGAGAGCGGAGAGCTTGCGTTTTCGGTAGCGACAAGCAGTAATGTACGCTACGATGTAAAGATAGTCTATGAAGATATCAATGGCAACAAAGCAAGCATAAAAGAAGAATTGACAGATATAGATCCCTCAAAGCTCGGAGAAGCAGTGCCTGCGTTACAAGCATCAAATGTAAAAGTAGAAGCAAAAGATAAAACAGGAGCAGCAGCAGATGAGAGTCTGCTTATTACATGGGGGAATTACGATGTAAGCGGTGAAGTAGAACTGTTGGTAGTAGTAGAGACAAGCACGGGACAAGTAGTAGCAGATGCTCGTGTGACAAAAAACAGTGTTGCCCAAGTAGCAAATGCGACAGAAGAAAAAGGGATGCTGTATGTAGGGCAGAATGGCGTAGCAGTAACCAAGCTCTATGGAGTACAGAGCTACAAAGCGATAGTGCGACCCTATAAGAACGGGAGATACTACACGGCAGTAGAGAAAGAAGGAACCACCACCGATAAGCAGACAGAAACAGTAACAAATGTGGGAGTAGTAGCAGGGCAAACTAGAGTGATAGTAAGCTGGCAAGCACCGCAAGTAGGAGATTATGCAGGAGTAAAGATAACAGTAATGCAAGGGATAACAGTAGTAAAGACAGAGACGATAAGGAGCAGTAGTGTAAGGAATGCCGAAATAACAGGCTTGGAAGCAGCAACAAAATACAAGGTGAAAGTCGTATCGCTTGATAGTGCTGATAACGAAGGAGCAGCAGCAGAAAAAGAAGTGACAACACTCACAAATGCAGATACAGAAGCACCTGATGCCGTAGGAAGTATCACCAGTAAAGTAGTGCTTTCAGGAGGCAAGAAAGCGTTGCGTATAGAGTGGGGAGCACCAAATACTATACTTGCGAAAAATCAAGACATAAAAGAATATCTAGTAAGTGTAGCAGAGAAAGAAGCCCCCAATACCGAAGTGTTGCCATCGACAGCAGTGAAGTATCCAGCGACCCGTTTCTATAAAGAAATAGCAAGTTTAGAATCAGGAAAGACCTACGAAGTAAAGATATTGAGTAAAGATTATGCAGGAAACGAGAGTGAAAAAACAGCAGAGGTGACAGTACCAGCAGCACTAGCAGCCCCCTCAAAGGATGGAGTAGAAGGGATTACGCTTGATAAGAGCGGGGCAATAAGAGCAAAGGTAGCATTTAAGACAGGCCCTGGAAGTAGTATCTATTATCGAGTAAGGATGAACGAAGGAGCAACAGTCGTAGCAGAAAAGAGCATAACAGGAAGTACAAAAGAAGTATACTTTGGGATAGCAGATGGCCTAGAAGTAGCAAGCACAGAAGGAACAGCAAAAGAATACGGATTTTTTCTTGTAGAGATAAAAGGCGGGCAAGTAAGTCCCGCAACAGACATAGCAAGCACAAAGCTCAAAGTATGGGATAGTGTATCGACAGCCCCCCCTATGCCCAGTGGAGCAACCTTAAAAGAAGCACAATCATTTAAGGGGATCTATGAGTTTAGTATAGGAACATTTGGAGCATCGTATAAAACACCAGCAGGGACGGAGTTATCACAATCACAAGTAGAGTATAGAGTGTACATAGCAGAAGGAGACCATAGCACCCTAGACGAAATACAAGCAGAAAGCGGAGTAAGAAGCCGTGTGGTACAAGGAAGCAATAGTGCGACCAAGCACAGCATCACCTTTGCAGGAGAAGACAAAAAGACCTATACGGTAGGAGTAGCAGCGATAAATACACTCAATAGCACAAAAGTGGCAAGCGGAACAGCAGGAACAATAAAGAAGCTGACAATGGAAGGAGTACAAGCAGTACCGCCAGCCCAGTCCTTAGTGAATGATATCTTAGCAGTGAGTAAGTCACTGACAAGAGAAGGGACAATAAAAATAGAAGTGACCGAGTTGACAGCATTTACCAATGCAATAGATGCGTCAGGAAATCCGATAACCAATAATGACGGGCTGGTATATACCGTATATGGCTTGCAAAAAGATACGAACCCAGCAAATGCACAAGAAGTAGTAAGCAATGGAAGAAAAGTAGCCATAGGAAGTGCAAGTGGAGGCAAGTATACCCAGGATGGAGTAGATAAATTAGGCTTGACAAGCGAAACACCAAAGGTACAAATAGCAATAAAAGGGAAAGCACAATATCATTTTGTGGTAGAAGTAGCAGTAAAAACAGATACGACCAAGAAAGTATACGGAGCAGTAGAAAGTGTGACAACAGGCTCGCAAGCAAAAGCACCGCTACAAATTGCAATAAACCCGCTCTTGACAGTAGAGGAAACAAACCCAATACCAACAGGCACGATAGACTTGGAACTCACAGAATTGACAAACTTTGCAAGTGCACAAGCAAAAGACGATACAGGCACAGCAATCACCAGTAATGCAGGACTGGTATATACCGTATATGGCTTACAGAAAGATACGAACCCAGCAAATGCACAAGAAGTAGTAAGCAATGGAAGAAAAGTAGCCATAGGAAGTGCAAGAGACGGCAAGTATACAGTCTCTGGCTTGAGTAAGTTAGGGCTTACCACAGATGCAGGAGGACAAATAGATATAGTAGAGAGAAAGCAGTATCATTTTGTAGTAGAAGTAGCAATAAAGACAGATGTGACAAAGAAAGTAGTAGGAACAATAAAGACGGTAGTACTGTCATCAAAAGCAGTAGCACCTGCGCAGTCCTTAGTGAACGATATATTAGTGGTGGGTACATCAACAACAGTAGGAGCAGTAAAAGTAGATCTCACAGTATTAACGCAATTTACGAATGCAAAAGATGATGTAGGAGTAGATATTACTAGCAATGCAGGACTTATCTATACAGTATATGGACTACAAAAGACAGGAACAGCCCCAAGTATACAGGATATAGTAAACAATAACAAGAAAGTAGCATTAGGAGCAGTAAGTGGCGGAAAGTACACGATCAATGCACTCACAACACTCGGAGCAAGTCCCTCAGTAGAAACGATAAAAGGTAACAGAGATTACTATTTTGTCGCAGAAGTAGCAGTAAAAACAGATACAACAAAGAAAGTGTACAGTACTGTAGAGACAGTAAAGACAGCGTCAAAAGCAGTAGCACCTCAGCAGTCCTCAGTGAACGATATATTAGCAGTGAGTAAATCGACAACAGTAGGAGAAGTAAAGCTAGAAGTAACAGTACTCACGAGCTTTACAGGACTCAAAGCAGACACAGGAGCAGCGATAAACGATAACACAGGACTGAGCTACACAGTGTACGGCTTACAGAAAGATACCACACCTACGAAAAATGAAGTACTTGCAGGAAGGAAAGTAGCCATAGGCACAGTAAGTGCAGGCAAGTATACAGTCAATAGCTTAGATAAGTTAGGGCTTACTACAGACTCTTCAGCACAAGTAGGGATACTTGGCAATAAGCAATATCATTTTGTAGTAGAGGTAGCAGTAGCAACAGATATGACTAAGAAAGTAGTAGGCAATGTAGAAAGTGTGACGACAGACTCAGAAGCAGTAGCACCATCAGCAGGGGCATTGTCTGGTAATTTTTCTATGGAACAATCAAGTAGTACAGGAGCCGTAAAGCTCACATTACGAAGATTGACAAGTTTTACAGGACTCAAAGCAGACACAGGAGCAGCGATAAACGATAACACAGGGCTAAGCTACACAGTGTACGGCTTACAGAAAGATACGAACCCAGCAAATGCACAAGAAGTAGTAAGCAATGGAAGAAAAGTAGCCATAGGCAGTGCCAGTGGAGCAAACACTGCAGGAGTATACACAGTAGAAGCATTGGATAAGCTAGGATTAACAAGCGATTCAGCAGCACAAGTATCGCTTGTAGCAGGCAAGCAGTATCATTTTGTAGCAGAGGTAGCAGTAGCAACAGACAAGACAAAAAAAGTATTGAGTACTATAGAGAGCATTACAGTATCACCAGCAGTACCGCCAAAACAATCCTTAGTGAACAATATACTATCGTTGGGACAATCAAGCGCAGTAGAAAAATTAAAGCTAGAACTCACACAACTGACACAGTTTACGAATGCAAAAGACAGTACAGGACAAACAATAACAGATAACAGTAATCTTGTATATACCGTGTATGGCTTACAGAAAGATACGAACCCAGCAAATGTGCAAGAGATAGTAAGCAATGGAAGAAAAGTAGCCATAGGCACAGTAAGTGGAGGCAAGTACACAGTAGAAGCGTTGGATAAGTTAGGGCTAACAAGCGATTCAGCAGCACAAATAGACCTAGATGGAGGCAAGAAGTATCATTTTGTGGCAGAGGTAGCAATAGCAAGAGTGCCAGAAAAAAGAGTATACAGTACGGTACAAAGGATAACAGTGTCTCAAGCAGTAGCTCCTCAACAATCGTTAGTGACAGATATTCTAACAGTAAGATCGGATCCTAGTGTAAATAGGGGGGGTATTGTCGTTAATGTTACTTTGCTTACAACATTTACAGGAGCAAAGAAATTTGATGGATCAAATGTTACTGCAAATGCAGATCTTGAGTATAACGCATATCTGCTAAAAGATACAGGCAGTATACCAACAGCAGCAGAAGTACATACGGGAGGAACTGAGATATCTTTGTCTAAATTAGTTCAAGGAGTATCTTTATTTGCTAATACTTTTACTTTTACTGTACAATCAGAAACAAAGTATCATTTTGTGGTAGAGGTAGTAATAAAATCAGATACAGCAAAAACAGTATATAGTAGTGTAAAAGCTATTACCTCAACAAAAATATCATCAGAAGCAATAGCTCCTCCTAAAGTGTTGCTTGATAATAAATTAGCAGTGTCACAATCAAGCCCAATAGGAGCAATAAAGCTAGTGTTGACGCAGTTGTCTGAATTTGCACATGGTTCAGGTTTGGACAGAGTGTACACACAAACAAGGGGTGGGGATAATATAAACGATAATAAAGAATTAGTATATATAGTATTTGGGCTTCAACAGGATACAGTGCCTACTGCCCAAGAAGTGATAGATAAGGGATCAGAAATAGTACTCCCTGCACTAAGTGGATCTACAGTGAAAGGAGGAAAATATACACTGAATGCACTTTCAACAGTGGGCGGTGCTTCTATTAAAGGAAAGCGGTATCATTTTGTATTTCAAATAGCAGTAAAAACAGATCTTGATGCAAAGGTAGTGTCAGATGTGGAAAGTATTCTTGTAGATACCCTTGTTCCTACTGAGGTAAATGCTATTACTTTTACTTCAATTTCAGGGGGAGCAAATGGTACGGCAACGGTGCAATGGGATGCGCCTACATTAGGGAATAATTATAAGAACAAGGCAGGGACAGCATTGCAAGCCAGTCAAGTGTCATATAAAGTGTATCATGCGGAAAAAGGAGCAACAGCAAGAACAGTAGCACAGATTAAAGCAGCAGATAGTAGTCCTATGACAATAGGAGCAAATGTAAAGACAGCAGGATTGACAAGCCTTAAAGCAGGAGTAAATTACGAAGTAGTAGTACAAGCAGTAAACAGTACCGATACCACAAAAATGTCAGATGGTAAGAGAGCAGAGTTTAAGACAGCACAAGGAGCAGCGCCTAATACCCCTACTGTAGCACTAGAAGCAAATGGGAATACAATAGAGGTGGATGTTACTGCACCGAGCTTTAAGGGAACAAAGACAGATGGTACAGGATTGACAGAGGATGAGCTAAGCTATACATTATATTACTATGCATCGACAAGTACCTTGACAGCAGCACAGGTAAAAACACAAGCACAGGCAGAGCAAGCAAAAGGAAGCAATCAAGATGCAAAAGTAGGAGGAGTAAAAACTGATGTAACATCGAAAGCAATATATGTACTAGGCAATCTCAACAAAGGACAGAAGTACTTTATTACCGTAGAGGCAGTAAATAGCATTGTAAACAATAGATCTATCCCTACTTCTGCAGAAAGTGTTACCACCGCAACCTTTACTATAGAGTTGCAAAATAGTAATAGTACATATACAGTAGGTACTGCTATTACGCCAATAACGATAACAAAAGATCCAGGCAATGCAACGTTTAGCTGTACTATTGATGCACTAGCGAAAGAGACAGGCTTGCAATTTTCTGTAAGAGATGGTATCACTGGCAAGCCTAACAAATCAAATGAGCATGATCCTTTTATTAGAGAGTATAAATACACTTTAGTATGTACAGGAACAGGATCTCATGCAGGACAGCAAAGACGTAGCATTACAATACAAACAGGGCTACAAGCAGTACAAGGAAAAGCAGCTAATTATTATAGACCAACGACAAAGAATGCGTTGAGAGATATTATAGACGCGGAGGTAAAGGCACAGGGAAATGCTCCTAATCTTAACATGATAGATACCAGTGCTATTACTGATATGGAGTATTTATTGTATAATCAAGGTAGTTATACTTATCAATATCTTAAGCCAACGAAATTTAATGGAAATATATCAAATTGGAATACAAGTAATGTAACTACTATGAGCAATATGTTGGTTGATGCATGGGTATTTAATAGAGATGTATCACAGTGGGATACGAGTAATGTAACTGATATGGACGGTCTATTTAAAGCAAATGTAAAGTTCGATCAAGATATATCGGGTTGGAATGTAAGTAATGTGAGAAGTATGAGTCAAATGTTTTATGCGAATGCAGATTTTAATCAAGATATATCGGACTGGGATGTAAGTAATGTTCAAGATATGAGTAGTATGTTTCTTGCTGCTGACAAATTTAATCAAGATATATCAAAATGGAAAGTGCATAATGTTTCAAACATGGACAGAATGTTTCGTTTAACAAAAGCATTTAATCAAGATATATCGGATTGGACGATACAAGCTAATATATCATATAAGGATATGTTTAAGGAAGCCACAGCATTTGATCAAAATTTATCGAAATGGAAGATATGTACCTATAAGGCTTCTGATACTTTTGATGCTATGTTTACAGGATCAGCTATGGCAGGAAAAACAGCACAATATCCAACGAAATTGGATAGTAGTAGTAATAAAGATGTTTGTTTCTAATCTCATCTAGGAGCATCATTGTACAAAAAAGGAATACAAGAATATCTTGTATTCCTTTTTCTTCATGCATATATAGTAAGTAAATAGAATGGATGAAAGATATTTTTAGAAAAAAACATACACTTCTATTCTTTTAAGACGATATAAGTAATAGAGAAAAATTGACAAAAGACATATTTTATGATAATATAAAAGTGTATAATTATTATTTTAATTTTTCTGATAAATTAAATATAAAAAGGAGTGTAATTGTAGTGTTTCATAAAAAAACAATAACATTATTAGTAATGTCATTGCTCTTTTTCGCTGTATTCATTGGGTATCTCGGAGCTCAGTCTTCTCTTTCTCATGTTGCCAGTTCACGCTTGCTAGAAAGTTTTGATGGACAAGAAGATTCTCTTATAAGCGGATACAAGTGGGAAGTAAGAGCAAGTAGATTTATAACGCAAACTGAGGATAAACCATATCCACAATGGAAATATATTGCAGGATATAATCCTTTATTCTTGCCCCATATTATGCGTGGTAGTAATGAAGACGAAGAACAAAGATTGCTTGTTGTAAGAGCTGCGTTTAATTTAAAAGGTACGAATTATCTTTACTTAATTCCGACTGATACTGATCTAGAAAAAAAAGGAATTAAGCCAGGAATTTTCACCTATGAACAGGATGCAAGGGATGGAGAATCATTTAAGCAAGGTGATCCAATACCAGGTATCTACTTACGCGAAGCAGTAGGAGGTGTTGGTATATATGCCCTTGGTGTTCTTAGAGATTACTATGTATCTATTGAATTTCAAAATTTCTATGGTGAAGTTTTTCTGGTAAATGTAGGAAATTTGAATTATAAAGGATGGAAAGTACTTGAAGGAGATATACCTTTTTATAAGTATGTGAGTACAAGAGATTTGGTGGAAAATGATTATTATTTACGATTGAACAAAATAATCATAAGAACTGGAGCAGGGGAAGCAGTAAACGATTTTGATTTATTCTTTGATTCCCTTTTTGTTACTGTTCCTATTCAGGAAGATTCTTCTGATTACTATGATGGATATCAGCTTACAAAACCAGATATTAGAGATAGTTTCTTCAGTAATGATGAAGAAGATAGTAATGAACAATAGGCAGATAGGGAGGAAATACAATGTTTCATAAGAAAAATATACTAATAGTCATGCTTATTTTTATGCTCATAGGAAGTGTGTATTCTCAGAGTACTGAAAATGATAATCAGACAACAACAACAAGAGTACCCACAGATACAGGGCGTCAGCTTTTAAGAGAGATGCTTGTAACATCGTTTGAGGACCCTACACTATGGAGAATAAGTATTTCTGAGGATGAAGGAACAACGAAAGTTCGTAGAATTTTTGGTGGACCAAAAGAAAAGCAAATTTTAGAACAAGAAGAAAAAAATATTTTTCCTACTGATGAATATGTGCTTGGTGTAAAGGCAGAATTTTATAGAAGAAGCGAGACCGTTATTGATATGGAGCTACAGAAAGCTATGTTTATTCCTGGTATTGCTAAAAAATTATCTTTATGGGTACTTGGGAGAGATAAACGACATACATTATCTGCACGGGTACTTGATATGAATGGAAATATACTAACATTACCTATAGGGCAATTAAATTTTAGTGGATGGAAAAAGCTGGAAGTAATTATTCCTGAATCGTTTGCACAAGAAGATTTACGAAGAGGTAATTTTTATGGAATGTATCTTTTAGGATTAAGAATAGATACATACTTTCAAGATACTGTAGGTTCTTATTATGTTTATTTTGATGATTTACGGGTTATCCGTGATGCCATGATTGATGCTAATAAGAGTGAGGATGACATATCGGATGGATGGTGATTTAGCATCGTAAAAAATGAAGAAGATTTTGTTTAGTACATTGTACTAAGCTATGTATATCTGTTAATTGCAATGCCGCTACTGTTTCGTACAGAAGCGGCATATTTTTTGGATGATTCTTTTCTGAACGTATTTTTTGATGGCTTAAATAAGGAGCATCCGTTTCTAAGAGTAATGTATCAGTAGGGATTATTTTGATTACTTCTTGTAAGAGTATATTTTTTTTGTAGCTTATATTAGCAGTAAAAGATATATAAAACCCAAGATCTAAACAGTGTTGTGCTTGTTCTTTTGTTCCGCTAAAACAATGAATAACTCCTATAGGATATTGGGAGTACTGTGGATCTTGTATATCAATAGCATGTGTTTTATAAAAAGTATCAATCTCATATAGTATATCTTCTAATGAATCTCGTGAGTGTATGATAAGTGGCTTGTTGTATTCAAATGCCATACTGAGATGTAAGCGAAATATATCTTTTTGCTTTTCTTTGCTTGCTCTTTGAGCAAACCAATCGAGTCCACATTCTCCAATAGCATCTGCTGTAGGGATGGCTTTATGTAATAAAGGTTCAATTTCTTGTGCTGTATAATTTTCGCAATAGTTTGGATGTAGCCCTATGCTAAAGTATATGTGTTGATATTTAGAAAACTTCTGTTTTCGTTGCTCTAAATCTTTTGGTTCAATACCAATATCAAGTAAGTACATTTCTTTTGAACTAAGGTATTCTAAGTCTCTATGGAGTGTAGGGTGATACTTTTCTGTAAGTGTAAGATGACAATGGCTGTCTATAATAGGGAAAGAGAGAGAGTTTGTGCATGTATCTATTTGTTTGTTTACATTATTCATAATTGTATTATATACTAAACATAGAGAGTTTATAGTATAACTCACAGGATAAAAATGAACAATACAACATCAGTACAAGATACAGTAGCAATACCAAGCAATACTATACGTTTTATAGCATGTGATCTTGATGGTACTCTTTTGAGAGATGATCATATGTGTAGCGACTATACCAAAGAGGTATGGAAAGCTCTTCTTGAGAAAGAAATTTATTTTGTGCCAGTTACTGGCCGTCCTTTTTCTGCTATGAAAAATCATGTGCCATTAGAGTTATGTAAAGATATTATATGTACGAACGGTGTGCATATATATAGCAAGAAGAGTATGGATAAGGAAATTGAGCTTATTGTATCCACCGATCTTGCATGGCCAGTTGCTCAAAAGATTATTGATATACGAGATAATCAGTTTCCAAATGTGCATATACATCTCTATCAAGGAGAGATGCTTTATACTCTAAAAGAGAATGAATACTCTAAGGTGTATGCTAGTAGAACAAGTGTTACATTTACTACAATCTCTAGTTGGAAATCGATAGAAAATACCCCTGTATCAAAGATAATGTTTGTAAGCTGGGATAATAGTATATTACAAGATATAAAGAGGCATCTTGATAATATAGAAGGTGTACATGCGGTATTTAGTTCTAAGGAATATCTTGAGGTATTTAGTAATGAGGCATCAAAAGGACTGGCTATCCAGTATTTACTAGAGAAATATGATTTGACTTCAAAAAATGTACTTGCGTTAGGCGATTCTTATAATGATATATCTATGTTTGATGTGTGTGACTATGGCTATATTATGAAAAATGCCAATGACGATTTACTTCCCCACTTAAAAAGAACGCCTTACAGTAATAATGAGGATGGGGTGGCAAGATTATTGAAAGATATATTACTTACTCCATAGGAGTACTTTTGAGAGTACTGTGAGCTGTTATTTCTCAATGAAACTAAATATGTAAGCCGTATTTTTTCACAAAATTGAGAAATCCTATTTTATCTATACTCCGTAAAGTAGATGTAGACACTCTAAGACGAACACTTTTTTTTAGTTCTGGGATATAAATCTTTTTATTTTGTAAATTTGGATATTGTCTTCGTTTACTTTTGTTGTGTGAATGAGATACATTATTGCCTGTAAGTGGACTCTTTCCACTAATCATACATCTTCTTGCCATATGCTTTCCTGCCTTATTTTACTATAATTTTTTTACTATAATTTGAATATTTTTTACTATTTGTTTTTACCAATAGTTTATTGGTAGTTGTACTGATAATTGTTATTTATGCTTTTCCAACTTCTTTATAGAGTGCATGTTTTCGTATAAAAGGATCGTATTTCATAAATTCAAACTTATCAGGGGTATTCTTTTTGTTCTTTTTTGTATAGTAACAATGACCACTTTCACTGCTTTTAAGACGAATACGTATAAAATTATTTTTACTCTTTTTTGCCATAAAAACTTCCTTATATATATTCTAACTGTAAGTAGAGAGCTTTGTCAAGTCACATACCCTACTTGATATTTTTATATATATGTGGTATCATAATACATATACTAATTATATAGAGGATAATATGGCAGTACCAAAGAAAAAAGCTTCAAAATCACGTACTTCTCGTAAGCATTCTATCAATGGAAAGCTTAAGCTCCCAACATTGCATGGAAAAAGTGAATCTGGAGATTTTATTCAAAGACATAGAATGGATCCTACATCAGGGATGTATAGAGAAAAACAAGTAATTATTAAAGAAGAAGAATAGGAGTAACTATGAATACTTTTGAACAAGTAAAAGCAATAATGGTAGATCGACTTGATGTTGATGGAAGTAAAATCACTGAAGAAACAAATTTTATTGAAGATTTAGGATGTGATAGCCTTGATACATATGAGTTGCTTCAAGGACTTGAAGAATCTTTTAATATAACCATTTCCGAAGATAAAGCAAATGATTTGAAGACTGTAGGAAAAGTTATTGCATATGTTGATTCGTTGAAAAGCTAAACTGTAGAAGTCTACACAATAGAAGTCAATAAAAAGTTAATAAATTGAATGTAGCTTTTGTTTGCTTTTTTTCATACTAAAATATCCCAATCTACATATGCAAAGGTTCATAAGACCCAGCATTATATAGTAGCTAAAAATAAATTAAAGGCTTTTTGTAAACATGCAAGATTGCCTTTTCGAAATCTCTTATATGTATATTTTGCGTTAATGCATAAATCGTATGTATACGCATCAGGCTTTACAATAGAAAATAGTATTGTTCCTCTACAGAGTTATAATAATGAGCGTCTTGAGTTTTTAGGTGATGCTCTATTGAGTGTGCTGGTGGCAGAGTATGTGTATGCTCATTATCCTAATGCTACTGAGGCATTTCTTTCAAAGCTACGTTCTTATGTTGTATCACAGCCCTATCTCAGTCGTGTAGGGAATACTCTGCATGTTAGGCAGTATATATTTTCTGTATATGATTTGCAAAAAGAATCACATAAATACAATCGTATCGTTGCAAATGTAGTGGAAGCATTGATTGGAGCGTTGTATCTTGATAGAGGCTACACCCGTATGAAGAAAGTGTTTTTACCTTTGTTTATTCCTTTTATACAAGAAGTAGTAGAAGGGGAACACTTAAAAGATTATAAGTCTATTTTACAAACATATACACAAAAAAAATATAACTCTGTCCCTCAGTATATATGTGTGGCTACACAGGAGAAAAAAGGGGAGCTTTATTTCAAAGTACATTTACAATTTCATCATGAGAATGGAAAGTATATTTCAAGTACATACATAGATACAAATAAAAAGCGTGCTGAACAACAAGTGGCGAAACAAGTGTGTTCTGATTTAGATATACATCTTGAAAGTGAATTTACACAGAAAGAGCTATACTAGTTATGTTTCGGAACTCGTTTTTTGATATATTCTAATAGTATTGTTTTTGTATTTTTTTCAGGATACTGCAGTACATATCGTAAAGCAGTATGTAATAACAGTCCTATGTCTTTTCCTTTAATGGTAGTATTAAGTTTCATAATATCATTTCCATTGATTGCTAGTTGTGCTAATGTTGTAAGTTTCTTGTCTTGAGTGTGTTGTATTGTTTGCATGTATTGTTGTATCCCTTGTGCTTCCTGTACCATATTTTGAGCAAGTGCATCAAGGTAATAATAATACAAAACAAGGAGGGCTCGTTCTATTCCCAGTGTATATATAAAACAGTTTTGTTTGAATGTTGACCATACTCTCATCTGTTTATTATTTCTTTTTTTTATCACAGTATAGCGACTATTTTTTATAATACATTGTATAAGATGTAATTGTGCATTTGAGAGTTTCAAGGTTTTCAGAATAGCGGTATACTCCTTATATGTTGTGATACCATGTGCTATAAAGCAGATAGCAATATGTAAAGAAAGTGTCTGCATGGTATTTTTATTGTAAAAAGAGGGGAACATATTGCTAAATGTGTATATTTTTTTACAGTAATCCATCTCCTGTTTTCTTAAAGTAAAGGAAAAAATTATGTGGAATAAATTATTCTCATGAAGGAGTTGTACTGCAGTATAAACATTAAGAGAGCTAAACATATTACTGAGTTCAGTCCAAATTCTTTCTTTTGAGATATGAGAAATTAAGGAGGCATGAGTTTTTATAGCATTTTGACTTTCATTTTCAATAGAAAAATTAAGATTACAACTAAAACGTATTGCTCGTAACATACGTAAAGCATCTTCTTGAAAACGTTTTGAGGCATTTCCTACGCAACGAATGATGTTATTATGTAGATCTTCTATCCCATTATGCATATCTATAATACGCTCTTGTAAAGGATCAAGTGCTATTGCATTTATGGTAAAGTCTCTTCTTTCAAGATCTTTTTCAAGAGAAGTAGTATATGCTATAGAATCTGGTGTTCGATAGTTTGAGTAGTCTCCATCAATTCTAAAACTGGTAACTTCAAAATGTAAGTGGTGAAATAAAATAGTAACAGTACCATGAGCAATGCCTGTAGGAATGGAACGAGGAAACATTTTCATAACTATGTCGGGGCTTGCGTCTGTACTAAAATCAATATCTTTTACTTGTCTCTGAAGAAGAAAGTCTCTCACTGCACCTCCGACAACATAGAATTTGAATCCATTTTGCTTAAACAGGTTTGCTATCTGTTTTATATGTGATAGATACGGAAATGTATGAAGAGGATACGTGTATTCCATGATAGTTATTGTTGTATACTACTATTTTAATGGAAATGAATGTTTACAATGATATGTATAAAACAAACAAAAAGCGTTGTAGAACATACAACGCTTTTGTAAGGGATGATAAATGTGCAGAGGAACTAACTATTGCTGTAACACTTGTAACACTAATGCACTTTGACTATTAGCTTGCGTTATCATAGAAGTCGATGCTTGCAATAGAATTTGATTCTTAGTAAACTGTACAGCTTCATATGCCATGTCTGTATCTCGTATACGTGATTCTGCAGCCTGTAAGTTTTCAGCTCCGATGGACAAGCCTACACGAGTAAGCTGTAATCTTTGTTGAAAAGCTCCAAGATCAGCTCTCTGAGAAGATACTTTTTCTATAGCGTCATCAATTTTAGAGATAGCCCTGTTTGCTTCATCTTGTGTGCCTATTGAGAGTTTTGGTGCAGCATCTGCTGTAGGACCAATTTCTTGTAGTCCTAAGCCTTGTGAAGTCATTGTCCCAATAAATACTTGAAACCTCTGATCTGTGTTAGCTCCAACATGGAGGAACATAGTAGAGGTTACTGTATTAGAGCCATTTTCTTGTGCAAATCGTCCTGTAAGGATGTTAAGTCCATTGAACTGAGCATCTCTTGCAACACGATTAACTTCATCAATAAGCTGATCAAATTCTACAGTGATGTACCCTCTATCTTCAGAAGAATAGGTTCCATTTGCTGCTTGTACTGATAACTCACGTATACGCTGTAGTACTTGATGTGTTTCATCAAGGTATCCCTCAGCGGTCTGAATAAGTGAAATACCATCTGCTGCGTTTTTTTCTGCTCTTTGAAGACCGCGTATTTGAGCTCGCATCTTCTCAGAAACAGCAAGATTAGCTGCATCATCACCTGCTCGGTTGATTCTTTGACCAGATGATAATTTTTCCATATTTTGATCAACATGGATTTTGTTGAATTTTTGTGCACGTTGCGCAAACATTGCACTAAGGTTATGATTGATTACCATAATATACTCCTTCCTTGGTAAAATTTTTATATAGAGGGCTTCCTTGCCCTCTATAAGTCTATATCGGTATATTATGGTATACTATTTAGTAATAATGAAAAAAGTATCTTCTTTTCGTACGTCATGTGCTGAGACAGCATCTTGTTTTATTTTTACTGGAGGAGGAGGTCCTCATAAGAGTACTGTTATTACATGGGATGTAGATCTTGTTCTTGCTGCAGATTCTGGATATACTTTATGTACTTCATTAGGGTATGTTCCCGATGTATTTATGGGAGATATGGATTCTGTTCCTCAGGAGGTGTTTTCATCTGTTCCGTCTACTGTACAAGTATATACTTTTAACAAAGATAAAGACAAAACAGATACAGAACTTTGCTTACAGTATGTAAAAGAAAGGGGATATACTGACATAAGTATTATAGGGAGTAGTGTAGGGAGAGTTGATCATTTTATTGGACTATTATACCTGTTTTTTGATACGCTTGCTCCTACACGTATCATTACTGAGAAATATCATATTGAATGTATCACAGAAATACAAAAGCAATATACCATGAATGTTACAAAAGGGAGTATATTTTCTGTATTTCCTTTTCCTTATAGTAGCACACAAGCAAAAAGTAAAGGGCTAAAATGGGAGCTTGATGAGATTACATTACATAATGGCTTTGTCAGTGTAAGTAATGAATGCAAAGAGGATACAGTAATGCTATGCCTTCAGAAAGGGGCAATGATGGCAATATGGGAGCATAATAATATTATTGAGTATCCTACAATAGTATAGGTTATGGTGCGTCCGCGTCCTATACATTACCTGTTATTCATCCAACAGTGACCTGATTTTTTCTGGAGGGAGTAGTTTTATCAGCTCTAATGTCTCAGGTGTTTGTTTTATAAGAGAAGATAGGTTTCGCAGTAAAAATAGATACTCTTGATTATAATTTTGCTGTTTATTTTCAGTTGTATTTATATTTTTCGATATTTCGTTATGGTAGAGCGTTTTAGTTAATGTGTAAGTATCATAATCTGGAGTTTTTTGGAAAGAAACATTGACAACAGTGTTAGTGATAGGGGATCGTGAAGCTATAGCGTATAATGTATTTTTAAGAGTATTGATATTGTCGCTTTCGATGCTTTGTATGCTTGCTTGTATTATATCGTTTACAATATTTCGCTCTATACTGCGTATAGTATCTTCGCTGGCGATAAGTTTATTGTTTGTGATAAATGATAGTATTTGCTTGCTATCTATACGATAATCAATAGTTACTTCACCAGTGCTAAGAAAAATATCTTCTGATTCATATATTTTTTCACTGTATAATTGTGCGTTAGGGAGATAGTAGTGTATGGGGATTGTTATAGATTGAAGAAAAAGAGGGACTTGTAGTAACTGAGTTTGAAAGGGCATAATACGCTTCCAATGCCAATAATAATTACTTTTTTCTATTAACGTATAATCTGAAACTTGTGGGACATCGTCTTTGGGGGTATTATCATCTTTTGAAGAGGATATGAAGTATAATACTCCTGCATGCCCGTCTTTAATCCATATGTTTACCCAACCAATAAAGAAAGCATATATAAAGAATAATACTATTACAAACAATAGAGATTTGCCAATGTATGAAAAAAGTTTTTTCATATTCTGATTATATCATAATAATATAATTCCTATTTTGCTTATTTATGCTTTTCTATATCTTTGTCTCTATTATGCTTCGCTACTATAAAAGAGAACATTCTAGATATCACTGTACTTGTAATTAAGGTAAATCCAGATATAGGTTTGTCTTTATATATAAGAAAAGCCCCTATAATAATACATAAGAAGGAAATTGACCATGCCGCCCAAAGACCTATATTTGCTCTTTTGTTTTGATTTATTACTTCTATTTTTTCTATTTCTTGTCTATGATTGCTTTGTTTTTCGGCTAATGCAAAGAATTTTTCCATTGCATCTGGCATCAACGCATTGTATCCTTTCATTATTTCTGGTGGAGGTATGGGGCTAGATATACGTATATGTTGCATTTTAAGAGAAAATTCTGCTACTTCTCTTTTGTTAATTGCAGCTTTTCGTTTTTCAATGAAATGAGGTTTTCTCTTCTTTTTACTCTTCTTCGACATAAGAATAATTTTCTTCTAAAAATTCCATAAAATCATTTCCTACTGCTAAAAAATCTGAATACAATGCTCGTGCGTCTGCCTCTTTCCATGATTCTGAGTGATTATATTGCTGTAAGTTATTATCGAAATCAATAGTTCTCGCAAATCCTTCTAAAAAACTTGCACGTGGGGATAATCTATACATAAAAACTCCTTTTGTATATAAGTTATATATACATACACTATATATTATACTATAGTTTCGATATTTTTGTTATATGCTTATAGGTTTTATATAGTATAATAAGTATAGTAAGTATTGGTGATACAGGATAGATAGTCTCATAGCATGTCTCATGAGGTGAAAGTATCTTTTTATACTTCATCCACTGATACTACTCTTTTTTCCTTAAACGATAGGGTAAACGCCTCAGCTACTATGCTAGGTAAGAGGCTATCTTTTGCTGTAACTGGAGATGCTTTGTTTTGCATAATACAGTCTACAAATATTTGCACTTCATTCTTAAATCCTTGTTCAAATCTATCATAAAATGTGTATACGCATTCTTTTCTCATGCCTTGTGTGTCAAGTATATCTATGTCAGCATTTGCAGGAGTGTAGCCTATACGTATCCTTCCTTTGCTTCCTATTATTTCTATGCGAGTATCATGTCCATAAAAAGAAGTACGACTTGCTGATATAATGGCTATCTTTCCGCTGTTACATTGACAGTTTACAACAGTATTATCTGCGTCATTGATAGTTTCAAACTCTTTATGTACAAAAGCTCCTCCTGTTGCATATACTGTTTGTATTTCTGAAGATAAGAACCAACGAGCAAGATCTATATCGTGTACATTCATGTCATGAAATATTCCCCCTGCTTGTGGAGTAAATGTTACTTGAAACGGAGCGAAATCATTATGATCGGCAGTTTGAGAATATACCATAAATGGTTCTCCAATAATACCTTCATCAATTCTTTTTTTTGCATACATATGTGCAGGATCAAAGCGTCTCACAAAACCAAGCATAAAAGTATATTTCTTTTCATATTCTTCAAGTGCATTCATAATAGAGCGAGCTGTTGCTACATCAATAGCGAGAGGTTTTTCACAGAACACATGCTTGCCTGCTTCAAACCCTTTCATTATTTGTGTTGCATGAAATTTAGTAGTAGTTACCAAGAAGACAGCATCAATATCTGCTTTCTCTAACATTTTGTCATAGGATGTATAGGGAGTAATGGTGGGAAATTGTTGTTTTGCCCAGTCAAGTTCTTCTTGTATTACACTACAAGCTGCAGTTAAGCTACAATTATTAGTGCGACTAATGTTTATTGCATGATTCTTTCCTAATCTTCCTAATCCTACTATTCCTATTTTTACCATCGTTTCCTCCTTTGTATTAGCATATATATAGTATGCTGTTGTATTAATTATAATGTTAAGTAATATATTTTTCAAAACAATGACAATAGATTATGTAAGATATTATATATGGTAAATAGAAATACATATATGTTTTTATTACATAATAGAGACATATATTTGTGGAGTTTTACCATCTGATGTATACTTTTGGTGCAATTTCATTTAAGTATTTTACTTAAATATTTCTTAAAATTGAGAAAAAAAGGCTATTTTTTAAAAAATAGATGTTTTTGTATTGAACTTTATCTTTTTTTTCTTTATAGTTATAGTAATCTGAATTAAAAATTTAAGCGTTAAGCTTGAAAAAGGAGATAAGTATGAAAAAGAATGTATATTTTATTATTTTTATTGTTTTTATTGTTTTGATAAGTAGCTGTGAGGCCAACACTTCGACTAGCTCTGGTAGTGGGGATGATGTACTATCCTCTGCGACTGGATTAGCAGAAGTAAAAGATATTACATATAAAACTATCAACAGAAGTATTATATTATCATGGACAGCTCCCACACTTACCGCTAGCCATAAAAAGAAAGACGGAACACAACTCACAAAAGCAGATATATCGTATAATGTTTTTATAGTAGAGAAGGGGGCAAAAAGCCGAACAGTAGCGAGTATTATAGCATTAGATAAATCGCCTGCAAAGGTAAAAAAAGGAATAACAACGATAAATATAAATAATCGTAAACTTGATACCACCTATGAAATAGTAGTACAGGCAGTCAATGCAGTGGATACAACGAAAATCTCTACAGGAATAAGAGTAGAAGTGACTGTCCTAAACCCCTCAACTGTCCCCGCAGACGCCCGCGTTGTTACAGGAAGCCCAACTGATACCAGTGCAAGAATAACATGGCAAGCTCCAACACTTAATACCAGTCACAAGAAAGCAGATGGAACGCAACTCACAACGGCAGATGTATCGTATAAGGTATATCATGTAGCAAAGGGAGTAGACGCCCGAACAGTAGCGAATATTATAATTGCAGACAAGTCCCCGCTTGAAGTAGCAAAAGGAACGACAACAAGTACAACTATAACTAATCTTAAGCCTAATACCACCTATGAAGTAGTAGTACAAACAGTTAATTCCACCGATACCACAAAAGCCTCTACAGGCATACGAATAGAAGTAACTACCCTTGTAAATAATCAAGCCACCGCGCCAGCAGATGCAAGCAGTGTGAGAGGAAGCCCAGCTGATGACAGTATAGGGGTATCATGGCAAGCCCCAGCCCTTACAAGCAGTCACAAGAAAGCAGACGGAACACAACTCACAAAGGCAGATATATATTACAAAGTATACCGAGTAGTAAAGGGAGCAAAGAGCAGAACAATAGCAGAGATTAAAGAAGCAGATAAGACCCCGATGGAAGTAGCAAAGGGAACAACAAGCACAACTATAACTAATCTTACAGGAAGTACCACCTATGAAATAGTAGTACAAGCAGTCAATTCCACCGACTCTACAAAAGCCTCTACAGGCAAACGAATAGAAGTAGCTACCAATAACCCCGCCACTGCACCAGCAGATGCAAGCAGTGTTGCAGGAAGCCCAGCCGATACCAGTGCAAGAATAACATGGCAAGCACCAGCACTTACAGGCAGTCATAAAAAAGCAAACGGACAAAGACTCACAGAGGCAGATGTATCTTACAAAGTATACCGAGTAGTAAAGGGAAACGGTGTCCGAACAGTAGCAGAGATTAAAACAGCAGATAATAACCCGCTAGCAGTAGCAAAGGGAACAACAAGTACAAATATAACCAGTCTTACCCCTGCTACCACCTATGAAATAGTGGTACAAGCAGTCAATTCCACCGATACCACAAAAGTCTCTACAGGCAAACGAATAGAAGTAACTACCCTTGCAAATAATCACGCAACAGCACCAGCAGATGCAAGCAGTGTTGTAGGAAGCCCAGCCGATGACAGTGTAGGGGTATCATGGCAAGCACCAGCCTTTACAAGTAGTCATAAGAAAGCAGACGGAACACAACTCACAAAGGCAGATGTATATTACAAAGTATACCGAGTAGTAAAGGGAGCAAAGAGCAGAACAATAGCAGAGATTAAAGAAGCAGACAAGACCCCGATGGAAGTAGCAAAGGGAACAACAAGCACAACTATAACTAATCTTACAGGAAGTACCACCTATGAAATAGTAGTACAAGCAGTCAATTCCACCGACTCTACAAAAGCCTCTACAGGCATACGAATAGAAGTTGCTACCACGAACCCTGCCACTGCACCAGCAGACGCCCGCAGTGTTACCGCAGGAAGCACGACAGCCTCAAGTACAACTTTATCGTGGACAGATCCAACGCTTACTACTAGCCACAAGAAAGCAAATGGACAAAGACTCACAACGGCAGATGTATCGTACAAAGTATATCGTGTAGCAAAAGGAAGGAATGCTCGAACAATAGCAGAGATTAAAACAGCAGATAGGACCCCGCTAGCAGTAGCAAAGGGAACAAAAAGCACAACTATAACTAATCTTACAGGAAGTACTACCTATGAAATAGTAGTACAAGCAATCAACTCCACCGATACGACAAAAGTCTCTACAGGAGTGAGAATAGAAGTGACTACCACGAACCCTGCCACCGCGCCAGCAGATGCAAGCAGTGTTGCAGGAAATCCAACCGATGACAGTGTAGCGGTATCATGGACAGCCCCAGCCCTTACAAGCAGTCACAAGAAAGCAGATGGAACGAAACTCACAAAGGCAGATGTATCTTACAAAGTATATCGAGTAGCAAAGAATGGAGCAAACACTCGATCAATAGCACAGATTATAACAGCAGACAAGACCCCGCTTGAAGTAGTAAAAGGAACAACAAGTGCAACTATAACTAATCTTACCCCTAGTACCACCTATGAAATAGTAGTACAAGCGATCAATTCTACCGATACCACAAAAGCCTCTACAGGAGTAAGAATAGAAGTAACTACCGATAACCTTGCCACCGCACCAGCAGAGGCAAGTAGTGTTACAGGAAGCCCAACCGATACCAGTGCAAGAATAACATGGCAAGCTCCAACGCTTACTACTAGCCATAAGAAAGCAGACGGACAAAGACTCACAACGGCAGATGTATCTTACAAAGTGTATCGTGTAGCAAAAGGAAGCGATGCCCGAACAATAGCAGAGATTAAAACAGCAGATAAGAACCCGCTAGCAGTAGCAAGGGGAACAACAAGCACAACTATAACCAGTCTTACCCCTAATACCACCTATGAAATAGTAGTACAAGCAGTCAATTTTACCGATACTACAAAAGTCTCTACAGGCAAACGAATAGAAGTAACTACCCTTGCACAGAATCATGCAACAGCACCAGCAGATGCAAGCAGTGTAAGAGGAAGCCCAGGCGATGACAGTATAGCAGTATCATGGCAAGCCCCAACGCTTACAAGCAGTCACAAGAAAGCAGACGGAACACAACTCACAAAGGCAGATGTATCTTACAAAGTATACCGAGTAGCAAAAGGAAGTGATGCCCGAACAATAGCAGAGATTAAAACAGCAGACAGGACCCCACTAGCAGTGGCAAAAGGAACAACCAGCACAACTATAAATAATCTTATTGGAAGTACTACCTATGAAATAGTAGTACAAGCAGTCAATTCTACCGATTTCACAAAAGCCTCTGCAGGCATACGAATAGAAGTAGCCACCACAAACCCCGCCACTGCCCCAGCGGACGCAAGCAATGTTAGAGGAAGACCAACCGATACAAGTGCAAGAATAACATGGACAGCCCCAACGCTTACAGGCAGTCACAAAAAAGCCAACGGACAAAGACTCACAACGGCAGATGTATCTTACAAAGTGTATCGGGTAGCAAAGGGAAAAAATGCTCGAACTGTAGCAGAGATTAAAACAGCAGATAAGACTCCGATAGCAGTAGCAAAGGGAACAACAAGCACAAGTATAACTAATCTTACCCTTAGTACCACCTATGAAATAGTAGTGCAGGCAGTTAATACAACAGATATAACAAAATCTTCTACAGGAGTGAGAATAGAAGTGACTACCACGAACTCCGCCACTGCACCGCCAGAGGCAAGTAGTATTACAGGAGGCCTAAACGATGATGGGAGTGTAACAGTATCATGGCAAGCCCCAACGCTTACAAGCAGTCACAAGAAAGCCAACGGACAAAGACTCACAACGGCAGATGTATCTTACAAAGTGTATCGTGTAGAAAGAGGTATCCGATTCCGATCAGTAGCAGCGATTAAAGCAGCAGATCCGAACCCGCTCGCAGTAGCAAAGGGAACAACAAGTATCAATGTACCTGATATTAAGTCTAATGCTACCTATGAAGTAGTAGTACAAGCAATCAATTCCACCGATACCACAAAAGTCTCTACAGGAGTCAAAGCATTTGTAGTTGTCACTAATCATGCCACCGCACCGCCAGACATATCTAGTGTGGTGATAGGTAAAACCGATAACAGCATAACACTAAACTGGTCAATTTTACCTAGAGATAGTCATCAAAAGAGAAACGGACAAAGACTCACAGCGTCAGATATATCTTATAAAGTATATCGTGTAGTAAAGGGAGCAAAGAGCCGAACAATAGCAGAGATTAAAGCAGCAGATTTGAACCCGCTTGCAGGAGCAAAGGGAACAACAAGTATAAATATAACTAATCTTAATGAAAATACCACCTATGAAATAGTAGTACAAGCAATCAATTCCACTGATACCACAAAAGTCTCTACAGGAGAAAAAGTAGAAGTAACTACCACTAATCATGCCACCGCACCGCCAGATGCTCGCAGTGTTACAGGAAGCCCAACCGATGATAGTATAACGGTATCATGGACAGCTCCAGCCCTTACAAGCAGTCACAAAAAAACAGACGGACAAGCACTCACAGCGGCAGATGTATTGTATAAAGTATATCGAGTAGCAAAAGGAAAGAATGCCCGAACAATAGCAGAGATTAAAGCAGCAGACACGACCCCACTAGCAGTAGCAAAAGGAACAACAAGCACAAATATAACTAATCTTACTGGAAGTACCACCTATGAAATAGTAGTACAAGCAGTCAATTCCACCGCTCCTGCAAAAGTCTCTACAGGAGTAAGAATAGAAGAAACTACCACTAACCCTGCCAATGCACCAGCAGATGCCCGCAATGTTACCGCAGAAAGTCTTATTGATACCAGTGCAACTATATCATGGAGAGATCCTGTTCTTACTAATATTCACAAGAAACCAGACGGAAAAACACTCACAACGGCAGATGTATCGTATAAAGTATATCATGTAGCAAAAGGAAAAAATGCCCGAACAATAGCAGAGATTAAAGCAGCAGATACGAATCCGATAGCAGTAGCAAAGGGAACAACAAGTACAAATATAACTAATCTTACCCCTGCTACCACCTATGAAATAGTAGTACAAGCAGTCAATTCCACTGCCCCCACAAAAGTCTCTACAGGAGTAAAAGTAGAAGTAACTACCACTAATAACGCCACTGCACCGCCAGAAGCCCGTAGTGTTACAGGAAGCCCAACCGATGACAGTATAGGGGTATCATGGACAGTCCCAGCCCTTACAAGCATTCACAAGAAAACAAACGGACAAAGGCTCACAGCAGCAGATGTATCTTACAAAGTGTATCATGTAGCAAAGGGAGAGAATGCCCGAACAATAGCAGAGATTAAAGCAGCAGACAGGACCCCGCTAGCAGTAGCGAAGGGAACAACAAATACAAATATAACCAATCTTACCCCTTATACCACCTATGAAATAGTAGTACAAGCAATCAATTCCACCGCTCCTGCAAAAGTCTCTACAGGAATAAGAAAAGAAGTTACTACCTTATCCCTTGCAAATGCACCAGCAGATGCAAGACTTATAGTAACACAACCCCGTAAAACAAATATAGGCATATCATGGAAGTCCCCAACTCTTACAAACAATCACAAGAAAGCAGATGGAACGAAACTCACAACGGCAGATGTATCTTACAAAGTATATCGAGTAGCAAAGGGAAAGAATGCCCGATCAATAGCACAGATTAAAACAGCAGACACGAGCCCGATAGCAGTAGGAAAAGGAACAATAAGTACAAGTATAACCAATCTTACCCCTGGTACCACCTATGAAATAGTAGTACAAGCAGTCAATGCAACCGATCCCACAAAAGTCTCTACAGGAATAAGAAAAGAAGCAACTACTACATCCGCTGGAACCCCACCAGACGACCCCTCATGGCGCAGTATTAAAGGAAGTTCTACCAGTACCAGTATAAGGGTATCATGGAAAGCCCCAACATTTACATTCCTTCACAAGAAAGCAGATGGAACGCAACTCACAGCGGCAGATGTATATTACAAAGTATATCGGGTAGAAAGAGGAAAGTGGGCCAAAAGTATAGTACAGGTTAAAGCAGAAGATAAGAACCCGTTAGTAGTAAAAAAGGGAACAAGCGTAAATATAACTAATCTTAAGTCTGATACCATCTATGCAATAGTAATACAAGTAGTCAATGCAACCGACCCCACAAAAGCCTCTATAGGTATATATGACGAATTGACTACTACCCGATAATTATAAGGAGTAATAAGGTGATATAGTATAAGTGTGTAGGGATGAGAAACATAAAATCTTCATTGTATCAATGTAAGGATTTTTATTATTCTTATTCTTTCAATCATCCCTACACTTTAGTAAGTTTATGTAAGATGAGAAAACTTGTTATTACTACTACAAATTGAGCATATTTAAGAAAGGATTTTTGCCATCTCGTGCATGGATTTTTGAATCGTACGAGATGGTAAAAGTACATAATAGAACTTTTACAGTATACTGATTTTATCAAAAGAGAACACATGAAATGGTAAAACTCCAAGAGAAATATGTTAGCTATTAGCAACATGAGTATTTATTATAGTACACTAAATATAGTGATTGCTGAGGAGGAATATGAAAGCAGGGCAAATAGAAAAAGGAATGTATGTACTTATAAAAGGAGAGCCGTTTGCTGTTGTAGAACGTGAATTTGTAAATCCAGGAAAAGGAGCAGCCTTTGTGCGTTGCAAACTGAAAGGGCTTAATAATGGACAGGTATTACGAGAAACACTGAAAACACAGGATACTGTAGAAGAAGCAAACATTGAGTATAAACATACACAGTATCTCTATAAAGACGAAAGTCAGATATATGTAATGGAGCAAGATACATATGAGCAATATGCATTATCTCTTACAGGATTGGAAAATAAGGTGTATTTTTTGAAAGAAGGGGAGATGTATCAGATTATCTTATTTGATGGAAACCCTATTGATATTATTTTACCTCCTAAAGTGGTGATGAAAGTCGTGTATGCTCCCGAAGCATTGAAAGGAGATACGGCTACATCAGTAAATAAAACTATTGAATGTGAGTCAGGGCTTACTCTACGTGCGCCAGGATTTATCAAAGAAAATGAGCATATTCTTGTTAATACAGAAACTATGGAATATGTAGAAAGAGCAAACTAAATTGTCTATGAAACATACGCTCTCTATTATTGATCATTCTTTTGTAGAACTTCCGACTAGCTTTGGAATATTTATTGCTCATGCCTATTTAGATTCGGATGCACAAGAACACTTAGTGCTGGTAAAGGGGGATCTGTCTAGTAATATGCTATGTCGTGTACATTCGGAATGTCTTACTGGGAATGTATTTTTTTCTCAAAAGTGTGACTGTGCAGATCAGTTAGTGTTAGGACTTGAAGCTATCAATAAAGAAGGAAAAGGGATCTTTATGTACCTGCGTCAAGAGGGACGTGGTATTGGTTTGGTAGAAAAAATAAAAGCCTATGCTTTGCAACAACAAGGATATGATACCTATGATGCAAATACTAAGCTAGGCCATGAACCTGATGCACGTGATTATTATATTGCCTATCTTATTCTACGTGATTTAAGTATAAACAGTGTTTGTCTTTTAAGTAATAATCCTGATAAAGCTACACAGTTGTCTCAATATGGTATAAAGGTACATGAACGTGTTTCTTTAATGACCCGTAATGTTAGTTCTGAAAACCGTGAGTATTTGCGTGTAAAGGCAGAAAAATTTCAGCATGATATTGATACTATGCTCCTAAAAGAAGAGTGATAGAAATATACATAGTAAGAGATAAGGAGTTTTTATAGTGAATTTTTCGCGAACACTAGGAAATATATCATTACAATATTATCATGCTATTACTATTGTTCGATTAGCATGTGCGTTTTTGGGGATATGGGTTTTTTTTACTCTTCCTCGCGAACAATATCCAAATATCCCGTTGTATTATGCACATATTGTTGTACCTTATCCTGGTGCAGATGTAGTGTTAGTAGAAGAGGAAGTTACTACAAAATTGGAACATGCCTTAAAAGAATTAGAACATATTCAAAGGGTAAACTCGTTTGTTTCTCCGGGCTTCAATTTTACTCATATAGCGTATAAGCAGCAAATATCAAAAGCAGAGTTTCAAGACGCGATACATAGCTTAAAAAATACTGTATTATCAATAGATTTTGCTCCTAATGTAGGGCAGCTATTTGTTGATGATTTTTCTTATGCGGATTTTTCTAGTGTCATTACGGTGATATTGCAATCAAATGATACGCAAGATGCTCATTCTCAAGAGATGTTGATGAAGCATGCTAAGGAGCTATTATATACATTGCAAAATACAGAAGGGGTGCTAAAAGTATCGACTAAAGGGTACTATTCAAAAGTAGTGCAGGTGCAAATGCAAAGGGAAAACATGACAAGATATGGTGGAATCAGTAGTGCCGAAGTTCGTAATGCTATTCAAAAACAGATGGCAGTTATTCCTGCTGGAGTATTGAAGAACCAGAGTGCTGTAGAAACAAGTACAAACGATAATGAAGATACATCGTTTGCTTTTCAGCTAAAAACTGATACTTGGGTGAAAAATATACAGGATGTTGAAAATATTGTTGTTCGTCAAGCACCAGCTCTCATACGAGTAAAGGATATTGCTACAGTACAGTTTGCATTTAATGACAGCTCTGAGTTAGTATATTACAATGGAAAAACTGCTGCTGTTTTTAAGATACATAAGCAAACAAATGCAGATTCAATACAATTAGTGGATACTATAAAAACACAGTTATCACGATATAAAGATACTATAGGTAGTGATATTTCTCTCTCTTATTTTGCTGATACGACTTCTTATATATCTAATACAATGAATACACTTATCAGTAATGCTTTTGTAGGGCTTATTCTTGTATTTGTTATTATGTGGATCTTTTTGGGGATAAAATCGGCATTGATAGTGAGTATACAAATTCCTCTTACATTTACATCAAGTTTTCTTGTATTGAAGATGATGGGGATTACACTCAATGGAGCAACGTTATTTGCTCTTGTATTGGTGCTTGGTATGGTGGTGGATCATAGTATAGTGGTACTTGAAAGTATTTTGTATAATCGTAATCACCGTCATATACATAAAAAAGAAGCTATTATTTTGGGGTTAGGAGAAATGGTAGGGCCGATACTCACTGCCTATTTTACTACTGTAGCTGCGTTTGTTCCATTATCTTTTATGCCCGGTATTATAGGAGATTTTCTCTATCCTGTTCCTGTTACGATAGTAGTTGTGTTAAGTTTTTCTGTCTTGACTGCTCTATTGGTAGTTCCTCCGCAGTATATGAATCTCATAGGAAGTGATGCTAAAAAAGATTTTGCTTTTATTGTATGGTGTCAGAATGTGTTAGGCAGAGTACTTTCTGTACTTATAAGACATCGTGTTGTATCAGGTATAGGATTTATTGTTATTATTGGGATGAGCATATCAGTATTTTTCTTTACTCCTGTGAGTTTGTATGATACAGAAGAAGATAAGGTACTGCTTATTGATGTAGCAATGCCTCATGGGTATATGCTTGAACAAACTACAAATACGCTTACTGCTATAGAAAAAGAATTGCTGCTCTTACAGTCAGAAGGGATAGTTGAAGGAGTGATTAGTATTATTGGAGATGTTGATCCAGATTATGTAGAAGGCATTAAAGTGCAAACTACGAGTGATATTCAGTTTCAAGTTCAGGTTGCAGGAGCAGTAAATGAAATTTCGCAGCACTTAGATGTTGTGACTCTTCGTGTACAAGAGATTTTGTCTTCTATTCAAGGAACAAAGTCGGTGCGTATTCGTAAACAAAGGACGGGGCCTCCATTACCAGCTCCTGTTGAAATTAAGCTGTTGAGTACAGATAGTGAAGCATTGGAAGAGGCGTACACTGCAGTGATGGAGAAATTATCCAGTTATAATACTGTACAGAATATTCGGAGTAATCGTAATGAAAAAAATAAGGAGTACATTGTTCAAGTAGATAAAGATGCTATACAAGACTATGGGCTTAGTGTTGCCCAGGTAGGAACAGAATTACGGTATTTCTTTGCAAATGAACCAGTAAGCACGCTTATTACTGATGATAATAGAAGCTATGATCTGTATTTTGGTTTTTTTGGAAACGAAACATTGAGTAAGGATACTATTGATGATATACAGTTTATAAATCAAAACAATGCATTTGTATCATTTTCAGATATTGCTCAATTAGAAGAGACTTTTGGTGATAGCTATATAGAACGTGAAAATGGCAAAAGAATACTGAGAATACAAGCAGATGTTACACAACAGCAGGATATTCAAACTATTGAAAGTGAAATTATGGATTATTTTGATGGATATATTTCAAATACTGATGCTATAGTTACATTAAAATCTGAAGGAGAGTTTGAGGAATTTTCTTCTTTGTTAGGTGATATTATATTACTCTTTTTTATTGGAATTGTTATCATATATGTAGTACTTACCTTAGATTTCAAAAGTTATTTGCAACCATTTCTTATTATGATGACAATTCTTTCTACTGCAGTGGGTATTAGTATATATCTACTGATGAGTCAGACTTCGCTTTCTATTATCATACTGTACTCCTTTCTTGCTATTATGGGGATTACTGTGGACGGAGCTATTGTATTGATAAATACAAGCAATCGTTTAGTGGAAAAAGGAACGAATTATTTAGAAGCAATTAAAATTGCTACAGTGAGGCGTTTTAAGCCAATAGTATTGACAAATATTACCACTATAGCAGGGGTGTTGCCTACTGCGTTAGGAATTGCGGGAAACTCTCCTGTATGGCGTCCTATGTCTATTACTATTGCTGTTGGATTAGGTACTTGTATGTTTATAACATTATTTTTTATTCCAGTGTTTTATTCTCTTTTACCAGGAAGAAAACATCATGTCTAGTTGTCTATGCTAAGCTGACGTTTACTATGTTTGTCAGTATAGTCTTCAATGTTTCTTTTTTCAATCATAGGGTAGTATTTTTTTATAGTTACTGCAATATAACAAGTGATAAGAATTTTGATAATATCACCTGGAATATATACAAGAAATACAAATAATGCATTTATAAATGGTGTGGGAATGCCAGCGTTTGTAGTACTGTAGGCGTACCAGAGAATAGCGGGAACATACATTAGCACTAATCCAACAAGATTACAGAAAAAATATTTTGAAAAACCAATGTTGGGCCATACATGATATACTAAAATCCCAATGATAAGTGCTGCTAAAATATATCCTAATAAAAGACCGCCCGTTGTAGGATCAATAAAAACAGAAAGTCCTCCACGTCCTCCTGATAATACAGGAAACCCAAGAGCAACAAGTATAAGAAATAAAATTACACTGAATACTCCTATGGGACCTAGTATGGAAGCAACTAAGAATACTCCTATATTCTGTAATACAATAGGTACATTCATAAACGGTAATTGAATACTCGGTATCAGCCCTATTAGATATATAAGAGCAGTAAAGACAGTAATAATTACTATATTTCTTAAAAACATGTTGTCAGTATATCACAATTTGTGTTTTTTATGAGGGTATTCAGGAAAATAAAGGGTAAAATTATTAAAATTGTGTTTTTATTCCAATTGTTGTAAAAAATAGTGCAGATTACGATTATAATGTATATATTATAAAGGGGAGATAAGTATAATATGTTATATGTAGTAATATCAAAAGCTATGACAGCCTCTTTATGTCTCTTCTAGTTGCTTAAAAAGAATGCTCCTCCAAATGTAAGAACAAAGCGTGCTACATTTCTTCCTGCAACTAAAACAATTGGTTTTTGTAATGCTTCTTTTACTGTTTGAATTTCTTTTTTTATCATAATGATGTCCTTATAGCTATAATTTGCAGTGATGATTACCATTCCCATAGAGGCTTTTGAGCGTTGCATTGCTTCTTTAATAAGAGGGATATTCTTTCTATCTTGTGTAGTAGCATTGTATGATAGTACCTGAACAGCAAGAACTCCCTTTGTTTGTAAATGAGAAATAGGAAGCCCTTCTTTGAATTGTACAAATAGATGAGCTCCTCTTATTTCGTATGTATTGGGAATGACTTTTTGTACTTTCTGTATTTTATAAAAAGTTTCTGTAATAAGCTGTAATAAATGTTTTTGTTGTGTATACTTTTTTTGAATAAGTAAGGTAACATAGTCTATGTTGTTTCTTTTTTTTGATATGGGAGCGTTACTTGTTTTAGAAGTATTTTTTTGTACAGTATTGGGTATATTGGTAATAGAAGGAGGCAGTGTATGTTGTTGTGGTACAGTTGTATGCGTAGTCTTGTAAGAGGGGATGATACTGTTTGTAGTGTTTTGTTCTTGTTTGTCTTGTGGTTTTGATAGATTGAGTTTTGAAGAATATGCAAAGGCTTTTTCTCGTTTGAATACCAAGAGGTACAATAGTACAGGAAATATAATGAATGAAAATATCCACTTGCTAGTGATGATAAATATGCTAATAGTAGTATTGTAGGGAGTACGAAAGAAAAAAGTGAAAAACAGAACACTCTTTTTTATAGTACTTATAAAATAATTACTTATTGTATTGGCTAACTCAGTATATGGTACTGTAAATGCTGAAGGAATAGTGACAATAGTTTGTATAACAAAGTATGTGAATGGAATTAAAATAATTGAACATGCTATACTACATAGTATTCCTATTAGAGGGTTTGAATATACTATAGGCACAGAAGTTTTTGTGCTTTTATATGAAGGGAGCAATAAGTAAAGTAATATTGCAACAAAGGGGAGATGGATTATTCCCATACCTACGATATATGGAGAAATAACTCCTGTCATATTTTGAGTGTTCTTAAATATCATTTGTATAAGTCTGTATATACTCTGTCCAGTGCTGCTAACAATAGATTCACTGAAACTAATATTATAGAAAGAAATGATGTAAAATAATATTTCAAATATGCTCCCTATAAGTAAAATGACAGTAAAAAAATAGCCGATGTTTCTAAACAGTGTTTTTTTATGGGTAATATGTATAGTATCAGATGTGGTATGTGCATAGTGTTTCTGTAGTAATACCGAATATATACTTGAGCCAAGTAAAAGTACGATTGTATATGTAATGTATTGTTTGTTTGGAAGGAGTATAAACTGAAATGTCCTGATAGGATTACTCATAAAGTAATTTTTTAAGCGAAAAAGAAAATGTATATTATTTACTATGGAATGTAGTTGTATTTGGAATAAAAATACAGTAATGCCTAATCCAGTGATTACCATTATAACAATGACAGCATAATTGTAAAAACGAAATGCTATAAAAAACCCGATAAGAAACAATACTATAAAGACAAAAGTAATTGTATGGGGAAGAGTGAGTAACATGCTTACAATAGATCCAAGTATACCTAGATAGATACCAGCATTGATGCAAGCAAAGATTTTTTTGAATGGAAATACTAATCCTACCCCTACTATTCCTCCTGCAACTGTTACGATGGTAGTAAGAGTATTTGAATTTTCAAGTGTTAAGGCTGTTATTTTTACAATATAGTGTCCGAATATAGCTCCGAGAGCAAGTCCCAGTAACATACCAAAGATAACAATATGTATTTTAAATAATCGTACTCCCCATAATATAAATACAATGAGAAGTAAACTAGGAATCATATATACGCCCTCTAATAGCATTATAGCAGGATATGAAATACCTTGGGAATATATATAGCATTATTATCACATGTTACTAATAGTGCATGTAAATTTTATGTATTTTCTTTTTATATTTGATGCAATGTATATAAAAAATAGTATTTATTACTATAATATTGATAGTTATATATAATGTATTTATTGTAATGATAAATACACAATATATGGATAATAAAAGGAGATCATTATGAAAAAATATCAGCTGAATAGTAAGTGGAACATAACTATAGCTACATTAGCGTGGGTGCTAGCAATAGCTACCTTCTTTGTGCTAGGATGTTCGGACGGTAGTAGTAGTTCCTCATCAGGCGGTGGAGGAAAATCAGTAACCCCTCCGAAACTTGCATCACTATCCAATGTGCAAATACAAGCAGCAGATAATGACGGGACACTCTTATTACGCTGGGAAGCTCCCAGTGATGCCACGCATGTAGTAGTGACTGCAACTTCAACAATACCAGTACAATCAATACAAGTGCGTATTCCTGTAATAGAATATCAAACACTCTTTCAACAAGGACAATCGTACCAACTCAAAGGCTTACAAGCACTCACCGACTACACCGTAGAGATAGAAGCACAAAAAGACACGGAAGTATCACCAAAAGTGACACGCTCTGTGACAACACTGGTAGATACTACTCCCCCACAGGATACATTGACACAGGTAGGAGTAGAGAAATCGGGGGATGGCATAAAGATAACATGGGACAAAGAGCGACTTGCACTAGGCAAGACAGACATAGCAGAAGCAACGATAGTGGTAAAAAGCACGACTGGTGGCATAGTGCTTGCACAAGCTACCGTGCAGAACCTACAGCAAGGAGAAGTTATACTTCCAAATGTCTCCATGCTTGCAGGTATATCCTATGATGTAGAAATAAGCTATAAGGATAGAAATGACAACACAACCAGCCCTGCAACAGTACTGACAGGCATACAAGCATCACAGCTTTCACAAACAGTAACGCCACTGCCAGAGGCAGACCTTACAGTAACAGCAAACGATAAAAGCAATAGCCCAGCCGATGAAAGCCTGCTTATCAAGTGGGGGAGCTTTGCCTTTACCGACAAAAGCCTCTTAGTACGCGTTATAGCAACTGCAACAAATACAGTAGTAGCAGAAGCAACTGTGAACAATAGCAGTACTGCAACACTCAGCAGTGCAACCGCACAAAACAAAGAGTACGCCACTGTGTATGTTGCGAAGGATGGCATAGCCCTCACAAAACTCTATGGCACGCTTACCTACAAAGTAGAAGTGTATGTTTCTCAAAACGGAAAGTACTCCACTGCAGTGTCAAAAGAACAAGCAACAACAGACAAAAGCACAGAGCCTGTAAGCAATGTGAGTGCTATAGGAGGAGCAACAAGCATAGTAGTAGGCTGGCAAGCCCCCGATGTACGAGATTACGCAGGAGTGACTATAACAGCAACAGAAAAGGACAGCAGTTCTCCAGCAAAGACAGTGACAATAACAGAGAGAACAATACGCAACACACAAATAACAGGCCTCAAAGCAACCACCGAGTATACAGTGTCAGTCGTATCAATGGACAGTGCAGGCAACAAAGGAACAGAAGCAACAGCCACAGTCAGCACAGCAGCAGATAGCACCGCCCCCGATGCGGTGACAAACATACAAGTAAGCTACCCTTTTGTATCAGCAGCAAAGATAGGCACACAGATAACATGGACAGCCCCTGATGTAACAAAAGCCAATAACAAAGACATAAAAGAGTACAGCGTGAGCATACAAGAAAAAGGCACAAGCACCACAGTACTGAGTGAGAAGAAAATACCCTATCCCACAACATCACTCTCTGTAGAAGAACTCACGCAAGGCAAAACATACACCATAACAATACAAGCCATAGACTATGCAGGAAACAAAAGTAGCCAAGCCACAAAAGACATAACCACCCCCAACTCACTCACAGCTCCCTCAGAAGATCTCTTTCAAAACAAGCCTGCCCTAGACACAACAACAGGAGTCATACAAATAAAAGCAACATTTAAGCAAGCTCCTGGATCAAATAAGTACTACACCCTGCGTATGTTAGATGGCACAAACTTGGTAGCAGAAAAAAGCATAACAAGTACAGCAACCACCATTAGCTTTGGCATAGCAGATGGCATAGAAGTATCCTCAACGCAAGCAAATGCAAAAAGCTATAGCTTTACCTTTCTTACAGTAGAAAATAACAGAGTAAGCCCTCCAACAACGCTCACTGATAAAGTAGCAGTATATGATGCAGTATCCACTGTCCCACCCGCACCAGAGAATCTCACTCTGTTTATTGAAACATCAACACAAACAAGCGATACCGTGCAGTATGATTTTCAAAAAGGAACAATTACCAGCAAGCACAAAGCACCCAACGACAGACAACTCACACAAGCACAAATACAGTACAAAGTATACATAGTAGCAGGAGACCAGAGTACTAAAAGCATAGGTGAAATAAAAGCAATGGGAGGAGTACAAACGCAAGAGATAGCAGGAAACAGCAGCTTACGAGGAACATTTATAGGAACAAAAGGAGCAGTATACACCATAGGTATAGAAGCAATAAACAGCCTCAATCCCTATGCGACAAAGAAAGCACAAAGTAAAGACCCTGCACTGATACAAAAACTAGAATTAAGCACTATCCCTACTTCAAAAGCAACAGCCCCTACATCGTCCTTAACAGGCAAGCTGGTAGTATCACCCTCAACAAACACAGTAGGAACAATAAAGCTCGTACTCACACAGTTAAGCACAATAACAGGAGCAAAAAACAAAGATGGCACAACAGTAACAAGCAATGATGAGCTCGTATACACAGTATACGGCTTACAGAAAGACACCACTCCAACAGTAGCAGAAGTACTTGCAGGCAGAAAAGTAAACCTAGGCAGTGTAAGTAGTGGAGTGTACACAGTACCAGCCCTTGCCAGTTTAGGCTTGTCTAGCGAAACAGCACCAGTAGTAGCAATAAAGGGAGCGACAAAGTATCATTTTGTGGTAGAAGTAGCAGTAAAAACAGACACAAGCAAAAAAGCAGTATCGACAGTGGCAAGTGTAACAACCGCATCACAAGCGACTGCCCCCGCAGAAGTAAGCAACATACAAGTAGGGGGAGTAGACGGAGGCAATGCAACAATATCGTGGACAGCCCCCAGCCTCAATGCAAGCCACAAAACAAACAAAGGAGCTACCCTAACAGTAGCACAAGTATCGTACAAAGTATACAAAGTAGCCAAGAGTGGCAGTGCAAAAAGCGTAGCAGCAATAAAAACAGCAGCAGGAAGCTCCACAGCAGTAGCAGCAGGCACAACCAACAGCACTCTGACAGGATTGACAGTAGGCACAACTTACGAAATAGTAGTACAAGCAGTAAACAGCACCGATACCAACAAAGAAGCAACAGGAGAACGCAAGGAGTTTATAGCAAAAGAAGCCTATGTATCACCAGGAAAGCCCACCATACAAGCAAATGCACAAGGAGTTACCATAGTACTTACCATAACAGCCCCTACTGTGAAAGGAACGACAGCAGATGGAACTGATTTAAGAGATAATCAAATAGATTATATAGTATACTATGCAGCCTCAACAAAAGACATAGATGGAGCAACAGTAAAAACACAAGCACAAGGAGCAAGTGATGCACAAGAAGGAGCAGAAAAAGACGATGTACCAACAGGAGCAACAAGCTATACAATACGCAACCTACGATTGAATACAAAATACTATATCACCGCAGTAGCAGTAAACAGCCTCAAAAAGACAAAGGTATCAGCAGAAGCAACAGCAGTATCTGCCAGCACACCAGCAGTAGCGATAGGAAATACCACAAAGGTATCAGCAACAGTAGGCTCAGCACCAACATCAGCACATACTACGAGAGTACTTGCCAGTATTAGTCCTAGTGGACTATCATTTACCTGTGATGAAAGCACAATAGATAACGATAACAGCACACTCAAAAAAGAAACAGGCTTAACAGTAACATTTGCAAAAAATACCAATACAGTAACGATAACAGGCATAGCAAATAAATCAAACATACATGACTCTGCTATTACTGAGTATAACTATGGGGTAGTGCAATGTACAATTACTTCGGGATCTTATTCAGGAGGAAAAGTACTTGCGACTATCAATGTAGAGACAGGACTGGTGAAACTAGCAGGACAGTCAGCTAGCTATTATAGACCAACAGGCAGGACAGAACTTAAAGCTATTATCACTGCAGAAAGAGGAGCAGGCAGACAAAACACTAATAGCCCCAACCTCAGCATAATAGACACCAGTGCTATTATAGATATGAGTAGTTTATTTGATAGCGATAGTACTTTTAATGGAGACATAACACGGTGGAATACCAGTAATGTAGGAAATATGCAATATATGTTTTTGAACTCAAGTGCTTTTAATCAAGATATAGGAGATTGGGATGTGAGTAAGGTTATTATGATGAGTGATATGTTCAATGGAGCAAGTGCCTTTAATCAAGATATAGGAAGCTGGGATGTGAGTAGTGTTACAAAGATGGATTCGATGTTTCGTAGAACATCTTTTAATAAAGACATAGGAAATTGGAAAGTAGCGAGTGTTAATCACATTAGCGATATTTTTGAGGATGCCTCTAATTTTGATCAAGATTTATCATCATGGAAAATATGTAAAGTAAGAATTAAGAATTCTGATTTCTCAGGTTCGGCTATGGAGGGAAAAACGGCACAGTACCCAAAAGATAGCACTGATAAAGTAGCATGTCCTTAGTCGTAGCATAGTATAGAAATACAGCTTATAGCAAGAAAGGATAGTTCCTTTCTTGCTATGTTCTTTATAGATATATAAAATACTATTTTGTGCTATAATATTATTGTGTATAATACTATATACAATAAAACAAATAGTAAGGAGTATTTCTATGAATGATAGCTACAAAAGCAAAGAGCTATACAGCGTGAAAAAAATCGGGGGGGGGGGGGGGGTACACTCTCAATATAAGCAAAACCTAACTCTAGTAGCATTATTTTTAGTGCTAGCAATCCTCATACTCGTAGGATGTTCGGAGGGCAGTAGCAGTTCCTCATCAGGCGGAGGGGGAACACCAGTAGCACCGACACTCGCATCAGTGTCCAATGTGCAGATACAAGCAGCAAGCAACGATGGGACGCTCTCGTTACGCTGGCAAGCTCCCAGTGATGCCACGCATGTAGTAGTAAAAGCTACATCAACGACACCAGCACAATCAATAGAAGTGCGTGTTCCTGCCATAGAATATCAAACACTCTTTCAACAAGGACAATCGTACCAACTCAAAGGCTTACAAGCCCTCACCAACTACACCGTAGAGATAGAAGCACAAAAAGACACAGAAGTATCACCAAAAACAACACGCTCCGTGACAACACTGGTAGATACTACTGCACCACAGGACACATTGACACAGGTAGGAGTAGAGAAATCGGGGGATGGCATAAAAATAACATGGGACAAAGAGCGACTTGCATCAGGCAAAACAGATATAGCCGAAGCAACGATAGTGGTAAAAAGCACAACTGGTGGCATAGTGCTTGCACAAGCTACCGTGCAGAACCTACAGCAAGGAGAAGTTATACTTTCAAATGTCTCCACGCTTGCAGGCATATCCTATGATGTAGAAATACGCTACAAAGACAGAAATGACAACACAAGCAGTCTTACAACAGTATTGACAGGCGTGCAAGCATCCCAGCTTTCACAAACAGTAACGCCACTTTCTGCATCAGACCTTACAGTAACAGCAAACGATAAAAGCAATAGCCCAGCCGATGAGAGCTTGCTTATTATGTGGGGGAGCTTTGCCTTTACCGACAAAAGCCTCTTAGTACGAGTAACAACAAAAGCAACAAATACAGTAGTAGCAGAAGCAACTGTGAACAATAGCAGTACTGCAGCACTCAGCAGTGCAACCGCACAAAACAAAGAATATGCAACTGTGTATGTAGCAAAGGACGGCATAGCCCTCACAAAACTCTACGGCACGCTTACGTACAAAGTAGAAGTGTATGTTTCTCAAAACGGAAAGTACTCTACTGCAGTGTCAAAAGAACAAGCAACAACAGACAAGACAACAAAGCCCGCGACCAATGTAAGTGTAGTAGGAGGAGCAACAAGCATAGTAGTAGGCTGGCAAGCACCCGATGTACGAGACTATGCAGGAGTGACTATAACAGCAACAGAAAAGGACAGCAGTTCTCCAGCAAAGACAGTGACAATAACAGAGAGAGCAGTACGCAACACGCAGATAACAGGCCTCAAAGCAACCACCGAGTATACAGTGGCAGTCGTATCAATGGACAGTGTAGGCAATAAAGGAACAGAAGCAACAGCCACAGTAACCACAGCAGCAGATAGCACCGCCCCCGATGCAGTGACAAGCATACAAGCAAGCTATCCTTTTGTATCAAATACAAAGGTAGGCACACAAGATAACATGGACAGCCCCCGATATAACAAAAGCCAATAACAAAGACATAAAAGAATACAGTGTAAGCATAGCAGAGAAAGGCACAAGCACCACAGTACTGAACGAGAAGAAAATACCCTATCCCACAACATCACTCTCTGTCGAAGAACTTGTGCAAGGCAAAACATATACCGTAACAATACTCACCTATGATTACTCAGAAAACAAAAGTAGCAAAGCAACAAAAGACATAACAACCCCCAACTCACTCACAGCTCCGTCAGAAGATCTCTTTCAAAGCAAGCCCGCCCTAGACACAAGTACAGGAGCAATACAAATAAAAGCAACATTTAAGCAAGCTCCAGGCATAGGAAGATACTACACTCTGCGTATGTTAGATAGCACAAACTTGGTAGCAGAAAAAAGCATAACAAGAACAGCAACCACCATTAGCTTTGGCATAGCAGATGGCGTAGAAGTATCATCAACACAAGCAAATGCAAAAAGCTATAGCTTTACCTTTCTCACAGTAGAAAATAACAGAGTAAGCCCCCCAACAACGCTCACTGACAAAGTAGCAGTACATGATGCAATATCCACTGTCCCACCCGCACCAGAAAGCCTATCACTGTTTATTGAAACATCAACACAAACAAGCGATACCGTACAGTATGAGTTTCAAAAAGGAACAATTACCAGTAACCACAAAGCACCCAACGACAGACAACTCACACAAGCACAAATACAGTACAAAGTATACATAGTAGCAGGAGACCAGAGTACTAAAAGCATAGCGGAAATAAAAGCAATGGGAGGAGTACAAACACAAGAGATAGCAGGAAACAGCAGTTTACGAGGAACATTTATAGGAACAAAAGGAGCAGTATACACCATAGGCATAGAAGCAATAAACAGCCTCAATCCCTATGCAACAAAGAAAGCACAAAGCAAAGATCCCGCACTGATACAAAAACTAGAACTGAGCACTATCCCTACCTCAAAAGCAACAGCCCCTACATCGTCCTTAACAGGCAAGCTGGTAGTATCACCCTCAACAAGCACAGCAGGAACAATAAAGCTCGTACTCACACAGTTAAGCACAATAACAGGAGCAAAAAACAAAGATGGCACAACAGTAACAAGCAATGATGAGCTAGTATACACAGTGTACGGCTTACAGAAAGACAGCACTGCTACCGTAGCAGAAGTACAAAGAGGGAGAAAAGTAAACATAGGCACAGCAAGGAGCGGAGTATACACTGTCTCTGCCCTTGCCAGTTTAGGCTTGTCTAGTGAAACAGCAGCAGTAGTAGCAATAAAAGGAGCAACAAAGTATCACTTTGTGGTAGAAGTAGCAGTAAAAACAGACACAAGCAAAAAAGCAGTATCGACAGTGGCAAGTGTAACAACCGCATCACAAGCGACTGCCCCCGCAGAAGTAAGCAACATACAAGTAGGGGGAGTAACAGGAGGGAGTGCAACGCTATCGTGGACAGCCCCCAGCCTCAATGCAAGCCACAAAACAAACAAAGGAGATGCCCTAACAGTAGCACAAGTATCGTACAAAGTATACAAAGTAGCCAAGAGTGGCAGTGCAAAAAGCGTAGCACAAATAAAAACAGCAGCAGGAAGCTCCACAACAGTAGCAGCAGATACAACCAACAGCACTCTGACAGGATTGACAGTAGGCACAACTTACGAAATAGTAGTACAAGCAGTAAACAGCACCGATACCAGCAAAGAAGCAACAGGAGTTCGAAAGGAATTTGAAGCAAAAGAAGCCTATGCCGCACCAGGAAAGCCCACCATACAAGCAAATGCACAAGGAGTTACCATAGTACTTACCATAACAGCCCCTACCGTAAAAGGAACGACAGCAGACGGAACTGATTTAAGAGATAATCAAATAGATTACATAGTATACTATGCAGCCTCAAAAACAAACATAGATGGAGCAACAGTAAAAACGCAAGCAAAAGCAGCAAGTGATGCACAAGAAGGAGCAGAAAAAGATGATGTGCCAACAGGAGCAACAAGCTATACAATAAGCAATCTACGATTGAATACAAAATACTATATCACCGCAGTAGCAGTAAACAGCCTTAAAAAGACAAAAGTATCAGCAGAAGCAACAGCAGTATCTGCCAGCACACCAGCAGTAGCGATAGGAAATACCACAAAGGTATCAGCAACAGTAGGCACAGCACTTGCACAAAATACAACGAGAGTACTTACCAGTATCAGTCCTAGTGGACTATCATTTACCTGTGATGAAAGCACCTTAGATGACAGCACACTCAAAGAAGAAACAGGTCTAACAGTAACATTTGCAAAAAATACCAATACAGTAACAATAACAGGCACAGCAAATAAATCAAACATACATGATACTGCTATAACTGAGTATAACTATGAGGTAGTGGAGTGTACCATTACTTCTGCAGGAGCATACTCAGGACAAAAGGCACTTGCGACTATCAATGTAGAGACAGGACTGGTGAAGCTAGCAGGACAAGTAGCTAGCTATTACAGACCAACAACGAAGAAAGCATTGCAAGATATTATCACTGCAGAAAGAGGAGCAAGCAGACAAAACACCAATAGCCCCAACCTCAACATGATAGATACCAGTGCCATTACTGATATGAGTGATTTATTCAATAATGATAAAATTTTTAATGGAAATATAACACGGTGGAATACCAGTAATGTAACAAGTATGCTGGGTATGTTTAAGCTAGCAAGTGCTTTTGATCAAAACATAGGAGATTGGGATGTGAGTGAGGTTACTAATATGCATAGTATATTTGCTGGCGCTGAAAAATTTAATCAAAACATAGGAAATTGGGATGTAAGTAAGGTTAGTAATGCAATAAGTATGTTTACCGCTGCCTCTGTATTTAATCAAGATTTATCATCTTTGAAAATGTGTAATTTCAAACCAGATGGAGCTGATATTGGCACTATGTTTTTAGGTTCACCTTTAGATGGAGTTTCAAATAAACATCCAAAATTCAAAGGATCTGCACAATGTAGCTCATAGTAGAGCATAAGAGACGCATACCTATAGCAAGAAAGGATAGCTCCTTTCTTGCTATAGAACCATAAGAGCAGTAAGGGACTGTTACTACAGTATCTTTATAGAGTATACGAGAGAGTAACAGTCCAAAAAAATGATGTATATCTTGCACTAGGAGTGATAAATAAGTATAATAAAAATATGTCTATACAAAGTGTCTTTACAATGATTAAACCAGGGTTTGAAAAAAAACGAATAGTAGGAAATATTATCCAGCGTTTTGAGCAAAAAGGATTGATACTAAAATCACTAAAAGCATGTATTCCTACACAAAAACAGCTTGAAAGTTTATATCGAGAACATAAGAATAAGCCTTTTTATTCCTCTCTAATTGAATATATGTCAGCTCCAATAATTGCTATGGTCTGGCAAGGAGAGGAAGCAGTAAGTATGGTGCGTACTCTTATTGGAGCGACTAATCCATTAGAAGCTAAGCCAGGTACTATTCGTGGAGATTTTGCTTTGTTCGTGCAAGAGAATGTTATCCATGCATCAGATTCTGAAAAGAGTGCTGAGCGTGAGATTAAGATTTTCTTTAAGTTGACAGATCTCATTTAGAAAATAATGATAGAGTAATATCATTTCTAGGAAGAATAATAAAAATATAAATGGCGTTGTACCCAAGTGGTTAAGGGAGAGGTCTGCAAAACCTTTATGCGGCGGTTCGAATCCGCCCAACGCCTTATTTAATAATAGTCATTGATTGTATGATTTGAGTTAGAATGTATAGGAATATTCAAATTCTATTCCCATTAAAAAACTACTATGTGTATCAAATGTTGCTTCTCGGCTTATTGCATTATCAGTAGTAAATGTAGCACTGTGTTTTTTTCTTTCTAATCCGAAGTTTTCAGTAATATAAAACTTACCTTTTGGTCCAATACCTATACGATGATTATGGTTGGCACCAAGGTGAAACGATACCCCACCACTGAGTGTAAGATAATAATCCAATGGATGAGAGCTAAAACTTACATATTTACTATTGCTGTTTTCTTCCATAAGAGAAATAAGATATATATCTAATCCTGCTCCTGAAGCAACATAAAAGCTCAGCCATTCCAGTGCCGAAAAATTATAACGAATATTTATGTTATTTGTTAAGAAATATTGAAATGACATAGCTCTGTTGTCTATTGATTGAAGGGTAAAAGTATTAAAAGTTCCATTCCCTATACCAAGATATATGTCAATTATTTTATCAAGATTTATTCCTAGTATGAGAGAAATATCAGATGATTGAGAGTATGTAGAGGAAGTATTTGTTTCTACATCATTATCTTTTAAGTAAGTAATTTTCTCGTTATATTTTCCTGTATGAGTACTAAAGGACGGGAAAGAAGTAGTTGTTCCCCCTAGAAAAAATTTTGTTTCAGAAAATATATATTGTGATGATATTGTTATTAGTATAAAGATAAGTAATATAATTTTTTTCATAAAAATCTCCTATTAGAAAAATATAAAGTATACATACTTATTGTATCAATATATTAAAAATGATGTTTGATCCTTTGTCGCATTTAATCCTTGAATCCGCAATGATTAGAATTTCCATATTGCAATTTTTTTATATTCATCTTACAATAAATATATGAAAGTAGAAAGAAAACTAATCCCTAGAGAAACCTATATGTTAGCATTACATGTAGGCGATAAGGTACAGGCTGCTATTGAAGCATTTTGTCAGAGTAAAAATATCCGAGCTGCTTCATTTTCAGGAATTGGGGCTATTTGCAATGTAGATGTAGGAGAATACAATAGACCAACTAAATCTTATACCAATAAAAAATATGAAGGTGGGTATGAACTTACAAGTATTATTGGAAATGTGGGAATTGTAAAGAATGAAGGAGAAGACGAGAAATTATTTGTACATAGCCATGTAAATTTCACGGACAAAACAAAAGATTGTACTGTATTTGGAGGGCATTTATTTGAAGCAGAAGTATATGCCGTAGTTGAGTTATTTATACAAGTATATGAAGGGACTTTTTTCAGAAGTAAAGATACTATTACGAACTTAAATATATTACAGCCTTAATGATACTAGGTATACCTAATGTGTTTTTAGAGTAAGTATTGAATAGTTTTGCATAACATGCTACACTTGTATTATTATTTAAGGAGTATTGTATGAAAGTTTTATCCTCGTATATTACTATTTCTGTTGTTAACACAAAGATTAAGAATATTTTGCTTGCTTTTTTAGGCAGTATTGTTATTGCTATAAGCGCACAAATTACTATTCCTCTTCCTTTTACGTTAGTTCCAATAACAGGACAGACTTTTGCGGTATTGTCTATTGGTATGGTACTGGGGGCACGCTATGGAGCTTTATCTCTTATTATGTATTTAGGAGAAGGAATTATAGGCATTCCAGTGTTTGCAGGATTTAAATCTGGTATTGCAACAATACTTGGTCCAACAGGAGGGTATCTTATCGGCTTTGTATTAGCTGCGTATATCGTTGGTCTTCTATCGGAGAAAGGATGGGATCGTTCATTTATAAAAACATGTGTAGCTATGCTTATTGGTAATATTGTGATTTACATTCCCGGGCTGATACAGTTAGGCATTATTCTTGGTTGGGATAAGCCAATTTTTGCCTTAGGCTTCACCCCTTTTATTATTGGTGATATAATAAAGATGTTGTTTGCTGCTCTCTTGTTTCCATTGGTATGGAGCAAGATAAAAAAATAGTATCTTTGTTTTAATAGAAAAATATAGTATTGTCCTTGTTTGTATAATATATTAGAAGAAGCACTTATTGGCACATGGTCTTTAGAACGTACCGTTGTTGATAGAAATATTCATAAACAAAGTACTGCTCATGGCCATATGAATATCGCAAAGACTTCATGGGTAGAAAGAGGGACAATGAATGGCATGTCCTTTTATCAGATATATACCATTGATATGAGCAAAAGGTTTTCTGTCATGTTTTCCGATGGGCGTGAATTTTATACATTGGATTCTATACATGGATATTTCAATATAAAGCATGTATGTGGAAAAGATATATACATAGGAACTTGGTGCTATAGTGATAATACCATTATGTTGCAGTGGATAGTTACCGGTCCACATAAAAATTACACGATGTATAGTTCTTATAAGCACAAAACGAATCTATAGCATATATCTATAGTGCATATGGCTTATAGAAAGATATAAATCTAGTAAATATAACAGTTGATATAGTAATGAAAAGTTTCCATCTTTTTGCACGCATATTTAAAAATATGCTATAATATACATAGATTGTATATTATTAGGAGGGATACTATGAATTATACATTAAAAGGCACCCCTAAGTCGGGGCTTACGAGTGCTACGTTAGCATTCTTTATTGGTTTTGCTGCGGTTACTCTTACAACACCGCTTGTCAAGTATTTGAATCTTGATCCTGTTCAGACAGGGAATTTGTTAGGCATAGCAGCTCTTACAGGTTCGTTGTTCCGTATTCCTTTTGCGGCATGGGTTGAGTCTACAGGAGGCAAGAAACCAATGCTTGTTCTCTTGGGATTGGCAATTATAGGAATGATTATTTTTACTACATTACTGTACACAAAGAGTGCAGAATACTTAAGAGAAAATTTATGGATACTGTTGAGTGCTGGTGCTTTAGCTGGATGTGGTATAGCGACATTTTCTGTAGGAATAGGACAGACTTCGTATTGGTTTGCACAAGAACAGCAAGGAAAAGCATTGGGAAACTACGCAGGGATTGGCAACTTAGCTCCTGGAATTGCTTTGTTACTTGTGAGTAATATTTTTCTTCCTTATCTTGGATTGAAAACAACATATATTGCATGGACAATATTTTTGATAGTAGGTACTATTGTATACGCTATTTATGCACAAAATGCATGGTTTTTTCAGCTAAAACAGCAAGGGGCTAGTGAGGAAGAAGCTATATCTATAGCTAAAGAAAAAGGACAGAGCTTATTTCCTAAAGGCACTGTTATTGCCAGCTTAAAGACCTCTGCTAAAGTATGGCAAACATGGGTGTTAGTCTTTGTGTATTTCTTATCTTTCGGTGGTTTCTTGGCTCTTGGTGGATGGTTTAGAGTGTTCTTTCAAGACTATTATGGGATAAGTGCTCAGGTGTCAGGGACACTTGGTGCTATATATCTTATTGGTGCTTCGGTAATACGCGTATATGGAGGTGGCTTTTCTGATAGAATTGGCGGAAGAAAAGCAGTTACTGTTTTCTTAGTAGTAACTGCCATTGGATCTTTGATTCTTGCTCTGTTTAGTTCTATAGGTATGAGTGTTGTAGGGCTTATTTTGATGACACTTGGAATGGGCATTGTAAATGCTGGTGTTTTTAAACTTGTGCCAGCCTATGTTCCTCATGCCATTGGTGGAGCTGCTGGATGGGTTGGAGGACTTGGTGCACTTGGTGGGTATGTGTTACCAAAAATACTTTCTTTATTTCGTACAGCAGGGATAGAAAAAGACCCTGGATTTTTACAAGGATTTTATGTATTTTTTGTATTGAGTATTCTTTCATTATTGTTAGTAGCATTGCTTAAGCCTGCGAAAGCAAGTAAGTAAATTTTATCATTTATATTTAAGATATGTCTTAAATATAAAGAATGTAAGGAGTTTTTTATGACACCACAAATAACAAAAACAACATGTAGTTATTGTTCTGTTGGATGCAATTTTGATGTGCATACTGAAGGCAATACAATAGTAAAGATGGTCCCAGCGGATCATGTTGTAAATGAAAAAAAATGTTGTCCAAAAGGGTTTAATTTAGCTGCTGCTATGATAAACGATCAACGTTTGTTACATCCGCTTGTAAAAGACGAAAAAGGAGTATTTCAAAAAGCAAGTTGGGATACAGCAATCGATACTTTTACCTCGCGATTAAAGAAAATTCAAGAAAAATATGGAAGAGATTCGGGGGCGTTTATTAGTACAGGACAAATGCCAACACAAGAAATGGCAATTTTAGGAGCAGTAGGACGTATTGGTATGGGCATACATGGTGATGGAAATACACGTCAATGTATGGCAAGTGCGGTAGTAGGATATAAGCAAGCCTTTGGTTTTGATGCTCCTCCTTTTACCTATGCAGATATTACAGAATCAGATTGTGTTGTGTTAGTTGGTGCAAACCCAGTAATAGCACATCCTGTTATTTGGAATCATTTTAGAAAGAACAAGAATAATCCTGAACTTATTGTTATTGATCCTCGAAAAACAAAGACTGCTAGTTTTGCTACACAGCATTTAGCAGTTACTTCTAAGACTGATTTAATACTGTTATATACAGTTGCTAATGTTTTGATAGCTAATAATTGGATAGATGAAAAATTTATACAGAGCAATACCAATGGTTTTGAAGATTTTAAAGCTCATGTTGCTTCATTTACTTTGGACAAGTTAGAAGCAGCAACAGGTATTACAAGTGAGGAAGCAAGTAAGTTTGCTAACACAATTCACACAAGTAAGAAAGTTTCTTTTTGGTGGACAATGGGAGTAAATCAGAGTCATCAAGCGGTGCGTACGGCACAGGCTATTATCAATATTTGTTTGATGACTGGAAATATAGGTCGTCCAGGTACAGGAGCAAACTCAATTACAGGACAAGCGAATGCTATGGGCTCTCGTCTTCATAGTAATACTACTGGATTATTTGGAGGGCGTGATTTTACCAATGAGAATGACAGACAACTTATTGGGGATCTCATGGGTATAGATCCTAGTATATTGCCTGCGGGGCCAACAAAACCTTATGATAAAATTATTGAAGGAGTAGGGGATGGGAGCATAAAAGCATTATGGATTGTATGTACAAACCCACTGCATTCTTGGGTGGACTTGAATGCCCTTAAGAAATCATTGAAAAATCTAGAGCTTCTTGTTGTTCAAGATTTATGGTCAGATACTATAACTGCAGAATACGCAGATATTCTCTTGCCTGCTTCAGGCTCTTTGGAAAAAGAGGGATTTTTTATCAATTCTGAGCGTCGTTTTGGAGTATTTGAAGCTGCTATTGAACCGTTAGGAGAATCTCTTCCTGATTTTGAAATAGTACGCAGGGTTGCACAGAGTTATGGCTGTTATGATGTTATTAAAAATTTTGATACAATGGAAAAAGTATTTTCTGTGTTAAGGGATGCTACAAAAGGGATGCCATGTGATATTACTGGTATTGAAAGTTGGGAAGATTTGAAAAAACATAACGGTATTCAATGGCCCTATACCGCTGCTCATAGAGATACTGTTTCATCTACACGCAGGCTTTTTGAAGATGGTTTGTTTTATACGCCAGATAAAAAGGCAAAATTTATATTTGAGGATATAATTGAAGAAAAAGAAAGTATCGATGAGGCATATCCGTTCCGTTTACTGACTGGTCGCGGGTCTGTGTTTCAATTTCATACGCAAACACGCACAGCAAAAGCTCCTTTGTTACAAAAGGAAGACTTAAAAGAACCGTACTGTGAAATCAATGAGAAAGATGCTGATATATTAGGAGTAAAGACAAATGATATGGTGACTATTGTGTCTCGTCGTGGAGAATGTACGATTAAGGCAATAGTGGGAGACTCTTCTCGTCAGGGATATATTTTTATTCCTATGCATTATGTTGAGGCAAATATTCATACTATATCTTCATTTGATCCTTTTTCACGTGAACCATCTTTTAAGACAGGAGCGGTAAATATTCAAAAAGCATCATGACTGTAAACCATGCTCTTATTCTCTGCGGAGGGAAGAGCAGTCGTATGAAGCAGGATAAGGCTTCTCTGTGTTATTATGGAGAAGCCCAGTATAAGCGGGTATATACACTGGTATGTAACTGTTTTGAGTATGTGTTTTTTTCTGTTGCAAAGCATAGTGTTGCAGACTATCTCTTAAAGTATCCACATATTACTGATATACAAGAAGAAGGTTGTGGTCCTATGGGAGGCATTGTGTCTGCTTTTCATGCGTATATGGTTACTTGGTTTGTGGTAGCCATTGATATGCCTCATATAACACAAGAAGCTATCAATTACCTGATGCATACGCGTGCTATGTATAAAGAACATACTACTGCTCCTTTGTATGCAACTGTGCCATATACTTCTGATAGTTATTTTGAGCCTTTATTTGCTCTCTATGAGCCTGATATACAACCGCATATAAATGAGCATTGTCTAAAAAAACAGTATTCGTTGCAGAAGCTACTGAAGAAGAAAACAATGTATGTCGCTAAGGCATCAATAGATGCAAATATTCTTAAAAATGTAAATACCTATGAAGAGTATCAGCTATACGGAGTATAGGTTATATGTTTTATCTTTTTATGTTCAACAGTTCAACAAGAACAGCGGAACGGAAAAAAATGTAAAGGATCGTTTTTTTCTATCACTGTGTTAGCAGGAATAATGAGTGCTCCGTTTGCTGTGTTTAGGTTTTTTATTGAAGCAGAGCTTTGATCTTCTAGTATTGCTATTGTTTTTTCTGTTGTGTCTTTTATGCCAAAGAGAAACCGTGTGCGTGGATATGATGAGAAATGGCATGGTGCAGTAACTTGTTCTAGTATTATTGATGTATCATTGTTTCCTGAGATTGCATGTATATAAGGGACTACAAAGTATAAATAGGTGATACATGCAGAAAGTGGGTTGCCAGGCATACAAAAGAGAGGGACCTGTGTTGTTCTATTGTGTTTTGTGGTTTGTATGTGAGCAAAGGTAAATGGTTTTCCTGGTTTTATGGCTACTCCTTGAAAATGTTTTCTGCATGTATTGGTAGCACTAAGTTTGTTTAGTAGTATCTTTAAGTAATCTTTATCGCCCATAGAAATGCCTCCAGTCGTAAGTACTATATCAGCATGTTCTACTGCATGGAATAAAAATTTCTGTGTGCTTTCTAGAGTGTCTGGTATGGTATCTGCTATAACTATTTCATGTCCATGTTCTTTACATAGTTGATAGAGTAGCACACTATTTGAGTCATATATTTTTCCTATTGGTAATGTTGTATTGCTGTATGGGGTAAGCTCGTTGCCTGTTACTCCAATGGCTATTTTAATTTTTCGGAATACTTCTACTGACGAAATTCCAATAGAAGCAAGCACAGACATATTCATACTGTTTAGGACAGTTCCTTGACTGAGTACACATTCATTTTTGGTAAAATTTAGGCCTTTAGGACGTATGTGCTGCCCTTCTTTTATGCTGGATAGCTCCTGTGTAATGGTAACATGATTTTCTTTTACAATACATTGCTCGACAGGAACAACACAGTTTGCTCCATCGGGTATTGGAGCACCTGTAAATATTTTGAGTGCTTGCAAGCGAGGAAATGAAATAGGTGTATCTCCTGCTGTAATTTCTCCGTATATTGGAATAGGCTTTTTCTGTGTATGGTAATGTACAATATCATCTCTATGAAATACAAATCCATCCATAGCACTGTTAGGAAAGGCAGGAAAATCGTAAGATGAATAAATGTTTTTTGCAAGTATTCTTTTATGAGCTGATTGTAAAGCAATAATCTCACTTTCTAAAGGAGAAGAAAATAGCTGCTCAGCTTCTTTTAATATTTTTTTTGCTTGCTCAACTGAAATCATATGTGTTATACGCTAAAGAGTGTGTCGCGATGCAATACATTTACAAAGCTACATGATTTTTTGCTTCTATCTAGCTGTTCTTCAATAAGCGTCCATCCTGTTTTGCATGCTTTCGATGAACCGGGAAGTGCAAATATAATTGTATTGTTTGCTATGCCTGCACACACACGAGATTGCATTGTCGATGTTCCTATTTCTTTATAGGATACATAGCGAAACAGTTCCCCAAATCCGTCAATATGCTTATCAAAGAGTACTGTTAATGCTTCTGGTGTTACATCAGTATCAAAAATGCCTGTTCCTCCTGTGGTGATAATAACTTGTATGTTTGTGTTTGCTATCCATTGTGATACAACTGCACGAATATCATAGATATTGTCTTTTGTAATTGTATAATCTGATAGTATATGACCAGCTTCTTTGATATGTGTTGTTATTACTTTTCCTGATATATCGTTGTCTTTATTTCGTGTATCCGATATAGTGAGACATGCTATAGAGAGAGAAAGAAATGTGTTATCCATAATAATATATTCCTGTTTGTATAAGATTGTATATTGTTAAAGATAGCATAATAACAAATAATATGTTTTTAATAGTACTCTCGTTTTTTAGTTTTTTCTTAAAATAAATAGAGAAAATAGCAGAGCATAGGCATACGAAAATAAGAGGGATATATGGAATAAGCTGTTTTCCTAGATACTCAAGAGCAGGGATACTGGTTGTATACATACCATTGTTAGTATATTTTATAGTATGGGAAATTATTCCTATGACAGAGTTTACAAAAATATAGATTGCTGTAATTAACGGAATATCTAAGTAAGACATACCTAGCATATGTAACACTGGTCCTAAAATAATACCACCGCCAATACCAATCATGCCTGATAAGAATCCAATACCAAAACTTATGAGAGATACCACTAAAATTTTGTTGTTCTGTTGTAGCTTTATTGAAGGAGAAGCAGTTGTTTTTTTTATAAGGAGTAAGAAGCATAGTATAAGAAGTATAACACTGCTGAGAATAAGACGAAAATTACGAGCGTTTATAACAAATTGTCCTCCTATGTAAGTGCTTATCATAGATGGTATGAGTAAAGATATGAAAAAGGAAAGATGTTCTCTTTGTCCTCTTAAAAGCTGTATTCCTGCAGATGTCCCGCTCACTGTTATGTTACACAATAGGGCAATGAATGGGATAATTTCATGATTTACAGAGAAAAGAGAAAGAAATAAAAGATAAAAAGTTCCGCCTCCAAGCCCTATAAGAGAGCTTATGAGTGCATTAACAAGAAAGCTAATCAGTAAGAATATGCTCATTGATAAGAAATTTTTTGTATCCTCCTGCATAAGAATGTGTATTGGTATATCCGAGTATGCGTAGCTTTCTTGCTATATCAAGGCTTCTAATTCCAGCGTAGCATATTGTTACATAGTGGGTATCTTTGTTGAGTGTTTGAGTAAGGAGAGAAGGATTGTTTATTTGTTCTGCACTAACATTGAGATATGGGTATTTTCCAAAAAAATTGTTTTGATCTTGTTCATTTCTTGTGTCTAATATACACCAAGTGGTATCAGGTATGGTGGTTATTATAAGTGGTTCTTTACTTATGTGTTGTTGTTCATTTTTTGTACAATATGCACAATTCTCATTATATGGGAGAGCAAGCTCCATCCATTCTTGTGTAGTATAGCTGTATAGGCTTGATATGCCAGCATTTTGATACTGTTCTGTTATAAATTGTAATGCTGTCGTTGCTTGTTTTAGTGCAACAGTACCAGCTACGAGGTTTAGTATTCCTGCTTCTGCACATGATTTTACGCATAAAGCAGAAGGTTCTTGTTCCCACATGCATCTCATACATCCTTTGAATGTTGTATTACTAAAGGCAAGGCTTAGGATTGCTCCTTGTGTTTGAAATAAGGCGCCTTGAACAAGATCTTTTTTAAGGTACAGACAGCTGTCATGAATAAGATATTTACTATGAAAGTTGTCAGTACAATCAAGTACTAGATCATACTGAGAAATTATTTCTTGAGCATTTGATTCGTTTAATATTGTATCATGTGCTTGTACATTGATAAATGGGTTTTTGTTTTGTAATGTTTTTTGTGCAACAGAGGATTTTTTCTGACCTATGTCTTGAGGAGAGAAAAGAATTTGTCTTCCTATGTTGCTAAATTCAATTTCATCGTAGTCACAAATACCTATGTTTCCGATACCACTGGTTGCTAGATATAGTCCTATGGGACACCCAAGTCCTCCCATGCCTATAATAAGGCATGAGCGTTTTGCTATTTTTTGTTGTTCTTCTATGCCAAAAGATTCTATGAGTATTTGTCTTTTATAGTATTGGGTAAATGTATTGGTATCTATGTCCATATTTTTTCTCCATTAACAGTAATTTCTTGTTTCCAGATAGGTAAGGTTTTTTTTATGGTATCCATGATATATTGTGTTGCTTGAAAGGCTTGAAGTCTGTGGGAATGGACAACTTCAACATGAATAGAAGCTTCTTGTAAAGAGACTATTCCTATTCTATGTATGCAGAAAATGCGATATGCATGATAGATACTGCTGGCCTCTTGCAAAATGCGTAGTCCTTCTTTCTGTGCAAGTTCTGTGTAGCAGTGGTATTCAATGGCAACTATATTAGTTGTGTCTTTATAAGGGTTGTTATCTCGCACATATCCTCGAAAACACACGTGTGCCCCTTCGTCTGTTTTTGGAGCTAAGTGTTCTGTTGCAGTAAGTTTTTCTTTTGTGAGAAAAAATTGTATAGACGGAGAGGTATGAGGCATAATTTATCCTCCTGACACTGGAGAGATAAAAACTACAGTATCGTTATGTTGAAGCTGAGATGAAAAATCTTTGTATTCATGATTGATTGCTACTTTAATATCTTTTTCTTCAAAAGGAAAGGCATATGTTTCTTTTAGTATACTATATAATTTTTGTGCAGTATAGTTGTCTTTAATCTCTATGTGTTCTTCTTCTACTCCTCGCATTTGTGCAAGGGATGCAAAGTACTTAACGTGTATGATCATTATTTTTTTTCCTTTGATATAAGTTTTGTTTCAAGGATTCGCATATTGGTGTGTATACTTTTACACATATCATATATAGTGATAGCGGCTATAGAAGCTCCAGTAATAGCTTCTATTTCTACCCCAGTGGCATATGATGAAGTTACAGAGCATGCTATGTCTACTCCTAGTGGAGTGGTTTGTATATCTATAGTACAATGGCTAATGGGGATGGGATGGCATAGGGGTATAAGATATGCGGTATATTTTACTGCTTGTATTCCTGCTATAATTGCAGTAGCAAAGACTGCTCCTTTCGGTGTTTGTATATCATTGTTTTGTATATACGCGCGTATTGTTTCATCTAACTCTACAGTAGTTTGTGCTACTGCTTTTCTTGTACATATATTTTTTTTGGATATATCTACCATATGAGGCATGTCTTTATTGTTGAGATGCGATAGCATATTATCCTCCTATAAAATTCATATCTTTCTTTCTATTGGTATCGGTGTTTCTACTGTATGTGCGATGTTCAGAGTATCTGTCGTCTCTCTGAGTCCAAAATTCTGTTATTGCTGTTTTTAGAGCTTCTTTTGTATTTTTATGATTCTCTCTTAGTATTTTTTTTATATCTTGTCCTTTTGAGGCAAACAGACAACCGTATAAGAATCCATTTGCTGTGAGCCGTAGCCTATTACAGTCTTTACAAAAAGGGTTAGAGACAGAACTGATAAAGCCTACCTCAGAATTACTGTTTTTATGTTTATAACGAGTGGCAACCTCTCCTTGATAAGAACCAGCAATAGGAATGAGAGGATATGTTTTCTGTAATGTTTCTAATATTTCATGAGAATATACTACCCGTTCTTCTTGCCATTCAATAGATCCTACGTCCATAAATTCTATAAATCGAATGTCTATTTCTCTCTGTCTAAAATATTCCACCATATGTATGACTTGCTTTTCGTTTAATCCTCTTTGAATTACGCAGTTTATCTTTATAGGAGAAAACCCAATTTTTTTTGCATAATCAATTCCTTCTAGTACTGGATGTATGGAATGGGTGTTTCCGACAATAGTTTGAAATATTCTTTCATCTAATGAATCAAGGCTGATATTGATGCGTTTTAATCCTGCATTATATAAACGCTTTCCTAGTGTTTTGAGAAATGCACCATTAGTAATTAAGCCTATGTCTTCTATTCCTGAAATGTCTCTAATTTTTTTTATGAGGATGTCTAAACCAAGTCGTAATGTTGGTTCTCCTCCAGTAATTTTTACTTTTTTTACTCCAAGACTTTGTACTACTGATATTACATCAGTAATTTCTTCAAATGTAAGTAGCTGTGACTTAGGAAGAAATTGTATATTTTTATCAGGCATACAGTATGTGCAATTAAAATTGCATCTATCTGTCACTGATATACGTATATCGTGGAGTGGACGATGTAATGCATCAAGAATAGGGGCGATATTGTTAGAAAGCATATGCATTGTTCTCCTTATATATAGTATAGCATAAGGCTATATTTAGGTATAAAATATTGTATAGCTTGATGAAAGAAGTTTGCATAGCTTATTTTTGCTCCCTGTCGCAATTATTCCTTGAATCCGTATCCTTGAACTCGTGGATATATGAAATAAGTTGCATCATATTATAGTAAACATGATACAATAGTAAGGGGCTATGCTACGATATTTTTTACATAAGTATATTGTTATCTCTTTTATCCTATTGTATGCTATGTTTCTTTTTAGCTGTGCAAGCACTAAAGAAGATGCTACTGATTTAGTAGATAACGAATATGTTAGTTCTTATGTTGCCGTAAACTTTGATTTTAGTTTTCAGTATCCTAAACAATGGCATATTTTTGAAGAAGAAGAAACTGTTAGAATTTCAAATACTTTAGAATTGCTTACTTTTCCTGCTGATGTAATAGAAGAATCAATGAGAGAAAATAGTTTTTTAGCTACTCTTTCAATGAGTAGTCTTGAAGAGATAGTTGCCATGCATAATATATTCTCTACTGTTCTTTTGGAAGCTCTTGTAGATAACAATGATGTTGGAGAAGGCAGTGATGTTAGAGAAGATAGTACAGACAGTTCTTTTGTAGTGTCTCCTATGTTTGCTACACTTGCTAGTGATTATTATGAGCAATTAGTAGATACTCAGGATACCCTTAGTAGTTTTTTTAATATAAGCCTTAGTGATACCCTACAATTTGCTTATATTAAGGAATATGATACAATAATGATAAGGGAAAATAGTACAAATAATATAACCTTTTTTAGAAAAATGAACGATAATAGGGGTGTAGTGATTTATAATATAATTACTTATGATGATACTGTGTATCAAAAAGTAATAGATGATAGCATACAGCTAGTATTATCAGTTTCTATAATTTCTAAATAAGATTATTAAAAGGAGTATATATGAAAAAGATAGCAATCTGCATTATGATGGTATCTCTAATTAGTTCTATAGCGTTTAGCTTTGGGTCTGTAGAAGAAGCAACATTTAAGGGAGTGCCGGAACAAAATGTTCTTTCACCAGAAAATAAAGATGGGGTATTTGATACTCTCACCATTGATTTTGATGGTAAGGTAGATATCCCTAGTAGCTTAAAAATAACGAAATTTTTCTTTCGTTTATATGATCAAAATGGAACATTTTTATTTGAAATAGATAAGCAGCTTGATAAAGCTACCTCTATTCCCCCTTTTGTTTTTGATGGAAAATCTCGTAATGGGGATTTTTTAGCTGATGGTACATATGTATATACTGTTGGTATCTTGGATGAAAAAGATATTGAAAGTATATCTCAGCCATATACTATTCATATAGATAATACTGCTCCGCAGGTATTTTATTCAAGAATAAGTTCTGGTAATGTTATAGTTCCTGGTGATGAGGATACGGTGCTTATGCTGGATCTTGAAACAAGTCCAGAAGTATCGTGGGAGATTGAAGCAGAAAATAGTGCTTCAAGGGAAACATATGTGTTGTTACGTGAGCAGGGAGATACAGCTTTTACTCTGCCAAAAAAATGGGAATGGAATGGTTTTGACACTTACAATAATGCTTTGCCTGATGGTGATTATGTATTGAATATACTAGCGGAGGATATGGCTGGTAATGCGATAATGCATAAAGTTGAAACACAGATTATTGTAAGTTCTGAAGGGTCTTTTTTATTAGAAATGCCAGCAAATAGGTATTTTTCTCCTAACTCAGATGGATCTAGAGATACGTTATCATTATCCTTTCGTTATCCTCCAAGTTTGCGTTTAGGGATAGATTTTGATATAAAAGAGTTAGTGGTACAAACTATGAAGAATCAAGAGGTAGTACGGATACCACAAGAGAGTACTACTGAGATTATATTTAGTGGTTTATTGTTGGACGGCATTCCTATTTCTGATGGTACTTATAATGTATATCTTGTATTAGAGAATAACAATGTGAATTTTACTACAAATATGGTAGAGGTGGTAATTGATACACAAGAGCCTTTTGCTACTTTTTTTATGCAAACAAGTCCACAGCCAGTAAAAAGTGGAGATCCGTTTTATTTTGGAGGAGAGTTACGCAATACTGTTGACATACGTGTGAAGCGCTTAGATACAGCCGATTGGGACATAGAGGTAGTACAAGGGGAACAAACTGTGTATAGTGACTCTGTGAGCTTTGTTGATAATATATTTGAAATGTCTGTTCCTGCCAATATAGAGCTTATGGATAGAGAGTTGCCTGATGGACTATATGAAATAAGTTTTTTCTCTACAGACCTAGCAGGAAATGAAGGAAGAATCGGTCCTTTCAAAGCTATAAAAGATACTAAACCACGTGAAATATCAGTTTCTGTAGATCGTAAAAAAGCATCTGCCTTTGCAGATCCCATCAATTTTACATTTAATTTTGATCGTATAGGTATCAGTAAGTTTGCTATGTTTGTGAAGAACGAAAAAAATAATAGAGTGGTGCGGTCTTCTCGTTTATCGTATGGGCTTAGTGGGTTTGAATGGTATGCAAGAAATGATGCAGGACAGCCTGTTCCAGATGGAGAATATGCATTTGTACTTTCTATTGAATATTTTAATGGAGACATGGTAGAGAGCAGTATAGAAAATATTCTTGTTGATTCTCAAGCTCCTGTCATACGTAGTTTTTCTACAGAGTCGGTAGTAATGAACCCTACTAGTGAAAATGAAGCTGATAGGTATCTCACTGTAAGGCAGCAAGGAAGTGAGAAAGGAGTTACATGGACAGTTGAAATACGAAATATATTTGATACTCTTATTTATTCTCAAACATTTCCTGATACTATTGCTGATTTTAGCTGGGATGGGAAAGATAAGGATGATAAGATAGTTGTCGATGGAGATTATATTTATCGTCTTATTGGAAGAGATAGCTTTGGGAACGAAACAGTGAAAACTATTTCATTTGTAGTAGACTCTGGTGTGTATGAGCAAGGAGCTATTTTGCGCCCTGGTGATGAAATGCCTAAAATTTATTTTCCAGCATATAGTGATGATATATTTTCTCTGTCAGAGAAAGGCTTGTTATATGATAACTTACTGTATGTTCGTAGTATCGCTCGTTTATTAAAAGCGTATCCTACCTATAATGTGACAATAGTAGGCCATGCAGCAGCTTTATTAAAAGGAGCAGCCGCTGAAAGAGAACAAATAGAGGTGCTTATTCCTTTATCTCGAAACAGAGCATATCAGATTAACAAAGCGTTACAAATTTTAGGGATAGATGCAAATCGTATAGATATTCGTGCGGTTGGTGGTTCTCAACCTGAAGTTGATAATCCAACAAGTAGTACTATATGGAAAAATAGACGAGTAGAGTTTGAATTACTAGAAAATTAATGTCATATTTTTGATATTGTTTTGTTATATAAAAAAGAGGAAACATATGTTTCCTCTTTTTTATATAAGGAGTGTGTTATTTCTATACTCTCTTCTTAAAAGGGGAGGGGATGTAATGAGAGTGCTATATATCAGATGCACTATGTATTTGTATTTTTCCGTCTGAGTAATCTATTTTTATACTATTGTGTCCTTTTTGTTCATCTTGCTCTAAGAGATATATTGCGAGTGGGTTTGTTAAGTACTGTTCTATTGCACGCTTAAGAGGACGTGCTCCCATTGTATTGCTGTAGCCTTGCTCTACAATAAAGCCTAATGCTTGTTTGCTTATCTCAAGGGTATATCCTTTTGACGCTACTCTATTACGAAGTAATGCTATTTCTCTTTCTGCTATTTCATGTAATACAGGAAACTCTAGTCGATTAAATATAATAGTTTCATCTATTCTATTGAGAAATTCAGGCTTACATATAGCGGCAAGTTCACTGTGTATACGCTCTTGTATTTCATGTTTGTCTATATCATTGCTTAAAATATAGTTACTTCCTATATTACTTGTGAGTATTATAATAGTATTTGAAAAATCAATAAGAGTACCTTTATTATCGGTTAATCTTCCATCATCAAATATTTGTAGCATAATATTAAGCACTTCAGGATGAGCTTTTTCAAACTCATCAAATAATATAACAGAAAAAGGATTTCGTTTTATCTGTTCAGTAAGCTGTCCTCCATCTTCATGTCCTATGTAGCCAGGAGGAGCACCTATCATGCGTGCTACTGAATGTGATTCCATGTATTCACTCATATCAATGCGTATGATATTTTGTTCGCTATCAAACAGAAATTCTGCTAATGCTTTTGCAAGCTCAGTTTTTCCAACCCCAGTAGGTCCAAGAAACAGCAATGTGGCTATGGGTTTTCCTTCATCTGATAAACCGCTTTTATTTCTTCGTACTGCGTTGCTTACTGCCTGTATTGCCGCTTCCTGTCCTTTTACACGCTGTTGAAGATGTTCTTCTAGGTGTAAAAGTGTGTCTTTCTCTGTGCTGTTTAATCGGGCTACTGGTATTCCTGTGGAAATTGACACTATATAGGCAATATCTTCTGCAGTTACTTCATCACGAAGCAGTGTATTTTGAGCGTGTTGATACGTGATGCTTTGCTGTTTTTCTATATATGATTGTAGTTGTTTTTCTTTTTCGGGGATAATGCCGTACTTTATTTCTGCTGCTTTTTCATAGTTTCCTTCACGTTCAAAACGTTGCTGATCTGCCTTTAGCGTATCAATTTCTGCTTTTATATTGCGCAGTGCATCAATGCTTTCTTTTTCTGCGTTCCATCGTTGTTTCATGTTCTGTGTTTCTTGTTGTAGCTGCGCTAAAGATGTTTGCAATTTTTTTTGTCTCTTTTTTGATTCTTCGTCTTTATCTTTTGATATTGAGCTTATTTCCATTTCTACTTGTCGTACTTTTCGTTCAAGTATATCAAGTTCGGTTGGTTGACTTTCAATTTCGGTTTTTAAGCGACTTGCAGCTTCATCAATTAAATCTATTGCTTTATCTGGTAAGAAACGTCCACCAATATATCGAAACGAGAGAGTAACTGCTGCTACCAACGCTTCATCTTTGATGCGTACTCCATGATGTACTTCGTATCTGTCACGCAGTCCACGTAGTATAGATATACTATCTTCTATACTAGGCTCATGTACATATACTTGCTGAAACCTTCTTTCTAAGGCTTTGTCTTTTTCAATATTTTTTTTATATTCATCAAAGGTAGTTGCTCCTATAGTTCTTAACTCTCCTCGGGCAAGCATAGGTTTTAGTAAATTTGATGCATCCATGCTTCCTTCTGTAGCACCAGCACCAACTACTGTATGTAGCTCATCAATAAACAATATAATTTCGCCATTACTTTCTTTGACTGTTTGAATGATATTTTTTAATCGTTCTTCAAATTCTCCACGAAATTTTGCACCAGCAATGAGCTGCCCTAAATCAAGTTCAAGCACTCGTTTATTATGCATACTTTCAGGAACATCTTTATCTACTATTCTGTTGGCAAGCCCTTCTACAATAGCGGTTTTTCCTACACCAGGATCTCCTACGAGTACTGGATTATTTTTTGTTCTTCGACATAGCACTTGTATAATACGTCTAATTTCATTATCTCGACCAATAATAGGATCAATCTTTCCTTTCCGTGCTTCTTGTACAATATCACGAGTATACTGTTCTAGTATTCCTTGTGATGTATTGCTTGTGGTTGTATTTTCTGTGTTATTCTGCACTGTCTTTTCAATATGAGCAATATTTTGTTTTTCAAATAGTGTTCCTACTTTGCCAAACCTAATTGTTGCGAGAAAAATATGGATAATACCTAACTCATTGTTCATGTGCTGTGCAATGCGCGGAGCTTGTCGTATAATAGTGTATATTTCACGGCTTAATTCGGTATGGACATTTCCATTACTGTCACTTACTTTGCTAAAGGTACTGAGTGTCTGTTGATTTTTTTGTCGGAGAAGCTCTACAGGACTTTCTGTAGTATTGGGAGATTGCCTTAAACTTTGTTCAAGCAGGGTAATAATGGCTTGTTTTTTTGTAAGCTCTTCAAAAAGATGATAGCTAGTTACTTCTCCATGATGTAGCTCTTCTGCAAGGGCAAGTGCCTCTTGTAATGATTGTTGTATAATAGGATTGATATCATGTTCCATACTTTTATTGTATAGAATTACTTCTTAAAAGAATAGTGCATATTATTATATGTACAAGAAGAACATACAATAATATGTATATACCAGTTTTATTTCTTGAAAGGTATTGAGTTTGTATGGTATATATTTTATAGTATAAGTTATACGCTTATACTAATTGCAACTACAATGAATGCTAGCTGTGTGATGTGGGGTACAATTATAGCCTGTAGTTTCATCACAAGTACATGAACAGTTGTTATGTTTTATTTCATTACAACAATCATTTATAGTTTCATTACAGGTACATGAACAGCATATTTCATCACCTGTTGTACATTGACAAGTATTACAACATTGCATAGTATACTCCTTATAAATATTACTAATATCATTATAGCGTATTTTGTATTTCATGTTTTTTTGTATGTTTGGGAAATCATGGGTTCTTTGTTGTGCATAGTATCTCTATTGTAGTATATATTACTATAGTGTATGTATATTTTTGTGTATTTCATCCCATTTTTTTTTTTTTTTAATTTATAGAGATAACACAAAAAATAGTATTTGTACTATAATGATGCTTAGGTGTAATGATAATTACACAATACATAGATACCAACAAGGAGAACATTATGAAAAAAAGTAATGAAAAACTAAACTATCAGCTAAATGGTAAGCTGAACATATTTATAGTTGTTGCGCTATTTTTAGTGCTAGCAATGACTACCCTCGTACTCGTAGGATGTTCGGAGGGCAGTAGCAGTTCCTCATCAGGCGGAGGGGGAACGCCAGTAACCCCGACACTCGCATCAGTGTCCAATGTGCAGATACAAGTAGCAAGCAACGATGGGACACTTGCATTACGCTGGGAAGCTCCCAGCGATGCCACGCATGTAGTCGTAAAAGCTACATCTACCGCACCAGCACAGTCCATACAAGTGCGTGTTCCTGCAATAGAATATCAAACACTCTTTCAACAAGGACAATCGTACCAACTCAAAGGCTTACAAGCACTCACCAACTACACTGTAGAGATAGAGGCACAAAAAGACACGGAAGTATCACCAAAAACAACACGCTCCGTGACAACACTGATAGATACTACTGCACCACAGGACACATTGACACAGGTAGGAGTAGAGAAGTCGGGGGATGGCATAAAGATAACATGGGATAAAGAGCGACTTGCATCAGGCAAGACAGATATAGCCGAAGCCACGATAGTGGTAAAAAGCACGACTGGTGGCATAGTGCTTGCACAAGCTACCGTGCAGAACCTACAGCAAGGAGAAGTTATACTTTCAAATGTCTCCACGCTTGCAGGCATATCCTATGATGTAGAAATACGCTACAAAGACAGAAATGACAACACAAGCAGTCCTACAACAGTATTGACAGGCGTGCAAGCATCCCAGCTTTCACAAACAGTAACGCCACTGCCAGAGGCAAATCTTACAGTAACAGCAAACGATGAAAGCAATAGCCCAGCCGATGAGAGCCTGCTTATCAAGTGGGGAAATGTTACCTTTACGGACAAAAGCCTCTTAGTACGCGTTATAGCAACAGCAACAAATACAGTAGTAGCAGAAGAAACTGTGAACAATAGCAGTACAGCCAAACTCAGTTCTGCAAGTGCAGACAATCAAGAGTACGCCACTGTGTATGTAGCAAAGGATGGCATAGCCCTCACAAAACTCTATGGCACGCTTACGTACAAAGTAGAAGTGTATGTTTCTCAAAACGGAAAGTACTCCACTGCAGTGTCAAAAGAACAAGCAACAACAGACAAAAGCACAGAGCCTGTAAGCAATGTAAGTGCCGTAGGAGGAGCAACAAGCATAGTAGTAGGCTGGCAAGCCCCCGATGTACGAGATTATGCAGGAGTGACTATAACAGCAACAGAAAAGGACAGCAGTACCCCAGCAAAGACAGTGACAATAATAGAGAGAGCAGTACGCAATACTCAGATACCAGGCCTCAAAGCAACCACCGAGTATACAGTGGCAGTTGTATCAATGGACAGTGCAGGCAACAAAGGAACAGAAGCAACAGCCACAGTAACCACAGCAGCAGATAGCACCGCCCCCGATGCAGTGACAAACATACAAGCAAGCTATCCCTTTGTATCAGCAGCAAAGATAGGCACACAGATAACATGGACAGCACCCGATACAACAAAAGCCAATAACAAAGACATAAAAGAATACAGCATAAGCATAGCAGAAAAAGGCACAAGTACTGCAGTACTGAACGAGAAGAAAATACCCTATCCCACAACAGCACTCTCTGTTGAAGAACTTGTGCAAGGAAAAACATATACCATAACAATACTCACCTATGATTACTCAGAAAATAAAAGCACCCAAGCAACAAAAGACATAAGCACCCCCAACTCACTCACAGCCCCCTCAGAAGATCTCTTTCAAAGCAAGCCTGCCCTAGTTACAACAACAGGAGCAATACAAATAAAAGCAAGCTTTAAGCAAGCTCCTGGATCAAATAAGTACTACACCCTGCGTATGTTAGATGGCACAAACTTGGTAGCAGAAAAAAGCATAACAAGTACAGCAACCACCATTAGCTTTGGCATAGCAGATGGCATAGAAGTATCCTCAACGCAAGCAAATGCAAAAAGCTATAGCTTTACCTTTCTCACAGTAGAGAATAACAGAGTAAGCCCCCCAACAACGCTCACTGATAAAGTAGCAGTATATGATGCAGTATCCACTGTTCCCCCAGCACCAGAAAATCTATCACTGTTTATCGAAACATCAACACAGACAAGCGATACCGTACAGTATGAGTTTCAAAAAGGAACAATTACCAGTAACCATAAAGCACCCAACGACAGACAACTCACACAGGCACAAATACAGTACAAAGTATACATAGTAGCAGGAGACCAGAGTACTAAAACTATAGCGGAAATAAAAGCAATGGGAGGAGTACAAACGCAAGAGATAGCAGGAAACAGCAGCTTACGAGGAACATTTATAGGAACAAAAGGAGCAGTGTACACCATAGGCATAGAAGCAATAAACAGCCTCAATCCCTATGCAACAAAGAAAGCACAAAGCAAAGACCCTGCACTGATACAAAAATTAGAATTAAGCACTATCCCCACCTCAAAAGCAACAGCCCCTACATCGTCCTTAACAGGTAAGCTGGTAGTATCACCCTCAACAAACACGACAGGAACAATAAAGCTCGTACTCACACAGTTAAGCACAATAACAGGAGCAAAAAACAAAGATGGCACAACAGTAACAAGCAATGATGAGCTAGTATACACAGTGTACGGCTTACAGAAAGACACAACGCCTACAGTAGCAGAAGTACAAAGAGGCAGAAGAGTAAGTATAGGCACGGCAAGTAGCGGAGTGTACACAGTACAAGCCCTTAGCAGTTTAGGCTTATCTGCAGATACAGATCCAGTGATAGCAATAAAGGGAGCAACAAAGTATCATTTTGTGGTAGAAGTAGCAGTAAAAACAGACACAAGCAAAAAAGCAGTATCGACAGTGGCAAGCGTAACAACCACATCACAGGCGACTGCCCCCGCAGAAGTAAGCAACATACAAGTAGGAGGAGTAACAGGAGGGAGTGCAACAGTATCGTGGACAGCCCCCAGCCTCAATGCAAGCCACAAAACAAACAAAGGAGACACCCTAACAGTAGCACAAGTATCGTACAAAGTATACAAAGTAGCCAAGAGTGGCAGTGCAATAAGGACAGTAGCACAAATAAAAACAGCAGCAGGAAGCTCCACAGCAGTAGCAGCAGGCACAACCAACAGCACTCTGACAGGATTGACAGTAGGCACAACTTACGAAATAGTAGTGCAAGCAGTAAACAGCACCGATACCAACAAAGAGGCAACAGGATCACGCAAGGAGTTTATCGCAAAAGAAGCCTATGCCGCACCAGGAAAGCCCATCATACAAGCAAATGCACAAGGAGCAACCATAGTACTTACCATAACAGCCCCAACCGTAAAAGGAACAACAGCAGAAGGAACTGATTTAAGAGATAATCAAATAGACTATATAGTGTATTATGCAGTCTCAAAAACAAACATAGATGGAGCAACAGTAAAAACACAAGCAAAAGCAGCAAGCGATGCACAAGAAGGAGCAGAAAAAGACGATGTACCAATAGGAGCAACAAGCTATACAATACGCAATCTACGATTGAATACAAAGTACTATATCACCGCAGTAGCAGTAAACAGCCTCAAAAAGACAAAGGTATCAGCAGAAGCAACAGCAGTATCTGCCAGCACCCCAGCAGTAGCGATAGGAAATGCCACAAAGGTATCAGCAACAGTAGGCACAGCACTTGCACAAAATACTACAAGAGTACTTACCAGTATCAGTCCTAGTGGACTTACCTTTACCTGTGATGAAAGCACCTTAGATGACAGCACACTCAAAGAAGAAACAGGCTTAGCAGTAACATTTGCAAAAAATACCAATACAATAACAATAACAGGCACAGCAAATAAATCAAACATATATGATACTGCTATAACTGAGTATAACTACGAGGTAGTGGAATGTACGATTACTTCTTCAGGAGCATACTCGGGACAAAAGGCACTTGCAACTATCAATGTAGAGACAGGGCTGGTGAAACTAGCAGGACAATCGGCTACTTATTACAGACCAACAACAAAGAAAGCACTACAAGATATTATCACTGCAGAAAAAACAAGGCAAGGTTCAGGAGGGAACAGTAACCCTAGCCCCAACCTCAACATGATAGATACCAGTGCCATTACTGATATGAGTGATTTATTTTTTAGAGATAGTACTTTTAATGGGGATATAACACAGTGGAATACCAGTAATGTAACGAATATGAATAGTATGTTTGCCTTTGCTTCTGTATTTAATCAAGACATAGGAGATTGGGATGTGAGTGAGGTTACTGATATGAATGATATGTTTGCTGTAGCTAGTAAATTTAATCAAAATATAAGTGGATGGAATGTTGAAAATGTTTCTACAGCAACAGGTATGTTTTCTGGTACCACTGTATTTAATCAAGATTTATCATCGTGGAGAATGTGTGAATTTAAACCAGGAACTTCAATTAATAATATGTTTGTAGGTTCACCTTTAGACAGAGTTTCAAGCAGATATCCAAAATTCAAAGGATCTGCAGAGTGTAGCTCATAGTAGAATATAAGAAACAATACCTATAGCAAGAAAGGATAGCTCCTTTCTTGCTATAGAACCATAAGAGCAGTAAGAAAATATTTCTATATATCTTTGTATATCATATACAAACTAAACTCATAATAGTGTATGATGTATAATGAGAAATATAGTATGAATGAGCATAAGAAATATATGCAGAAAGCTATAGCTCTTGCAAAAAGGGGAGGGAATGCAGTATATCCAAACCCTAAAGTAGGGGCATTGATAGTAAAAGATGATGAGATTATAGCACAAGGATGGCATGCACAGTATGGACAGCAACATGCAGAAAAAATTGCCATAGACAGAGCATTGAAAAAAAGCAATGTTTTTAGTTTTTCTCGTACATCTCCTGTTATGCCAAAGATAATGGATGAGGCAATACTGTACTGTACCTTAGAGCCATGCTGTGCTGTGTGGAAAGGAAAAAAGCAACCTGCCTGTACCGATACCATTATAGCATCAGGAATAAAGAAAGTAGTAGTAGGCATGATCGATCCCAATAAAAATATGCAAGGCAAAGGCATTGCATTGTTGCAAAAAGCAGGGATAGAAGTAATAGTACTTGATATTCTCCAAAAAGAGCTGGTAGAATTAAACGAGGTGTTTATTGCATTACAACAGAAAAAGCATCCTTTTGTACATGCAAAAATTGCACAGAGTATTGATGCACGCATAGCATCTCTTTCGGGAGACTCACAGTGGATTACAGGAGAGGCTTCACGAGCAGTGGTACATCGTATCATACGCAAGCAAGCTCAAGCAATTATCACAGGAGTAAATACTATACTCAAAGATAATCCTCGTTTTGATGTTCGACTAAAAAATAGTAGTAATGATATGTCAAAAGCATCCAATAATCCGTTGTTGGTAATTCTTGATACAACATTAAAAACTCCCGCACATGCCCGTATATTTGATATTGCACGCAGACAGTCCCCTGGTGTTATTATTTTTTGTGCAAAACAGTATGTTCATCAAAAAAAGAAAAAAGCACAAGCACTAGAAGCACGTGGAGCAAAAATCATTACACAGGAGAGAGATACAAAGCAACGTATAGATTTGTATCATGTATTGGATGTACTGTATTCTTTGTCCTGCTATTCTGTCTTACTGGAAAGTGGAGCAACATTGCTCAGTAGTTTTTTTTCTATGGGGCTTATAGATAAAATATCAGTATTTATAGCACCAAAAATTATAGGTGGCACACAGCACTCCTCTTTTCAGATACAGGGAATCACTACCATGAAAGAAGTATCTTCTTTGTACACAGTAAACACTCGTACTATTGCTAATGCCGATGGCACAGAGGATCTATTGATATCAGGATATACAAAAGAATATTTTCAATGTTATGGAAAACAAAGGCTCATATAAAAAAGAAGAGGCTGATCTATTTAATGAAAATTAGAGATTTTTTATTTATTGTAGAGTAAAGTGAATCCAGCGAACATGGTTGCAAAGTTTATTCCCATAATCCAATAAATAGTTTTTATACTATTGCTCAAGCTGTTTATTTTTTCTTCTAGTTTTGTGCTCGTACTGTTCATTTTTTCTTCTAAATTTGTGCTTATACTGTTCATTTTTTCTAGCAACAAATCATATTTAGTTACTGGAGTATCAAGTGAATCATCATCTCTATTTTTTGTTTCTTTTTTCATATTTATATTATCGCATAAATTGAATTATTAGTTTACAGCTTATATTTTCCAAAGCCATTATAATAAGAAAATGCTACAATTACTATAGGAGGAGCTATGTTTACAGGATTAGTGGTTGATATAGGTACGGTACTGTCGGTAGACATAAAGGAAGAAGGAAAATACAGACGCTTAGTTATCAAGTCAAGATATATTAGTAAAAGAATTCGAAAAGGAGACTCTGTAGCAGTAAATGGGGTATGTCTTACTGTGGTAACATATTCTCGTTTATATGGAACTTTTACTGTAGAGGTATTATACAGTAGTGAGGAAAAAACAAACCTCTCTCTGTTACAAACACATGATTATGTAAACTTGGAGCTATCTCTTAAGGTAGGAGATTCTTTAGGAGGGCATTTTGTGCTTGGGCATGTGGAGTCTACAGGGACTATTACGGCTATCACTCATAAAAAAGAAGACACATATAGCAAGGATGCAAAAGAGCAACAGCAGACGAAAGAATTGCCATATTCTGAAAAAAATTATTTTTATAGTATACACATGTCGCAATCAATGATGCAATATATGTGTCCTGAAGGATCGGTGACACTGGATGGAATAAGCCTTACCATTGCGTATATAGACACGCAGGCACAAACTATTATTGTCAACATTATTCCTCATACATATCATCATACAACTCTACAATATAGAAAACAAGGGGATGCAATAAACATAGAACCCGATATGATAATAAAGCATGTTAGCAACATGGTAGTATCACATTATAACAATGTTATCAATAAAAGAGTATAATTAAATACAGAGCTTATGGAAATACGAAAAAAAGAAATAGTTGAACAAGCAATAGCAGATATAAAACAAGGCAAGATAGTTATCTTATTTGATAATGTAGACAGAGAAAATGAAGGTGACTTTGTACAATCTGCTCAAATGGTAAATACTCAAAGTGTAAACTTTATGATTACTGAAGGAAAAGGATTGTTGTGCTGTCCTCTTTCTTCTGAGATAGCACAAAGCCTCTCTCTTGATATGCAAGTCAATAATAATACCTCTTTACATCATACTGCCTTTACTGTAAGTGTAGATGCTGTTGCAGGTACTACTACGGGAGTATCAGCACGTGATAGAGCTATTACTATAAACACGCTTGCAGATGCACGCACAGTGCCACAAGATTTAGCTCGACCGGGACATATATTTCCCATTGTTGCACATAAAGAGGGAGTACAATCAAGAGCAGGGCATACCGAAGCATCTATAGAGCTGGTACGGCAAGCTGGACACAGACCAGTAGCTGCTATTTGTGAGATACTTAACAAAGATGGCTTTGCAGCAAGCATGGCACAGCTTGAACATATTGCAAAAGAGCATGGTCTTGTGCTACTTCACATAGAAGATCTATTATCCTATATACAACATGTATAAGTTATTTGCTATACTTTATATATGGGTATACGATCTTTTATGGGTAAGAAACATAGAATGGAAAGCCATATGATAGAAAGCATATATAATAATAGAAAATACAGGTAAAGTAATAGACAAAAAGGAAAGAAACAATGGAATATAGTGGAACATTAAGTGCTAAAGGAAAGCAATTTGCTATTGTTGTTGCTAGTTTTAACTCACTCATTACTGAAAAACTTCTTGCAGGAGCAAAGCAATGTATAGAACAGCATGAAGGAAATGCCCCTGATATTTTTTGGGTGCCTGGCTCTATGGAACTTGCTTTTATTGCTAATAAGCTATCAAAAAAGAACCTTTATCATGGAATATGTTGTCTTGGAGCAGTGATTAAGGGAGATACAGATCATTATGATTATGTTGCGTCAAATACCGCATCTTCTATTGCTGCAATAGCACGTGAGAGCAGTATTCCAATAAGTTTTGGGGTACTCACTACCCATACTGTAGAACAAGCCTTAAACAGAGCAGGCATAAAACATGGAAACGCAGGGTATTCTGCTGCACTGGCTATTATTGATCAAGCTTCTTTATCGCAGCAAATTGATGAAATAAAAAAGTAAGCAGTATTACACATAAGCTATATATAAGTATATATATTGAATGCTATTATTGTGAGGTAAAAAAAGCATGATACAAGACATAGTACCACCTATAGAGAGGGAAAAATATGCAGATCTTATATTGCATCTTTTAGCAGTCGATAAAGATGATGTTGTTCTTATCAATACTCAGTTTGGGTATGAACAGATGGTCTATACGCTTGTTCAAAAAGCATATCAAAAAGGAGCAAAGTATGTTGCGGTATCTATAAAAGATCAGTATCTTCAGCTGCTTCGAGCACAGTATTCTCGTACAGAATATCTTGAATACCTTCCCAATAATATAAAAGATACCCTTAACGAATACAGTGATATGAAAGCCTGTGTTATTTCATTGCGTAGTCCTCTTGAAAAAGATATAAGCAATGCAGTTTCAGCAGAGGCATTATCGGTATTGCACAGAACATATCAAAATACCGTAAAGCATTTTCATGAAGGAGTAATCAGTGATAGGTTTACATGGATAGTTACTGCATATCCTACATTGGTATGGGGAAAAAATATATTTCCTCATTTAGATCCTATCTCAGCAGGAAAAAAGTTATGGGAACATATGCGTAACATACTTATGTTAGACAAGGATGACTGTATTACCGCATGGGAAGAAAAAATTAGTCGTATACAAAAAAGAAAACAATATCTTGATAATAAAAAATATCATGCCTTGCATTTTGTAGGCGAAGGTACTAATTGGTTTGTTTCACTTAATAAACGGAGTATATGGTCAGGAGCGGTACACACTAGCTCTAATGGAAAACGTTTTCAAGCAAATGTTCCCACTGAAGAAACATATACTTCCCCCGATTGTCGATACAGTCATGGTACTGTAACAGTACAACGACCTATTGAAATATTTGGAAAGACTATTGACGGTATTACTATGACATTTAGTCAAGGAAAAGTAGTTTCTGCATCTGCTCAATCAGGGAATGATGCGCTTCAAAGTTTTTTACATGCTGATGAACGCAATCAATATCTTGGGGAGATAGCACTTGTTGATACTCACTCACTTGTGTGGAAATCAGGCATTGTGTTCAATAATATTTTGTTTGATGAAAATGCTGGTGTTCATTTTGCGTTGGGAGCTGCGTATACTACAGGGTACGGTTTTGGTCATGACGATAAGAAAGAAAAAGAAGAGCTGTTGTCTATTGGATGTAATGTAAGCTGTAGTCATGAAGATTTTACGATTGGTTATGAAAAATTATCAGTATATGGAGTCTATTACAATGAAGACGAAGAATCTGATATAGCGTACAAAACGATAAAAAATGAAGAAGCAATTATTTCGCAAGGATTGTTTGTTATTGATTAGTGTTTTTATGGCAGTTGTTGTATTGTGTTAGCTACAGGCAGTACTGTAGTAGCTTCGTGAAAGAAATTGTCAACAAGGTGTAGTCCTATTCCTACAAAATAGGTTCGAGTATAGCTATTAAGTATATCGTCTACTCCACCATTGACATACAGCCAGCTGAGAGGGTTTTTCTTATTCTCTAAATATATAAACGGCTTTACTTGAGTAAAGGCTCTGATATTTGCTCCATTTTGTGTGCCAAAATTATATACCTCTGATGAAATTTCCCATTCTTTTATAGGGCGTATATCAACTCTAAAGCCACCTGTATTTTCTATAACTCCTCCATGCAATACGATATAATCTTTATAGACCCCTTGTCCGATAGTGAGATTTAATTTTATATTACTGTCTGATAAAGAAGGGTAGGATGTATTATCAGTAAGATTTTCTCCGCCACCATAGGCAATACCAACTTTGTATTCTCTGTAAGTACTGGGTATTGCAAACTGAAGATTAACATGCTGTTTTGGAGTATACTGAGCGTTTTCTGATATGAGATTTTCTACTCTATAATCAAGGGTTGTTGTTAATTGAGCTGCTGGATTTACTACCTTGTTTATAGAATCAACGGCAGTATCTAGTTTACTTGCAGTTTCATTGATGTTATCGTATAACTCTTCGTCATTTATCAATTTTCCTATGGTTCCTTCTCCATTGTTTATTTTACCTGTAATTTCTTCTATATTAACAAGCGTATTTCGGATAGCAAGTAATGTTTGAGATAAATCATCATTTGATGATTGTTTGTCTTGCACTATAAGATACTCAAGTGCATTTGTTATCTGTGCTGTTGCAGTAATAATTGCGCCAATGGATGTAGTGTTGTTTTCTACACTTTTTTGTACTGTTTCTAATAATGTGTTCATGTATATTACAGTAGTATTTAATTCTGATGCTATACTATCTATTTTTTCAAGAATATCGCTTTGTTTTAAGTAGGTATCTACTGTATCTGTTATGCTTTCTATATCTTCACTGATACTTCCTGCTGAATCTCCTAATGTATCTATCAAACTTGCCTCATTAGTACTTTGTAATGTACCTCCTTCACTAATATTTATTTGAGCTGTTCCTGGAACAATCTCTAAAAAAGATGATCCAAGAATGCCAAGTGGTTTTTTTTGTATTGTAGAATCTATAGGGATGCTTACCTTACCATCTAACTCTATGGTAAGGAGTACATGATTATCTGTTTGTAATAGTAATTCTTTGACCTTTCCTACATCTACTCCAGCAATCTTGACTGTTGTTTCTCTTATAATTCCATCTGCATTGCTTAGTTCAGCAGATATTTCATAACTTTCTGTCCCTACTAAATTACTTGATTGAATAATAAAAAGAGTAAAAAAAACTATTACTCCTGTAGAGAAAATGCCTATTATGATAATTGATTTTTTCAATATCTTATCCTTCCTTCTTTATTTTAAATTCATAGCTATATCTAGAAATTGTTGTGCTAATGCACTGTTGCTGGTATACATACCTTCTTTGTTTCCATAATAGCTTATTTTTCCATTTTCTAAAAAAGCCACAGTATCAGTATATGCTAATGCTATATTTATGTCATGTGAAATAATGATACAGGTAATATTATGTTCTTTTGCTTGCTTTACAATAAGCTCAGTAATAGCTTTCCCAGTAACAGGGTCTAGTCCAGTCGTTGGTTCATCGCAAAGCATTATCTTTGGTTTTAGAGCAAGAAGTCTTGCAAGCGCTACCCTTTTTTTCATTCCTCCACTGAGATTGGATGGATAGTTAGTATTGCTATTTCTTATACTTACACTTTCTAATAACTCTTCTACTATGGTTGATATGCGTGCTTTTTGTTTTATTTTTAGACATTCTCGTAAAGGAAATGCAACATTTTCAAATACAGTCAATGAATCAAATAATGCAGATTCTTGAAATAAGTACGCAAAATCTTGAAGGATATGAGCATTTTCTTTTTTCTTCTCTCGAATATCATGATTTTTATATAATATATTTCCGCTATCAGCAGTGAGTATTCCCACGATGCATTTTAATAGTACGCTTTTTCCTTCACCACTTTTTCCAAAAATAGTAGTGACACTATTTTTTTTAATGGAAAGCGATATATCATCAAGAATATGTTTGTTTCCAAAAGATTTGCGAAGATTTTTTATGGTTAGAAAGCCTTGGTCATTCATATAAATCTCTTAGTTATATATTTATTAAAAGGATAAGTTTTCCTAATATAAAATCTAATATAAGTATAGTTAATGATGATATTACCACAGCATTTGTGGTTTGTTTTGCAACATCATTAGAGTTTCGTTTATCGGACATTCCTAGATAACAACATATAAGACAAATAAAAATAGACATAAGGAAACACTTAAATACTCCCATGATAATATCAAAAGGAGTAATTGATTTGAACATGTAATCTATTGTTGATGCTTTATCAATGTTCAGTAAATAAAATGCTACAAACGATGCTCCCCCTAATCCTACAAGAGTAGAAAGAGCAGAAAGTAACGGAAACATCCACATACACGCAATAAGGCGTGGAGGTACGAGGTATTGTATTGGATCTACAGACATCGTTTTCATAGCATATATTTGATCACTAATATGCATAGTTCCTAGTTCTGCAGTCATAGCAGATCCGTTTTTTCCAATGAGCATCAAAGCAGTAAATACAGGACTTAGCTCTTTGCTGAATACTTGTCCTATAATGTTGCCTACGAGTACAGCACTGTTGAATTTTTCAAGTTCGATGGCAAGCTGTAATGTAAAAATCATGCCAATAGCTATACTAGAAATAGCTATAACACTGATGGAGGCAATGCCAGTATGCATGAGCTGATCAATGATGAGCTTTACTCGAAATGGCGGAGTAAACAGAGCCTTAAATGCTTTGAAGGAGAATATAGTAAAGTCTCCAATAGTAAAAAAGAACTGTGATATATGTTTTTTGATGTTACTGATGTATTGCATATGTTTATAATAATTTCTTTGTTTTCCTATGTGGTATTATAGCAAAATATTGTATTTGTTGTATTGTATCTATGGAAGAGGAAAAGGGAATTATGTACATTGTATCCCTTTAATCTTAATTTCAAACTTTTTTATTATTTTTTTTCCTTTCTGTTGCTTTTTATATTCCTCATTGATTTCTGTGTAATCGCAGAAACAGTATTGTAATATTATGTAATATAGTTTATTATATACAATATTGAATATTTTTGAAAAAAAAAGTAAGGAGATACATATGAGAAAAAATAATTTGTTTATACATAGCAATCTGTATATATGGGGGGGGGGGGGGTAATGCTACTATTGATACTAGTACTACTACTATTGGGTTGTGAAGCTCCAGGAGGGGGCTCTGGTGGAGGATCTTCTCCTGCTCCAGGAGGGGGAGGAGGAAAGGTACAACCTAGCTCAAAAGAACAATTATTACAGCTTATCTCTGAGCGGTTGAGTAAAGACAAGGCAGCAGACTTAAACGATATAGATGTAAGTAAGGTTTCTGATATGAGTAATTTGTTTGTGCAGTTTCCTACCTTTAGTGGCAATGTGTCGGAGTGGGATGTAAGCCATGTAACAAATATGAGTGGTATGTTTGAAGGAGTGACAGGGTTTCGTGGAGGGATATCAAGGTGGGATGTAAGCAAAGTAACAAACATGAATACTATGTTTAAGGGAGCGACCAAATTTAATGGGGATATATCAGGCTGGGATGTAAGTAATGTAAAACAGATTAACAGCATGTTTGAAGGAACAGCTGCTTTTACTCAGGATCTGAAGCAATGGGCAGTAGCACCTGCGGTAAGTAAAGTGAGTAAAGATGTATTTAAGAATTCGGGAGTTACTGAGGATCCCAGATGGTTGACATTAGAGGTGCTGTTAGAGCCAAAGGTAGTAGTAGCAATAGTAGGACGGGCAGTGAATGTGTCTATCACTCGGTGGCCAGTAACAACAACAGGAACATTTGCATTACTCCCAGTGTTAGTAGGGAGAGATGTACTTCCAACAGGGATGAATTTTGATGGTACGACAGGGACAATAACAGCAAATGCAGGAGACCTTAAGACGATAACAAAAGGAAGTCCTCACAGGTTTACTGTTACTTTTAATGGGACAGGAGAATTTGATAAAGCAGTAAATAAAAATGTGCAAGCAGCTGTATCGGTATCAGTGAAGGATTATTCGACACAACCTAAGACAAAAGCAGAGCTGATAGCACTCATAAAAGTGATAGTAGATGCTGATGGGAATGGGATTATTGATAATGCTACAGCAGATCTCAATAGCATTGATGTCAGTGCTATTACGGATATGAGTGGTATATTTAATGATAGTATGTTGAAACATTTTACTGGAGATATATCGGGCTGGGATGTCAGTAAAGTGAAATATATGAATGAGATGTTTCGAGGATCAAAGTTTACTGGAAATATATCAGGCTGGGATGTAAGTAATGTGAGAGAAATGAATAGTATGTTTCGTGACTCACAATTTACTGGGGACATATCAAGTTGGGATGTCAGTAATGTAAGAGAAATGAAAGAGATGTTTCGTGGATCGCGATTTAATGGAAATATATCAAATTGGGATGTAAAGAAAGTTACCACTATGGATGGTATGTTTGAAGGAGCGACTGCCTTTAATCAGGATATATCAGGCTGGGCAGTTGATGCGGTAACTACTATGGAGAATATGTTTAATTCAACAAAAGCGTTTGATCAAGATTTGGAAGCATGGGGAGAGCATATAGCAGGAAGGACAGTAGATAAAACAGATATATTTGATAGTGCTAGTGTGTCTGATGAAAAGATACCTACATGGGCATATGTGTTTGATGTGATATATCAAGAAGCAAGAATAAACGATATTACTGTGTTGCAATATCAAAACATAGTAGTGAGGATTAAAAAGCAATTTCCATCACATGCGACAGGACAATATAGTATAGCACCCAATACACTTAGTGCAGATACAGGATTATCATTTGATGCACAAAAGGGAATAATAAAAGGAATAGCAACGCAAGAAGTAGCAAAAAAAGCATATACAATTACTTTTACTGGAGACGCTAAGTTTCAAGGCAAGAGTCTTGTTATCCCATTTTTATTAGAGGTAAAGTCAAATCAAGGGAAATATGCGTATTTTCCTAATAACAAAACAGAATTGATAGCAGCAATAAAAAAGGTAATGGATATAAACGGTGATGGGACGCCAGATGATAACAGTGCCGATTTGAATGTCATCTATACGGGGAATATCACGGATATGAGTAGGATATTTAATGAGAGTGCCTTGAGAAATTTTAATGGGGATATATCGGGCTGGGATGTAAGTAATGTTACTACTATGGGATCTATGTTTTATAAATCGAAATTTAATGAGGATATATCAAAATGGGATGTAAGTAATGTTACTTATATGGGATCTATGTTTCGTGGTTCGTCATTTAATGGGGATATATCGGGCTGGGATGTAAGTAATGTTACTAATATGGCAATAATGTTTGCCTATGCACCATTTAATGGGGATATATCAAAATGGGATGTAAGTAATGTTACTACTATGTACTTTATGTTTGCCTATGCGCAATTTAATGGGGATATATCGGGCTGGGATGTAAGTAATGTTACTAATATGGAAGCAATGTTTATTGAAACGCCATTTACTGGAGACATATCAAGATGGGATGTAAGTAGTGTTGGTAATATGAAACATATGTTTTGGGATTCGTCATTTAATGGGGATATATCGGGCTGGGATGTAAGTAATGTTACTACTATGCGGACAATGTTTTATCAATCAAAAGTCTTTAATCAGAATATATCAGGGTGGAATGTTGAGAAAGTCACTACTATGTATAAAATGTTTAATGGTGCAACATCGTTTGATCAAGATTTAGAAGCATGGGGAGAGCATATACCAGAGATAACAGAATCAGGAAAATCACTGGATATAACAGGTATATTTTCTCATTTACCTGATGAAAAAATTCCATCATGGGTATATACTCTTGTGTACAAAGATACAGGCGTTACAGTAAATAAGAAAGTGTTCACTACGAGTGATAAAAATATTGTTCTGTCTATTGACAAAACACCAAAAGCAGCAACAGGAACTTATAGTGTAGTACCCAATACATTTACTACAGATACAGGATTGACATTTGATACAGCAACTGGAGAGATAAGTGGTTCTCCTACGGTAGCATTGGCTACAAAAGAGTATACCATAACATTTACAGGAAATGGAGGGTATGTTGGCAGGAAAAAAAGTACCCCTCTCACTCTCACGATACAGGATGTGAGTGCTTATACTTATACCCCTAAAACAAATGCAGCTTTGATAGCAGATATAAAAACGGTGATGGCAGCAGATGCTGATGGAGATGGTAACCCTGATGGGAATACAGCAGACTTGAATGTCATATATACAGGGTATATAACAGATATGAGTGGGATATTTAATGAGAGTGCCTTGAGAAATTTTAATGGGGATATATCGGGCTGGGATGTAAGTAATGTAACTACGATGGACAGTATGTTTGAAGAATCGAAGTTTACAGGAGAAAATGGAGACATAACAAGTTGGGATGTAGGGAACATAACAGATATGAATGATATGTTTAAGAAATCATCATATGCAGGGGATATATCAGGCTGGGATGTAAGGAATGTCACAACTATGAACGAGATGTTTCGAGAAACAGCGTATAACAATGATATAACCCTATGGGATGTTCGAAATGTTGCAGATATGGAATTACTGTTCTATAAGAACACAGCATTTGATAAGGACATATCCTATTGGAATGTAAGCAAGGTAGCTACTATGAAACAGATGTTCAGTGAAACAGGAGCATTTAATCAAGATATATCAAGCTGGGCAGTTGATGTTGTGACTACTATGGAGTCAATGTTTCAAGGGGCAACAGCCTTTGATAAGGATTTAGAAGCATGGGGAGAACATATAGCAGAAAGAACAGTAAATACTGATAAAATATTCAATACCGCAGATAATAGTGGAGTGATACTCTCTGATAAAAACATACCTACATGGCTCTACGATTTTGTGCTTACAGTTGGAGGAACCGAAAGCAGTACTATAAGTGGGTTTGTAGGCAAAGCCATAGAAGCAGATGGGGTAATAACAGTAAGTAAGAAATTGCCTACTACGGCAGTGGGGAGTTATACTATCTCTCCGAGCATAACAGATATAGGGCTTAGCTTAGATGCAAGTACAGGAGCGATAAGTGGGAGTCCAACAAAAGTACAAAGTACAAAAAGCTATACACTGCTCTTTAGTGGAACAGGAGACTATGCAAGCAAAAGCTATGAGATACCATTTATCATGACAGTAGCAGCAGGAAAGTATAGTTACTCTCCTACCAATAAAGCGGAGTTGATAGCAGCGATAAAGGATGTGATGGATACCAATGATGATGGGAGTCCTAATGATAACAGTGCTGATTTGAATGTCATCTATACGGGGAATATCACGGATATGTATAAGTTATTTAGTAGTTATGGTGATTTGAAAAAATTTAATGGAGATATATCGCAATGGGACGTAAGTAATGTTACAACCATGCGATCTATGTTTTATCAATCGCAATTTAATGGAGATATATCGCAATGGGACGTAAGTAATGTTACAACCATGCGAACAATGTTTTATCAATCAAAATTTAATGGGGATATATCGGGCTGGGATGTAAGTAATGTTACTTTTATGCACTATATGTTTTCCTATGCACCATTTAATGAAGATATATCACAATGGGATGTAAGTAATGTTACTGATATGGAAGCAATGTTTACTGAAACGCCATTTACTGGAGACATATCAGAATGGGATGTAAGTAGTGTTGGTAATATGAAATATATGTTTTGGGGATCATCATTTAATGGAGATATATCAAAGTGGAAGGTAAGTAATGTTACAAACATGTATGCCATGTTTTATCAATCGAAATTTAATGGAGATATAGCAGGGTGGGCAGTTGATAGTGTAACTACCATAAAAGACATGTTTCGCAAAGCAGCAGCGTTTGATCAAGATTTAGAAGCATGGGGAGAGCATATAGCAGGAAGAACAGTGGATAAGGGAAATATATTTACCGGTGCTAATGTTTCTGATGAAAATATACCGAGCTGGATATATAGCATATCACAGAGATATGGAGGCAATGTTGCTTCATTATTTACTATGGTAAAAGGGCAACAGAACATTAGTATTCCATTGACTAATACTGGAGTGAGTACATTTAATGCGACAGGGGACTATAGTATACTGCCAAGTACCTTTACTGCAGACACAGGCTTGACATTTAGTGCAGTGAATGGAACAATAAGCGGAAGTCCTACAAAAGCACTTGCACTGAGAAAATATATAATTGTGTTTACAGGGACTGGTGATTATGCAGGAAAAAGGCGTACAAAAGAGTTTACCATACACATATATGACGGCAGTGGTACATATACATACTACCCAAAAACAAAGAGTGCTTTGATAGCAAATATAAAAACGGTGATGGCAGCAGATGCTGATGGGGATGGTAACCCTGATGGGAACACAGCAGACTTGAATGGAATATATACAGGATACATAAGAGATATGCGTGAGGTATTTTATGACAGTGCTTTGAAAAGTTTTAATGGGGATATATCGGGCTGGGATGTAAGTAATGTGAGAAATATGCGAAATTTGTTTAAGGAGAGTCGATTTACTGGAGATATATCAAGCTGGGATGTAAGCAATGTGAGATATATGCAAGGTATGTTTTATAAATCGCAGTTTACTGGAGATATATCAGGCTGGGATGTAAGTGATGTAGAACAGATGTACTGGATGTTCCGTGAATCGCAATTTAATGGGGATATATCAGGCTGGGATGTAAGTAGTGTTGGTAATATGGAACATATGTTTTATAAATCGCAATTTAATGGGGATATATCGAAATGGGATGTAAGTAATGTTACTGATATGGAAGCAATGTTTTATGATTCGCCATTTACTAAAGATATATCGGGTTGGGATGTCGGTAATGTTACTACTATGTACTTTATGTTTGCTTATGCGCAATTTAATGGAGATATATCAAGGTGGAATGTAAAGAAAGTTACCGATACGGATTATATGTTTTACAAGGCAACTGCCTTTAATCAAGATATATCGGGCTGGGCAGTTGATACAGTAACTACTATGGCATATATGTTTAACGGAGCAACAGAGTTTAATCAAGATTTAGAAGCATGGGGAGAGCATGTAGCAGGAAGGAAAATAAACATACCAGGGATATTTGATAGGACTAAGATACCTAATGATAAAATACCAAGCTGGACATATCAATATCGACCTACGAATAAAGCAGAATTGATAAAAGCAATAAGGCAGATGATATCTACTAATAATAGAGCAGATTTGAATGTCATATACACAGGAAATATTAGGGATATGAGTAAGGTATTTAATGATCGTTTTTTGAGAAAATTTAATGGGAATATAGCAAGATGGGATGTGAGTAATGTTACCGATATGAATCGTATGTTTTGGGGTACATCATTTAATGGAGATATATCGGGTTGGAAGGTAGATAAAGTAGAAGATATGGAAAGTATGTTTAGTACATCATCATTTAACGGAGATATATCGGGGTGGAAGGTAGATAAAGTGAAAAATATGAGAGGTATGTTTTATAAATCGAAATTTAATGGGGATATATCAGGTTGGAATGTGAGTAATGTTACCGATATGGGAGGTATGTTTCATGCATCATCATTTAACGGAGATATATCGGGGTGGGATGTGAGTAATGTTACCGATATGAGTAGTATGTTTCATACATCATCATTTAGGGGAGATATATCGGGGTGGGATGTGAGTAATGTTACCGATATGAGTAATATGTTTATTAATACATCATTTAAGGGGAATATATCAAAATGGAAGGTAGATAATGTGAAATTTATGTACAATATGTTTCGTAATTCAAGATTTAATGGAGATATATCAGACTGGAAGGTAGGGAATGTGACAAGTATGAAAGGTATGTTTCATGAATCGAGTTTTAATAAGGATATATCAAACTGGGATGTGAGTAATGTTACCACTATGCGATCTATGTTTTATATATCGAAATTTAATGGGGATATATCAAGGTGGGATGTGAGTAATGTTACCGATATGGCATATATGTTTCAACAATCAAAATTTACTGGAGATATAAAAGACTGGAAGGTAGGGAAAGTGACAGATATGAGCTATATGTTTGCAAGCACAGATGGTTTTAATAGTCGTATAGGAGGCTGGGATGTCAGTAATGTTACGAATATGGAACATATGTTTTCATCCTATGGGTTACGCTATGCTCGCCCATTTAGTGCGAATATATCAGGCTGGAATGTAAGTAAGGTTAAAAATATGAAAAATATGTTTTGGGACAATCATGCGTTTAATAGGGATATAGCAGGGTGGGATGTCAGCAGTCTTACTAATATGTTTCACATGTTTAATGGTGCAACAGCATTTGATAGAGATATCTATGAATGGAAAGAACATTTTGGATCAAAAAAGGTTAATGCGATAAATGCATTTGCTGGTACTGCTATAAGACATAAGACACCAGATTGGGCAGGAGGAACCTATACAGGACCATCTTCTAAATAGAACATAAGTATACTCTTAGATATGGAGGAGCTATTGTCTTATGTGAGATAATAGCTCCCTATTATTTTTATCTTCTGCTCTGAAGTTGAATTTTTGGCGACATTTAGTCCTTGAATCCGCAAATACCTAATTTCCTTGCACTTGATATTATTGTTTTAATGTATAATACATATAGTGAGGTAAATTATGAAAGTTGATAAAAAAACATTAGAGGATATATCAAAGTGGTTTAAGTCAAGTGGGCTAAGTTCGGCTACTATAGAAGTGTCTGTAAAGGGAGATTTCAAGGTTACTCTGAACAAGGAAATGCCTACAAAAGATGTAGGGTATGCTCATTACCCTGTTACTTCTCCTCCTGTTCCTCATCATATTTCACAAGCTCCTGCTCCCGTAGCTTCTGCAGTACATGAAGCCCCTCAAAATGTAACTTCTACCGAAGTAAAGAAGGATACTCAAGAGGTGTCTGCTCCAATAGTAGGCACTTTTTATCGATCTGCTGGTCCTGATACTCCGCCTTTTGTTCAAGAAGGTGATAAAATGAAAAAAGGAGATGTTCTTTGTATTATTGAAGCTATGAAAGTTATGAATGAATTTGAGGCAGAATATGATATGGAAATTGTGTCTATATTGGTAGAAAATTCTCATCTTGTTGAGTATGGACAGGCTTTGTTTGAAGTAAGGGCTTTATAATGGATTCTATATTTATTCCTAATAGGGGAGAAATTGCTCTTCGTATTATTAGGGCATGCAAAGAGCTTGGCATAGAAAGCGTTATAGGGTACTCTGAGGCTGATAGAGATTCATATCCAGTAAAATATGCGGATAGGAAAGTATGTATAGGACCGCCTCCTTCTTCTGATTCTTATCTTAATGTTAATAATATTATTTCTGCTGCTACGGGAGCTTCTTGTCATGCGGTTCATCCAGGGGTTGGCTTTTTAAGTGAAAATGCAAATTTTGCACGTCAAGTGGAGAAGGCTGGGATGGTATTTATAGGCCCTGATCCAGATACTATAGCACTTGTAGGAGATAAGGTATCAGCAAAGGAGGCTGCTAAAAAAGCAGGAGTTCCTTGTATTCCTGGATCAGAAGGGGCAGTTGATAGTGCTGAAAAAGTACATGAGTTTACACAAAAACATGGGTTTCCTATTATCCTTAAGGCAGCAAGTGGTGGTGGTGGAAAAGGGATGCGCGTGATAGAAGAGTCCTCTCAGATAGATACCAATTTTAGTATTGCTACATCAGAGGCAGAAAAATCATTTTCTGATAGTCGTGTATATATTGAACGGTATGTTACAAATCCAAGACATGTAGAGATTCAGCTTATAGCTGATAGTGTGTCTAATGTTGTGCATATCGGTGAACGTGACTGTTCTGTACAAAAGAATCATCAGAAGTTGATAGAAGAAAGTCCATCGTCTGCTATGAGTGAGGAATTACGAGAAAAAATGTATGATGCAGCAGTATCTTTGTTTCGTTCAATAGGGTATAAAAATGCAGGTACTATAGAGTTTTTAGTAGAAGGGGATGAATTCTATTTTATGGAAGTGAATGCACGTATTCAAGTAGAACATCCAGTGTCAGAGTTAGTAGGGGGAGTGGATCTTATAAAAGAGCAAATTATGGTAGCCAATCAAAAGCCATTGAGTTTTTCACAGGAAGATATTGTTATTGATAGCTATGCGATGGAATGTAGAATAAACGCTCTTTCTTCAGGAACTATAGATTTTTTGAATTTACCGGGAGGACATGGAGTTCGTATAGATACATGGATAGCACAAGGAAGTACTATTCCTCCATTCTACGATTCATTGCTTATTAAATTATTAGTACATGCCCAAAATAGAAATGAAGGAATACAGAAGATGCTTCGTTCCCTGAGTGAATTGCGTATTGAAGGAAAAGGGTTTTCGTGTAATAAAGAGTGGTTTGTTAAAATCCTCAATGATAAGGCATTTCGTTCAGGAAAATATTCAATAAATTATTTAGAAGAAAGTAAGGTACTTGAAAGAGAATAGAGAGTATTATATTGTATATAAAATGTAATAATAGGAAAATATCATGTTTCAAAAGCTAAAAAAAATACTTACTAAACAGAAAAAAGATACAGTACCTGTTACTGTTGATGATAGAGAATTTTTTAATAAAAAAAATCAATGTCCAAAATGTCATATACATATAGAGTATAGTGATTTACGAAAAGACTTATTTGTTTGTAAAAATTGTAATTATCATTTTCGTATTTCGGCAAAAGAACGATTTAATTTATTATTTGATAATGGGATGTACGATATTATTTCACTTCCTTCTGTGTTTCAAAATCCTATCGATTTTCCCCAGTATCAAGAAAAGATACATGATACTATTGCAAAAAGCAGAGAAGATGAAGCTATATCAGTTGCTATAGGAGAAATTCTTGAGCATAAGATTGTGGTAGCCGCTATGACTTTTGATTTTATTGGGGGGAGTATGGGGACTATGGTAGGAGAGCGGCTTATTCAGGCAGTGTTTACTGCTATGCGTCAAAATTGTCCTTGTCTTATTGTTACTGCGAGCGGTGGAGCAAGAATGTATGAAGGGCTTTTTTCTCTTATGCAAATGTTACGTACTTCTCATGCTATAGCGTTGTTTCAACAAAAGGATATACCGTTGTTTGTTTTATTGACTGATCCGACAACAGGGGGAGTTACTGCTTCTTTTGCTATGTTAGGTGATGTTATTTTAGCAGAACCAGAAGCATTGATAGGGTTTGCTGGTCCACGTGTTATTGAAGGTACTGTCAAGCAGAAATTACCAGAAGGATTTCAACGATCAGAATTTCAACTTGAAAAAGGCTATGTTGACGCTATAGTGCATAGAGCAAATGTAAGAAAAGTACTTCACTATTTGATGACTGTACATAATAAGTAGGAGTAACTATGGATGATACTATAAGAAAAAAATTTGATGAACTAAAAGAGATGGCAAGAAAGCTAGGTAAAGATCCTGCGGAAGTATTGCAATATGCTTCTGATCATTTTAATACGGATAAGCAAGGGGGAGATGAAAAGCCATCATATACGCAACAAGAGAGTTTTGACGATACTGTCGAAAAGGTATGGAACAAAGTGCAGATTGCAAGACATCAGGATAGGCCTACTTCTCTTGAATATATTGATATGATAAGCGATCAGTATATGGAGTTGCATGGAGATCGCTATTATGGAGATGATAAGGCGCTCGTTTGTGGTATATGTTCAATAGATGGAGTGCATTTTACATTTCTTGCTCATCAAAAAGGCAAGAATATGAAAGAGAATATTCTTTGCCATTATGGTATGGCTCATCCTGAAGGGTACAGAAAAGCATTGCGTCTAGCGAAGCAGGCAGAAAAGTTTGGTCGTCCTATCATTACTTTTATTGATACTCCAGGTGCATATCCTGGAATGCAGTCTGAGGAACGTGGTATAGGAGAGGCTATTGCACGAAACCTTATGGAGCTATCTGTGCTATGTACTCCTATTATTTGTATTGTTATTGGAGAGGGAGGATCAGGAGGAGCTCTTGGTATTGGGGTTGGGGATAAAGTCTACATGCTTGAAAATTCAATCTATTCGGTAATATCACCCGAAGGCTTTGCTTCTATTCTTTTACGTGATGCAAGCAAAGCAAAAGAGGCTGCTGTATATATGAAACTTACCTCTGAAGAAATTTTTCGGTTTCAGCTTATAGATGGAATTATTCCTGAGCCTACAGGGGGAGCACATAACGATCCTGTTCGTATGGCTCATAACATAAAAGAAACTATTATGAAAGCGTATGCAGAAACAAGTGCAAAAGATGTACAGGCCTTAGTGGCACAACGTTCTCAAAAGATCATTGATTATACAAGAAGTCCAGAGACTGTACTAGAAGAGAAAGGTTTATTTTCTCGTATAAAAAGTTTCTTTAAGAGCTAATCGTAAAGGAATCGTAAAGAATAGGTCTTTTTTCGTTATACTATACTTTTACTATAGTTTGGTTATTGTGCTATTGTATAAACAGGTTCTTTTATTGATTGATATAGTAGAGTATATACAATAGGACATTGTATAATCCATGACATATCATGCATATATATATTGACTTATATCGAAGAAATAAATAGCAAAAAAATACTCCTGCGAAAAAAGAAAATATTCCTACAATATATCCTTGATACAAATGCCCTAGTGCAAATAGTAAGGAGCTACTTGTTATATTTATAAGCAGTGGAATACCAAGACGTTGTCCTATTTTTATTATATAATTTCGAAAAAAAAGCTCTTCTTTGCTTGCTACTATAATAAGTAAAAGTATGCTCAAAACAGGACTCTTAGGAAGTGTTACTGTATTTTGTACAGGAAAGAAATAGGAGAGAATCAAGGACAACAGTATAAGCGGTATAGTGGCTAGTATTGATATACAGAGAGTTTTTTTAGTGAGTGTAGTGCTGTAGAGAAAATGTTCCTTAAATGCAGGGCTGTAAATATAGAAAAATGTATATACCGTGAACACAAGTATATGATAAAAAATGTACATGCTATAGTATAATTGTTCATTGTATATTGGATACATAATGGTACTGAGAAGTATATAGCTTGATATGATGCCAATATCTATGGGTATCTGTGCAATAATGTTTTTTTTCATAGGAAATTACTGTTTTTTAGAGTGTACTATTTCATTAAAAAATTACTCATTGTTGTTATTATATGATACTTCAAGTAAGATAATTTTTTTTGTGTATACAGATATATGGCACAGTTTCTATTTATTTTATCGTTATTTTGTATTCTCTCTCGTATGTTTGTACAGTATACTGATGTAATACTGTTGATATTTTTGAGTTCCCAATGTATATATGTGTTAGGGAAAGCATCAAAACAAAAGAAGGGGTTTTTAGAAAATAGACAACAAAGGAAAGGAAATAATATACTACTATGTGTGAAACAGCATAGGGGTAGTATGTTGATGGTGTTGTGTGTATGTTATTTTATTATTTTAGTGCAGTATTGGTACTCTCTTACATGGACACATCATACTGTTATTAATACTGCTGAGCAAGAGAGTACCAGTGCTATGGTATTGCAAAAAGAGAGTAAGTTACAAACTACTACTATATTGTCATGGAATTATGATGCAGATACAGTAGCACAGTTTATTGTGGATAAAACTATGCGGTATGCTGATGAAGATAGTGCGGGATTATTGAGTGCTTTACTTGTTGGGAGAAAGCAGTATTTATCGGGAGCATTGCGTGATATTTCTAGGCGTGCAGGAGCAAGTCATCTTCTTGCTCTGTCAGGGTTTCACTTAAATGTGTTGTTGTATGTATTGTTACGGTGTAAAGGCAAAATACCAGTTTTTTTACATGCGGGCGTAAGTCTTTTGGTTGTATGGGCATACTGTATATGGTTAGGGTTTATTCCTTCGTTGTATCGAGCTGCCATTATGTTTACTCTTTCTTTGCTATGTTCATTAGTATGGGGAAAAATTCACTTTATGAGTCTGTGGAGTATGACTAGTATTATTTTTCTGTTAGGGTTTACTCGTTCGCTGAGTAATGTTGGGCTTGTTTTATCTCAATTAGCGTTAATCGGTGTTGTGTATGGGAGGGCTATGTTTCCTCATAGGTTGGACTCTTATGTTCCTCCTGCGATAATACAAACTCTTAGTGTGGGGTTTGGGGCTTTGATAACTACGGCATGGTATAGCTTTATTGTATTTAAGGCAGTGTATCCTATTGCTTTGTTTAGTGCAATAGTATTGACTCCGTTGGTAATTTTTTTCATATTGTGTGGAGTGTTATTTTTGGTGTTGCCAAATGTTTTTTCATTGTATCTTGGTGTTATTGTACAGGGAGTGGGAGCAATTATTCGTTATAGTATGTCTTATGCGTCTGGTGCTATTGCTATAGAAAGTATAGAGCAGTTAGTATTATTATATATAGTGGTATGTGTGTTATTATTATTTACACTATACTCTAATAGAGATGTAAAACGGAAGTATGGCTTTATTATATCGGGATACTATGCACACTATTCTTTACAAAAAACAGAACATTAAAGAGCTTCTTGCTACTCATTCTCTTGCATTAAAAAAACGATGGGGGCAAAATTTTCTTACAAACTATTTTTTTGTAGAAAAAATAGCTCAGCTTATATTTTCGTTAGCTCATATAAATGGCAAGCAAAAGCCATTAAGGATTTGGGAAATAGGTCCTGGGCTAGGAAGTGTAAGCGCTGCATTATTATTGCCTGATGTACAGCTGACTGTCTTTGAAATTGATTATGGAATAATACATTTTTTAGAAAAAGAGTTTGCTCAAGAACGAGCGATGGGAAAAATTACTATTGTTTCTGGAGATGCCGAAAAAACATTGGGGCAGTATGTGTCAAGCGGTGCTACATTGCCACATGTGGTATGTGGTAATTTACCCTACAGTTCTGCGGTACGTATCTTAATAAAGATAAGCTCTTTAGAACAGTTGCATGTTCCTGCTGTATATATGATACAAAAAGAGGCGGTAGATCGCTTAGTGAGTACAGTAGGCGAAAGCCAATATGGTATAAGTTCGGTGCTTATGCAAAGTGTTTTTTCTTTGTCTCATCATTTTTCTGTATCTGCCGATTCATTCTATCCTGTACCGAGTGTGGAGTCTACTGTGTTTAGCTGTATTCCTGATACCCATATAGGGAATAGTGCATATTCTCTTTTATGTGCTATAGTACGTGCAGCGTTTAGTCAAAGGAGAAAAAAATTATATAATACTTTAGTTCCTATGTTGCTTTCTGTTAATGGGTTATTTGATGATATGAAAACAAGTGAGGAAAAAAAAGCAAGTATATGCCATTTATTAGAAACATGTTCAATAAGTGTACATATGCGTGCAGAAGAAGTAGCAGTCAAACAGTATGTTCAGTTAGCAAAATACATAGATCAAGTAACACAGTAGGACATTGCTTGTATGTATTACGATATGGCTGCTTGTACTTGTTGTAAACTGTCTTTTACTGCTTGCTTATGGGCATGAGAGAGTGGACATAAGGGAAGACGATATGTTTCTTTACATATTCCTAAAATAGAGGCAGCATATTTTATAGGGATAGGGTTAGTGTCAATAAAGGTTGCATGAAAAAATGGGAGTAGTGTAAAAAATAATTTTCGAGCTGATACAAAATCTTCTGCAAGGGATAGAGCCGTAAGTGATGCCATGTGTTGAGGCAATACATTGCTTGTTACTGATATAACTCCATGTCCGCCATGTACCATCATACCTAATGTAAGAGCATCGTCTCCGCTGAGTACGCTGAAATCTTTTTTTGTTACCTTTTTCATAATATCTACTGCTTGTGTTATATTTCCTGTGGCTTCTTTTACTCCTATAATCATAGGATGCTCAGAGAGATGTACAATAGTGTCTATTTCTATATTTTTGCCTGTGCGTCCAGGGATATTATAGAGAATAAGGGGTAACTTTGCTTGGTCAGCTATGGCAGTGAAGTGTTGTATACATCCTTCTTGTGATGGTTTATTGTAATAGGGAGCTACTTGTAATGATGCGTCTGCCCCAAGCTCTTTTGCTGCAAGTGTAAGCTCTATTGCTTCTTGGGTACTATTAGAACCAGTGCCTGCAATGACAGGAACACGTTTATTTGTTTGTTCTACTACTATACGAATAACTTTGCTGTGTTCTTGATGACTAAGGGTAGGGCTTTCTCCTGTAGTGCCTACAGGAACGAGTCCTGTTATACCACTTTCTATTTGTTGATCTACTAAATTTCGTAAAGCAACTTCATCTAAAGAACCATCTTCGTGAAACGGAGTAATGAGTGCTGTAAAGGTACCTTGTAGTGTATTCATATGTATAGTATAGCATATAGTAAGAGATGGGAGGAGATATATGTATAGGAATGTTTGTGATAGTTAGTATGGACTTATATATTTTGCTGTGCTAAATAAATTATTGTGAAATGATAACAAGATGAAAATAACATAATTGTATAACAAATTATATTATATATGGTATAATGTATATTATAACTTAGGAGGAATATGTATGCAGTATGCAATTTGGAATAATAAGGGTGGTGTCGGTAAATCGTTTCTAACGTTTGTACTTGCTACCGAATATGCAAAGAAAAATCCCAATAAACAAGTTTGTATAATTGATATGTGTCCACAAGCAAATGTTAGTGAAATTGTATTAGGAGGAAATGGGAGAGGGTATGAAAATCTATCTAAGTTATTAGCAAATGAACATGATGAGAATAAAAACAAAAACAGAAAGACTATAGGGGGGTACTTTGATAAAAGGTTATCAAACCCAGATAAAAACACAGGTTCGGAGTCTGAATATGTAATTGAAGTTAGGAAAGATTTAGGGATAACAGAACTGCCAGATAATCTTTTACTGGTGAGTGGGGATCCATCCTTGGAATTACAAGTTCAGTCTATTAATCAAATAGCATCAGTAGACTTACCAGAAGATAGGTGGACTAATGTCCATAAGTGGATCATAGATTTACAAGAAGGTATTTCTAGTAAATATACTAATAATGTAACCTACTTTATAGATTGTAATCCAAGTTTTGCTACATACACAGCCCAAGCAGTGATTGCATCTAAAAGATTAATTGTTCCTTGTACTGCAGATGGGGCTTCTGCTAGAGCAATAGATAATATAGGAAAATTATTATTTGGAGTTGGTGTATCACAACTTTACTCAAAAACTAATTTTTCTGCGAAAGCTAAAGCAAATGGTTTAGAAGTGCCAACAATACATTTAGTCTTACTAAATAGATATACAACAAGCAGAAATGCACCAAGTAAAGCATTTGGTGCTATGTATGAAGAAATAAGAATTAGGACAAATACATTAAAAGATAAGATGAAATTACAAGCAGGCATTATCAGTCTAGAAGTACCTGATGCACATGCAGTAGCAATAACAGCATCGGAATTAGCAACTCCTATATCAGATTTAAAAAACAGTTTGTATGTATTACAACATGGGAAAACCCAAATACAAAAAGCTCCTTTAGAAAGTTATCAGGAAGCAATAAGTAATGTTATAAAATTATTATAGTATATAAATATACAAGTGATTATTTCAGAACTTCTATTGCTTTCTCATACTCTGGTTCTTGTGTAATCTCTGCCACTTGTTCGGTATATAGCACTGTATTATCAATATCAAGAACAATAACAGCACGTGATAAGAAATCTTTTAGTTTTCCTGAAATGATGGTAAGAGCATAATCGTTTCCAAATGTATGTGACATATCGCTTAAAGAAATGCCTTTGCCTATACTATTGGATTGACAGAAACGTTTTTGTGCAAATGGAGTATCTCTACTTATGTTAAGCACTACTGTGTTATCAGGTATTTTTACTTCAAATGTTTTTACACTGCTAGCACAGGTAGAGGTATCAATACTGGGAAAAATGTTAAGTATTTTTCGCTGACCAGCAAATGTTTCTAAAGTAGCAGTTTGTAGCTGCTCATCTAATAAGGCAAAATCTTTTGCTTTTGTTCCTACAGAAGGGAGTTCGCCTACTGTATGTACTTCTTGTCCATGATGTGAAATTGTAGCCATATTTATAGTATAGTATATTCTGTACATTTTAAGTAAATACTGGATAGATAACGTGAGTTCAAAAGTTATTATTTTCTTTGCAGATATATGAAATACTATTTTGTGCTATAATAACTATTGTGTATAATACTATATACAATAAAACAAATAGTAAGGAGTATTTCTATGAATGATAGCTACAAAAGTAAAGAGCTATACAGCGTGAAAAAAATCGGGGGGGGGGGGGGGTACACTCTTGTATAAGCAAAACCTAACTATACTAGTAGTGCTAGCAATGACTACCCTCGTACTTGTAGGATGTTCGGAGGGCAGTAGCAGTTCCTCATCAGGCGGAGGGGGAACGCCAGTAACCCCGACACTCGCATCAGTGTCCAATGTGCAGATACAAGTAGCAAGCAACGATGGGACACTTGCTTTACGCTGGGAAGCTCCCAGTGATGCCACGCATGTAGTCGTAAAAGCTACATCAACAACGCCAGCACAGTCCATACAGGTGCGTGTTCCTGCAATAGAATATCAAACACTCTTTCAACAAGGACAATCGTACCAACTCAAAGGCTTACAAGCACTCACCGACTACACTGTAGAGATAGAGGCACAAAAAGACACAGAAGTATCACCAAAAACAACACGCTCTGTTACAACACTGATAGATACTACTGCACCACAAGACACATTGACACAGGTAGGAGTAGAGAAGTCGGGGGATGGCATAAAGATAACATGGGACAAAGAGCGACTTGCATCAGGCAAAACAGATATAGCCGAAGCAACGATAGTGGTAAAAAGCACGACTGGTGGCATAGTGCTTGCACAAGCTACCGTGCAGAACCTACAACAAGGAGAAGTTATACTTCCAAATGTCTCCACGCTTGCAGGCATATCCTATGATGTAGAAATACGCTACAAAGACAGAAATGACAACACAAGCAGTCCTACAACAGTATTGACAGGCGTGCAAGCATCACAGCTTTCACAAACAGTAACGCCACTGCCAGAGGCAGATCTTACAGTAACAGCAAACGATAAAAGCAATAGCCCAGCCGATGAGAGCCTGCTTATCAAGTGGGGAAATGTTACCTTTACGGACAAAAGCCTCTTAGTACGAGTAACAACAAAAGCAACAAATACAGTAGTAGCAGAGGAAACTGTGAACAATAGCAGTACAGCCAAACTCAGTTCTGCAAGTGCAGACAATCAAGAGTACGCCACTGTGTATGTAGCAAAGGACGGCATAGCACTCACAAAACTCTATGGCACGCTTACGTACAAAGTAGAAGTGTATGTTTTTAAAAACGGAAAGTACTCCACTGCAGTGTCAAAAGAACAAGCAACAACAGACAAAAGCACAGAGCCTGTAAGCAATGTGAGTGTAGTAGGAGGAGCAACAAGCCTAGTAGTAGGCTGGCAAGCCCCTGATGTACGAGACTATGCAGGAGTGACTATAACAGCAACAGAAAAGGACAGCACAACAGCAGCAAAGACAGTGACAATAACAGAGAGAACAGTACGCAACACGCAGATACCAGGCCTCAAAGCTACCACCGAGTATACAGTGGCAGTAGTATCAATGGACAGTGCAGGCAACAAAGGAACAGAAGCAACTGCCACAGTAGATACAGTAGCAGATAACACCGCCCCCGATGCAGTGACAAGCATACAAGCAAGCTATCCCTTTGTATCAGCAGCAAAAGTAGGCACACAGATAACGTGGACAGCCCCCGATATAACAAAAGTCAACAACAAAGACATAAAAGAATACAGCATAAGCATAGCAGAGAAAGGCACAAGCACCACAGTACTGAATGAGAAAAAAGTAGCCTATCCCACAATATCACTCTCTGTAGAAGAACTCACGCAAGGAAAAACATATACCGTAACAATACTCACGCTTGATTACTCAGAAAACAAAAGCACCCAAGCAACAAAAGACATAAGCACCCCCAACTCACTCACAGCTCCCTCAGAAGATCTCTTTCAAAGCAAGCCTGCCCTAGTTACAACAACGGGAGCAATACAAATAAAAGCAACATTTAAGCAAGCTCCAGGCATAGGAAGATACTACACTCTGCGTATGTTAGATGGCACAAACTTGATAGCAGAAAAAAGTATAACAAACACAGCAACCACCATTAGCTTTGGCATAGCAGATGGCATAGAAGTATCCTCAACGCAAGCAAATGCAAAAAGCTATAGCTTTACCTTTCTCACAGTAGAGAATAACAGAGTAAGCCCCCCAACAACGCTCACTGATAAAGTAGCAGTATATGATGCAGTATCCACTGTCCCCCCAGCACCAGAAAATCTCACTCTGTTTATCGAAACATCAACACAAACAAGCGATACCGTACAGTACGAATTTCAAAAAGGAACAATTACCAGTAAGCACAAAGCCCCCAATGACAGACAACTCACACAAGCACAAATACAGTACAAAGTATACATAGTAGCAGGAGACCAGAGTACTAAAACTATAGCGGAAATAAAAGCAATGGGAGGAGTGCAAACGCAAGAGATAGCAGGAAACAGCAGCTTACGAGGAACATTTATAGGAACAAAAGGAGCAGTGTACACCATAGGCATAGAAGCAATAAACAGCCTCAATCCCTATGCAACAAAGAAAGCACAAAGCAAGGACCCTGCACTGATACAAAAACTAGAACTGAGTACTATCCCCACCTCAAAAGCAACAGCCCCTACATCGTCCTTAACAGGCAAGCTAGTAGTATCACCCTCAACAAACACAGCAGGAACAATAAAGCTCGTACTCACACAGTTAAGCACAATAACAGGAGCAAAAAACAAAGATGGCACAACAGTAACAAGCAATGATGAGCTAGTATACACAGTGTATGGCTTACAGAAAGACACAACACCAACAGTAGCAGAAGTACAAAGAGGCAGAAAAGTAAACATAGGCAGTGCAAGTAGCGGAGTATACACTGTCTCTGCTCTTGCCAGTTTAGGTTTGTCTAGTGAAACAGCACCAGTAGTAGCAATAAAAGGAGCAACAAAGTATCATTTTGTGGTAGAAGTAGCAGTAAAAACAGACACAAGCAAAAAAGCAGTATCGACAGTGGCAACTGTAACAACCGCATCACAGGCGACAGCTCCCGCAGAAGTAAGCAACATACAAGTAGGGGGAGTAGACGGAGGCAATGCAACAATATCGTGGACAGCTCCCAGTCTCAATGCAAGCCACAAAACAAACAAAGGAGACACTCTAACAGTAGCACAAGTATCGTACAAAGTATACAAAGTAGCCAAAAGTGGCAGTGCAAAAAGCGTAGCAGCAATAAAAACAGCAGCAGGAAGCTCCACAACAGTAGCAGCAGGCACAACCAACAGCACTCTGACAGGATTGACAGTAGGCACAACTTACGAAATAGTAGTGCAAGCAGTAAATAGCACCGATACCAGCAAAGAAGCAACAGGACTACGCAAGGAGTTTATAGCAAAAGAAGCCTATGCCGCACCAGGAAAGCCCACCATACAAGCAAATGCACAAGGAGCAACCATAGTACTTACCATAACAGCCCCAACCGTAAAAGGAACGACAGCAGAAGGAACTGATTTAAGAGATAATCAAATAGATTACATAGTATACTATGCAGCCTCAAAAACAAACATAGATGGAGCAACAGTAAAAACACAGGCACAAGGAGCAAGCGATGCACAAGAAGGAGCAGAAAAAGACGATGTGCCAACAGGAGCAACAAGCTATACAATAAGCAATCTACGATTGAATACAAAATACTATATTACCGCAGTAGCAGTAAATAGCCTTAAAAAGACAAAAGTATCAGCAGAAGCAACAGCAGTATCTGCCAGCACCCCAGCAGTAGCGATAGGAAACGCCACAAAGGTATCAGCAACAGTAGGCACAGCACTCGCACAAAATACAACGAGAGTACTTACCAGTATCAGTCCTAGTGGACTTACCTTTACCTGTGATGAAAGCACATTAGATGACAGCACACTCAAAGAAGAAACAGGCTTAGCAGTAACATTTGCAAAAAATACCAATACAGTAACAATAAGAGGTACAGCAAATAAATCAAACATACATGATACTGCTATAACTGAGTATAACTACGAGGTAGTGGAGTGTACCATTACTTCTGCAGGAGCATACTCGGGACAAAAGGCACTTGCGACTATCAATGTAGAGACAGGACTGGTGAAACTAGCAGGACAAGTAGCTAGCTATTATAGACCAACGACAAAGAAAGCACTGCAAGATATTATCACTGCAGAAAGAGGAGCAGGGAGACAAAACACCAATAGCCCCAACCTCAACATGATAGACACCAGTGCTATTACTGATATGCTTAGTTTATTTAGTAGCGATAGTACTTTTAATGGAGACATAACACAGTGGAACACCAGTAATGTAGAGAATATGCGCTCTATGTTTTTGCGTGCAAGCGTTTTTAATCAAGACATAGGAAGTTGGGATGTGAGTAAAGTAACTAATATGGGTATTATGTTTGGTAGAGCTTCTGCTTTTAATCAAGACATAGGAAGTTGGGATGTGAGCAAAGTTACTGAGATGGACAATATGTTTAATGGCGCAAGTGCTTTTAATCAAGACATAGGAAGCTGGGAAGTGAGCAAAGTTACTATTATGAATGGTATGTTTAGTGGCGCAAGTGCTTTTAATCAAAATATAGGAAAATGGAATGTAAAGAATGTTATAAATCTTTTTGATATATTTAAAAATACTAGTAATTTTGATCAAGATTTATCATCATGGAAATTGTGTTCACACGGTCAAATATCATCTACTGAGTTCAAAGGCTCAGCTATGGAAAGTAAAACAAACAAGCACCCAAAGATTTTTAAAGGTAATCCAGCATGTACATAATCGTAGCATAGAAATGCATACCTATAGCAAGAAAGGATAGCTCTTTCTTGCTATAGAACCAGAGAGAGCAATAAGGAGTGCTATGTATTAAAAGTTTCTTGCACTCATAAAACGTAGTTGACTGCGTATATCTTTATGATATTGTATGTAAGTAAAATTACTGTATACAAGCAAAGCCATAATGGTATCAATTTGTAGAGGATCAAACTCAAGCAGTATAATGCAGTTGTGGGCCAACAAAGAGGCTTGTGTAATGAACTGTCGTATGGTGCTGATTCCCCCTATAGAATGATCACTGAGTGCTGTAGTTGGTTCGTTGTGTATGCAAGAAAAAGGTAGTTCATGGTGGCACACATAGGGAAGGTTGGCTACAATAATGCCAGGGGGATGAGACGCTAGTTCTTGTTTCTGTAGCACTTTTGTGAGCAAACTGTCTTGATATGCGTACGGTGAAATATCATATTGCTGTAATGTATTGTCTGTGGCATTGGAGGCTTTTAGTATGTTGTGTGCATTATTTTTTGCTACATCTAACGCTTGTGTGTCTATATCGTTCATGGCAATATACCAAGTACTATTATGTTGTTTCTGTAGGGCAGCAGCAAGAGAAAGTGCTATACAACCACTACCTGTACCACAATCTAAGAGACAGTGAGGTATTTTTTTCTGTAAGGCCATATCTTGTATCAACATAAGACATAGATCTACAAGTAATTCTGTTTCAGGACGAGGAATAAGAACATGCTCGTTTACCATAAATGTATGTTCATAAAAAGAACGGTATCCTAATACATATGCAAGGGGGTATCCAGTAGCACGTATATTGCTTATATTCAATGCAGTTTCTTTGTTGTTTTTGTGTATGTATGTATCAGTATGAGTGAGCAGGTATCGTATATCACAGTGCAGTGCATAACACAGTATAGTTTGTACTTCGCGTGCAATACAATCTGCATAAGGAAGCTCACTCAAAGCATATTCTCTCTGTAGTGCTTGTGAGCCATAGAGACAAGTAAATACTGTTTTTTGTAGTGTTGATAAATACAACTACAAGCTCCAACATATAAGAAACACTATTCTATCTGCATTTCTATTTTTAGCTTTGTAAGTAATTCTTGTATATCTCCTTCCATCATTCTATCAAGCTGATAGAGTGTAAGGTTAATACGATGATCAGTAACTCTGTTTTGAGGATAGTTATAGGTACGTATGCGTTCACTTCTGTCTCCTGATCCAATTTGTTGTTTTCGTTTTGCTGCAATTTCTGATTGTTTCTTTTCTTCTTCAAAGGCTGTTATTCTTGCACGTAACACGCGCATTGCTTTTTCTTTGTTTTTGTGTTGACTTTTCTCGTCTTGACAGCTTACGACAATATTTGTAGGTAGATGGGTAATTCGCACTGCTGAGTCGGTGGTGTTTACACTTTGTCCGCCCGGACCTGATGAACGATAGACATCTATGCGTAAATCTTCGTTTTTTATGATAACTTCGGCTTCTTCTACTTCTGGAAGTACTGCTACTGTCACTGCAGAGGTATGTATACGCCCTCCGCTTTCGGTGCTAGGAATACGTTGTACACGATGTACTCCACTTTCATACTTAAATATTCCATAGCTTGAGTTATTTATAGAAAATACAATCTCTTTGTAACCACCAATGCCTGTAGGATTGCTATCAATAATTTCAAGTTTCCATTTAAGAATTTCAGCATGCCGTGAATACATTCTAAACAGATCTGCCACAAACAACCCCGCTTCTTCTCCTCCTGTGCCTGCACGAATTTCTATAATAATTCCTTTGCTATCAAGGGGATTGACGGGTATGACAAGTTCACGGATTTTTGTAAAAAGCATTTCTTTTTTTTGTTCCAGTGTTATTATTTCCTCTTTAATAAGAGCTTCCATTTCTTCATCGCCAGCATTTTGAATAAGTTGTGCTTCTTGTAGTTCCTGTTCTATTTTTAAGTATTCTTGATTTACTGATTGTAATTCGTTGAGCTGAGTATATTCTTGTAATACCTTGCGGTATTCACTTTTATTTTTGATTAAATCAGAATCAGAGGCTTTTTTAGTAAGCTCAGGGAGCTTTTGAAGAGCTTCTTCAATTTTAGGTAAAAGTTCTTTGTATAACATCTTAATTATCTATTATAATATATATGTGAAGCAGTTGCAAAAAAAACCTGATTGGCTAAAAGTAGGATTAGGTACTAATAAGAATTTTCATTTTATAAAATCACTTGTAAAAGGAAAGAGGCTTAATACAGTATGTGAAGAAGCACGTTGCCCTAATATTCATGAGTGCTGGGGACAGCATGGTACCGCTACATTTATGATTTTAGGGGATACCTGTACCCGTCGTTGTCGCTTTTGTTCTGTAAAAACAGGCCTCCCATCAGGTATAGATGAGTTAGAGCCTATTCGTGTAGCAGAATCGGTGAAAACACTTCAGTTATCTCATGTGGTGATTACAATGGTAAACAGAGATGAGTTACCTGATGGGGGAGCAAAAATAGTAGCTAATACAGTACACGCTATACGAAAAAGAGCCCCCCAATGTAGCGTTGAGCTGCTTACTTCAGATTTTATGGGAAAATATGCTTCAATAGATGTAGTACTTGAGTCTTTTCCAAATATTATGAGCCATAATGTTGAAACAGTAGAACGTCTTACTCCTCTTGTACGTTCACGTTCTTCCTATCAGCGTTCTCTTGAGGTATTGGGGTATTCCTATACAAAGTCGCCCGATATTCCTGTAAAATCAAGTATTATGCTAGGGCTTGGTGAGACGAGAGAAGAAGTTGTGCAGACACTTGATGATCTGAGATCTCATCATGTTTCAATAGTCAATTTAGGACAATATCTACAGCCTACAAAACAACATCTTCCAGTACAAAAATATTGGACACCAAAAGAATTTGAAGAGCTAAAACAAGAAGCTCTCTCACGGGGATTTTTGCATTGTGACTCGGCTCCTCTTGTACGTTCTAGTTATCATGCAGGGGAAGATTATGAAAATATAAGAAGGAAAATACACCCACTCTATGCAAGACAAAAAACAGCAAAATAAGGAGAAACAACAGACGATTGAAACTCTTGTTGTTCAGATAAAGAAACATCAAGAGATGTATTATAATGGAGTCTCAGAAATTTCTGATAGTGATTTTGACGCTTTGTGGGACAGATTGCGTAGCCTTGATCCTAGCAACGCGATACTAAAAGAAGTAGGAAAAGATAGCAGTGAATTTTTTCCTAAAAAACAGCATATTATGCCAATGGGAAGTTTATCAAAGGCAGCTGATTCTCATCAGTTTAAGGCATGGGTAGCAAAGCATCCAAGTTCACACTATGTTGTAGAGTATAAACTTGATGGTGCAAGTTTAGAGCTTCAGTATGAGAAAGGAACACTCAGTGCAGCAGTATCTCGTGGCGATGGGAAAATTGGCGATGATATTTTGATGAATGCTCGTAATATGCAAGGAGTACTCCGTTCTCTTTCCTATGATATGACTTGTGCAGTTCGCTGTGAAGTGATAATGACGCATCAAGTATTTAAGAAACATTTTTCTTCTTCAGAGAACACAAAAGCAAACTGTCGTAATGCTGCAAATGGCATTATGAAGAAAAAAAATGGTGTGTATGTAGAGTTGCTGCAGTGTATGTGCTATGATATTTGGTTTAGTGATGAAGAGCAGAAACAATGGGAAGCTGTTACTCAGTATTCTTTATCAAATGAAAAGGATAAACTGGAGCTATTGAAGGCTTTAGGCTTTATCGTAGTTCCGTATTGGGTGTATGAAGATGAGGCATCTATTGATAGCTTACGAACTTCAACAATACAAACAAGGGAAAACATAGGCTACGATATTGATGGCTTGGTGATAAAGATGTGTGAGTACAGTAAAATAGATATGAGTAGCCTCTTGCCAGATAGACAGCTTGCGTATAAATTTCCCCTTGAACAGCAAGTAACAAAACTAAAAGGGGTTGAATGGAGTGCTTCGGGGCATCTGTACACTCCTATTGCATTGTTAGATCCTGTACCACTTGCTGGTACAATAGTGAAACGTGCTAACCTAGTACATCCTAATCATATAAAAGAGCTAGGCTTAAAAATTGGGAGTGAGGTTATGGTAGCAAAACGTGGGGAGATTATTCCAAAGGTGGAAAAGGTAGTGCATAATGCTGAAGGGCTTATGGATATTACCTTACCCACGATATGCGAAGTATGTGGAGCAACTATACAAAGTGATGGCACTACGGTATTTTGTCCTAATGTACAATGCAGAAAAAGGCTTTTATTTCGTATTAAGCGTTGGATACAGATACATGAAATACCGTACTGGGGAGATACTCTTGTACATACATTGGTATTAAAACAATCGTTAGTACATAAAATAGGAGATTTGTATCGACTTTCTGTTGATGCTCTTATGAAATTGGATCGTGTAGCAAAGCCTCTTGCAGAAAAACTGTATAATGCTATGCATAGTAAAAAAAGTGTTTCTCTTGCACATTTTATTGCATCGTTAGGGATAGATGGCATAGCGTTATTATCCAGTGAAAGTATAGTGCGTACAGGTATTTTTCATAGTATTGATGATATGTTTTCTGCAACAGTGGAACAGCTAGAAAGTATAGAAAACATAGGAGCGGTGCTTGCCAAAAATATTATTGAGGCAATGCAGTACCTAAAAGAAGAGATTATAGATGTAGCACAGATAGTGAATATTGAAACTCCAACAGTAGTAACAACCGCAATCAGTAATATGTCATTTTGTTTTACAGGAACTTTGAGTGCACCTCGTAAGCAGCTACAAGATTTAGTGAAAAAACAAGGCGGTATAGTAAAAAATACGGTAAGTGAAGATCTCAGCTACCTTGTTACCAATAGTGAGACAAGTACTTCATCAAAAATGAAAGATGCAAAAGAGAAGGGAGTGGCTATCATATCAGAAGATGAATTTTTAGCATTGCTATCACAGTAGGTGCGTATATGCTTTTTATATCCATTGTTCCCAAGAATGCTTAAAATTTCTACACGCTAAATGTGCTCCAATAATATTGCGAGCAGCTGGACCAAGCTCAAGTTCGGCTAAAGCTCCCATTAAGTATAATCCGTGATGCCACATTAAATTTTTCTCAGGAATAGGCCACATGGTATCATCTGTTTTGCATCCATATTGAGTGGCTATGTTTTGTACTAACGATTTATGAGGCATTTCATTTTTTGCAAATCCAGTAGCAAATATAATGTCATCATATTCTTTTTCATCATTATTTGATAGCTGTACTATATAAGTATGTGTGTGTCCATTGTTTTTTACATGGATAGACATTGCATATTCTTTTATATGTTCAATTTGTTTTTTGTTGATAGCAGTGATTAATTTTTCATGTACATACGGATTGATAGATCCAATATTTCTTGCTTTTGTAATGATGTTTCTTCGTATACGATAGTCTGTTTCCTGTGAAAAAATATTACGATATTTAGGACCAATATATCCTGGATCACTATCAAAAAAATGGACAGAAGCATGTTTTCCTGATATAAGAGAGACACTGTTTCTCTGTGTGTTCTCTTTATCTGTATATCGTAGAGCTGTTTGTGTTCCACTCATTCCTCCCCCTATGACTGCTATACGATGACTGTGTGTATTTTTAAGAGAGGGAGTATACTGTGGATGCAACACATGTTTTTTGATAAGCATAGATTGCAGTGTATCTTTGTTATAAGCGGAATGTTCACTTTTTATTTGTATGGTATCAGGTAAGCTTACTGTACCCATACCTAATGCTAAAATACAATTTTTTGTGCTAATAGTTCCGTTGCTAGTATCGAGTATCCATGTTTTATTATTTGTATATGTTATGTTTTTTAGAGTTGTTTGAAAAAACTGTGTAGCAATAGATGTTTTTCTTAATAGATGATGTACATACTGCTCAAGCAGTGTAAGAGAGGGCGTGAGATATTTTCCATTAAAATGCTGTGTGTGAATATTGTGTGCATGAGAATATGATAGCAAGGATACAAGCGGTTCTTTTAAGCAATGGCTTGCAGGAGAGCGCAGGTATTTCATTCCGACATTGTGTGCTTGACGATAAAAATTACATAATGCTTCTGTGTTTTTGTCTATTATAAGTGTTCTGTTTTGTATTTTTTTCGGAAGGTTTATATAGAGAGTAATGCCTTGTAGCCCCGCACCAACAATTACGAGCGAAATATCTGAATACATTTATTTTTGTATAAATTTTTGTGTTTTATGTGTGAAATGTAATGCTGATTCTCTTCCACTCTCAATTGAACTATTTAGCTTTTTAATTTTTTTCATAGTGAGTTTATATCTATTGGTGATAAATAAATATAATTTTTGGAAAAACGATAGCTTAGAAAAACTTGTAGTTGCTAACTGTACTATATTGATATTGAATATCTCGTGCCATTGTAGGAGCTTTTTTGTTCTAAGGTTAAAAAAAGTTGATAATTGCTTTGATAAGGACATTTTACTAAATAGGTTTTTGTCTTCTATACTCTGCGAGGATTCTAATTGATTGTTGTTAAGTGTTCGTCTGTTATGATTATTGATAATCATATTTGCAATAACTACAGGGTACTGAAGTATGGTAAACATGAAAGCATCAATTTCTTGTACATGTTTTCTCACAGAGCTTTCAAGTGCTTCTATATCAAAAAAGATACGTTCTTTAGGAGCTAGTTTATGTAAAAGAAATTTTTTCATAATATCTAAATACATGGTATATATTATGTCATTAACAGCGAAATATTTGGTTGAAATGCAATTTGGTAGCATGGACGAGTGAATAAGGTATGTATCAAAATCTATAATACTATGTATTTGCTGATTAGGTTCAAAATCACCTGCTTGTATTATAATTGATTGTAGTATCTTTTTTTCTGCTTCTTCTTGTTCTAAGTTATATGTTGTAAGTAATTCATTATAAAATACAGTGAACTCTTCTTTGCTTACTCCATACGGTAAATTGAAAAAGTATGCTTCAATCTCTTTTCTTGCATCATTTATATTTTTTTCTGTGTGTGTTACTTCGTCAATAAATGTTAGGTGTGTATCTATTGTACTTTTTAAGATGATGATAAAATCAAGAAAATTATAACTCTCTGATACTTTTTTATTTAGTCGTAAAGCAGGCATCTCTTTGTCAATTTTTTTTATGATAGGAGCCCATACTCCATATTCTTTGCTTGTTATGTGTGTTCTAAAATCTTGTGTATCATTCTTAAATAATTTAAGAATTTCATTTGTTACTTGAAACGATGATTTGAATATGTTTTGAAGTTTTATAATGGCATAATCACTAATTTTATCTATATTTTCATCTGTAAAGTAAAAAAGATCTTTGTATATAGGAATAGAATAAATAGTAGGGGAAAAAGTTGTTTTTCCATGTAATTTATCACGGAGAAGATTGGGGTTAAAATTTTCTATATGATTTTTTGGAATATTTATATTATTATAGGTCAATTCCTTAAAGGATGGAATTGGATAATTGCTATCGTAAAGCCCTTGGTTGATAGACTCATTTATATATTCGTATGTGAATTCAAATGAGTTTTCATCACTTATAAAAATATAATCAGGACGCAATCCGTCTGGCTTGAAGGCATATCTGATAACCATCAATTTTTTGTCAGTAAAGCGACCAAGATAGCTTACAAATGTTATCTCATCTCCTGTTGTTTCAGAAAGTTGCATGGCAGTTTCAAATGGTATTTGTGCAGAGTTAAGCGAACAAAGTTTTGTAAAAAAAATATAATCTTTGTGTGAGTTTATTTTATTTCTTGTGAGAATAGTTTTGATAAGCGAGTCATCATTGAGGTAATCTGGTACTTTTAGCACTCCCATGCTTTCATTATATTACAATATACCCTAAGTTTACAATATATACAAATAATAGTATTTGTAGTACAATAACTATGCTGATAGGTATACGATAATAGATAACAATAAGGAGGCCTTTATGATACATAGAGAGCTACACAGCATGGAAAAAATTGGGAGAGTACACTCTCAATATAATATGTACAGGATAACTCGTATTACACTGGCATGGGTGTTAGCAATGACTACCTTCTTTTTGATAGGATGTGAAGAGAGCAGTAGCAGTCCCTTATCAGTAGCAAGCAAAACAACTAAACCACTAATTATAGGAAACGCTAGTGTAGTTTCAGCAGAAGTAGGCAATAAACAAGCAATAAATAGTACAAGAGTACTCAGCAGTAACTCTGCCTTTACCTGTGATGCAAACATACTGGAAGCAGATAGCAAGAAAATCAGAGAAGAAACAGGCCTCATAGTATCGTTTGAGCAGAGTAGCAAGACAGTGAGCGTAACAGGTATAGCAAACAAATCAAATGTACATGATCCTGCCATTACAAGCTATAGCTATGATGTAGTACAATGCACAATTACTGCTTCAAGTAAAAAAGTAAAAGCAAGCATTATTATAAGGACAGGACTAAGAACAGCACCATCAGGAGAGACATCGCCTACCTATTACAGACCAACGGGTAAGACAGCACTTAAAGCTATTATCACTGCAGAAAGAGGAGTGGGAAGGCAAAACACCAATAGCCCCAATCTCAACATGATAGATACCAGTGCCATTACTGATATGAAAAATTTATTTAAGGATGATAGTACTTTTAATGGAGATATAACACAGTGGAACACAAGTAATGTAGAGAATATGCACAGTATGTTTTGGGGAGCAAGTGTTTTTAATCAAAACATAGGAAATTGGGATACGGGAGAAGTTACTGATATGGGTGGTATGTTTTGGAGAGCAAGTATTTTTAATCAAAACATAGGAAATTGGAATACAGGAGAAGTTACTGATATGATTGGTATGTTTCTTGAAGCAATTGCCTTTAATCAGAATATAGGAAACTGGAATGTAAAAAATGTCGATGCATCCTTGAGAATGTTCTATAATGCTTCTAAATTTGATCAGGATTTATCATCATGGAAATGGTGTCGTATACCAAGTTTTTCTTTCAATGTATTTCGAGGTTCAGCTATGGCTGGAAAAACAGCACAGTACCCAAAGGTTGGTAGTTCATGCACATAATCGTAGCATAGTATAGAAGTATGGTATAGAAATATATCTATAGCAAAAAAGGAAATGCTCATTTCTTTTCATTTGCTTCATAGATATAGGAAATACTATTTTGTATAATAATTGTGTATAATGATATGCACAATAATAGATAACAATAAGGAGGCCTTTATGATACATAGAGAGCTACACAACATGGAAAAAATTGGGAGAGCATACTCTCAATATAATATGTACAGGATAACTTGTATTACACTGGCATGGGTGTTTGCAGTGGTTACCCTCTTTTTGATAGGATGTGAAGAGAGTAGTAGCAGTCCCTCATCAGTAGCAAGAAAAATAACCACATCGCTAGCGACAGCTCCTGCAGAAGTAACAAACATACAAACAGGAGTAACCTCAACAGGCATGAGAGTATCATGGACAGCTCCCAGCCTCAGTGCAAGCCATAAAACAAACAAAGGGGATACCCTAACAGTAGCACAAGTATCGTACAAAGTATATAGCATTGCTAAGAGTGGCAGTATACAGAGGACAGTGGCACAAATAAAAACAGCAGATAAAAGCCCAAAAACAGTAACAGCAGGAACAACAAACATTACTTTGACAGGATTGATAAACGGAACGACCTACGAGATAGTCGTACAAGCAGTGAACAGTACCGATACCACAAAAGCATCCACTGGATTACGCTATGAGTTTCAGGCACAACGGAGTTCCAAGCAAGCAAAAAGTACAGTGTCTATAGGAAACACTACGGAGGTTTCAGCAGAAGTAGGCAAAACCCCAGCAATAAATAGTACGAGAGTACTCAGCAGTAACTCTGACTTTACCTGTGATGCAAACATACTGGAGGCAGATAGCAAGAAAATCAAAGAAGAAACAGGCCTCATAGTATCGTTTGAACAGAGTAGCAAGACAGTGAGCGTAACAGGTATAGCAAACAAATCAAATGTACATGATCCTGCCATTACAAGCTATAGCTATGATGTAGTACAATGTACAATTACTGCTTCAAGTAAAAAAGTAAAAGCAAGCATTATTATAAGGACAGGACTAAGAGCAGCACCATCAGGAGAAATAACTACCTATTATAGACCAACAACAAAGAAAGCATTGCAAGAGATTATTGAGGCAGAAGAAGAAGTAGGGAGACAAAATACTTATAGCCCTAACCTCAACATGGTAGATACCAGTGCTATTACTGATATGAGTGCTTTATTTCGGGATAATGGTCCTTTTAATGGAGATATAACACAATGGAATACCAGTAATGTAAGCAATATGGAGTCTATGTTTGATGGAGCAAGTGATTTTAATCAAAACATAGGAAGCTGGGATGTAAGCAATGTTGAAATTATGGCTCATATGTTTAGAGGAACAAGCATAAGTGATTTTAATCAAGATATAGGAAATTGGGATGTGAGCAAGGTTACTAGTATGTATCATATGTTTGATAAGGCTACTGCTTTTAATCAAGATATAGGAAATTGGAATGTGAGCAAGGTTACTAATATGGCTTATATGTTTAGAGGAGCAAGTTCCTTTAATCAGAATATAGGAAAGTGGAATGTGAATAATATTATTCATTTTGTTTATGCGTTTACAGATGCATCTGTATTTGATCAAAATTTATCATCATGGAAATTGTGTAAAACAAGATTGCAATCTAATGCTGAAGATTTCAAAGGTTCAGCTATGGAGAGTAAAACAGCAAAGCATCCAAAGGATAGTACTGATACAACAGCGTGTGCCTCCTCGTAGCATACCTATAGAAACGGAGCTATAGCAAGAAAGGATAGCTCCTTTCTTGCTATGTTCTTTGACACATGAAATACTATTTTGTACTATAATAACTATTGTGTATAATACTATATACAATAAAACAAATAGTAAGGAGTATTTTTATGAATAATAGCTATCAAAACGATGAGCTATACAGCGTGAAAAAAATCGGGGGGGGGGGGTACACTCTCGATATAAGCAAAGCCTAACTCTAGTAGCATTATTTTTAGTGCTAGCAATGACTACCCTCGTACTCGTAGGATGTTCGGAGGGCAGTAGCAGTTCCTCATCAGGCGGAGGGGGAACACCAGTAACCCCGACACTTGCATCAGTGTCCAATGTGCAGATACAAGTAGCAAGCAATGATGGGACACTCTCGTTACGCTGGGAAGCTCCCAGCGATGCCACGCATGTAGTAGTGACTGCAACTTCAACAGCACCAGCACAATCAATACAAGTGCGTGTTCCTGCCATAGAATATCAAACGCTCTTTCAACAAGGACAATCGTACCAACTCAAAGGCTTACAAGCACTCACCGACTACACCGTAGAGATAGAAGCACAAAAAGACACGGAAGTATCACCAAAAACAACACGCTCAGTGACAACACTGATAGATACTACTGCACCACAGGACACATTGACACAGGTAGGAGTAGAGAAGTCGGGGGATGGCATAAAGATAACATGGGATAAAGAACGACTTGCATCAGGCAAGACAGACATAGCCGAAGCAACGATAGTGGTAAAAAGCACGACTGGTGGCATAGTGCTTGCGCAAGCTACCGTGCAGAACCTACAGCAAGGAGAAGTTACGCTTCCAAAGGTCTCCACGCTTGCAGGCATATCCTATGATGTAGAAATACGCTACAAAGACAGAAATGACAACACAAGCAGTCCTACAACAGTATTGACAGGCGTGCAAGCATCCCAGCTTTCACAAACAGTAACGCCACTGCCAGAGGCAGATCTTACAGTAACAGCAAACGATAAAAGCAATAGCCCAGCCGATGAGAGCCTGCTTATTAAGTGGGGGAGCTTTGCCTTTACCGACAAAAGCCTCTTAGTACGAGTAACAACAAAAGCAACAAATACAGTAGTAGCAGAAGCAACTGTGAACAATAGCAGTACAGCCAAACTCAGTTCTGCAAGTGCAGACAATCAAGAGTACGCCACTGTGTATGTAGCAAAAGATGGCATAGCACTCACAAAACTCTATGGCACGCTTACGTACAAAGTAGAAGTGTATGTTTCTCAAAACGGAAAGTACTCCACTGCAGTGTCAAAAGAACAAGCAACAACAGACAAAACAACAAAGCCCGCGACCAATGTAAGTGCAGTAGGAGGAGCAACAAGCCTAGTAGTAGGCTGGCAAGCCCCCGATGTACGAGATTATGCAGGAGTGACTATAACAGCAACAGAAAAGGACAGCACAACAGCAACAAAGACAGTAACAATAACAGATCGAACAGTACGCAACACACAAATAACAGGACTAAAAGCAACCACCGAGTATACAGTGGCAGTCGTATCGATGGACAGTGCAGGCAACAAAGGAACAGAAGCAACAGCCACAGTCAGCACATCAGCAGATAGCACCGCCCCCGATGCAGTAACAAACATACAATCAAGCTATCCCTTTGTATCAGCAGCAAAGATAGGCACACAGATAACATGGACAGCCCCCGATACAACAAAAGCTAATAACAAGGACATAAAAGAATACAGCGTGAGCATAGCAGAGAAAGATACAAGCACCGCAGTACTGAGCGAGAAGAAAATACCCTATCCCACAAAGTCACTCTCTGTCGAAGAACTCACGCAAGGCAAAACATATACCGTAACAATACTCACCTATGATTACTCAGAAAACAAAAGCACCCAAGCCATAAAAGACATAAGCACCCCCAACTCACTCACAGCTCCCTCAGAAGATCTCTTTCAAAGCAAGCCTACACTTGATACAAGTACAGGAGCAATACAAATAAAAGCAACTTTTAAGCAAGCTCCTGGATCAAATAAGTACTACACTCTGCGTATGTTAGATGGCACAAACTTGGTAGCAGAAAAAAGCATAACAAGTACAGCTACCACCATTAGCTTTGGCATAGCAGATGGCGTAGAAGTATCATCAACACAAGCAAATGCAAAAAGCTATAGCTTTACCTTTCTCACAGTAGAGAATAACAGAGTAAGTCCCCCAACAACGCTTACTGACAAAGTAGCAGTATATGATGCAGTATCCACTGTCCCCCCAGCACCAGAGAATCTCACTCTGTTTATCGAAACATCAACAGTAACAAGCGATACCGTACAGTACGAGTTTCAAAAAGGAACAATTACCAGCAACCATAAAGCACCCAATGACAGACAACTCACACAGGCACAAATACAGTACAAAGTATACATAGTAGCAGGAGACCAGAGTACTAAAACTATAGCGGAAATAAAAGCAATAGGAGGAGTACAAACACAAGAGATAGCAGGAAACAGCAGCTTACGAGGAACATTTATAGGAACAAAGGGAGCAGTGTACACCATAGGCATAGAAGCAATAAACAGCCTCAATCCCTATGCAACAAAGAAAGCACAAAGTAAAGATCCCGCACTAATACAAAAACTAGAATTAAGCACTATCCCCACCTCAAAAGCAACAGCCCCTACATCGTCCTTAACAGGTAAGCTGGTAGTATCACCCTCAACAAACACAGTAGGAACAATAAAGCTCGTACTCACACAGTTAAGCACAATAACAGGAGCAAAAAACAAAGATGGCACAACAGTAACAAGCAATGATGAGCTAGTATACACAGTATACGGCTTACAGAAAGACACAACACCTACAGTAGCAGAAGTACAAAGAGGCAGAAAAGTAAACATAGGCACAGCAAGTAGCGGAGTGTACACAGTATCAGCCCTTAGCAGTTTAGGTTTGTCTGAAGACACAGCACCAGTAGTAGCAATAAAAGGAGCAACAAAGTATCACTTTGTGGTAGAAGTAGCAGTAAAAACAGACACAAGCAAAAAAGTAGCATCGTCAGTGGCAAGTGTAACAACCGCATCACAAGCGACTGCTCCCGCAGAAGTAAGCAACATACAAGTAGGAGGAGTAACAGGAGGGAGTGCAAGGCTATCGTGGACAGCCCCCAGTCTCAATGCAAGCCACAAAACAAACAAAGGAGACACCCTAACAGTAGCACAAGTATCGTACAAAGTATACAAAGTAGCCAAAAGTGGCAGTGCAAAAAGCGTAGCAGCAATAAAAACAGCAGCAGGAAGCTCCACAGCAATAGCAGCAGACACAACCAACAGCACTCTGACAGGATTGACAGTAGGCACAACTTACGAAATAGTAGTGCAAGCAGTAAACAGTACTGATACCAGCAAAGAAGCAACAGGACTACGCAAGGAGTTTATCGCAAAAGAAGCCTATGCCGCACCAGGAAAGCCCACCATACAAGCAAATGCACAAGGAGCTACTATAGTACTTACCATAACAGCCCCAACCGTAAAAGGAACGACAGCAGAAGGAACTGATTTAAGAGATAATCAAATAGACTATATAGTATACTACGCAGCCTCAAAAACAAACATAGATGGAGCAACAGTAAAAACACAGGCACAAGGAGCAAGCGATGCACAAGAAGGAGCAGAAAAAGACGATGTACCAACAGGAGCAACAAGCTATACAATAAGCAACCTACGATTGAATACAAAGTACTATATCACCGCAGTAGCAGTAAACAGCCTCAAAAAGACAAAGGTATCAGCAGAAGCAACAGCAGTATCTGCCAGCACGCCAGCAGTAGCGATAGGAAATGCCACAGTTGTATCAGCAATAGTAGGCACAGCACTCGCACAAAATACTACAAGAGTACTAGCAAGCACACCCAGTGGCAATGCCTTTACCTGTGATGCAAACATACTAGAGGTAGATGCAGAGAAAATCAAAAAAGAGACGGGGCTAGCAGTATCATTTGATCAGAATAGCAAAACAGTTACTATAACAGGCATAGCAAATAAGTCTAATATACGAGATACTGCTATTACTGAATATAGCTATGATGTAGCACAGTGTACTCTTACTGCTTCAAAGAAAAAAGTGCCAGCCACTATCGTTATACAGACAGAGCTAAGAACAGCACCATCAGGACAGTCAGCTACTTATTACAGACCAACGACAAAGAAAGCACTGCAAGATATTATCACTGCAGAAAAAGGAGCAAGCAGACAAAACACCAATAGCCCCAACCTCAGCATGATAGATATCAGTGCTATTACTGATATGAGTGAATTATTCAAGGATGATAGTACTTTTAATGGAAATATAACACTGTGGAATACAAGTAGCGTAAATGATATGAGTTATATGTTTCAGGAAGCTACTGTTTTTAATCAAGACATAGGAAGTTGGGATGTGAGTGAAGTTACTAATATGCAAAATATGTTTGCTAATACTGCTTTTAATCAAGATATAGGAAGTTGGGATGTGAGTAAAGTTACTAGTATGCAAAATATGTTTTTTGGTACTCCTTTTAATCAAGACATAGCAAACTGGAATGTGAAGAGTGTTACTACGACTCAGCAAATGTTTAGGAAAGCAAGTGCTTTTAATCAAAATATAAGTAAATGGAGTTTTAAGAAACTTAGTAATTTTTCCAGTATGTTTAGTGAGGCTAGTGCATTTGATCAAAATTTGTCATCATGGAAATTGTGTTCAACACTTGTAGATGCTTTTGATTTCCAAGGTTCAGCTATGGCGAAGAAACCATTACAGTTTCCCAAGGGTGCTAATTCTCCAGAATGTAGGAATTAGCATAAAAAAAGAGAGTGCATAGCACTCTCTTTTTAGTATTATTTCTTATACATAGATAAATAGTACATGGCATAAGCATTTATGCTGTATGTATGAAATCGTACTACATATGTTTTGATGTGTATTTCCTTTGAATGTACCATGTAACATGCCAATATTCTTTTTTTACAATTTTCCTTTATTCTTTTCTGAGATAACCGAATATAACTTGTAGGAGATAATATGGTAAGAGGAATGTATACAGCTGTTTCTGGTATGCTCACTCAGCAACAAAGGCTTGATGTGATTACCAATAACCTTGCTAATGCTACTACAACTGCATATAAAAGAGAAGAGTCTATTGATAAAAGTTTTCCCGAACTACTTATTCGTAATATGGGAGCGTATCGTACTAAGTTTCCTACAGGAGTGTTGCCCACAGTTGGTTCAATAGATAAAAATCCAGTGGTAGGGGTGCTTGGTACAGGAGTGGAACAAAACGAGATATACACAGTATTTACACAAGGAGCTCCTCAAGAGACAGGAAATCCAGCTGATATAGCATTATCAGGACAAGGTTTTTTTGCAGTAGACACCCCTTATGGAGAACGATATACGCGTAATGGCAATTTTATTATAGGAAATAATAATATACTTATGACAAAAGAAGGCTATCCTTTGTTGGGTGAAAATGGATACATCCGTGTACAACAGAATAATTTTAAGGTAAATGATGCAGGACAAGTAATAGTAAACGCTGATTTGCGCGATCCAGTAGAAAATTTTGTAGATACACACGATAATGATTGGGAGCAATCAATAGTATTAGATACAATACGAGTGGTAGATTTTGAATTTCAGCGCTATCTCAAAAAACAAGGAAACAGCCTTTATACTGCAAATGAGTACAGTGGAGAAGCAAATGAACTGGTAGCTGAGATTGATAGACCAACATTTTTGCAAGGATATATTGAAGCATCAAATGTAGAACCTATTCGACAAATGGTTGAAATGATAGAAGTAAATCGTGCCTATGAAGCAGGACAGAAAGTAATACAAAGTTCTGATCAATCGACTGAACGTTTGTTAAGTATACGAATATAGATATAATTAAGATAATATAAGATAATAAAGGATATGTAAAGGAGTAAACATGGTAAATTCATTATGGACAGCTGCATCAGGAATGTTAGGTCAGCAGTTTAATATAGATACAATATCAAACAATCTTGCTAATGTTAATACTACTGGATTTAAGCGAAATCGTAGCGAATTTCAAGATTTAATATATCAGACTCATCGTAATGCAGGAACACCTGCAACTGAGCAAACGCTAGTCCCCGTAGGCTTACAGGTGGGGCATGGAGTGCGATCGGCATCTTCGCCTAAAATGTTTGAACAAGGCAATATGGAACAAACACAGGTAAAAACAGATCTTGCCATTCAGGGGGAAGGGTTTTTTCGGATATTTTTGCCCGAAGGGCGTTTTGGATATACTCGTAATGGTGAATTTAAGATAGATAGAAATAGACAGCTTGTTACCAGTGAAGGGTATCGAGTAGATCCTAATATCTTTGTTCCAAGAGATGGAGACTTAAAAACACTCAAAGTTACCGATGATGGAAGAGTAAGCATTAGACGATTTGGAGAAACTAACTACGAAGAAATAGGGCAGTTTATACTCTATCGTTTTCTCAATCCTGCTGGATTAGAAGCACAAGGAAATAACTATTTTACACAAACAGTAGCATCAGGGGATGCTGTTTCTTTTCAGCCAGGAAGTGAAGGCGTTGGATTATTGAGACAAGGGTTTCGTGAAGGATCAAATGTAAATCTTATTACCGAATTTGTAAATATGATTAAAGCACAAAGAGCATATGAGTTTAACTCTAAAGCTATTCAAACATCAGATTCTATGCTTGGTATTGCAGCAAATCTTAAGCGATAACAATATTACAGTAGATAAAAAATACAAGGAGCAGATAGTATATGGACATACACGGATTAGCATTAGAGCAAGCAAGTAGTAGTAATCAATATACTGTGCAGAACGCAACACGTGCTGTTGATCTTGCTAAGGATGATAGTGAAAAACTTGAAAAAATTGCTGATGAGTTTGAAGCAATGTTTATCAAGCTGGTACTTGATAGTATGAAAAAAACAGTAGATGAAAAGAAAAATCCTTTTTATGGAGGATTAAGTGAAGACATATTTAGTGGTATGTTATATGATGAATACGCTTCTCTTATTGCTCAGCAAAGTGAACTAGGCTTTTCAGAGGCTATTACTCAGCAGTACAGAAAATATGTATAGCATAGCTTGATCACATAAGGTGCAGAAAATCTTTACATAGTAGTATATGACTATAGTACTGGTATGATGTTTTTAGTAGTATGATATATTGGCGTCCTGTCCTTATTGTTTTTTCAATATGTAGTGTACTCTTTCTGTTATTGTTTTTATTAGGAAGCTACTATAGTTCTTCTTATACTGATACACATGGTATCTCTGTATCGAGTCAACCACAACATTCTAAAGCTGATAGTGATGCTCTCTCGTCTCATTTCAATAGAGAAACAAATAGAGAAATATCTGATAGTGGTACTCAAACATTGTACTCACTGCCCTTTGAGAGTACTGTAGAACATGAAACATCTCACATACTTGTGTTATCACCTACAGCAAGCAAGACAGCATCTATGCAAAGTTCAGAATTTCTTGATAGTACTCTTGAAAATAAAGATAAATTTTCTGGGAGAAAAAAAAAGTATACGCTAAAGAATGATACAGATGCATATGTACTGTTCTTTGTGCTGGATGATGCTGGAGCATCATTTGAACAGATAACCCCGTATCTCAGTTTTGCAGGAACAGTAACATTTGCGGTATTGCCGTTTTTATCGTATACAACCCAAATAGTCGATGTGTTGCAAAAAAATAATATCCCGTATATGTTACATATGCCAATGCAACCGATTGGAAATGAGTCGCCAGGAGAATATGCACTCAAAGTATCGTATAGTGCAAATCAAATATCAGAACTTATTCAAAATAGTCTACAATCTGTAGCAGGAAGTATAGGATTTAATAATCATATGGGAAGCCTTGCTACTGCTGATAAAAGGCTTATGCATACAGTACTAAAAACAGCAAAACAGAAAAATCTTATATTTTTAGATAGTAGAACAAGCTCAAATACAGTAGCAGAAGCAGTTGCAGACAGTTTAGGCATGCACATTATCGTACGAGATGTTTTTATTGATAACAATAATAACGTACAATATATTACTGAGCAAATAAGAAAAGGAATGACACTGGCAAAACAAAAAGGCTTTGCTGTGCTTATTGGACATGTAACAAAACCAAATACCTTTATTGCAATATCTACAATGTACCCTACCATTGTGGAAGATGGGGGACAGCTTGTTGGCTTAAACAGTTTTTTTGAGTATGTACAAGTGAGTGCTACTCCCCCTTAAATAATACTGTTTTTGTTCTATTTGTTTTATACTGTTTATTGTTATACAAAGATTATTATAAAAAAGTATACTATATGTAATGGTAGTGCTAGGAATTGAAAGTTCTTGTGATGAGTGTTCTATTGCGCTGGTAAAAGATGGAAATGAAATAATAGCGTTACGCACACACAGTCAAATTGAAAAACATAAGCAACATAACGGAGTAGTCCCCGAACTTGCTTCACGATTACATGTTCAGCATATAGCTCATTTGTATCAACAAGTAATGCAAGAGTATACAGAAAAACAAAGCTCTCTTTCTATTGATAGTATTGCGGTAAGTGCTTGTCCGGGATTGCGCGGTTCTTTGCTTGTTGGGGTACAGTTTGCAAAAGGAGTTGCATTGTCAAGAGGTATTCCTTTTGTTTGTGTTGACCATATTAAAGCACATTTTTACTCAGCATGTGTTGAAAATAATATTCAGTATCCCTACATAGGAGTTGTTGTTTCTGGAGGACATACTGTCCTTGGCATTGTGCATACTTTTGATACAATAGAAGTCAAAGGAGTAACACTTGACGATTCATGTGGAGAAGCGTTTGATAAGGTAGCACGAGAGCTTGGAGTTGCATATCCAGGAGGAGCACAGCTTGATGTATATGCCGAAGAAGGAAATGCAGAAGCAGCATGTTTTCCGCAGTATCCTATAAAAGTATATGGGTATGATATGTCCTATTCGGGATTAAAGACAGCATCTATTCATCATAGAGAAAAATACTGGAATACAACATATCCACAAAGTAAGGAAAATATAGCGGCTGCTTTTCGTGTTGCTGCTATTGAAATAATTGTTGAACGTATTGAAGCACTGGTAAAAGAAACTGGCATTACTACTGTAGCTTTTGGAGGGGGAGTGGCATGTAATAGATACTTACGCAGAAGAATGAAAGATATGCCCTCTACTAAGGCTTTGTTTCCTTCAATAGAATTATGTATGGATAACGCAGCAATGATAGCGGGAATAGGATATGAATATCTTACCCGTAATATATATAGTGATATAAGTGCTACTATATCATCACGTAATCATATATTTAAGAAATTGCATAATAGAATATAATAATAAGAGAATGTCAAATTTTTTTTATTAATGGTATGAAATTAAGAGAAAGTATTTGATAAAAATTGATAATAATGATTATATAACAGGAATGAAAAAAGGAGATATCATGGATAAAACAGCGTTAGATAATGCAATATTGAAGGTAAAAGATTTTCCGAAACCAGGAATATTATTTTATGATATTACAGGGATATTATTACAGCCTACGGTATTTGCACAAGTTATTGATGAGTACGAAGAAAGATATAGAAATAGTGGAATAGCTGCGATAGTAGCAATAGATTCTCGTGGATTTATCTTTGCTTCTCCAGTAGCATACAAACTACAGCTTCCACTGTTGCTTGTAAGAAAAGCAGGCAAACTACCACGCAAGACACAAAGAAAAAGTTTTTCTCTGGAGTACGGTGCAGATGAAGTAGAATTACACCCTGAGGATGTACCGCATGGAAAAGTAGTGTTGTTTGATGATCTTCTTGCTACTGGTGGTACCGCAAGGGCAGCGTGCGAACTGCTTGAAGCAAATGGTGCTCAAGTAGAGGAAGTGGCAAGTATCATTGCACTTGATTTTCTTCCTTTTGAAGAAGCACTTGCCAATAGAAAATGGCATGCACTGATTTCCTATAGCTCGGAAACATACTGACGAAAGATACAATCAGTGCATGCAAAACAGTAAGGCTATAAAAGAAAGGACGCTTCTTTTATGGAGACCATTTTTTGTTTACTGCTGTATCATTTATTTTATGGAGTAAGAGTTCATCATAAAGTCCCTCCAAATTGCGATAGATTTGTTGTGAACGATTATGATACTTTATTATGAGTCTATTAAAGAACTCTTTACGTTTATCAGACCATTTAGTGTCATAGCCATCCTCTCTTTTTTCAAGTATTTCAAATATACCCAAAAATAACCATAGATCATTGTCTTCAGGCGTTCGTACTAATGCAAACATATATTTAGCATCACCCCATCTATTGTTCTCACCTCGGTAATTTTGCCAATCTTGTGTTACTTCTTTTAATGAACACTCATAAGGATGAGAAGTACCTTCACCATGTACCATAAAATGTATCTTGTACTGCCACTGATTTTCTATCGGTAAAACATTACTTAGTTTTATATCTTTTATTTTTTCCATATCTTATATTATATATTTTTTTCAGGATATATACTACTCTTTCCAAGATATCTTCAGATTTTTTTACAGAAAGCACTTGCCAATAGAAAATGGCATGCACTGATTTCCTATAGCTCAGAGACATATTGACGAAAGATACAATCAGTGCATGCAAAACAGTAAGGCTATAAAAGAAAGGATGTTTCTTTTATATAAGAGACCAGTCTTTGTTTACTGCTGTATCATTTATTTTATGGAGTACGAGTTTATTATAAAGCCCTTCCAAATTAAAATAGTTATTTTTTGCACGATGATTATACTTAACTATGAGCCTATTAAAGAACTCTTTATATTTATCAAACCATTGAGTTCTATAGCCATCCTCTGTTTTTTTGAGTATTTTAAATATACCCAAAAATAACCACAAGTTCTCGTTTTCAGGCTCTTCAGGCATTTGCACTAATGCAAAAATGTAATTAGCATCACCCCATCTATCGTTCTCATCTCGGTAATTTTGCCAATCTTGTGTTACTTCTTTTAATGAACACTCATAAGGATGAGAAGGTTCATCATCATCTTGATTAGGTCTCATAAAATGTATCTTGTACTGCTCTTGATCTTTTATTTGTAAATGTGTGTGTAATTTTATCTTTTTCATATCTTAATTATATTATATTTTTTATAAGTATATGTACATATTTTTTCAAAATATTTCAATTTTTTTTAATAAAGTGATATTTTCAGGCTTCCATTACGTATATATACACATTTTTTAAGATTTTTCAGTTATTTTGAGAAAATGTATTGACAAAAAAGTAATAGTTTAATAATATATTACATATATGTAGTTACAAGGAGGAAAAATGGAAATATTAAATGTTACTACACCAATTTTTGACATGCTATGGATTGTTTTATCTGCCATATTGATATTTTTTATGCAAGCAGGATTTGCGATGTTAGAGTCGGGGCTTGTGCGAACGAAAAATACAGCAAATATCGTTATGAAAAATATATCTGATATGTGTATAGGTGCTATATCTTTTTTCTTGTTTGGATGGGGGCTTATGTATGGAAGTTCCTATGCAGGTATTATTGGGACAGATCAATTTGCTCTTGTAGGGGCAGACAGTACTGTATATAGAGATTGGTTTTTGCAGGTTGTGTTTGCTGCTACTGCAGCAACAATAATATCAGGAGCTATGAGTGAGAGAGCAAAATTTGTGGGGTATCTCATTGTGTCTCTTTTTGTTACTGGGTTTGTGTATCCTATATCAGGAGGATGGGTGTGGAATTCAGGATGGCTTGCCTCTCTTGGTTTTTATGACTTTGCAGGTTCTACTGTTGTTCATCTTTTAGGAGGAATGTGTGCTTTTTGGGCAGCGGTTTTTCTTGGGCCTCGTCTTGGTAAATTTGTAAAAAGAGGAGATGGCAGTGTTCATATTCGTTCATTTCCTGGACATAGTATCCCGTTAGTTGGCTTAGGTGTCTTTATCATATGGTTTGGATGGTATGGTTTTAATGGAGGCTCAACATTGTCTGGAGTTGACACAAATATAATGTTAGTCTTGGTAAATACCACGTTAGGAGCAGCAGCAGGAACTCTAGGGGCAATGCTCACTGTTACTTCGCTCTATAAGAAAGTTGATGTACCGCTTACTTTGAACGGAGCACTTGGAGGATTGGTGAGTATTACTGCTGGTGCATATATATTTTCACCAATAGGATCTATTATTATAGGTGCGATAGGCGGGATTGTTGTTGTGTTTGCAGCAGTAGGAACAGAACGAGTATTACGTATCGATGATCCAGTAGGGGCTTTTGCTGTACATGGAGTATGTGGGATATGGGGGACACTTGCGGTAGCGCTTTTTGGAGATCTTTCTATAATAGAGGTAACGCTCAGTAGATTTGAAATGCTAGGAGTACAAGCTCTGGGAGTGTTCGTTTTTATAGTGTGGTCTTCTCTATGTTGTATAGTATTATTTGGTATACTCAAAGCTATGAACTTATTGAGAGTAAGCAGAAAAGAAGAAATAGAAGGACTTGATATTACAGAACATGGAAATGAGTCGTATAGTGGATTTCAAATTATTGATAATTAAAGGAGGAACAATATGAAATTAATTATAGCGTATATTCAACCATATAAACTGGAAGATGTAAAAAAATCTCTGTTTAAGCATGAGATATATAAAATGAGCATTACAAATGCACTGGGCTGTGGTCAACAAGCAGGCTACACTGGTTCATGGAAAGGGATAGAAGTAGAATTACAGCTCCTCAAGAAGATTCGTATTGAGATAGCAGTAAACGATGATTTTGTTGATAAAGCAATAGATGCCATTATTGAAGGAGCTCAAACAGATACTATTGGTGATGGAAAGATTTTTGTCATTCCTATTGAAGATTGCATAAGAATTAGGAATCGTGACAAAGGAAAGCAGGCAATCGGATAATCTGTATGTATGTGGATAAGCATACATACAATAAAAAGGAGACCTCTATATTGATAAGCAAACAAATAGGAGGAGGTCTCCTTTATTAGTATACAAAAAAATCATTTCTTTGTTTTAAAGACAGATACTATGCCATAGCACTACGCTCACTTATGCAGACTATAAGTATTTCTTGCTGATTGTTTTCTCTGTTTTTTGTATGAATATTAGTCTTTAATTGTATATTTTTCGTATATAGTATTATGAGTACGATGTACCTTGATAAAGGTAGTACACTTTGGAAGCGATTTTAATGTTTGTGCTCCTACATATGTGCAGGCAGAACGAATTCCGCCAAGAATTTCTTGTACTGTTGAGTTAATAGGCCCTTTGTAAGGAATAATTGTCTCACGCCCCTCTGAGCTACGGTAATCTTTTAGTCCTCCAAAATGTTTTTTATTAGCAGTGTCAGAACTCATGCCATAAAAACGTATTCCAGTAGGTTCATTGCTTTGTTTGTCATATATTATTTCTCCACCGCCTTCATTGTGTCCTGCAAACATTCCTCCTAACATAACAAAATCTGCACCAGCTCCAAATGCTTTTGCTACATCTCCCGAAGAAGTGCATCCTCCATCAGAAATAATATGTCCCTCTAAGCCATGTGCTGCATCAGCACATTCTATGATTGCAGAAAGTTGTGGGTAACCAACCCCAGTTTTGATACGGGTAGTACAAACACTCCCTGATCCTATACCGCATTTCACAATATCAGCACCTTTTAGAATAAGCTCAGCAGTCATATCTCCTGTGACAACATTTCCTGCGGCAATAATAAGATCAGGGAAACTATCACGCATTTTTGCAACAAAGTCGCTACAGCGTTCAGAATAACCATTTGCTACATCAATGCAAATAAAATTGATCTTATGTGAATCTTGTTTATACACATAACTAAATTTTTCGAAATCTGCATCACTGATTCCCATAGTATACGCTATTATAGAAGGCTGTTCACAATGAGAATAAAAAGATATATATTCATCTTGTTGATATGTCTTTGCAAGGCAAGTCATCAAGCCTTCTTTTGCTATAGTATTTGCTACATTAAATGTGCCTACTCCGTCCATATTAGAAGCTATAATTGGTATTGTTGTCAATGTTTTGTCTGTATGGCGAAAATGAAAAGTACGAAATAAGTCTACTTCTTTTCGAGAACCTAAGGGAGAACGTTTAGGTCGTATGAGCACATCCGAAAAATCGAGTTTGCTATTTTCTTCAATTAGCATATATCTTTAGTATATTATTTTTTTGTAGATATTTTTTTTAGCTTTATATTGCTTTCGGATTTGTCTATGTCAAGTCTCTTAAAGGAATATTCTATTATAGTACTATTACTCGTCTTTATAAAAGTATGTATGCTATTTGCCAGTGTTATAGTATACATACTGTTATCTGTACTTACTGCATCAAATGTTTCTTTTGCATTTGCATAGAGTTCTGTCAAAGTATAGTTTCCTCCAATATCAATGTCATGTTCAGAAAATGTAAAAGCAGTAAAGCGATGATGTTCATCTTGCCATGATCCTATTATCCATGTAGGAGGAGAAAATACATAGGGAACAGAACTGGTTGGGACATCACAATTTGCTACTGAAAGCAATGTTAGAGAGGTAATAATTGCTAAAAGCAGTGTACTGTATATGTTTCTCATAGTTTTATTATTGTGAAAATAATAGTTTTGGTCAAGAAAGGGGATGTATTGTATGTAAGAAAAATTTGAAAATGTCACTGATAAGCATAAACTGAAGGGAGCTCCGTAAAATTGATACTATCTACAAAGCAGTACCACGAAAGGAAATATTCCACAATTTTCCGTTAAAACTCTTGACTTTTTTTAAAAAAAGTATCAATATAATTATAAGATGTTGTCATCTGTAAGATAGACAAATCATACTTCAAAATTTTGAAGAAGAAATATAATCTCCTTAAATCAGGAGAAGATGATAAATGAAACACCCTTAAAATGAGAAAGGGTAAAAGTTATCTTGAGCAAGAGAATCGCTTTGATGATTCTCTTGCTTGAATAGTATTAAAGTATATACACTTTATTTATTTCTTTTGATCTCTTTTAATGTTGTAAAATCAACATAATGCATCCCTGCAGCATTTCTTAATTCCCGTGCGATGCTTTTTTGTTCTGCGTATACATATATTTCCTTACTACTTTGTCTCACCAATTCAACCGCTCTAACAAAATCACCATCACCACTAAATAAAATAGCTGTATCATATCGTGGAAGTGTAAACATCATATCAAAGGCAATCTCTATATCTAAATTTGCTTTGCTTTTTTTCTCTCCTGTAACAGGATCTGTAAAGAATTTAATGTCTTTTGTTCTAACAGTAAAGCCGATGTTTTGTAAAAATTTTGTATATTTTGAGGCTCGTGCTTCTGGAGGAATATGTCTTCCTATATAATAAAAGGCTTGCTCTATTTTGCCTTCTCTTTCTTGTTCTAAATGTGCTATGAGTTTTACCCAATCAATCCAAAAATCTGCTGTTTTCTGAGAATAAAATACATTTGCTCCATCTACAAATAGTGCTATTTTTGCTTTTTTATCTGACATAGTAATATTATACAATATACTGCTGAGGCAGTGTGTAATCAAAAAATAGGATATTCAATCAATGAAAATTATATACATTGTAGCAAATATAAAACATTGGATTTTGAATTTCCAATTTCATTACAGAATAGTTGACATATTTCATATAAAATAAGATAATAAATATATGGCTAATACAAAACAGGCAAAGAAAAGAACCATTCAAAGTGCTAAAAAGCACCTGCGTAATAAGTCTATTATTTCTCAACATAGAACAGAACTAAAAAAGATTGTTGCTATGCTACAACCTCATGCTAAAGATCCCATTGACACTAACAGTGATGCATTTAAGTCTCAGTTGCGTTTAGTGGTAAGGCTTACTGACTCAGCAGTAAACAAGGGAGTGTATCATAGAAATAAGGCAGCAAGAATAAAATCTCGTCTTTTTACGCGAATTCACACATATACGAATGCTCATAAAAGTCCTGTTTCTTCTGCGACAGTACCAGAGCATGCTTCCGAAAGTACCGCCCCTGCTTCAAGTGATGTCGATACTCCAGACATCACACAATCGTAGTATATTTTTTGTGAGCTATCGTTGAGTAAACTAATTCGAAGCGATCTTGCTAGGCTCTTATATGACAAAGTTGAAGATTATATTCGTCAGAGAAAAGCCAGTATACATTCAGGAGCTACAGAGCAAGAGCTAGAAGAATACAATAATAATATAGCACTCAATTCTTTAAGTGAGCATGATATTAACATTCTGATAAAATTATGTACACAAACAATATCTGAGATGATTATAGCAGGCAATAGCATAGAATTACGAGATTTTGGAGTATTTGAACTACGTGTGCGAAAAGCAAAGACTAAAGCACGGAATCCTAAAACAGGAGAAGTGGTTACAGTACCTGAACACACTGTAGTAGCATTTAGAGCAGGGAAACGTTTAAAAGATGCAGTGTGGTCTTTAAGTGATGGCTAAGCTGCCAACTAGACTGCCAATTAAACTGATAGTAAAACAACGAACTATCTCCTCTAGTATTTCTCTCTTCTTTTTTCCATCACAGTCGTTTTTCAAAAATTTGCTTGTAAACTGTATCTTGTTATTGATGGGAGTAATTTTATTTAGTAGTGCTTTTCCTAATGTTATTATTCGTTTTGGGTGGGGATTTGTATCATTTTTTGCAGTTTTACCAGTATATGTGTTAATACATCGCAATTCTCTCCGAAGCATGCCATTGTGGGGCTTTTTGTATGGATTTATATGCTACCTTGTTTTTAATGTATGGCTATTTGTGTTTGATCCTAACGCTTCTTTGATTGTCCCCGCTATTTATGGTTTGTATTTCATAGTTCATTTTCTGGTGATAAAGGTACTTATGATCAGTTTTCCTCGTTTTGCTTTTTTACTCTTGCCTATTTGTTGGGTAGCATATGACTATCTACGAACACTTGGTTTTTTAGGATATAGCTTTGGTGTTATTGGCTATGCTCTTTCTTTTTATCCTATCCTTATACAGATTACTGATATATTTGGTGTATGGATACTCTGTTTACTTGTAGTGTTTCCTTCTAGCTTACTCTATCAGTATTTTTTAAGAATGTCCGTAACGCATATGAATATGACACACAATGTTTCTTCAATGGTGCGTACTCCTTGGCATCTACGTCTTTCTCAATACAATAAAAAAACTATAGAAAAGGGAGCAACTATTGTATATGGAGTATTTTTTGTTGCTGTGCTTCTCTATGGGATGGTAGCTACAGTAGATTATTCTCAAAGCACTACAAAAAAAATAGGCTTAGTGCAGCACGATACAGATCCATGGAAAGGAGGCTACAGTGCATACAAAAAATCTTTAGAGGAGTTAATGAGATTAAGTGATGAATTACTTGCTCAGCATGATGTTCACATGGTAGTATGGTCAGAAACAGCGTTTGTTCCTTCTATTGCATATCACTTAAAGTATAAACAAAATCCGCAGTATGTAGGGCTTATCAATACACTTCTTCGTTATTTTGAACAATATCCTGATACATATTTTCTTATTGGGAACGGGGAAGGAGTTCGTGTATTTGACGAAGATAATTATCCTAGAAGGATAGATTATAATGCTTCCATTTTATTTAAGGGAAATAAACGCTACGGAGCGTACTATAAATTACATCTTGTTCCGTTTACAGAATATTTTCCGTATAAACGTTCGCTTTCCTTTTTCTATAATATACTAAAAGAGAGAGATGTGCATTTTTGGGAACCGGGAACAGAATACACGATACTTACAACATCACAGCTACAGTTTGCTACTCCTATTTGTTTTGAAGATGGCTTTGGTGCTCAAAATGCAGTGTTTGTTGAGAAAGGAGCAGAGCTGTTGATAAATATTACTAATGATGCATGGTCTAAAATGGAAGTAAATGCAATGCAACATTTACAGCTCTCTGTTGTACGTGCAGTGGAAAACAAGCGTTCTGTGTTACGTGCGACAAACGCTGGTATAACTGCAGTGATAGACCCTAACGGAAAGATTGCTCGCATGCTTCCTTCCTTTACACGTGATTATATTGTATATGATGTGCCTGTCTATACAGAAAAGACTACCCTATACACTGTATATAAAGATTTTTTTGCAAAAATATGTGTTGTTTTCAGTATAGTAATGTTTCTTTATGCTATACTATATAATAGCACTAGTTTTAAGAAAATTAGTATACTAAAAAATTAAATAAATACTGGTAATTCTGTGTTTTTGTAAGAGGTATATATGATAATTTATGCAGTAAGCAATAATAAGCATTTTCTGGAAATACCACTAGAAATATTACAGTCCCTAAAACTTCAATTTGAAATATTTCACTCAGCACAGGAAGTGTGTGCAAATATGAAAGATGAAATGCCGTATATTTTAATTCTGGACTATGAAGATCTTTCAAAACAAGAAATGGATGTTGTTTTAGATACTATTAAGCGTCAATATTTTCATAATTTCGTTGCTAAAATACTGGTACATGAAAGTGAATCTGTCATAGACAAGGTAGCATATCTTAGCAAAGGCATTAACTATTTTCTTGCTAAGCCTATCAATGTACTAGAGCTTATTGCGTACCTTTCCACTATTGAACAGCTTGTACATAAATTTAGGGTATGGACTCAGAGGGAGACACAAGCAAAGAGTATTGAAAATATTACAAAGCTCAACGAACATCTTGCGGAACATGTAAGAGCTCCGATACAACGATTTATTGATTTCAAATTATCAGACAAACTCAATGAACGAGAGATGAAAGAATATCTTGTAGTATCACGAAAGAGTGCAATAGAAGTACTAGCAGCTATCAACGCAGTAAAAGAACAATTACAAGAGATGATTAACCATATTGCCAGTAATGACGGCATAGCTCATTTAGATGATATGTATGAAAAGAATTTCTTGCTAGCTAATGCAGCATATGGAATTGAAAATGACACAGTATCTTCATCAGAATAATAGTAGAAAGGAATAATATATGAGCAACACAAAGAATGAAATCAATTTAATTGAGCTTCCACAGACAAACAGTAGAATTGGAAAAACATCTAAATATACAGGGACACTACGATTTAAGACTTCTCTGAGTGTACTGGGATCAGTGTCAGGTTCTATTATAGGTGGTGAGCTATTGGTTATTTTTCCTAGTGCGAGTATTGAAGCGAGAATAGAGGCTGATTTTATTTTAATAGCAGGTACTCTCCATGGTACTATTCATGCAAGAAAAGGATTATTAGTATACTCTACGGCATATATTCGTGGAGATATACATGCTGCTAAAATTAGAATGCAACCTAATGTTGATTTTGAAGGTACTTGTAATCTACTTGGTACAGAAAAAATAGATGTACATAGCTTTACTCGTGCTAATTTGCGTGCAAAGTTATTTGAAAAATTCGATGATCAATCATCGGAAGATTCATAAGAATACAGATCAGATATGCTATGGGAAAAATCAAAAAAACTAGATGATGTAGGCTACGATATACGAGGGATAGTGCTGGAAGAAGCTGAGAAATTAGAACAGCAAGGCATTCCTATTCTTAAGTTGAACACAGGAAACACTCCTCCGTTTGGATTGTTTCCTACCACTGATGTGTATAAGCATATGTTTGAACATCAAGAGGAAAGCTATGGATATGGGAATAGTCGTGGAGGCTTGGTTGCTCGTAATGCAATTCAAGCGTATTATCAAAAACGAGGCATCACTGTACATACAGATTCTATTTTTTTAGGCAATGGAGTAAGTGAACTTATTCCAATGGCATTGAATTCTTTTATAAACAATGGAGATGAAATACTTATTCCTACTCCAGATTATCCTTTATGGACTGCTTCGGTGCGTTTAGGGGGAGGAAAAGCAGTGTATTATACCTGTGATGAACAAAGTCAATGGAATCCAGATAGCAAAGACATTGAATCAAAGATAACTGCAAAAACAAAAGCGATAGTTGTGATAAACCCTAATAACCCAACAGGAGCAGTGTACGAGAAAGAAGTATTACAGCGTATTGTTACTATTGCAAAAAAGCATAATCTTATTATTTTGTCTGATGAAATTTATGAAAGAGTACTATATGATGATGCAAAAATGCATTATATGGCAGAAATAAGTGGCGATTATCCCTGTATTTTTTTTAATGGGCTTGCAAAAGCGTATCGAGCTCCGGGATTACGGGTAGGTTGGTTAGTAGTACATGATCCAAAAAAATGCTTAAAAGATGTCATGGAAGGACTTGTTATTCTTTCAAATATGCGACTGTGTAGTAATGTGCTAGCACAGTGGGCTGTTCCTGTTGCATTACAACATGACAATGCCATTGATCATTTAGTGTCACCACAAGGAAGGCTCTATCAACAAAGAAAGATAGTGATGGACGCTATTACTACTATTGATGGCATGACTGCAGTATATCCAAAAGGAGCAATGTATGTATTTCCTAAGATAGATATAAAAAAATTCTCCATTACAGATGATGAAAAACTTGTGCTGGATATTTTACACCAAAAACATATTTTGCTTGTGCATGGAAGAGCATTTAATTATGAAACTCCTGACCATATACGTATAGTGATATTACCAGCACCAGAGCAGTTACAAAATGCGATGAAATCATTATACGATTTTTTTCTGCAATATAAGCAACAGTAATACACACGATATGTTTTTACAGTAGTTATAGGATATACATTATGTCTCAGACAACACATACTGCACATACTACAAAAGAAACACAACCTGCTCAGTGGGAAACCGCAGGCATATCATTTCTTGGGCTTGGCTGTCGGTATCCTGCACGCACATTGGATTATTATACACAACACCTTGCTTTTTCAAAGAAACAGTACTGTGATGTATATAACCTTTCTTATAAAGACAGTACACAACAGCTACAAGGAATATCTGCTCTCTTACATCATGTAAACCCTACTTTGAATGTGCAAAATAGTAATGTACTATACCAATTTTTATTTCACAAAGCAAAATGTCCGTCAGTGGCATTATTGCATTTTCTGCATACAAAGTTTCCATTGCTTGATAGAGAAAAAGGAGTGGATAGTATAGGCATTATTGCCTTAAAGTTTGAGTGTGAGGATGTACATATTCTGCGGAACGCTATGAGTATGTACGGATATGAGGTATCACATATTGCCCTATCTCCTGATAATAAAGCAGGATTTTTCTTTCGTGATACAGAATATAATTGGATATACTGCTTTGAAGATACCACCAAGCATACATGTTCATTATCTCGTTTACGCTTATCTAAGAAACCACGCATTGTACGATTTGCAGGGCTTATGATAGGAACACAAGATATTGATGCCACCATAGCATTTTATCGTTCTATTGCAAAATATGACACTGTTGTGTTTGATGAACAAAGAAAGTTTGAAGATTTTTCTTTTTTGCCACGTAATCAAGAAGTAAGAAGAACTAAAATCATTTGTTCAAAAAAAGGAACTGCTGTCTTTCCTGACATATTTTTTGGATTTGAAATTGAGCTTGTTTCTGTAAATAGAAACAATACTCATTCAAAGGAGGGAGCAAGCACAACACAGCAGAGCAAAGAGCAAAGAAAAGAGATAAATGCAGAGAGTGATGATTCTGTTTCTTCTGTAAATAGTTCTCTCTCATTATTGGAACATTATTGTACGCTTGGTATTGAAGTATCAGGAATAGATGCGTTTGTATCGTTTTGTGCCGAACAAGAGCATATTATACTTGTAGAAAAAGAGCAGAGTATGAGTACCCCTTATGTTTCTTCAAAGCTATGTATTCTAAAAGATCCTAATAATATCCCTATTATGTGTAACGAAATAGAAAAATAATAGAGTGCGGATTCAAGGACTAATTGCGACAGTAAAGGTTTCAGCAGAGATCAAATTTTGTTCATAGCATCTCTATTGTAGCATTATTATCACTTTTTGCTATGCATTTTTGTGTAATCCAGTGTATTTTTTTTTTTTTTTTTTTTTAATTTTCAGATATAACACAAAAAATAGTATTTTTGCTATAATAAGACTTGTGTATTATGTATAATATAATTATACAATAAATAGATAATTATAAGGAGAACATTATGAAAAAAAGTAATGAAAAACTAAACTATCAGCTAAATGGTAAGCTACAAAGTAAGTATAGTATAACTCTAGTTGCACTGATTTTAGTGCTAGTAATGACTACCCTCGTACTCGTAGGATGTGCAGAGAGTAGCAGTTCCTCATCAGGCGGAGGGGGAACGCCAGTAACCCCGACACTCGCATCAGTGTCCAATGTGCAGATACAAGCAGCAGGCAATGATGGGACGCTCTCGTTACGCTGGGAAGCTCCAAGCGATGCTACGCATGTAGTTGTAAAAGCTACATCAACGACACCAGCACAATCAATAGAAGTGCGTGTTCCTGCAATAGAATATCGTACATTGTTTCAACAAAACAGACCCTATGTACTCAGAGGCTTGCACGCTACTACCGATTATACTGTAGAGATAGAAGCCCAGAAGTCAAACTCAGGCTCAGATACAGAAGTATCACCAAAAACAACCCGCTCTGTGACAACATTGACAGATACAACGAAACCTCAAGATACCTTCAACAAGGTAGCAGTAGAATCAGCAACAAATGGCATAAAGCTAACATGGGACAAAGCACTGCTCTCGTCAGGCAAAACAGACATAGCAGAAGCCATAGTACAGGTGATAGAAAGCACCACTAATGTAAAAAAAGAAGTAACAGTACAAGATGTAACACAAGGAGAAGTAACTATTGCTGTCCCTACTATAGACGGCATCAGCTATGATGTAACAGTAGTATACAGAGATAGCAATGGCAACGAAAGCACGGCAAAGCAAGCGCTCAGAGGCATAGTGCCATCAGCACTCTCACAAACAGTAACGCCACTTTCCGCATCAGACCTTACAGTAACAGCAAACGATAAAAGCAATAGCCCAGCCGATGAAAGCCTGCTTATCAAGTGGGGGAGCTTTGCCTTTACAGATAAAAATCTCCAAGTACGAGTGATAGCAACAGCAACAAATACTCTCATAGCATACGAAACAGTGAGCAATAGCAGTACAGCCAAACTCAGCTCTGCAAGTGCAGACAACCAAGAGTACGCCACTGTGTATGTAGCAAAGGACGGCATAGCCCTCACAAAACTCTATGGCACGCTTACCTACAAAGTAGAAGTGTATGTCTCTAAAAACGGAAAGTATTCCACTGCAGTGTCAAAAGAACAAGCAACAACAGACAAAAGCACAGAGCCTGTAAGCAATGTGAGTGCAGTAGGAGGAGCAAATAGCATAGTAGTAGGCTGGCAAGCCCCCGATGTACGAGACTATGCAGGAGTGACTATAACAGTAACGGAAAAAGACAGCACAACAACAACAGCAAAGACAGTAACAATAACAGAGAGAACAGTACGCAATACGCAGATAACAGGCCTCAAAGCTACCACTGAATACAGCATAGCAGTACAATCACAAGATTACACAGGTAACAAAGGAGCAAAAATAACAGCAACCACCACCACAGTAGATGATGGCACCGCCCCCGATGCAGTAACAAACATACAAGCAAGCTATCCCTTTGTATCACCTACAAAGATAGGCACACAGATAACATGGACAGCACCCGATACAACAAAAGCCAATAACAAAGACATAAAAGAATACAGCATAAGCATAGCAGAAAAAGGCACAAGCACCACAGTACTGAGCGAGAAGAAAATACCCTATCCCACAACATCACTCTCTGTAGAAGAACTCACACAAGGCAAAACATACACCATAACAATACAAGCAATAGACTATGCAGGAAACAAAAGCACACAAGCGACAAAAGACATAACTACTCCGCAACCCACAGCTCCGTCAGAAGATCTCTTTCAAAACAAACCTAGCTTAGACATAACAGGAGCAATACAGATAAAAGCAACCTTTAAGCAAGCTCCAGGCATAGGAAGCTACTACACTCTGCGTATGTACGATGGAGCTACACTGGTAGCAGAAAAAAGCATAACAGAAAGTGTAACAGCCATTACTTTTGGGATAGCAGATGGCTTAGAAGTGCCTAAAGTACAAGCAAATGCCAAGAATTATCGCTTTACCTTTTTGACAATAGCAAATAACATAGTAAGCCCTGTAACTACTCTTTCCGATACTGTGGCAGTATACGATAGTACCTCGACAGCACCGCCCGCTGCAAAAGATGCAAAGCTCTCCGTAGAGTCAGTAACACAAGTAACAGCAACAGCAGTCTATGCATTTAGTGCAGGAGACATTACTGATACTAACAAAGCACCCAGTGGAAGCAAACTCACACAGGCACAAATACAGTACAAAGTATACATAGCAGAGGGAGACCACAGCACAAAAACACTAGAGGCAATAAAAGGCCTTGCAGGAGTACAAACACAGAATATAGCAGGAGACAGTACCTTACAAGTAAGATTTATAGGAACGAAAGGAGCAGACTATACCGCAGGAGTAGAAGCAATAAACAGCCTCAATCCCTCGTATAGCATAGGAACATCAGCAACAATAAAGAAAGCAACCCTTACTGCACCACCAAATACCCCAAAAAGCACCACCTACACTAACAGTAATGCAGTGGTATTTGCAGTGCCTACAACAGGAAGCAATAGAAGGAAAAAAGTCATAACAGTACAAGTAAATGCCTCAGCAATAGCAGGAGTGAGCAAGGCAAATGGCAATGCCCTTGAAGCGACAGACCTTGCGTACTATGTGCTATATCTCAAGAAAGAAGATACCACAGGAAAGCCTGCCAGCGTATCAGCTCTGTGGGCGATAGAGAAAAGCAGTGTAAAGGTAGCAAAATACACAAAAGCAACAGGAACAACTCAAGACACAATATCCATAGCAATAGTAGACAGCACCAGTGGAAGCAATGCAGGAGTAACGCCCATAGAAACAGCAAAGGATTACTACATAGGGGTAAGGATAGTCAACACAACATCACCCAATTACGATGCAACAAATAGCGAAAAGCTCTTTCCTGCAGGCTTTTACACCGATGTAACAGAAATAAAGGAAATCTATACTTCCAAAGCAGTAGCACCAAATCAGTCATTACTGACAGGAAAGCTGGTAGTATCACAGTCAACAAATACTACAGGCACAATAAAGCTGGTACTTACCGAGCTAAGCACATTTACAGGAGCAAAAGACTACGATGGCACAAACATAACAGCAAGTAATCAGCTAGTGTACACAGTGTACGGCTTACAGAAAGACACTGACCCTACAGTAGCAGAAGTACTTGCAGGCAGAAAGATAAACATAGGCAGTGCAAGTAGTGGAGTGTACACAGTACCAGCCCTTGCCAGTTTAGGCTTGTCTTCAGATACAGCACCAGTAGTAGCAGTAAAAGGAGCGACAAAGTATTACTTTGTGTTAGAAGTAGCAGTAAAAACAGATCCAAGCAAAAAAGTAGCATCTTCAACAGTAGCAAGCGTAACAACCGCGTCGCAAGCGACTGCCCCCGCAGAAGTATCAACTATACAAACAAGAGTAGCCCAGACAGGCATGAGAGTATCGTGGACAGCCCCCAGCCTCAGTGCAAGTCACAAAACAAATACAGGCGATGCCCTAACAGCAGCACAGGTATCGTATAAGGTATATAGCATTGCCAAAAGTGGCGATACAACGAGAAGCGTAGCACAGATAAAAGCAAATGCTAATACAGCAACAAAAAATATAGCAGCAGGAACAACAAACACTACCCTGACAAACTTGACAAACGGAACGACCTACGAAATAGTAGTGCAAGCAGTAAACAGCACTGATGACACAAAAGCATCAACAGGAGAACGCCACGAGTTTGAAGTAAGTGCAATATCTATAGGAAACACTAGTATAGTATCAGCAGAAGTAGGTACAGCACTCGCATCAAATACTACAAGAGTACTAGCAAGCACACCCAGTGGCAATGCCTTTACCTGTGATGCAAACATACTAGAGGCAGATGCAAAGAAAATCAAACAAGAAACAGGCCTTACAGTATCGTTTGAACAGAGTAGCAAAACAGTTACCATAACAGGCATAGCAAATAAGTCCAATATACGAGATACTGCCATTACTGAGTATAGCTATGATGTAGCACAGTGTACAATAACCGCTTCAAAGAAAAAAGTACCAGCCACTATTGTTATACGGACAGATATAAGAACAGCACCATCAGGAAAAGCAGAGGCCTATTATAGACCAACAACAAAATCAGCACTGCAAACTATTATCAGTGAAGAAAAGACAAGACAAGCTACAGGAGGGAAGAGTAGTAACCCTAGTCCCAACCTCAATATGATAGACACCAGTGCTATTACTGATATGAGTGATTTATTTGCGGGAGATAGTACTTTTAATGGGGACATAACACAGTGGAATACGAGTAGTGTAATGAATATGAATGCTGTGTTTTTCAGAGTTGCTGCTTTTAATCAAGACATAGGAAACTGGGATGTAAGTAGTGTTACTACTATGAGCACTATGTTTAGTCAAGCAAGTATTTTTAATCAAGACATAGGAAACTGGAATGTGAGTGCGGTTACTAATATGGGCGGTATATTTTCTTTTGCAAGTGCTTTTAATCAAGACATAGGAAACTGGAATGTAAATAAAGTTACTGTTATAAATTCTATATTTCTTGGTGCTTCTGTATTTGATCAAGATTTATCATCATGGAAAATGTGTAAAGTATCTTCTATAAGAAGTGTAGAATTCTTGAATTCAGCTATGAATGGCAAAACAGCACAGTACCCAAAGGTTGCTGGTAGTTCAGCATGTACATCATAGCATATATGTAGAAATATCTATAGCAAGAAAGGAAGTACTCCTTTCTTGCTATAGTGCAGATTCAAGGACTAATTGCGACAGTAAAGGTTTCAGTAGGGATCAAAAAATGAAGATATTTTCATCATGAACTTGTACTTGAACTCGTGCCATAAAAATAATAATGCTCTATAATAAAATAAAGAGAAAAAAATTTTGGAGGTATCATGAAAAAGAAAGTTTTGTTATGTAGTAGTATAGTATGTTTACTTATGTTACCATTTGCATATGCAAGAGGAGCAGCAGAAGAAGAAAAGACAGGGGAAACCTATACAGTAGCCCATGTATTGAACAGTAAGGCAAAGAATATACAGAAATTTATATTTAAGGATATTGTACTAGGAGTAAAAATTAATAATTATGATATAAATATTGATCAAAAATTTATAACATATGATACAGTGGACGATAGTGTTTTTACCGACTATCATGTAGTTGTTGTACACAGTACTGGTACTACAGATACATTAGAGCCTGAGATTATTGATTTTGTACAAAAACACAAAGATAATGAACGACTCATTGTTGCGGCATATCTTCCTAATAACAAGAGTACATTAACATCTCCTCCTCAAGGCATTGATATTATGAGTTCTGCTTCGTATGAGGAGCCTGCTGCCGCATTGCTTATAAATACAGTAACGCCCGCTATTATGGATATTCTTGTACAATTATAAAGAAGAGCGTATTGTTATAGAACAATACTTTCCTGTATGACATTTTATTTTTTTTGAACTTTTTGATTTAAGAAAAGAGGAGTTGATATCTATGTTTCTTGTGTTTATATATATCGTATTACCTATTATCACTATAGGTATACATTATGTTTCAATTATCAATTTTTATCCTGCAGAGATTGTTCCAGATATCATTCGTTCAATTATACCTGGGGTATTTTTGTTCTACTGGTTTATGAATCAATTTATAACAGCTTCGCGTATGAAATTGATAGAGCGTTCTGTTGGATATGCCACTCTCATGAAAGTGCATGGGAGTAGTACCTTTGGCATATTGTTGCTTATTATTGTTCATGGGGCATCTCATGGATTAGGGTCACCTACGGCACTTTCTGGATTTTTAGCAGCGCTTATCTTTGCGTTTTTGTTTATTGTCACAATATGTTTCTGGATAGACACTCCTGTTGCTCGTTTGCCTGGTATACGAACACTCAAAGCAATATTAGATAAGCGTATTGACTACACATTCTATCGCAGATTACACAATCTTAATGCAGTAGCTGCGGTATTAGTAGCAATACATGTTATGCGTACCACTATGTTTAAGGATAGCATATATACTGCTACTATCATGATGCTGTATTTTCTGCTTACCTTTGGTTCATACATACACCATAAGTTTATAAAGCCAATACTACTGCGCAAACATACCTTTACTTTAGAAGATGTAACAATCGAAAACGATGAGATTGTTACACTACAGTTTACTCAAAATTCAGGAAAGCCCTTTACATACACAGAAGGGCAGTTTGGATTTTTTACTTTTATTGATGGAAACTTAAAAGGAGAAGAACATCCATTTTCGTTTTCATCGACAAATAGTGATGCCACTATCAGTATTACCATACAAAATGAAGGAGACTTTACCGAGAAGCTACGTTCTCAATTAGAGACAGGAAATCGTCTGGTGCTTGATGGGCCATTTGGGCATTTTACTATTGAACACTTACAAAAAAACGCAAAAAAAGCACCAAAAGGAAATGTTACCTTTATTGCTGGTGGTATAGGAATTACGCCATTTATCAGCATGATGAAGTATATGCAACATGAAAAACAACAAACAAGTAAGACTATTGCTAATGTTGATTTTAACTGGTTATACCATAGAAGTCCTGAGGATAATTTCTATCGTAGTATTATTGATTTAGCAAAATCGGTGACAGATAAAGTGCAATCTTTTTCGCGTACATTAGGCAAAACATTTAGCAAAGATACTATCACACAACAAGAGTACTATAAAGAGCGACATTATTATATTTGTGCTTCAAAGCCTACTACACAGTTTGTTATCTCTGAGTTACGATCATTAGGAATTTCAAAAAATCATATACATTATGAGTTATTTAGTTGGTAATATATTATAATTATGCTATACTTATACTATGGAATATAGATTACTTGGACATACTGGTCTACCAGTAAGTGTTTTATCATTTGGTGCATGGGTAACCTTTGGTACACAGGTTGATACTCGTATTGCAAAAGACTGTTTGCAGTATGCATATGACAAAGGGGTAAATTTCTTTGATAATGCCGAAGTGTATAATTTTGGTGATGCAGAAATTATTATGGGACAAGTACTGAAAGAATTAGCATGGGAGAGAGATACCTATATAGTATCAAGCAAAGTCTTTTTTGGAAGAACACAAGATCCTGTGCCTACACAGCAAGGCTTACATAGAAAACATCTTGTTGAGGCATGCCATGCTGCACTAAAGCGTTTACAGGTAGAGTATTTAGATTTATATTTTTGCCACCGTGCTGATCCTAATGTGCCAATAGCTGTGGTAGTTGAAACGATGACAAATCTCATTAGACAGGGTAAGGTACTGTATTGGGGTACTTCTGAATGGAGTGCTGAACAGATACAAGAAGCCTATGATATAGCAATCAAAAATGGCGCTATTCCTCCTTTGTTTGAACAACCACAATACAATATGTTACATAGACAGCGTGTTGAACAGGAATATGCATCTTTGTATGAGTATACAGGGTTAGGCACTACCATATGGTCACCGCTTGCTTCGGGCTTGTTGACAGGAAAATACAATAATGGAGTGCCTGAAGATTCTCGCTTAAATTTACCGGGATACGAATGGTTACGCAGTCTTGTTTTAGACAAGTATGGGGAAAGCCGTATTCCTGTAGTACGAAAGTTAGCAGAAATTGCAGATGAGTTGGGCATACCTCTCTCTCAGCTTGCTATTGCATGGTGTGTAAAAAACCCAAAAGTAACTACTGTTATTTTAGGAGCTTCTAAAGTAGAGCAGTTGTCTCAAAATATTGCAGCCCTTGATACAGTAAAAATGCTCAGTGATGAGGTAATGAGTCGTATAAGCGATGTGTTGTCAACAGTTCCGCCTGTACTGAGTCATGGAAATGAATAAGCAAATATATATTGAATTATGAAAACAGCACTACTTAGTGTTAATGATAAAAAAAACATCAAAACTCTCGCCTCAGGTCTTATAGCATGTGGGTATACTATTATAAGCACTGGAGGGACAGGAACATATTTGCAAGATTGTGGCATTGATATTACAACAGTAGAATCATTTACTGGTTTCTCTGAAATAATGGACGGAAGAGTAAAAACATTGCATCCTGCTATTTTTGCTGGTATTTTATCGCGACGGGATAATCCTAACGATAGTGCAGATGTACAGACCATAGGCTCTGCGTTCATTGATATTGTAGTAGTAAATCTCTATCCTTTTGCTTCTGTTGTTTCGAAAAAAAATACTTCGCTAGACATAGCCCTTGAGCATATAGACATAGGAGGAGTATCCCTGCTTCGTGCTGCAGCTAAAAACTATAAGGATGTGCTAGCTCTCTGCGATCCCAACGATTATGCTCAAGCACTTAGGTATCTTGAAGAGATAGAAAAAGCACAAACACAATCAAAAACACAAACACAATCAAAATCAAAAACACAAGTACAAATACAATCAAAAGACAGCACTGCTATAGCAAAGGAATACGAGTATTATAGGCTATTACAAGCGAACAAAGTATTTGGTTATACAACACGGTACGATGCACATATTAACGCATATTTTCAGAAACAAGCTATTCTTGATAAAGGAAAAAAGAAAATAAGAAAGGAAATAAAAAACACACAAACATTTCCCGATATACTTTCTTTGCATTATACAAAGCACAGTGATCTTCGGTATGGAGAAAATCCTCATCAGAAAGCAGCCCTATATGTACCGATACAGTCTTCATCACAAATCATGCTTTATGCAACAAAGCAATTACATGGCAAGCAGCTATCGTATAACAATGTAAGAGATGCACAGTCCGCCCTCGCAATAATGAAAACACAGTTCACTGTTGTAGAAAAGATGCCGACGCAAGACAAAATTGCTCATTTGATACAAGGAAAACAAAAACAGCAAGATTTGCAAGAAGAGTATTTTGTAGCAGTAGGAGTAAAACACGGCAACCCTTGTGCTGTAGCAAAAGCAGAAAGCACCGAACAGGCATGGGATGCTGTGTATGAAGCAGACCCTGTGTCTATTTTTGGAGGCATTGTGGTACTCAGTGGCACTGTAGACAGCTCTCTTGCGCTCAAGTTATCAAAGCTATTTTTAGAAATTATCATTGCTCCAAAATTTACCACAGAAGCATTACAGATATTACAGAAAAAAAAGAACATTCGTCTCTTAAAAATATCCTTACGCAAAATAGTGAATGCTCCAGTAGAGTATATCTCTTTTGGAACTGCTCTGTTAGCACAGCAAGTAGATACACTACAAAATGCTATTTCTTTTAGTCAATCACTCCAATGCGTTACGCAAAAAAACCCTAGTTATGAGCAATTACAAGCACTTCTGTTTGCATGGGCAGCCGTAAAGCATGTAAAATCAAATGCCATTGTGCTAGCACAAAAACAGTCGACATGTGTATCCACTGTCAGCATAGGAGCAGGCCAGATGAATCGCCTTGAAGCAACGAACATAGCATTGCTCCACTCGCTCAATAAGCAAGGAAAAGTACGCAAAGGATTAGTGCTTGCCTCTGATGCATTCTTTCCTATGAGAGATAGCATAGATCTTGCCGCTACCTATAAAGTAAGTGCCATCATACAGCCAGGAGGCTCAATACGCGACCAAGACTCTATAGATGCCTGTAACGAACACGGTATAAGCATGCTGTTCACTCATACACGGCATTTTCTTCACTAGCATTACTACTCTAGTGTAGTATCTACGTACATGCTTTGTGCTGTTTCTCATACAAGCTCTACTGTAGAGAACTGTAATGCTATGCTATCATGTAAGCAGAGGAAACTATGAGTAAGAAACAAGAGAAAGAATTTACTCTAAAAGATGCTATAGCATTTGTATCTGAAATTCAAGACAAATATAGCACAGGAAAGTATATATTTAGAGGGACAAATAGGGTGTATAGTAAAACTGGTAAAGGATATGTATATGAGTATAAAATACATGACACTATTCATTCTGGTTTGTATCATAGTATTGTCTACCTTCAAGGTACTAAATATAAAAATAAGCGAAACGGAGTATTTGATGATAGACCTGACTCTATTATCAAGGCAGAAGAGGAAGTGATAAAAAGAGCGAAATATTTATTTCCTTCTCATACTGACACTCTGCCTATGCTTACTGACATACAGCATTTTGGAGGTAAGACAAACCTGATAGATTTTTCAAAAGATATGTATATTGCATTGTTTTTTGCATGCAATGGTGAATTAGATAAAGATGGAGAGCTGTTATTGTTAGAAAAGCAGGGAGTAGAGAGCATATCTCAATTAGTAGAGTATGATAGTACACATAAATTGCCAGAATTGGGGCTAATAGAACCTCCTATAACGAGCAGTAGTGAGGTGAGAGTAAAAGTACAGAGGAGTGTATTTGTATACTCTAAAAAGGGGTATATTCCTATAGAAAAATTGGAGGAAAAGATAATTCCAATTCCTAGTGAAAAAAAGAGGATATTGCTTAGGTATCTGGATAATTATTTGAATATTACAGCTCGTACAATATACAATGATCTTATAGGCTTTGTTGAAAATGAAAAAAATAATGAAACAGCAGTTTTGTGGCTTCGTAAAGGAGATGAGAAATTGGATAAAGGAATAGAGGAACGGGCAGAAATACATTATAGTGGAGCGATAGAAGATTATGATAAGGCATTGGAAATAAATCCTGAGTATACAGATGCCTATAATCATAGAGGGAATGCGAAAAAAGAACAAGGTAATTATAGTGGAGCGATAGAAGACTATGATAAGGCATTGGAAATAGATCCTAAGTATGTAGCAGCCTATAATAATAGAGGGCTTGCGAAAGCAGAACAAGGTAATTATAGTGGAGCGATAGAAGACTATGATAAGGCATTGGAAATAGATCCTAAGTATGTAGCAGCCTATAATAATAGAGGGCTTGCGAAAGCAGAACAAGGTAATTATAGTGGAGCGATAGAAGACTATGATAAGGCATTGGAAATAGATCCTGAGTATGTAGCAGCCTATAATAATAGAGGGAATGCGAAAATGAATCAAAAAGATATAGCTGGAGCGATAGAGGATTATAAAAAAGCAATAGAACTAGATCCTAATAACTCAAGTGTCTATAATAATAGAGGGCTTTTGAAAGTAAAACAAGGAATATGACTGGAGCGAACAAAGACTATGACAAGGCACTGAAAATCAACCCTAAGTCTATGAACGCTCGGCTTATGAAGACACTAATAGATAATAAACTCAAAAAAGCAGAGGAATGCTACAAAGCACTGCTCCCTCTTGATACAGTAGTAGCAAAAGAGATGAAAGCAATAATAGACAAAGCTAAAAGCAGCCCATAGCATTGCTACTCCTATAGAAAACACAATAATCTATAAGCCTTTGTTGTTTTCTTATCTTTTTACTCTATAATCATCCCTCGTAGAGAAGTATATGCTATCATGTAAAAAGAGGCGTGCTTATGACTATAGAACCTAAGAAAGCATTTACTTTAGATGATGCTATACAATTTGTATATGATATTCAAAGAAAATATAGCACAGGCAAGTATATATTTAGAGGGACAAATAGGGTATATAGTGAAACTGGTGATAAGTATGTATATAAGCACAAAGCAGACGATACCATTAACTCTAGTCTATATCGTAGTACTGTCTACTCTAAAGGTACAGATAAGCAAGGAATAGTGCCTGATTACTCTAATTTTATTGTTAATGCAGAAGAAGAAGTAATAGAGGAAAATAGACATAGGTATCCTTCTAGTACTGATCGTATTACTATCCTTACAGATATACGGCATTTTGGGGATGAGACAAATTTTATAGATTTTACAAGAGATATATCTATAGCACTTTTTTTGGCATGTGATGGTAATGGTGAACAGGATAAAGATGGAGAATTATTGTTGCTGAATACAGAAGAAGTACAAAAAATATCTCTATTAGATTATGATAAAGACACAAAAGGGTATAGCGAAAAAACAAAAGAGCAATTATCAGAACTGAATATGATAGATCCTCCTGTTACCTATCATAGTGGAGACAGAGTAAAACATCAAAAAAGTGTCTTTGTATATCCTAAATTAGGGTATATTAGTAGAGCAAGATTGAATATAGAGCCGATTTATAGTAATCTAAAGAAGGTATTGCTTGAGTACTTAAAGCTTTATTTTAATATTACCTATCAAACTATCTACAATGATACTGTAGGATGGTATATTGAAAATGAAAAACTTAAAGGTGGTAGCAAAATAATAAATTCTAAGGATGATACAGATCCTGATAATAATGGAGGGAGTGGGAGACAAAAAGATTCTTCTATAACAAAAAATGATCATGATGAAGAATCTAAAGAGAAACTTGAATTTGCAGAAACTTATTTTTATAGAGGGAGTGCAAGGCAGGAACAAGGAGATATGACTGGAGCGATAGAAGATTATGATAAGGCACTGGAACTCAATCCTAAGTTAGCAGAAGTCTATAATAATAGAGGGAATGCGAGGCAGGAATTAGAAAAGTTTGACGAAGCGATAAAGGACTATGATGAGGCACTGAAACTCAATCCTAAGTTAGCAGAAGTCTATAATAATAGAGGGAATGCGAGGCAGGAATTAAAAAAGTTTAGCGAAGCGATAAAGGACTATGACGAGGCACTGGAACTTAACCCTAGGTATGCAAATGCCTATAATAATAGAGGGAATGCGAGGCAGGAATTAGAAAAGTTTGACGAAGCGATAAAGGACTATGATGAGGCACTGAAACTCAATCCTAAGTTAGCAGAAGTCTATAATAATAGAGGGAGTGCAAGGCAGGAATTAAAAAAGTTTAGCGAAGCGATAAAGGATTATGACGAGGCACTGGAACTTAACCCTAGGTATGCAAATGCCTATAATAATAGAGGGAATGCGAGGCAGAAACAAGGAGATATGGCTGGAGCGATAGAGGACTATGACAAAGCATTAAAACTTGATCCTAAGCTAGTGAAAATCTATGGTAGTAGAGGGAATGCGAAACAGAAGCAAGGAGATATAACTGGAGCGATAGAGGACTATAATGAGACACTGAAATTCAACCCTGAGTATGCGGAAGTCTATAGTAATAGAGGGGGAGCGAAACAAATACAAGGCGATATAATGGGGGCAATAAAGGACTATAACAAAGCATTGGAACTTAATCCTGATTTAGTCAAAGCTTATGCAGGAATGATATTGGCTTATATACAATTAAATGATATTACAAAAGCAGAGAAATACTACAAAGCACTGCTTCCTCTTGATACAGCATTAGCAGAAGAGATGAGAAAAGTAATAGACAAAGCTAAAAGCACCCCATAGCATCACTACTCCTGCAGGAAGCATAAACTATAGATAGCTATGCATACAATAGCACGCATTGTGATATACTGCTTATACAAGCAGTAGTATAAATAGCCATGAAATTCTTGTATCTGTGTATGTCAGTATATGTATGTCTCGCTGTGCTTAGCCCATCCTTGTTGCACGCAAGGGAGTGTACCGAAGACGCAAAACATAACACTACCATCACCACAGTAGCAGCCGCAAAGAATAAGAATACAACAGTACAGCGTACGAAACAATACAATCTCATTATAGAAGCACTATACACAGGCTTTGTGCATCCATGGGGCATAACATGGTATACAGCACATACTCAGCAGCAAGATCCTATCATTATAAGTGAACGAAACGGAGGGCTGTGGGTGATAGTAGGCAATACAATAAAATGCATTACTCAACTACCACAAGACATATACCAGCAAGGACAAGGAGGCTGGTTTGATCTCGTACAATCAGCAGACGGTACAGTGTATGCAAGCTACGCAAAAGGCAATGCGTATGCCAATACCACAGCAGTACTATCGTTTCGCCTCGATGAAGAACAGATATTTAACAATACATATGATACAGTAGCAGCACAGCAAGTGACAGTCATATATGAGATGAACAAAAAAGCACGGTCAACCATACACTTTGGTGGCATGTTGACGATAGGCTTTGATGATACAGGAAAAGAAGTATTGTTTCTTGGACTAGGGGACAGAGGTCAGCGATATGAATCGCAGTCACTCTTAAGCGATCATGGAACGATACAAGCAATAGCCCTTGATGGCTCAGAGAGTCGTAGTATAAGCTATGGGCATCGTAATCCGCAAGGACTGTATTACGATAGTGTACGCAAGCAACTCTATGAAACAGAACACGGACCAAAAGGAGGGGACGAGTTTAATCGTATCAGCATAGACAGCACAGCACCTAAAAATTATGGCTGGCCTGTTGTGTCGTACGGAAAAGAATACAGCACAGGGAAACAAGTAGGGGAAGGAACAAGCAAAGAAGGAATGGAAGAGCCATTATACTATTGGGATATATCACCAGCACTTTCAGGCTTGAGTGTCTATTATGGAACACAGTTTGAACAATGGAACGGTAATCTATTTGCAGCAGCGCTAAAATTTCAGCAAATATATCGTATAAGGCTTGATGACAGTGGAACAAAAGTACAAGAAATAGAACAGTTACTTGACAAAAAATATGGGCGCATCCGTTCAATCAAAATGCATAATGATGATATATATTTTATTACCGACAAAAACAATGGAAGCATATACAGAATAACAAAAAAAGCAGAATAAAAGAACAAATTATTGTACGATAATACAACTACAGAAAGCATCTGTACATTGAAAATAATGAAGTATGATATACTTATACTATGAGTACACAAGACACGTTTAAAAACACCAATAAAGAGCAAAGTAAACAAGGACTTATTTCAGAAAAGCAAAAAAGTATATTTCAGCACAGTAGTTCAGGTGTCGTTATAGGTATACTGCTTGTAGCCACAGGAATATACATGTATATCCTTTCTCTGTTTCCTACTATTGCTCAGTATAATAACTATCTATTACTTATCGTTGGATTATATTTTATGATTAGTTTTTGGATATGTAAACTGCACAAAATATTTTTCTTTTTAGGTGAAATACTGCTTTTGTTATGGGTAGGTTCTATACTAGAAGACATCACAAACCAGAAAAACATGTTTTCAATTATCTTAATACTGCTTGGGGTAATCATGATAGTGTATGCTACCTACTTTAGAATATCGGTACGCAAAAAAACTATCAGTATACGCTTTTTAGTAGTCGGTATTATTATCATACTGTTTGGAGTATTGCTCCTTCTTACTATCACAAATGCTTTTAGCTTTTCTTTTTTCTGGGAAATTTTACGCCCACTTATTCTGATTTTATTTGGAGGAGTGCTAATTAACCGTTGGTGGTTAGAAAAGCAGTTGTATAAAAATAATATCGAGAATACCCAAGAGAAAATAACACCAATAACAGTGCATGATGTCAATACAGACACAACAGAAACAGAGGAAAAATAATAAAAATAGCAGCAGTATGTGTTCTTTACATACAAGCACATATATGCTATGCTTATAAAAAGAATTGATTTTATATATAGGGGGATAACAATATGAAATATGTATGTGGTGTATGTGGATATATTTATGATCCTGAAGAAGGCGATCCAGATAGTGATATTGAACCAGGAACAGAGTTCAGTGATTTACCAGAAGATTGGGTATGTCCTTTATGCGGAGCAGGCAAAGACGAGTTCTCTGCAGAGGAATAATAGCTAATATACGGCTATATATACATTATATCAAAGCATAAAAAGGAATACATAGGTATTCCTTTTTATTTATATATGTGTCTCTATAAAATACCTATACTAAGAAAGCAAAAAAAATGTGAATTTCATAATAATCTAGTACATAAGAGCAGCATGTCTCTTGTATAAATCTTCTAATACAAGTGCTGCCATAGCTTCTACTACAGGCACTACACGTGGACATATACATACATCATGTCGTCCTTCGGTGGATATTTCTGCTTCTTCTCCAGTAATTGACACAGTAGCCTGAGGCAACGCTATAGAAGACACAGGCTTGACTGCTACTCTAAACACAATATCTTGTCCAGTAGAGATACCTCCAAGGGTGCCTCCAGCATTATTGCTTAAAAACCCTTGGGTGTTCATAGTATCGTTGTGTTCTTCTCCGCTCATCCGTGTCCCTTCAAAGCCCGATCCTATTTCAAAGCCCTTTATTGCTCCAATAGAAAGCATTGCATGTGCAAGAAGTGCCTCTATTTTATCAAAAGCAGGCTCTCCTAACCCAGCAGTAGCACCAGTAATAGTACACTCAATAATCCCTCCCATGCTATTCTTCTGTTCTTTTAACCGTAAGCCTTTCTCCATCATCTTTTCTGCAGCAAGCATATCTGCTGCACGCATAGGATTTTTCTCAATAACAGAAGTATCTATAGTAGCACAGCGTATACCACCAGCTTCAAGAGTATAGCCTGTAATATGCACGCCACGTTTTGCAAGCAATTTTTTTGCCACAGTAGCAGCCGCCACGCGTGCAGCAGTCTCTCTTCCACTTGCACGTCCACTGCCACGCCAGTCGCGTATGCCATACTTTTTTAGATATGTATAATCAGCATGACCAGGACGAAAAAGATTTTTTATAGCATTATAATCGCTTGATTTACTATCACTATTGTATAGTATCATGGTAAGGGGAGTACCAGTAGTTTTGCCCTCAAATATTCCCGATACAATATGCACTATGTCAGACTCTTTGCGAGGAGTAGTAATATCAGATTGACCAGGCTTTCTTCTATCAAGATCTTTTTGAATATCTTGTTCGCTAAGTGCAAGACCAGGAGTAACTCCTTCAAGAATTACTCCAACAGCCTTGCCATGTGATTCACCAAAGGTACTTATCTTAAAAATAGTACCAAATGAACTTGACATATATTACATGTATATAAGCTGCTTATGCAAACTTATCGAAGAAAATCTCTTCTTCTTTCATATTGTTTTTACCCATAACGGCCATGCACGCATCTAACATGCCAGGACTCCCACAAAGATAGCCTTCACGAGTAGCCTTAGTATCAATGTTTTCCTTAAGATATGTATCAAGCACTTCGGTAATAAGTCCTGTAGGCCCTTTCCAGTTATCTTCAGGAAGAGGCTCAGAAAGTGCAGGAACAAAGTGAAAGTTTTTATATTGCTTCTCTACATCGTACAGCCAATCCATGTAGTACATATCACGTGTTGCTTTTGCTCCAAAAAAGTACCATATCTCTCTATTTTGAAATGTATTTTCTTCCATCATTGTACGAAAAATACTCCTAAAAGGAGCCATCCCTGACCCACCAGCAACACAAATCATAATATTACCAGTATCTCTTACATAAAAATCACCAAAAGGACCTATAGTATTTATTTTTGCCCCTTCTTTTAGATACTCATGGGTATACGTGGTAACAATACCGCCAGGAACAAGTCGAATAAGAAATTCTACTTCATCTTTAGACCCTACACTTGAAGCAAGCGAATATGCTCTAAAGGTAGAGTCATATGTTTTTTTGTTATGTTTATACTTTGGAGTTTCAAACTGCATATACTGTCCTGGCTTAAATGATACAGGCTCAGGAATCTGTAATCGCACTTCTTTAATATCATAGGTAACATCTACAATACTTGCTACTGTTGATTCTAATTTTTTAACATTGAACAAATCTTCAGGTATTTCTATTTCTAGATCCTTTTTTACCTTTACTTGACATGCAAGACGTGTTTTGTTTGCTAACTCTTCTTTGTTGAAAAAAGGAATTTCAGTAGGCAAAACAGGATCTTCGTTTGTAGGCATTTGAATTTTACATGCTCCACAAGTACCTCTTCCGCCACATGCTGAGGGAACAAATATTTTCTGTTCTGCAAGAGTAATAAGGAGAGGGGACCCTCCTTTTACATCCAATTCTTTTTTTCCACTGTTTATGTTTATTTTACAAACACCATAATTGTTAAGCACTTTATCAGATATATCAATAAGTGCTGCTAATACAGCACTCGTAATGCCAAGTATCAATGGTGCTAATACATATACTGTCATAGTTGCCTCCGTTGTATAATAATTTATTGTACAGCAAGCATACCAGAAAAACCAGTGAATGCCATAGCCATAAGTCCAATAGTAATAAATACTATGCCTGCTCCTTTCAATCCTTCAGGAATAGGAGCTTTCTCTATTTTTTGTTTACGCATAGCTGCAAGTGCAAGTATGGCTAACCACCATCCTAACCCAGAACCCAAGCTAAAAATAAGAGTTTGAATAAAATTATATTGTCGTATTTGCATAAAAAGTGCAGCTCCAAGAATAGAACAATTAACAGTAATAAGAGGTAAAAATATACCGAGTGTAATATAAAGCTGTTGAGATACACGATCAATAAACATTTCCAGTATTTGTACTATTGCTGCAATAACAAGAATGAATACTATATATCGTAGATATTCAAGTCCAAACGGAACAAGAATATAATAGTATATAAACCAGTTGATAACAGTAGTGATAGTAAGGACAACGGTAACCGCAAGTCCTAAGCCCAACGATGACTTAAAATCTTTTGAAATGGTAATAAAAGAACACATGCCAAGAAAATTTGACAGAAGAATATTGCTTGTAAAAACAGAAGCAAAAAATAAACTAATAGGTCCAATTGCTGGTGCCATATACTCCTCCTTATTTTGCTCCAACAGGAACTGCGCCTGCTGGTACTGTCTGAGTTACCTTTCTATTTTGAATAGCTTTTCCTATCCAAATAAAAATACCTAAAAAGAAAAATGCGCTAGGAGGGGAAACCATAATTGCCCATGTAGTAAACCCTTCGGGCATTACACGCATTCCCATAAGACTGCCAAAGCCAAGCAGCTCTCTAAAAATAGATACTACAAAGAGTACGGACATATATCCTAATCCGCTGGTAATTCCATCCCACAAAGCAGGAAGCGGAGGATTAGATTGGGCATAGGCTTCTGCACGCCCCATAATAATACAGTTAGTGATGATAAGTCCTACATATGGTCCAAGAGATTTTGATATCTCAGGGGTATATGCTTTGAGAATAATATCTACAATTACAGTATAAAACGCTATTACCATAACTTGCGTAATCATTCTTACTTTACGTGGAATAAGAGACTTAATGATCGATATAGTGAAACTACTAAGTCCTGTTACTGCAATTACTCCAGCACTCATGATAAGTGTATTTACCATTAAGTTTGTTACTGCTAATGCAGAGCAAATACCTAATATTTGCATAAAAATGGGATTGTTTGCCCACATATTGTCTTTTAATGTTTTAAGCATTATTACCTCCAGTCCTTACTAAATTGTGTGATATAATTATTTAAGATTACTTGTACTCCATCGCTTGTACGGGTAGCGCCTGATATTCCGTCAATGACACTATTATCTTTATCTGCGTCACCTGTTCCTCCCGCTCCAACACGTATTGTGTTATTTTGTATAGTTTCGCCTTGTAGTTGTTTGTAGAACCATGGTTCATCAACACGAGCACCAAGACCAGGAGTCTCATTGTGTTCTGTAACACGAAACCCCACTATTTGATTACCATCTTCGCTAAATGAAATGTACCCTGAAATAGTTCCCCAGAGACCAGGCCCTGAAAAAGGGGTAGCCAGAGCTTTTTTTCCAAAATCTCCTTGATAGTAAACATTACCATTCTTTTCTACTTTTTGCAAATTGGTACTCAATGCATCTACTTGCTCTAGAGTAGTAACATCGGTTTCGTCTGCTCCTAATGCCAGTAAAATAGCTTTTTCCTGAACAAATCGTGCATTAGCAGCTATCTTATCAGATAATATTGTGTTTGTAAACGAAAGAAAGAGAACGAAAAGAAAGCAAGAAACAAAAGTAAACACAACAGTATATGCAAATGTATTTTTCATAATTTCTCCTTATTATACTTTTTTATGTGATGTAGTAGCACTACCTGTTTCTTTTGAAATAGTGTCTACAATTACAGCAGTAGCAGCGGCTTTTTGCACTGCTACCTTTTGTGTAGCAGGCTTTTTTGCTGGTACTTTTGCTTTTTTTGTAGCAAATACCTCGTCTAAAAGACAAGCAAAGGTATTTCCTATCATTACCGCAAAGCTGACCCCTTCGGGAAAGCCTCCAAATAAGCGAATGAGTATCGTACTCAGTCCAATGATGGCACCGTATACCCACTTAGATTTTTTCTGGTTTGGCCCTGATATTGGATCTGTAGTCATATATATAGCTACATATACAATGGAGCCAGACATAAGATATGCTAACACAACATAAAATCCTTCAGTAAATGTTCGTTCATCCGAGAAGCCTCTCATAAGTCCTAACGCATAGAAAAGCGATAAAAAGAATAGAGAACTAATAAGGGTAGAAAGAATAAGACGCCAGTCAGCAGTCTTTGTTTTTATAAGGTATATGCCAGAAATGATAAGTAAGAAAATAGCTCCCTCGCCTATAGAACCCAATCGAAGTCCAAAGAAAAGATTCCAAAGCGGAGGTATTTCCCCGTTCTGTAATAATACCAGAGGAGTAGCAGAACTTATTGCATCCACTGATCCCATGAGATTAGCAAGTCCTCCTGCTCCTACCGAAATTTGCTGCCAATACATAGTAGTTAATGCCGATGGAAAGGCTAAGTAAATGAAAAGTCTTCCTGTAATAGCAGGATTGTATACATTTTTTCCGAAGCCTCCAAATACACATTTTGCAATGAACACTGCAAAAAATATACCGACCACATTCATCCAAATAGGGAGATTTGGTGGAAGTGAAAGTCCATAAAGAAAGCAGGTTACTAAGACTGCTTCACTTACTTTTTTATTTCTTTGTTTTTCGAAAAAATATTCTGTTAGTATTCCTATGATAAATGCTACTGCTACTTGATATATTGGGCGAAACCCATAGAGAAATACAGAATATAAAAGTATAGGTATTAATGAGTAGCATACCCTACGCATAATCATCTGTTTTTGAAAAATATCACTCACGTGTTGAGACCTCCTTACATTATATGTCTAATGTGCTTATTATTTTATATAGTATACCAAAGTATGTATTTATTGACAAGAAAGATATTACTTTTAATGAATAAATTTAGTGAATAAATTGAAAAAAAATGCTATATATATATGGAGTATACTGTGCAATAACCATATGGTGTGTTTATTCTGCTGTTTAGTGAGTAATTAAAATTTCCAATTTAATGCTTAAAACTGCAATTAAGTTGTAGGAAATATGGTATCATAGAAGTATGAACGATAAAGAAAATACTGATGATATATCAATTGAGGCACCAGCAACTCACTATGATATTCTATTAGAAAAAATGAACAGTATGACAGAAAAGATGAATAGTATTAACACAAGCATGACAGAAAGAATGAATAGTATGGCAGAAAAAATAAACAGCGTAAATACCAGCATGACAGAAAGAATAAACAGCGTAAATACCAGTATGACAGAAAGAATGAATAGTATTCAAACAAATATGACAGAAAAAATAAATAGTGTAAATGCAAATATCAAAACTATATATTGGATATTAGGCATACACTTTGCTATTACATTGACAGGATTTTCACTCATTTTTTCCCAACTGTTTAATTTTTAATGTTGTTGAGATTGGTATACATTATTTTACACAAACATCCTTTGTAGTAAGCCTTGCTTATACTGATTTGTAGTAGAAGGATAAGTCAAGCAAAGATGTACTCATCCTACTTCTGCACCAAAAAAATTTCCCCTATGTATTGACTTTGTTAATGGTATAGGGGTATAATCATAATAGGAGCAGATTATTATTAGGAGATTGTCTCAATGAATGAAATAAACGGTATACACACAAATAGAAAAGAAAGCATTCAAAATATCATATCTAAATATGGTGAAAATGCTAACGATACAGGAAATATTAAAGTACAACTAGCATTGTTGACCTATAAGATAAATCATCTTTCTCAGCACTTAAAGCAGTACAGAAAAGACTACTCTAATACAAATGCTTTGTTGAAAATGGTAGGGAAACGGAGAAAAATGCTTAAGTATTATAAAGATAAAAACTTGACAGGATATAGAGAACTTATCGCTGATCTGGGGCTACGTCATTAGTTATATTTGTCTTTTTTAGTAATCATACTATATATCTTAAAGAAATTATTATACATGTTTAACATGAAGGGGTTTTTATGGTAGAAATACGGGTAGATGTAGGAGGAAAGGACCTACTATTCCAAGTAGGAAAATTAGCACGACAAGCAAATGGATCAGTATTTGCAAGTTATGAAGGTGTATCAATACTTTCTACTGCATGTTGTTCTTCAAATGTCAATGAAGATTTAGATTTTGTACCCTTACAGGTAGAGTACAATGAAAAGTACTATGCAGCAGGGAAGATTCCTGGTGGTTTCATAAAAAGAGAAGGGCGTCCAAAAGACAAAGAAATATTAGTATCGCGTCTTATTGACAGACCTATGCGTCCGCTGTTTTCTAAAAATTTTAAGCGTGAAATACAGGTAATTCCCACTACTGTTTCTGCAGATCAGGTACATCCTGCTGATGCTATCGCTATTTGTGCTGCTTCAGCAAGTGTGGTAGTAAGTGATATTCCATTTGATGGACCAGTTGCAGGAGTACGAGTCATTTACATTGATGGACAAGGGTTTATTGCAAACCCTACATTTGAGCAAATTGAGCTCTCTACGCTTGAAATAATGGTTGCAGGCACAAAAGAAGGAATCACTATGGTAGAAGGGGGCGCAAGCGAAGTAAGTGAAGAATTGTTTATTGAAGCTATTGAGTTTGCACATCCTGTTATTAAGTCAATTTGTGATGCTCAGATTGAGCTTGTTTCCTTAGTAGGAAAAGAAAAACTTCCTTTAATTGAAGTCACTCCTTTTGCTTTAGAGAAAGAAATCATAGACTACGCGACTGCAGATATGGAAACAGCCTGCTTTGTAAAAGGAAAGATGGAGCGAAGCGCTGCTATCCAGTCAGTTATTTCTGATACAAAGGAACATTTTGCAGATACGCTCAAAGAAGAGGAAGAAAAACATTTTAAGGCAGTAATGGATTCTTTAGAGCAAAAAATAATCAGAGAATCTATTGTAGAACGTAAAATTCGTTCGGATGGACGGAGTCCTGAAGAAATCCGTCCTATACAGTGTGAGACAGACATTTTACCTCGTACACATGGCTCCGCTCTTTTTACTCGTGGAGAAACACAAGCCTTAGCAGTAGCTACATTAGGGACATCTATGGATGAACAAGTGTTTGACGATATTGATGGAGATAGAAGACAGAATTTTTTACTGCATTATAATTTTCCTCCCTTTTCGGTAGGAGAAGTAGGAAGGCTCATGACAGGAAGACGTGAAATTGGACATGGTCATCTTGCACATCGCTCATTGCTTGCAAAAATGCCTAAAAAAGATCAATTTCCTTATACTGTTCGTATTGTCTCTGAGGTACTAGAATCAAATGGTTCTTCTTCTATGGCAACTGTATGTTCTGGTTCTTTAGCACTTATGCAGGCGGGAGTACCGTTGGATAAAGCCATAGCAGGAATTGCAATGGGATTAGTAAAAGAAGGAGATGATTTTGTTGTGCTTTCCGATATACTTGGAGAAGAAGATCATCTTGGGGATATGGACTTTAAGGTAGCAGGAACAGAAAATGGTATTACTGGTTTTCAAATGGATATAAAAATACAGAATATTGATGCCGAAATAATGAAAAAAGCACTGTATCAAGCAAAAGAAGGGAGAATGCATATACTAGGGATTATGAATGATACTCTGCAACATCATAATACAGAGCTTTCTGAGTTTGCTCCGCGTATAGTTTCGTTTAATGTGCATCCTGATAAGATAGGACAGCTTATTGGATCAGGAGGAAAGACAATTAAAGGTATCAATGAGAAATTTCAAGTACAAACAGATATTGATGATGCAGGAATTGTTACTATTTATAGTAAAAATGCATACGATGCAGAAGCAGCAAAGGAAAATTTTCTTAAATTATTAGAAGAACCAGAAATTGGAAAGGAATATGATGGTATTGTAAAACGTATTATGGACTTTGGTGCTTTTATTGAGTTTCTTCCAGGAAAAGAAGGGCTGTGTCATATAAGCAAAATGTCACGAGAAAAAATAGATTCTGTTCATGATGTTATGCAGATAAATCAGGAAATTAAAGTGAAAATTATAGAAATAGATAGAATGGGGCGTGTTAATTTAGCGTTGTCGGGACGTGGGGTAGCAGATGGAAATAGTAGATACGATAGAAATGATAGAGGAAGAGAGAGAAAAAAGCATTTTTCACACGATAATAATCGCAATAGGGATAGAAGAGGATAATAAAAAAATCTGATGAAGAAAACCAGTGTAAGTGTAACATTTGCTGGTAACGAGCCTGTATACGCAAGCCATACAGCATCAGGGGCAGACCTCTGTGCCAGTATTGATTCTGAACTTATTCTTGCTCCTCAACAAAGGATACTAGTGCCTACTGGCACATATGTAGAGATACCCGTAGGATACGAGGGGCAAGTACGGCCACGATCTGGACTATCTTTTAAGCATGGGATTCTTATCGTAAATTCACCTGGCACGATAGATAGTGACTATAGAGGGGAAATTAAGATACCTTTGATGAATATAAGCGACACCCCGTACACTATCATGCCTTTAGAACGTATTGCACAGCTTGTTATATGTCCAGTGTTGCAAGTACATTTTTGTCGTGTTGAACATCAAAGCTCCTTGTCTGTAACAGAGAGAGGAGAAAAAGGCTTTGGTTCTAGTGGAACTCATAAACAATAGATAGGATATATGGAAAACGTTACAGTAAAAACAAAATTCCCTATGAGGGTTGCTCTTTATATTTTAGTTGATTATATCTACTCCTTTTTTCTTATTTTTCTTTTTTTTATTTTTGTTTTTGTTGGTAATCAAATTATACTGCTTGCAAAGAAAATATTTCAAATATCAGTTCCTTTTTTTGAAGTATTTAAGCTGTTTTTGTTATGGATGCCCGAAGTAATAGTAATGGCAATTCCGTATGCTGCATTGGTGTCATGTCTTATGAGTGTAGGAAGTTTTTCATCAAGCAATGAGTTTGTTGCCATGAGAGCGAATGGAGTTTCTTTTTTGCAGTCGTTTGTTCCCTATGTGTTCTTTTCGTTTTTTATTATGGCAATATCCTTTTTTATGCTTGAAGCTATAGTGCCGTGGGGATCTATACAAGCGTCATTACAATATCGCAAAGTGTTGTTTGTAAGCCCTCAATTAGAGCTTGATCAAAACTCTGTAAAGCGCTATCAAGATAATATTATTGTTACTAAGTCAGTAACGGATAATGATATACAAGGCTTAGTTATTATAGATCAAGATAACGATGGAAATAGTCGTATTATTTCTGCTGATACTGCTGAGCTTATTGGTGATCAACGAAAAGGAGTACTATCACTGTCCTTAAAAGATGTTGTCAGTGTTAGTAGAGAAGAGAAACCTCAAGAATACTCGTACTTGCAAGCAAGAGGTTTGACTTATAATTTATTGGTAAAAGATCTTACCACAGAAGTACAGTCAATAAATGCTAATCAAAAGAGTATCAGCGATTTACAGCAAGAGGTAGAAAAAGAGCGAGAACAAAGTTTACAGCCCGCTATTGATGAGCAAGAAAAAAATATGAACATATCATTAGGCACTGCAGTATCCCTGTATTCTCAACAAGCAGGAATAGTACTCAATGCTCCCGATGTGTATACTCAGTACATTCCTACGCAAGTATATACGCAATTTCTCACACGCTATCATACCTTAGCGGAAACTCCTATATTTAAGCGAAGTTATCAAATAAATAGTGTGGTATACCATAAAAAATTATCAGAACCTTTTGCGGTAGTAGTATTTATATGTATAGCATTTCCTATTGGATTGTTTTCAAAGCGAAGTGGAAGAACTACAGGCTTTGGTATTGGTATTAGTGCTTCCTTTTTATATTGGTTAATCAATGTTATCAATCAGACAATAGGAGCAACAAATGATATTTCAGCTGCTTTTATGATGTGGTATCCACTTGCTATTATTTTTGTAATATCATTATTTTTACTCTACGCTCGGAGACGCTCCTAATGATTTCTATCATTCATAGATACGCTATTCGTTCAGTTCTTTCTTCGCTCATAGTTTCTTTTATGATGTTTTCTTTTTTTTTACTCACAATGGATCTTATTCAAGATCTCATCAAGTACCTCTTTCTTAATGTACCTGTTATTACCATTGTGAGAGTGCAGTCGCTCTATATTCCTACCAGTATGTCCTATGCTCTCCCTATAGCTATTTTATTTTCTATTACTTTTTCGCTTGCTCAGCTTAATGCTAATAACGAGCTTATTACCTTATACTCATCAGGTATTTCACTGTTTCGTTTTGTTATTCCTCTATTGATAATAGGAGGAGTGTTGAGCATACTGCTCTTTTTGTTTCAAGAGAGGGTAGTGATTGATACATTTCGGCAAAAAAATGAGCTAAAACGCACCTTACTCAATCAAGAGATAGAAAAGAGTAATAATCAAGTTTCTATTTTACAGGACGGGGGAAAAATTATTTATTATGCCGAATTTTATAATGATGTTGAACAGCAGCTTAATGATATTATTCTTGTACGCACTACCGAAGATAATATTCTTGAAGAAAGAATTGATGCAACATATGCTAATTGGAACGGTAACTTGTGGGTATTCAAGGATGTGAAAATATACACATACGATCCTATTTATAAAGAAGTTCATCTGGAAAATAAAGATACCTATACCAATGAATCATTAAATATGGAGCCTCGGTTCTTTCAAAAAGTAGTGAGCAATGTCGATGAATTGAGATATTTTGATGCACTTGATTATATCAATGAACTAAAAGAAAGAGGTTTATCATATAGAAAATTGCTTACTGACACCTATTCTCGTTTACCACTTGCTCTGAGTCCTTTTATAGTTATGATTATGGCATGTATATCAGGTAATTTGTTTAAGAAAAATGCGTTATTACTCAGTTTGTTGACAGCAGTAACTATCTCTATAGTATATTATTTCTCAGATTTGCTTGGTAATATACTTGCAGCAAAAGGTTATTTATCGCCAATTATAGGTGCTTGGTTTGGTTTTACGGTTACTTTATTCATTTCGTGGTTATCATACAGGTTTTTCATACGATAATAACAATAGATATATGGAACAGCAGAATAAATCATCTATCTATGTTGCATTTTTTACTCTTATCTCAAGGATATTTGGTCTCATTCGTATATCTTTTATAAGTGCTTATTTTGGAGTAACAAGTGATGCCGATATTTTGAATAGAATACTTACTATCCCTAACAATTTAAGAAAAATATTTGCCGAAGGAAGCCTCAGTAATGCCTATATGTCTGTATTTAAGGTAACAGTACAAGATTCTACAAAAAGCAATGCACGTTCGCAAGCGTTTTTTTCTGAGTTATTATGTTATATTGGAATTATCACCGCAGCAATTACTGCATTACTAGCATTTTTCTCTCCACAGCTTATTTCTTTTTTCTTTCAATGGAATTCTGCAGAAGAAGCATCAAAAGCAGCAACGCTATTTTCGTTAGTTATTCCATTTCTCTTTTTTATTACTATAAGTGTTATTTTATCGGGCTTATTGCAGACACATAAAAAATTTGTTCTTGTTGCTATTTCCCCTATGCTTCACTCTTTGTTGGTGATCATATGTATATTTTTTTTTCATGACACGCTAGGGATATATGCGGTAGCAGTTGGATTTCTGCTAGGATCATTGCTTCAAGTACTACTGCTCATCATTCCGTTGATGAACATGGGATATGCAGTTATTCCAAAAGTACATTCTTTGTTGCCATCAAAAGAGATTCGGCTTGTATTTCAGCGCTATGCACCTTCGATTTTTGCAGTATTGCTTACTGTGATAAGTCAGCAAATTATCTTTTATCTGAGCAGTAAGCTAGAAGTAGGGGATAGCTCTTTACTAGGATATGCTATTGTCTTTTGGCAGCTGCCTATAGGAATATGTATCAACTCTATTACCTCTGTCGCTTTTGTATATTTAGTAAGTGCATATGAAGATAATCGTGTACAAGAGCTAAAAGAATGCATAAAGAATACTATCAATAACTTACTCATTATCACTGTTCCTATATCAATTTTGTTCTTTTTTTATGCCCATGCAGGAGTATCATTAGCTATTCAAAGGGGAGCATTGGGACCTGAAGCTGCATACCTTGTTGCAAGAATTGTAAGAATTTATGGAATGAGCCTGCCTTTGCTAGGAGGGTATTTATTTTTTCAAAGAATATTGTATGCAATGTTGAGATATAAGTTAGTGTTGCTTTTTGTGAGTATTTTTTGTATTATTGATTTAGCACTCTCATTTTTTCTCGCAAATACCGTATTACGAATAGAAGGAATTGCCTATGCATATGGTATATCTTTGTTCTGTATTATTCCTTTGATGTATATATCCATCTCATCGTATGTGTCTCTATCGTATATTGTAAAGAAAGGAATAAAAGTAATGATAGCCTCTCTCCCTTTGATTGTTGTATCATTTGTATGTTCTCTCTATACTGCAGAAATGTGGTTTGCAGGAAGCACTTGGCTTAACAGTAGTGTATTTTTAGTAATTTGTGTTATCTCTCTTCTTTGTATTTGGGGAGGATACAGATTGTTAGGGATAGATATTTTTTCTGCTCTAAAAGCAAGAAAACGCGTGAGTAATTAGTATGATTTCTTTGTGTGTTTCTTCTCTGTTGAGATATTTTTCTTTTTGGAACAGGATGCGGACGATTTCAAGTACTGTTCTGTGTGTGTTTTTTTGTTCTGTACTGGTGATGCAAGGGTATGCACAGGTAGAGTCACAGCAAGAAACTCAAGAGATTCAGCGAACAGTCGTTAGTGAGCCTCTTTTCATAGAAGAAGATACGACAGAAATAGAAACAGAAGCAGAGGAGAGTACCGAAAGTAACATTGGTGAACCATTAGAAGGACTTGAAGCTATACAAAAAACATTGGAATATGGTGTAGATAGTGCTGTTGCAGAAGCAATCAATACAGTAAAACAGCTTAACACTGACCAGTTTAGTGATGAAATACTACAGCGTATGAGTACCAGTAGCAGTGACGAAGTTCGGCTAGCAGGCTTAGATTATTTTCGTTATTTTAAGAGTAAACAAGCAATACCGTATGCGCTTACTGTTGTATCGCGCTATATTGAAGAGAATACACGACTCGTTCAGCAAGCTATATTTTATCTACAGGATTTTAGTGAAGAACTTGACGAACAGCAAGTGAGAGCATTGTTAGATTATATCAATGGGATTATTGAATCTGATCATGTAGGTACTATTTTAGCAGCGTTAGAGTTAGTGCCTTTTCTTTATTCGGAAAAAGATGTTGCCTACGATCCTGAAATAGCTATGAGTATTACAGAAGTAAAAGTGAAAGAAGAACAGTTTGATAATACCATTATTCTTACGGAAGACACAACTACAACAGTAACAGCATCACCACAGCTCTATTCACAAACGCTGCAGGAATATTACGATACCACTACTGTGCAATCTATTAAAGGCGCAATGTTACAGGTGTTAGGAAAGATACAAGCATATAATATGATTGATAGCTTGATTGGAATTGCAGAAGATGATGGAGCAACAACATCTTTACGAGTGGCTGCCTTAAAAGCACTCGGTGAATTTGAAAAGTACCCTAACAAAGAGATTGAAGAAAAAATAATACAGTTGTTTGACACATTACGCAGTAGTGAACAGGTGGCTATTCGACAAGCAGTATTTGTAAGCCTTACAAATATAAAAGAAGCAGATGTATATGACAATATAGATATTGAAACATGGCTATTAAACGGAATTCGTGACAATGAAAGTGATGTAAGAATAGCAACACTAAAAGCAGTAAAAAATATGCTTGATGAAACTCCTATGGTCATACAAAATCTCGATTTTTTTCCTTTTATGATAGAAACTGATCCCAGTACTGAGGTACAAGCAGAAGCACTTGAAATATATGTTACCTTAGAAAGTCGTGATGAAGGGAAAGCGTATCTGCTTACACAAATAAAAAATATTCAAAGTATAAATGCAAAGAACCGTGCTATACTCACGCTTGCTTTTGAAAAAATGGATGACTTAGATACCATAGACCCTATAGTAACATTGAGTACTACACTTATTGAGAAACGATTTTCATATGTGTTACAGGTATTGTCAGAAATAGCCTCTCAATATAGCAATGATTCTCTTGTTACGCTTGCTCTCGTTCTTGTACGCAGTGATGATTCTCAAGTAGTGTACAATACATTAAATCTTATTGCCAGAAATAGAATGTACAGTCTATCAAGCTATGTAAAAGCATTAAGCAGAGACCGTACAAAATCAGGAAAGGTGAGAATTCGTGCCGCACAAGTATCAGAACTGCTTTCTACTCCATAATTACATTACACAACTATAATGAAAGGAGAAAGCAAATACTCTACACTAATGTGTAGAGTATTTGTATAGGTTTCTTTTATACATATGGCACAGAATTATCAAGTTTTTGAATATCAAGAATTTTAATAATGCGTTTAGTATTATTGATAGAAAATTCGCAAACTTCATCTTTTTTGTGTTTATATAACTTTTGTCCAAAAGGGGAAAGATATGAAATAATACCTTTTTCAGGATTAGATTCCCAAGGTCCGAGGATGATAAACTCATTTGTTTTGCTTACTCCATCTTCCTGCTGTTCTTCCAATAATACTTTTGTGCCAAAACTTACGGTAGAATTATTGACATTATTTAAGTTAAATACACGGGCTTGTTCAAGCTCTTGTGTAAGCTGATGTATTCTATTATTAAGATTACTTTGATGTTCAAGTGCAGCTTTATACTCTGCATTTTCGCGTAAATCACCAAAAGAACGTGCTTTTTCTATTTCTTTACTATTTGTAGGTATATCTGTTTCTTGTATCTTTATAAGCTCACGTTGTTTTTCTTTGTATTGTTGTTCGGTAGCAAGAAATCCGCTATTTGTTGATTCATTGTACGCAAACTTATCATTAAATTCAAAATTAGGAAAACGAACAAGAATTTGTTCTCGAATGTGAAGTACTTTATTGGGAAAAATATCGTTTAACTGACTCAGTAACGAATACATATAGGTTGTCTCTTGTTCGGTAAATGATTCAAACGCAGTAGGGAGATTTTCTTGCTTAAACATAAAATTTTGAATCAGTTGTAAGTAGCGTTTATTGACAGGAACATCTCTTTTGTTTGTTATATCGCGTAACAAAGTTATGGCAATACGTAATAAATTAGAGTAAATTTTTATATCTTCAGAAAGTGTTTGTAACCAAGCTTTTTCTTTTAAGGAAATAGTAAACCAAATAAATGCTTCTTTAAATTCTAAAGCATTATTATATATTTTAAGATATATTTTCTTTAATAACTCTTTTTTATTATCTTGGTGTAGTCTCTGTAATAATGTCTCGTTAGGAAAGTAAGGAAAAAGGTTAAGATAAAAATTTTCCCAATCTTCTTTATATTGTCTGAGTTTTTCAAAAAGGAGCAGCTTGTAATCTGTTATTTTTATTTCCTGTAATATATCTTTTAAGTCATTTAGCTCTAATGAAGTGAATACTGTTTCCATAGGAAGTGTTACAGTACGTGCAGATGATTGAGTAACCTTTGATGATTCTTCACATAAGAAAAGGGCATAAATATAGTGTGCATCATAAGGGTTATTAGAATCTTGAATATAGGAATAAAAGTAATCAAACATACGCCAGAAAGATTCTATATCATTTTTTTCTTTACTATTTTTTAATGTCTCAAGTGCTTTTCTAAATAATTTTATTTTTCCAACAAATCGATCTTCTATTTGCATCAATTTATGATACTTTTCCATAGGGCTTACTGCAATATCTGAGAATATAAAATGATCTATTTTTGTTGGCAGTATGCCAAAATGTTGATTAGTATTTAATATTTTTCTGGCTTTTGTACTCCATGATGTCCATTCTTGCAAAGAAAGAATATCAGGCACCAGTTCAGCTTTAATGGTTTTCATATCTGCTGACCCGAGACTTTTTAAGATACATTTTAATACCCACTGTGGTGATTCTAATACTTTTGCGCGCAATTTATCATAGGAAAAAGCACTTCGTATTACCCAAAAATGATTGTTAGGTAATACTTCTAAAGAAGAAACAGCCATTGCTATATCCATTATATGATTTCTTTTTTTAGAAAAATCTATGATAAGGGATAAATGCGTTGTGTCTTTAATTCTTCCTATACCCCATTTATTATGATATACGAAGCTCCCTGGAAAGAACGATACATGCTTTTCAAAATCATTAATTGCTTCTTGAACATTACGCCACTGTTGAGTAAGATTGGTCATGCGTATAAAATCTTCAAGTTTATCATGATCTTTATATTTTGTTCGATACGCTTCTACAAGTTGTTCTCTATACCCAAAATCCTCATTGTTCAGTCGAAGTAAGTTTTTAAGAATAGCAATACGAGTGTCACTACTATAATCAAGAGGAAGTTTATTTAAGATAGCAGCATATAATTCTTCCGCTTTTTCTTCACCTGATGTTGTTTCTGTGTTAGCACAGTAATTGAGGAAAAAGGTTATATTTTCAATATTGTTTTTAATTTCAATATCTAACAGCAGATTCCATAGTTTCTTAATTTCGCTATCGTTTTTCTGATGATGATGAAGACAACGATTAAGTGCTTTTTGTAAATCTGTTTTTGCTTCTGTAAAATTATTTTGAGCAATTTTGTATAAGGCAAGACTATGTAAAATCTCAATCTCCTCAAAATCCTCTTGTACTATTTTTCCCCACACTTCAACTTGTTTTTGAGATTGTTCTGTCTCCTGATATACTCTATCCAAAGCACGTAAAGCACTAAGGTTGACATGAATTTCAAGAATTTTTTGACAAAGATATTCTACTACATTCCATTTACTTTCTTCAGAAAAAATATGGATGAGCTGAATAATATGTGTATCATTGATTGATTCTATCTGGAGTTCAATCATACCTGCAATATAAAGAGCATATACACTTTTTTTATTTTTCTCTAATTGTTCATTACAAAATTCAAGCGCCTTATCTTTGTCTTCTGTTGATAAATCATTGAGAAGGGGATTGATAGATTCAAAATTATGAATGGAAAAAGAGTCAAATGTTGCTCGTGTCCATTGTTCCTGATATATATGTTCCGTTAATTTTTTTAATGAATTACTCATAGGCACCTCTTTATCTATTATACTAAATAACAGAAAATATTTCAATTTTTTACGCCTTATTAAATAAAAATTTATAATAAAATAGATAAGAAAATACATATTATTTGACTATTATGTATATTTTTTGGATAATAGCCTTTTACAGATATGAATAATGATATATATAGTATGATTTTTTTATGATATATCCTCTGTATATAAAACAGTGAGATTACAAAATTACCTATTTTTATGGCTATGTGTAGATGATATATGATTATTATAGTGAAGCAATTTACATTTTTTGCAGTTATTTTCTTAAATTTTAAATTAAGTGTAAAAAGCTATTGACATGTTTTCTATATTTCTGGTAGAATAATTATTACATAGTTATCAACTGTGTTTCTTAATAAGATAAGAGATGGAAGTAAAATTGTAGTTACTACATGGAAACTTGTCAATTATTTGAAGAGTAAGTAGTAATTCCCAAAACGTCAAGATCTAATTTTCAATGTTTATTAGACTCTGCTTCGGCAGAGTTATATTACTATGGAGAGTTTGATCCTGGCTCAGAACGAACGCTAGCGGTGCGTTTTAAGCATGCAAGTCGAACGGTATTGCAATGTTATTTCGGTAATGTTGTGAGAGAGTGGCGAACGGGTGAGTAACACGTAGGTAACCTGCCCTTTAGAATGGGATAGCTAGTGGAAACATTAGGTAATACCATATATTCTGTATGTAAGAGATTATGTACAGGAAAGGTACGCGAGTATCACTAAAGGAGGGGCCTGCGGCTAATTAGCTTGTTGGTGGGGTAATGGCCTACCAAGGCTCCGATTAGTAGCCGGCTTGAGAGGGTGTACGGCCACACTGGGACTGAGACACGGCCCAGACTTCTACGGAAGGCAGCAGCTAAGAATCTTCCGCAATGGGCGAAAGCCTGACGGAGCGACACCGCGTGAGTGATGAAGGCCGAGAGGTTGTAAAATTCTTTTATTACTGAAGAATAAATATCGTGCGAAAGTAAGATATGATGACATTAAGTAATGAATAAGCCCTGGCTAATTACGTGCCAGCAGCCGCGGTAATACGTAAGGGGCAAGCGTTGTTCGGAATTATTGGGCGTAAAGGGCGCGTAGGCGGACTAACAGGCATTATGATAAAGGTCGCAGCTCAACTGTGGTGTATTGTAATGAACCGTTAGTCTTGAGTTTCGGAGAGGGAACTGGAATTCTTGGTGTAAGGGTGGAATCTATAGATATCAAGAAGAACATCAGTGGCGAAGGCGAGTTCCTAGCCGAAAACTGACGCTGAGGTGCGAAAGCGTGGGTATCGAACAGGCTTAGATACCCTGGTAGTCCACGCTGTAAACGATGTACACTAGGCGATGGATCTGTGAAGTTTTGTTGCCGTAGCTAACGTGTTAAGTGTACCGCCTGGGGAGTATGCTCGCAAGAGTGAAACTCAAAGGAATTGACGGGGGCCCGCACAAGCGGTGGAGCATGTGGTTTAATTCGATGATACGCGAGGAACCTTACCAGGGTTTGACATCTACTGGAATTTATAAGAAATTATAAAGTCCTTCGGGACCGGTAGACAGGTGCTGCATGGCTGTCGTCAGCTCGTGCTGTGAAGTGTTGGGTTAAGTCCCGCAACGAGCGCAACCCTTATTGTTTGTTGCCAGCATATAATGATGGGGACTCAAACAAGACTGCCAGTAATAAACTGGAGGAAGGCGGGGACGACGTCAAGTCATCATGGCCCTTACATCCTGGGCTACACACGTGCTACAATGGCCGGTACAGAATGAAGCAATACGGTGACGTGGAGCAAATCATTAAAACCGGTCTCAGTTCGGATTGGAGTCTGAAACTCGACTCCATGAAGTTGGAATCGCTAGTAATCGCATATCAGAATGATGCGGTGAATATGTTCCCGGGCCTTGTACACACCGCCCGTCACACCATCCGAGTTGGGGATACCCGAAGCCATTAGCCTAACCGCAAGGAGGGCGATGTCGAAGGTATGTTCGGTAAGGAGGGTGAAGTCGTAACAAGGTAGCCGTACTGGAAGGTGTGGCTGGATCACCTCCTTTCTCAGAGAGAAAGGCAAAGCAGTACTGATTTTAAATGTATCTTTTTAAAGATTACTTTTTTAAGAACAGAAAGATTATAGTACTAGCTTACATTACTATTTTTATAGTAATGACAACTTGACTGTTATACAGTCAGAAAAAACTACTGACGTTTAATTTTACTTCCTGTCTCGTATCTTATTTTGATATTCTTATCCTAATATTTGTATTGATATTGTATAGGCAAATGTATTAGTACTGTTCTGCCTAGTAATTTTCTAACTGAGTATATCGGTATGATTTTAGGTACAGTGTTTTCATTACTTGGATTGTCTCTTGATACTTACTTGTATTTTTTGTTTTCTTATATACGATTGCCTGAGAATTAAGAAATTCAAAGGTAAATACTTTTGGCCACGACTCTTGTATAGGAACAAAAATGAGTGTTTGTCCTCTTTTTTTGTTTGCTCCTACGATAAAATTTCCAAGTGTATCAAAGTTGCTGAGGGTAACACGAGCCATTGGGTTATTGGGATTTAATTCTATGGCTTTTTGTATATATTCTATAGCTTTTTGCTGATAGAGTAAAAATTTAGAAATGCCCATGAGTCCGTGTTTTGCACTTAGCATCATACAAGTAGAGACAATTCTATACATATCCGAATAGGTGGGGAGCTGTGCTATAATATTTTCTCCTAAAGTAATGGTGGTATCTATAGCGGTAAAAGCAAGTTCACTTTTAGATTTTTTCTGTTTTGCTGACGGCTCATGATATGTATATGAGAAAGCAGTAAGAAAATATAGGTGTGTCTTTCGTATATCTTTTATGAGCTTTGATTCTGTACTTTCTAAAACTTGTTGCATGGCTTGTTCTATTTTTAAGAGAGAAAGTTCTAAATTATTGTTAAGCACGAGTATAAATTCGCTCAATTCAATATTGGGAGAACCATACAATAGAGTTTCATATTCTATAGAGTTTGTAGCGTATATGCTAGGAGAAAACAAGAAAAGTATAGAAGCAATGCCAATATGTAATGTAAGTTGTCTTGATAACATAGTATCTCTATTGTAGCATTATTAGTATATATTACTATAGTGTATGTATATTTTTTTGTATTTACATCCCATTTTTTTTTTTTTTTTTATTTATAGAGATAACACAAAAAATAGTATTTGTACTATAATGATGCTTAGATGTAATGATAATTACACAATAGAGATACCAACAAGGAGAACATTATGAAAAAAGTAATGAAAAAACTAAACTATCAGCTAAATGGTAAGCTGAACATATTTATAGTTGTAGTACTATTTTTAGTGCTAGCAATAACTACCCTCGTACTCGTAGGATGTGCAGAGAGTAGCAGCAGTTCTTCAGGCGGAGGGGGAAATTCAGTAACCCCGACACTCGCATCAGTGTCCAATGTGCGGATACAAGCAGCAGGCAATGATGGGACACTCTCGTTACGCTGGCAAGCTCCCAGCGAAGCCACGCATGTAGTCGTAAAAGCTACATCAACAACACCAGCCCAATCAATACAGGTGCGTGTTCCTGCAATAGAATATCGTGCATTGTTTCAACAAAACAGACCCTACACCCTCAGAGGCTTGCACGCTACTACCGATTATACTGTAGAGATAGAAGCCCAAAAATCAGACTCAGGCTCAGACACAGAAGTATCACCAAAAACAACCCGTTCTGTGACAACACTTAGCGATGAAACTGCACCGCAGGACACCTTTACACAGGTAGCAGTAGAATCAGCAACAAATGGCATAAAGATAACATGGGACAAAGCACTGCTCTCGTCAGGCAAGACAGACATAGCCGAAGCCACAATACAGGTGATAGAAAGAACTACTAATGTAAAGATAGAAGTATCCGTACAAGATGTAACACAAGGAGAGGTAAGCATTGCTGTCCCCACTATAGACGGCATTAGCTATGATATAGTGGTAGTGTACAAAGATAGCAACGGTAACAAAAGTACAGCGAAGCAAGCACTCAGAGGCATAGTGCCATCAGCACTCTCGCAAACAGTAACGCCACTTTCCGCATCAGACCTTACAGTAACAGCAAACGATAAAAGCAATAGTCCAGCCGATGAAAGCCTGCTTATCAAGTGGGGGAGTTTTGACTTTGGAACAGGAAGTACAGAAAAAAGCCTCCAAGTACGAGTGATAGCAACCGCAACAAACACAGTAGTAGCAGAAGAGACAATAGATAAAGATACAAGTGCAACCAATGTCAGCGGAGCAAGTGCAGACAACCAAGAATATGCAACTGTGTATGTAGCAAAAGATGGCATAGCACTCACAAAACTCTATGGCACGCTTACGTACAAAGTAGAAGTATATGTTTCTCAAAACGGAAAGTACTCCACTGCAGTATCAAAAGAACAAGCAACAACAGACAAAAGCACAGAACCTGTAAGTAATGTAAGTGCCATAGGAGGAGCAACAAGCATAGTAGTAGGCTGGCAAGCCCCCGATGTACGAGACTATGCAGGAGTGACTATAACAGCAACAGAAAAGGACAGCAGTACCGTGGCAAAGACAGTGACAATAACAGAGAGAACAGTACGCAACACGCAGATAACAGATCTCAAAGCAACCACCGAGTATACAGTGGCAGTCGTATCAATGGACAGTGCAGGCAACAAAGGAACAGAAGCAACAGTCACAGTCAGCACAGAAGCAGATAGCACCGCCCCCGATGCAGTAACAAACATACAAGCAAGCTATCCCTTTGTATCAGCAGCAAAGATAGGCACACAGATAACATGGACAGCACCCGATACAACAAAAGCCAATAACAAAGACATAAAAGAATACAGCATAAGCATAGCAGAAAAAGGCACAAGCACCACAGTACTGAGCGAGAAGAAAATACCCTATCCCACAACATCACTCTCTGTCGAAGAACTTGTGCAAGGCAAAACATATACTATAACAATACTCACGCTTGATTACTCAGAAAACAAAAGTAGCCAAGCAACAAAAGACATAACAACCCCCAACTCACTCACAGCTCCCTCAGAGGATCTCTTTCAAAGCAAGCCTAGCTTAGACACAACGGGAGCAATACAAATAAAAGCAACCTTTAAGCAAGCTCCAGGCATAGGAAGCTACTACACTTTGCGTATGTACGATGGAGCTACACTGGTAGCAGAAAAAAGCATAACAGCAAGTGTAACAGTCATTACTTTTGGGATAGCAGATGGCTTGGAAGTACCTAAGGTACAAGCAAATGCCAAGAATTATCGCTTTACCTTTTTGACAATAGCAAATAACATAGTAAGCCCTGTAACTACTCTTGCTGATACTGTGGCAGTATATGATAGTACCTCAACAGCACCGCCTGCTCCCAAAGATGCAAAGCTCTCTGTAGAGTCAGTAACCCAAACAACCGCAACAGCAGTCTATACATTTAGTGCAGGAGACATTACTGATACTAACAAAGCACCCAGTGGAAGCAAACTCACACAGGCACAAATACAGTACAAAGTATACATAGCAGAAGGAGACCACAGCACAAAAACACTAGAGGCAATAAAAGGACTTGCAGGAGTACAAACACAGAATATAGCAGGAGACAGTACCTTACAAGTAAGATTTATAGGAACGAAAGGAGCAGACTATACCGCAGGAGTAGAAGCAATAAACAGCCTCAATCCATCGTATAGCATAGGAACATCAGCAACAATAAAGAAAGCAACCCTTACTGCTCCCCCAAGCACACCAAAAGTAACGACCTACACTAACAGTAATGCAGTAGTATTTGCAGTGCCTACAACAGGAAGTAACAGCGGGAAAAAAGTAATAACAGTGCAAGTAAATGCCTCAGCTATAGCAGGAGTGAGCAAGGCAAACGGCAATGCCCTTGAAGCGACAGATCTTGCCTACTATGTGCTATACCTCAAGAAAGAAGATACCACTGGAAAGCCTGCCAGTGTATCAGCACTATGGGCAACAGAGAAAACCAGTACAAGAGTAGCAAAATACACAAAAGCAACAGGAACAACTCAAGACACAATATCCATAGCAATAGTAGACAGTACCAGTGGAAGCAATGCAGGAGCAACGCCCATAGAAACAGCAAAAGACTACTACATAGGAGTAAGGATAGTAAACACGACATCACCCAATTACGATGCATCCAATAGCGACAAGCTCTTTCCTGCAGGCTTTTACACCGATGTAACAGAAATAAAGGAAATCTATACTTCCAGAGCAGTAGCACCCAGCCAGTCATTACTCACAGGAAAGCTGGTAGTATCACCGTCAACAAACACAGCAGGAACAATAAAGCTGGTACTTACCGAGCTAAGCACATTTACAGGAGCAAAAGACTACGATGGCACAAACATAACAGCAAGCAATCAGCTAGTATACACAGTATATGGCTTACAGAAAGCTACAACTCCAACAGTAGCAGAAGTACTTGCAGGCAGAAAAGTAAACCTAGGCAGTGCAAGTAGCGGAGTGTACACAGTACCAGCCCTTGCCAGTTTAGGCTTGTCATCAGACACAGCACCAGTAGTAGCAATAAAAGGAGCGACAAAATACTACTTTGTGGTAGAAGTAGCAGTAAAAACAGATACAAGCAAGAAAGTAGCATCGTCAGTGGCAAGCGTAACGACCGCATCGCAAGCGACAGCCCCCGCAGAAGTATCAAGCATACAAACAAGAGTAGCCCAAACAGGCATGAGAGTATCGTGGACAGCCCCTAGCCTCAGTGCAAGCCACAAAACAAACAAAGGAGCTACCCTAACAACAGCACAAGTATCGTACAAAGTATACAGCATTGCCAAGAGTGGTGATACAACGCGAAGTGTAGCACAGATAAAAGCAAATGCTAATACAGCAACAAAAAACATAGCAGCAGGAACAACCAACACTACCCTGACAAACTTGACAAACGGAACGACCTACGAAATAGTAGTGCAAGCAGTAAACAGCACCGATGACACAAAAGCATCAGTAGGAGAACGCCACGAGTTTGAAGCAAGAGGAATATCTATAGGAAACACTAGCATAGTATCAGCAACAGTAGGCACAGCACTCGCATCAAATACTACAAGAGTACTTACTAGTAACTCTGCCTTTACCTGTGATGCAAACATACTAGAGGCAGATGCAGAGAAAATCAAAAAAGAGACAGGGCTAGCAGTATCATTTGATCAGAGTAGCAAAACAGTTACCATAACAGGCATAGCAAATAAGTCCAATATACGAGACACAGCTATTACTGAGTATAGCTATGATGTAGCACAGTGTACCCTTACTGCATCAAAGAAAAAAGTACCCGCCACTATCGTTATACGGACAGATATAAGAACAGCACCATCAGGAAAAGCAGAAGCCTATTACAGACCAACAACAAAGAAAGCACTACAAACTATTATCAGCGAAGAAAAGACAAGGCAAGGTTCAGGAGGAAACAACAACCCTAGCCCCAACCTCAACATGATAGATACCAGTGCTATTACTGATATGGAAAGTTTATTTGATAGTGATAGTACTTTTAATGGAGACATAACACGGTGGAATATGAGTAATGTAGAGAGTATGGATAGTATGTTTAGGAAAGCAAGTGTTTTTAATCAAGACATAGGAGATTGGGATGTTGGCAAAGTAACTGATATGTCTAATGTGTTTGTTTTAACAAATGCTTTTAATCAAGACATAGGAGATTGGAATGTGAGTGCGGTTACTGAAATGGGCTTTATGTTTTTTCACGCAAAAGCTTTTAATCAAGACATAAAAGAATGGGATGTGAGCAATCTTACTTATATGACTTCTATGTTTAGTGGAGCAAGTGCTTTTAATCAAGATATAGGAAAATGGAACGTGACGAGTGTTTCTATTGCTCAATCTGTATTTGAGGATGCTTTGAAGTTTGATCAAGATTTATCATCATGGAATTTATGTAGCCTTCGTTCAGGTAAGCTCAGTAGTACTATGTTTACAGGTTCAGCTATGCAAGGAGATGGCCACAAATACCCAAGGGTTGGTGGTTCATGTCCCTCATAGTAGCGTGCCTATAGAAACAGCTTATGGCAAGAAAGGAGCTTTTCCTTTCTTGCTCTTTATTTTCTCCTTTGTCACATGTAATGCTTGAGCTAGCTTTTGCACTTAAGTATGTGTGCTATTTCTTTGCGTTCATGCTATGATATATGAATATAGCTCATACAATCTCCTTTTTTGTGTTTCTTATTATTAGGATATATGTATGGGTTTTTTTATTTTTTCAGTACTATTTGGTTAGTAATTTGAATTTCCGATAATAATAAAAGGAGTATTTTTATGGAAAGTAAAAGCAAAACACCAATTTTTGAAAAAATGGTACATATAGTTTACTTTTTGATAGCTTTTCCTATTTTTTCTATATTTGCTCTAGTTATTGTATTTTTGATATTTCGAGAAGTATACAAGGATATTAGCCCATTGCTTACAGAATCTACTGTATATAACCATATTGAGATTGAAGGGGTATCTAGTGAGGTAGTATATCAATATATACATGAGTATCTTACCAATTCAGCTATTAATGATTCTTTCATAAAAGCAGAGTTTGAAAGTACAGGAAATGTATTAAAAACAATGCGTACTTTTTTTGTAGTAGGGGAGTATAAAGCAAAAGATTATATTGATTATCCATTTGTTCCTGAGTTTTTAGAGAGGCGTGCTGCTTATGTGTATGAAATACTTATGTATTATCCAGAGAAAGCAAGTGATACTATTAGGGTGGATGTAAAAGTAACAGGAGATTCTATACAATATAAAGGTAGGGCAAAAAATACATCCGATACAATGCCTATTTTTGATACTACCTTTTTTGATGGACTTAAAGAGTATTTGGTGAAACGAGTGAGAGGTGTGCCAATTAATGAAAGGGTTGTTCCTATAGAAAGTATACCAATAAAGTAAGTTTATATGTTTATTTCTTGCTCTTTTTTTGCTCCTTTGTCGCATTTAATCCTTGAACTCCTTGAACTCGTGGATTGACTAAAGAAAAAAAATATAAAATATGTTATTATAAGAATATGGAAAAGAGGAGAGAGCAAAATACAAAAACAACATTACAAACAAAAAATGTTCCTCATGACACCTCTTATGATATTATTGACTACCTAGATATGCAAGATGAATATATATTTTCAAAGAAGAAATTTTTTATGCGTATAATACTATCTATAGCATTATCTATAGTAGCCTCTGCAATCATCATTATAGCAGCATCTCCAATAGTATCTATAGTATCTATAATAGTATCTACAATACTACTTATACTAATTATACTATGGCCACCAATAGAAAAAATAGAACCTAATAGTAATTCATACAAAAATATATTATAGATCTAGATATAGATAATAACTAGATATAATATATCCTACTATTATCAGCAATATGGCAAAAAATATAAATCCTATCTGTAATATTGATGATCCCATTAGAAATTTTATACGATTACTTAACAAGGTTTGATACTTTTTATATGCTATCATTTCCAATGTTGGTATTAATCTTATTTTTGTTTTTATGCTGTCATCATACGGGATATTGCTAAAAAAAACTGCAGGAGATAGTCTCAAAATATCTTTATTCATAACACTCTCTGTTAATAACCTCATAAAGAACATACTAGAAAAGAAGAAACAGGTAGAGGAAAATGATAGAAATAATTCAAATATTCCTAACGCTACTTGTGGCTTCAACCAATCTATATTGATAAGGATACTGTTTAATATAGGTATTATTTTTTCGCTTTCAAATATTATGCCTATTAGTATAGGTAATATGAGTCCTAGTAATGCTATAGAAATTGTTAATAGCACTGTAGCCTTTGAATTATTCCTATCTAATTTTGTTTCTATATTATTATTAGATTCTATTGTACTCTTCCAGGCAAATTCTATCTTATCAGATGCTAACTCTGCCTTATTTAAGTTATCCCAAATTTCTTCAAATTCTTTATATTTTTCTGCTCCCATATATATATTATATCAAATTATTTCCAGAATCTAATTTTTTTAGGATTTTTTAAATCTTTTTCGCCTATTGTGTGTAAGTGATATTGTAGCACATACTTCTGCTTGGATACTAACATGAAATTTCCAATTAGAAATACTAACCCATCTAAAAAAGTGAAGAAGTATGATAATACTTTAGAAAATAAATAAATGGATAACAAAAAAGATATAATACTAGAAATATGGTGAGCTTTAATATCAGAAATTTTTTTTCTACAAACACCACTAATAAAGCCATATATTAAAGAGTATAAGGTGCTACTATTATCACTAATCTCTCTATGTTTGTTGGATAATTATGCATTTTTTCTCTCCTTACTTGTACTATTACTATATATACTGTATTGAACAACCAAAACTTTGTTAAACACTTTACTCCTTAAATCTGCAAAAATCTTTGTATTTCTGTTTGCAATAATACTTATAAAATGGTATAATAAATTATTAAGTATTAAAATAAGTAAAGGAAGAAATATATGCAATATATACTATATGTTATTCTTCCTGTATTTGGGTTTTTATTTGGTTGGACTATACGTTGGTTTTATGCAAAAATTAAGCTTACTTCTGCGGAGCAAAATGCAAAAAGGCTTCTTGCTTCTGCAGAGAATGATGCTAAGCAGCAAAAGAAAGATTTAATTTATGAAACACGCGAGCTTCTTGAAAAGGAGAAAAGAGAACAAGAAAAATCTTTTCGAGAAAGGCATAGAGAACTTAATCAGGTTGATAATCGCTTGCAAAAGAAAGAGGATCAGCTTGCTGTAAAGCAATCGGATTTGGAGACACAACAAATAAAAGTCAAAGATAGGGAGATAGAGCTAGATAAGCTACACGCAGAAACAAAGAATATCAGACATACTCTTGATAAGCAACTTGAGTCTATTGCTCGGCTAACACTGGAAGAAGCTCAGAAACGTGTTATTGAACAAGCAGAAACAAGGGTCAGGCAAGAGATTAAGGATATTGTACATCGTATAGAGCAGGATGCCCTACAGGATGCAGAGAAAAAAGCGAAGAATATTTTAATTCAAGCAGCTCAAAGAATTGCTTCTGAAGTAAGCTCAGAAATTACTACTTCTGTTGTTGTACTTCCAAATGAAGAGATGAAAGGGAGAATTATTGGGAGAGAAGGGAGAAATATTAGGGTTATTGAGACTTTGATTGGAGCAGACATCATTATAGATGATACTCCTGATGCAGTGGTAGTTTCTTGTTTTAACCCTTATAGAAGAGCTATTGCCATACAAACGCTAAATAACCTTATTAAAGACGGAAGAATACATCCTGCAAGAATAGAAGAAGAAGTTGAAAAGGTTACCCAAAATATCAATAAGGTAGTATACGATGAGGGAGAAAGGGTATTTTTAGAGTTAGGTATTCAAGGAAGCATGCATGTTGATGGGTTACGAACTATAGGAAAACTTAAGTTTCGTACAAGTTATGGACAAAATATTCTCAGTCATTCACAAGAAGTAGCAGTACTCTCTGGTATGATAGCTAAGGAGCTTGGAGCAGATGCTAACCTTGCAAAACGAGGGGGGCTGTTGCACGATATAGGGAAAGCTATAGATTCAAATAGTGATTTTACTCATGTTGAGCTGGGGGTAGAGCTTGCAAAGCGTATAAATGAGCCGCCTGAGGTTATCAATGCAATAGCAGCACATCATGGTGATGTTCCTCATAATTGTATCGAGTCAGTAATAGTGCAGATAGCAGATTCTATGTCTGCTGCACGACCAGGGGCAAGAAGGGATACGTTAGAAAATTATATTGAACGTCTCATTAAGTTAGAGAAAGTAGCAAATTCTGTTAAAGGAGTGAAGCACGCATACGCAGTGCATGCAGGAAGAGAAGTGCGTGTCATCATCAATAGCGAAGAAGCGTCAGATTCACAGGTACAGGATATAGCTCGTACCATATGTAAAAATATTGAAGAAGAGTTAAAATATCCAGGACGGGTAAAGATAACTGCTATTCGGCAGACGAGAATTATTGAGTACGCTCGTTAAGAGAAATAGTTATATGTATATTACCTAGTGAGTGTGAGGAGCATAGTAGGTCTCCTTACAGTAGTGTAATGAATATGTATCAGAGAAAATCAGGGATAGGAGTGTATGTTACCCGTAATGATACACTCCTTTCTTTTTTGCAATCTAAAGCATTTTATTTTGATCTTCCATCACATAAAGATACACTTTTATCGCATATCTTTTGTGGTGAAATAGCAGTATGTAAAGCTCCTTCCTTTCGTAATCATGTACCTATGACTCAAAAAAAGATACTTTTAGAAGAAGATTTTTTTTTGAACAACACTATTGAAATTGTACGTAAACATAAATATACGGTATGTGCAAATATGTTTGTTATATATGTACAAACGAATACATTTGTGTCAAGGGGAGGAGATAAATTAAAAGGAGTTCTTGATAAGATATCCTACACAGTAAAAGATAAGATATGGATTGATTGTGGGGCATCTACAGGAGGCTTTACTGATTGTCTTTTACAAGCAGGGGCTAGCCATGTATATGCCGTTGATGTTGGGTATAACCAATTTGATTTTTTACTCAAGAGAAATAAAAACATTACTCTTATGGAACGTACGAATGTATTGTCGTTAAGGGAAGATAGTTTTACATATGGAAAACCACATGCTGCAGTAGTAGATGTTTCTTTTCGTTCTTTGTTACATTTTCTGTATTATATATTACCATTGCTTCGCGATATGTACATAGTAGCATTATGTAAGCCACAGTTTGAACTTTCTTTTTTTAAGAAAAAGCGAATTGATAGTGTTATAACAGAAATTCCTTTTAATGGAATAATTAAAAACAAGAAGCATCTTACTGATATTGTATATGCTGTTTTATTGGAGCTGTATAAGGAAAATGTTTATGTGCATACTGTTATTCCTTCAAAACTAAAAGGAAGTAGCGGTAACCAAGAATTTTTTTTTGAAATTCATAACAGTAAGCAAGACATTCATGACGAAACTATTGAGTTGTATTATAAAAAGATGAGTATGCAAGCAGTAGAAGAGAGTAGTTAATATTGGTATATGATATACATATATACTAAATATTTTCTGCATATTCAAGTAGTATAGTTCTACTTAATGGTCTGTCTATAGAAATAGATCCTGAATCACCTGAAAGAAAGCGTTGTTTTTTTCCTTCTACAAGTATCTGTACAGTATCAATAGTTTGAAATTCGGTGCAAGTATATACTATTTGAAATAATTGAGCTAACACTCCCAGACGACCAAAGGGATTAAACTGAAATTCGTCACTTAAATCTAAAAACACTGTATTATTTTCGATGTATATATTTCTTATGTTTGTCTGGGTAGGAATGAAACTTTTTGCTCCTGTGTTCTTTTCATCATTATTGGGGCCTAATAACAGCTGTTCTAAAGTAGCTGTTAATACTGAAAGAGTAAAGGGAATTGATCGTGTATACTGTATTGGTTGCAGTTGTGTTTCTCCTACTATTTTAATAAAGTAAACAGACGTTTCCATAGTTTCTGATTCTGGCTCTTGAGTGCTTGTTGTTTTTTCTGTTGTGTCTTTTTGTCGCTGTGTTTTCTCCAATGTGTCTTGAGTATATATCTCTGTATCTGCTATTTCGTCTTTTTCTTCATTTTCTGTTGTGCTTTCTTTTGCTGTTTCTTTTGCTATTTCTTTTTTTTTGGGTTGAGTAGAGTGAGTCGTATTGTTATTGCTGCTATTTTGTAACATGTTGCGCATATATTCGCTTATAAGCAAGGTAAGCACAATAGTAACAAGAACAATAATCAATATTAGTTGAATTGTTTTTTTTCTTTTTTTGAGAGTAGCTTTATTTTTTCTTTTTTTTATATTTTTGCTATTGGTGTTTTTTTTCATATATGTATATATAGACTATATAGTATATTATACTATAGTATACTATACTATAGTAAGAGGAAAAATATATAAATATCATGGATACATCAATTAAAAAATGTCAAGCTATAGTTGCGTCCTCAGGTATTTCTTTAGGGAAAGCATATGTTCTTGAATCATCGTATAAAGACTTTCCACGATATTCAATAACGAAAGAAGAGAGTAAAGAGGAGATTCAGCGATTCTTAAAAGCAATAGAGGATACAAAAAAAGAGATTGCTCTGTTAAAGCAAAATAATATGAGTAAAAACACGTATGATATTATCGAAGCGTATTTACTGATGATTGAAGATAGTGAGTTTCACTCTAAAATAGTTTCTATTATAGAGACTAAATTGCAAAATGCAGAATGGGCTATTTATGATGGTATGCAAGACTATATTACTTTGTTAGAGTATTCTGAACAAGAATATTTGAGAGAAAGAGAGCATGACTTAAACGAAGTAATTACTTTGATTATTTCACATCTTGTGTCTGACAATAAAAAAGATGATTTTGACTTAAAAGAACCTTGTATTATTGTATCTAAATTACTCCTCACCTATGATTTTTTTCGATTACCAAGAGAGAAAATTCTTGGTATTGTAACGGAACAAGGGGGAGTTAATTCGCATATTTGTTTAATTGCAAAATCGTACAATATTCCTATGTTAGTAGGAGTTCATGGGGCACATCATATCATCAAAACAGGGAGAGAGCTTATTGTTGATGCTAACAAAGGATATCTTATTCTTAATGCTGACGAGGCTTTGCAGCAACAGTATCAGCAACATTTTCAACATGATAAGCAGGAGGCTTTGAAAATATTACATGAAGCTAAAATAAGTAAGCATACAACTATTGATAATGTTCCTGTGTCTTTTTTTATTAATTTTGAGTTATTAGAAGAATTGAAAGAAAATTTTGTTTCTTTATCCGATGGAGTAGGGCTTTTACGTACCGAATTTTTGTTTCCTATATCTAAAAGCTATTATAATGAAGAATATCAGTTTCAAATATATATGAAAGTACTACAGGCTATGTCTAAAAAACCTGTCACTATACGTACTTTTGATGTAGGCGGAGATAAGATGCAGGAATATATTCATAGTCATATTGAAGAGAATCCATTGATGGGATTTCGTGGAGTAAGGTTTACTCTTTTTCATAAAGAGCTTATGTTATCTCAGCTGAGGGCTATTTTGAGAGCATCTTATTATGGTACTATTCGTATTTTAGTTCCTATGGTTTCTACTTTAGAAGAATGGAATGATTTTCTTGAGCTATTAGAACAAGCAAAGTCTACGTTAGATAGTAATGGGGTATTGTATGATAAAAATATTCATATAGGGCCTATGATTGAGGTTCCTTCTGTACTGTATATACTAGAAGAGTTGGCTCAAAGCTGTAATTTTTGGTCTGTTGGTTCAAATGATTTACTTCAATTTCTTCTTGCAAGCGATCGTACTAATGCAAAATTAGAATATTTGTATCAGAGTATGCAACCCTCATTTCTTCGAGTGCTTCGCGATATTTTCTATATTTCATATGAAAAGAATATTGATATATCTATTTGTGGTGAGATTGCAAGTGATAGAATGATGATACCATTATTGTTAGGAGCAGGTTTGCGAAATTTTAGTGTGTCTATTTTTCAGCTTCCTCGTGTGATAACATATGTTACAAAGATGAGAGTTGATGATACTCGAGCTTTGTTTGAAGAGATTGTTCATTATAAGAGTATACAGAACATAAAAGATACAGTGCAAGAGTATCTTATGCAATATAACTAATGTTTTTATTAAGATATAACATATGATTTCAATTTCAATTATAGGACGACCTAATGTCGGAAAATCCACGTTATTTAATGTGCTTTCCTCTAAGCGTATTGCTATTACTCATAAAACTGCTGGTGTTACCCGTGATGCCCTTACGTATCAATGTGTAAGAAATGCTTACACGATGTGCTTAAAAGACTTAGCTGGTGTTTTAGGTGAAGGTCCGTATGCTGAACAGCTTACTCAACGAGGTATTGAGGAAATACAAAGATCTGATATTATTTTATTTGTTGTTTCGGTAGAAAGTTTAGTGTCTGAAGATTATGAAATAGCATCAATTCTACGCCCGTTTATGTCTAAGGTATTATTGGTGATAAATAAAGTAGATAATGAAGAACGACAGTGGGCAGCTCATGAATATCATTCTCTTGGTATTAAGAATAGTATAAGTATATCGGCAATACATAAGATGCATATAGATACCTTATGGCATACAATAGACACAATGTCTGAAAAAATAGAACAAGCAAGATCTACAGATATGGAACATGTACCTCAAAATACGATAATGTCTTTGGATACTTCAAGTATTGTTGCAGATGAGTTTGAAGATTCTCGTGGTGCTTCTGTACATACTTTACAAGATGAACGGGTATGTCGTTTATTGATTGTAGGAAAACCCAATAGTGGAAAATCTAGCTTTTTTAACTATGTATTGAAAAAGCCGCAAAATCTTGTTTCTTCCGTGCCAGGCACGACTAGAGATAGTACTCTTGATTATATAGAATGGAACGGCACAAGATATGGAATTGTTGATACTGCAGGGCTAAGACGTAAAGCAAATGTAAGGGATGAGCTTGAGTATTTTGCAAATCAGAGAGCTATTGAATATATTAACTCTGCTGACATCGTTTTGTTGTTTATTGATGTGCAAGAGGGAATGAGTGAACAAGATAAGAAAATAGCGAGCTTAGCACTTTCGCGTAGAAAGAGTGTTGTTCTGTGCTTAAATAAATGGGATTTAGTAGAAAATAAGGAAGCTATGAAACTGGAGATGAAAGAGAGAATAGCATATTTAGTGCCTCAGTTGTATTTTGCTCCGTTATGTCAGCTTAGTGCTAAAACTGGAGTAGGAGTAGATCAGCTTTTTAGAAATATTCAGATCATTCAAAGTCAGCTTTCTACTAAGATAGCAACTTCACATATTAATAGGGTATTACAACAAGCTATGAAACATCATCCTGCTCCCATTATTAAGCGTAGGAGAGCAAAGTTACGTTTTGTTGCTCAGAGTAGTACTAATCCTATGTGTTTTGAATTGCATGTAAATGCACGTTTTCTTTTTACTGAATCGTATTGTAGTTATCTTATACGTTGTATACGAAAGCAGTATAATTTTACTGCTATCCCTATTTTTTTTACAATCAGTGAAAAAGAAAATAAGGATCTACGATAATATCTTATTTTGTATGCACCGTTGCTGTTTATGGTATATGGAGTAATGCAAGTATTTCATCGAGAGAAACGATACAAGTGTGTTCAATAGTGTCTAAGTCGGGGGAGTATGGTCGATATGAACTACTGTCTCCTGCGTATAGTAGAGGACACATGCCAGCTGTTTTTGCAGGAATAATATCTTTGCGTTTATCGTTGCCTATATAAAGGATAGATTTTGCGTCATATGTGGACTGTTGTAAGAAACGTTGGTAGAGTGTAGATGACGGTTTAGCAATACGATGTTGATATGACCATGTGCATGTTTCAAATTGTAGCTCGAGCCATTGTGGATATATTGTTTCAAGAATTAAAGGAGTATAGAATTGAGCATTAGAAATAATTCCAAGTGCATATCCTGCTTTTTGTAGGCGTAGTAAGGTATGGAAAGCATGTGGCATTGCCCATACTGGATTTACCGAAAGCTCGTATCGTAAAGCACATATCATGGCCTCTTCTTTGCTTAGTGTTTTAGGAAACAGTGGTTCTTGTTGAGAGTATGTTTGCCATATATGTACAATATCTACTTCGGGGTAATCTATATGATTGTTTGTTTTTGAGAGAGTATGTTGTTCTAAAATTAAATGCTGTAAATCTTGTTGTGTTTTTTGTATGTCAAGTTGTAATGCTAGTTCTGGTATGTCCAGTACAGTAGTATTGCTTTTTTCTAGGATACTAATTTCTCCCATACGGGTATGTAAGATAGTCCCATATACATCAAATACCACCATTTGTATAGTATCGTGAGATTGCGTAAAAGGAGTGGAAGGAGGCGTTGCAGGTAAAGAGGCTTTTGTTACAGATACAGCAGGTTGTTGTTGTATCATATGATTAATTATTCTTTTATAATACTTTGTATCATACACTAACATATAATATAATAATAGTATAGGAAGGTTTTTTTGGCATTAAGTATAAAACAACAGGTATTAATTTTAAAAACAAAAACATGGTCTAAATACTTCTTTTTTATGTTTTTTGGAATTGCAGGGCTTCTGTCTCTATTGTATTTTGAGGTGAATCAGTTCTCTGACTTTCAGTTTTCAATCTTTTTTTTACTGATTATTATGTTTTGTTTTTCTATATCATTCGTTTTCTCTCTCTCAAACATAGTATGTTCTATATTACTACGAAAGAATATCAAGTATATGATTTCTATTATTGTATGGGGGATAGGAGCTGTTATTTCATTGGTGTTGTTTTTTATTTTTCTCATACAGGTTGTGTTGAGCAAGGAAGTGCTTCGTGGAGTTATGTTGAGTCAGGAGGTATTTAATGCTTTATATAGCTAGGGCAGCGTTGCAAATTACAAATGAAGATGAAGGAACAAATAAGAATAGATTAAAGATAGTCTTGGAGACATTTTGTCAGAAAAATAAAATTTCTTTTTCTCATTTTCGTGCTATTATTTTCTCTCAAACAAATGATATAAATTTTTTTAATCCTGCTACATGTATTCGTTTGTTGCACTCAGCTGACCATATTGCTTTGTTTTGTACAAAAGAACCTGATTATCCTCATTCTATACCTCTTACTGTTCGTATGATTATTTTTTTTTCTCATATATTTCCTTGGAAAAAAGTTAGCCCTGTGTATATGTTTGGAGCAGAGATACTTCGTCCTGATATTCAATAAATGAATCAACAGTTAAAACAAAAAAGACTTTACCTAAAAAAACCTTATGAGATTCTTCAGCAAGCACAAGTAGCTAAAATTTTATTTAATTTTTTATATGAAATTCATAAAAAGCTGAGAGTTGATATAAATGAAAATCAGATTGAGTTTGAATCAAAAGGGTATTATCGGAAATATAATATTACATCATCTATGAAAGGGTATAAAGGTTTTTCTTCTGATATATCAATATCAAGAAATGAAATTTTAGCACATGGAGTGCCATCAGAATATAAATTACAAAATAGCGATATCATTACTGTTGATTTAGTGGCAAATAGTTTTGGATGGCACGCTGATCTTTCATGGACCTACATTATAGGAAAGCCTGATCCTGATGATCAGCTGTTACGAGATGCAGCTTGGAAAGTGAGTCGTGTTGGAGTACAAGCAGCAATACCAGGCAATACCTTAAATGATATAGCTCATGAAATATCAGAAGAAGCACATCGTCTTGGGGTGCATGTATATAATGGCTTTGCTGGGCATGGTATAGGAAGAGACATACATGAGTATCCTACTGTATATTATAAGAAACAACAAAATATGAATATGTCTCTTAAGCCTGGCATGGTTATTTGTATTGAGCCTATTGTTAGCTTAAAAGAACAACAATATACTACTGCTAACAATGGTGCTATTATTGGAGCTGATAAGTATAAAAGTGCCTGTTTTGAACATATGGTTGCTATTTTTAATTCTGAATCACGGTTATTATCAAGTGATTTATTGCCTTTAGAATCGCTGCCTCTACGTCCTTTTTTTTAAGTACCTTTGTGCTTTTTAAGGCTATAGGTAAGTATATAAGAGAGGAAGCATATCCTCTCTTATAGTGTTGTGTATGATTATATATATTATACTACATATTGTTTATGTATGTATACCATTAATACGCATTTGTAGATCTTTTTTTGTATCTGGAAGAATATTTGTTTCTGCGCATGGTGTTGTCATATGCAAGTAATGTGTCTTGTTGAACAAAGCGAGTAATTTCTGGTGATACTTGCTCATTCTGTAACGCTAGTGCATATATTTCTTGTTTTATATAGTGTAGTGCTTTTTGTTGCAGTAAAGAAAGGTATGGTAACAGTGCTGTCGTAACTGTATCTGTATCAGAGTATTCTTGTATTGTATTACTTATTGAATATGCTGTTGATACAAGTGATGTATGGAGAGCGGTTGTATTTGTTGTGTCTAGGGTGTTTTGTATATCTTTGGGAGACACAGCTTGAGGTACATCAATATTAAAGTTTTGCAATACTTTATTATGAAAATCTCTTGTGTTTCTCATTCCTGATACTTGTCTCATATGTTCGTTTTCAGATTGAATTTCTGACATAATAGTAGTGAGAGCAACAAGCTGCTGTATATCTGCTCCTACAGTTTCAAGTACTTTTGTATCTTGTTCTTGTAGATCATTTGCAGTAAGAGCTTTTTCTGTTTTTTTGTTCCAAAATAATCTATTGATATTACCGCTATGTGTATATTTTCCATAAGAATTTCTATTATGATTTTGATAGGAACGTGATTGTTTCGATTTGTTTCTTACAGGATCCTTATCATAACTGAAATTATCGTTATCACCACCGTATCCACAAGAATTTCTCGTGGTATTATGATAGTTTTTACTATTTTCTTGATCTGTATCTTCTGTATTGCCTTGAGCAAATGCAGGTATTGCTAGTAATAATAATGTAAGTAATATTACATTACAATAAATAGTTTTTGTTATAGTGTTCATATATTTTTCTCCTTTATTATTATATTTTTTTCTATTTTATACTATGAAATCATGTTGTTTGTTAGTTACAATAAAGTGGAGGTTCCTTGTTTCGAGGATGTGGTTTTGTACGGCAAGAAAATCCAATATCGTCAGGATGATCATAAGGCTGATTATAAAATGCAGGAAATAGCTTTTCGGCCTTAAACTGTAAATCACCTATCACCTGTCCTTCTGCACGAATAAATACTGTCTCTTTATCAATCAGTATCGTAGCAAGAATATCAAGAATAGTAGCGCTATGGTATGTATCTTTTTTTGTAGTATTACAGTGTTGCTGTGTTCTTTGTTGTTTCTGCGTAAAAAACTGATGTTTTTTTTCGGGCTGTTTTCTACAGTGATGAAATTTGTCTGAGAAATGTTGTATATCCGATATATGTATGTCCCATTGTTCTTTGTTTAGAAGAGTAATTGTAATAGTATTTGTTTCTTTGTTAATACTAATAATTCTTCCTGCAATAAGGCCTCTATGCGGTGACATCCAATTTTGTTCGTTACGAGCTCTTATTTTCATGTATCTTGGTAAAAAATGAAATCCTCTATCAATTTTTTCTAGTAGTGTAGTAATAATATTGTGTGTTCCTATGATTAACAGTAAAGAGCTTATGAGAATAATTAAGATAAAGTTTGGTATTTTATATCCATTTTTTGTATTACGATATCCTTTCACGATTCCATAGAAGGATAGAATGAGAGATATAATCCAGAAAATAGGTACACTTATAGAAAGGAATCGTAGTTTATTTTGAAACCTAAGGTCGGTAAAAAAATAATCCCCAAGTGTTTTTTTGAAATAAAATAGCATGCCTGTTGCTAGTATTCCTATAATAATGGAAACTGATAATAATACCCAAAATAGAATATTCTTTATCTTAAAATATGCTTTTGGTTGTGGTTTAATGTTCTCTTTTTTGATATGCTCTATTACTTTTTTTTTGATATTTCCAGTAGTATCATGTAAAGTAGTTGCTTTGTTTTCTTTTGTATTATTATTCTTATGTTCCATGTTGTTCACTCCTTAATTTGAGTAACGCTTTTTTTAGCTTTTCTTTTGCTCTTTTTATATGCGTGGCTACGGTGCTTTTTGGTTTTTTTACAATATCAGATATTTCTTCATAGCTTTTTGTTTCCCAGTAACGGAGTACTAATATTTCTCTCCATTCAATAGGAAGCTGTTGTAATGCTTGCTTAATCTGTTCGTTTTCAAATTTTCTAAAAATTTCATCATCAAGATTTTTCATATTTGAATAATCTTCAATAGATATTTCGCTATACAATACATTTTGTAAATGCTTTTTTTCTTTTCTCCAGTATGAAATGGTACTTGTATATACTATACGGTACAACCAGCTACTAAATGATAGCGAAGGATCATATTCGTTTAATGATTTCCATACTTTTAAGAAAGCGTCTTGTAGTATTTCTTCACACTGTTCTATTGGAAAGGAAGATATTCTATATATATAACGTAACATCATTTTCTCATACCTTTCAATTATGTTAGAAAAAAAATCTACATTTTCTAATGCTTTTTTTACAAGCTGTTGGTCTGTATAGTCTTTATTATCCATGTATTTTCAGTTTTTACTGTACCGTTTTCTTCTACTATATAATACGCAACTATTGAAAAAAAATTGCAATGTTTCTTATAAAATCGTATAAATATATATAAAAAAGAGATATAATATATAGTAAAATATAAGAAATATGAGGAAAATGGCAGTGTATCTTGTTCTGTTTTAGTGTGCTGTTACTCTAGTATATTGGTAGTGTATTGAGTCCTTAGTTGGCTGCACCATGACAATGTTTGTATTTTTTACCACTTCCACAAGGACAAGGCTCGTTTCGTCCAACTTTTTCTGTTCTTACTACTTGTGCTATCGTTGATTGTTTTTTTCTTTGTGCTGTAGAGGTTTGAGTAGATGTGTTTGATTGTCCTTGAAAGAGTGACATAGTTTGATGTTGTGTGTGTAATTGTGTATTATGGGAAAGTCCTACTGTTAATGGAGTGTTATTTTCTTTCTCATTTATGTGCATGCCTAAAAAGGTTCGTAAAATAGTCTGAGAAATAGATTCAAACATAGCATTAAACGCTTTCGATCCTTCAAGTTTATATTCTAAAAGAGGATTTTTTTGTGCATAACTTCGTAGATATACAGCTTGGCGAAGTTCATCTAAATTGGCGATATGATTTTGCCACTGTGTATCAATGTTCTGTAAATAGAGTGTTTTTATTAGCTCATTAAAATATTGTTTTCCAACAAGACTCTCTTTATGTTCTATATCATTATACAAGGCAGATGTAATGTCTTGTGCCGAAGTATAGTGATGTAACTCTTGCTGCACTAAAAAATTTGTTTTTATATCTTGTACTGCAGTATGTAAATCTTGTTTTTCTGTGTTCTTATATGGTTCTAAAAGTGCCTCAATATTCTTTTTTAAGCGTTCTATTAAATGTTCACTATAAAGTATTTTCTCGCGTTCTTTGTATATAATAATTCTTTGTTGATTAAGAACAGAATCAAAGTCAAGTAAGTGCTTTCTAATTTCAAAATTTCTATCTTCAACATTTTTTTGTGCTCGTTGCATAGTACGAGTAATAAGAGGGTGAAAAAGAGGTTCAGATTCGTCCATAGTTTTTACCATGAGATTTTTTAGATGATGTATCCCTTTTCCAAATAATTGTAATAACTGATCATCTAAGGAAAGATAAAACTGAGATACTCCAGGATCGCCTTGTCGTCCACTTCTTCCTCGTAGTTGGTTATCTATTCTGCGTGATTCATGACGTTCAGTTCCTAGTACATATAATCCACCTAAATCTGTTACTTGTTGATAGCTTTTTTTCCATGCTTCATACACTTGTCTTTTAGTATATTCTTGTTCTTGTTCTGACATATCTGGTTGTATAGCTTTCTGTATTTTATAATCAAGATTACCCCCAAGTTTTATATCAGTTCCTCGTCCTGCCATATTGGTTGCAATAGTTATAGCAGAAATACTTCCTGCTTCAGCAATAATGAAGGCTTCATGTTCGTGGTTTTTCGCATTAAGCACATTATGTTTCATTTTCCTCTTTTCAAGTAAGCGGCTTAATTTTTCGGAATTTTCTATAGATGCAGTACCTATTAACAGAGGTTGTCCTGTCTGATGTACTTGTTCTATTTCATGTACAATTGCTTGTAATTTTGCATTTTCATTGACAAAAATCAAATCTTGTCTATCATCTCGAATAACAGGTTTGTTTGTAGGAAGCTCTACTACATCAAGTCCATATATATTTAAGAATTCTTTTTCTTCTGTAGCGGCAGTTCCTGTCATTCCTGAGAGTTTTGTATACATCTTAAAGAAATTTTGAAATGTAATTGCTGCAAGAGTTTTATTTTGTAACGCTACTCGAATGCCTTCTTTTGCTTCTATGGCTTGATGAAGCCCATCAGAGTATCTTCGCCCACTTAAGACACGTCCTGTAAATTCATCAACAATTTCTACTTTATTATCATTTACAATATAGTCAACATCTTTATGAAATAATTTATGTGCTTTTAAGGATTGAGTTACATAATGTATGTATTCAAAATTTTCAATATCCTGTAAAGATCCATTGATATAATTATGTTGTTTCAAAAGTTTTTCAATTTTTTGTATACCTTCTGTAGTAAAAGAAATACTCTTGTTCTTTTCTTGTAGTTTGTAATCTCCACTTAATTGTTCATCTTCTGGATATTCATTTGTTTTCGGATCTTTTTTACATTCGCTTAGATATCCTATAATGCTATTAGAATGCTTAAATTTAATGGTATCATCGCTTGCTTGTCCTGATATAATCAATGGAGTTCGTGCCTCGTCAATAAGAATAGAGTCAACTTCGTCAATAATGCAATAATGGTATCCTCGTTCAAGGAGCTTTTCTTTTGTAGTTCGTAAATTATCTCGTAAATAATCAAAGCCAAGTTCATTATTTGTTGCATAGACAATATCACGGCTATACATTTCTCGTTTAATGTCTAGTCCTAAACTAGGGATAATGTATCCTACTGTTCGTCCTAAAAAAGAGAATATAGGTTCCATCCATTCTGCATCTCTTTTAGCAAGATAATCGTTTACAGTTACGATATGAACAGGATTGTTGCTCAGGCTATTTAAGTATGCTGCAGCTGTACAAGTAAGCGTTTTGCCTTCTCCTGTTTTCATTTCCGATATACGTCCTTGATGTAAAATAATTGCACCAAGGATCTGTACATTAAACATACGTTCTCCAAGTACTCTTCGTGCTGCTTCACGTACTAATGCAAACGCAGTAGGTATTACTGAGTCAAGTGTTTCTTCTTTTTTTTGTATTGCCTCTATGAGTTTTTGTGTCTCTTCTGGAAACTGTGTAGGAGCTAATGAACGCGCCCATGATTCTAATGTATTGATTTTTGCTAAATAGTGAAAAATTGAGCGTATTTCTTGCATACTTTTTCGAGGAATTGCATTGTTTTTACTGAATAATCCAAACATTACTACTATTATACTCTAATAGTATATTTATTACAAAATATGGTATTATGAAAAAGTATATGAAGAGATTTTTTTATGTATTTCGTATAGTGAGTAGCATCTGTATTGTTATTATCCTATTTATTTCTTGTCAAAAAAATACATTTTATTCTGCAAATTTTGCTTTTTCTATGCCGATTGGAGTACTGGATGGAGAATTTCAGAGTTGGGGAAGAGATTTTTATCAATATAATCCTAGTACAATAACTATGAACAATAACATTTTTTTTATTGCTAATGGAAATAGAATTATGAAATTTTCTTCTAATGGAGTATTGTTGAATACAATAGATAATACCGTACTTAATAATGATATAGGTAACATTACTTTACTTGCAGTTGATAGTAATGAGCGTATTATTTTTGCAAATGCTCTCTCTAGCGATGATGTTTCTTCTTATGTTCCGATAAATGACACGGAACAAGCACTTTCTCAGTTATTTGCATATTCTGTCGATGGAAACACTTTGCATATTGGGAGAGAAGGCCAGAAAAATTATGATTTTTTTTCTATACTTGCCATTGATATACTCATTGAAGATACCATAGCCATTTTTAGTTCAGAAAAAAATGGGAAAGTTATGTATGTATTCAATAATAATGGGAGGCTTGAAAATAGAACATATTTTTCCTCTTCTTTGTATCCAAAATACCCTTTAGCAATCAATGCTTCAGATCAATATATATATGGCGTTATCAACAAAGTAGTGGCTTCTTTTAATGTTGACACATTGTTAGTACAAGTTGATTATTATACTTATGAAAAAGAGAGTAATTCAGAAGTGACTACAAGTATAGATTTTTTCGATTCACTTATTTATACATTAGATTTACAAACAGGGGAGTATACTGATTATATAAAACTCTCTTTTTCTCCTACAGAGTCATTGGAGTTACAATTTGCGGATGAAAAATCACGCCTTGTTTTTTTTAGCTATGGTGTAGGTGAAGATGCCACTCTGTCTAACAATGCTCCAAATGTACTTGTGTTTGACAAAAAAGGAAATATAGAAAATATAATTATTCCTGTTTTACCCGATATAGAATTTGTTTTCGCAGAGTATAATATATCAAAAGATGGTTTTTTGTCTGCCTTGTTTCTGGAAGAAAATCAGGCAAGTGTGTACTGGTGGAAAACAAGTATATCTCAGTGAGGAAATAGAATGCAAAAGCTAATATCATATCATAGTGCTCAAAATATCGACAGTATTAGTCAAGAAAAATATGCCATACCTGATATAGTACTTATGGAACAGGCAGGAAATATACTGGTAAGGCTTTTAGAGAAAGAGCTAGATAATAAGAAAAGAAAAATATGTGTGTTATGTGGGAGTGGAAATAATGGGGGAGACGCACAGGTGCTTGCACGTACTCTTTTTAATAAGGGATATGATATAAGTGTAAGTTTTGTAAGCAAGCCAAAAAGTCGGCTTGCATGCATACAACATGATATGTTAGTATCGCTTAATTGTCCTATACTTTCTCTGGAACTAATGTTACGACAGATTGCATCTCTTGATGCTCATGATTGGATAGTAGATGGTATAGCAGGGGTAGGGATAAATCGTCCTTTACAATACCAAGATGTAGTTTCTTGTGTGAATAAAAGTAACGCAAAAAAGCTGGCTGTGGATATTCCCAGTGGTATATTAGAACAATGGGAAGGAAAGCAGCAATCATTAATATCTTCATTTGTCATACAGGCCGATATTACAGTGAGCTTTGGTCTTGCAAAGATGGCAATGTATTATCCGCATAATCGCACACAGTGTGGTACTATCATTGTGGAAAATCCAGGGTTTCCTCAACAAGTGTTAGATGCATCAAAAGCAAGTGCTTATATAGTAGAAGAGAGTGATATTTCTCTGCTTGTGCCAGCAATGTCTTGTGATACATATAAACGATCTCGGGGAGTAGTGTTGTTAGCAGCAGGGAGCAAAGAGACGCCTGGGGCTGCTTATTTGGCAGCACGGAGTGCTTCACAGTCTTTTGCTGGTATGGTATACGCTATAGTTGATGAGCATATAGCACAGGGACTGAGTGTGTATTGTCCTTCTGTGATTACGGGGCTATCGATAAGAAATATTCCCTCTCCTCATGTGGCACTTATTGGTCCTGGTTGGGGAACAACGAGAGATATTTCTTTTATTGATGATATAGTACATAAACATGCACTGACTGTTATTGATGCTGATGGTCTATCGTATTTAGAACGATTGACACAATACACACATAGACATGCTGTGAAAGAACAGCAGATTCCAAAACTAGTGCTTACTCCTCATATAGGAGAAATGCGCATGCTTGATGCAGATTTTGTTCAGCATGCTAATCTATGGCAATCAGCACATACAGTATCTATGCGCTATAATGCAGTAGTGATAGCAAAGCAATCAGTTACCGCAATAGTATACAAAGATGCAGTTCCGCTTATTGTAGATGGACGTCATGCTGCACTTGCAAAAGCAGGAAGTGGAGATGTGCTTGCAGGACTAGTAGCAAGTTATCTAGCATATTGTGTGAGCAACACAGATCTTCATAGTACTGGACTTGATGCAGAAAGCATACAGAAACAGGTAGCAATAGCAACATTACTTCATGCAAAGTTAGCATGCACTATCTCTCCGTATCTTTCAAGTGCTGAGGAATTAGTAGCAAACATATCCAGTATATCACAGTATATTGAGCAGGAAAAGTAGTAATTGTGGTAAACATATATATTTGACACTATTATTGGGATATATTACCATAATAATATGGCTACTAGAAATATTAAGAAGGAAAATCACCCTGATTATTTTGACAAAAGGATTAAACAGCTCTGTAAAGAGCTTGATATAAGACAAATTATTGGTTTTGGTTCTTCTTTTTGTGATAAGAAAATAGAAGGGGAAGAAAAGAAATTTTTATTTTCTTTTCCTTGTTTAAGCTATGCCATGAAATATGATACAGAAAATTTTTATACATTGGTGTTACCTTTAGGGGTATCATGTGTATCTGAAAAAAAAGAAGATATAGAGAAGGATTTGCATGTGTTACTTGATGATTTTTTATCGTCATATTCTTTTCATGAACTTTCTATGATAGTTGAAATAAGTACTCATTCATTAGAGCCGTATCGTCAATTATATGCTTTGCTTGAACAAGTGACTGCTGTTCATAAATTAAAAGGAACAATAAGAATACAAGAAAAATTAAAATCTCTTGAAGCAGAAAATAAGAGGCTACAGGAAACAATAACAGCCTTAAAAGAAGAGAAAAGCAATAATGCATATGCAGTTACTCCCAAATTATTTTCTCTGAATAATGAAATTGGTATGGATTATACTAGTAGTGATTTATTAGAATCTTTTACTTTCACAAAAGGAGCAGGATTTGCTAAAATAGCAAAGCACTAATATGTAGAAGGAGAAGCTATGGCTCTAGAATACTATGGTAAAGAGTGTATTGAAAAAGCATTTAAGTCATACGCAAATGAGAGCTTTGAATTTTGTTTTGATAAAACTGATATTCGTTACCAAAGAGTGCTAGCGATAAAGTTTATACCAATTACTGTAATTTTTTCAAGTATTTTTTTATGGTATCAATATGTACAGCTCCTTCCATCGGTCCTTGTTTTGACACTGCCATAGCTCCTGCTATAATTGCATAGTCAAGAGCCTCCTGTATAGTCATCCCTTTATTGATTGCAGCGATAAATGCACCAGCAAAACAATCGCCTGCTCCTGTAGGGTCAATACTTGTTATAGGCATAGCTTTTTTATCTACTCTTTCATTATGATTAAAATAGACAGTAGCTCCTTTTTCTGCCCTTTTTATAATAATTGTTGAAACGCCACAAGAATAGAGAAACTGCACAATGGAATCTTCATGAGATTGTGCATGAATAGTGTGTGTATCTTCTAATAGCCATTGATTTTCATCTTCTCCTGCAAAATACACATCACTTTTGCTTGCTATATATCGTAAACATGCTAATTTTTTCTTGTCGGCACGAATAATCTCTGGTCGAATATTTGCATCAAAAGAAATTTTTCCTCCTGCCTGTTTTATGGTATCAACACACTGTAGCGCAAGCTCCATAAGTGCTTGATTATATAACGATGATCCCATAATATGCAGATAAGAAACATTATCAAGAAATGTTGTAGGTACAGCATCTTTATGGAGCAATCCACAGGCAGCAGTATCAATATGATAGATAAAATTTCGTGTTCCATCTGTATTGTATCGTATAAAAGCTACCCCTGTTGCTCGTTCTTGCGTAGTACTAATACAGGATATATCGACACCACTTTGAGCTAATCTATTGATAGCACATGTTCCAAAATTATCATCGCCAATACAAGAATACATACGAGTAGGCTCTTGTAAAAGAGCTACTTGGTTGATAAAAATAGCTGGTGCGCCGCTAGGAAAAGGGCCTGTAAATGTTCCCGCTGAAAGAAAACTCTGGTTTATTTTTGTTGCCATAATTTCAACTACTATTTCACCAAAGGTTGCAATATACTGTTTCATATTTAATCGTTTATAACCATTACTTTTTTGATATTTTCTTCAAGAGATTTTAGCTTAAGAAGGAACTCAGGAACTTGTTCAAGGGTAATACGATGCGATATAAGTTCTTCTACATTGAGTGTGCTTTTTTCTAGTAATGACAGAGCTTGTAAACTATCTTTTTTTGAAGTGTATGTTCCTATATAGGACAGTTCGTTTTTGAATAGAGAAAATGCATCAAGTTCTATTTTTGATCCCATAGATGGCACTCCAAATAAAAGTATTTTTCCTGTAGGTTTTACTACTTGAGAAGCAAAGCTAGCGAGTGCATTTACTCCTGTTGCTTCTATTACAGCATCGTAGTGACGTTTTGGTACTTCTTCTATAGTAGAAAAAATAGTTCCCCAATTATATTTTTTTACTTCATTTGCACGAAAAGGATTTTTTTCTAAATAATCTATTTCTGTAATGCCTTGTAATGAAGCTATTTTTCCTTGCAGTACGCCATTAGGGCCAGCTCCCATAACAAGAAGACGGCTTCCTGACTTTATGGCAAGCCTGCTTGCCCCATGAATGACACAGGAAAGCGGTTCCATAAAAGCAGCTGCGTCATAAGGAATAGAGTTAATAGGAAATACTCCTATTTCGGGTACACAGACATATTCTGCCATACCTCCGGGAATAAGTGCTCCAGGGATGACCATGTTGCTACAAAAATGATGTTTATCATTGAGACAAAATTCACAGTTATTACACGGAATATTAGGCTCAACTGCTACTCGTTCTCCAACGGCAATCCTTTGACACTGCGATCCTATTTCTACTACTTTTCCTGAAAATTCATGACCTATGATAAGTGGGTAGTTCGCAACATAATCACCATCCATAATATGAATATCTGTCCCACAAATACCACTTGCTTTTACTTGTATAAGTACTTCATCTGCTTTTGGAGTTGGTATATCTATGTTTTTTATAAGTACCTTTCCTTTTGATTCTACACTCACACATTTCATATTACATCCTCCATTTTTATAAGAACTTTAAGGGCTTTTTCTTTATTATTATTGATAAGTGTATATACATCTGGATATTCCTTAAAAGGAATAATCTTAAATAATAAGGCGTCAAGATTAACCCGTTTTTGTGCTATTAAATCAAGTGCTGATATATAATCTTCTCTTTTATACATAAGCACTCCTTTTATATCTATTTCCTTGTCTTGTACTAAAGCCATAGATACATTTGTTTTCTCTCCAAATACTCCTACGACTATTACTTCTTTTCCTTTCTCACAATGAAGGAGTGCAGTTTCTATAGTATCTTCAATACCAACACACTCAAAAATAATATCAGCTCCATCAGAGCCGAAATGAGTATGGAGTGCATCTTGTAAAGAATGTTCTGTTGCTTGTACTGCGAAATCTACAGTACAATCACGTACTGCAATATCTAGTCGTGGTTTATACAGATCGCTTATCATTACTTGATGTGCCCCATAGGCTTTTGCTACTTGAGCAACAAGGTTGCCTATTGTTCCTGCACCTAACACTAATACTTTTTTTCCTATAACATCTTTTGCTCTTCGTACTGCACGCACTGCTACTGCAAGCGGTTCTACCATAGCCGCCTGTGTGTCACTAATAGCAGCATCAACGGTAAGTATATGTTCAGGAGCTATCTTATAATATTCACTGAGTAATCCATCGCATTGGCATCCTATTACTTTTAATTTTTTGCATATGTTATAGCGCCCTTGTTTGCACTGTTCACAGTTACCACATGTTAGCTGTGGCATGATAACGACAGAATCTCCCACTGAGAAATTGCTTACCTTAGCACCTACCTCTACAACAGTAGCAGTACCCTCATGTCCCTGCACTAAAGGAAAGAGAGTAGGTGGCACAAATGGATGCTTTCCATGAAAAATATGTATATCTGATCCACAAATACCTACATATTTCATTTTTATAAGAACTTCTCGTTCAGAAATGACAGGAACATCATGTTCTCTTAATTCTGCAGTTTCTACTGCTGTTGTTATTGCTTGTTTCATTATTACACTCCTTTTTTTGATATGTATACATACTCTCGTATGTTATTTATACACAAGTAAAGCCACCGTCTATAATAAAATCAGAACCAGTAGTAAAAGAGGCTGCATCACTTGCAAGGTACAGTACTATTCCCGAAAGATCTTCTGGAACTCCTAATCGGGACACAGCTTGTTGTTTCCATGCGCTCATCCATTCTTGTGGAAGTGCTTGTGTAAGATCTGTTACAATATAACCAGGACTTATAGAGTTAACTCTGATGTTATGAGTAGCCCATTCTACAGCAAGCGATTTTGTAAGCTGAATAACTCCTGCTTTTGATGCATTGTATGCACATTGTTTTTGAGGAATATTTACAATATGGGCAGACATAGAAGCAGTATTGATAATACTTCCTTTTTTTTGTGGTATCATTAACTGTCCTGCCATTTGACTGGTTAAGAATATACCACTTAGGTTTGTTGTTATAACTTTTGACCATGCACTATAGGACATAGTTTCAGCAGGAGCATTGTCTACAATACCAGCATTATTAAAAGCAATATCAATAGTACCAAATTCTTTGCTAAGCTGATTTTTTAGAACCGCAATATCGTCTGGATGAGTAATGTCAGTAATACAAGCAAATGATTGCACATTATATTTTTTTCTAATTTCATGTGCTGTCTCTTCTGCTTTTTTCTGTATATCAACAATAGCGACATTAGCTCCTGCTGCAGCAAAAGCGTGGGCAATCACTGCCCCTATACCTTGTGCAGCTCCAGTTATATATGCATTTTTTCCTTTTAATGAAAATGTATGATTTTCTCTATCCATACTACCTCCTTATTTTTTAGTATAATTTATATGTATATACTTTCTATTATTTATCCTTTTACTGCACCAGAAGTAAGTCCTTTTACTAATGCTTTTTGTGAAAACATTCCTAATATGATAGTAGGAAGAATAACTACTGAAGCAATAGCCGACAGCTTTGCCCAGAATAACCCTTCTTGGGTTAAGAAAGTGGACATATAAACGGGTAGGGTATTTGCTTTTGAAACAGTAAGATTTATAGCGAAGAAAAACTCATTCCATACAAATACGAATACTAATAATCCTGCAGAAATAATACCCATTTTAGACAGAGGAAGTATTATTTTGAAAAAAGAATAAAAAATGTTTGAGCCGTCTATGTATGCTGCTTCAATTAATGCTTTTGGTACATCCTTAAAAAATGCTGTTGTAAGCCATATAATAATTGGAACATGCGTTCCTGTATAGATAATAATCAGTCCTGGGATGGAGTCCAATAATCCAAATGTTTTCAATATAAGTAAAGCAGGAATGAGCACTGCAACTGGAGGTAATATAAAAGTACTAAGAAACCAGAAATACAAAGAATGAGGATTTTTCATAGTGCCAAATACAAGTCTATATGCTACAGGGACACCTAACAGCAGAGAGAAAAGTACTGACCCCAATGCCACCATAAAAGAATTTTTTATAAATGGTAATATTTCTGGAGTGAGTACATCTTTATAATTTTCCAATGTAAAATTTGTAATAAAGATATTAGGAGGAACTACTGTTTCTTCTGTCTTAAAGCTCGTGAGGTAAATATATATAACAGGGAAAATCCATAGTATTACTATACCTGTTATGCAGAATATACTGAGGTATTTTGAAAATAATTTTTTAATGGTAATGTTCATATACTACGATTCCAATTTCCTTTGAAAATACTTAAATAGTAACGATAATATGATTATTGTGAGTATTACAGTAAGCACTGACAGTGAAGCTGCTTCTCCTACTTCGAGCTTAAAATGGTTTGTTTTGTACACAATATAGGGAAGAGTGGTAGTTGCAATACCTGGTCCACCAGAAGTAGTTACATAGATAAGCCCAAATACTTTTAGGATAAATATTAAGCCGAGTAATATTGCTACCTGAATATGATGCAGAATATTTGGTATGATAATAAAGAACAATCTCATTATTTTGTTTGCTCCATCAATATGAGCACTTTCTAGTTGTTGTGTATCCATACTTTGTAGTCCTGCGAGTAATATCAATATGAAAAAAGGAGTCCATTGCCATACTATAAGAAATATAACAGTGAGCAATGCATAGTTGCCAAAGAAATCTATGGGAGTACTATTAAACAGTGTTGCTATGTGTCCTGCAATACCAAAAGAAGGATGAAGTATCAATGTCTTAAATATTATTCCACATACAACATCGGTGGTAAAAAAAGGTATCAGTATAAGTCCGCGAAGCAACTGTACTCCAAAAAAATCTTTGTGAAGCAACAATGCAATACCAAACCCAAAAGAAAATGATAAAAAAAGTGATACAAAGGCTATGAGTACAGTAGTAAAGATTATTTTATATGACTCGAAAGAAGTAAACAGCTTTATAAAGTTAGCAATACCTACAAACGAAATACCAAGATCAGGACGTATGATATTCCACTTTAGCGTACTTAAAATAATTGTGCCTAAAAAAAGACCTTGAGTAACGAAAGCAACTACTACAATAGCAGGAAGGGACAAGGTCCATTCCCGCTTTAATAATTTTTGCATATACTGTTATTTTTTGTAACCACCATTTTCTGCAACTTCAAGCGCTATTGCCTGTGAAGATTGTAGTACTTCATCAATACTTTTTTGGTTGGTAAGATATGCCGCTAACTCTTGTGCAACTTTTTCTCCCATTCCTTGAAATTCAGGTATTGATACAAATTGAATTCCTTTGTAAGGTACAGGATCAAGTGAAGGATTATCAAAATCTGCGGCAGCCATAGAGTCAAATGTTATTTGTGCAAAATCAGCTACTTCTTGGTATTTTTGATTATTGTACAGTGATTTTCTGGTTCCTCCGGGAACTTGCACCCATCCTTTTGTTTCGCCTACCATAGCTATGTATTCTTTGCTTGTTGCCCATGTTAGAAACTGAAACGCTGCATCTTTCTTTTTTGAAGATGCTTCAATTGCAAGTGCCCATGACCAAAACCAAGTATTGTTCTTTTTCTTATCGGTAGGAGCAAGTGCATACCCAATTTTTCCCTTTACTTTTGATTCAGGGGTTTGAAGAAACCCTGCAGCGGTAGTAGCATCATACCACATAGCTCCTTTTCCTGATGTCATTAAAGCAAGAGCTTCGGTAAAACCAACAGTGGTAGGTCCAGGTTCTCCTGCATCAACAATAATCTTTTTATAAAATTCCCATGCAGCTTTCATTTCTGGAGTATTAAACTGAGGATTCCAATCGTTGTCGTACCAACGTGCTCCAAAAGCATTGATGATAGTGCCAAAAGGAGCCATATTTTGACCCCAACCAGGAAGCCCTCTCAGTACTATACCATATTGTCCCTGATCAGGTTTGTGCAGCTGTGTAGCAAACTCATACACTTGTTGCCATGTAGGTTCATAAGGCATTTCTAGCCCAGCCTCTTCGAAAAGATCTTTTCTGTAAAACAGCACCGAACCTTCTGCATTAAAAGGCAGTGCATGTAACTCTCCATCAGCAGAGCTAAGGGCACTTTGTACTGCACTAAATATATCATCTCTATCATATTGTGCTTTTTCATCTACAGACATAGCATCAAAATATGGCTCTAATGATATAATCCAACCATTTTTTGCCCAAAAGGGAGTATCATAGGTGCCTATTGTTACAATATCATAATTTCCTCCTCCTATAGCTACATCTTGTGTCACTTTTTGACGAAGCTCATTTTCTGGTAGTACCACATACGTAACTTTAATTCCTGTTTTTTCGGTAAACTGTGGAGTAAGTTCTTTCATTGTAACCATATCTGGATTATTGACTGTTGCAATAATAAGCTCTTGTGCATTATCTGCTTCGTTAGAGCCTCCAGCAAACGCTATAATATTGATAGTAAAAAGAAAAATACTACTGAATATGAAAAAATGTTTCATATACCCTCCTTAATAAATTAGTTATGTTTATTATATAACAAATTAAAAAAAGTTGTTTTAAAGAAATAATCTTTGCGGATTCAAGGACTAATTTTTATTTTCCTTGCTCTTTTTTGTTCCTTGAATTCGTGCAGTTTGTGTGCTTTCCTTTTTGTTCATAGCATCTCTATTGTAGCATTATTATCACTTTTTGCTATGTATTTTTGTGTAATCCAGTGTATTTTTTTTTTTTTTTTTTAAGATATAACACAAAAAATAGTATTTTTGATATAATAAGACTTGTGTATTATGTATAATATAATTATACAATAAATAGATAATTATAAGGAGAACATTATGAAAAAAAGTAATGAAAAACTAAACCATCAGCTACATGGTAAGCTGAACATATTTATAGTTGTTGCACTATTTTTAGTGCTAGCAATGACTACCCTCGTACTCGTAGGATGTGCAGAGAGTAGCAGTAGTTCCTCAGGCGGAGGAGGAACACCAGTAACCCCGACACTCGCATCAGTGTCCAATGTGCAGATACAAGCAGCAGGCAACGATGGGACGCTCTCGTTACGCTGGGAAGCTCCAAGCGATGCTACGCATGTAGTTGTAAAAGCTACATCAACGACACCAGCACAATCAATAGAAGTGCGTGTTCCTGCAATAGAATATCGTACATTGTTTCAACAAAACAGACCCTATGTACTCAGAGGCTTGCATGCCACTACCGATTATACTGTAGAGATAGAGGCACAAAAAGACACGGAAGTATCACCAAAAACAACCCGCTCTGTGACAACATTGACAGATACAACGAAACCTCAAGATACCTTCAACAAGGTAGCAGTAGAATCAGCAACAAATGGTATAAAGATAACATGGGACAAAGCACTGCTCTCGTCAGGCAAAACAGACATAGCAGAAGCCATAGTACAGGTGATAGAAAGCACCACTAATGTAAAAAAAGAAGTAACAGTACAAGATGTAACACAAGGAGAAGTAACTATTGCTGTTCCTACTATAGACGGCATAAGCTATGATGTAACAGTAGTATACAGAGATAGCAATGGCAACGAAAGCACGGCAAAGCAAGCACTCAGAGGCATAGTACCCTCAGCACTCTCACAGACAGTAGCCGCACTGCCAGAGGCAGATCTTACAGTAACAGCAAACGATAAAAGCAATAGCCCAGCCGATGAAAGCCTGCTTATCAAGTGGGGGAATAACTTTGATTTTAGTACAGGAAAAAGTCTGCAAGTACGAGTGATAGCAACAGCAACAAATACTCTCATAGCATACGAAACAGTGAGCAATAGCAGTACAGCCAAACTCAGCTCTGCAAGTGCAGACAATCAAGAGTACGCCACTGTGTATGTAGCAAAGGACGGCATAGCCCTCACAAAACTCTATGGTACGCTTACTTACAAAGTAGAAGTGTATGTTTCTAAAAACGGAAAGTACTCCACTGCAGTGTCAAAAGAACAAGCAACAACCGACAAAAGCACAGAGCCTGTAAGCAATGTGAGTGCAGTAGGAGGAGCAACAAGCATAGTAGTAGGCTGGCAAGCCCCCGATGTAAGAGACTATGCAGGAGTGACTATAACAGTAACGGAAAAAGACAGCACAACAACAACAGCAAAGACAGTAACAATAACAGAGAGAACAGTACGCAATACACAGATAACAGGCCTAAAAGCTACCACTGAGTACAGCATAGCAGTACAGTCACAAGATTACACAGGCAACAAAGGAGCAAAAATAACAGCAACCACCACCACAGTAGATGATGGCACCGCCCCCGATGCAGTAACAAGCATACAAGCAAGCTATCCCTTTGTATCACCTACAAAGATAGGCACACAGATAACATGGACAGCCCCCGATACAACAAAAGCCAATAACAAAGACATAAAAGAATACAGCGTAAGCATAGCAGAAAAAGGCACAAGCACCACAGTACTGAGCGAGAAGAAAATACCCTATCCCACGACAGCACTCTCTGTAGAAGAACTCACACAAGGCAAAACATACACCATAACAATACTCACGCTTGATTACTCAGAAAACAAAAGTAGCCAAGCAACAAAAGACATAACTACTCCGCAACCCACAGCTCCGTCAGAAGATCTTTTTCAAAACAAGCCTAGCTTAGACACAACAGGAGCAATACAGATAAAAGCAACCTTTAAGCAAGCTCCAGGCATAGGAAGCTACTACACTCTGCGTATGTACGATGGAGCTACACTGGTAGCAGAAAAAAGCATAACAGCAAGTGTAACAGCCATTACTTTTGGGATAGCAGATGGCTTGGAAGTACCTAAGGTACAAGCAAATGCCAAGAATTATCGCTTTACCTTTTTGACAATAGCAAATAACATAGTAAGCCCTGTAACTACTCTTTCCGATACTGTGGCAGTATACGATAGTACCTCGACAGCACCGCCCGCTGCAAAAGATGCAAAGCTCTCTGTAGAGTCAGTAACACAAGTAACCGCAACAGCAGTCTATACATTTAGTGCAGGAGACATTACCAATGATAACAAAGCACCCAGTGGAAGCAAACTTACACAGGCACAAATACAGTACAAAGTATACATAGCAGAAGGAGACCACAGCACAAAAACACTAGAGGCAATAAAAGGCCTTGCAGGAGTACAAACACAGAATATAGCAGGAGACAGTACCTTACAAGTAAGATTTATAGGAACGAAAGGAGCAGACTATACCGCAGGAGTAGAAGCAATAAACAGCCTCAATCCATCGTATAGCATAGGAACATCAGCAACAATAAAGAAAGCAACGCTTACTGCACCACCAAATACCCCAAAAAGCACCACCTACACTAACAGTAATGCAGTAGTATTTGCAGTGCCTACAACAGGAAGCAATAGAGGGAAAAAAGTCATAACAGTACAACTCAATGCTTCAGCAATAGCAGGAGTGAGCAAAGCAAATGGCAATGCCCTTGAAGCGACAGACCTTGCGTACTATGTGCTATACCTCAAGAAAGAAGATACCACAGGAAAGCCTGCCAGCGTATCAGCTCTGTGGGCGATAGAGAAAAGCAGTGTAAAGGTAGCAAAATACACAAAAGCAACAGGAACAACTCAAGACACAATATCCATAGCAATAGTAGACAGCACCAGTGGAAGCAATGCAGGAGTAACGCCCATAGAAACAGCAAAGGATTACTACATAGGGGTAAGGATAGTCAACACAACATCCCCCAATTACGATGCATCCAATAGTAGCAAGCTCTTTCCTGCAGGCTTTTACACCGATGTAACAGAAATAAAGGAAATCTATACTTCCAAAGCAGTAGCACCCAGCCAGTCATTACTCACAGGAAAGCTGGTAGTATCACAGTCAACAAATACTACAGGAACAATAAAGCTGGTACTTACCGAGTTAAGCACATTTACAGGAGCAAAAGACTACGATGGCACAAACATAACAGCAAGTAATCAGCTAGTATACACAGTGTACGGCTTACAGAAAGACGGCACTGCTACCGTAGCAGAAGTACTTGCAGGCAGAAAGATAAACCTAGGCAGTGCAAGTAGCGGAGTGTACACAGTACAGTCCCTTGCCAGTTTAGGCTTGTCATCAGACACAGCACCAGTAGTAGCAATAAAGGGAGCGACAAAGTACTACTTTGTGGTAGAAGTAGCAATAAAAACAGACACAAGTAAAAAAGCAGTATCGACAGTGGCAAGTGTAACGACAGCATCGCAGGCGACTGCCCCCGCAGAAGTATCAACTATACAGACGAGAGTAGCCCAGACAGGTATGAGAGTATCGTGGACAGCTCCCAGCCTCAGTGCAAGTCACAAAACAAATAAAGGAGCTACCCTAACAGCTGCACAAGTATCGTACAAAGTATACAAAGTAGCCAAGAGTGGCAGTGCAAGAAATGTAGCAGCGATAAAACAAGCAGATTCAAGCCCCACAACAGTAGCAGCAGGAACAACAAACACTACCCTGACAAACTTGACGAACGGAACGACCTACGAAATAGTGGTGCAAGCAGTAAACAGTACCGATGACACAAAAGCATCGACAGGAGAACGCCACGAGTTTGAAGCAAGAGGAATAGCTATAGGAAACACTAGCATAGTATTAGCAACAGTAGGTACAGCACTAGCATCAAATACTACAAGAGTACTAGCAAGCACACCCAGTGGCAATGCCTTTACCTGTGATGCAAACATACTAGAGGTAGATGCAGAGAAAATCAAAAAAGAAACAGGCCTAGCAGTATCGTTTAATCAGAATAGCAAAACAGTTACCATAACAGGCATAGCAAATAAGTCCAATATACGAGACACAGCTATTACTGAGTATAGCTATGATGTAGTGCAATGTACAATTACCGCTTCAAAGAAAAAAGTGCCAGCCACTATTGTTATACAGACAGAGCTAAGAACAGCACCATCAGGAAAAGCAGAAGCCTATTACAGACCAACAACAAAGGCACAGCTTCAAACTATTATCAGTGAAGAAAAAACAAGGCAAGGTTCAGGAGGGAATAGTAACCCTAGCCCCAACCTCAACATGATAGACACCAGTGCTATTACTGATATGAATAGTTTATTTGATAGTGATAGTACTTTTAATGGAGACATAACACAGTGGAATACCAGTAACGTAACGGATATGGGGGCTATGTTTTTTAAAGCTGTTGTCTTTAATCAAGACATAGGAGATTGGGGTACAAGCAAGGTTACTAATATGAATTCAATGTTTGATGAAGCTACTGCTTTTAATCAAGACATAGGAGATTGGGATGTGAGTAGTGTAAAGACTATGGCTACCATGTTTCTTTTAGCAAGTGCCTTTAATCAAAATATAGGAAATTGGAATGTAGGGAATGTTACTAATATTAGTGCCATGTTTCGTAATGCTTCTGTATTTGATCAAAATTTATCCTCATGGAAACTGTGTAGGGTACAAGGACTTTTCAATATTTTCAAAAATTCAGCTATGGATGGCAAAACAGCACAGTATCCAAAGGTTGCTGGTAGTTCAGCATGTACATCATAGCATAGTGTAGCAATACAACCTATAGCAAGAAAGGAAATACTCCTTTCTTGCTATAGTGCAGATTCAAGGGCTAATTGCGACAGCAAAGGCTTCAGTAGGGATCAAATTTTGTTCATAGCATCTCTATTGTAGCATTATTATCACTTTTTGCTATGCATTTTTGTGTAATCCAGTGTATTTTTTTTTTTTTTTTAATTTTCAGATATAACACAAAAAATAGTATTTTTGCTATAATGATATTTGTGTATAATGTATAATATAATTATACAATAAATAGATAATTATAAGGAGAACATTATGAAAAAAAGTAATGAAAAACTAAACTATCAGATAAATGGTAAGCTACAAAGTAAGTATAGCATAACTCTAGTTGCGCTTGTGTTAGTGCTAGCAATAACTACCCTCGTACTCGTAGGATGTGCAGAGAGTAGCAGTAGTTCCTCAGGCGGAGGGGGAACGCCAGTAACCCCGACACTCGCATCAGTGTCCAATGTGCAGATACAAGCAGCAGGCAACGATGGGACGCTCTCGTTACGCTGGGAAGCTCCAAGCGATGCTACGCATGTAGTTGTAAAAGCTACATCAACGACACCAGCACAATCAATAGAAGTGCGTGTTCCTGCAATAGAATATCGTACATTGTTTCAACAAAACAGACCCTATGTACTCAGAGGCTTGCACGCTACTACCGATTATACTGTAGAGATAGAAGCCCAGAAGTCAAACTCAGGCTCAGATACAGAAGTATCACCAAAAACAACCCGCTCTGTGACAACATTGACAGATACAACGAAACCTCAAGATACCTTCAACAAGGTAGCAGTAGAATCAGCAACAAATGGTATAAAGATAACATGGGACAAAGCACTGCTCTCGTCAGGCAAAACAGACATAGCAGAAGCCATAGTACAGGTGATAGAAAGCACCACTAATGTAAAAAAAGAAGTAACAGTACAAGATGTAACACAAGGAGAAGTAACTATTGCTGTTCCTACTATAGACGGCATAAGCTATGATGTAACAGTAGTATACAGAGATAGCAATGGCAACGAAAGCACGGCAAAGCAAGCACTCAGAGGCATAGTACCCTCAGCACTCTCACAGACAGTAGCCGCACTGCCAGAGGCAGATCTTACAGTAACAGCAAACGATAAAAGCAATAGCCCAGCCGATGAAAGCCTGCTTATCAAGTGGGGGAATAACTTTGATTTTAGTACAGGAAAAAGTCTGCAAGTACGAGTGATAGCAACAGCAACAAATACTCTCATAGCATACGAAACAGTGAGCAATAGCAGTACAGCCAAACTCAGCTCTGCAAGTGCAGACAATCAAGAGTACGCCACTGTGTATGTAGCAAAAGATGGCATAGCCCTCACAAAACTCTATGGCACGCTTACCTACAAAGTAGAAGTGTATGTCTCTCAAAACGGAAAGTACTCCACTGCAGTGTCAAAAGAACAAGCAACAACCGACAAAAGCACAGAGCCTGTAAGCAATGTGAGTGCAGTAGGAGGAGCAACAAGCATAGTAGTAGGCTGGCAAGCCCCCGATGTAAGAGACTATGCAGGAGTGACTATAACAGTAACAGAAAAGAACAGCCCTGCAAAGACAGTAACAATAACAGAGAGAACACTAAGAAACACGCAGATAACAGGACTAAAAGCTACCACTGAATACAGCATAGCAGTACAGTCACAAGACTACACAGGCAACAAAGGAGCAAAAATAACAGCAACCACCACTACAGTAGATGATGGCACCGCCCCCGATGCAGTGACAAGCATACAAGCAAGCTATCCTTTTGTATCACCTACAAAGATAGGCACACAGATAACATGGACAGCACCCGATGGAACAAAAGCCAATAACAAAGACATAAAAGAATACAGCATAAGCATAGCAGAAAAAGGCACAAGCACCACAGTAGTAAATGAGAAAAAAGTAGCCTATCCCACAACAGCACTCTCTGTAGAAGAACTCACACAAGGAAAAACATATACCATAACAATACTCACGCTTGATTACTCAGAAAACAAAAGCACTCAAGCGACAAAAGACATAACTACTCCGCAACCCACAGCTCCGTCAGAAGATCTTTTTCAAAACAAGCCTAGCTTAGACACAACAGGAGCAATACAAATAAAAGCAAGCTTTAAGCAAGCTCCAGGCATAGGAAGCTACTATACTTTGCGTATGTACGATGGTGCTACACTGGTAGCAGAAAAAAGCATAACAGGAAGTGTAACAGCCATTACTTTTGGGATAGCAGATGGCTTAGAAGTACCTAAGGTACAAGCAAATGCCAAGAATTATCGCTTTACCTTTTTGACAATAGCAAATAACATAGTAAGCCCTGTAACTACTCTTGCTGATACTGTGGCAGTATATGATAGTACCTCAACAGCACCGCCCGCTCCCAAAGATGCAAAGCTCTCTGTAGAATCAGTAACCCAAATAACCGCAACAGCAGTCTATACATTTAGTGCAGGAGACATTACCAATGATAACAAAGCACCCAGTGGAAGCAAACTCACACAGGCACAAATACAGTACAAAGTATACATAGCAGAGGGAGACCACAGCACAAAAACACTAGAGGCAATAAAAGGACTTGCAGGAGTACAAACACAGAATATAGCAGGAGACAGTACCTTACAAGTAAGATTTATAGGAACGAAAGGAGCAGACTATACCGCAGGAGTAGAAGCAATAAACAGCCTCAATCCTTCGTATAGCATAGGAGCATCAGCAACAATAAAGAAAGCAACGCTTACTGCACCACCAAATACCCCAAAAAGCACCACCTACACTAACAGTAATGCAGTAGTATTTGCAGTGCCTAGCACAGGAAGCAACAGAGGAAAAAAAGTCATAACAGTACAAGTAAATGCCTCAGCAATAGCAGGAGTGAGTAAGGCAAATGGCAATGCCCTTGAAGCGACAGACCTTGCGTACTATGTGCTATACCTCAAGAAAGAAGATACTACAGGAAAGCCTGCCAGTGTATCGGCTTTATGGGCAACAGAGAAAAGCAGTGTAAAGGTAGCAAAGTACACAAAAGCAACAGGAACAACTCAAGCAACCATATCCATAGCAATAGTAGACAGCACCAGTGGAAGCAATGCAGGAGCAACCCCCATAGAAACAGCAAAAGATTACTACATAGGAGTGAGGATAGTCAACACAACATCCCCCAATTACGATGCAACAAATAGCGACAAGCTCTTTCCTGCAGGCTTTTACACCGATGTAACAGAAATAAAGGAAATCTATACTTCCAAAGCAGTAGCACCAAATCAGTCATTACTCACAGGAAAGCTAGTAGTATCACCGTCAACAAACACAGCAGGCACAATAAAGCTGGTACTTACCGAGCTAAGCACATTTACAGGAGCGAAAGACTACGATGGCACAAACATAACCGCTAGTAATCAGCTAGCATACACAGTGTATGGCTTACAGAAAGACACTGACCCTACAGTAGCAGAAGTACTTGCAGGCAGAAAGATAGATATAGGCAGTGTAAGTAGCGGAGTGTACACAGTACCAGCCCTTGCCAGTTTAGGTTTGTCTGCAGACACAGCACCAGTAGTAGCAATAAAAGGAGCGACAAAGTATTACTTTGTGGTAGAAGTAGCAGTAAAAACAGACACTAGCAAAAAAGCAGTATCGACAGTGGCAAGCGTAACAACCGCATCGCAAGCGACTGCCCCTGCAGAAGTATCAACTATACAGACAAGAGTAGCCCAGACAGGTATGAGAGTATCGTGGACAGCTCCCAGCCTCAGTGCAAGTCACAAAACAAATAAAGGAGCTACCCTAACAACAGCACAAGTATCGTACAAAGTATACAGCATTGCCAAGAGTGGTGATACAACGAGAAGCGTAGCACAGATAAAAGCAAATGCTAATACAGCAACAAAAAACATAGCAGCAGGAACAACAAACACTACCCTGACAGGATTGACAAACGGAACGACCTACGAAATAGTAGTGCAAGCAGTAAACAGCACCGATCCTGCAAAAGTATCAGCAGGAGAACGCCACGAGTTTGAAGCAAGTGCAATATCTATAGGAAACACTAGCATAGTTTCAGCAACAGTAGGCACAGCACTAGCATCAAATACTACAAGAGTACTTACCAGCACACCCAGTGGCAATGCCTTTACCTGTGATGCCACCATACTAGAGGCAGATGCAAAGAAAATAAAAGATGAAACAGGGCTAGCAGTATCGTTTAATCAGAGTAGCAAAACAGTTACTATAACAGGCATAGCAAATAAGTCCAATATACGTGACCCTAATATTACTGAGTATAGCTATGATGTAGCACAGTGTACAATAACCGCTTCAAAGAAAAAAGTACCCGCCACTATTGTTATACGGACAGATATAAGAACAGCACCATCAGGAAAAGCAGAAGCCTATTACAGACCAACAACAAAATCAGCACTGCAAACTATTATCAGCGAAGAAAAAACAAGGCAAGGTTCAGGAGGAAACAGTAACCCTAGCCCCAACCTCAACATGATAGACACCAGTGCTATTACTGATATGAGTGAATTATTTAGGAAGGATAGTACTTTTAATGGAGATATAACACAGTGGAATACCAGTAATGTAATGAATATGTCCAGTATGTTTTGGGGAGCAAGTGTTTTTAATCAAAACATAGGAAATTGGGATACGGGAAAAGTTACTGGTATGGCTGGTATGTTTATTGAAACAGATGATTTTAATCAAAATATAGGAAACTGGAATGTGAGTAAAGTTACTCATATGGATAGTATGTTTGATGAAGCAAGTGCATTTAATCAAAACATAGGAAACTGGAATGTAAGTAAAGTTACTAGTATGTTTAGTATGTTTAATAAAGCAAGTGTATTTAATCAGAATATAGGAAGCTGGAATGTAAGTAAAGTTGTAAATATTATTAATATATTTAGAGATGCTTCTGTATTTGATCAAGATTTATCATCATGGAAATTGTGTAGTATATCAAGATTACAAAGTCGTATGTTTACAGGCTCAGCTATGGAAACGAAAACAGCACAGCTCCCAAAGATTTTTAGAGGTGATCCAGCATGTACATCGTAACATAGAGAGATACATACACACCTATAGCAAGAAAGGAAATACTCCTTTCTTGCTATAGAACCTCAAGAGTAGCAAAAAAGTGTTTCTAAGGCATCTTTGATAGAGCGTACGAGAGAGTAATACTCCATGAATCTGCACTTAGATACAATTTTATTGTAAAGAGAGAAAGTATTGATATGTTTCGGGCGCTAAGGCACTGCAAGCTTCTGTATCACATACTATAGTGGCATGTGGGTGTAACTGTAAAATACTCGCAGGGCAGCTATGAGATATGTTTCCTTCAATAACACGAGAGAGCGCTTCGGCCTTGTTTATTCCGCTTGCGATAATAAGCACTTCACGAGCGTCCATGATAGTTTGTATTCCTACAGTGTACGCTGCTGTTGGTACTTTCTCCATAGTGTTGTCAAAAAAACGTGCATTAGCAAGCCGAGTATCTTGTGTTAATAGTTGATAATGACTATAAGAGCGAAGAGAAGAATATGGTTCATTAAAAGCAAGATGCCCATTTTGTCCTATGCCTCCAAGGAAGAGATCAATGCCACCAGATTGCTGTATAGCTGTCTCATAGTTTTGAAGTTGTGTCTCTGTATTGTTGCTACATCCATTGAATAAGTGGATATTGTTAGGATCTATGTCTATATGATTAAATAAGTGGGAATGCATAAAATAGCTATAACTCTGTGGATGATCTGATTTCAGCCCTACATATTCATCCATATTAAATGTGATGACATGCTTAAATGATACTTTTTTTTGTTGGTACAAATGCACAAGCTCTTGATAAGTACCTATGATGCTTGATCCTGTAGGTAACCCTAGTACAAACATAGTATGTGTTTCTGCTGTGTTGGTAGTTTTTGACTGTATTTTTTGTGTTGTGTAGTGAGCAACATAGTGAGATATAGCGTGATAGTCCTCTTGTATAATAACATTCATGATAGCTCTTTTTTATTTCAAATATGATTTATTTGCTATATGCAATATATCCTTCTACCATAGTATATTGTATTTCTATATCATTATTAAATACAACAATATCAGCATCGTAGCCAGGACATAGCATTCCCTTTTTTGGAATCTTTATAATTGTAGCTGGATTATAGCTTGCCATTGATATAGCTTGATCAAGGGTAATGCCCCATTGCATGAGATTTTTTACCCCTTGATGCATCGTTAATGCTGAACCTGCAATGATATTATCTGTCTTAGTATAGAAAAGTCCGTCTTGTAAGTATACCTCTTGACCATTTGCTATACACTTTCCTCCCTTTTGTAAGGTAGGACTTACAGAGTCAGTAATAAGCACTATATTATTTTTAGATTTATTACGTAACAAAAGACGAATAAGTAAAGGGTGTACATGGTATCCATCGGCAATAATTTCGCAAGACATTGAAGAATCTAAGAGTATTGCTCCTACCGTTCCCGGATCACGATGATGAAGACGAGACATTGCATTAAAAAAATGCGTAGAATGAAGTATGCCAACTTGTATTCCTTCTTGAATATGTTTGTACCGTGCATCAGTATGTCCTGCTTGTAAGACAATATTATTATTGATACCCATAATAGCAATCTCATGCATGCCTTTTAGTTCAGGTGCTACAGTCATATTTCGGATATACCCTTTACCTATATCAATAAAACGCTGCATTATTTCTGTATCAGGAAGACTTGCACATTCTTCTTTGTGTACTCCAAGTCGCTTTTTTGAAATAAAGGGGCCTTCAAGGTGTACTCCTGCTATACAGGCTCCATATTGATCTGAGGGGAGTGATTTTTGATATTCTATGTTTTCTATTGTTAGTGTTAATGTATCTTGCATAATGTTAATAGGTTTAGGGTAGAGTGTTGCTAAAAAACTAGTAACTCCATACTGAGGTAATGCTTGTGCCATTTTGATGAGTGAGCGAGGATCTTCCTGTAATTTATCCGTCCCATATCCTGCAAATCCATGAATATGAGTGTCAATAAATCCTGGTGATATATAAGATCCCTGCACATCTATATATTGAGTATCGCTAGGAAAGAGTGTTTGTTTTTGCTTAAATCTATCTTCATTAAATATATCCATAATCGTGGTATCTTTTATAAGGATAGCTGCATGTTCAAATCTGTTGATGCCACTCAGTAATATACCATTATGAAAACATGTATACGACATTATATATAATTATAGTACATACGGTAAAATATATCATGGAATTTTACTATCTAGTGTATACACTTTTGGTGTAACTCATTTTATGTAAGTAGCACTTAAAATTGAGAGTAACAGGCTATTTTTTAAAAAAATAGCTGTTGGGTATTGCAAAATTTTTTTTCTTTGTATATTATAATATAGTATAGTTATATGCATTCAAAATTCAAGCAGTAAGTTTGAACTTATGAAGGAGTAAAATATGAAAAAAAATTATATATATTTTATTGTTTTTAGTGTTTTTATTATTTTGATAAGTGCTTGTGAAGCTAGCACTTCGACTAGCTCTAGTAGTAGAGACGATAATGTACTATCTTCTGCACCATCAGAAGTAAAAAGTATTACATCTAAAACTATCAACAGAAGTATTATATTATCATGGACAGCTCCAACGCTTAGCTCTAGCCACAAGAAAGCAGATGGAACACAACTCACACAGGCAGATGTATCGTATAGGGTTTTTATAGTAGAAAAGGGAGCAAAGAGCCTAACAATAGCGGATATCATAGCGTTAGATAAGGCACCCATAAAGGTAGGAAAAGGAATAACAACGACAAATATAAATAATCGTAAACTTGATACCACCTATGAAATAGTAGTACAGGCAGTCAATGCAACAGATCCCACAAAAGTCTCTACAGGAACGAAAGCAGAAGTAACTATTTCTAATATTTCATTCTCTGCCACTGCCCCCGCAGAGGTAAGCGATGTTGCAGGAAGTCCAACCGATACAAGTGCAAGAATAACATGGACAGCTCCAACACTTAACTCTAGCCACAAGAAAGCAGATGGAACACAACTCACAAAGGCCGATGTATCGTATAAGGTATATCATGTAGAAAAAGGAGCAGAGAGCCGAACAATAGCAAATATTATAAGTGCAGATAATAATCCGCTAGAAGTAACAAAGGGAACAACAAGTACAAATATAACTAATCTTAATAAAAGTACCACCTATGAAATAGTAGTACAGGCAGTAAACACAACGGATACCACAAAAGTCTCTACAGGGATAAGAGCAGAAGTGACTACCCTTAAAACTAATCAAGCAACCGCCCCCGCAGATGCCCTCAGTGTTCAAGGAAGTCCTACCCATACAAGTGCAAGTATATCGTGGACAGCCCCAACGCTTACAAGCGATCATAAGAAAGTAGATGGAACGCAACTCACAGAGGCAGATGTATCTTACAAAGTATATCGAGTAGCAAAAGGAAGAGATGCCCGAACAGTAGCAGAGATTAAAAAAGCAGACACAACCCCGCTAGAAGTAGCAAAAGGAACAACAAGTATAGATATAACCAATCTTAAGCCTAATACCACCTATGAAATAGTAGTACAATCAGTCAATGCAACGGATATCACAAAAGTATCTATAGGAGTAAGAAGAGAAGTAACTACCACTAGTCTTGCAACCGCCCCCGCAGATGCCCGCAGTGTTCAAGGAAGTCCTGTCGATATAAGTATAAGGGTATCATGGCAAGTCCCAGATCTTAGTGCTAGCCACAAGAAAGCAGACGGAACACAACTCACACAGGCAGATGTATCCTACAAAGTATACAGTGTAGCAAAGGGAGACAGTGAGCGAACAGTAGCAGAGATTAAAACAGTAGATACTACTCCTATAACAGTAAAAGGAACAACAAGTATAAGTATAACTAATCTTAAGTCTAGTACCACTTATGAAATAGTAGTACAAGCAATCAATGTAACTGATACCACAAAAGTCTCTACAGGGGTAAGAGTAGAGGTGACTACCCTTGCCATTAATCAAGCAACCGCCCCTGCAGATGCCCGCAGTGTTACAGGAAATCCTATTGATACAAGTATAAGGGTATCATGGCAAGTCCCAGATCTTAGTGCTAGCCACAAGAAAGCAGACGGAACACCACTCACACAGGCAGATGTATCCTACAAAGTATATCGTATAGCAAAAGGAAAGAAAGCCCGAACAGTAGCACAGATTAAAGCAGACACAACCCCGCTAGAAGTAGCAAAGGGAACGACAAATACAAGTATAACTAATCTTACTGGAGGTACTACCTATGAAGTAGTAGTACAAGCAGTTAATGCAACGGATACCACAAAAGTCTCTACAGGAGTAAGAATAGAAGTAACTACCATTAGCCAAGCAACCGCACCGCCAGATGTCCCCTTTGTTGACCCACCGAATAATAATGGTGGTATAAGTGATAGGAAGATAACCATAGTATGGTTTGAACCAACGCTTAAAAGCAGTCATAAGAAAGCAAATGGACAAATACTCACAGATAGAGATATATTTTACAAAGTATATCATGTAGCAAAGGGAAAAAATGCCCGAACAGTAGCAGAGATTAAAAAAGCAGATCCAGCCCCGCTAGAATTAGAAACTTTAAGTGTAGATTTAACTAATCTTACCCCTAACACCACCTATGAAATAGTAGTACAGGTAGTCAATGCAACAGATCCTACAAAAGCCTCTACAGGAAGAAAAACAGAATTAACTACCCTTGCCACTAAACAGTAACTGCTCTAGCAGAAGTAACAAATATTAAAAACACAAAAATGGAAATTTTAGCCCTTGACTTTTGTAATATTTGTACTATATTATATAAGTGGTATGGAATAATGCTAATATAGAAGGAGCTTTTTAGTAGTATCCTTCAAAAGGAGTTTATTATGAGAAAAGGGATGGAGTTACACATACTATTGTGGATTGCCTTTGCGTTCATACTCTCTGCCTGTGATGGCTCAAGTTTAAAGGATTTACTAAAAGGTACAGAGAAAAAGGATACTTCATTAACATTATCGCAGGTAGTAATTAGCAATGTAGATGATGAGAGCAGTGTGCAGATTAGCTGGGATGCTTCAAAAGAAGCAGAAGAAGTGGTCATTACAGCGGTGCCTGTGTCAGGAGGGAAACCTGTTGAGATTGTGATACTAGCATCGGAGTATAAGAAAAATGGTCAAAAATATACATTAAAAGGTTTGCAACAGAAAACACAATATAATATAACAGTCAAGGCAAGAGCAGGAAGCAAGGAATCACCAGAAATAAAGGAAGCAGTAGCAGTTCCTAAAGACACTACTGCTCCTCAAGATAGACTACAATCAGCTCGGATAATAAAAGCAGAAAAAAGTATATATCTTGTATGGGAAGAAAAGAGCATAGATGCAAGAAATACTGATATTAGTACATTGAAAGTAAGAGTCCATACTCTTAGCGATAAAAAGGTACAGGAAGTAATCATACAAGATATTGCAGTAGGAAGAAAATCTATTGGAAGTATTGGACTGAGCCTTATAAATGATCTCGCATATAAGGTAGAGCTTGTATATATAGATGCGTATAAGAATGCAGTAAGTGAAATAGTAGTGAAAAATTTTGTTCCTTCGCAATTAAAAGAAGGAGTAATAAGTATACAGCCAAGTAAGTCAGAGCTTATTGGGAAAATAGGGCAAGCAATAGAAACAATTACAATGCGCACAGTTCCAGCACAAGCGACAGGTGTTTTTCGTGTAAGTCCTTCATTGCCTTTAGGACTGAAGTTGAATCAAGTAACAGGAGAGATAACAGGGATTCCTACTGAGGTAGTATCAAAACAGCCATTTACAATAACATATAGCGGAAATGGAATCTATGAAGGGACAGTAAACACTGTACTGGACATACAAATAGAGAGGGTATTTCAGTATACACCAAAAACAAAAGACGAGTTGCGTAAAATTATAGAAGCAGAAATACAAAAGCAAGGAAACCAAGCAGACTTAAATATGATAGATACACGTCTCATTACTGATATGAGCTCATTATTGAAAGATTTAGTATCATTTCAAGGAGATATATCAGAGTGGGATACCAGTAATGTAACAGATATGAGTCGTATGTTTTATGGAGTAAAAGCATTTAATAGTGATATATCAAAGTGGGATACCAGTAATGTAACAGATATGAGTTATATGTTTTATGGTTTTTCTGGGGAGTATCCTGTATATACTGGTACTTATGAAGTAAATGTATTTCAGGGAGATATATCAAAGTGGGATACAAGTAGTGTTACTACGATGGAATCTATGTTTGAGTCAGCTCCTCTTGTTTTAGTGGATTTGTCACAATGGGATACCAGTAATGTAACAAATATGAGCAAAATGTTCTCGGAAGCAAATTCGTTTAATAAGGATATATCAAGCTGGGACACAAGTAAAGTGACAACTATGCATAAAATGTTTTATCAAGCCTTGAATTTTAATAAGGATATATCTCAGTGGGATACCAGTAATGTAACAGATATGTCCTATATGTTTGGTGGTACACGGTATTTTAATCAAGATTTATCAGAGTGGGATACCAGTAATGTAACAGATATGAGTTATATGTTTTCATCTAATAAGATAATATATGACTATCATGAGGATTTACCTGCATTTAATGGGGATATATCAGGCTGGGATACTGGTAATGTGAAAAATATGAACAAAATGTTTTACAAAGCAAAAAGGTTTAACAGAGATATATCTCAGTGGAATACCAGTAATGTACTCAATATGGATTCTATGTTTATGTATGCTAGTGCTTTTAATCAAAACATAGGAGCTTGGGATGTGAGTAATGTAGAGTATATGGGCGATATGTTTGCTAATGCAAAAGCATTTAACGGGGATATATCAAGCTGGGATACAAGTAATGTAAAAGACATGAATTATATGTTTGAACAAGCAAAGTCTTTTGATCAAGATATATCCCGATGGGATGTAAGAAAGGTTATCACTATGGAGGGGATGTTTTACGATATACCACTGTTTAATGGAGACTTATCCCGATGGGATACGCGTAGTGTAGAAAATATGAGTGCTATGTTTCACAAAGCAAAAGCATTTAATAGCGATATATCGGACTGGGACACAAGTGATGTAAAGGATATGAATTATATGTTTGGACAAGCGGAGTCCTTTAATCAGGATATATCGGACTGGAATACGAGTAAAGTAACAAATATGGAAGGATTATTTTCTGATGCACATGTATTTAATCAAGATATATCCGATTGGGATGTAGGTGAGGTAAAAAATATGTCCTACATGTTTTATGATGCAAGAGGCTTTAATCAGGATATGTCCGATTGGGATACAAGTAAAGTAATGGATATGGGATATATGTTTGGAAAAGCGACATCGTTTCAAGGAGATATATCCGATTGGGTTACGGGTAATGTAGCAGATATGTCTTATATGTTTGATAATGCAGTAGTCTTTAATGAGGATATATCGGGGTGGAATACTGAGAATGTGGTAGATATGTCCTATATGTTTAGAAAGGCAAGTGTGTTTAATCAAGATATATCAGGCTGGGATACCAGTAATGTAACAGATATGTCCTATATGTTTGATAATGCAACAGCATTTAATCAAGATATATCAAATTGGAGTATTAATAAAGTATATGCTTGGGAAAATATGTTTAGAGGAACAAGTATGAGTGTGGCAATTTTTAAGAATCGCTTTACATTAACTTCAGCTTCTTTTTCTAATGGGGATGTTCTTCCTCGTGATTCAAAGTATCTCTATAATAATGGAAATGTCTCTCCACAATTAAGTTGGAACAATACTCCAAAAGGAACTCAATCGTATCTCATTTTCTTAGATAATGGAAAAAATAACATACATCCTTTTTGGGTACGATCTGAGCCTGTAAGTGTGAGTAGTATTGCAGAAGGAGCTGGTACCACAGGAGGAAGTAATGAATACCCACATTATTTTTGGGGTACAAATAACAAATATCCTAGTAATTATATAGGGTATGCTGTACACGATATAATGAGAATACAGATATTTGCAATAAAGGAAGTGTTGGATATGAGTACTATTGATAAGGATAGGAGTTCAGGAGGATATTTTAATACTAACCACTCAAAGATAAGAAGTTTTGTACGTCATTATCAATCTTCAAACCTTAATACATTCCAATTATATGATACAGCAGGAAATATAAAAACATTCACAGTATTAGGATCTTCTAGTTTACAGATTTCAGTTCAATAGCAAGATTTTCTGTTTTTTCACTGGCTTTAAGGCTAGAGTCTGCTATACACTCAATAGTGTATAGCATTGCTAGTATAAGAATCTCACAATAGCAAATGTATACTAAAGTATACATTTGCTTATTATTGGTAATATCAAAAAATAATATAAAAAATACTTGATTTTATATGTATAGTTACTAGTATAATTAGTGATACTATAATGCTAATGAACGCATGTATTTTTTATATAAGAGGAGCAATAATATGAAACAAATGATGGGGGTTCATGTATTACTATGGATTATTTTTATGTTTATACTTTCTGCTTGTGATGGATTAAATATAAACACATTATTGAAGGATATAGCGAAAGAAGAAGAGAAGGTTGATATTTCATTAGCGTTGTCTGAAGTAGTAATGAGGGGTATAGATGATGAGAGTAGTATACAGATTAGTTGGAAAGCTCCAAAAAAAGCAGAAGAAGTGGTTATAATAGCAGTTCCTGTATCAGGCGATACGCCTATTGAGGTTGTGATACCAGCATCAGAATATAAGAAAAATGGTCAAAAATATACATTAAAAGGATTGCAACAGAAGACACAATACGAGATAAAAATAAAGGCAAGAACAGGAAAAAAGGAGTCATCAGAAATAAAGAAATCGGTAGCAATTTTTGAAGATACTACTGCTCCACAAGATAGATTACAGTCTGTGCGGATAGTAAAAGTAGAAAAAGATATATATCTTGTATGGGATAAAGAGAGTATAGATAAAAGCAATACTGATATTAGTATTTTGAAAGTAAGAGTACATACCATTGTTACTAAAAAGGTTCGGGAAGTGATTGTACAAGATATTGCAATAGGAAGGGAGTCTATTGGGCATATTGGATTAAATATTATGAATGATGTAGCGTATAAGGTAGAGCTTGTATATATGGATATGTATCAAAATGCGGTGAGTATAGTAGCTGTACAACATTGTATTCCTTCGCAACTAAAGGAGGGAATTATAAGCATACAGACAAGTAAGTCAGAGCTTATTGGGAAAGTAGGAAAAGCAATAGAGGTAGTTACAGTGCATACAATTCCAAAACAGGCGACAGGTGTTTTTCGTGTAAGTTCTCTTTTGCCTGCAGGATTGAAGTTAAATTCGGCTACAGGAGAAATAACAGGAGTGCCTACTGAGGTAGTATCGTACACTACTTATACAATAACATATAGTGGAAATGGAGACTATGGAGGGACAGCAAAGACTACGGTAACAGTACATATTGAGCAGGGAACTAGTATATCTCAGTATAGACCGAAAACGAAAGAGGAGTTGCGTAATATTATAGAGGCAGAAATACAAAAGCAAGGGAATAAAGCAGACTTAAACATAATAGACACAAGTCTTATTACTGATATGAGTTCGTTATTGAAAGATATGGTATTGTTTCAGGGAGATATTTCAGGTTGGAATACGAGTAATGTGACAGATATGAGTCGTATGTTTTATGGAGTAAAAGCGTTTAATGGTGATATATCAAAGTGGGATACAAGTAGCGTTACTGATATGAGTTATATGTTTTATGGTTTTTCAGGGGAGTATTTTGTATATCATCCAACACAGAGTTCTTATAAAACAAATGTATTTCAAAGAGATATATCCCAGTGGGATACAAGTAATGTTATTACGATGGAATCTATGTTTGAGCTAGCTCCTTTTGTGATAGTGGATGTATCGGGCTGGGATACAAGTAATGTAGTAACTATGAGTAAAATGTTCTCAGGAGCAAATTCTTTTAATGGTGATATATCGGTGTGGAATACAGGTAGAGTAACGACTATGCACAAAATGTTCTATCGGGCATTTAATTTTAATAGTGATATATCTCAGTGGGATACGAGTAATGTAACGGATATGTCCTATATGTTTGGGAGTGCACGATATTTTAATCAAGATATATCAGATTGGGATACCAGTAATGTTATTGATATGAGCTATATGTTTTCCTCTGATTATAGGACTTATATATATCATGAGGATCTGCCCAAGTTTAATAGAGATATCTCCGATTGGGATACGAGTAATGTAAAAAATATGAACAGAATGTTTTATAGAGCAAGAAGATTTAATCAAGATATATCAAATTGGAATACCAGTAATGTAATAGATATGTCCTACATGTTTGCATATGCACAAGTGTTTAATCAAGGTATATCAGGTTGGGATACCAGTAATGTTATTGATATGGGGGGTATGTTTGCTCATACAAAAGACTTTAATCAAAATATATCTGCATGGGATGTAAGTAAGGTGACAAATACAAAAGGTATGTTTCATACTGCAGTATCTTTTAATCAAGATATATCAAACTGGAATACCAGTAATGTTGAAGATATGAATATTATGTTCTTCAAAGCAACAATGTTTAATCAAGATATATCAAGTTGGAATACGAGTAGTGTTACTGATATGGGGTATATGTTTGCGTATGCGACAATGTTTAATCAAGATATATCCGATTGGAACACAAGAAATGTGAGAAATATGGAAGGATTGTTCTTTTATGCATCTTCATTTAATGGAAATGTGGCAGATTGGAATGTAGGTAATGTAGAAAATATGGTATATATGTTTAGTAATGCGACAGTGTTTAATCAAGATATATCAAGATGGAATACAGAAAATGTAGTGAACATGTCCTATATGTTTGATAATGCAAAGGTGTTCTATCAAGATATTTCAGGTTGGGATGTTCGTAAAGTAACAAATTGGAAGGATATGTTTAAAGGAACAAGTATGAATGTGTCAATTTTTAAGAAACAATCTATAGGAAATTCGGCTTCTTTGACTAATTGAGCTTCTTTTCTTTATGATTCAAAACATATATATTATGATGAGAATGTATCGCAATAATGTAATGAGGAATGTTTCGTAAGTGCTACTATATTTTTTCATGTTAGTTGATGTATGTACTGGAAATTCTAATGATGAAATATCTTTCCTATATTTTAGTATATGCTATATTATAATAAGTAGTGAATATTTTGTGGAGAGAGGGGTGATATGCCAGAAGATTTTATTAGAAAAAAAGTACGCGATGATTTAGATGCAGGTATTATTAAGAAAATTCATACTCGTTTTCCTCCAGAACCAAATGGGTTTTTACATATTGGACATGCAAAATCAATAGTATTGAATTTTTCTGTTGCAAAGGAGTTTGGGGGAACATGTAATTTACGGTTTGATGATACTAATCCTGAACGAGAGAAAGGACTGTTTGTGGATGCTATTATTGATGTTGTAAAATGGCTTGGTTTTTCATGGGAAGGAGAACCAAAGTATACTTCAAACTATTTTCAGCAATTATATGATTATGCAGTTATATTGATTAAGAAAAACCTTGCCTATGTTGATCATAGCTCAGCTCAAGAAATAAAGGAACAGCGAGGGACACCAACACAGGTAGGTACAAATAGTCAGTATCGTGATAGAACAATAGAAGAAAATTTATCGTTATTTGAGGATATGCGACAAGGTAAGTTTGAAGATGGAACTTGTTTGTTACGTGCAAAAATTGATATGCAACATCCTAATATAACGATGCGTGATCCTGTTATATATCGTATTAAACATCAGCCTCATCATAATACTGGTACTACATGGTGTATATATCCTATGTATGATTATGCACATTGCTTATCTGACGCTATAGAGGGTATTACGCATTCTTTATGTACTTTAGAGTTTGAGGTACATCGTCCTTTATATGATTGGTTTATTTCACATGTTCATGTACAAGAGCTGCATCCACAACAAATAGAGTTTGCGCGTCTGAGTATTTCTCATACTGTATTAAGTAAACGAAAAGTAAAGTTTCTCATTGACAATAAAATAGTAGAGGGATGGGACGATCCTCGGTTGGGAACTTTGGCAGGACTGCGAAGAAGAGGGTATACTGCTCAAGCGGTTCAAAATTTTTGTAAAGAGGTAGGCATAACGAAAGTAAATTCTACTATAGAGTATAATCGATTAGAGGAAAGTTTGCGTCAAGATCTCAACAAAAGAGCGTTGCGACTTATGGCAGTATTAGATCCTATAAAATTAGTGATTGTTAATTACCCCAAAGAAAAAGAGGAAATATTTTCTGTTTCTGATAATCCTGAAGATGAGCAGTCTGGGGTTCATGAAGTGCCTTTTTCTCGTGTTTTATATATTGAACGTGAAGATTTTAATGAAAACCCGCCTTCAAAGTATTTTCGCTTAAGTCCGGGAAAAGAAGTTCGTTTAAAGTATGCGTATTATATTACGTGTACTCATGTGATAAAAGATGAGCAGGGGAACATACAGGAAATTCATGCTGAATATGATCCTACAACAAGGGGAGGCTGGTCAGAAGATGGAAGAAAAATAAAAGGTACATTACATTGGGTGTCAGTAAAGCATGCGGTAGATATTGAGATACATCATTATGAACATTTATTTACACATGATAATCCTGAACAAGTAGATTTACAAGATATACATAAGCATATAAACCCTCGTTCGTTTATGCATATACATACAGTAAAAGCGGAGCCTTTTATTGTACAATTACATTCTTTTGATAATGAGTTTGTTCCTGTTCCTTTACAGTTTTTACGAAAAGGGTATTATATACTTGATGCTATAACAAGTAGAGAGAAAAATGCATTGCATTTTAATTATACTGTATCTTTGAAAGAAAGATGGAGAGCTAATTAAAAGATGTTTTTATTGGAAGAGAAAGTTATATTTTTGTTTTTTCTACAATAGTGTCACGCATCTTTTGAAGCATATTATAGTAATGATCTTTTTTATGTAATAAATGTGTATGTGTTCCTTTTTCTAGTATTTCCCCTTCTTTTAGGTATATTATTTCGTCTGCATCTTTTATGGTATTGAGCCTATGAGCTATAATGAGTGTTCCTCTCTTTTTTTGTAGTTCTTTTAGAAGTGACTGTATTGTTTTTTCGGTATTATTGTCTAGTGTTGCACTAAATTCGTCAAGTAATACTATGCTTGGAGCATTTGCTAATACTCGACAGATTGCTATAATGCGTTGTTCTCCTACTGATAGTTGTTTTTTATGTATTACACTGTCCCATGTCAGATGAGAACGCTTCATTATTGTATCAAGATTACTTTTTTCTGCGAGTATGTCAAGTTCTTTTTGTTGTATATGTCTTCCCATTTCTATATTTTCTCGGATACTGCCATGTAATATGAGGCTATCTTGATGAAGTAAGGCTATATTGTTTCGTAGAGAATGGACAGGAATGTTTCGGATGTCAATGCCATTTAAGGTAATGCTTCCTTGTTGTACATCCCAAAATCGCATGCAAAGTTTTACTATCGTAGTTTTTCCTGAGCCACTATGTCCCACTAAGGCTATAGTTTTATTTGGTGATAGTGTAAAATGTATATTTTTTAGTACTAAAGTGTCGTCTTTATATGCGAAACTGACATTCTTAAATTCTAGCTCAAGTGTTTTTTGTGAGATATGATGGTGAGTATGGAGAGGAGAGTTTTTTGTTGGTGTAGCAGTGTCTTTGTGTGTAAGGATGCTTTCTGTTGGAGCATTCTCTGTAATGCTTGGCTTGGTAGAAAGAAATGTAAAAATTTTATTGAAGCTTATGAGTGATTCTTGTACCTGATTTATGTTTTGAGCGATGGTAATGAGAGGAAAGAAAAATCTGTCTATAAGTTGAATATATGCAATGATAACTCCAATGGTAATAAATCCTTTTATGCTAAGTATACTTCCTGAAATAATAACAACAATGGTTATGATAATGAGCATAAGGTTGAGGAAGGGGCGTAGTAGCATTTCTTGTAGAGCAAGATTACGTCTGCTGTTATAGTAGGTATCTGCAATAGAAGTAAACTTTTTGTTGCTGGTATCCAGTTTGTTATGAAGCTGTATGTCAAGTTTTCCTTGTAAATGTTCTGTGAGGTAAATGTTTATTTTTTCTGTGTTTTCACGAACAATTTTTGATTTTTTGAGAATTTTTTTGCGAAAGTAGTTTACCAATACTATCAATAAGGGGACAATGCCAAGTGTGATAAGTGCTAGATAGGTGTTAAGAATAAAAAGGGTTACTACTACTATGATAAAAGCTATGCTACTGCTGATAATTTGTGTGAGTATGTTTCTAAAAAAATTACCAATGGCATCTAAATCACGGGTAGTAAGGGTAATGAGTTTGCCTATTGGTTCGTTTGTAAAAAAATCCATAGAGTGCGAGAAAGCATGTATTACTACTTTTTGTCGTACACTGAGTAATATTTTTTCAATTAAAATAGTGCTTACTATTGAGTGTAAAAATAAGGCAAAAGAGCTTATGGCTGCAATGCTAATATATTTGATAATAAAATTTCGTATTGTTGTATCTTGTAATGTTTCTTGTGTAAGAACATCTATTGCATCACGTAACATAAGAGCGAGATATGTATTGGAGAGAGAGGATATAATAGTAAGAAGTATGCTTATTGTTACCAGTAGTTTTTGTGTTTTTAAGAGTGTTAGTGCTTGTATATAGGTGGATCTTGTCTTTTTATTATTCATGTTTAGTAAGGAGATTCTTTATTTTTATTATAAGATATTGTTTGGTATATTACTCATAATATTCCCCTTGATCTATCAGATACTCTTTCCAGCTTGTAGAGTATACTGAATGTGGGTTTTTTAATAAGTTGAAATGAGTGCCTTCCTCAATTATTTTTCCATTGTCCATAACGATAATTTTGTCTGTGTTACTGATAATAGGAAGATTATGGCTAATGATGATAGTTGTTTTGTTGCTTCGTATGTTGAGTAAATTTTGTAATACTTGTTTAGATGTTTGATTGTCAAGTCCTGAGAATATATCGTCTAGTATGAGAACAGGAACTTGCGCATAAAGAGTACGTGCAAGTGAAATGCGTTGCTTTTGTCCTCCCGATAACAAAATGCCATCTTCTCCTATTTGAGTGTGCCATTGTTGTGGAAAAATGCTTACATCTTGTTCTAGGGCACTGTATGTTCCAAAGGTGATGGCTTTTTCTTGTGTGTGCTTACTTAACTCTTCTTCATTAAATGCAATGTTCTGTGCTATTGAGACAGAAAAGAGATGAAAGTCTTGTGCTTGATAGAATACTTGTTCTCTAAACAAGGAGAGATCTAATGCTTGAATAGGAATATTGTCCCACTGTATTGCATTGCTTTGTTCGGTTTCGTATATTCGAGTAATAAGTTTTGCAAGAGTGCTTTTTCCAGAGCCTATTTTGCCAGTGATTCCTATCCATGTGCCTGCTTTGCTGTGTAAGGTAATGGGACCAAGCGTAAACTGCTTTGTTTGGGCATCTTTTGGTTCTTTGTGTGTATCTGTATGTGTGCCTGTATGTTTATAGGGGCGGTTCTTGTTGCTTGATGTTTTTTGAAAAAGAGCTTCTTCGTTTTTATAGTGAAACACAAGATTGTCAATGTGTAATGTTCCTTTTATACGAGTGGGGTTGTATATTGTTTGAGTAGTAGTATGTGTTGTATATACATTTGGAGTGATAGTGAGACTTTTTTGTATGCGACGTACGGTGGATAATCCTTTTTGTTGTATATCAAAAGCAAAGCCTAGTCCTAAAAAAGGAAGTTCTACCTGTGCAATATAACTGATGACTGCAAATATGTCTCCTATACTTGCTGTGCCTAAAGTGTATGCTCGGATGCCAAAGTACAGTGTACATACCAAGGATATTCCATTGACTAGGATAAATAGTGGCCACATCATGGAAGTAAGAAAAGATATACGAATTTGTGTTTTTACAATATCTTTTCCTTCTTGTAAGAATTTATTTTGATAGAATAACTCACTGTTATGTGATTTTATAGTAGCAATATTTTCAAACATTGCTCGTGTAAGTTCTGATATGCCTGCTATTTTTCCTTGAATTTGTTCGTATTGTCTATTGATATTCTTAAAGAGAAAAAATGCATATATGAAAGCAATAGGGTACAGTAGTAATGATGCCCATGCAATTTCTCTGTATCCAATAATGAGTATGGTATATACACTGATAACAGTAAATATTCCATCAGCAAGAGCAAGGGTTCCCCAGCTAATGGCTTGTGTGAGTTGCTGTGTTTCTCTTTCTACAAGTGAAACTTGTTCTCCTGTGCTAATTTTTTCCTGTGATTTTTGTGAGAATTGAAGAAAGTGCTTAAAAAGGTGTTTTTTTAAGGTATTTTCTATTTTGAATGAAGGAATAATAAGAAGACTTCGCCATCCTATGCGTAGTATAAATATGAGTATTGAAATTCCTAGCAGTGCATAGGTGTATACCATGCTGCGCGATTGAAAAGAGAATGAACTGAGTGTTTTATTTTCTGTAATAATATTGTCTATGATTGTAGAGAAAATATACGGAATAAACAATAACAGGATATTTACTGTAATAAGACAGAGGAGGCCTAATAGCATAGTTTTAGAATGTGGGGCGATAATGGTAGAGAGAAATGAGATAAGATGCTGTTTTTTTACAGAAGGAATGTTATGAGGTTTTGTTTGCTTCATTGTCTTCTTTTTCCCATTCTAATAGTTGTGTATCAATAGTATTTCTAAATTGTTCAATATCTTTCTCTAATGTATGAAAGTTTTCAATAGTATGTATTCCCATTACTTTTGCTCTTAAGGTGATATTAGGAGGTACATTAAAAAAAGAATCAATTTTATGTCCATTACTAAGAGCCACTAATACAATGGGGATGTTTCTTGTTTTTAGTATAAGTTTTATTGAAGATGAGAAAAAAGGTTTTGTGGCCGTAGCTTTATGTCTTGTACCTTCAGGAAATAAGAGTATATTGTTTTTTCGTACTGTTTGTAAACGGCAGAAATATTTTATTTTTTTGAGAGAATCTAATGTGTTGTTTCTATCTATGAGTGCATGATTTTGTACAGTGAGTATTTTTGATATAGTAGGAATATTAACAATAGGGAAGGCTTTTCCTAGTTCTTGTTTTGCTATAAAACGTGGAGGGGTAGGGAGTAATAATGGTAATACAAAAAAATCAGATGCTCCTTTGTGGCTAGATAGTACAAGATGAGATTGATGTGAAGGGAGCTGTACGGATGTATCAATGATAACTCGTGTGCCATGTAATACTCGATAGATAAGGCGATAGAGTCGAGCTAATTGTACTGTCAGTGTATTGATGAGTGTATCACATGTTTCTCTTCCTCGTAGTATGAGACAGATACTAATGGTAAGCTCAAATACGATGAGTGAATAGGCAGTAAAGTATAGATAAATGAGTCCTTTACTGTATCGTAGTATATTTTTCATACATGCTCCTTTCTGTTTTTGAAATGGTGAGTAATGGTAGTAAGTATAGCATTTGCTATAGAGTTTGTTGTATCGGGAGAAAGTGCATCGCCCGCAAGAACATGTGAGTGTGTAAATGTGGCAGTAGGTAATTGAGCAAAGTGGGTGGAGGCGAGGTTCTTAAAAAATTTTTTTGTGAGAGCAAAATCTACTACTCTATCATTTTCTTGGGCAAACACTGTTGTCGGTACGATGAAGCGATGGGGAGTTTTTTTTCTTATGTTCCATAGTAGATATACAAGTTGTAACATAGGGTGTACTGCTGAAAGTGGTTGATCTAATGTAGTGATAGATTCATGAAATGTGTTATGTGCCTTAGCTTTTAATACTATTGCTGAATGTTTTGCAAGATACGAGATATAGTATATAACTCTTTGTACTAATGGATGTAAATATAGTATTCTTACTAATTTGCTAAGATAAATGCCAAGGTTTGGGGAAAGACAAATATGTAAACTTTGTTCTATATGTGCAGTTTTTCGAGCCGAAAGGAGTAGTCCTAATGTGGAGCCTGTAGAACAGCTGATAACAATAACTTTTTTCCCTAGTTTGTTGGCAACGGTAAGTCCTTCAAGTGCTGATTGATACCATTGTTCTTGTGAAAGAAAATGCATTGATCCTAGTGATGTTCCGTGTCTATCCATACGGATAGCAATAGTATTTGCTTTTAGTTTTTTACTAATGATATCAACTAAAGGATATTGTTCTTTTGGACTGCTAGCGTAGCCATGTAAGTAAAGGATTGAATATTCTGTCTGTACATATTTGTTTTTCTTAATGGGAGAAATAGTGGTATTTTTTTGTAAAGAGGGACGGGAAGTGATTCTATTGCCATTAAGTGAATAAAGAATAAAATCTGTGCAGGAATTTTTTTTTAGTGATATGTTGGCTTCTTTTGTTATATACCATAATGGAAGATTTTGTATAGCAGGAATTGGTAATAAGGGGCTGCTATCTATCCAATCTGGTATAAAACTCATTGTATTATTTATGCTACTATGTATTAGTACTATTTACCCTAAAAGAATATGAGTATAGGAATATGCATAACAATGAGGGCAAGTAGTGCAGGCATGGCTTGTACATAGAAAATTCTTTTGTTTTTTGTTGACCATGCTCCGTATATACCAGCACATGTAACACATATGAGAAGAAAGATAATTGTTCCATAGGAATCATATTTTCCAGACATCATAAAGCGGAATGTTGCTAATAGAATACCTATTGCTAAAAATCCATTATAAAGCCCTAAGTTAGCAGCTAAAGTTTTACTATCTTCTGCAATTTCTTTCTTTTGTATCTTAAATATTTTCATTACTTTAGGACTTGTCCAAAAAAACATTTCTAGTAATAAAAAATAAAAATGCTCTACAGCTATCAACAGTAATAAAATGCTAAGTAATATGTCAAAATATATCATTATAATACCTCTATTTATAGTGTAATCATTTGTTCTGTTTTAATCAATTCTTTTTTTTGCTCCTTTGTCGCATTTAATCCTTGAACTCGTGTTTTGTCGCAGTTAATCCTTGAACTCGTGATTACTTTTCTCATGTGTTTGTATTTTATGTTGTAATTGGTGTATACTATGAGTATATATGAATCAAGGAGAGTTATTATGGAAAATAAGTATTTTTTAGGATATAAGGGCATCTTTAGAGGGCTTTTGGAGAGAAAAGTATTTTTAAGAGGTAAATTTTTTTGTTCTTTGTTGTTTTCTTTTATTATTACTTTTCTTTTTTCTTTTGTATTACGGCATAGTACTATACAATATAATGATTTTCTTATTTTTTCTGTTGTAGGGATGTTTGTTTACTTATTTTTGTTTGGGTTTTCTTTTATTATTTTTGTGCATGTTATACATGTTATGGATTCTTTTTGGATAGTATCATTAAGTAAAGAGTCAGAAAAAGGAAAAATTACGGTATTTGAGCAGTATATAAGTATGTTTGGGTTTGTATCATTCTTGTGTGGTATTGCTCTTGTTTTTTATTTCTTTAGTAGTGTGATACTTTTTTTATTGCGACCTTTTTCTACTCCTATAATTACAGAAATAGCATATATTTTTTCAAATAAGGTAACATTTATATTTTCTGTTATTTCATTTGTAGTATTTTTATTTTCTTTTTTTTCTTTGTATTCTCTTTTTTATTTTGTGGATGCAGTATCTTCTTTTTATTCTTTATCACGTTTTAAGCAGATAAAACTGGTATCGGAATATGATTCAGAGGGTAGTTTTGAAACTGAGGATATTGGTGATATTGGGAAAGATATTGAATAAGTACGTGAATTATCTCGTTTTTTAGTTATCAATGCTAGCCTCTAATTTTTTTTAGTGTAGTTTTACCTTTCGTGTGATTCTCTTGAGATAAAATCAGTATACCGCAAAATTTCTATTATGCCAAGTGCGTAATGTTTGTGTTTGCACAATCAACAATTATGTATTGCATGAAACAATTATCTGTATTATAATTATTCATATAAGGCTGGGAGGCTTAGTTTTGACATTATTGTTACATCTCTTTTTATTTTCTTTTAGTATAGTTTTATTTATTTTACAGTATGTATTCTTTAGTAAAAGAAAGCAGATATCATATATTAAACAAATGCAAGATCAGTTTGTTGAAGTATTTCATAAAGATGCAGAAACATCAAAATCAATTATGAATAATGTACTAGAAGATATAAAATCATCAGAGAGGAACATAAGTTCTATATCACAAAAGGTGGAGCTAGAGCGAAATTTTATTGAAAATAATGCAGCAAAAACACAGAAATATCAAGAAAGGATAGAGCAGTATCAACAGCAACAAGATGTATTACAAGAGCTATATCGTAATTCTAATATTGCTATAAAACAGTTGCACGATATTTTATATAAAAGTAAAGATGCATTGATGGATTATGATATGCGTAAAGAAGAGTTTGAAAAAACTAAAATGGATATTGCTACTGTCAATGGTGATATAGAAGAGAAACTACAGAGTACTCTCAAACATATTACAGTAGGAATACAACATGCTGAATCTACCGTTGAGGCTATGGGACACACTGTAGAACAAAAAATAAACAGTAGCTTGCATTCCTTTAATAAGATTTTGCATGATACATTCACCTCTAAAAGTACTACTGTTTCAGATACATTGCATGGAATTGTTTTGACACATAAAGAATATCTTGAACAGCAATCAAAAGCTATAGAAGAGAGAATTCAATCTTTTAAGCAAAGTGTGCAATCAGATATTACTCATTTCAATGGTATTTCAGAAGAAAAAAGAAAAGAGTTATTGGCAGAGGCAGAAACAACCACAACATTCATTCAACAATTTTTACATCAAAAACAGGAACATTTAGAACAGGATTATCGCCAATGGTACAATAGTTATGCTAAAAAATTTGATGAGTTATATACGAAGGTAGATGGATTAGGAAATAGCATTGATGTAGTAAAACAAAAAAATAATGCTGAAATAGAAAGTATGGGACAAGAGATAAAGAAGATGTCTTTGTATGTTCAAAATGAATCGAAAGGGTTTATGAAACAGCTACAGCATTCTAAGCGAGAGTTGCAAGGGGTGTATCATCGTTCTCGTGAATTAGATACGATAGTGAGAAATAATTTTGAATCTGAAAAAGAAATGCGTATAAGCATGCTAAGAAAATTATGGGAAGAACATAAGAATACACTTGAGAAGAATAATACAATTTCTATCAATGACTTTAATGACTATGTTGCGAAAGAAAAACAAAAATTTGGTACATATATTCAAAATGAACATAAGGGACTAGATACCTTAAAAGCACAGGCTATCACTGGATTTAATGATAGATTACAAATGTTTGAACAAGAGTTTGATAAAATCATTACACAGAAGAAAAATATATTTTTACAGTTTGACATATCAAGTAAGCATTTTAATGAAGAGAAAAATAAGTATGTACAAGCTATGCAGAAAAAACTAGAAGAGCAAAAAATTGAAAATAAAAAGAAATTAGAAGATTTAGATATTAACTGTGATATGGTGCTTATAGGATTACAAGCAAAGGTTGAGCAATTACAGCAAGGGTATGATGACTCTTTCCATAGCTTTCAAAATGAACTGCAAACCTTAAAGGATACTCGTCAGAAAGAACAAGAAGACATATTGAATAAGTATAATGATGTGTTTATATCTTTTCAACATGAGCAGGATGAGAAATATAAACAATTTAAACAAAAAACAGTACTATTTTTTCAAGAGTTAGATGCTGTTCAAGAAAAAGAGCAAAAAGATATGCATGTTCAGTATCAAGCATTATTAGCTGAGTATAAGCATGAGCACGATAACAAATATAAGTCTATGCTAGAAGTACTGGATAAAGAGTACGATACAATGTTAGAACATATAAAGCAAAGCCAGTCTGCAGAGGTACAGCATGCTGTTGAAAAATATAATAGTAAGATAGATGAATTGCTCAGTGGCTACAAAGATGCGTTAGCAGAGTATAAGGAAAGATTGGAAATACTAAAGATACATCAGCAGTCCGATCAAGATACTGTTATTGCCTCCTTTAAGGAAGCTATTGATTCTCTAAAAATAGAGTCTCAAAAGCAGCTGTTAGATCATCAAAATACAATAGAGACAGTAGAGTCTTCTTATAATGAGACTCTTATGAAATATTCTTCTGCCCAACAAGGGCTACATTCAGAGTATGATAAAACTTTGAGAGATTATCAGCAGTACATACAAAACTTAAAAGATACCACAGATGATATGAAAGCAAAAAGTGATATGGAGGTAAATGGTATACGAGAAAATTTTGTGGCATTAGTTGAAAATTATCAGGATAATACTACTCATTTATTGGATGAACACAAACAGATGCTTCATGAGAAAGAAAAAGATATTGATGGTATCATAAAAAGGAAAGAAAGAGAGTATAGTAGCTTATGTGAAAGTATAAAAAAGCAAGTAGAAGGATATACCATTCATTTGAGTGCTTTTAAGGATGATCAGTGTAAAAAAGTAGATAGTAATATAGCGATAATAAAAGGAGATTTTAAGAAAAAGTTACAACAGTATAGTGATGAATTGCATAGTATGGAACAAGAACATCGAAAAGTAAAAGACAGCTTTGGTGTCCAGCTTACTACTTTTCAGAAAGAACATGAAATTTTGCTTGCTAAAAGTACAAAAGCTATTGGGGTATTTGGACAACAGCAAGAAACCTTACAAAAAGAGTATGAAGAACAACTTACTCATCTTTTATCTTCCATAAATGAAAAGACACAGAAAAATTTTGATATAAAAATTAAAAATTTAGAGGATAATTTTGAACAAAAATTATCTGATACATCTACGACTTTTGAACAAAATTTATATACATTGAAAAAGAGTGAAGCAAATTATCTTAAGACAGCAAAAACCAATCTCAGTAAATTTGATGCTCAGATGAAAAAAATTGAAAAAACTATAAAAAATAAAGAAGTTCAGTTAGTACAGAATATTAAGGATTTAGAAATTGAGCATAAAAAATACACTGTTATGATTGAAAGAGATCAGCAACAGCAAGAACAGGTAAGAGTATTTCAGTCCATGCTTGACGAAAAAATAGAAAAACTTGATAAGCAAACAAAGCAAGTTATGGATAAAAGTAGTATCACTGATACTCTTCTTAAGAAAATTAATAGTATAGAAGTAAAAACAAAAGAAGTAAAATCTGAGATGGTAGAAGTGAATGATTCTTTTCATAAGGTTATAAAAGTAAGGAAAGAAGTTGAGCTGTTTAGTACAAGTCTCACTCAATCTGATAACAAAAATAAACAATTATTTCATAAACTTGAGTCGCAAAATGAGAAGATGCAGTCATTTCAAGAGAGATCGTATAAAATTCAAGAGTTACAAAATGAAGTATACAATACCATGCATGATATTGAAGAGAAGAATACAACATTACAATCTAAGTGGCAAGAACTTGATACTATTACCGCTAGTATACGGGATCTTGATTCATTGACTTCAGAGTTAAAACAAGAGTATAAAGATATAAGTGATGATGTAGGGAATGTTAAAAATCAATATAAGGATATTAAAGATATTAAGCAACAAGTACATGAAACCAAATTATTGTTTCCTAAGGTAGAAGAACAATTAAAAAAAGTAACTATGCATAGAAAAGGATTAATTCAAGATATAAATTCTCTTTCACAGCTTCATGAAACTACTGAGAGTAAAATTACTCTCATCCATGAGCTTGAACCTATGCTAAAAAGGTATGCTGGTTCAAGAGGGTTGTTAGATAAAAAACAGAATAATCGTGAAATGTCTGAGGCAGAAAGAGAAAAATTGATCATCAATTTACATCGTAAACAAGGTTACTCAGAAGAACAAATAGCACAAGTTGCTAAAACTACTGTTAATGAAGTAAGATATGTTATTGATAATGCACTTGTATAAGTGCTAATATGAGTTTTTTATTTTTGCTTGCTCTTTTTTTGCTCCTTTGTCGCATTTAATACTTGAATCTGCAGATTTTGTTACACATCATTTGACATTTATTATACAATGGGATATAATAATGTGATATTGTTAGCTTATTAGCAATACTTATATACAATATATAGATGTAATATAACTATATTTTAGCGAGTTATATCAATTTATATATGTTTTATAGTTATGATATTTGTTAATGATAAAAATGGTAGTATAAAGAGGAAAAATATGAAAATGAAATTATATATATGTATATATCTAATAGTGTCAATAGGGATGCTTACTGCATGTAATGATGATTCTTCATCATCTGTGAATAAAAATGGCACATATGAATCTGGAAAAAAAGAGTCATTATTGCCTGGTATTTTAGAATCTGGAGTTCTTCGTGTTGGAACTACAGGAGATTGGAATCCTATGACGTATAGAGATCCTAGTACAGGAGAGTATATTGGGCATGATATAGATTTAGTAAAAGCGCTTGCAGAGGATATGGGAGTTACTGTTGAGTTTGTTCCCACTGATTGGAAGAATATTGTATCAGGAGTTGTTGCTGGTAAATACGATATTACCACGCAAGCATCGTATAATATGGGAAGAGCAAAAAGTATTGCGTTTACATATCCTATACAAGGAGTTGGTACTGTTCCTCTTACTCTTAAGAAAAATCTTTCAAAGTATTCAAGTTGGGACGATCTTAATAATGCTTCGGTAAAATTAGTAACAACCTTAGGTACTGTACAAGAGGAGCAAATGAGAATCCTCTTGCCTGATGCAAGCAGGATAGTGGTGGAAGCTCCTATACGTGATTTTCAGGAAGTATTGGCAGGGCGTGCTGAAGTTTCGGTAACTTCAAATATAGAGGCTTTGAAGCTCGTACAAACATATCCTGAGTTAGGTGTTATTCCTGTAGAGCCACAATTTCCTACTCCTATGGGACTTCTTGTTCCTCAATCAGATATTGTTCTAAAAGAGTATATTAACACATGGATTACATTAAAAAGGCAAAGTGGATATCTTGATCAGTTGAAAGAAAAATGGATTACATTTAAGTAACAAGAGTATACCTATCAAGGTATAAAAGAGATACCTGTTGATTCGCTATGAAATTAAGCCTGCAGCGTTTACTGCATATTGTAATTCTACTTCTATTGATTGTAGTAAGTTCTTGTTCTACTAGCAATTATAGTTGGGGATGGTATGAGTTGTCTCCGTTTAGTGATTCTGGAAGAGCAAACCTTAGCTTTCTCTTTAGTGGCTTTACAGTAACTATAGTATCTTCATTGGTAGCTTTTCTTGTTTCTATTTTTATTGGTTTTATTATTGCTTTTTTTAGTCAAATAAAAGTATTTCCATTTAGATTTATTGCTCATGTATGGGTGTTATTGTTTCGTTCAATTCCTGTATTGGTAATGCTTTTATGGTTATACTATGGACTTGCTATTGCTCTGGGAATAAACCTTACTGCTTTTGTCGCTACTATTATAGGATTATCATTTTGCCAAAGTGCTTTTCAAGCTGAGGTATTTCGTACTGGAATAGAAAGTATCCCTAAAAGTCAAATTGAGGCAGCTCAGGTATATGGAGCAAATATTTTTCAAATATATGGAAGTATTATTATTCCACAGATGTTTCGTCAAATTTTGCCTACCCTTGCTAACCAGTTTGTATATATGCTTAAAATATCTTCTATTGCATCGGTAATAGGCTTAAGCGATTTAACCCGAAAAGTAAATGAACTAACTGTTATTGTATATCGTCCCTTAGAAATATATACCTTGCTTATTCTTGAATATCTTGTACTTATTTCTGTTTTTAGTTATCTGGTACGTGTATTAGAGAAAAAAATTGAACGAGATGATATTTCTTAACAAATGGTAGCTTAATACATAGATCTATTATTTTTTATAGTATTTTTTGTCATAAAAGGCATTTTGTTTGTTGTAACAACAACACTAAAAAACATAATAATAGCAGTACCAATAAAGTAAGAAATATTGTATTCGTTATCTCTAAAGAATATATACCCAAAAAAAGCACCCCAAATAATTTGTGAAAATTGCATACTTAAGGATAATCCTGCTTTTAGATGCTTAAGAGAAAAATTGAGTAAATATTGATTGCTTACTGATATAATAGCAAATAGAAGTATGAATGTAAATATTTTTGTATCAAAAACTACGGTAGTACCAGTTTTATATATTAGTTCTGTGATGAAAAATAGCCCTAATGCTACCAAGCTGGGGTAAAAAGAAATATTTAAAGGATGATCTTTTTTATGGTAATGGCGTATCATGACAAACATAGGGGCTTCTACTCCTACTCCTAATAGTGCAAATAAATATCCAACTGAAAGATTATTTGCTCCAGGTTGTAATATAATAATAATGCCAAGAAACCCACCAATAATACCAATGAGCTGTATCGTGCTTATTTTTTCTTTGATAAATAATCGTGCAAATAATGTAGTAAACAATGGAAGAGAAAATATGATGGAATAAGCATTACTTAAAGGGAGAAGAGTAAATGTGCGTACAAAAGCAATAGTAACAGTATATAAAAATACTCCTCGTATAATGTGAGAAAGTGGATGGTGAATCTTAAAGATAGCGAATGATTTATTTTTAATGCTAATACAGATCATTAAAATGAAAAATAGTACGCAAGAAAAAAGTCTTTGCTGCATACTAAAGAATATGGTAGGAAGTTGGTTTCCAAGGTGTCGAACAATAGAGTCCATTAAACTAAAACATAAAAATGCTAAAATGGCAGCAATAAATGCTATTATATATACTCTTCTTTCATTTAATTGATGACTTGTTTTGTTTTTCTGTTGCAATATATGTTCCTTATCTATGATATGTATAATTTTTTTTGAAATTGTACATGTACCTTGCTATTAGTATACTTTTTTTATTCTCTTATGTCAATTTTTATTCTTTCTGTGAATGCAAATGAATGGTATAGGCTTATAATTTTATGATTTTTTAATTAAATGATTGTGGTTTTTTTATATTTTATGTGATTAGAAGATTGTTTATAGTTTACACTCTTCAATTATAGTAACAATAGCATTGCGTAAAGCACTGTGTTCTGTCTGTTCTAATACATCTAGAGCCTCATAGAAACTATTCCAAGCGTTTTGTTCATTCTGTATTTCTTTTGAAAATACTGTAGCATCCTTTATTATATCATTATAGAGTGTCTGTGCTGTAACTTGTATTTGTTGTGTAGCTTCTTGAGACGCTCCTTTTTTTAGTAAGGCAAGTACCTGAAAAAATAGTCGTATCATAATGAGACATAAAGGAGTGTTGCTGACATAGCTACTAGTGAAAGGAGCACATTGTTCTTTGATAGAATCAATGCCACCTGGTAGTAATGTTGCATAGTGCGAAAATAAAAATATGCGTAATAAATCTCCTGCAAAAGTACCAATTTTAGATTTCTGTATAGCATCACCAGCAAAAGCAGCTTTGTCATGTCGCATAATAAGCCCTGAAGCATGTACATAACGAAGGTAAGGTTCAGAGTTATTATATACTGAAAGTAAATATGCTTGATCTTCTGCACGTCCTATACAGGTAGGGGTAAAAGGGCGATATTTTCTTAAAGCATCTACTAAAATGCCATTTGTTCCTCCTGTTACGTGTATACGATGAATGCAGTCGGGATGAGAATCTTCTTGGAATAGAGAATACTGAGTCATCATTTCGGCTCGAGTAGAAAGTGCCATCAATAATTGACGTGGAAAAAATATATCTTCGCCTTCAAGTATTTCATTTGGATAATTAACATCGGGAGTAAAAAGTCCTTTTTGTATATCTGCTTCATTTACTAAGGCTCCTGCGAGCATACCTAAGTAAATATGTCTGCCTTTACTATCTTTTCCTTGTGCTCCCCAGAGTGCTGTCTTAAAATGGGAGAGAGCACTTATTCCAGAATCTTTTAATAAAGAATCTTGTGGAAATACTTGATCGAGATCTATCTTAAATGTAGCTTTTTTTGACTTATCTTTACATATATGCCAAATTGCAGAAATAGCTTTAAGAAAACTATAATGTCTTCCGTAACGTCCATTTACTCCAAATACTTTTTCAACAAGTTGTGTCTTTTCTCCAAGCAAAGGATGTAATGCATCAAGTATTTTTTTTGTTTTGTTTTCTGTAAATATATAAATGTCAATATCGTCAAACGTGGCATGTTTTCGAATATCATCATGAAGGTACTCTGATATGATTGATTCAAGTCCTGTGTGAGTAAGAGAGACAGAAATAGCAATGCTAATACGGGCGTCTTTTGGCACAGTTCCTAATTCTTTTTCTTTTTGTAGTGCTTCTGATAATCCTCTCAAGCCATAGAGTAACTCATTTGCTTTTTCATGTATTCCTATGGGCATAGGATGATCATACCAATACTGTTGTTGTTCTTTGCAAATGCTATGAAGACTTTCTTTCATGTATTGTGGAATTTCTAAAGTATCAATGGTAGTTTCTTGTGGTATAGTGAACAAGGCATTTGCAGTAAAAAGAATTTCTTGTGCAGGGGTTTGAATTGCTGCTGTATTAGTGTTTGTAATATGAACATTTCTTTGTTTTTGAATAGACTGAATAAACTCTTCTTTTGAAAAATTTTGTAAAGCAAATTGATATGCTTCTGGAGAAAATAATTTCCATATTGCCTTGCAAACAAGCTCATTGTTGTAAGGAGTTGTTTGTAATTGTTGTATTGCAAACTGCATTTCTTCTGAGCTTATATTAGAAAGCTCTTTTTCTATAAGGCTTGTTGCTTGCCTTAAAAATGAATATACTATAGTGTTGTCATTAGCATTGTTATTACTGGATGCATCAGTAGTTGTATGATATTCAGTTTGATTATCTTCCTTTTTTAACAGTGATAAAAATAAACGTAATAGTATAATAGCCTGAGGTACTTCTTCATTACTATTGCTAGAAATATCTATGTCCTTAAAAGAACTAACCTGTAAAGCAGCTTCTAGTAACTGAGCAAAGTATACTGTATTTTTGTTTGTTGCACTCATAGTTACTATGATATACTATTTTTTATTTTAGTGAGAAACTTATAGAGAGAGTGATGCTACAGTGTATTGAGAGTATGATGTAAAGACTGCATTGCTTCTTTTAACAGCTGGGGAGAACAGGCAAAGTTTAGTCGCATATGTGATGTTCCAGAAGCACCAAAATCTATACCATTTTTTAGACCTAGCTTTGCTTTTGTATATATGGTAGAAAATAACGATTTTTCATCAAGTTGAAATGAAGAAAAATCAAGCCACATGACGAAGGTCCCTTCGGGGTTATGAACACGAATTTGAGGCATATGTTTTTGAATGTAACGAAAAAGCATATTGCGATTTTCTTCTAATGCAAGTAAAAGTGATTGTAGCCAAGGCAGAGAATCTTTCATTGCTGCTTCTTGTGCTGCTATAGCGTAAGGAGATAATATTGAGTGACCAATGCATGCTTTTTGCATTCTTTGAAATGTATTGCGTATATGTGCATCTGAAATATGTAGCATAGCAATATGCAGGCCGGGAATATTAAACGCTTTTACGATAGAGTTTGCTGTGATTATTTTATCAGTATAATCTGTATCTATACTGGCTATGGGAACATAACGATGCGGAGCGTATACAATATCAGCATGCACATCATCAGAAAATATATATATATTATGTTTTTTGCACACTTCAATGATTTGCTGTAATTCTTTTTTTTGCCAAACACGTCCTGTTGGATTTTGAGGATTACATAAAATAAGCATTTTTGTTTTCTTAGTGATAAGTGATTCTAATTCAGCTATATTCATAGAGTAAGTAGTATCGTGTTTTATCAATGTGTTTACTTTTAATACACGTTTATGTGCTTCAATGCAATTACTGAGAGGAGGATATACAGGCTGCTGTACAATTACTTCATCTCCTTTATTAGTGATGCTGTAGAGTAGGAATATGAGGGCAGTAATAGTTGCCGAAGAAAATACTATTTCTTCAGGCCTTACTGTATTCCATTGATGTCGCTCTTTCTGCCAATGACATACTAATTCTCGTGTTTCTGCTGTTTCTTGTGAATACCCAAATACTTTGTGTTCAGTAACATATCTTAATGCTTGATAGATTGCAGGGGACACTTCAACATCCATATCTGCTACCCATAATGGAATTATATCTTTAGGGATTATAATATCGTATCGAGAGAGGTTATCTGTATGATTCCATTTTACTCCGTAATGTATTGGTGATGATATGCCTGATTGCTCAGGTTTTCTATATGTAGGATTGCAAAACATTTTCTTATTACTCCTTTTATTTGCTGATAGACTGTATATAATAGGAGAATGTTCCATCTCCTGTATCAAAGAACCATCCAAATTGTAGATATACATAGACTATAGCAATAATAAACACTATGTATATTATGTTGAATATGCTCCCATATTTTACCATATCTTTTATTGTTATCCCTTCTCCTGACATAACAATAGCATTTGGGGGAGTTGCTGAAGGAAGCATAAATACTGAGCTTGCTCCTAGTGTTAATGGAAGCAGTATAAATAAAGGGTGCAGGTTAATTGCTTGTGCGAGTGGAAAAAAGATTGGTAAAAATGCTGCAGTTGTTGCTGTATTACTAGCAAATTGGCTTATAATAACTGTTATGATAGTGATAAGAGCAATAATAGCAATAAGCGGTGTATTTGTAAGATTGTCTTGTATTCCCTCTGCTATCCATGCTCCAACACCAGTTTTTTGTATCTGTTGTCCCAGAGCTAATCCTCCTCCAAACAGAGTAATAATTCCCCATACAAGAGGTTTTATGTCTTTCCATACTACCATTGGTTTCCCTTGTCCATCTGAAAGTATAAATAATGTTATGGCAGAAACCATAGCAATGCCAGGATCACTAAGGGTAATTCCAATATGAGCAAAGATATATTTTGATAATAGGGTACGAAATATCCAAAAAAATGCAGTAAAAATAAACACAATAAGCACTCTTATTTCTGCTTTGCTCATATGAGATAGCTTTGCAATTTCACGTTCTATGAGTTCTTTTGTTCCCTCAATAGGCTTATTTTCAAATCGGAAGAAAACTTTTGTAAACATGAACCATAAAAGAAAAAAGCCAACTAAAGAGATAGGAATACCAATACCCATAAATTGTCCAAAACCAATATCTATATTTTGTTCTTTTGCAAAAGCAGTAAGTATTAAATTAGGGGGAGTACCAATCAATGTTCCCATTCCTCCTATAGATGCAGAGAAAGCTAATGAAAGAAAAATAGCAATGGATATTTTTTTATGTAATTTTGCATCAAAGTTTTCTTTCAATAATGCTATTACTGAAAATGCTACAGGCATCATAAGTACTGTAGCAGCTGTGTTACTAATCCACATTGACAGTAAGCCTGAAGCAAGTATGAAACCAGCTATACTGTTTGCTGGTTTTGTTCCTACTGCTTTGAGAATGTGCAGAGCTATGCGTTTATGAATACCGCTATTTTCCATTGCTATTGCTAATATAAATCCGCCAAAGAATAGATAAATATTTTTATTTGCATAGTTTGCTGCGACTGTGGAAAATGCATCAACACTGAACAGTGGAAAAATAACGAGTGGTAGTAAGGCAGTAACATAAATAGGTATTGGCTCTATTATCCAGAGTAATGCCATAATTATCACTACTGCCAAAGTTATAGTGCCTTCTTGAGAAAGAGCTCCCCAAGCAGGAGTATATTTTGTTATTACTAATAAAAGTATTGATATAATAATTAAGGGAAATTTACTTCTTGATGTTGCTGTTTTTATTTTGCTCATTGTATCCTCTTTAGGTATATACTATTATATATTTAGTATACAGTAAATACGATATATTTTACAATATTTTTGTAAATTCAAAAGTGTGGTACGAAATTTTTAAGTACTTGTACTATTTCTTTGCATTTATGATATAATATATATGTGTATAGCTCATAAGATATTCTTTTTTTTCTTCTTATTGTTAGGGGTATCTTATGGGCTTTTTTATTTTTTAGTGACTGTTCGCTTAGTAATTAGAAGCTCTCCCTGAATTTCCATCCCAGCCTTGACACTTTTATTATACTTCATGTATTATAGATATAATATGAAAAGAAATGTGCTTTTGTGTGTATTGAATTTTATTGCTATTCATGTGTTTATAGGGACTGTTTTTGCTCAAGAGTTAAAGCTAAGCATTTCTGATAGTTTAGACCGTGCATTAAAGTCTAATTTAGATATTCAATTACAAAGATCTACACTTGATACACTGTCATGGGAAAATTCATGGAAATGGTCTTCAATTCTCCCTAATGTTGTAATGTCAGCAAACCTTTCTCGTCGTAATGTAGAACCAGCTGCCACTCCAAATTCCGATGCATCGCAATGGGGACTTAACAGGAGTGTGTCAATAAGTTCACCGATTGGTCCTAAGCTGGCACAAAAAATATTGGAAGTATTTGGTTCTTATTTAGCGTTCAAAAAAGGGGAGCTTACCTATGAGAATGCTATTAAAACTGTACTGGTGTCTGTACAAAAAGCCTATTACGATCTCCTTATTGCAGAAGAAGAATTGTTTATACTAAAAAAACAACTACAAGTGAGTATTGATCAAAACAAGAATCTAAAGACTTCATATGAAGCAGGCTTAGTGGAAGAATATAAGTACTTACAGTCTCAGATACAGAAACTGCAAATAGAACAGCAGGTAAATGCAAAGCAAAATTCTGTTATTACTTTTTCAAATAACTTTGCCTCTATTATTGGAGAAGAGAAAGGGACACAGTTTGTGCTTATTGAAGATATTCCTGATATAAATGAAGAGACTATAAAAGATGTTTTATTACAAAGTAGCTTAGAATATAATTACAATATACAAATAGCTGAGCAAGATGAGGTAATATTGAATATTGCTCAATACGCATCTTTATTAGCACTATTGCCTACTTTGGGGCTTAGCTGGCAAAGTACGCATGTTTTTCAAGGAGATCCTTTACAAAAAAGTTGGTATAGCGATTCTAATTGGTCGGATGATACTGGTGCTCTCGCTTTTAATTTGTCTTTTAATATTTCTAACTTACTTCCAGGCTCACCTGTGTTTTTAGCATATATCAATGCTCGAAAAAATTATAAAAATCATAGCTTCAATAGACAAAAAACAGAAGAGGCTTTGGAATTAAAATTAGTAAATTTGCAAAATACATTACAGCTACAAGTGGAAATTTTAGATACAGCTCAAAGACAACGTGATTTAGCACGTTCAGCTTTTGAGATTATGAAAGTAAAATATGGCAATGGGCTTGCTCGTCTTACTGAATATCAGACTGCTGAAAATAATTTACTTGATGCAGAAAAAGGATACTTATTGCAAACCATTAGTATAATAAAATCTTTATTGGATATACAACTATTATTAGGAGAAGAAAATAATGTATAATACATTGAAAAAAAAGACAAAGAATAGTATTAGCTATAAGATACACAGTGCTGTGCTTGTTACATTAGTATTGTATCTCAGTGTATCATTTATTGCATGTGGAGGAAACAGCTCTCAAAAAGGAGAGGTGATTGAAGAAGATGAGCTTTTACTAGCTGCTTTAGGCGAAGAAGCTAGCTTTCGTATCAATGCGGTAACAATAGTTCCTCAAACTATTTATCGAAGAATCAATGTAGAAGGAAGCGTTAAAGCAAAAGATTCTGCAAATATCACCCCAGATACTTCTGGAGTACTTCATACACTATTAGTGGAAGAAGGGGAGTATGTGCGTAAAAATCAAATTATTGCACAAATTGATCCTTCACGGCCAGGTGAAAAATTCTTACTCAGTCCTGTAAAAGCATCAATAGCAGGTACGATTAGCACTATCTTTATAGAGATAGGTAATCAGGTAAGTGCAAATTCTGTGATAGCAGAAGTAGCAAATAACTCAGAATTAGAAATAGAATTGTTTATACCAGAACGATATGCCAATGATGTACAAGTGGGAATAAGAGGAACAATATCTCTTATTGCGTTTCGTGGGGAAAATTTTCCTGTTATAACAAGAACTGCTAGTTCTGTACTTTCTTCGGTAACCCATACTATGAAAGCAAAGTTGGATTTTGTAAATCAGGATGAACGCTTAAAAAGTGGTATGTTTGGTACTGTAGAGTTGATACTTGAAGAAATACCAGATGTTCCAGTAGTACGTATTGATTATATCGTACAGCGTTTTCGAGATGGTAAAACATTGAATGGTGTATTTAAGATAATTGAACAAGATGGGATAACACTGGCAGTATTTCAAGCAATAAGTCTCGGTATTGAAGATGGAGATTTTTATCAAGTAACTGAGGGATTATCAGTAGGTGATGTTATCGCAGTAACAGGACAAGAATCTCTTGTTGAAAATGCTCTTGTAGAATTGTTAGAACTGGATAATGTTCCTTCAGAAGAAGATACCAATAGCAATGTTAATTAGTTATAGTTTCAGGGATTTGTGGAGGTAGTATGAGTGTATTTTCAACAGTAACAAGGCGTCCTAAGACAGTACTCATCATTTTTGTTGTATTGCTTATTTTTAGTATATCTGTTGTTACTAATATTCCTATTGATTTTCAGCCAAGTGTAGAATTTAATGAAGTATCTGTGTATACTAATTATCCTGGTGCAAGCCCTGAGTTAATTGAGGATACCATTACTAAACCACTTGAAAGAGCTATCAATTCTATTGATAATATAGAAAAAGTTACTTCAACAACAAATGAAGGATCTAGTAGTATTTTTGTTACTTTTAAGTATAAAAGTGGTATGGATAAGAATGTAGATAATTTACGTTCAGCAGTAGATACTATTGAAAATGCGTTACCTTCTGAAGCTGATAAGCCACAGATATTTCGCTTTGGTGCAAGTGGGGACCCTGTTATGTCTGTGCTTATTAAGGCAAATCGTAATCATAATGAGATTCGTGAGTATGTAGATAATACTCTTATCAATTATTTAGAGCAGATAAATGGAGTTTCGCTGGTTATTATCTCAGGGGGAGTGCCTAAGCAAATTATTATAGATGTTTCTCTTAATCGCTTAAGTGCATATGATCTTACACTTGGAGAGCTAAAAAAGACTATTCAAGCAAATGGATATGGTGGTCCTATTGGTACTATTGATACTACATTTAAGCAGGTAGGAGTAGTTTTTGAAGGAAAATATGAGAAAGTAGAGGATGTTAGAAATATTATTGTTGCCGAACGAAAAATAAATGGAAACGATAGTGTCTATGTTCGGCTAAGGGATATTGCTGATGTTTCATTTAGGTATGGAGATGAATCAAGACAAATTTACTTAAATGGAAAACCTGCGGTAGATATTATTTTCTTTAAGGATAACGATTCAAATATAGTTGAAGTTGCTCAAAATATACGTAATGAGCTAAAGCGCCTTAATACGATAAGTCCTGATGATTTTGAGTTTGAAGTATTTCAGGATTTTTCAGGATTTATCAATAGAATACTTTCCGCAGTCAGTAGTACTGCACTTTCTGGTGGGTTACTAGCATTATTAGTTCTAATACTCTTTTTACGTAATATTTCTTCGGTTGCTTCGGTTGCTGTATCAATACCAATTTCTATAGTGCTTACTATTATGAGTATGTATTATTATGGTATTACCCTTAACTTTATGACGCTGGCAGGCTTAGCAATGGGTATTGGACTCATTGTCGATAATTCAATAGTAGTACTTGAAAACATATATATTAAGCGAAAAAATAATGTCAATCTTTTACCTGCAGCTGAATATGGTGTATCTGAAATGGCAGTGCCTGTATTTGCTTCTACCATAACTACTGTATTGGTATTTTTGCCTATGCTTTTATTTGAGAGGGAACTTGGTGTTGTAGGTGCTTATTTTACTAATCTAGGCTTTGCTATCGTTGTATCCATTATAATCTCATATCTTACTGCTATCTTTTTAGTACCAGTGCTTACCAGTACATTTATTCCACTCCATATCAATAAAACAAAAGGGGTTATTGGGAAAATAAACTCTTTCTTTGAATGGATGTTTGCGTTTATAGAAAATGTATATAAAGCAATATTAGACTATATTGTACTACGCAGAAAGCGATTTATTCTTTCTATTGTGGTAATAGCATTTCTTCCTTTCTTGCTTATTGCTAGTTTAGGGTTTAATTTTCTCCCATCGTTTGCACAAGAAGGGATAGAGGCAAGTTTTACTTTTTCTGCTGGTACTACTAATGAGCAAATGTATACAACTGCACTGGATTTTGACGAAAGAATTCGCCCTCTTTTACCTGAGGTAAAGAGTAATCAGTTAGAAATAGTAGGAGGAGGTTCTACAACCTCCATTTTTGATAGTGGTTTATATAAAGCATCGCTGAGTATTAAGTTTACAGAGTTTATGCAGACAAATGTGTATGAGAAATTGCTTGATACATTGAATGAAATTACGAAAGAATATTCTATTCCTATTAGAATAGGAGGCTTAATTCAAGGTGGTGGACCTAACTTTGGTGGTGGTTTTGAGCTTAAGATACAATCGGATGATCTTGATAAATTAAAAGTTGCATCAGAGCAATTTTCTGCTATTCTTCGTAATCTTCCAAACTTTTTAGCAGTGAGAAGTGATCTTCCCACTTCAAATATTGCCATATCTCTTAGTGTGGATAGAGAACGTGCAAATGCCTATGGCTTAACTGTAAGAGGAGTGAGTGATGAGCTAAAGCTAGCAGTGTCCGATAGTAAAGTCTCTACTTATTCTCAAGGGTCAAAAGAATATGATATTGTCATGAAATTACAAGATTCAGATAAAAACAGAGCCGATTTATTTCAGCAGTTGTACATAAAAACACCGAAATCACGCATTCCTCTTGCGAATCTTACGCTACGTGATTTGTCCAATGCAGAACAGACCATACTTCGCGAAAATGCCTCCCGTACTGTTACTTTATCAGCACGTTTAGCACAAGGGTATGGAATAGATAAAGCCATTGTTGATTCACGTCAAGCGTTTTCGCAAAGCCCATTGTCTTTAGATGAGGATATTACTTATTATTTTGCAGGTGAATTTGAAGATAGGAATAAAACAAACCGAACATTATTGTTGATTTTTATTTTCGCTGTAGTGTTTGTATTTGGTGTTATGGCGAGTCAGTTTGAATCTTTCACTGATCCGTTTCTTATTGTGTTTACCATCCCTCTTTCTTTTTCGGGAGTTATACTTATTTACTTTTTTACTGCTAATCAGCTTTCTGCATTTTCTTTAGCTGGTGTAGTAATTTTAGTAGGTATTAGTGTCAATCATGGGATAGTGTTAGTAGATCGTATCAATACATTACGAGCAAGAAACTATGCTCTTATGGATGCGGTAGTTGCTGGGGCAAAAGATAGGTTTCAGCCCATACTCATGACAACACTTACTACTATTGGAGGGATGCTTCCGTTAGCATTGACATCTCTAGCAGGAGCAGAGCTTCTACAACCACTAGCCCTTACCTTAGTAGGAGGCTTAGGAACATCATCACTTCTTTCTTTGTTTTTTATTCCATTGATATATGCTTCGTTTCATACGATAAAATCAAACTTAGGAGCTAAAGGCAGAAAGAAGCGGAGAGCTATGAAAGAAGAGAATGAGAGAAAAGTATTAGAACAAGCTGGTTTTACTTCTACTGGTAGTAATAATATATCAGATGTATCATCATAAACATAGAATAATAGGAATATAGTATGAAAAGAATTGAAATATTTTCAAATAATGAGTTGTTAAGTGAATTTATAGAAGAAATGGAAGATAAACTGCCTCAGCAGCATTTTTCTATTTTTGAAATGAAACAAGGAAAAGGAAGCAATGGTGAAGCAAGAGGTGATTCTGTTTGGCCTGAAATTAACTTTTACTGTCTCATATTCACTGATTCTATTGAAGCGATACGGGCTTTACAAGCTATGCTGATAGTGATAAAGCATAATAATCCAGCGAATACAATGAAGATGTTTATATCAGATTCGCATGCTGTTGATATTAAAGACTATGATACTACCGTTATGAAAGAACGTGTACAACAGATTCAAGAAATTGTGCAAAAGATTAAATTAGTTCCAGGTTCAATAGACATATTAAAGCTGATATTAAATCAGCTGTGAAAGTCTACTAAGAACAAGATTATTCTCTTGTTCTGTTCCTATACTTATGCGTATGCCAGAATCAAGTCCAAATGAATTAAGCGGTCGTATGCTAATAGGAGGATCTTGTTGTAAAAAATAATGAAATATGGCTTGAGCTATAGTACCATGTTTTTTATGATATTCTTTTATACGAGAAGAAAGGGGAGGAAACAGAGTAATGAAATTTGCTTGGCTTGGTATAGGATTACACCCTAGTTGTGTATACTCTTTTAGTAATCGTGCTCTTTCTTTCTCTACATGCTGTAATGTATTGGTATAGTGTACAGTATCTAAAAGTGCTTCTTTTGCTCCAATAAAGGCGAGAGTATTGATATTGAAAGGCATACGGTGAGGAGTGAGTGCAGAAATGATCTGTGTGTTTGCAATAGCATACCCTACTCGAAGTCCTGCTATTCCATATGCTTTTGAAAGGGTATGTAACAGTATTATATTTGGATGTGTAGAAAGTAAGCTCTTGTAATCTATGGTGTATTTTTTTTCTACGAAATCAATATATGCTAAATCAAGAACAATATATACTGTCTCTGGTATTTCTCGCAGGAGAGTCATTATTTCTTGTGGAGCTATGCATGTGCCAGTTGGGTTGTTAGGAGAACATAAAAATAGTATTTTTGTATTGGCAATAGTATCAAGAATATGTTCTATATTGAAATGCCAGTTTTTTAGTGGACTTGCTATAACAGTAGCTTTTGCAAGAGAGCTTGCGATAGTATAAATAGAAAAAGAAGGAGTACCTACGATGACTGTATCGTTAGGCTGTAAGTATTCTTGAGTGATAAAACATATAAGTTCGTCAGAACCATTTCCACATAATATGTTGTCCTGTGCTACTGCATGTTTTTTTGAAATTATATGATGTAATGTGTCATGGTTGTGTTGAGGATACCGATACGTATTTTTTGCTGCTTTACAAATAGCTTCAATGACTTTCTGTGATGTTCCAAGCGGAGCTTCGTTTGATGAAAGTTTTATGCCTTGTTCTACTGTGGCTCCTGGTTGATAGGAAGGTATGTTACTCATATATTACGAGGTACTGTTCTCTTTGTTTGGTGGGTTTTGTAAAAGATAGAGGTGATCTTCGCTCATGTCTTCTATAAGATCTTGTACTGTCATTTTCTTGGATTGTTCAGTTGTGGTAGAAAATATGAGTGTTTTGTTTTTTATTTTTTCTGGAAATAACTGCTTTACCGCTGTCATAATCTGAGAAATTTCTTCTTTTGAGAAATTATGTAACATTAAAAATTGTAATGCATCTTTATGAGGAATGCTCATATGTATAGTTTCCTTCTTGTAAGTCTTATAGCTATATATATTCATTACTAATGAATATTCATATAGTTATGGTAGTATGTGATAGTAGCCACATACTAATAATTCTATTATACATGATTTTATATACTTGTGTATAATAAAATCATGAACACAGCACTTATTATAGTTGATGTACAACATGATTTTTTAGAAGGTGGGGCTTTGGCAGTACCACAATCAAATGAGATAGTTCCAAAGATAACACAGTATATGGAAACATATGACTTTATTGTAGCAACAATGGATTGGCATCCAGAACACCATATAAGCTTTGCATCAAGACATGGAAAAAAGATCGGAGATACTATTATAGTAGAACATGATGTACCACAAATAGTATGGCCAGATCATTGTGTACAAGAGACCTATGGTGCAGAGCTTCATAGAGAGATAGCACAGCATGGACATACAATAGATTATTATCTTAAGAAAGGTGCTAATTCTGATATTGATAGTTATAGCGCTTTTTTTGATACTTATCGCAATAAAACAGAGCTAGACGATGTGCTTCGTTCTCATAAGATACAAGAACTGCATGTATGTGGATTAGCTACTGATTATTGTGTGTATTTTACTGTAATAGATGCATTAGAGCTAGGCTATAGGGTTGGATTGCTTAAGCAGGCATGTAAGGCAGTGAACCTAAAGGAAGGTGATGAGGAGAAAGCAATACACAATATGCAAATCAAAGGAGCTTTTGTACTGTAATATATTTTATTGAGGGATGAATAGTAGCGGATATGTTTTTATGAAAAGGAGATACTGTGGATCATGCAAGAACATTAATGATGAATAAAAATTTTTCATTGTTGAAAGAGGTATCTAATGAGTAAATATACTTCTACTACCAATACAGCTACAAGTTCGTTTGGAGTAAAAGGGAGAGTCAATCATAATTCTACCCCTTTCTATAATTCAAAGTTATACGAAAATGTGGCACATACGATAGCATCTTATGAAGTAAATGATTTTCCTGATCATTTATTGAATACAAACATTGTAGGAAATGCTGAGGATATGTCTGTTATTCCTGATAATTCATTGCATCTTATGGTTACTTCTCCTCCTTATAATGTTTCTAAAGAATATGATGAAGATTTATCATTACAGGAGTATCTCCATATGCTTAGTAATGTTTTTAAGGAAACATATAGAGTTCTTGTTAATGGAGGTAGAGCTTGTATTAACATAGCAAATGTAGGGAGAAAACCATATATTCCTCTTAGTGATTATATTTCTACCATTATGATAGATATAGGCTTTAATATGAGAGGGGAGATTATTTGGAATAAGGCAGCTAGTGCTAGTTCTTCTACTGCATGGGGGAGTTGGATGTCAGCATCTAATCCTACATTAAGAGATACTCATGAGTATATTCTTATTTTTTCTAAGGGGGAATATAAACGTGAACGGACACAGGAAGAGAAAGGGAGAAAACAAAATACTATTTTGAAGCAAAATTTTATTGATTGGACAAAATCAATATGGACTTTTAATGCAGAATCGGCAAGACGAGTAGGTCATCCTGCTCCATTTCCTGTTGAGTTACCATTTAGACTTATTCAATTATTTTCTTTTACAAATGATATAATTCTTGATCCATTTATAGGAAGTGGTACTACTGGTATAGCAGCTCTTACATCAAATAGAAATTTTGTTGGATTTGACACTTGTAAAGAATATATTGATTTGGCAGAAAAACGACTATCTTCATATAGATCTTTATTACCCATGACTCTGTAATAGTTTCTAGTGCTAAAAGTAATATATGTGTACGCCTTATTTTATGTATTTTTTCTTTTTGCAGGATGCCACAAAAAAATAGTATTTGTGTTATAATAATAGTTGTTCATTGTGTAATGATAAACACACAATATAGATAATAATTAAGGAGAACATTATGAAAAAAATGTGGTTGAGTAAGGAACTTCACAGCCTGAAAAAAATCGGGGGGGGGGGGGGGTACACTCTCGATATAAGCAAAATCTAACTATACTAGCAGTGCTAGCAATGACTACCCTCGTACTCGTAGGATGTGCAGAGAGCAGTAGCAGTTCCTCAGGCGGAGGGGGAACACCAGTGACCCCGACACTCGCATCAGTGTCCAATGTGCAGATACAAGTAGCAGGCAACGATGGGACGCTCTCGTTACGCTGGCAAGCTCCCAGCGAAGCCACACATGTAGTTGTAAAAGCAACTTCAACGACACCAGCACAATCAATAGAAGTGCGTGTTCCTGCAATAGAATATCGTGCATTGTTTCAACAAAACAGACCCTACACACTCAGAGGCTTGCATGCTACTACCGATTATACTGTAGAGATAGAAGCCCAAAAATCAGACACAGGCTCAGACACAGAAATATCACCAAAAACAACACGCTCTGTGACAACACTTACCGATGAAACTGCACCACAGGACACTTTTACACGGGTAGCAGTAGAGAAAGCACAAAACGATAGTATAAAGCTAACATGGGACAAAGCACTGCTCTCGTCAGGCAAGACAGACATAGCCGAAGCCACAATACAGGTGATAGAAAAAACTACTAATGTAAAGACAGAAGTATCAGTACAAGATGTAACACAAGGAGAGGTGAGCATTGCTGTCCCCACTATAGATGGCATCAGCTATGATATAGTAGTAGTATACAAAGATAGCAACGGTAACAAAAGCACGGCAAAGCAAGCACTCAGAGGCATAGTGCCATCAGCACTCTCACAAACAGTAACGCCACTGCCAGAGGCAAACCTTACAGTAACAGCAAACGATAAAAGCAATAGCCCAGCCGATGAAAGCCTGCTTATCAAGTGGGGGAGCTTTACTTTTACAGACAAAAGCCTGCAAGTACGAGTAACAGCAACCGCAACCAATACAGTAGTAGCAGAAGAAACAATAGACAAAGATACAAGTACAACCAATGTCAGCGGAGCAAGTGCAGACAACAGAGAGTACGCCACTGTGTATGTAGCAAAAGATGGCATAGCACTCACAAAACTCTACGGCACGCTTACGTACAAAGTAGAAGTGTATGTTTTTAAAAACGGAAAGTACTCCACTGCAGTGTCAAAAGAACAAGCAACAACAGACAAAAGCACAGAGCCTGTAAGCAATGTAAGTGCCATAGGAGGAGCAACAAGCATAGTAGTAGGCTGGCAAGCCCCCGATGTACGAGATTATGCAGGAGTGACTATAACAGCAACAGAAAAGGACAGCACAACAGCAGCAAAGACAGTAACAATAACAGAGAGAACACTAAGAAACACGCAGATAACAGGCCTCAAAGCCACTACCGAGTACAGCATAGCAGTACAGTCACAAGATTACACAGGCAACAAAGGAGCAAAAATAACAGCAACCACCACCACAGTAGATGATGGCACCGCCCCCGATGCAGTAACAAGCATACAAGCAAGCTATCCCTTTGTATCAGCAGCAAAGATAGGCACGCAGATAACATGGACAGCACCCGATACAACAAAAGCCAATAACAAGGACATAAAAGAATACAGCATAAGCATAGCAGAGAAAGGCACAAGCACTGCAGTACTGAGCGAGAAGAAAATACCCTATCCCACAAAGTCACTCTCTGTAGAAGAACTTGTGCAAGGAAAAACATATACCATAACAATACTCACGCTTGATTACTCAGAAAACAAAAGTAGTCAAGCAACAAAAGACATAACCACCCCCAACTCACTCACAGCCCCCTCAGAAGATCTCTTTCAAAGCAAGCCTACCCTTGACAAAACAGGAGCTATACAAATAAAAGCAACTTTTAAGCAAGCTCCAGGCATAGGGCGATACTACACTTTGCGTATGAAAGAGGGAGCTACCTTAATAGCAGAAAAAAGCATAACAAGAACAGCAACCACCATTAGCTTTGGGATAGCAGATGGCGTAGAAGTACCCAAGAGCCAAGCAAATGCCAAGAATTATCGCTTTGATTTTCTGCAAATAGCAAATAACAGAGTAAGCCCCGTAACCGCACTTGCTGATGCAGTAGCAGTATACGATAGCACCTCGACAGCACCGCCCGCTGCAAAAGATGCAAAGCTCACCGTAGAGTCAGTAACCCAAACAACTGCAACAGCAGTCTATACATTTAGTGCAGGTACTATTACTAATGATAACAAAGCTCCCAGTGGAAGCAAACTCACACAGGCACAAATACAGTACAAAGTATACATAGCAGCAGGAGACCATAGCACAAAGACACTAGACGAAATAAAAGCCCTTGCAGGAGTACAAACACGGGAGCTAGCAGGAAACAGCAACCCATTAAAAGCAACATTTATAGGAACGAAAGGAGCAGACTATACCGCAGGAGTAGAAGCGATAAACAGCCTTAATCCCTCGTATAGCATAGGAGCATCAGTAACAATAAAGAAAGCAACTCTTACCGCTCCCCCAAGCACACCAAAAGTAACAACCTACACTAACAGTAATGCAGTGGTATTTGCAGTGCCTACAACAGGAAGCAATAGAGGGAAAAAAGTAATAACAGTACAAGTAAATGCCTCAGACATAGCAGGAGTGAGCAAGGCAAATGGCAATGCCCTTGAAGCGACAGACCTTGCGTACTATGTGCTATACCTCAAGAAAGAAGATACCACAGGAAAGCCTGCCAGCGTATCGGCTTTATGGGCAACAGAGAAAAGCAGTGTAAAAGTAGCAAAATACACAAAAGCAACAGGAACAACTCAAGACACAATATCCATAGCAATAGTAGACAGCACCAGTGGAAGCAGTGCAGGAGCAACGCCCATAGAAACAGCAAAAGATTACTACATAGGAGTGAGGATAGTAAACACAACATCATCCAATTACGATGCAACAAATAGCGACAAGCTCTTTCCTGCAGGCTTTTACACCGATGTAACAGAAATAAAGGAAATCTATACTTCCAAAGCAGTAGCACCCAGCCAGTCATTACTGACAGGAAAGCTAGTAGTATCACCGTCAACAAACACAGCAGGCACAATAAAGCTGGTACTTACCGAGCTAAATACATTTACAGGAGCAAAAGACTACGATGGCACAAACATAACAGCAAGCAATCAGCTAGTATACACAGTGTATGGCTTACAGAAAGACACTGACCCTACAGTAGCAGAAGTACTTGCAGGCAGAAAGATAAACCTAGGCAGTGCAAGTAGCGGAGTGTACACAGTACCAGCCCTTGCCAGTTTAGGCTTATCTTCAGACACAGCACCAGTAGTAGCAATAAAAGGAGCGACAAAGTATTACTTTGTGGTAGAGGTAGCAATAAAAACAGACCCTAGCAAGAAAGTAGCATCCTCAACAGTAGCAAGCGTAACAACCGCATCGCAAGCAACAGCCCCCGCAGAAGTAACAAGCATACAGACAAGAGTAGCCCAGACAGGCGGCATGAGAGTATCGTGGACAGCCCCCAGCCTCAGTGCAAGCCACAAAACAAATACAGGAGCTACCCTAACAGCAGCACAAGTATCGTACAAAGTATACAAAGTAGCCAAGAGTGGCAGTGCAAGAAATGTAGCAGCGATAAAACAAGCAGATTCAAGCCCCACAACAGTAGCAGCAGGAACAACAAACACTACCCTGACAGGATTGACAAACGGAACGACCTACGAAATAGTTGTACAAGCAGTAAACAGCACTGATCCTACAAAAGCATCAACAGGAGAACGCTACGAGTTTGAAACAAGCGCAATATCTATAGGAAACACTACAATAGTTTCAGCAGAAGTAGGCAAAACGCCAGCAATAAATACTACAAGAGTATTAGCAAGCACACCCAGTGGCAATGCCTTTACCTGTGATGCAAACATACTAGAAGCAGATGCAAAGAAAATCAAAAAAGAAACAGGGCTAGCAGTATCGTTTGATCAGAGTAGCAAAACAGTTACTATAACAGGCATAGCAGATAAGTCCAATATACGAGACACAGCTATTACTGAATATAGCTATGATGTAGTACAGTGTACCCTTACTGCATCAAAGAAAAAAATACTAGCCACTATCGTTATACAGACAGAGCTAAGAGCAGCACCATCAGGAAAAGCAGCTACCTATTATAGACCAACAACAAAGAAAGCACTACAAACTATTATCAGTGAAGAAAAAACAAGGCAAGCTACAGGAGGGAAGAGTAGCAACCCTAGTCCCAACCTCAACATGATAGATACGAGTGTTATTACCGATATGAGTCAGTTATTTCAGAATGATAGTACTTTTAATGGAGACATAACACGATGGAATACCAGTAATGTAGAGGATATAGATGCTATGTTTTTTGAAGCGAATGCCTTTAATCAAGACATAGGAGGTTGGAATACAGGAAAAGTTACTAGTATGGAAAATGTATTTAGGAAGGCTACTATTTTTAATCAAGACATAGGAGGTTGGAATACAGGAAAAGTTACCAGTATGCATAGGATGTTTAGTAGTGCTATTGCTTTTAATCAAGATATAGGAGGTTGGAATGTAGAGAAAGTAACTGATATTTCCTATATATTTTATAAAGCAAGTGCTTTTAATAAAAACATAGTAAGCTGGAAATTAAGGAGTGTTACTGGATTTGGATTTGGATTTGCATTTGAGGATGCTTCTAAATTTGATCAAAACTTATCATCATGGAAATTGTGTAGCCTAACATTAGATTCTGGTGATTTCTCAGGTTCAGCTATGGCTGGCAAAACAGCACAGTACCCAAAGGATAGAGATGATCCAGAGTGTACATCATAGTAGATACATAGAAATATGCCTATAGCAAGAAAGGAGTATTTCCTTTCTTGCTATAGAGCCTAAGCAAAGCTAACCTAAGTGTGAAAAATCTTAATTTCACTAAGCTATACCTATTGGACAAAGGAGCTTTGCTTAGGCTAATTTTGCTTATCCATTCCTGCTCCTTACTCTATAGCTAGTCTATGTATTGTAAGTACTCGGCAGGAATGCCAGGTTGGATATTTTTTTCACTTCGTAAGATTACAATATCATCAAGCGAGATAGAGGAAGGTTTTTTGCTATGTTGTTTTGAAAATACACTTCTACGGGAACTATAGTATATATCAAGCAGTGCAGGGCTTTGCCAATCTGTTGCTTTGAGAAGTGATTGTACATCAAATTGATGATGCTCTTGTTCTGCAATATCCCTGAGAAATAGCACTATATCTTGCGTGATAGAGGAATGAGAAGTATCTATACTGTTGGATGTATTGTTGAGCAATGTTTCTATTTGTTTGCATGCTTGTACCATAGTAGAAAACTGTTGAGGAGATAATGCTACTGTATTATCTATGTTATGTGTTGTTTTTGTTATGCAAAAATGCTTTTCAATGATACTAGATCCAAACAGCAATGAGGTAGCAGCAAGTAATGCTATAGAATTACTATGATCAGAAATACCTACAGTATCAGTAAAAAATTGCTGATACGTGTGCAATAAAGAGAGGTTGTACTCATTATAGTTGGCAGGATAGGCTGTTACACAATGGAGTAACTGTACAGTATGTGGAGTACTGTTGTGTCTATTGTTATGTTCTATAGTTGTGTTTTTTTGTATGAGAATATCAAGGCATATTTGTATATCAATAAGTGTTGCAAGTCCAGTAGAAAGTAATATGCTTGCGTTATTTTTTGAAATTTCTTGTAACAGTGGAATATGATTGATTTCTGGAGATGCAATTTTAATGATTGACGGTTCTAGTTGTAGATATTGATGAAGTGATTGTATTCCAAACACAGAGCAGAGAAATTGTAAGTCAAGGTTTTCTGTGTACTCTTTTAGCTGTTGATAAAATTCAATATCTTTTTCTACTTGCTTGAATGTATGATGTAAATTAAATGTTGTGTTACCAAAATGCATATCCCCAACAGTATCACTTACAATTTCGTCTGCGATAATCCATTGAAATTTTGCAGTAGTAGCACCACTTTCTTTTGCTGCTATAATATGTTCTTTCGCTTGTGAAAGAGACCCTGCGTGTGCAGACCCTATTTCAGCAATAAATTGCATAGGGCGTATTATGAAGTGATTGTTTCATTGGTGCTAGATGATAGGCAAGGTATGCTTGAGAACCCACAGTATGCTTGTAATGCTTGTGGAACAAGGATAGAGCTATCAGATTGTTGGTTATTTTCAAGTAACGCTACGAGGGCACGAGAAATAGCAATGGCAGTGCCATTAAGCATATGAGGAAAGTATTTTTTCTTCTTTTCTGGTGAATGTACACGAATATTTAAGCGTTGTGCTTGATAGTCAGTACAGTTAGAAGCACTGGTGATTTCTCCGTATTCTCCTGCATTTCCACGACCAGGCATCCATGCTTCAATATCAAATTTTCTATATGCAGGGTTGCCTAAGTCACCAGTACAAGTGTCAACTACTCTATAAGGAATTTCTAATAGCGTGTATATCTCTTCTTCAATGGCAAGTAATTCACTGTGCATTGTCTCAGATTGTTGTGGATGACAAAATGTAAACATTTCTAGTTTTGTAAATTGATGAACACGATACAGCCCTTTAGAGTACTGTCCTGCAGCTCCTGCTTCTTTTCTAAAACAATGGGAAATACCTGCATACTTTATAGGAAGTTGCTGTTCTTGTATGATTGAATTCATTAGATACCCTCCAAGGGTAATTTCTGCAGTTCCCACTAATCCTGTTTCTTCATCTTCTAGCTTATAAATATTACTCTCAGCACCTCGAGGTTGAAATCCAAGTTTAGAAATAACACTTAATTTTGCAATGTCAGGGGTTTGAAAAATACTAAAGCCATGTTTTTGTAATATATCAATACCAAAGCGTAATAATGCTAATTCAAGTAATACAGCTTGATTTTTAAGATAGTAAAATTTTACTCCACTTACTTCTGCAGCTGTATCAAAATCAATAATATCAAGTTCTGTACCTAACTGTACATGATCTTTTGCTTTGAAATTAAATTGTGGAATAATTCCTTCTTTTCGTATTACAAGAGAGTCGTGTTCTTCTTTTCCTACAGGAATATCAGGATGAAAAAGATTAGGAACACTTTCTGCAAGCTGTATAAGTTGTGTATTACATTGTTTGTACTCTTCTTCAATGCTTGTAATATCTTTTTTTAATTGTTTGCCTTTTTCTACAAGTGTGCTACGTTGTTGTGCATCAAGGGGAGCTGATAATTTTTTTGCTGTTTTATTACGTTCTTCTTGTAATTTCTCAAGATTTTTTTGTAACGTATTCTTTTTTTCGTATAATATATCAATATCAGATATATCAACATTGAGATGACGTGCTTTAATTGAATGTATGTACTCTTCTTTTTTTTCTACTATTAGTTTTATATCAATCATAATTACTCTTATTCAATAGAATCTTGCGTTGATTCTGTGGTAGTATATGTTTCTTGTTTTATCTTTTGTTCAATACTATCAGCTTTGATGCGTGCTTGATGTACTGCATTCATTATTATCGCATAGAATGACTGAGAGTGTAAACTGTGTATCCCTTCTATTGTGGTTCCTGCTGGTGAACATATTGCTTGTATACAATCGCTAGGGGATGAGAATGGTGCTTTACGGTTTCCTTTCGGAGAGAGTAAGCTACACACGCTTTCCATAGTTGCGAGGGAGATGCTTTGTGCTTGTGATTTTGTAAGCCCCTCGCGTATTCCTGCAAGTATCATGGCATCTAAAAATGCGGTTACAAATGCTATGCCCGATCCAGAAATTCCAGTAATAGCAGCTATGTGTTCTTCCTGAGAAAATACATAACTAGTACCAAATGTATTTGCTATAGTTTGTGCTATTTCTGTTAATTCATGGTGATCTTGCTGAGATGCTACATATATACCAGTTACGCTTTTATTGATAGTAGCTCCAATAGTGGGCATAAAACGAATAATGCGTTGTGTGTGTAATAGTTTTTGTAAAACAGAACTATGTATTCCTGCTATAATAGATATTATAGTGTCATTCTTTCTTATAAAGGATGATAGTTGTTGACATATTTGATATGCTTGTTGTGGTTTCACTGCTAGTACTATTAAAAGGTTTTGTGAGGACTGAAAATGATCTGCTATAGATTGTAAATTACTATAATATGGTATTCCTAATACCTCTGCATTTTTTGTATTATATGGATCAATGGCTAATAACTGATATTTCTTTTTTTTATGGAGGGAGGTAGCTATAGCATATCCCATTGTGCCAAATCCTATAAAAAGTATTTTTTGGGGAATAGTATGTCTATCTTGTTGCATGTTGTATATAAAGTATACCTTTTTTTATAGTAAAAATCAATACAAATAGTAGCTTGAATCCGCAGAATAATGTTTTTTTTGTTATGATATATTAAAAATAGTTGCTATATTTTTAGTACTAATAGATTTGTAAGGAGGAATATATGCGAAAAAACAATATGCTTCAATTATGTATTGGTATATTGATATTATCTACAATGATGTTTATTATTGTAGGATGTGAATTTTTAACTTCTAGTTCTAATGAAGATGAGCCAAAACTTACACCACCAACTATCCCAAAGCAAATTACTCCATCAACAAAAATGGAATTGTTGCAGTTATTAGCATCTCGTATAACAGATACAAACCCTAGCCCTGATCTTTCGGATATTGATACGAGTAAAATTACCAATATGAGTGATCTATTTGTTGATTTTCCGCTCTTTAATGGAAATATCTCATCATGGAATGTTAGTAATGTTACGGATATGAGCGGTATGTTTAAGGGATCAGTAGCGTTTAATAATGATATATCAAGATGGAATGTATCTAAGGTAGAAAAATTTGATAGTATCTTTGAAGATGCTATTTCATTTAAGCAAGATACTGAACTATGGAAAGTAAAAAAATCAGCGAGCATAACTGATGTTTTCATTGGATCTGGCATAAAAGCGAAAGATGAACCTAGTTGGAAAACAAAGAAAATTACGATAACTCCTAGTGATTATGCTATTGTGTTACAAACTGGAAAAGCATTTAATAGTGGTTTTTCTGTGCAAGTATATCCTTTTGCGGCTGAAGGTGAGCTTACCGTTAGTACTAATACTCCTTTACCTACAGGAATTTCTTTTTCGTATGACAAAGAGAATAATACAGGTATCTTAAGTGCAGTAGCAGGAACTACTGTTGATACTGCAAAAACAAACATTACTTTTACATTTACTCCAGAAACAGGTAGTGATTGGGAAACTAAAAACGCTGTAAACATTGAGCAAGATATATCAATTACAATAAAGACATTTACTGCAAATCCTACAACAAAGCAAGAGCTTATTGATGAAATAAAAAAGCTAGTGGATACTGATGGTGATGGCAACGCTGATAACAATTCTGCTGATCTTAATGGTATATCAACAAGTGCAATAACTGATATGAGCGAACTTTTTACTGATCCTCTCCTTAGATCTTTTGATGGAGATATATCGGAGTGGGATGTAAGCAATGTCACTACTATGCGAGCTATGTTCAAAGGAAGCACATTTAATAAAGATATATCTGTCTGGGATGTGAGTAAAGTTACTGATATGACTGAAATGTTTTATGGAGCAAATAATTTTAATAAAGATATTGAAGCATGGAATGTAGCTTCCTCTGTAATAAAGAAAGATATGTTTAAGCTTTCTGCTGTGCCTTTTAGTGACTATCCATCATGGAATTATACACTTGTATCAAGCACCAAAATCCTTAATGGAACACAAGATACAGCCATTACTGATATTACTTTTACTTTTTCTCCTGATAATGAAATGGTAGGTGTTTCGGTAGTCCCTACACTTCCAGCTGGGCTCACCTTAGCTCTCACTAAAGATGCAGAGTATACTGCAAAAATTTCTGGTATCCCTAAAATTGCTATGCCTGCCAGAGTATACACAATAACATTTACTAATACAGTGAACAATAAAAAGAAAATATCTACGGATGTAGTGATAGCAATAAAATTGACTCGTAATCTGACAAAAAAATCAGATTTAATAACTCTGATTAAAGCTATTGTAGATGTTGATAATGATGGTACTATTGATTTTCCTAGATCAAATCTTAATGATATAGATGTAAGTGGCATTACTGATATGAGCAATCTTTTTTCTGGGGAAGTTCTTAAAGATTTTCATGGAAATATATCGAAGTGGGATGTGAGTAAGGTAACAAATATGAGTGGTATGTTTCAAGGATCATTGTTTGATGGAGATATATCAGCATGGAATATAAATACAGTAGCTAATTTTAATGAAATGTTTAAGGACGCTAGTAATTTTAAGGAAAGCCTTGAAGAGTGGAATGTTAAAGACACGGCAACAAAAGTAGATATATTTAAGAATTCAGGAGTAACAGGAGCACTTATTCCAAGTTGGGCATATACTTTTGAATCAAATAGTATAAGTGTATTAAAAGGAGAAGCTATTGCTACTGAGAATGCTATTTCTGTTATACTTTTTCCTGTTGGAGCAAAAGGAACATATGTAGTAACTCCTGCACTTCCTGATGGTTTATTGATAAATGACACAGGAGGAATATATGGTACCCCTACAACAGAATCTAAAGTCACACAATATGCAGTGCAGTTTACAGGGAAAGATGAGTATCAAGGCAAGAGCGTAAATAGAAATGTCTCTATCGCGGTAGCAAATTCAACTGTTTCTGTAACTCTTACCACAAATCAAAAACAATATACTTTTACGAAAGGGGTGGCTATAAGTTCCATTACTGTTACGAAAGATCCGAGTGAAGCGACAGGTAGCTTTACTGTAAGTCCAACATTGCCTACTGGGTTGAGCATAGATCAGAAAACAGGAGCTATTTCAGGAACACCGAGTGTGTCATTTGCACAAGCGATATACACGATAACATTTACAGGAATAGGAGTGTATGTAAATGCTACAGCACAGGTAAATATAGCAGTAGAAGAGCCTGTAAATCTCACCACAAGTGTAGCAACATTGACCGCAATAAAAAGGCAAAGCATAAGCCCCATTACTGTTACAAAAAATCCGAGTGCAGCGACAGGAGACTTTACTGTAAATCCAACATTGCCTACTGGGTTGAGTATAGATCAGAAAACAGGAGCTATTTCAGGAACACCGAGTGTGTCATCTGCACAAGCGGCCTACACGATAACATTTACAGGAACAGGAATATATGCAGATGCGACAAAACAGGTGAGTATAATGGTGAAAGAGCCTGTAAATCTCACTCCAAGCATGGTAACATTGACAGCGATAAAAGGGAAAAGTATAATACCTATTACTGTTACGAAAGATCCGAGTATAGCGACAGGCAGCTTTACTGTAAATCCAACATTGCCTGCTGGGCTGAGTATAGATCAGAAAACAGGAGCTATTTCAGGAACACCGAGTGTGTTAGCTACACAGGCTGCTTATGCAATAGAGTTTGCAGGGACAGGAGTATATGCAGATGCAACAGCACAAGTTACTCTCATAGTAAAAGATCAGGAAGATATTACTCCAAGTGTAGCCACATTGACAGCAACAAAAAATCAACGTATTACCCCAATTACAATTACCAAAAAAGATAGTGCAGCGACAGGAAATTTTACTATTAGTCCATTGTTGCCTGCTGGATTGAGTATAGATAAGGGAACTGGAGAGATCTCGGGGATACCAAGTGTATCAGCTCAACAAAAAACATATACCATACATTTTACTGGTACTGGTGGACACTCAAATGCTACAGCACAGGTAAGCATAACAGTAGAAGAGCCAGTAAATCTCACAACAAGCGTAGCAACATTGACAGCGATAAAAGGGCAAAGCATAACTTCCATTACTGTTACGAAAGATCCGAGTATAGCGACAGGGAGCTTTACTGTAAATCCATCTCTGCCTATTGGTTTGAGCATAGATCAGAAAACAGGAGCTATTTCAGGAACACCGAGTGTATCATCTGCACAAGCAGCCTATACAATAACATTTACAGGAACAGGAATATATACAGATGCGACAAAGCAGGTGAGTATAGCAGTGAAAGAACCAGTAAACCTCACAACAAGTGTGGCAACATTGACAGCGACAAAAGGAAAAAGCATAACACCTATTACTGTTACGAAAAATCCGAGTGCAGCGACAGGGAGCTTTACTGTGAGTCCATCGTTGCCTACTGGGTTGAGCATAGATCAGAAAACGGGAGCTATTTCAGGAACGCCAAGTGTGTCATCTGCACAGACTACTTATACGATAACATTTACAGGAACAGGAATATATGCAGATGCGACAAAACAGGTAAGTATAACGGTGGAAGGTTCAGTAAATCTCACAACAAGCGTAGCAACATTGACAGCGACAAAAGGGCAAAGTATAACACCTATTACTGTTACGAAAAATCCGAGTGTAGCGACAGGAAATTTTTCTGTAAATCCATCTCTGCCTATTGGTTTGAGCATAGATCAGAAAACGGGAGCTATTTCAGGAACACCGAGTGTGTCATCTGCACAAGCGGTCTATACAATAACATTTACAGGAACAGGAGTGTATGTAAATGCTACAGCAAAGGTAAATATAGCAGTGGAAGAACCAGTAAACCTCACAACAAGTGTAGCGACTTTGATAGCGACAAAAGGACAAAGCATAACACCAATTACTGTTACAAAAAATCCGAGTGCAGCGACAGGAGGCTTTACTGTGAGTCCATCGTTGCCTACTGGGTTGAGTATTGATCAGGGAACAGGAGCTATTTCAGGAACACCTAGTGTATTAGCTTCACAAGCTACTTACACGATAACATTTACAGGAACAGGAATATATGCAGATGCAACAAAACAGGTGAGTATAGCAGTGAAAGAACCAGTAAATCTCACAACAAATGTAGCGACCTTGACAGCGATAAAAGGAAAAAGCATAACACCCATTACTGTTACGAAAAATCCGAGTGCAGCGACAGGGAGCTTTACTGTGAGTCCATCGTTGCCTGCTGGGTTGAGTATTGATCAGGCAACAGGAGCTATTTCAGGAACACCTAGTGCGTTAGCTTCACAAGCTACTTACACAATAACATTTACAGGAACAGGGGTGTATACAGATGCAACCAAGACAGTTACTATTACTGTGTTAGAAGCCATTGTTCTTTCTACAAAAGTAACACAAGTGTATGCAATAAAAGATGCTTCTATTTCACCATTTTTCATTAACAAAAGTATTAGTTCAGCCACAGGTACTTTTTCAGTAAGCCCATCGTTTCCTACTGGTATATCCATTGATAACAACACAGGTGCTATCTCAGGTATTCCTACTGTAGTACAGTCTAGTAAACAATATACTATAACGTTTACTGCTAGTGGTGCATATACTGGTCAACAACCAACAATACAGCTTTCTATTATAGTGAATAGTGCATCTATTGATTTAGTAAAAACATCATATTCAAAATTAGTGAAAGGGAGAGGTATAAAAAATATAGAAGTTAAAAAATCTCCTAGTAGTGCCACAGGTACTTTTTCAGTAAACCCATCGTTTCCTACTGGTATATCAATGGATACCAATACAGGTATTATTTCAGGCACTCCTTCTGTAACTTCTAATGATACTGCTTATACTATAACCTTCACAGGTTCTGGTATTTATACAGGTGAGATAAAAACAGTGGTAATGAATATGACTATCATTGAAATAGTATATGACCATACTCCCTCTACTGTGGCAGAATTACAAACTGCTATTTCTGCTGAGGTAACTAAGCAAGGTACAAACTCTCCAGATCTTAAAAACATAGATACAAGTAATATGACTTCTTTTAGAAATCTTTTTAACAACAATAAAACATTTAATGGAGATGTAAGTTACTGGGATACAAGTAATGTAACAAATATGGAAGGGGTATTTAATCAAAGTGTATTTAATGGTGATATATCAAGTTGGGATGTGAGTAGCGTACAGAATATGGGATCTATGTTTTATGATAATTCAGTATTTAATGGTGATATATCAAGTTGGGATGTAAGTAGTGTTAATGATATGCAATATATGTTTAGTAAAGCTACTGCTTTTAATCAATCTCTTAATATTTGGGATACAAGCAGCGTAATCAATATGAAGGAAATGTTTAGTGAAGCTACTGTTTTTAATCAACCTTTGCATGCTTGGAATGTAGGTAGTGTTACAAATATGGTTGATATGTTCAAGTTTACTAGCTTTAATAAAAGTATATCAGACTGGGATGTAAGTAGTGTAAAGAATATGGGGGGTATGTTTAATAATAATTCGGTATTTAATCAAGATATATCTGGTTGGGATGTAGGCAGTATTACTGATATGAGATATATATTTTATAAAGCAACAGCTTTTAGTCAGGATATATATGAATGGAAAGATCATCTGGGATCAAGAAGCATCAACACGAAGAATGCTTTTACAAATTCTGGTGTAGCTACGAATAAAGTGCCAGATTGGGCAGGAGGAACATATAAGGGGCCATAACTTCATAATATATCTAACGCGAAATAAGGAGTATAAAAGATTGTGAGTGTATGTGTTATTGGAGCCTCAAATGTTGATGTTTTATCGCAAGCATATACTTCAAGTTTGATTATGCAAGATTCTCATAAAGGGGCAATACGAATATCTTTTGGTGGAGTTGCACGAAATATTGCTGAAAATCTTTGTCGTCTTGGAATTCCTAGCATTCTCATGAGTGTAGCAGCAAAAGATATGTTAGGTACTATATTGATGGAGTATATGAAAAGTACTGCTTTTTCTTCTCTTGATTGTTCTCATATGTTGTTGCTTAATGATGCTAATACATCGTGTTATAATGCCTTTCATAACGAGCAAGGGGAAATGGTGTATGCAATATCGGATATGGATATAGTAGAAGAAATGAATATTGCTTATTTTGCTACAAAAAGGAGCTGTATAACAAGTTCTTCATTTTGTGTATTAGACACAAATCTTTCTCAGGAAAGTTTGGATTATATTGTACATGATATAAAAGGTACGCAATATATCGTTGACACAGTGTCAGGAGCAAAGGCACATAAAGTTCAAACTTGTATAGATGGTATTTTTTTGTTAAAGACAAATGTGGCAGAACTGGCTTCTGTTATTAAAGATTTGCACTCTAGTTATTATAATGATATACTACATTTTATTCATAGTGGTATTGATACTGATTGTTATAAAGAAAAAGATGTATTTCATGTTCAAGATAGTACTTTTTTTTCACTATTGTATGAAATTGGTATGCTGCTTATTACAAGAGGGCTTGGTGGGCTTGTAGTTTCTATGGGGAAAAATGGAGTATGGTATATAACAAAAAATCATAATGCAAATTATGGTATAGTTGAACATAAGCATATATATCTGGACAATACAATATCAAATACTTTGCAAGTAAAAAGTACTACTGGTGCAGGAGACTCTCTATGTGCAGGCATAGTATATGCGTTATATAATAACTATTCTCTACAAGAATCTGTAGAATATGGAATGACTGTAGCAAGTCACACCATACAGAGTAATAGTGCAGTATCTAGCAGTATCAGTGAGAGCGTAATACAGAAATTGCGAATGCAAATTTTTTCTAAAAAATAAAATATATGATATAAGATGTATCAATGTACTATTATAAGTACTAATTGAATTATAAGGAGTGAAGTATGAAATCATTAAAAATTCATTATTCTCATGAAGTGAAAAGAGCATATGATGAGAAAAAGGCAATAGTAGCACTTGAATCTACTATTATTACTCATGGTATGCCATATCCTGAAAATAGGGATACCGCTGTGTTACTTGAAGAAACAATTCGAGCAAATGGAGCTACTCCTGCAACTATTGCAATTATTGATGGCACTATTCGTGTTGGCTTAAGTGCAGAGGAGCTTGATAATGTAGCAAAACAGGATAGCAATACAATGCTGAAAGTAAGTACAAAAGATATTCCTTTTGCTCTTGTACAGAAGAGAAGTGGAGGAACTACTGTTGCTGCTACTATGTATATAGCACATCTTGCTGGTATATCTGTGTTTGCTACTGGAGGAATAGGAGGGGTACATCGTGGAGCAGAAACAAGTTTTGATATTTCTGCAGATCTTGATGAGTTGTCTAAAACTCCTGTTGCAGTAGTATGCGCGGGAGCTAAATCAATACTTGATTTAAGGCTTACATTAGAATACTTAGAAACAAAAGCTGTGCCAGTGATTGGATATAAAACGGAGGTTTTGCCTGCTTTCTATACTCGCAATAGTAATTTTAATCTTGATATGAGTCTTGATACAGTAGAAAAAATTGCTAAATTTCTTGCTATCAAGTGGTCTCTTGTTTCTTCTCGTGAATATGGAGAAGTTTCTGGACATACTGGTGTTGTTATTGCTAATCCAATTCCTGAAGAATATTCTATGGATGAATCGTATATACATACAGTAGTAGAAGAGGCGTTACAACAATGTTCCTTAAAAGGTATAGTAGGAAAAGCTACTACTCCCTTTTTACTTTCATATATTGCAGAAAGAACAGAAAAGAAGAGCTTGTTTTCTAATATACAGCTAGTAAAGAATAATGCTCTCTTAGGAGCGAAAATAGCAGCTGAGTACACAAAGATAAGGAATGCCTAGTGCTATATTGCTGAACATAAGCTGAGTAATCGTTGAGCCATAGGAAGAGGGCTATAATGTTCCAACATCCATTTATGTCCTTTTTCTGCTATATTTGCTAATACTGTGTCATCGGAGTGTAGTAAAAATTCTATATCATCCTCTAAGGAATCAAGGGCAACGCCAATATAGTGTATTCTGTTTTGAGGCATCACAGGGAGAGCTAGTGTATATTTTTCAAAATTTATATGAAATACTAAGCAGCTTGCAGCAAAGCTTTCCCATAGTCGAAAGCTATCCCATTGATATATTATTTTTTTTGTATGAGGAATGAGTTTATTATATACTGCACATAAAAATTCTTTTGTACGATTCATAAAAGGCTTTTTTTTGTTTTTTGTATAATAGCGAAGATGCAATGGAAAAAGCCTTTTGCTATAAAAGTATCCTCCAAAGCAGGCACTTGCTTGAGCATTACACAAACGCTGGTAATATTGAGGGTAATGTCTTCTTCCTGTACGTGTCCAATTTAATAATGCTTCTGGTTCTTTTGGGACATCAAAGGGTTCTGTGTGTGTGTCTAAAGCAAAACGGGAAGCTATCTTTGAATAGAGAGGGCTTTTTTGTATTATGGTACGTATTGGATGAGCTACTCTGTGGTTGCAAAGTAAGGTTTTGTTTCGCTCATTCCATGCTTTTTGTTGGTTTTTACAAGCATCAATAATTCTTTGTGGACTACCAAAACACCATGGATGCATATTGCTAGGATACCCTTTTGCTGCACTATTATAGCTTGCACGTAGTATAATATCAAAGTGTTGTATGTTTTTATAAAATGAGTGAGAATATACTCCATCAGAAATATCAATAAATACCAATACTTTATTGTTCTGTTTCTTTTTCAAAAAATGAGGAAAAGGTTCTCCTTGTAATAAATATTCTGCACTTAATAATATGAGATCGCAATCTGCTGCTTCTATGTTTTGCTTTTTAGTAAAAAGATATGTTTTGTTTTTATCGTCAAGTAGCCAATAGTTGTTATTGCTGAAAATGGGAATGTGTAATGCATGCAATCCTTCTGCTATTGCTATTGTACTATGAGGATAAAAGGCTCTATGTGCAGTGCCTTGTTGAGAAGGGCAGTAAAAGTACGCACTGTTTATTTTCATAATAGTGTATTACATATAAGAGAGGAGAGATATATGTATTTTTTTACTCTTTCACTTATAAGTCCTTGTATAACTATTGTTCGGTTAGTAATTAGAGTTTCCTTTATTTTTATTGTGAATTTCCTATCCAATATTTTTCGGTATCATTATATGCTTGTTCAGGGGTGTTGTTAGCTAAGGCATCTCGTATTGACTGTAATACTCTTACCATAAACCCTATATTATGCATAGAGAGTAATTGCATTGCTAATAGCTCTTTTGCCTTAAACAGATGGTGTATGTACGCTCTTGAGTATTGGGTACAGCAAGGGTGAGGACAATGTGAATCTATGGCTTCTGATTCTTGCTTATGCTTACTATTACGAAGATTAAGCTGTGTCTTACCTTCGTTATTTATTGGTATTAACGCTATTGCGTGTCTTGCAATACGAGTGGGATGAACACAATCAAATGTGTCAATTCCATGTCGCACTCCCCAAAAGATACTTTTTAGATCACCAATCCCTAAAAGGTGTACAGGGCGAGAGGGATGTAAATACTGTGTTGTAAGTGCAACTATGTCTTGCATTTCTTGATTATTTTTTCCTAAGCTCCCGCCAATAGCTGTGCCAAAAAAATTCTGTTCCATTGTTGATTCTGCACTTTTTTTTCGTAAATCTTGATATATACCGCCTTGGATAATACCATAGAGAGCCTGAGTTTCTGTGCTGTGTTGCATGAAATTTACAAGGCTACGTTTTCCCCAGCGTAATGATAGCTCCATAGATTGTTGAGTATATTCCTTATCAACATGGTAAGGAGTACACTCATCAAACTGCAGTATAATATCACAGCCTATTTCTCTTTGTGTTTTAATAGATTGTTCGGGGCTAAGGAATATAGTAGCACCATCTATATAAGACTTAAAATATACTCCATCTTCATTGATAGAAAGGATACTTTTTGGAAAGCTCCTATTAGCACTTTTTTTAATTTCAGATGATACTGAACCGTATCCCATAGAAAAAACTTGATACCCTCCTGAGTCGCTTAGCATTGGTTTTTGCCATCCCATAAAGGAATGAATGCCATTTTGTTGTGCAATGAGTTCTGAGCCAGGCTGTAGCATAAGATGGTAGGTATTAGCAAGTATAATTTCTGCACCAAGCTCTTGCATAGTATAGGAAGGTATTGCTTTTATACTCGCTTTTGTAGCACAGAATATAAAGTTAGGAGTATGCACAGTTCCATGTGGGGTATTTAGTGTTCCTAGCCGAGCTTTTGAAAAAATAGTATTATAATCAAAAGAAAAATATGGATACAAAGAGTGCAGGTTAATGCTCATTGACTTTACAGTGTTTATTATATAATATGCTTTGTTTTATTTTTTAGTGACTTACTTACAAAGTATACCACTGGAGTGTCAAGTAGTGCTGCAAAAAGTCGAAATAAATAAGTTCCTAATATATATGTCATAATAAGTATTGGTAGTTTTATGGGCTCTGGATTTAATATCACAAATGCAATAACGCTAAATACTATATTATCAATAAGTGAAGAAAGTATTGTAGAAAGATTGTTGCGTAACCAAAGGTATTTACTGTTATGTGTATTTTTTAGATAAGAAAATATATATACATCAAATGTTTGGCTAATGAGATAGGCTACCATGCTTGCAATCAAAAAACGAGGAAAAGGTAAAAATATTGTATTTAAGGTATTTTGCATAGTATCATCAGGGATAGGTCTAAACGATAGAGTGAGTATTGAAAAAAGTGTCCATACTATCAATGCAAAAAAACCAATCATAACTGCTTTTTTGGCAGATTTTTTTCCGTATACTTCAGCTAAAATATCTGTAGCAAGATAGGTGCTTGCAAATAACTCGGTTCCTAATGCAACTGGGCTACTAAAAAATGAAAATTGACTTACTTTTAGTACCTGTATATTTGCCATGATGAGGGCAATAACCATATAACAGTATAGTCCAGATTTTCCGAAAAAGAATGCAAAAAGAGAGAGACATGTATATGCAATAGCAAATGTTAAAAGCGATATTACAATAGGAGGAAGAGATTGTAAGGAAGATACAAGTGCAGAGATATCCATATGATACAGGTTTTTTATTTAGCAGGGACAGGATTTGAACCTGTGACCTTCGGGTTATGAGCCCGACGAGCTACCAACTGCTCTACCCTGCGATATTACTATAATAATACTAGAATTAGTAGGAATGTGTCAAGCAGGACGTAGATTTGGAAATTAAGTATTGACAAAATTATATAATGTATTATACTTAAGAGAGTGCTGAATTTTCTTAAAGTATATTGGGATATCTATATGGCATATTCATAATAAAATTATAAGCAATGTATATTTGTAGATGGCAATATCTTCCTAATAAGTAGTATACTAGAGGTTTTTATGCCTATGGTAAGGTAATCATAAAATGGTTTATCATTACTATAGATTTTATTTGTATTTATAGAATAGTGTGAAGGAATTCTATAAGAAAGAAATGCAGTATTTTTTTAAAAGTTATGAAAGTTAATAATTAAACTTATATAAATAAAGATGGAGATAAAATGGAAGAAAACAAAGAAGAAGATAGTACTCAGAAAATAACTCAAAATGAGCTAAGTAATGAAGCTAAAGGACATGAGAGTAAAAGAATAGAAGTAAGGCTACGATCTGATAAGAAAATTAAAAAAGAACCCGTACGAAAAAATATAAGAAATAAAAAGAAAAAACATGATCATTTAGGAAACAAACAAGCACAGGAAGAAGTTGGGTTACAACAGCAACGTATTGAACAAGAAACATCAGCAATAAAAATGCCAAGCGAATTTAATGATACAACTGATGTATACCATGATGAGTTAACAGAGAAATCAATTCTTGATTTACGTGATCTTGCCTTAAAAATTGGCTTAGATTACGAGAGTATTTCAGCATTAAAAAAACAAGAGCTTATTTTTAAGATATTAAATATATTTATTCAAGGAGGTATTGTTGCACATGCACGAGGGACCCTAGAAATTATGTCTGATTCATATGGCTTTTTGCGTTCATCTCATAATTCGTATTTACCGGGTCCTGGAGATATATATGTTTCTCCTGCTCATATTCGAAAAATGAATCTTAAAACTGGTGATACTGTTGAAGGGATTATTCGTTTGCCGAAAGAAGGAGAACGGTTTTTTGCCTTGAATAAAATAGAAAGCATAAATTTTGATAATCGAAATAATGCTATTACACGTATTCCATTTGATCATCTTACTCCTCTTTATCCTGATACTCGTTTAGAGCTTGAAACAGAATCTAATAATGAAATTGCTACAAGAATTATAAATTTATTCTGTCCTATAGGAAAAGGACAAAGAGGGCTTGTTGTAGCTCCTCCTCGTACTGGAAAGACAATTTTATTACAGAAAATTGCAAATGCAATAACCGCAAATCATCCAGAGGTATATCTTATTGTACTTCTTATAGATGAACGTCCTGAAGAAGTGACTGATATGCAAAGAAATGTAAAAGCGGAAGTGATATCCTCAACGTTTGATGAACAAGCTACACGTCATGTGCAGGTAGCAGAAATGGTAATTGAAAAAGCAAAAAGATTGATTGAGCATAAGAGAGATGTTGTAATACTTTTAGATTCTATTACACGTCTTGCTCGCGCATATAATCAAACTATTCCTGCATCAGGCAAAGTTCTTTCGGGAGGGGTTGACTCTAATGCTTTGCATAAGCCAAAACGTTTTTTTGGTGCAGCTCGGAACATTGAGGATGGAGGAAGCCTTACTATAGTGGCTACCGCTTTGATAGAAACAGGAAGTAGGATGGATGAAGTTATTTTTGAAGAATTTAAGGGAACAGGAAATATGGAAATTAACCTTGATAGAAAGCTATCAGAAAGAAGGGTGTACCCCGCTATAAACTGTAAGCGTTCTGGAACAAGAAGGGAAGATCTTTTACTCACTGAGGGTGAGTTGCAAAAAATGTGGGTTTTACGTAAAGTAATAAATAACATGGATGATTTAGAAGTAACTGAGCTATTGGTAGATAGAATGTCTAAATCAAAGAATAATAAAGATTTTCTCTTATCTATGAATAGTCAATAATGTGCATAGTCAATAATGTATAGTATGATACAATAAAGAGAAAGTAGGTATAATCTATGAAGGAGGAATATGAAAAAAGATATACACCCAAAGTACCAAGAGGTGCTTTTTAAAGATATGTCAACTGGAGAGACATTTAAGATACACTCAACATTACAAAGCAAAAAAACTGAGGCAGTAGAAGGGACAGAATATCCACTTGTTGAATTAGAAATTTCTAGCTCTTCTCATCCTTTTTATACAGGTCAGCAAAAACTTATTGATACTGGCGGAAGAATAGATAGATTTAGAAAGCGTTTTAATATAAAAGACTGATAAGGCTATTTTATCATTTCTACTATTTGTGCTTTGTCACATTGTATCAGCTGTTTTGTGTCATATGCTCTTTCTTTCATTGAGAGCTATGTGTTTCTTATAATTGATGATGCATAATAATATGATTATGATAAACCCAATAAGGCATAGTATAGCAAAAGAATCTCCTATCGTACGATAGAGGGTAGGAATAGAAATAAGCGGAATTTCAGAAAACATCGTATTAGTTTCAAACATGGGAGTTTGTTGTACTACTTGTCCCCATGGATTGATGATTGCGTTTACTCCACTGTTTGTTACTCGAATCATAGGGAGACCTGTCTCAATACTACGAAATTTTGATGCAATAAGCTGTTGTACTTGAGCACTTTTTGTTTTTGACCAGCTTACATTGGAAAGATTTACTAATAGTTCTGCACCAAGATTTGCATGTGTTCGTGTTATAAATGAGAACGCATCTTCAAAACATATCGCTATTCCTAAGGTAATGGTACTTTCTTTGTTAGTGGTGTTATTTTGAATAGGGACACTCACGGTATGTACAGAACGCCCTGGTGTCCACAGAGACTGTATTCCTAAAGCTGTAAGTATACTTCTTACTATAGGATTATCACTTGCTGGTATATGTTCTGCAAATGGCACTAATTGATTTTTTGCATATGAATCAAGCACTTCTCCTGATGGAGATAATACGATAGCACTATTGAAAAATTGTTTAGTATCATTTTCTTTTTTTTGAACTGGAATGCCAGTAACAAGAGGAATATTGTTAGTCTGTAAAAAACGAGTAAAAGGAAAATGTGGGGGATTTGATTCATAAAAATACCTACTGTCTGGTAACTCTTTTGGTTGATATGAGTAAAAGAGGCTTGTTTCGCTCCAAAATAGTATATCTGGTGTTTTGTCAAGGGTATTGAGTGCTGTTTGAGTTGTGTCAATAAGAGTTTTTAGTGCTGCAATTTTATCGTCTGTATTCCAACTATCAGTGTTTTGCTGTAACCCTAAAGTGGATATTTTTTTGTCTGTGTCCATATACTTTTGTTGTTGTAATGAATGCACGCCATATATAAAGCTAAGAGTAAATAAGATGCCTAAAAAGCATACATGGAAGTACATAGGATGTGGTGTTGTTCTATAATTAGCTCTGTAGTTTTTTTTGTGGAGCAGTGTAATATGATAACGTAATGGTTTTTGATACATAGGTAACAGTGTGTTACTGTGTTGTAATGCTATTGCTTTATTATCATTTCGTAGCATGTACAGTATTACTTCAAACAATACTGCATTTGTATATGCTACCATAAAGCTGACAAGCCAATCACCACCAATACTGGCTATTTGTACAAAAGGGTCAATATGATAACTTGCCTGTGATAATAATGCCCAAGGAAAAGCAAGATACCCACGAGACCGCATATATTCATAGCCTACCCAGAAAATAGCAATAAGAAATGGTCGATACACAGCAGTAAAGCTATTCATAATACATTTTATGCTTGTAATAACATTTGCATAGAGTAGAATAGAGCCAATGAGTACCCCTAAGTAAGCAAGGAGTGCCATTTCTTGAAAATTAAGTAACCAAAAGAAAATGGCAGTAACATATACTACTGTCCATATTGTTACAATAAAAAATGCACTCCGAATGCTTGGGCTGAAGAAAAGAGCAATAAGTAATGGAACAATGCAAATAAACCCTATATAGGGTATTCCATATAAAACAAAAAAATTAGGCAAACTTAAAAATAATAAAAGAGCCGAACAAAGTCCCAGTAAAAGGAGTAAACCATAATATTTAAACGATATCATTATACCATTCATTATACTAGAATAAGCAATGAAATTTTTACATTATTATGAAACAAAGAAAATCATATATGATATAATAAAAGTGGGGGGACATACTTGAGAATACTACTAACGAACGATGACGGTTATACAAGTTTTTTACTCAATGATTTGTATCGGTTTCTTCCGTCTATTTTTCCTCATAGCGTTATTACCGTAATAGCACCTCATGGTAATAAAAGTGCTATTTCTTCAGCATTATCTTTTGATTCTTCTGTGTATTTACGTGAAATGCATGAAAATTTTTATTCACTTGAAGGGTATCCTGTTGACTGTGTGAAAATGGCATTACACTTACAAGAGAGTTTTGATCTTGTAATTTCTGGTCCAAACATAGGCTCAAACCTTGGAGATGACATTGTGTATTCTGGTACTGTTGCGGCAGCTCGTGAAGCAGCAGTTGCAGGTATTCCTGCTATTGCACTGTCTATACTTGATGATTCTTACAAGGTCAATACTATTGATATGGAACAATGGCATAATTTTCTTAGTACATGGCTGATAAAACTCGTGGATATTGCAGAAACACATACCAATGCCTATGTAAATGTGAATATTCCATTGCCTGTATCCTTGCATTTACGAGAAGCAGAACTATCGAAAAGAAAATATAGTAATAATTTTCAGTTAAAAGCTGTATCTCATGATGAACATACATTTCCAAAAGAATATATTGTACACAGAGATTTTAAGATAGACGATAGTGATATTCCAACAGGTACTGATTGGTTTTATACAACACAAGGCTACAGTGTAATGACTATTGTATCTGTTTCTTCTCATAGTATTAAAAGTAGTATACACAGAGATAAGATAAAATAAATTTTGAGGGGCATATGAATTTAGTGTATGTAAGAGTACTCATGCAAAAAAAATTATATGAGAATGCTTTGGAGTACATGAAACACGCAAATCAGGATGATATTAAGACAAATGCTACTAAAATTCATTATTATAAGGCAATTTGTTACGCTAACCTCAAATCTTATAAAAAAGCATTAGATTTTTTTGATTTTGTACTTTCTTCAAGGTTAGGATTTATTTATACCTATCAGTGTAAAATGATTAAAGGATATATTTATACTGTAATGAAAAAATTGCGTCAGGCAGAGCTTGAGTTTTTAGATTTAATCAATATGGGATATGAATCTACAAGAGTATATGCTGCGGTAGGGCATGTTGTATATGTTCAAGGAAAGACAAATCAAGCAGTGCATTTCATTCAAAAATCTCTTAATTTAGATTCTTCAAACACTACCGCCTTAAATTCTATGAGCTATATTCTTGCAGAGAATAATGTAAAATTAGATGTAGCTCTTTCTTTTATACAACGGGCTATATCTAAACAGCCTAGTAATCCTGCATATTTGGATACATATGGATTGATATTATGTCGATTAGGAAAATTTAAAGATGCAAGAAAAGTGCTAGAACATGCATATAAAATGACTCAAGATCCGCTTATTCTTGAACATATCAATATTGCTATACAAGGAAGGAGATAGTAAGCTATTGTATGTATAAAATTCTACTGGTATTGATATTATATATAGTTCCTTGCGTTATTTTTGCACAGCAAGATACTCTTTTTTTAGACGAGACTGCAGAAGCATTTAATGCTGATCAATTAAATGCGTTTTTTGCTCAATCTGAGGCTCGTTTCGAATTTTTTCAAGGAGTAAACCTCTATAATGCAGGTAATTTTGCACAGGCGTTGTTGGCATTTAGAAATGCAGTACTTTTATTTACACAAAATGATGCTACTGAGCAATCTGATAATGATGCTACTACGGTAAGTATGTATAAATTTTGGCTTGCAAAAGCCAATTATGCCTATGGGAACGAAGATATTGCAGAAGTGTTATGGCGAGAACTTATTACTCAAGAGTTTTTTCAGTCGTACTTAAGAAATAAGTTGGAAATTTTACAATCTCAAAAAAATCAAGTCTCAACAATACAATTATCACGACTGAGTAGAGCAAGTAGTATAAACCTTTCTGACAGGCAGTTATTATTACCAATGACACTTAAGGCATTGGATAATGGCACATTAGGTTTGACAATACTCAAATCTAATGTTGTGGCATTGATTAATCCTACTGGAGTTATATCACGGTTTTTGTCAAAGAATATTGATTCTTTTAAGTTACCTATGGATATAGAACAGCTCAGTAATGGTACTATTATTGTTTCAGAGTTTGGATCTAACTCTATATCTGCATTTAATACCGAAGGGAGTTATACAGGCTCTTTTATACAGCATAATGATGAGCAAAACGGAGAAGCTATCACTAAAAATGTACTGATTGGTCCACAGTTTATGACAAAAGACATATTTGATAATGTTTTTATCAGTGTATATGGAACTGCAGAAATAGCTAAATTTTCACCAGAAGGCATGTTAGTACAGCGCTTTGGACGACCCATTGATTCTTTTTCTGGCCTTGAAAACCCTACTGGTATTGTTGTTCAGGGAAATCAACTGTGGGTTGCTAGTAATGGAGATGCAGCTTCTTCGCTTGTTGAATTTGATATAAGCGGTAATTATGTAAGCACTGTTTCTTTTGAAGGACGTATTTCCGCAGATACAAACATTGAAAGTATACAAACTCTTAACAATGATACTCTTATGCTTACATTAACAAATTCTCTGATAAAGTTTGATAGTAAACAAAGAAAAATAGTAGAGCGTCTTGAAGACTCAGAATTTTCTAAATTGATAAGTGCTACAATAGATAAGAATGGATTATTATGGGTTGCCGATCAAGGAAGAAATAAGTTAGATATATTTACAAATATTTCAAATTTTTATACGGGGTTACATATAAATATGCTTTCTGTGTATACAAATAATTATCCTACTATACGTATTGTATTTTCTATAAAAAATGCTTCAAATAAATCTATTACTGGTCTCACTGCTTCTTCTATAGCTCTTACAGAAGCAAATAGCCCTGTGCTAGCTTTTAATATGCAGGAAAATACCGTAAAAGAAAGAACTACTAATATAGTTATTGTCACAGGGCTACTGAATGATGCATCTGATCCAGTACAAGAAAGACGCTTAAAAGATAGTGTTGCTATTATTAGTGAAAATGCAAATGCGAAAGCTGATAATAACAATGTTATATTTAGTCTTGTACAGCCTACTGAATCTATTCCTTATGTAGCCATTGAAAATACTATATTAGCAAGCAAAGTAGAAGAGTTTACTGAAGCAGTAGATACTGATAGTGTTTCAAATAAAAATATATATCAAGCATTGCATACTGCCTTAAATATGCTATTATTAAAGCAAGGAAATAAAGTGATTATATATGTTGGAAGTATGAATGAATTACATGATAGAGAGGTATGGGAAAATTTAGAAAAAGCGTTGGTTATTAATAATATCTCGTTATTTTGGGTAAACCCAAATATTATTCAAGGAGAAAATGAAACAGCATCCCCATCGCCTACTACTTCTTCTATGACCTATTTTGCTTCTATGGTAGAACGCACAAAAGGGAAAAGCTACCGATACCCCTTTATTTTACAAGGAGCAGAAACATCAATTATTGATGATATATTTACTCCTGATGTAGGGGAATATACTCTTGAGTTTACTAGTAAATATCGTAGCGATAATGCTAAACAATATGTTCCTATTATTTTGACGGGCTATTTTTATAATAGTAGTGGTCAAGATATAGGAGGCTATATTTTACCGGGATACGATAACTGATACAATGAGTACAAACATATTATTTCTAAATGTAGTATAGTATATAAAATATGAAAAGGAGAAAGTAAATGAAATATAGATATATAGTGTTGTTATTAATAATAAGTATTTTTTATATAGTACCTCTCTATTCTGAACATGTTGATGCTGGAGTACAGCGTATCGCTAATGAAGAACAGTATCCTCCAGTGTTTACAAATGCATCCTCTGTTGCAATAAAAGGATATGATACAGTTGCATATTTCACGCAAAAAAAAGCAGTAAAAGGAAAAAAAGCATATCAAAGTGAATATATAGGAGCGACATGGTATTTTAGTTCTCAGCAACACCTAGAGTTATTTATGGAAGATCCAAGTAAGTATGTTCCACAATACGGTGGCTACTGTGCATATGCAATGGCTCAAGATTATTTAGCTCCTATTGATGTGAAAGCATGGACTGTTTATAAAGGAAAACTATACTTAAATTTTAGTACTAGTGTAAAACGAAAATGGGAAAAAAAGAAAGATGTCTACATTACTCAGGCTGATAATAATTGGAAAAAGCGAATTTCTCAAAATCTTCAGTAAAGGAAAAAAATAAAGACTTTTTCTGCTTTTTTTGTATATTCATAAAAAAATTTCCTCATTTGTTCTTTTTTTTATTTTTCTTGTATTGTTCGGCTTCTGATTAGAATTTCCATCAATAGCATTGCTGGAGAGAGCAAACTATACTATAATAAAACATATGTCATTATTAAATATGCATCGTGAAGAAAGCGAGTATGCTACTGTTTTAGGCGAAGATGTTGAATTTTCTGGAGAAATAGAGGCAGATGAATCTCTGTTTGTCAAAGGTGTTATTACAGATTCAAAGATAAAAGTTACCACTCTATTGATTGCAAATCATGCAAGTGTTACCAAAGATGTAGAAGCAGACATTCTTATTATCTTAGGAAAAACAGAAGGAAAATTTAAGGCGAAAGACATGTTATATCTTTCGCGTGGTGGTGAAATAAAAGGGGAAATAACAGTTGCTTTCTTACAAATTGAATCGGGAGGCATTTTTAATGGTACTTGTAAAATGTTGCCATCCAATAACAAGCAAGACAGTAGTAAAAAATAGTATTGTGTAACAATTAAGGGAAAAAATATGATTATACACATAAAAATAGCAGGCAGAGTTTGTTATTTTTTCAAAATAATATAGAGAGATGAGTATGCAAAAAAAAACACAAGGAACTTTGGCTCATAGAAGAATAGAAAGAATACTGGTAGCAGTATCTTTATGGGTACTGCTCTTATTTCCTTTATACGCACAGCAAGAACCAACAGAGCCTCCATATGCATTATACAAACAAGGACGTCATCGTGAGGCTATTGATGCTGCATTACTTTTAATTGAGGCAGATAAAAGCAACATATCTGCGTTTGTTGTTGCAAGTATTGCGTATATTGGACTAGGACAGTGGGCGAATGCCCTGCAAATAGCACAAGAAGGCTATCGGTATGCTCCTAATGATTTACGATTGATATTAGCGATTGCAGAGTCATATTATGCACTAAAACAAAACAAAGAGTCTCTTCGGTATCTTTCTGAGTATCTAAGAAAGGGACCAAATGAGGAAGTAGTCGATTTGATATATTTTTATATTGCACAAATATACTTACAAGAAGGTAAATTGTTCAAGGCTGATATTTCTATGGCAGCAGCAGTATCTTATAGACCTAACAATGTAGAGTGGCTGCTTCTATTTGCTACGATAAAAGAACAAAAGAATGAAAAAGAAGAAGCAATAGCATTATATAGAAAAGTACTACAATTAGATCCAAGTAATCGATTAGCCCGACAGAAAATTCAAGTAGAGCTCTTGTCAAATTAAGAATTTATACTATAATAGGCATATATGTATTGTGTAATGAGTGGTATGTTATGAGACAACAGAAAAATTTTTTTTCTCTTCAAGGAAACTTATGGTATCTACTCATGGTATACATTTTGTTTTTGTTCCTCAGCTCTTGTTATGATCTAAATATATTTCGTGTAGCACAAGATATAAATAAACGTATTGATGAAGCAGACAGCACTCAATTTTACTTTTTATTGGATGACAGAGATGTATCTCGGTATCTTAGATATAATGGAAAAAAACGCAATGAGCTTATTGAATACTATACTAAGGAAGGAGAAGAGAGTGAAGGAGAACATAGAGTATTACATTATCTCAATGTTATCAAGTTATTGTTTAGGACAACGGAAATAGCAGATATAAGTTTTGTGTTTTTTATTGATTTATACCAAACTCTATTAGATACAGGAGAAGATTTTGATCTTAATGAGTATGCAGATGCTATATATGAAAATATTAAAGGAAAAGGGAAACAATATGTAAGTGATTTTGTTTCTTATTCCATTTTGTTACAAAACATGCTCAATCTATTAGGGGCAGAATTTAAGAAAGGGGAAGAATTTCCGTCTAGTAACAGTGGTTTTGAAGAAACAAAGTTTGCTTTTGCAGAAGTAGCAATAATGTCCAGTATATTTGATTTTCTGTATCGATTTCATAGAGTGATAGAGGTATCTGATACTGGAACAATAACAAAAAAAGATCCTGTTTGTAAAGTAGGGGAAACAGAAACGGCATGTGAAATAGCAGATACAGATCCAGTAGAATATAAAGATGATTATAAAGAAACATTGATTAAATATCTTTCAAATGAGAAAGAATATAAAGATATTTTCATTTTAAAAGTAGAGGATTTTGTTCATATTGATTCTTCTCTTACTGTTGTACCAACATTAAAAGTGAAAGATTATATTTTTAATAAAGGGTTTTTATATGACAATAATCTTGTGGGAAGTAAAAGCAACATAGAAGACGTAGTGAAAGAATGTGGCTTAGAATTTCTTCTAGAAGAAATAGAGGATATATAGTATACTAATGATAAGATAATACTATATAATGTAAGCTATATGATTATTAGTTGGTTAGCATGAAAAAAGAACAGTGTCGATATAAGTATATACTATTATTCTCTGTATGGTTTGTGGGTATGTTGTCTGTGCAAGGTACGGTATACGCAAAAACTGTATATCATAAAGATGTATTACCCATAGTTCCACGCATTATGGGAATGGGAAATGGGTTTTCTGCACAGGCCTCTGGTTTCCATTCTCTTTGGACAAATCCTGCTGGATTAGCAAAAAAATATGTTACGCATTTTGAAAAGGATAGCGAAATAACAGCTTTTTCTTTTACATTCTGGACAGAACCGTATCCTGGAGATGTAAAGAAGGTATTTGATAATTTTTTTGAAAAAAATTTTAGTTCTAGCTTAAAAGTACTCAATACTACAGGAATAGCATTAGGCTTTCCAATAAGTGGTGGGTATATATCGCAAAAACGATGGGGAAGTTTCGGTTTTGGTATTATAAATTCTTTTAATACTGATGTATATACTCCTGATTCTTATTACAGTGTTCGTGCTATTTTAGTTGATCAATTACAGTTTATGGCAGGATATGCATATCAATTTCATTTTTCTAATATTCTCTTACGTTTAGGAGTAACTGCTCGTCCATTGTTTCGTACATATAATGAGTTATCAGGAGGAGAAGCAAATGTTGCTATCTTAAACAGTGGAGATATTGCACAAGCATTTGATGCATTTACTGGATTGCATGGCTTTGCTATAGGGCATGATGCAGGATTACAACTTGAATGGATGGGAGTTACTTTTGGAGCAGATATACATAATATATTTACTCCTATTGTATATACAGAAGCGAAAACAGCGGACTATTTTTCAGGAAAAGCTACTACTAAAAGCCCCAGTGATTATTATGTATTGCCTCTCTATGTAAATTTGGGAATTGCATATAACATGACCGCTGCTAATCTTATATGGTTGGAGCAGTATTTTGATGTTACTGTCTATTTACAGTTTACCGACCCTTTTTATCTTTCGTATCTTGAATCGAGTAGGAAGCCAGATTTTGTAAGCCGTATTCATACAGGCGTAGAGTTTGAAATATTAAAGCCATTTATTACCATGCAAGTAGGAGCTAATAAGGGAGGTCCTACATTTGGGATGGGCTTTGATATATGGTATGTCGATATTGCTTTTACTATATACACACAGGAATCAGGAGGAAATATTCGTGAACGAACAACTCCTGGGTTTGCCTTAGAAACTGCATTTCGTTGGTAATGTGTTATATGAGAATTTTTCACGAACCTCAATATACTATTGACAAGTTAGGGCAGTAGTAGTACACTAATAAGTAAGTACAATGTAAGGAGTATTGGTAGCATATATGAGAAAGTACGAGATAATGTGTGTGTTTGTTCCTCAAGTAGAAGAGTTTAGTGAGGGGTTACAAGAAGTAAAAAGTAAAATAGCTGAGCTAGAGGGAAAAATTGAACAAGAGGAAGATTTAGGAGTAAAAGAGTTATCTTTTCAGATAAAAAAGCATACGCATGCACGTTATTTGTATTTTATTGCGTTTATGTCTCCTGAAAAAGCATATAGTTTAAGAAAAAATGTAGCTTATGTCAAGCAATTATTACGTATATTAGTGATTCATAAATAATACGTAAACATAATAGAGAGATTATAAGAATGGCAGCAGACATTAATAATATAACAATAGTAGGAAGGCTTACAAGAGATTGTGAGGTACGATCTATTCCTAATACTACTGTATGTAATATTTCCTTAGCAGTAAATCGGAGAGCAAAGAGTCAGGATGGCACATGGAATGATGAAGTGAGTTATTTTGATGTTACTCTTTTTGGGAGATTAGGAGAAGCATTACAGCAGTATCTCACAAAAGGAACACAGATAGCAGTGGATGGTGAGCTACGACAGAATAGATGGGAGCAAGAAGGACAAAAGCGTAGTCGTGTAATAATCATAGCAAATAATGTACAGCTTTTAGGGAGTCGAAATGGAAATACAGGAGTTCCTACAGGTACTGCCACCACTATGGGAGGAGGGGGATATACTCCCAATCAACAGCAAGGGTATTCTGATAGTGGAGGAGATAATTTTGAAGATGATATTCCTTTTTAATAATAGTGAGAATAAACGGATAACAAAAAAGAACAATATAAAAAAACAGTAAAAAGATCAGCATAAATAATAAAAAGAGGTGAAATTATGGATAATGATACCAGAGAAGAACACAATACAAGTACGCAAGTATCTACACATGCTAATGATACAGTAGAGCATCAAGTAACTGGAGGAGCAGAAACAACACAACAGGGAATGCAAACTCAAGCAAGCACTGAATCGGATGGAGCAGCTACAACAGAATTTTCTACAAGTGGTACTACTGATACACAGAGCAATACTTCATATAATAAAGAATCTTCCCCTGTAGACAGAAATAATAGGTATGCAAGATCGTCAGAAAGTGGACAGCAATCTTCTTTTAGAAAAGAAGGAGGGTATCGTCCTCATCGGTTTAATGACAAAAGAAATGAATTTGCAAAAGATAGAGACCCTCGTTTTAAGAAATTTCGTAAATACGATAAAATTGCAACTAAAAAGCTCGATATTGATTATAAGAAGCCTCATATACTAAAAGATTTTATCACTGAAGAAGGAAAAATACTCTCTACATCCTTTACTGGTACTTCATCAAAAAATCAACGAAGGCTTATCAGAGAAATTAAACGAGCACGACATATTGGGCTTCTTCCTTCAGCATAGTATATACTCTGTATTTTTAGGGTATTATAAGTAAACGCCTTACATTGCTTTATGATATTGTTTTCAATACATATGTATTATGTATGGCATTAAGGTAACTACAAGATATAAAAGAGGCAGCATTGTATGAATGCTATACAAAAGAATCAACAAAAGAAAGTAGTTCTATTTGCTTTTTTGAGTGCAATATTATTGAACATAAGTATCCTTATGTTCTTTTTTATGGTACCATTGATATACGTCTATTATCGGTATAGTGCTGTATTTTTTAAGAAATGCTTATTGTATTCTTTTTTGTTTTCTGTGGCTATTTTGCTCATAAGTGAAGTTATTTTTTGGTACTCAATAACAGCCAATAGTAATCTTAATGGAAACACATCTTCTGTACAGTATGATGTTATGCAGTTTATCAATCAGTTTTTATTTATAAGCTCATGGTTTGTTATGCTTTTACTGTATGCAAATAGCAGTAAGATAGTATGGCAATTTCGCTTACCTATGAGTACTATGGTGGTATTTTTTTGTATTATTCCCGTACTTTCGTATATGGAAAGTATGGTGAAAAACACTACTATTTTTTCAGATCTGGCTGCTATATTTCAAACAGATAGTGAGCAGATACAGATATTTTATGAGCAAATATTTTCCTTTTTTAGAAACAATCTTGCATGGGTAAGTATGATAATATGGTTTTTAAGTAACTGGTTTATTGCAATATCAATTCTCAGTAAACGCTACACTGCTCATCCAAATAATTATTTTACCTATTTGTTTGAGAAAATAAAAAGAGACTTTGTTTCGAGAACATTTTTAGTTATTGGGGGAGCTTTGTGGATCATCAATAGTTTTGTTGTTCCTACATGGCAAGGATCAAGTAGTATAGTGCTTTCTGTTATGGCATTATTTTTTGGTAACTTTTTGTTTGTGGTATTGTTTCTCTATATTATACGAGGTCTTGTAGTATTGCATTCTCTGTTTATGTATAAGATTCTTGTAAGAAAGGATTTGTATTTTATTGCAATGTGTGCTATAGTATTTATACCGATAGTAGGTCAGATAGTAGTATATATACTGCTTTTTTCTGGAATTTTACAAGATTTAGTACATATTGAACAATTAAAAAAAAGAAAAAATTAGGAGCTTTATATGAAAGTTATATTAACAAAAGATGTTCATGGATTAGGAGAAGAAGGCGATATAGTGGATATTGCAAATGGGTATGCACGTAATTATCTTATTCCTAGTAGAAAAGGGGTAGAGCATAGTAATCAAAATGTTTCTGTGCTTAAGAGTAGGCAAAAAGCGATACAGAAAAGAAAAGAAGAAAAGCGTCTACAGCAGATGAGCCTAAAAGAACGCATAGAAGGAAAGACTTTTGCTATAGTTATTAAGACAAATGATAAAGGGCATTTGTATGGAGCTATCAATCAGGCTATAGTGTTAGATGCACTTGTAAAAGAAGGAATTGAAATAGATAAGCGACAATTATTAGTGCCTGAACACACGATAAAGTCGGTAGGGGTATATGAGCTTATTGCTAAGTTTAGCCAAAATGTGAGTGCAACATTTTCTATTGATATAATGTCCGAAAATTATCCAAATGTCCTGTCTCATGATAAAGAAGAGCCTGCTACTCATGATAGTGTGTCTGATATTTCCGATACTATAGCTGATAGTGCATCATCTGACAATGTACAGTCAGATTCAAACGCTTCTTCATCTTCATCAGAGAGCAGTGTACAACAAGATACTGAGAGCAGTACTGTTTAGTTTTGCCTTTTCATAGGTGGAGATATACAGATAGTATAGATGGAGTCAAATACTGCATTACCCTATAATGAGGATGCTGAGCAATCCTTTCTTGGTGTTCTCTTAAATAATGCGAGTTTATTTTCAGAATTAGATAATAAGCCCGCCAAAGAAGACTTTTATTTTGAACGCCACCGTTTGTTATTTTCTGCAATAATACAGCTATGGGATACAGGTAATCCTGTAGATATTGTTTCTATATCAGATTTTTTAATGGCAGAAAATAAGCTACAGTTAGCAGGTGGCACTGCGTATATCTCATCGTTGTTAGAGAAAGGGATAGTAGGAGAGAGTGCTATTGGATACTATGCACAGATAATAATTCAGAAAAACCAGCGTAGAAGACTTATACGATTTTCAGGGGAAATGCTGGGGTGGGCTCAGGATGAATCAAAGGAAATTTTAGGTGTTATAGAGGAATGTGAGAAAAATATTTTTGATGTTACCGATAGGGTACAGAGTAAAATGTATCATGATGTGGAACATTATCTTTCTGAGTTTTATTCTGTTGTTCAGAGGAGATCGGAAGAGCCACAAGGAACATATTCGGGAATAGAGACAAAATTTCTAAAGTTAGATAAAATTTTATCAGGGCTACAGGATGGAGAGCTTATTATTCTTGGAGCGAGGCCGTCAGTGGGAAAAACAGCTTTTTCTTTGAATATGGTACAGAGTATAGCGTTTGAACAGAATATTCCTGTAGGGTATTTTTCTATGGAAATGCAAGGGAGAGAAATTGTGTCTCGTCTTGTATGTCAGCTGACAGGGATAGATAATGAAAAAATACGACAAAATATGTTATCCGATGTTGAACTGCAAAGAATTCAGAAAGTTGTCATACAATATTCTCAAGCACAACTGTTTATATCGGACATAAAATCTCTCAGCTTATTTGACTTAAAGGTGCAAGCACGAAGATTAGTGCATAAGGAAGGAGTGAAAGTTATTTTTATTGATTATCTTGGCTTGTTGAATTATTATCACCGTTTTAATGATGATGGGCAAGGGAGATATGTATTGCCTAAACATGAACAGTTTGCTGAAATTTCTCGTTCTCTTAAAGTATTAGCAGGAGAGTTAGATATTCCTATCGTTGTTCTCTCTCAGTTAAATCGTGAAGGAGAAGGAAAAAATCCTAGTTTAGCAAATATTAGAGAATCGGGAGCTATTGAACAAGACGCTGATGTTGTTCTTTTTCTTCATAAAGCAGAAGACAATAACCCTAGTCTCATAAAACTTATTATAGCAAAACAACGAAATGGTCCGACTGGTTCTGTTATGTATAATTTTTCTAACTTTACTTTTAAGGAGTTAGCCACTAATCAAGCCGTAGAGACTACTAATCAAGTGGATAAGCGAAAATTTGGAAGTTTTGAATAGCATCATCACGCACACAAGTATAGTACAAGTATAGGGGAGTAGTAATATATTACATGTGTTCTTGTATATGTATTGTGCGTTCACTCAGAAATAGCTTTGCTCTGTTCTGGATAGTATTATTTTGTATTTCAAGCATTATGAGTGTGTTGTGTGTGTCTACCATCACAATATAATTGTCGTATACTCCTACATTGCGAAGGATACTGAAATTATCAGGGTATTTCATGCGTGTATCGAAAGAAAGGCTTAATGTAGTAATATCTACGGTAATGATTTGTATGTAGTTTTTTGTAAACAAAAGCAGTGATTCATGAGAGTCTCCATATGGAAGCACATATACTATATCATCATGATCGATAGTAGCGAGAGGGGTATTGATAAGAGAAAACAGTGCATTGATATCGCTGTTATTTTGTTGTGTATGTTTTTTTGTCGCTACATGTACAGTATACCTTGATGGCGATAGAGAGAAATTTTGATACGAAAATTGAAATGTATTGTTTGTTATGGTATCTGCTTGCTCGCTTCTATTGTATGATGGGGTTTTATTGATAAGAAAAAAACTGTTGTTAGGAGAAGTATGTATAGCTTGAATGTATATTATCTCTTTTGAGTTAAAAGGAAACTGTATAGTTTGAGGATCTATGTCTGTTTGTATGTTGTTACTTATTGTATTGGTAGGGTTGTTTTGAGATATAATAGTATTGTTGTTACTATTATTTGTATTGCTTGTAACAGACGAAGAAGGAGAAAGCTGTTGTATATTTTTGAGAGAATATGCCCATAATTGTAAATCTGTGCTAACTGTATTTGCACTTTTTCTCTGATTGATAGGAGTATTAAGCCATAACACAGGGTTGGCATATGAGGCTTCTTTTGTATACATAGGATATTGTAAGCTATATATAAGCTGGTTTGTGTCTAAGATAACATTAGTTTCATTAGTATGGGTACGTGATACTAAAAAGGCACTTTGTTCTTGATAGTAGAGTATATAGTCATTTTGCGGAATAAATACTAGATCGGGAATAAACTGTAAGGTATCGGCTTTGATGAGTGCAAACTCTTTATTAAATGTATATAATAATGGATTGAGTGGATTTTGTGAAAGAATATACATGGAGTTTTTGGAATATTCTGTAAGGGTATGCGGACGGATAAAACGTGGGTTTTCATATTGTAGCAGTATAGTAGGAGTATACTCTATTTCACGGTAGATGCTATGTGTTTCTTTTGTATTACTGTAGTTTTGTGTATTTTGTGTGGTGATAATGTTGTCTAAAGGAAGGTGTATAAGGCTATCTGATTTTGCAATAACAAGAGAAGCATTAAATATGCTTGCGTCGTATATTGCTTGTGTAGTGTTAGGGTATAATAAAGAAAAAATACTATCTGTTCTATTGTAGGAAAGTATAGAGCCATCGGCTTTTCCAATAAACACAGTAGTTTCATCTACTTCTGAAATAGTACTTATTTTTTTTAATCCTGATATTTGAAAATTATCATCTAGGACGAGTCTTCCATTTTTTAAGATGGTATAAAAAGAAATTGTCTGTGTGGCCTGAGAGTTTTTACTTACTACTAATACAGTATTAGTCGATTGACTTATTTGTATTTGTTGTATAGTATCAGTAAAGAAGTAATTGCTGATAGTATTTCCGTTTACTGCATCAATACTTAAGAGGTTAGTGTCATTATGACCAATGATATACCTACGGCTTGTGTTTAATGTAAGAGCAAGGAGTTTGTTATTATTTTTTGCTTTCTGTAAGATTTTTGCGGTACTGATTTGTAAATACTCTATCGTGCCATCTGAGTAATATACCATAATATTTTTGTTGTTAGATGCGATAGTCATAAATAATGGAGGAGTAGATGTGTTAAATGGAATACTGTTGAGTATGGTTCTTTCAACGAGGTTAATAATAACTATATGCGATCTATAACTAAAAGCAAACAGTGTACTGTCATTTGAGAGAGCAAAGCTGTGTCCATCGCTTGGAAATGTGTAGAGATTTTTTTGTTCTATAATATTATAGAATACAAGGGAGTTTTGTACTGTTTCTGTTATAATAAATGGATAACGAAAGTATGCTCTTTTTAGTTGTTCTCTCCCTATGAAAATTGTTTGAATATTATCTTGTTCTGAGTGAGTGGTTGTTTTTTCTTGTATTTTCAGTAAAGAATAATTGTCGAGAGAATATATATGCTGTTTATGTTGTGCAATAAGGAGTATTTTTGATTCATGTGTGGCTTCTATGGAGGGGGTACGGGAAATAGATTCTTGAGATACTGCATGATGCCTATTACCTAAAAATAGAAAGAAAATGGTACATAGCCATAAAAGGAGTTGTTTACGTGTTGTTGTATGCAACATGGGGGTATACTGCATATACTATTATTGTATCAAAAAACTTATATCCTTAATTGCAACAAGAATAAATAAAGTAAGTAGTATGATAACACCAAAGGTATTAAAAAAAGATACTGATCTGTAGCTCGGTATTTTTCTTAGTATGGCAAAAATACTATGAAAGAATATGTGTCCTCCATCTAGTACAGGAATAGGGAGCAGGTTAAAAATACCAATTCCAAGTGAAATGAGGGCGGTAATACGAATAACTCCTAATATTGCTTCTATTATTCCTCCAGTAGAAATATTATTAGCTGTTATTGAACCTATAATAGACATAAGCCGTATAGGTCCTGCTGCATTTTGTGTTATTTCACTTGTATTAAATGTAAATAGTTTAATAAGAATGCCAAAGGTTGCCCTCATTACTTCTATAATATAGGTACTGGTGGTTTGTATAAATGAGCTAAAGGTCATGGCTATTTTATATTGTGGAAAGTATATGCCTAGTTCTTTTACTGGGTTTGATTCTAGTTCAATGTCTACATGGTATTGTGTGCCATCAGGGGTTTGCATATCAAATCGTGCAACTTGATCTTTGATAGATTGTAAAATAGAGTAATAGTCATATATATTTATAACAGGTTGTGTGTTGATAGCTTGTATGGTATCTCCTTCTTTTATGCGGGTGAGAGAGGCTTTAGATGATGCATCAAAGGTATATATGACTGGGGCTACAAAGGGGCGTATGCCTAACACGGGAGGCTGTGCATTAAGAGTAGCAATAGTGGAAAAGGAAGCGTTGTTGCGTGTATAGTATATGGTAACAGATTCTCCTGCAAACTTCTCAAGAGTACTGCGTATTTCTTCAAAGCTCTGTACTGTCATTGTATTTATTGCAGTGATAGTGTCTCCTGTTTGTAAGCCTGCTTCAATGGCAGGGGAGTTTTCTATTGGTTCTATATCTGGACGAAAAGCATTTTGTTTATATTGAAATATGAATAAAAGAAAAAATAATAAGTAGAAAAATACTATGTTTGCGATAATGCCACCGAGTAGAATAAGAACTCTTTTTCCATATGATACTGCGTAAAGAGAGCCTTGTATAAAACGTATAGGTTGTTTTTTCTGTGCAGGACTGAGTTGTTCGAGTGCTTGCGTATCAAAACTCTCAAGTTTACAGAAGCCTCCCAGAGGAAATGCTCGTAATGTAAACAATGTATGCTTTCCTTGACGAGAATAGAGTTTTGGTCCTATGCCAATAGCAAATTCATGGACGCTTACTGAAAATAATTTTGCGAAAAAATAATGTCCAAATTCATGGACTGTGATGATAACTCCAATGCATAGTAATCCAATAAGTAGCATAATAGTTCTCCTAGTGTTTAGTATATTGTTATTGTGAAAATAATGTAGCAAACAATGTGTACAGTAGATAGTAGGTTGGAGCAGCAAAATAGAGTGAATCAAAAGAATCAAGTACTCCGCCACGTCCTAGCATCAATGTGCCACTGTCTTTTATGTTTAATTTTCTTTTTAGTGTAGATTCAAATAAATCACCAATAAATGTGCTAAAAATGACCATCATAGCAAATAATACAAAGAGTGGTAATGAAAATGGAAATAGTGAAGGTTCTGTATGCCTTGTTAAAAACATAAAGTATAGAGCAAATACTGTGCCACCTATGTAGCCAATCAATGTTTTTTTTGGGCTGATAGCATGGATGGAGTGCGGAAGCATTGAATGTTTAGGGCGTAATATAATTCCTGTTAAATAAGAAAATCCATCTGCTATGTATACTGTAAAGACCACTATATACAGATGAAGAAGAGGATACGGTTTGATAGTGAGTATAGAAAGAATAAACGAAAACATAGTTCCTGGATAGATGAGAAAAAATGTGCATTTGAATATTGTCTTAAAAATATGATCTTGCTTTTTCTGTACTGCCATGAAATTTAAGCATATCAGCATCATGATAATGAAAAAAAGTGTCCTTGTGTTGAGTAACACATTTGATATATACAGAAAGAATACATAGTAGTGACTGAGAAAAGTGAGTATGGAGCTGAAACTTCCTATAAGTATAGCAGTAATAGGGGAATGAAACTGCAGTGATTTTGGCAGTATTGAATGTAGTTCTACTATACTGAGTGTTAGTACAATAAAATAGGCTATTTTTACTGTTATGTAATCAAAATAGGGGATAGCAAACAGTATGAAAGTAATGCTGATACCAAAGAGAGTGATAATGGTTCTTTGTACTTTGTTAGATAATATTGGCATACACTAAAAATTTTCCTTTAATGCACCAAACTTTCTTTTTACTGATTGATAAAATTGTATAGCGTCAAGAAAATTTTCTTTTGACCAATCAGGCCACAGTACATTGGTAAAATATAATTCTGCATATGCAACTTTCCATAAGAAAAAATTGCTTAATCGTGCATGTCCTCCAGTACGAATCAATAAATCAATATCAGGTAGCTCAGGAGTGTCAAGATATTTAGTAAATTCGTGTTCGTTAAGCTGAGACAACGTGTTTCCTTGTGAAAAAAAATTCTTAATGCCTCTGATAATTTCGTCTTTTCCTCCATAGTTGCATGCCATGTTGAGAGTGACTGCAGTGTTATGCTTGGTTTCGTTTACCACTTTATCAATTTCTTTTAAGGTGCTTTTGTTTAATGCTTCACGGTTTCCTGAGTGTACTATACGTATGTTATTTTGTCGATAGAAATCGTAGTTATTTCTGAGCCGCTTGCTGAGCATTTGCATGATAAAGGATACTTCATGTCTAGGGCGTTTCCAATTTTCTGTAGAAAAAACATACACAGAAAGATAGGGGATGCCTAGCTGTATGCATTCTAAAATACTTGCTTTTACTGGATTTACGCCATTTTCATGTCCTTTTTCGCGCTTTAGTTTTTTTTGTTTTGCCCATCTTCCGTTGCCATCCATGATAATGGCAACATGCTGAGGTAATGTATGAAAGGTCTTTTTTTCATTTTTTTTTGAAAGAGGAATGTCTGTTTGAGAGCTGTTATGGTGTATGGTAGAAAGTGGAGAGGAAGACTTTAGTGTCATTAATCATCAATTATTTCTTTTGCTTTTTTTGCTTGTATTGTATCAAGTTGCTTAATATCTTCATCAGTGAGTTTTTGTATTTCTTGCTCGTGGGTAGCAAGTTCGTCTTTACTTATTTCACTGCTTTGTTCTAGCTTTTTTAATTTGTCATTTGCTTCTCTTCGGATGTTTCGAATAGCAACTTTCGCTTCTTCTTCATAGCTTTTTGATAGCTTAATGTTTTGCTGTCTTGTTTCATCTGTGAGAGGGGGTATATGTATACGCAGTATTTTTCCATCGTTTTGAGGGTTGATAGAGACCATTGTTTTTTGTATGGCTTTTTCAATATCTCCTAAGATAGAAGTATCCCACGCTTGTATAGTAATGAGTCTTGGTTCAGGAGAGTTAATATTAGCGAGCTGTTTTAATGGGCTTGCTGTACCATAGCATTCTACTTGAATGTTTTCAAACTGGTGTATTGAGGCTCTTCCTGTACGCAGTGTTGCCAGTTTTTCTTGAAATGCATGAATGCTTTTTTGCATTTTCTCTTTTGCTTGGGATATAATATCATGTGTTGTCATCATTGCTCCTAATCTGACCCTAGTGTGTATATTAAAAATTGAGAAATGGTGATTGTTGCTCCAGATTCTTTTTGTATTGTTTCTAACTCTTTTGCTACTGTGCTTTTTTCATCAAACACCCACGGCTGTTGTATAAAACATACTTCGTTTAAGAGCTTATTCCATTTTCCCATAACAATTTTTTCTGCAATGTCTCCTGATTTTCCTGTTTGGGCAGCTTGTTCCCTAAAAATTTCAAGTTGTGAATTTTTGTAGGTTTCATCCACACTGTCTTTTGTAAGAAAGAGGGGGAGTTTTGCCACTGCATGCAATGCGGTATTATGAGCAAACTTTTTGATCAGTTCAGTGTTAGCATCACCATTTTCTACTGAGAGTATTACAATAGTACCGAGTTTTGCTGGAGCACCGTGCGTATAATGTGCAAATATCTCTGACTCTTTTTTTTCAATTATTTGGAAACGGCGGAGTTCCATGTTTTCTTTGATAGTGGCTATGGTGCGTTCTACTTTTGATCTGAGTTCATCTGTAATACTGCTAGGCTTTTTTTCAAGAATAGTAGTAGCTAAATCGTTGCCTAATGCGACAAAATCTTTATTGCGTGCAACGAAATCTGTTTCACAGCTAAGCTCTAGTATGACCGCAATGTTGCCTTCAATTTTAGTAAAAATGCTTCCTTCACTTGTTGAGCGACCACGACGTTTTGCTACTTCTGCCATTCCTATTTTTTGTAGATGCGTAACAGCTTCATCAAAATTGTTGTTATGTTTTTCCAATGCTTCTTTACAGATTGCAAATCCTGCACCTGTTTTTGCACGGAGTTTTTTTATATCTTCCATTGACACTGACATGTGTTATACCTCTTTAATATATGTGTTTAGTACTTATATAAAGTATCTTCTTCTATTCCAGATTTACGAGCAATTTCTTCTTCTTGAGATTGCTCTTCTGTAATTTCTTTGTCTTCGTTTGCTTTATAGTTTGAATAATCTTCTACTTCGTAAGCAGTATATTGATCTTCTGCTATTCCTGATATATCTTGATTATCTAGCTGTTCCTTAAAGTCTTCTTCAGCGTTAAATTCTAGACTAACTTCTTTGTCTGCTTCAAGGACAGCTTGTGAAATGATGTTTGTATAGAGAGCTATTGCTTTGATGGCATCATCGTTGCCCGGAATAGGATAGTCTATATTTGTGGGATCGCTATTAGTGTCAACTACGGCTACAATAGGAATATTGAGACGTTTTGCTTCGGCTATTGCTATAGCATCAAGACGAACATCTATAATAAAAAGCATGCCAGGAATTTTATCCATGCTCTTAATGCCTCCAAAACGCTTATTGAGTCTTTCTATGTCTTTAAGATAGAGAGAGCGTTCTTTTTTTGTAAGCTGATCAAGAGTGCCATCGGCTTGCATCTTTTCGAGACGCTTTAGTCGCGAGACAGTTTGCTTTATGGTATTGAAGTTAGTGAGCAAGCCTCCCATCCAGTGATGGGTAATGTAGTGCATTTCGCATTTTTCAGCTGATTCTTTTACTATATCCTGTGCTTGTTTTTTTGTTCCAACAAAGAGGATATGTTTTCCTTCAAGTATTGTTTTGCGTACTGCATCAAAGGCATCTTTAATACATAGTATTGTCTTTTGAAGATTTATTATATGTATACTGTTTCTTGAAGAGTATATGAATCGTTTCATTTTAGGATTCCATTTTTTTACTTGATGCCCAAAATGCACTCCTGCTTCAAGAAGATCTTTCATTGTAACCATTGCCATAGTTCCTCCATTCTATTAAATAGTATTCCTTCTCTTTGTACTCAGTCATTATACTTTAGTAGCGATACTTTTGTATAATATACCGGAAAATATGTAGTTGGGATAATGCTACGTGTAAATTTTATGGTATACATTCTACAGTATAGTATTATCCTTAGCAACTACAGATATAAGTATATCATAAAGTAATCGAATAGGCAAGCCCTGTACGGTAGAATATTCTCCTTCAATGGAGGTGATAAAGCATGCTCCTAGTCCTTGTATACGATAGCCTCCCGCTACCCCTTGCCATTCGTTGCTTGCAAGATATGTGTCTCGCTCTTGGGGAGTGATGGGGGCAAACTGTACTTTTGCAGAGGCACAGTGTACTGCCCGTGAGTGATTGTGCATGTCAAGAAGACATAGGGCGCTGTATACAGTATGCTGTGTGTCTGAAAGCATGCTGAGCATTTCTTTTGCTTCTTGTACTGTTGCTGGTTTCTGTAAGAGTGATGTGTTGCAATACACTATGGTATCGGCAGAGAGTATGTAGCGATACTTTTGTAGTTGTTGTGCGTTCTTTACGGTGTTGTTTTGTATGTACTGTTGTACTGCAGAGGCTTTTTGTGCTGCTATGTCGCTACAAAAAGCTACGGGATCTTTGTGTATACTATGCTCGTGTATGTCAGGGGATATGCATGTATACTGAATACGCATTTGCGAGAGAATATCTTTTCTGCGAGGGGAACTAGAGGCAAGAATAATAGGGGGAAATAAGGAAGTCATACTGTTAGTATCTGTGCTTTTAGTTTTTCTTTGATTTTGTTTAGTACTTTTTGTACTTCATCTATATGTATGTATTCTTTTACTTCTTCTATATGTACATCTTTTGTAAATTTAGCCCATAGTTGATCTTTACAATCGTTTTTTTTTGTTATATTTGGAATTTTGCTTTTTATATTTTCTAGTTGTTTTTGTATTGTTGCCATTTTGTTATACTTTGGTATCTCATCTGTTATCTGTAGCCGTTCTTGTATGTATGTATTTTTGAGAAAGTCTTCTCCTGTTATATGGTCTAGTCCTAAATCTTTATAGGTATACCACATGCCTTCACCATAGTTTTTTTCAAATTTTCTTTTTTCTTCGTATGCTACATCATCTGCATCTGATATAATGATATACCTTGTTGAACTTAATTCAAAGAAGGGCATATAGAATTCAATGTTCCTTACTCCATTCATAACACATTTTCCTATACTGTCCCAATCTGTATTTCCTTTCATAATTATCTCAAATAATTTTCTATCATAATGACCTTCAAAGATGATATTTTGTGGTTTTAGTATATCAAGTATTGAAAAGCCCATAGCTTCGTATACAAGATCTGGGGGATATATTTTATCTCTTGCTTCTTCTTCGTCTAATGGTATTTTTGTATTTTCGCCTATTTTTTTCACTATTTTATTGTTACTAATAGTGATAGTGTCTACCATTGATATGGAATGAGTGGCATATATAACTGGAGTTTTCTTGGCAAGCTCTTTTAACTTATTGTGTAAATCTTTTGCTGCACTGGGATGTAAGCTGGTTTCTGGCTCATCAATAAGAAGTACAGTTTGTCTGTTGGTATGTTTTTTTTCAATGGGGGCGATAGTTGTTAATAGCAGATGTATAAATTTTTTAAATCCATCACTGCGTGCATTAAATGTAAAGTTATTTTCATCTTTAATTATTATTGTGAAATATTTTGATGGTGTGAGGTATAGCTCAAATTCAGGTAATTTATATTCTTTTTCAGGTGTTTTATGTTCTTTTTCTGCGTATTCTTTCCAGCTATTTTTAATATATTCATTTAATATTTTGTTGACTTTTTCTAATTCTGTCTTGTTTTTTGCTACTACTCTATTATCTGAAGATAACCAATTATCTGTGTTTCTATAGGTTTCTTGTGGAATACCAGCCATTAAAAATAAGTTTTTGAGGAGAGTGTAATGATTGTAACGATCAGGATTTGTTGTAAACTGTTCTATATCTATGGAATAGGAATTATCAATATTATCATAGTTCCATAATATGATTTTGGGTAATTTTTCTTTGAGTATCTGTACTGCTATTTTTTGTGTTAGTTTGCTGAAAGGTATTGTTTTTTTTCCATTTTTTTCTTTGTTGAGAATTATGTCAGTAATAGTATCATTGTTATCTGTTTCGTATGAATACGAATAGTTATTAAGCTGTGCTTCTGTTTTTGTGAGTTTATATATATTAAGTTTTAAGACTTTAGGTGTAATCTGTAATGTTTTTTTAGGTTTTATAATTACTGTAGTTTGTTCTATCATGTCTGTTATTGTCATAATTATATATGATATAAAAGTATCTATGTCTTTTTTTGAAATACTGTTATTGTCTTTATCAGTAAAGTGTATAGCTTCACGTATAGCATTTTCAAGAACTATATTCTCCCAATTAACAGTACATTCAAACTTTACACAATTATCTTGTTTTTCATATCCTTGTTTTTTATCATCAATAGTAAAATCTTGAGTATTCAAAAGCTCTATTGCTTTTAGAATATTGGATTTACCGCATTCATTTTTGCCTGTGAGTATTACTGGTTCGCCTTTAGGAATAGCAAGCTCCATATATTCTATAGAACGAAAGCCTTGAATGATTACTTTATCCAGTGTTACAAATGGTTGTTTGTGTTTTTCTTTGCTTTCCATACTATATATAATAATTGATTTTATTTATTATTGCAATATATGAGCAATTCTGGGAATTATATACAAAGTAGCCAAAGATTGACTATTTTATTAGGTCAAAAAATTTTAATTTTAAGAAACTAAACTGTACATACAGTCAAACTTAAGTTAGTATAAACTAGATATAAATAGATGAAAAGGAGAAACTAAAATGATATGGAATAAAAGACTTACCAGAAAACAAGAAGAAAAACGACGCAGAAGAATAGCTAAGAAAATAGAAAAAATGAAAACAAAAAAGAATACCTCTCAAATGATTGAATACACTAAGCCTATAATTTTGGATGAAATGTCTCGTTCTTCTGGAGGAGTATGTATAAACATTACTTGTCTTAACGGAGAATATGAAGGTTTAGAAAAATATTTTAATATAAGTATGAGAGAGTTAATAAACGATAAATATTTTCATTGTACATCATATGACGAGATGAATAATATACTACATTATTCAGGACATCTAACGCTATCAGGAAGAGAGCTCTTAAAGAGTCAACAACTTTCAAATAGAATAAAAAAATCTTATTTTTTAAATCAATTAGTACTACCGATTGTATTTGTAGTTATAGGTACTTTTATAGGCATTTTTATAGCTAAAGTATTTGGAATATAACGATATACTATAAAGCAAAAAACTAACTAGCGTTCATAAATACCTACTAATTCGCCTTCGTCAGAGGTAAAAATACATTTGATTGTTTCTTGTTTTTTATTAAACACAAGTTCAAATATTAAATACGACAAAAGAGCAAAATAGAAAGAATAAAGGCTTTTGCTGTTGCACTTAGTTCTTGAATCTGCAATTTTTTATACAAACATCCTTTGTAATAAGCCTTTCTTATACTGCTTTGTAAGTGCTACTTGTTTCTGTGTGAGCGATATTTTTGTATCGAGGCTCTGCAGAAAAGAGGCTATCTTTTGTTGTTCGGGGAGGGAAGGAACTGGTAATTTTATTTCAGAAAAGTATTTGTAGCTAATCATTTTACCATCTCGAATCCCTTCCAATTTTTTGTTTAATTCTTGAATATACTTAAAAGTTTTGAAATATGACTTAAAGTAATAATCGTTAATTTTTATAATTGATCTAAGAATAATGTAGGCAGGACTACAGATACCTTTGTAATTAGAATATTCAATACCTCCTTGAAATGATCTCAAACTAATTATGAAATCACCTTTTTCTACAACTTTATATGTACTTATGCTATTTTCTGATACAATAATTTCCAAATCAATAAATTCTCTTGGAATAGCTCCATATTCTTGAGAAATGGCTAATATTGGCAAATCAGAATTATGATCTCTATTTGAAATGCTTTTAAATATCTCATCTCCTCTCAAAAATTCCCAATCGGGATACTCGTTTCCTTGCTCGTCTTTAAAGCGTAGCTCCTGTGAAAAAAGTTTTTGCATGACACCCTTTTTGTACGACTGCAACAGTGTTACTTTTCTTTCAAGGAGCTGTATTTTTGTGTCTACACTCTGCAGAAAAGAGCCTATTTTTTGTTGCTCTTCAATTACTGGTATATTAACATGGATGTTCATTAGTTGAACCTTTGACATATTATAGCGAGTACTTCCTTGAGCTAATTTTATAATCTTTTTTCTAAATAGTTCACTTCTAAAAAGATATGCTGAAAAATTTGGATATAGCTGACTCAAAGAATAAGGACGATACCCAAAACAAAAGCTATTTAAGTACACTTCCTCTACATTTTCAATTAAAACAGAAGAGCATCCTATTTCCTCTGCTGTCTCAGAAGAGGTTGTAAACAAAATATCTCCTAATCGAACTTTAGTCTGCTTTTCGCCATTTCGTATTCTAACAAGCCCAAAATTTGAAGTGTTTATTATAGCCGAACTGAATATTTGCATATATTGAATAAAGGGTTTTCCTTTACCAAAATCATCTTTTGTCTTACCAGATAAACCACTAAATGTTTCTCCAATATCCCCCAGCCTCCTCTCTTCCCAATCGGGAAAATCAGAGCCATCGTCCTGCTTGAAGCGTAAGGAGGGAGTTTTTTTTGTTAAAACAGTAGATTCTTTTTTTTCTTGTTTGCTCATCTAATATATAGTATAGCAATATAGCCATTATGTAATATTCATTTTGCGAAAGCCTTGTATGTCGCATTTGATTCTGGAATCTGCACGGAGGATGAGCCACGAGTTCAAGCAGTAAAGATGAAAAATTAAAGTATACTATAGATATGTCGCATTTTCCACATACTCCCTATAAGAATAGTATTTCTTCTCTTACAAAACAGGAAATACTGGCATTCTGTATTGCGTGTAGTCTCTTTTTGTCTTCTATAGAATATTTATTTCCTCGACCAGTGCCTTTTTTTCGTTTTGGTTTGTCAAATATCGTTATTTTGCTTATTTTACGTAATTTTAAGGTTTCTGATATATTTTTTGTGCTTATACTACGTGTATTTGCCACTGGAATACTGCATGGTACTATTGCTTCCTATGTGTTTTTATTTTCCTTGAGTGGTGCTATCAGTGCTGTATGTATGCAGTGGATAGTTATTACATTGCTGAAACAGAGGGTAGGGTTGCTAGGCATTAGTATTATTGGTGCTGCTACCAGTAATACAGTACAGGTTATCTTTTCTGTATTGTTTATATTTGGCACAAGCTCTATTATTATTGCTCCATACTTGTTATTGTTGGGATGTATCTCAGGGATAGTGGTAGGCTTGATTGCAGAATATTATTATCGTAATTCTCAGTTTTTAGGTTTGTTGTATCAGCAGTATGCTCATTCACTTGCAAAAGGAACATGATAAGGAATACTGCATGTTCTTTACTAACAAGCATCGTAAAAATGCTTCACAAAAAAGAGTACATAAGAGGAGGGGAGCTATTGCTTCCTTTCTTTCTTCTACTCTGTCTGCAGTGCATCCTGTTGTATTGCTCTTTATGGGAGCTGTAAATTTTTTTGCATTTCTCTTTCAAGCCTCGTTATATGGGAGATTGATATTAGTAGGTATATTTTATATACTTGCATCATCACAGAAACGCGTACGAATTTCCTACTACATATTTTTTATAGCTTCTATTGTGTTTTTCTCTCTATTGCTGCCAAGCGGTAAGCTCCTCTATACTATAGGGCCATTACGTATTACTCAGGGAGCATTGGAAGAAGGAGTGTTTCGAGGTATCACATTGAGTGCCTATGTGTTTCTCTCTTTATGGGCTATAAGTCCTCATTTATCATTGCCAGGCTATGGAGGAAAAGTGCTTTCTGTGAGCTTACGTTTGTTTGCCCTGCTGTTTGAAAGTAAAGATACAATAGTATCGCAATCGTCTCCATCTGATGATCAAAAAGACACAGAAATGATACAAGCACAACAGCACTCTCCATCAGTCCCTCTGTTTGTAAAAGTAGATATGTTTCTCTGTAATGTATTAGAAAAATATCATCTGCAACAGACACAGAAGCAATCAAATACCACTGCTTCTGCTTCTCGTGGCATGCACCGTGCAAGCTATGATACCAAAAAAAGCATGATAGGGCTGAGTGTTCTGTGTATTGTCAGCAGTATTGCATGGGGGCTTTTTTTCTATACAGTGTAGTAAAGACAGTGGTAATAACAGCTTTAGGACTAACACAAAAGATGAGAGTATGTGCTATACTATATGTAGGAGAGCATTAGTCCTTAAACAATGTTTTTAGTATATTGAGCATTGTATGTGCATTATAAGAATGGCTATGCTCCCAACATGTAGCTCCCAGCAACTCACCTGAGACATACCCAGTGTAGCCTGTTGCTTTTATTGCGTCAGTCCACTCCTGTGCAGGCAAAGCTCCCTCTAAAGGAAAGCAGTCGCGTAAAGTACTCTCATCAGGCCATAGTGTAGTATTGGCAGGCTTATTTCCTCCACAACAATGCACATTGTATATAAGTTTTTTGTCAAGCCTTGCAATATCGTCTGGACTTGTTTTTCCAGAAGCCCAAAAATGCCAGTAATCTATGACTAAGCCAAAGTTATCACATGCAACTTCTTCTACAAGGTGCAAGCAATCTTTCAAGCTATGTATGGGAGTCCATGCAGCACCCTCATATTGAAAAGAAATATTTTTTTTCTGTCCTAACAACGCTATTTTGCGGATATTTTTTGCAGTGAGCTTTATGACGCTTGTAATATCCAGTCCATCAAGTTCATTAAACGCATTGAGCTGTATAGTGTTACATCCAACAGTGCTTGCAAGATCAATAAGTGTTTGAGCCTGTGTCAATATGCTAGCAAAATTATTTTTTCGTGGACATTCTACATTCCCTATAATATCTATAGCTGAAACTTTCATGTTTTTTGTATTGAGTGCTGTTTTTAAGGTATGTGCAGTATATCCTGCCTCTAAGTAACGCCATAGCTTATCGGTGTGTATTTCTATAGCATCATAGGTCTCTGTAGCCGCTAAGGTTATATCTGAAAGTAAGTTTGAGTGTTTTGTAAGCATTCCATGTAATGCATATTTCATGTTTTTTCTCCGTTATGTTCTGTATGAGAGAGTAATACAAGATGATAATACGCTGCTTCATACACTGATTGTATACATTGTTTTTCAATTTGCAGCCAATCGAATAAAGCAGGATGTTCTTGTAATGTAGTACGTAAGGACTTTGCAAATGCCATGCGAAGTGCTGTTCCTATATTAAATTTTGAAACGGAACTTGATAACAGTGTTTTTATGTCTTGTTCGGTAATGCCACTTGTTCCGTGAATCACTAAGGGAGTCTGTGTCTTTTGTTCTATAGCTTTTAGTAAACTGAAATCAATAGTAGCGGTTTTTTCGGTAAGACGATGTATATTTCCTATAGAGATAGCAAGAGCATCTACTGCACAGGCATGAGTAAACTGTTCTACTTCTTGAGGCTTGCTGAGTGAGCCTGTTGAGTGTGGCATATCGCTATACGCTACTGTTCCTAGTTCTGCTTCTACTGATACTCCTTTACTATGGGCAAACTGCACTACCGACTGAGTGTTTTTTAGATTTTGTTCAAAAGGCAGAGACGAACCATCGTACATGACTGATGTAAAGCCGTTTTCTATAGCTTCTTGAATACGCGTAATATCAGAGCAATGATCTAAATGCACACATACAGGAACTGTTGCTTTTTCTGCTAAGCGAGAGAGTGCTATGCCAATAACAGAGGGAGGAAACGAGTCCATCATTGCTTTGTTACACATGATAATGGTAGGACAAGAAGCATCACTTGCCGCTTGTATGACTGCTTCTGCCCATGCAAGACTGAAAATATTAAAGCCTGCTATAGCATAGTTATTTCTCTGTGCATCAGGCAATATGTTTTGTAAATTTACTAGCATAACAGTTTCCTATAGAATGCTAATTATTTAAATTTGCGTATCATGTCTTTTATGCCAGGGATAGTTTCCAGCTGGTAGCTATGTTGTGGTTGAAAATATTGTACCAGTGGACGCTGTGTTTTTCCCACAAGAATGGTAAAATAATACATCTCATAGCCAGGTGCAGCAACAACAGGATGATAGCTTTTATCGAGTATAATAACTGAATTATCTTTGATATGATACACTGGTCCAAAATCGTTATCGTTTACATAGGCAAACTGTGCTCCAAAGCCATGTGATGGATTAAACTTAAATAAGTATAGCTCTTCATGATCGCTTTCTATTCCTTCTTTATCGACATGATGTTTATGCGGAGGAAACCCCGACCAGCCTCCTGCTCCTACGGTAAATAGTTCACTTAGCAATAGCTTGTCTACCATGCCTTCTTGTTTTTGTCCCAGTATATGATAGATTTTTCTATGCGTTTTTGTGTCATCACTGCCATACTGCACTGTGTCTACTTCTTGGGGAGAAACACGAAAGCTAGTGTATTGCTTTGTTGCTTTTCCTGCAGCAATAAACACTTCGACTGTATTGCTATCTGCTGTTATGGTAGCACTGTCACCTAAAGGTATGTATACAGAATCAGGTTTGCCTTCAAATAGTGCTGTTCTTTCTCCTACGGATGTGTATGTATTGGTAGCTGTTTGTATGGTACAAGTACCTGCTACAACAGTACAGCAACTCTCATAGCCGTCTAGTGCATGGACATAGTTGTCTCCTTTTTGTAGCACTACTCTATTAAGGTAGCTACGGTCTACCATATGATTTGTATCATCAATAATAGCATTGTTATTGTTGTTATAATAGGGGATATGTGCTGGCATAGTATAAATACTCCTTTTTATATGCAGGCATAATTGAAAAAATACATGTATTTCTCATATGCATTATTTGTTTCTATATTTTTTTATAAAGTCACGTAATTCTTGACGAGTTGGCATAGCCTCCGTACAAGAAAGTCCAGTAATATTTATTGCTGCTGAAGCTGCTCCTGCTTCTAAGGCTTTTTCAATATCTTCTCCAAGTATTAAATAAGAAATAAAGGCACTTGCAAAGGCATCTCCTGCACCCCATGGCTTGATTGGATCTACATTAAACACAAACCCATCAATAGTAGCATGATCTTTTACATAGCATACAGAACCTTCTGCACCATATTTAATAATAGCCATCTTGCATTCTTCCTTAAATAATCCTTGTGCTAGCTGTTCATCGGTAAAGCCTTTTTTTTCTACTGACTCGACTAGCGCATTTGCTATCGTAAATTCTTCTTCTGTTCCTATGACAATGTCACACATTTTAGCGACAGTAGAAAGTACTCCAGCAGCCTCAGCATAAGATTTCCATCCATAGGGTCGATAATCAATATCAATAATGCAGGGTATCTTGCATTGTTTTGCAATATTGAGTATCCAAAGCACTGCTTTTCTTGAATGCTGTGAAGTGAGGGCTGTTCCTGATATACAAATACTACGACTTTTTGCTATATCTTTGGGATGAATTTCGGTGTAATCAAGATACAAATCTGCACAATTATTTCGATACATTATTGTTGATGCGTCAGGGCAGCGTTCGGCAAAAGCGAGGGATGTTTTAGCATCACTATTATCGTATTGTACCATAGAACAATCGACATTACATGTTTTACTCAAATAGTTTACTACAAACTTTCCATGAAGATCGTTTGCTACTCGGGTAATAATAGCACTGCTAAGCCCGAGACAGGAAATGCCTGCAGCAATATTAGCTGGAGATCCTCCTACAAACGCTTCATAGCTTCGAGCAAAATCTAAATGTTCTTCTACAGGAGGGTAGAGATCAACATTTGCTCTTCCTATGGTAATGCAATCAATGGTTTTCTCAATAGCATGTTCTTTTTGTGTTGTTTCGAAATCAAAGAGGTTTTGTATGACTGTGTTTGTATTGCTTTCTTTCGTTTCCTCCATTATATTAAAATTCTTTTGCTTCTTGTATATGTTTATGCATGGTATGAGTGGCTTTTTTTACTGCTGAGTATTCCGAAACTTCGGGAGTGCCAGCACGCCACCATGTGGCATATCCTTGTGTCATAGATTTTACTACACTTTTACAGGCTATAAGACAGAGCTTCTTGCTTTTCTGTGATGCTGTAAGGGCTTGTTGTAACTCTGTTTCGTTGCACACAGTCCATGTGTCTGCACCATAGCTTTGTGCATTTTGTGCAAAATCTATGGGAACATAGTCTCCGTCAAGTCGTTTTGTTGTAGGGTTGCGAAAACGTAGTTCACAGCCAAAACGTGGAATACCCGATCCAGTCTGCAAGTTATCAATGCATTGCCATCCACCGTTATCCACCAACACAATAGTAATTTTGATATTTTCTTCAATAGCCATAACAATTTCTTGATGAAGCATAAGATAGGCTCCATCGCCTACAAGAGCGTATACATCTCGTTTTGGCTCTGCTATTTTTGCTCCAATAGCACCTGCTATTTCATAGCCCATACATGAATATCCATATTCTAAATGATAGCTATGAAGAGATTTTGTACGCCATACACGTTCTAAGTCTGAAGGAAGACTCCCAGACGCACATACAATGATTGCAGAATCTGGCACTATAGTACCTTCGTTGAGTTCTCCTAAAATTTGGGTTTGTGTAAGGAGTTCTGTATGCTTTTTTGCATAGAGAGTATCTACTTCCTTATCCCATTTTGCTTTGAGGGTGCTTACTGTTTGTTGCACAGCGGGAGTGGTGCTATAATTCTTTTTTTGTAATGCAATATCAATTTCTTGTATTGCAAGTTTCGCATCTGCTATATAGGGAGTGCCATTTAGTTTGTAGGCATCCATGCTGTTTACATTTATGGAAAGTACTTCAAGAGTAGTATTTCTAAATGCCCATTTTGATGCAGTATGAAAATCGTTTAGTCGTGTGCCTATAGCAATGAGGCAATCTGTGGTGGCTGCGTATTTGTTTGCACATTCGGTCCCTGTAGTGCCAACGCCTCCAAGGTTCAGTGGGTTATGGGATAGTATTACGCCTTTTCCTGCCTGTGTCTCAGCAAAAGGAATAGCATACTTTTGAGCAAACGCTTCCACTTCTTTCCATGCTTCAGAGTATCGTACTCCGCCTCCAACAATGATGAGAGGTTTTTTCTTTTTTACAATCTTTGTAGCTATTTCTTCGGCAAGCTCTGGTGCAAGAGGGCGTCTCTGTATACGATGAATTCTTTTCTTAAAAAAGGAGAGAGGATAATCATAGGCTTCTGCTGCTGTATCTTGAGGGAGGCTTAAGGTAACTGCTCCAGTAGTGGCAGGGTCAGTGAGTACTCGCATTGCATGGATGGCAGCGGACATTATCTGTTCGGGACGTGATATGCGATCCCAGTATTTACTGACAGGACGAAACGCATCGTTACTGCTGATAGTGTAGTCGTGTTCTTGTTCTATTTGTTGTAGTACAGGGTCGGGTTGCCGAGTAGCAAAAATATCTCCAGGTATAAACAATACAGGAATACGATTAGCTGTGGCAGTTGCTGCAGCTGTTATCATATTCATAGCACCAGGGCCAATGGAACTGAACGCACACAGTATTTTTTTTCTGTTGTGTTGTTTTGCGAAGCCCATTGCAATATGTCCTGCCCCTTGTTCATTATTAGCACGATAAAATCGTAAAGAATGATTGTCGAGTTGTAAGGCATCCCCAATACCAAGTACACTCCCATGTCCAAATATGCCTACCATTCCTTCAACAAACTTTTGTTGCTTTCCATCATACTCAATATATTGTTTATCAAGAAACTGAACAAGTGCTTGAGAACAGGTGAGTCTTATTTTTTTCATAGTATCTCCTCAGTTATTTATGTAAATTAGATATATAAATGGTATCTATAACTATTATATAAAAATTTGTAAAAATTGTCTTGATGATGAGGAGGTTGTAAATAGAAGGAAGGTATGCTTGCTATGCTATTGTTTTACACATCAAATACGTACTCAGTACATTGCACCCACGGTTTTTTTGTATCGGCAACACTTTGTGGAAATGTTGGGATATGAGTAAAGCCTGATGGATATTGTGTTTCAAAGCATATTGCTTCGTATTGGCTGTAGGCTTTTTCTCCTGCTGTGTACTTGTTAAGGAAATTACCAGTATAGCATACTACCGCAGGACAGGTAGTAAAGGTGCGTAATCTATAATTGTGCAGAGTAAGAGTACCAGCCAAGTGGAGAATACGGTTAGTATTCTCCAAAGCTATGGCGGCATTGTGTTTTTCTGCATTATGGTCTATCTTAAAGGTATGATCTAAGCCGTTTCTATCATGTTTTAGTGCATCAATACAGTCTTTTAGCAGAAAAGCAGGGGCAGTGGAAGGATGTACATCAAGCGGACTATTACGTACATACATGAGTTCTCCTGTAGCAAGTCCAAGTGCATTAACTCTATATATATAGGAAGCAGGAATACTGATAGTATGATTAAGAATAGTATTTTCTCCAAGATTAAAGTAGCTATGATTAGTGAGGTTTATAGGGAACGAGGAATCTGCACTAACTTTGTATTCAATATGGATAGTGTTTTCTTTGTTTTTGAGAGCAATAAGACATTGTATTGATGCTTTTGTATCATATGCATTGACAGTGGTGTGGAAAATATATCCTTGCATCGAAGTATGTTCTAACTCGGTATGCTCCCACTCACAAAAGCTAAGTGCAGGGCTGTTATTATTGCTAATATCTTGTCTTGTTGCTCCTCCATGGAGACTAACATCCTTGTTTTCATTTGCTGGTACTGTATAGCTTTTTTTGTTTACTCTAAATGGAGTGGTACGTGTTCTTCCTGCAAGAGGTCCTACAGTAAGACCGAAATACGGATAGTTCTCAGCAGTAATATAATGTGGATCTTTATCACCTACAATACATTCCATGCCTTCCTTATTCTTAAATGAGAGAATACTAGCACCAAGATTACAGAGTGTGAGTGTTGTTCCTAAGGTATTCTGAATGGTATATGTTTGTATCATGGTAGTATCTATGGAGTATTAAAATGCAGTTGAAAATTCAAGGTTAATACCATGCAGTAATTGATTGTTGCCAAATTTTATTTTTGCTGTTTCTCCATTGCTTTTTTTCAAGATTTTGTCTCCATCTTCGTTGAATAAAGAAGAAAAGTAGAAGCGCATACTATATCCTAATGAAAACGCAGTATCGTCATATGTCTTAAATAAAAATCCAAGCCCAAAGTTAGTGTAACCATGTACTTTTGCTCTTTTGTTATTATTTCTGAGTGTTGTTACCTCAAATTTATCACTATCCTTATCGTACTGAAACCACTGTATATCCTCTGACATATTAAATGCAAGTCCTAGCCCTAATCCAACATAAGGACCACCAAATGAACCAAGAGGGAAAGTATATCGTGTATTTGCATCTATATTAAAATCGAATCGGTTATACCAAATAAAGTTATTTTTTCCATCTGTTTTCAATTCAATATCCTGATGGATAAATGCATAGTTTACCCCTAATCTCCCGTATATATCAAGACTTCTGAGTATACGTGTTCCTAACGCAACATAAAAATCTCCTATAATACCAGCATCATAACTATCGTTTTTTGGGTTAGATTCTGTGAATGTATTAGCATCACCTGATTTTGATGTTGATTGTGTCGTGGTATCAGTACCAAAAAGAAGATCAAAGCCAAGTCCTAATAAAAATTTAGGAGGGATAGTACGTTTTGCTTGAATGACAGTTACAGTTTCTTGCACTGGTTCTTGTGAGAAGAGAGCTGTACTCATACTAAGTAGCAGACATATAATCAATATTTTTTTCATAATTTACTCCTTGCCTATATCATATGATTATGTAGTTATTACAAGGGATATAGACTTACTATATAGTAGTATATGCTTGAGTGTTTTTCAAGTAGATATATAATACTTTTTTTGGAATTTTACCATTTTGTGAAAATCTTTTATGTTGCATGTAATGTTTGAATCAAAAAATGTTATATAAGAAAATTGACATAAGTATGTATATTTACTACACTACATATATCTGCGGTAGTGGTGGAATTGGTAGACACGCTAGCTTGAGGGGCTAGTGGCCCTAGGCCGTGAAGGTTCAAGTCCTTTCTACCGCAACTTTATGTTTGTAAAGTATATTTTTTGCAATCTATAATATAGGGGATATATATGCACAACCAAAAAGGGATGGAAGCTGATATTCAAAAGCTCGTAGATGCTGCTGTCATTGATAAGGATACTGCAAGATCAATACAAGCATATTATGCTGAACAGGAGATGGCAGACAGTACATTACAAAGCACTCATGATAAAAAGAGAACTATACTGACTGTATTATTCTCGGTGTTTGGAGCTTTATGTGTTGGTGTTGGTATCGTGCTTATTTTTGCTCACAACTGGGATATACTATCAAGTGGAGTAAAAATATCTATTGCTTTTGTGCTTTTAGTTACTGCACAAATACTGTGTGGTGTTACCCTTATACAAAAAAAGCAATCTTCTGCATGGCGTGAAGGAAGCGTTTGTTTTTTATTGCTTTCCCTTGGTGCATCTATTGCTTTTATTTCTCAAATATATCATATTCCTGCAGAACTTTCTCAGTTTCTTTTTATTGTACTTATACTTATACTTCCTGTTTTGTATATTTTTCGTAGCCCTACATTATCTTTGTTGTTTATTGTTACTATCATTTGGCTTTTGATACATGTTTTTTACGATGCCGATATACTGTTTTTTTATTCCAACTACTCAAATTTGTATAAATTGAAGTCCTTAGTATACCTTACTCCACTTGTTATTTCTCTTCCTTTTTATATTCAATTTCAAAAATCTATTGTTTCTCTCAAAAGAGTATCTTTTATTGTAGCAATACAAAATTGGTGTATTGTTATTGCTTGTTGGTTAGGGGTATCGTTGATACTTTCAATGATAGATTCTGCAGCGTTTATTATTTCTAGCGTGTGGGTTATTGGGTATAGTCTATTTTTTCAGATACTATATTTATTTGGAAGTAGAGTATATTCGCATACAGGGGTACTATTGAATGCGTATAAAATAGTAGGTATGTTTGGAATGCTTGTAGTGGTGTTTTATGTAATTGATTCTAATTTTTATAATATGTATAGTACCCATAGTAGAGAAGCAACACAACAGAGTATTGTATTTTTGGGTATCATTCTTGTTTTGTCTTTAGTGGTGCATATCTTTATTGTATCTCGTTCTATACATAAAAAGAAGAAAGAAAATATTTCTGTTACTATTGATTTCTTTGCAATACTTTGTATGTCGTTTCTTGTTGCTCTAATAATGCGAGAAAGTGCCTATCAAGCAGTAATAAGAGGAGGCGAACAGTATATGATGAGAGTATATGCTGTTAGCACTGTTATCTTTAATGTGCTTATTCTTATGAGTGCTATGTTTATGTTATTACAGTCCGTAAAAAAACATAGCGTGGTAAATATTCGGCAACTTAATTTTTCTGTATGCATTATTTGTATATGGATAGTACAGCAGTTTTTGAATACGGATTTTAGTTATTTTACTCGAGGAATAGTATTTATTCTATTGGGTATAGTATTTCTACAAATCAATATATTTTTTCTAAGAGCAAAAGAAAGGCGTATAGCAAAAGAGGTATAAATTATTCTTTTGTAATATATTAATATGAGATGTGATGATGAAAAATGTTAATAAAAAAATAATTAGAGTATTGTTCTTTATTCTGTGTTCCTTTTTACAATTAGGGGTTGTACTTTTTATGGTACTCTCTAGTGTTTCTGTGTTAAAAAACGGTACAGAGTATAAGTTTAAGCTGATTGTAAAAGATCCTGCTGATATTTTTCGTGGAAAATACTTATATCTTAATTATGATGACAGAGCCATTACTTATTATCCTTCTACTCCCTATGAGGCAGGAACTCCAGTGTATGTACAATATGATGTAGCTGAGGATGGCTTTGCATCTTTGTCTTTGGTAGAAACAGAATGTCCTGAACATACTAAAGATTTCTTAAAGACTATTATTGATAGTCGTCCATATCTGTCAGAGGATGGAGATAATCATAGTAATATTGTGTTTCCTATTACCAGCTGGTATATGAACGAAGATGAAGTTCAAAAAGCAGAGCAGTTATATCAGGAAAGCAAAGAAGTATATGCTAGTATTTTTATAAGAGATGGAAAAGCGAGGATTAAAGGTGTATATTTTGATGGCATTTCTATTGATAAAGCAGTAGAAGAACAGAACGCCTATAAGTAGTATTTAGTCCTTGAACTCGTGGTGATCGCAGAAACAGTATTGTAATATTATGTAATATAGTTTATTATATACAATATTGAATATTTTTGAAAAAAAGTAAGGAGATACATATGAGAAAAAATAATTTGTTTATACATAGCAATGCTGTATATATGGGGGGGGGGGGGGTAATGCTACTATTGGTACTAGTACTACTATTACTGGGCTGTGAAGATCCAGGAGGGGGCTCTAGTGGAGGATCTTCTCCTGCTCCTGGAGGGGGTGGAGGAAAGGTACAGCCTAGCTCAAAGTCGCAATTATTACAGCTTATCTCTGAGCGATTAAGTAAAGATATGGCAGCAGACTTAAACGATATAGATGTAAGTAAGGTTGCTGATATGAGTAATTTGTTTGTCCAGTTTCCTACCTTTAGTGGCAATGTGTCGGAGTGGGATGTAAGCCATGTAACAAATATGAGTGGTATGTTTGAAGGAGTGACAGAGTTTCGTGGAGGGATATCAAGGTGGGATGTAAGCAAAGTAACAAACATGAATACTATGTTTAAGGGAGCGACCAAATTTAATGGGGATATATCAGGCTGGGATGTAAGTAATGTAAAACAGATCAACAGCATGTTTGAAGGAACAGCTGCTTTTACTCAGGATCTGAAGCAATGGGCAGTAGCACCTGCGGTAAGTAAAGTGAGTAAAGATGTATTTAAGAATTCGGGGGTTACTGAGGATCCCAGATGGTTGACATTAGAGGTGCTGTTAGAGCCAAAGGTAGTGGTGGCAATAGTAGGGCGGGCAGTGAATGTGTCTATCACTCGGTGGCCAGTAACAACAACAGGAACATTTGCATTACTCCCAGTGTTGGCAGGGAGAGATGTACTTCCAACAGGGATGAATTTTGATGGCACGACAGGGACAATAACAGCAAATGCAGGAGACCTTAAGACGATAACAAAGGGAAGTCCTCACAGGTTTACTGTTACTTTTAATGGGACAGGAGAATTTGATAAAGCAGTAAATAAAAATGTGCAAGCAGCTGTATCGGTATCAGTGAAGGATTATTCGACACAACCTAAGACAAAAGCAGAGCTGATAGCACTCATAAAAGTGATAGTAGATGCTGATGGGAATGGGATTATTGATAATGCTACAGCAGATCTCAATAGCATTGATGTCAGTGCCATTACTGATATGAGTGGTATATTTAATGATAGTATGCTGAAACATTTTACTGGAGATATATCGGGCTGGGATGTCAGTAAAGTGAAATATATGAATGAGATGTTCCGAGGATCAAAGTTTAATGGAAATATATCAGGCTGGGATGTAAGTAATGTGAGAGAAATGAATAGTATGTTTCGTGATTCACAATTTACTGGGGACATATCAAGTTGGGACGTCAGTAATGTAAGAGAAATGAAAGAGATGTTTCGTGGATCGCGATTTAATGGAAATATATCAATTTGGGTTGTGAGTAACGTGAGAGATATGAAAGAGATGTTTCATACTGCACAATTTAATAGCGATATATCGCAATGGGATGTAAAGAAAGTTACCATTATGGATGGTATGTTTGAAGGAGCAACTGCCTTTAATCAGGATATATCAGGCTGGGCAGTTGATGCGGTAACTACTATGGAGAATATGTTTAATTCAACAAAAGCATTTGATCAAGATTTGGAAGCATGGGGAGAGCATATAGCAGGAAGGACAGTAGATAAAACAGATATATTTGATAGCTCTAGTGTATCTGATGAAAAGATACCTACATGGGCATATGTGTTTGATGTGGTATATCAAGAAGCAAGCATAAACGATCTTACTGTGTTGCAGTATCAAAACATAGTAGTGAGGATTAAAAAGCAATTTCCATCACATGCGACAGGACAATATAGTATAGCACCTAATACATTTACCGCAGATACAGGATTATCATTTGATGCACAAAAGGGAATAATAAAAGGAATAGCAACACAAGAAGTAGCAAAAAAAGCATATACAATTACTTTTACTGGAGACGCTAAGTTTCAAGGCAAGAGTCTTGTTATCCCATTTTCATTAGAAGTAAAGGCAAATCAAGGGAAATATGCATATTTCCCTAATAACAAAACAGAATTGATAGCAGCAATAAAAAAGGTAATGGATATAAACGGTGATGGGACGCCAGATGATAATAAAGCAGACTTGAATATCATCTATACAGGGAATATTACAGATATGAGTGCTGTTTTTCATGGCAGTGTCTTGAGAAGTTTTAATGGGGATATATCGGGTTGGGATGTAAGTAATGTTACAAACATGTACGCCATGTTTTATAAATCGCAATTTAATGGGGATATATCGGGTTGGGATGTAAGTAATGTAACTACTATGAAATATATGTTTTTTGGTACATCATTTAATGGCAATATATCAAACTGGAAGGTAAGCAAAGTAACAAGTATGAGTAATATGTTTCGTGGCTCGCAATTTACTGGAGATATATCAAGGTGGAAGGTAAGTAATGTTGCCATTATGGAATCAATGTTTATGAATTCGCAATTTAATGGAGATATATCGGGCTGGGATGTAAGTAGTGTTAGTGATATGAGATTTATGTTTTGGGGTTCGCCATTTACTGGAGATATATCGGATTGGGATGTAAGTAATGTAATAGCTATGAATGGTATGTTTAATGAATCGCAATTTACTGGAGATATATCAAGGTGGAAGGTAAGTAATGTGAGGGATATGTATGGCATGTTTTGGCTTTCGCAATTTAATGGAGATATATCGGATTGGGATGTAAGTAATGTTACCGATATGGGATATATGTTTTATGCTTCGCCATTTAATGGAGATGTATCAAAGTGGGATGTGCGTGATGTTACACGGATGAAGAAAATGTTTGCATCAGCAAAATCTTTTAATCAAAATATATCAGGGTGGAATGTTGAGAAAGTCACTACTATGGAGGAGATGTTTAATAGTGCAAAATCGTTTGATCAAGATTTAGAAGCATGGGGAGAGCATATACCAGAGATAACAGAATCAGGAAAACCACTGGATATAACAGGCATATTTTCTCATTTGCCTGATGAAAAAATTCCATCATGGGTATATACTCTTGTGTACAAAGATACAGGCGTTACAGTAAATAAGAAAGTGTTCACTACGAGTGATAAAAATATTGTTCTGTCTATTGACAAAACACCAAAAGCAGCAACAGGAACTTATAGTGTAGTACCCACTACATTTACTACAGATACAGGGTTGATATTTGATACAGCAACTGGAGAGATAAGTGGTTCTCCTACGGTAGCATTGGCTACAAAAGAGTATACCATAACATTTACAGGAAATGGAGGGTATGTTGGCAGGAAAAAAAGTACCCCTCTCACTCTCACGATACAGGATGTGAGTGCTTATACTTATACCCCTAAAACAAATGCAGCTTTGATAGCAGATATAAAAACGGTGATGGCAGCAGATGCTGATGGAGATGGTAACCCTGATGGGAATACAGCAGACTTGAATGTCATATATACAGGGTATATAACAGATATGAGTGGGATATTTAATGAGAGTGCCTTGAGAAATTTTAATGGGGATATATCGGGCTGGGATGTCAGTAATGTAACTACGATGGACAGTATGTTTGAAGAATCGAAGTTTACAGGAGAAAATGGAGACATAACAAGTTGGGATGTAGGGAACATAACAGATATGAATGATATGTTTAAGAAGTCGTCATATGCAGGGGATATATCAGGCTGGGATGTAAGGAATGTCACAACTATGAACGAGATGTTTCGAGAAACAGCGTATAACAATGATATAACCCTATGGGATGTTCGAAATGTTGCAGATATGGAATTAATGTTTTATAAGAACACAGCATTTGATAAGGACATATCCTATTGGAATGTAAGCAAGGTAGCTACTATGAAACAGATGTTTAGTGAAACAGGAGCATTTAATCAAGATATATCAAGCTGGGCAGTTGATGTTGTGACTACTATGGAGTCAATGTTTCAAGGGGCAACAGCCTTTGATAAGGATTTAGAAGCATGGGGAGAGCATATAGCAGAAAGAACAGTAAATACTGATAAAATATTCAATACCGCAGATAATAGTGGAGTGATACTCTCTGATAAAAACATACCTACATGGCTCTACGATTTTGTGCTTACAGTTGGAGGAACCGAAAGCAGTACTATAAGTGGGTTTGTAGGCAAAGCCATAGAAGCAGATGGTGCAATAACAGTAAGTAAGAAATTGCCTACTACGGCAGTGGGGAGTTATACTATCTCTCCGAGCATAACAGATATAGGGCTTAGCTTAGATGCAAGTACAGGAGCGATAAGTGGGAGTCCAACAAAAGTACAAAGTACAAAAAGCTATACACTGCTCTTTAGTGGAACAGGAGACTATGCAAGCAAAAGCTATGAGATACCATTTATCATGACAGTAGCAGCAGGAAAGTATAGTTACTCTCCTACCAATAAAGCGGAGTTGATAGCAGCGATAAAGGATGTGATGGATACTAATGATGATGGGAGTCCTAATGATAACAGTGCCGATTTGAATGTCATCTACACGGGGAATATTACAGATATGCGTGAGTTATTTAGTGATGACTTAACAAGTTTTAATGGGGATATATCGAAATGGGATGTAAGTAATGTTACAACCATGCGATCTATGTTTTATGATTCGTCATTTAATGGAGATATATCAAATTGGGATGTAAGTAATGTTACCACTATGCGAACAATGTTTTATCAATCAAAATTTAATGGGGATATATCGGGTTGGGATGTAAGTAATGTTACTATTATGCGCTATATGTTTTATAGAACGCCATTTAATGGGGATATATCGAAATGGGATGTAAGTAATGTTACTGATATGGAAGCAATGTTTTATGAAACGCCATTTACTGGAGACATATCAGAATGGGATGTAAGTAGTGTTGGTAATATGAGACATATGTTTTGGGGTACGCCATTTAATGGAGATATATCGGAATGGGATGTAAGTAATGTTATCGATATGGACACAATGTTTTATAAGTCGCAATTTACTGGAGATATATCAAGGTGGAAGGTAAGTAATGTGAGGAATATGTATGGCATGTTTTGGTTTTCGCAATTTAATGGAGATATAGCAGGGTGGGCAGTTGATAGTGTAACTACTATAAAAAATATGTTTCGCAAAACAACAGCGTTTGATCAAGATTTAGAAGCATGGGGAGAGCATATAGCAGGAAGAACAGTGGATAAGGGAAATATATTTACCGATGCTAATGTTTCTGATGAAAATATACCAAGCTGGATATATAGCATATCACAGACATATGGAGGCAATGTTGCTTCATTATTTACTATGGTAAAAGGGCAACAGAACATTAGTATTCCATTGACTAATACTGGAGTGAGTACATTTAATGCGACAGGGGACTATAGTATACTGCCAAGTACCTTTACTGCAGACACAGGCTTGACATTTAGTGGAGGAAGTGGAGCTAGTGGATTGATAAGCGGAAGTCCTACAAAAGCACTTGCACTGAGAAAATATATAATTGTGTTTACAGGGACTGGTGATTATGCAGGAAAAAGGCGTACAAAAGAGTTTACCATACACATACATGACGGTAGTGGTACATATACATATTACCCAAAAACAAAGAATGCTTTGATAGCAAATATAAAAACAGTGATGGCAGCAGATGCTGATGGGGATGGTAACCCTGATGGGAACACAGCAGACTTGAATGGAATATATACAGGATACATAACAGATATGCGTGAGGTATTTTATGACAGTGCTTTGAAAAGTTTTAATGGGGATATATCGGGCTGGGATGTAAGTAATGTTGTCAATATGCGAAATTTGTTTAAGGAGAGTCAATTTACTGGAGATATATCAAGCTGGGATGTAAGCAATGTGAGCTATATGCAAGGTATGTTTTATAAATCGCAGTTTACTGGAGATATATCAAGCTGGGATGTAAGTGATGTAGAACAGATGTATTGGATGTTCCGTGAATCGCAATTTAATGGGGATATATCAGATTGGGATGTAAGTAGTGTTGGTAATATGAAACATATGTTTTATAAATCGCAATTTAATGGGGATATATCGAAATGGGATGTAAGTAATGTTACTGATATGGAAGCAATGTTTTATGATTCGCCATTTACTAAAGATATATCGGGTTGGGATGTCGGTAATGTTACTACTATGTACTTTATGTTTGCCTATGCGCAATTTAATGGAGATATATCAAGGTGGAATGTAAAGAAAGTTACCGATACGGATTATATGTTTTACAAGGCAACTGCCTTTAATCAAGATATATCGGGCTGGGCAGTTGATACAGTAACTACTATGGAATATATGTTTAACGGAGCAACAGAGTTTAATCAAGATTTGGAATCATGGGGAGAGCATGTAGCAGGAAGGAAAATAAACATACCAGGGATATTTGATAAGACTAAGATACCTAATGATAAAATACCAAGCTGGACATATCAATATCAACCTACGAATAAAGCAGAATTGATAAAAGCAATAAGGCAGATGATATCTACTAATAATAGAGCAGATTTGAATGTCATATACACAGGAAATATTAGGGATATGAGTAAGGTATTTAATGATCCTTTTTTGAGGAATTTTAATGGGAATATAGCAAGGTGGGATGTGAGTAATGTTACAACCATGAAAGAAATGTTTCAGGCATCGAAATTTACTGGAGATATATCAAGGTGGAATGTGAGTAATGTTACCGATATGAGTAATATGTTTCTTGATACATCATTTAACGGAGATATATCGGGCTGGAAGGTAGATAAAGTAGAAGATATGGAAAGTATGTTTAGTACATCGTCATTTAACGGAGATATATCGGGTTGGAAGGTAGATAAAGTGACAAATATGAGAGGTATGTTTTATAAATCGAAATTTAATGGGGATATATCAGGTTGGAATGTGAGTAATGTTACCGATATGGGAGGTATGTTTCATACATCATCATTTAAGGGAGATATATCGGGGTGGGATGTGAGTAATGTTACCGATATGAGTAATATGTTTCTTAATACATCATTTAAGGGGAATATATCGAAATGGAAGGTAGATAATGTGAAATTTATGTATGGTATGTTTCGTAATTCAAGATTTAATGGAGATATATCAGACTGGAAGGTAGGGAATGTGACAAGTATGAAAGGTCTGTTTTATAGTTCGAGTTTTAATAAGGATATATCAAATTGGGATGTAAGTAATGTTACCACTATGCGAGATATGTTTCGTGGATCGAAATTTAATGGAGATATATCAAGGTGGAATGTGAGTAATGTTACCGATATGGGAGATATGTTTCATGGTTCATCATTTAGGGGAGATATAAAAGACTGGAAGGTAGGGAAAGTGACAGATATGAGCTATATGTTTTCAAACACAGATGGTTTTAATAGTCGTATAGGAGGCTGGGATGTAAGTAATGTTACGAATATGGCATATATGTTTTCATCCTATGGGTTGTACTATCGGCCATTTAGTGCGAATATATCAGGCTGGAATGTAAGTAAAGTTGAAAATATGAAAGGTATGTTTTATGACAATCATGCGTTTAATAGGAATATAGCAGGGTGGGATGTCAGCAGTCTTACTAATATGTTTGAGATGTTTGCTGGTGCAACAGCATTTGATAGAGATCTCTATGAATGGAAAGATCATTTTGGATCAAAAAAGGTTAATGCGACAAATGCATTTGCTGGTACTGCTATAAGACATAAGACACCAGATTGGGCAGGAGGAACCTATACAGGACCATCTTCTAAATAGAGCATAAGTATACTCTTGGATATGGAGGAGCTATTGTCTTATGTGAGATAATAGCTCCTTAAAAAATGTACTTTTACCATTTCGTATGATCTCTTTTGGTAAAATCAGTATTCCGTAAAATTTCTAAAATTTCAAAACTACACTTGAAGGATACTGTATATTCATGGTATACTATATTTATTGAGAAATATAATTATATAAGGAGTATGTATGTCACAAGCGAAAATAGGACTTATTGGGTTAGCGGTCATGGGGCAAAATCTTGTATTAAACTTTGCCAACAAAGGTATCCCAATAGCAGTGTTCAATAGAACCACATCAAAGATGGAAAAATTTGTTGCGGAAAATTCAGAAAAACCAATTTTTGGTGGAAAGACGATGGAGGAATTTGTTCAGTTAATAGAGCGTCCTAGAAAAATTATTTTACTTGTACAAGCAGGTACTGCTGTAGACGCTATGATTGAGAATATAGTACCGTACCTTGAAAATGATGACATTATTATTGATGGAGGAAATTCATTTTTTAGTGACAGTATCAGACGTGAAGCTGAACTTAAGAAAAAAAATATTCGATTTCTAGGGATGGGAGTATCTGGGGGAGAAAGAGGAGCTCTTGAAGGACCATCTCTTATGCCTGGTGGAGCAAAAGAAGTATATGATGAGCTTGCTCCGTATTTATTAAAAGTAGCAGCTCAAGATCCAGCTCCATGTGTAGATTTTATGGGAACAGGGGGAGCAGGACATTTTGTAAAGATGGTACATAATGGCATTGAATATGCTGATATGCAACTTATTGCTGAAATATATGACATAGCAAAGCATGTCTTTAAGTTTACTCCGCAAGAACAAGTAGAGCTATTTGATTATTTTAGTACTACTGACTTAAATTCTTACCTTATTGATATTACACGAAAAATTCTTACGGTAAAAGATGAAGAAACAGGGGATATATTAGTAGATAAAATAAAAGATGAAGCAAAAGGGAAAGGGACAGGAATGTGGACAATTCAAGAAGCCGCACGTTTAGGAGCACCGCTTCCTGCTATTTCTGCTGCTCTTGATAGTCGCTATATTTCTAGTAGTCGAGAATTACGTGATATTGTTAGTGCCTTATTCAAGGAAGAAACAGTACAAGTTCCTATTCCATCAAAAGAAGAAATTTTTTCACTTTTAGAAAAGACATTGCTGGCTGGAAAAATTCTTGCATATGCACAAGGATTTTATATGCTACGTCAAGCAGATGAAGAATATAATTTTGGCTTAAACTACTCTGCTATTGCAGAAATTTGGCGTAATGGATGTATTATCCGTTCAACTATGCTTGATGAAATGTCTCGTGCATTAAAAGACAAAAATGTAATTACTCTGTTACAGGATAATTTTTTCTTAACACGGGTGCGCGATAATCTTGCACATGTAAGAAAGGTGCTTGCTCTTTGTGTTGAAAATGCATTGCCAGCAACTGCACTAGGAACGTCCTTATGGTATTTAGAAGGTTTACGAACAAAGCATTTGCCAGCAAACCTTATTCAAGCACAGCGAGATTTTTTTGGCGCACACACATATAAGAGAATTGATAAGGAAGGAGATTTTCATACTGAGTGGGAATCCTTGTAGGGTAGTGGAGTAAGAAAAACATGTCAACCGATACACATTTAGTTGCTAATTTTGATGAACAGGTCAGTCCTCATAAAGGAGTAAGTCTTATCATTTTTGGGGCTTCAGGGGATCTCGCTAAGAAAAAATTGCTTCCTTCGTTACATGCTTTGTATGTTTCGCGTTTATTGCCAGATCCTATTCATATTATTTGTTATGGACGCACTAAATTTACAACAGAAAGCTACAAAGAAGAACTATGTAAGACAAAAAAATACGATGCTCAATTTCTTGATATTGTACATTATGTTTCAGGACAGTACGCAGTATGTCCTGAGATAAAAAATATATTATCGGTTGTTCCAAATCAATCTCTTAATCGTATTTTTTATCTATCCTTGCCTCCGGGAGAGTTTAGAAATGTAAGCAAAGCCTTAAAAGAATCTTCACTTATTACTAAAAATTCAGGAGGAAAGGAGTTTGCTCATACTAAAATTGGACAACAACCCTATACAAGAATTGTTCTTGAAAAACCTTTTGGTGAAGATTATATCTCTGCTGTCAAACTTAATCGTTTTATTACAAATATATTTGATCCAGCTCAAATATATTCTATAGATCATTATTTAGGCAAAGAACCTGTACAAAATATTTTATTTTTCCGTTTTGCAAACTCTCTATTTGAGAATTTATGGAACTCACGATATATTGATCATATTCAGTTATCATTGAATGAGAAAATTCGTGTGGAAAATAGAGCGGGCTACTTTGATTCTTCGGGTATGTTAAAGGATATGGTACAGAGCCATGCATTACAAATGCTTGCGTTGGCTCTTATGGAACCTCCAAAGGATTTTTCTGCACAGAGTGTACGCAATGAGAAGCATAAAGTACTCTCAAGTTTGCGTATATATAACAATGCAAATGAAGTCATAACAAATGTTATTCGTGCTCAATATGAAGGGTATTTACAAGAAAAAGGTGTCCCAGAAGATTCTAAAACAGAAACATTTATTGCATTGAAAACATATGTCGATAACTGGCGTTGGTCAGGAGTGCCTATTTATATACGTTCAGGAAAAGCACTTCAGGAGAAATGTACGGAGCTTGTTGTGTATTTTAAGGAAGTTCCTCATAATATTTTTCGTAATACTGCTGATAATGAGAAAATACACTTGGACGCTAACAGGCTTGTATTTCGTATTCAGCCCGAAACATTTATTCGTTTGAATGTTCAAACAAAAATACCCGGTAATACATTACAAATTATTCCTACTGATTTGAATTTTCCTTATGAAGATGCATTTAAGGACATAGACTATAGTAATGGCTACGATAGAATATTGTTTAGTGCTATGATAAATGATGCTTCATTATTTTTGTCAAGTGATGAATTATTTTCGCAGTGGCGTTTTGCTGATTCTATTCTTCATACATGGAAAAAATCAAGACGAAAAATTCCTTTATATACCTATACTACAGGCTCTGCAGGACCTGTTGAAGCATTGCAGTTGCTTGAAAAGGATAAACGACAATGGAACGCTTAACATATGATAGTCAAACAGTAGACACTCGTTGTAGTGATACCATTGCTACGCTGTTACAGGTAATAGCAGACAAGCATACTGATAAAAAATTGCTCATTGCTCTGTCAGGAGGAAATAGTCCTAAAAAATTACTTACAGCATTATCGCATAACGATACTGTTATTTCTTTTGCAGAACGTCTTGTGTTAGTACAAGTGGATGATAGGGTTGTATCTCCTACTCATAAAGATAGCAACCAAAACATGATCCAACAGAGCTGTGAAAGATTGCTGTCTTATGGAGCTACTTTTTTTCCTATTCCAGTACAAGCATCGGATGCTGCAGAGCAGTATCAACATACTATGGTATCATTATTAGATGCTCCGCAACAATATGTTGCAGCAATAGCGTTACTTGGGATGGGAGGGGATGGTCACACTGCATCTATCTTTCCTCAAACAAAAGAACATGTATCACCTTCTTCATCACACTATGTCTTTATGAGCGATACCGCACATGTAGGCTATGTAAGAGTATCGCTTACTTTTCATGCTCTTTCTGCATTTCAGCACGCGTTTTTTTATGTACCTGGAGAAGATAAACGTGAGATGATAAAAAATGTGCTTGATCCCAATACCACAGTACTGTATCCTGCAGCTCATGTTATACATACACATCCACAGTGTACACTATGTACTACTGTTTCTGTATAAGTAGTAAGAGAAGTAAATGTAAAAATAAAAAAGGAACAATAACTTTTTTTTTAAGAAGGAGCTAGCTTGTGATAGCTCCTTTACTTGCTGATTGTACCGAATTATAGTATTTCTTAAAAACTCCTTTTGTAAAGCGTTCTTTTGGAGTTTGCAAATTGCTTCTTCTTTGTGTGAGTTCTTCTTCTGAGATATCTACGCTTATAGTTTTATTTGATGACTGAATACGAATAATATCTCCATCTTTAAGCAGTGCAATAACACCTCCGCTTTGAGCTTCAGGAGCAATATGGCCTACTACTATGCCATGACTCCCTCCAGAAAAACGACCATCAGTAATGAGTGCTACATCTTTTTGGAGACCTGCCCCTGCTATTGCAGCAGTAGGAGATAGCATTTCTCTCATGCCCGGCCCACCTTTTGGTCCTTCGTAGCGTATGACTACAACATCTCCTTTAGTAATACGATTGTTCAATATTGCATCTAATGCAGTTTCTTCACTGTCAAATACTCTCGCAGGACCATTATGATCAATTTCTGAGTGAGACCCACACATTTTTAGTACTGCTCCTTCAGGAGCAAGATTGCCTTTTAATACAGCAATAGGGCCTTTTGTTCGTTCAGGTTTCTTAAATGATGTTACTACCCCATCTTCTTGTACTGGAGGAACAGTGACAGAGCTTAAATTCTCTTCAATAGTTTTTCCATTTACCGTGAGACAATCACCATGAAGCAACCCTTTGTCAAGAAGCATTTTCATAACGATAGGTACACCACCAATGCTGTGGAGATCTTCCATGACATACTTGCCTGCTGGTTTCATATTAGTAAGTATAGGAGTGCTATCATAAAAAGTATTGAAATCATCAATATCAAGGCATATTTGCATTTCGTTTGCAATAGCTAGTAAATGCAGTACTGCGTTTGTAGATCCTCCTAATGCCATTGTGGTACGTATAGCATTTTCAAATGCTTTTCGTGTTAAAATTTTGTTAGGGGTAATATTTTTTTCTATACAAATGGCAAGGGCTTCAGCAGATGCTTGCATAATATGTGTTCTTTCATCACTTATTGCAGGCACTGAGGCACTTCCTGTAATGCTTATGCCTATTGCTTCCATAGCAGAAGCCATAGTATTGGCAGTGTACATTCCTCCACAAGCACCTGCAGCAGGACATGCATGGCATTCTATTTCGTAACGCTCTTCTTCGGTAATTTTTCCTGCACTGTACGCTCCTACCGCTTCAAAGGCAGAAACAATGTCGAGTTTTTTGCCATGCCATATGCCAGCACGAATAGTGCCTCCGTATACAAATACAGAAGGTCTGTTCATACGAGCTATGCCCATAACTGTGCCAGGAATAGTTTTATCACATCCTCCAACGCCTAATACAGCATCCATTTGATGACCGTACACTACAAGCTCTATAACGTCCGCAATAGTATCTCGTGAAACAAGAGACGCTTTCATTCCTTCGTGTCCCATAGCTTCACCATCAGTTACCACAAAAGTATTAAAGAGCATAGGGTAGCTCCCTAATGTTTTTAGTGTTTCTTTTGATATTTCAGATATAGCATTAAGGTGAAAATTACAAGGACTCACTTCACTTCCAGCGCTTGCAATACCCACAAGAGGCTTCTTAAAATCTTCATCTTTCATGCCAATAGCACGAAGCATAGCACGATTAGGAGTTCTTGCTACTCCTTCTGTCATTGTTTTACTATAAGAATTTTTTCCTGTCATCTCTGCCATATGTATACCTATTTATACCCCTTAAAATGTTGAATATAAGGAAGACGATTATATGTTTCTTCAATTTTTTCATTGAATGATAGCATGAGTGTAGTGTTATCCCATGTGCCTTGTAAGAATGTTGTTTGTATTTCCTTTTTTATAGAAGAAGTATATACCGTTTTTCCAATAGTAATGTGTGCCTTGTCTATGCTAATCTCTATAGGAATAGACGGATCATTTTCTATCATATCTTGGATTTCATGTATTTCTTTTCGGCTAAGAATGAGTATTGGAACGCCAAGAGCGGTACAGTTACCAGCAAAGATTTCGGCAAATGATTCTCCAATAATAGCGTCTATGCCATGCCTTTGTAATGTTTGAGGGGCATGTTCTCGTGATGAACCACAACCAAAGTTATTGTTCACTATCATAATATTGCTTTTTGCATATTTTTCATCATTAAAGGGATGATCTTTTTTGCTCCCATCTTCATTATATCGTAGATCATAAAATGCATATTTTTCAATTCCTGTAAAGGTTATTGCTTTCAAAAATCGGGCAGGAATAATTTGGTCAGTATCAATATCATTTCCTCGTACTACTATTCCATATCCCTTAACATGTAATATTTTACTCATTGTAACGCTCCTTCTATAGTTTACTGTATTAAAGTATGTTTCTTACATCTTCTATCTTTCCATAAATAGCTGCGGTCGCTACCATTGAAGGACTCATAAGTACTGTGCGTCCTGTGGGAGAACCTTGTCTTCCTATAAAATTTCTATTTGATGAGCTTACACACAGTTCGTCTCCTTTTAATTTGTCAGTGTTCATACCTAAACAAATAGAACAGCCTGATCCTCTCCATTCAAAGCCTGACGACATAAAAATTTCATGTAAGCCTTCGGCTTCAGCAGCTTTTGCTACTTGCTGCGAACCGGGAACTACAAACGCATGCACAGTATTATGCACTTTTTTATTTTTTAGTATTTTTGCTGCTTCACGAAGATCGCTTAAACGTCCATTTGTACAAGAACCAATAAACGCTACATCAATTTTTTTCCCCAAAAGACTTTCTTTTTCTTTGAATTTCATATGTTGCAAGGCTTTTTCTGTAAGCTGTCTTGTATCTTCGTCAAGAGTATCTAATGCAGGGGTAGTTTCATTGATGGGCATAGCTTGTCCAGGAGTAATGCCCCATGTGAGCATTGGAGTCAGTGTATTTGCATCAAGGGAAAATATATCATCATATTCTGAGTTTGTTGTAGACGCTATCTCTTTCCAGTATTTTTTTGCTGCCTCAAACTCTTCTCCTTTAGGAGCATATTGTCGTCCTTCTATGTAAGAAAATGTTATTTCATCTGGATTTACATACCCAACTCTCGCTCCTCCTTCAATGCTCATATTACATATAGTCATGCGCTCTTCCATGCTTAGTTTTTCTATAGCTGTTCCTGCATACTCATAGGCAAAGCCAAGTCCTCCCATTACTCCTAGTTTTGAAATAATAGCAAGAATAATATCTTTTGCATATACGCCATCTTGTAATGTTCCATCGACTTGTATTTTTCTTACTTTTGGTTTTTTTATTGAAATACATTGTGTGGCAAATACATCGCGTACTTGAGATGTACCAATACCAAGCCCAATAGAACCAAATGCTCCGTGGGTGGATGTATGGCTGTCTCCGCATGCAATGGTCATGCCCGGCTGTGTAAGTCCAAGTTCAGGGCCAATAACATGTACGATTCCCTGTTTGTTTGTTTGATGATTGAAAAAAGGAATGCCAAACTCTACCGTGTTTTTTTCCAGCTCTTTCATCATGTTTTCGGCCATAGCATCAGAAAAGGGACGTGCTACTGTATTAGTCGGGACAATGTGATCTACTGTAGCAAAGGTACGGGAAGGATATTTTACTGGTAAGCCCTTTTCTCGTATCATTTGAAACGCTTGAGGCGAAGTAACCTCATGAATGAGATGTAATCCAATAAACAGCTGATCTTCTCCACTTGGAAGTTCATTCACTTTATGTAAATTCCATACTTTATCTAATAAGGTGTTATGTGCCATATATTCTCCTAATAATTATTTTCTATTATTATAGTTATTTCTATAGTATAGCATAACTGTATTTTATTGGCAAAAGTGGAAATAGTGTTTTTACTTGGAAATTCCATTTTTTTGAAATTTTTCTATGGTAACAATACTAATCTTTCTGTTGAAGAAGGAAGTCAGGTTCAAAAATATTAAACGCGATAAAAAAAAGTGTATTTTTTTTTTTTTTATCTATATTGACAAAATAGGAAATAATATGTATAATGTAAATGATAAAAATAAAATTATATCATAAGGAGTGATGTATGATAAGAAATAATATAACACAAAAAATGTGGGGGGGGGGGGGTAAACTCTCTTTTCTCGTATATATAGTGATAGCTGCTATACTCATAGCATGTACAGATAGTAGTAGCAGTTCATCAGGAGGAGGGTCTGATCCTACTCCACCGACACCGACAACACTTGGGTCAGTATCAGATTTATCAATAACATCAGTATCAGATAATGGATCACTAGAGCTCAGCTGGGAAGCACCAGTAGCAGCAGACAGTGTGGTCATCACCGCAAGTCCCGTAGGCACTACAGGGCAGTCTTTTAGCGTAACAGTACCCGCACAGGAATATAAAGAACTCTTTTTGGGAAGGCTAAAATACGAGCTAAAAGGCTTGAAAGAGCATACCGCCTATACGATAGAGGTAGAAGCGCAATCAGGAAGTCAGAAGTCGTCAAAGGTATCGCAAGAAATTATTACCGCAGCGGATACCACTGCCCCGCAAGATGGCTTTTTTCATGTAGGAGTAGAGAAAGCAGGAGACAACCAGCTCAAAGTAGTATGGGACACAAAGAGGCTAGGGAAAGGCAAAACCGATATAAGCAAAGCAGAAGTGCAAATAGAAAATGCATCAGGAGAGGTAGTAGCGAAAAAAGAAATAACCAATATAGAGAGCGGAGAACTTGCGTTTTCGGTAGCGACAAGCAGTAATGTACGCTACGATGTAAAGATAGTCTATGAAGATATCAATGGCAACAAAGCAAGCATAAAAGAAGAATTGACAGATATAGATCCCTCAAAGCTCGGAGAAGCAGTGCCTGCGTTACAAGCATCAAATGTAAAAGTAGAAGCAAAAGATAAAACAGGAGCAGCAGCAGATGAGAGTCTGCTTATTACATGGGGGAATTACGATGTAAGCGGTGAAGTAGAACTGTTGGTAGTGGTAGAGACAAGCACGGGACAAGTAGTAGCAGATGCCCGTGTGACAAAAAACAGTGTTGCCCAAGTAGCAAATGCGACAGAAGAAAAAGGGATGCTGTATGTAGGGCAGAATGGCGTAGCAGTAACCAAGCTCTATGGAGTACAGAGCTACAAAGCGATAGTGCGACCCTATAAGAACGGGAGATACTATACGGCAGTAGAGAAAGAAGGAACAACCACCGATAAGCAGACAGAAACAGTAACAAATGTGGGAGTAGTAGCAGGGCAAACTAGAGTGATAGTAAGCTGGCAAGCACCGCAAGTAGGAGATTATGCAGGAGTAAAGATAACAGTAATGCAAGGGATAACAGTAGTAAAGACAGAGACGATAAGGAGCAGTAGTGTAAGGAATGCCGAAATAACAGGCTTGGAAGCAGCAACAAAATACAAGGTGAAAGTCGTATCGCTTGATAGTGCTGATAACGAAGGAGCAGCAGCAGAAAAAGAAGTGACAACGCTCACAAATGCAGATACAGAAGCACCTGATGCCGTAGGAAGTATCACCAGTAAAGTAGTACTTTCAGGAGGCAAGAAAGCGTTGCGTATAGAGTGGGGAGCACCAAATACTACACTTGCGAAAAATCAAGACATAAAAGAATATCTAGTAAGTGTAGCAGAGAAAGAAGCCCCCAATACCGAAGTGTTGCCATCGACAGCAGTGAAGTATCCAGCGACCCGTTTCTATAAAGAAATAGCAAGTTTAGAATCAGGAAAGACCTACGAAGTAAAGATATTGAGTAAAGATTATGCAGGAAACGAGAGTGAAAAAACAGCAGAGGTGACAGTACCAGCAGCACTGGCGGCCCCCTCAAAGGATGGAGTAGAAGGGATTACGCTTGATAAGAGCGGAGCAATAAGAGCAAAGGTAGCATTTAAGACAGGCCCTGGAAGTAGTATTTATTATCGAGTAAGGATGAACGAAGGAGCAACAGTTATAGCAGAAAAGAGCATAACAGGAAGTACAAAAGAAGTATACTTTGGGATAGCAGATGGCCTAGAAGTAGCAAGCACAGAAGGAACAGCAAAAGAGTATGGGTTTTTTCTAATAGAAATAAAAGGCGGGCAAGTAAGTCCCGCAACAGACATAGCAAGCACAAAGCTCAAAGTATGGGATAGTGTATCGACAGCCCCACCTATGCCCAGTGCAGCAACCTTGAAAGAAGCACAATCATTTAAGGGGATCTATGAGTTTAGTATAGGAACATTTGGAGCATCGTATAAAACACCAGCAGGGACGGAGTTATCACAATCACAAGTAGAGTATAGAGTGTACATAGCAGAAGGAGACCATAGCACCCTAGACGAAATACAAGCAGAAAGCGGAGTAAGAAGCCGTGTGGTACAAGGAAGCAATAGTGCGACCAAGCACAGCATCACCTTTGCAGGAGAAGACAAAAAGACCTATACGGTAGGAGTAGCAGCGATAAATACACTCAATAGCACAAAAGTGGCAAGCGGAACAGCAGGAACAATAAAGAAGCTGACAATGGAAGGAGTACAAGCAGTACCGCCAGCCCAGTCCTTAGTGAATGATATCTTAGCAGTGAGTAAGTCACTGACAAGAGAAGGGACAATAAAAATAGAAGTGACCGAGTTGACAGCATTTACCAATGCAATAGATGCGTCAGGAAATCCGATAACCAATAATGACGGGCTGGTATATACCGTATATGGCTTGCAAAAAGATACGAACCCAGCAAATGCACAAGAAGTAGTAAGCAATGGAAGAAAAGTAGCCATAGGAAGTGCAAGTGGAGGCAAGTATACCCAGGATGGAGTAGATAAATTAGGCTTGACAAGCGAAACGCCAAAGGTACAAATAGCAATAAAAGGGAAAGCGCAATATCATTTTGTGGTAGAAGTAGCAGTAAAAACAGATACGACCAAGAAAGTATACGGAGCAGTAGAAAGTGTGACAACAGGCTCGCAAGCAAAAGCACCGCTACAAATTGCAATAAACCCGCTCTTGACAGTAGAGGAAACAAACCCAATACCAACAGGCACGATAGACTTGGAACTCACAGAGTTGACAAACTTTGCAAGTGCACAAGCAAAAGACGATACAGGAACAGCAATCACCAGTAATGCAGGACTGGTATATACGGTATATGGCTTACAGAAAGATACGAACCCAGCAAATAGGCAAGAAGTAATAACAAACGGGAGAAAAGTAGCTATAGGAAGTGCAAGAGGTGGTAAGTATACAGTCTCTGGCTTGAGTAAGTTAGGGCTTACCACAGATGCAGGAGGACAAATAGATATAGTAGAGAGAAAGCAGTATCATTTTGTAGTAGAAGTAGCAATAAAGACAGATGTGGCAAAGAAAGTAGTAGGAACAATAAAGACGGTAGTACTGTCATCAAAAGCAGTAGCACCTGCGCAGTCCTTAGTGAACGATATATTAGTGGTAGGTAAATCAACAACAGTAGGAGCAGTAAAAGTAGATCTCACAGTATTGACGCAATTTACGAATGCAAAAGATGATGTAGGAGTAGATATTACTAGCAATGCAGGACTTATCTATACAGTATATGGACTACAAAAGACAGGAACAGCCCCAAGTATACAGGATATAGTAAACAATAACAAGAAAGTAGCATTAGGGTCAGTAAGTGGCGGAAAGTATACAATCAATGCACTCACAACACTCGGAGCAAGTCCCTCAGTAGAAACGATACAAGGCAACAGAGATTACTATTTTGTCGCAGAAGTAGCAGTAAAAACAGATACAACAAAGAAAGTGTACAGTACTGTAGAGACAGTAAAGACAGCGTCAAAAGCAGTAGCACCTCAGCAGTCCTCAGTGAACGATATATTAGCAGTGAGTAAATCGACAACAGTAGGAGAAGTAAAGCTAGAAGTAACAGTACTCACGAGCTTTACAGGACTCAAAGCAGACACAGGAGCAGCGATAAACGATAACACAGGGCTGAGCTACACAGTGTACGGCTTACAGAAAGATACCACACCTACGAAAAATGAAGTACTTGCAGGAAGGAAAGTAGCCATAGGCACAGTAAGTGCAGGCAAGTATACAGTCAATAGCTTAGATAAGTTAGGGCTTACTACAGACTCTTCAGCACAAGTAGGGATACTTGGCAATAAGCAATATCATTTTGTAGTAGAGGTAGCAGTAGCAACAGATATGACCAAGAAAGTAGTAGGCAATGTAGAAAGTGTGACGACAGATTCAGAAGCAGTAGCACCATCAGCAGGGGCATTGTCTGGTAATTTTTCTATGGAACAATCAAGTAGCACAGGAGCCGTAAAGCTCACATTACGAAGATTGACAAGTTTTACGGGACTCAAAGCAGACACAGGAGCAGCGATAAACGATAACACAGGGCTGAGCTACACAGTGTACGGCTTACAGAAAGATACGAACCCAGCAAATGCACAAGAAGTAGTAAGCAATGGAAGAAAAGTAGCCATAGGCAGTGCCAGTGGAGCAAACACTGCAGGAGTATACACAGTAGAAGCATTGGATAAGCTAGGATTAACAAGCGATTCAGCAGCACAAGTATCGCTTGTAGTAGGCAAGCAGTATCATTTTGTAGCAGAGGTAGCAGTGGCAACAGACAAGACAAAAAAAGTATTGAGTACTATAGAGAGCATTACAGTATCACCAGCAGTACCGCCAGAACAATCCTTAGTGAACAATATACTATCGTTGGGACAATCAAGTACAGTAGAAAAATTAAAGCTAGAGCTCACACAACTGACACAGTTTACGAATGCAAAAGACAGTACAGGACAAACAATAACAGATAACAGTGATCTTGTATATACCGTGTACGGCTTACAGAAAGATACGAACCCAGCAAATGTGCAAGAGATAGTAAGCAATGGAAGAAAAATAGCCATAGGCACAGTAAGTGGAGGCAAGTACACAGTGGAAGCGTTGGATAAGCTAGGGCTAACAAGCGATTCAGCAGCACAAATAGACCTAGATGGAGGCAAGAAGTATCATTTTGTGGCAGAGGTAGCAATAGCAAGAGCACCAGGAAAAAGAGTATACAGTACGGTACAAAGGATAACAGTGTCTCAAGCAGCCCCTCTAAATCAATCAGTGATAGCAGATAACCTCACACTAACAACAAATGCTGGTATAGGGGGAGGTGGTATTAGCCTCGAAGTTACTCTGGCTACTGCATTTACTGGTGCAAAGAAATTTGATGGAACATCTGTAACTGCAAATGGAGATCTTGGATACAAAGTATATATGCTAAAAGATACAGGAAGTGTGCCAACAGCAACAGAAGTTCGTCAGGGAACAGAAATAAACCTAAGGCCTCTTCAGCAAGGAATATCCCTTTTTGCTAATTCTTTCTCCTTTGCTTTGGAATCAGCAACGAAGTATCATTTTGTGGTAGAAGTAGCAATACTAACAGATGCAACAAAAGTAGTATATAGCAATGTAAAAGAGGCTACCTCAACAAAAAGTGTATCACAGGCACGAGCTCCCCATAAGGCATTGATTGTAAATAAGTTAGCAGTATCACAGTCATCCCCAATAGGAGCGATAAAGCTAGTATTGACACAACTGTCTACATTTTCTTATGGCTCTGGATTAGATAGAGTAGAAACACAAGAAAGAGGTGGACGTAATATATACGATAATAATAAGTTAGTATATAGGGTATTTGGTCTTCAACAGGATACAGTGCCTGCTGCACAAGAAGTGATAGATAAGGGATCAGAAATAGCACTTCCTACACTAAGTGGATCTACAATAACAGGAGGAAAATATACACTAAATGCACTTTCAACAGTAGGCGGAGCTTCTATTAAAGGAAAGCGATATCATTTTGTATTTCAAATAGCAGTAAAAACAGATCTTGATGTAAAGGTAGTGTCAGATGTGGAAAGTATTCTTGTAGATACCCTTGTTCCTGCTGAGGTAAATGCTATTACTTTTACTTCAATTTCAGGGGGAGCAAATGGCACGGCAACGGTGCAATGGGATGCGCCTACATTAGGGAATAATTATAAGAACAAGGCAGGGACAGCATTGCAAGCCAGTCAAGTGTCATATAAAGTGTATCATGCGGAAAAAGGAGCAACAGCAAGAACAGTAGCACAGATTAAAGCAGCAGATAGTAGTCCTATGACAATAGGAGCAAATGTAAAGACAGCAGGATTGACAAGCCTTAAAGCAGGAGTAAATTACGAAGTAGTAGTACAAGCAGTAAACAGTACCGATACCACAAAAATGTCAGATGGTAAGAGAGCAGAGTTTAAGACAGCACAAGGAGCAGCGCCTAATACCCCTACTGTAGCACTAGAAGCAAATGGCAATACAATAGAGGTAGATGTTACTGCACCGAGTTTTAGAGGAACAAAGACAGATGGTACAGGATTGACAGAGGATGAGCTAAACTATACATTATACTACTATGCATCGACAAGTACCTTGACAGCAGCACAGGTAAAAACACAAGCACAGGCAGAGCAAGCAAAAGGAAGCAATCAAGATGCAAAAGTAGGAGGAGTAAAAACTGATGTAACATCGAAAGCAATATATGTACTAGGCAATCTCAACAAAGGACAGAAGTACTTTATTACCGTAGAGGCAGTAAATAGCATTATAAACAATAGATCTGCCCCTACTTCTGCAGAAAGTGTTACCACCGCAACCTTTACTATAGAGTTGCAAAATAGTAATAGTACATATACAGTAGGTACTGCTATTACGCCAATAACGATAACAAAAGATCCAAGCAATGCAACGTTTAGCTGTACTATTGATGCACTAACGAAAGAGACAGGCTTGCAATTTTCTGTAAGAGATGGTATCACTGGCAAGCCTAACAAATCAAATGAGCATGATCCTTTTATTAGAGAGTATAAATACACTTTAGTATGTACAGGAACAGGATCTCATGCAGGACAGCAAAGGCGTAGCATTACAATACAAACAGGGCTACAAGCAGTACAAGGAAAAGCAGCTAATTACTATAGGCCAACGACAAAGAATGCGTTGAGAGATATTATAGATGCAGAGGTAAAGGCACAAGGAAATGCTCCTAATCTTAACATGATAGATACCAGTGCTATTACTAATATGGAAAATTTATTTGATACACGAGATAAGTTTGTATATAGAAATTTAAGAAAGAAGACATTTAATGGGGATATTTCAAATTGGAATACAAGTGAAGTTACGGATATGTTTGGTATGTTTCATGAGTTAGAGGTGTTTAATAGTGATATTTCAAATTGGAATACAGGTAAAGTTACGGATATGTCATTATTATTCAATAGAGCTTTTGTATTTGATAAGGATATATCGAAATGGAATGTAAGTAAAGTGACAGATATGCAACAAATGTTCTATGGTGCTCTAAAATTTAATCAAGATATATCGGATTGGGATGTAAGTAATGTTCAAAATATGTCATCTATGTTTGTGTCTGCTGAAACATTTAATCAAGATATATCGACTTGGGTAGTGAATAATGTTCAAAATTTGACTACCATGTTCTATGGTGCTCTAAAATTTAATCAAGATATATCGGCTTGGGTAGTATATAATAGAGTAAAATTTACTAGTATGTTTGAGGAAGCAAGGGCATTTGATCAAAATTTATCAAAATGGAATTTATGTTTAGAACCTGGTAGTACTGTTGATGATAAAGATATGTTTAAGGATAGTCCTATGTATAATAAGAAAAATCAATATCCAACAATATTAAATATACGTACAAACCCCCTTTGTAGACGAATATAGCATCTATTAAAAAAAGGAATACAAGAATATCTTGTATTCCTTTTTCTTCTTTCTGCATATAATATTTGAATCTACAAGATTAATTCCAAATCTCTTGATATTTATTCTCATATGCTTTATAATTAAATTTATTAAATAGAGTAAGCATTTGTTTATTATTACTATATTTATAAAAAATAAAAGGAGTGTATTATGAAAAAATTACTGTTGTTTTTTCTGGTTTTTTTAATATCGTATTCTGTGTGGGCTGGTGCACAGGATGAAGAAGCGTCTTATCCAACAAGACCTATTACATTGATAGTTCCATGGGGGGCTGGTGGTGGAGCTGATATATCTACTCGCCTGCTTGCTAAATATGCTGAAAAAGAACTAGGTTCACCTATTGTTGTATCTAATGTTACTGGTGGAAGTGGTACTATTGGGTATACGAAATTAGCACGTTCTAAAAATGATGGATATACTATTGGATATTTTTCTTCTCCTGATTCAAATGGTAATTTACTCTTTGAAGGTATCTCGTATACTGTAGATTCATTTACTCCATTGATTCAATATGCTGCAGACCCTCATATTATTGTTGCCAGTAAAGATTCTGGTATTACTTCTATTGATGCTCTGATTCAAAAAGCAAAAGAAAACCCTGGAGAAATTACATTCGGTCTTGGAGGAGCATGGACAAGTCATGATTTTTTACGAGCTTCATTGGAAGATTCTGCAGGCATAACATTTAAGCGGCTAGTGTTTCAAGGCGGGGCTGCAGCAGTGAATGCTGTGGCAGGAAATAATTGTATGGTTGCTGTGCCCTTTGTTGCAGAAGCATTGCCACAAATTGAGGCAGGCAATGTTGTTCCTATTGCTATTACTAGTGCTAATCGCTTTGAAAATCGATCTGATATTCCTAGTGTACAAGAATCTGGTTTTAATTTTACTCATACCATGTGGAGAGGACTTGTTGCTCCATCTGGAGTATCATCGGATGTTGTTGCTTCACTTTCTGATGCATTTGAGAAAGCATTTAATAATACAGAATATCAAGCAGAAGCAAAGAAAGCTGGTATATTTATTGACTTAAAAGATAATCAAGCGTTTACACAATTTTATCTTGATAATCATGAAACATATAAGAAGTTAATAGAAGCCACTAGATAATGAGTAGAAATTGGGGAGAACATGTAGGACTCTTTTTTGTTATATTGTTTCTCATTGGTTTTGCATTGCAATTTAGTGCAATACCACAGGAAGCAAGAGTATACCCTTTTATGTTACTTGTTTTGTGTGGAGGACTTGTTTTGTTTCTATTATTTCGATCTATACAAGCCTCCTCTTCTTTGACATCAAATCAGACGAAAGGAAATGCTTTTTATCACTTTTATACTATATTGCGAACTTTTCCACGATATAGAGAGAATGATGCTACTATAAAACAGTCATTTAGGATTTTTATCTTTTGTTTGCTTGTACTTCTTTATATTTTTCTTATCATAAAGATTAGCTATGTACTAGCAACGGTGTTATACATGTTTTTCGCATTGTTTATTCAAGGTATACGCAATAAACCTCTCTTGTTGCTATTACCAGTCCTTGTTACCTCTATTGTATATGTGTTTTTTTCTAAAATATTGCATATTATTCTTCCTACGGGAGAATGGATATATATGTATTTTTAAGGAGCTATGTAGTTGGAACATGTAATACTTGGTATAAGTGAAGTTTTTGGGTTTTATAATATTTTATTCTGTATTGTAGGACTTGTAGTAGGGATTGTGTTTGGTGCTCTTCCTGGTTTTTCAGCAACAATGGGAGTAGCTGTTTTTGTCCCTTTTTCGTATGTCATGGAAGCTGAGGCGGCATTGTTACTGTTAAGTGGTATATATTGTGGTGCCATATATGGTGGTTCTATTCCTGCTATTTTGTTAGGGATACCGGGAACACCTGCTTCTCTTCCTACTGCTATGGAAGGAAAAGCTCTTACACAAAGTGGTCAATCAGGAAGATCCTTAGCTGCAGTTACATATGCATCTTCTGTTGGAGGGTTTATAAGCTCCATTGTTCTTCTGGTATTTGCTCCTTTGTTAGCAGCAGTAACAACAAAGATAGGTCCTCCCGAGCAAATGATGATTGCAATTTTTGGCTTAAGTGTGGTATGTACTCTTTCGAAAGGGAATATGATAAAAGGAATTTTTGTAGGCAGTATTTCACTTCTTATTGCTACTATAGGACAAGATCCAGTAATGGGATATCCACGATTTACATTTGGGTTCTATCAGTTATCAGGAGGACTTGAAGTAGTTTCTATCCTTATTGGTCTGTTTTCAATTCCAGAAGTACTAAAGCTATTAGAACATACAGCTCAGAAGAAAGGAGTGAATGGTGATAGTACAGAGCAACATCAGTACGGAAAAGAGATAAAGCCCAGTAAGCTAGTACTCTCTGTAAAAGAAATACGAAAAAATATCATCAATGTTTTACGCTCTTCTGCTATAGGAATAGGGATAGGTATTATTCCTGCAGCAGGCCCAGACATAGCATCATTTTTTGCTTATAATGAAGCAAAAAAATCTTCAAAGAATCCGCAGTTGTATGGAAAAGGATCTATAGAAGGTATAATGGCTTCTGAAAGTGCTAATAATGGAGTGACTGGCGGTTCGCTTATACCGTTGCTAACGCTTGGTATACCAGGTAGTGCGCCTGCAGCAATATTTCTTGGTGCTATGATTATTCATGGCTTACGACCAGGTCCCTTACTTTTTACTCAAAATGCAGGAAAGGTATACACAGTATTGGTAGGCTTTGCTCTTATCAATGTTTTTATATTGTTTATTGGATGGTGGCTATGTAAGTTTTCCAACTATATTTTAAGAGTGCCAAAAGCTATTTTAGCGGTTGTCATTGTGGTACTTGCAGTTGTTGGTTCTTTCTCTATACAACAAAATATGTTTGATGTGGTAATGATGTTTATTGCAGGAATAGTTGGATATTGTATGGTAAAATACAATTATCCGCTTGCTCCAGTAGCGTTGGCACTGTTGCTTGGCCCTCTTTTAGAAGAATCTATTATGCTTACTAAGACTATTTATGGAAATAACTGGCTGGATATATTTATGAGACCCGTTACTTTTTTCTTTTTACTTCTCACTATTGTTTCTTTATTATTTCCTTTTGTACGGGACAGATTGAACAAAAAAAGGAACAAAAAGCGTATATGAAATTACTGAAAGGTGATACAGTAATAAGTGCCAGTACTGTTCTTTGTGGAGAAGAGCTTATTCCTGTTAAAGATCACTCTATCATTATAAGAAATGCTACTGTTATTGATATTGTGCCAAGTGATAGAATATTTCGTATTGCTCATAATGGTGAGAAGATACTAAAAGATAGTTCTGTATCATCAATACACACTATTGATCTTAAAAAATATACTGTGCTTCCTGGTCTTATAGATACCCACTCTCATCTTTTTTTGGATGCTCGTGTCAAAAATCATTTGTTTATGATGGAAACAAAAGAATGTGTTCAAACAGTCTATGCTATGAAAAATATTGAAGATGATCTTATGGCAGGTATTACTACTGTGCGTTCTTTAGGGGATAGGTATCATTTAGATGTTGCTCTCCGTGATTTAGTGGAAAAAGGAGATGTTATTGGTCCAGATCTAAAAGTGTCTGGTATTGGTATGAAAAGTATACATGGACATGGGTATGTTGGAAAAAGCTATACTGGTGCTTATGAATATAGGAAAGCTAGCAGAGAAAATTTAGCATGTGGGGTAGATTGGTTAAAGATATTTATTACTCCTGGAATACCACCTTTGTCAGGAAATATAGTGCCTTGCTTTATGGCACATGATGAGATACAAGCCGTTGTAGCAGAAGCTCATGCAGTAGGTAAGATGGTAACTGCCCATTGTATTGGCGGTGAAGCATTGCACAGATGTATTGTAAATGGTGTTGATATGATAGAGCATGCATATTGTGTTGAAAGAAGAGAAGTAGATTTAATGATGAACAGTGATATAAAACTTTGCTTGACTCCTGGAATTTTTCTTGATAAGAGCAGAGAGGCTTTCTGTCATAAAGATTTAGTTACAAAAGTTCGTAAGCATAGAACTTTCGTTGCCCAATCTATGAAGTATATTATTGATAGTGGTATCGCTTTTTCCTTAGGATCAGATGCGTACCATGGTCTTGTGTATAAGGAAGCTCTTATAGTTGAACAGCTTGGAGCAAGTATAAAAACTGCTCTACAAGGTATTACCTCAGTTGCAGCAAAGCATTTAGGCATATCCCATGAATGCGGAGTTATTAAAAAAGGAGTGAGCGCCAATATTATTGCTACTAAAAAAAATCCTTTGCAACAGCTTGATACTCTGTCTGATGTTTCGTTTGTTATGAAGAGAGGGGTAGTATATAAATGCGAAGACGCATAAACATATAAAAATGATGATAGCCATGCTGTATATTAGATATTCTATGCTCCTTTATTTGTGATATAATAAAAGCAATAAGGAAAGTATTAAATATATGGATACAAATTATGTGCAGAACATACTCACGTTAGTACACGATGAGATGAATAAATGTATTATTGGACAACAAGCCTTGATTCGCAAAATTATTATTGCTATCTGTGTGCAAGGGCATGTACTAGTGGAAGGCTTGCCAGGACTTGCCAAAACATCTATCATAAAACTTATTTCCAAAGTAACAGGAAGCGAGTTTTCACGTGTACAGTTTACTCCTGATTTATTGCCTGCTGATATTACAGGAACGCTTATTTATAATCAGAAAGAGGAAAAATTTAAAGCTCATTACGGACCAGTATTTGCAAATTTAGTGTTAGCAGATGAGGTAAATCGTGCCCCAGCTAAAGTACAATCTGCTTTATTACAGGCAATGGAAGAAAGAACGGTAACATTAGGAAAAGAAATATATGCTCTCCCTGCACCTTTTTTTGTAATGGCAACACAAAACCCTATAGAACATGAAGGCACATATGAATTACCTGAGGCACAGCTTGACAGATTTTTATGCAAACTTCTTGTAGAGTATCCTAGTCAAGAAGAAGAAATTTCTATGCTTGAAAAATTGGAATCTATCCATATTGATACAGCAAAAAAAGTGTGTTCTTTAGAAGATTTTATTCTTATTGGGCATCTTTCTGAAAAAATTCGAGTAGAAGAAAGTATACTTCGCTATATCGTAAATATAGTTGATGCAACAAGAAATAGGTATGCAGGAAATCAGTTACATAATCTCAGCATAAAATATGGAGCATCGCCTAGAGCAAGTATTGCATTGCTACGTTGTGCTAGGGTAGTAGCACTTTTTAATCAACGTGATTATGTTACACCAGAGGATATTAAAGAGGTAGCATATGATGTGTTACGTCATAGAATTATCTTACATTTTGATGCAATAGCAAATGAACAAAGTCCTGACTATGTATTAGAAAACATATTAAATAATGTCTCAATTCCCAAATAAAGCTATCCATATTTCTCATAATAACACTAAGTATATGGAAAAAAAGGTAAAAGGATCATCAACAGAGTTTTCTGCCTCCGTTCCACCAGTACTAAAAAGATCTCAAATTAATGTTTCTAAGCTTATACGTGGTCTTAGTTCTGGTCGATATAATTCTTTATTTAAGAGTCAAGGAATTGAATATGCTGAATCTAACCCGTATCATTATGGAGATGATTCTCGGTATATAGATTGGAATCTTAGTAGTCGTATGAATGCACTTCATACAAAGTATTTTCATGAAGAACGTAATCGTACTATATGGTTTATGTTTGATTGTTCGAGTTCTATGAATATAGGAGCTCCAGTATCAGTATATGATATTGCTATGGAGACAATGCTAACATTAGCTTCTCTTGCACTCTCACAAAAAGATAAAATTGGAGCTGTTATTTTTGACTCAGATATACGTCAGTATATTCCTCCTGCCCATGTATTACCGTTGGTGCATCGTTTGTATTATGTACTGGAACACTCACGTTTTTCTTCAGGCACTGCAGATTTAGAACATGCTGTGTATTTTTCAAAGAAAATATTATTTCAAAGATCTTTAATTGTTGTTATTTCTGATTTTCTTATGGATAATTGTTTTGAAACGCTTAATACTCTTGCAAACTCTCATGATGTGCTTGCTATACGGGTATTCTTTGATATGCAAGCCAATTTTCCCAATAGCATCTCTATGAATGTAGTCGATATTGAAAACGCTAAACAGCATCTTATTTCCAGTAATTATGTAAAAAAACAATATATTGAAAATCAGTCACAGCTTAAGTCTTTTTGGCAACGTTTTAATTTTAGAAAAGGAACTTCGTATTTTGATATATCAACTACCGACTCTGTGTTACATACGCTTGCATCTTTTTTAAGAAATCAACATACAGTATGAAAATGATATATACCATGAAACAGATCTATTACTTGATTGTATTATTTTTGACAATGCACATATCAGTAGCACAAGCCACTATTCTCTCTAGTTCTGTTGAATCTTTGCAACCTGTGTTGCCTAAGGTAGGAGAAACGCTTGTTATCCGTATTGCCATTACCGAAGACTTTAGCTTGCGTGCATTAAAACATGATTATTCTTACACAAATACAAATACAGTAGAGTTTATACATATTCAAAGACGTATTGTTCAGAGAAAACAATACATTGAAGTGAGTCTTAGGATAAAAAAAAGTGGAACAATACATCTTCCTGTTATTTATGAAAATAACTATAAAATTCCCTTGCCAGTTGTTACAGTAGTATCTAGTATTGAAGATACTAGTAGCTATACATCTTTCCTTGCAGGAAAACCAGTAGGAATAATAGTATATGGGATAGTGAGTATTATTGTGTTTGTATATGCTATAGTACTGTTAATACGCATTGTCTGGAATATGTCGTTTTTATTGAAAAGATGGGGGATACATATTCGTAATTATATAAGTCACCTGTACAGTGTGTATGAGACTAAGAAAATGCTCAAAATTCTTAATAGAATAGGAAGCCCAAAAATGAGAGTAACATGTACCACAAAAGAATTGTACAGAACACTCGATACTATCTTACGGAAAAGATTACAGTTTTTATTAGGAGTTTCGTATGCCAACTCTATGACATACGCTGAAATAGAGAGCTTACTATTAGACAAGCTACAGATTACAGAGCAGTATTTTATATCACAGTTACATGATTTTTTCTTTGTTATGTATGAAGCAGAATACGGAACACTCCACTATCCCTTAGAGGTAAGAAAAAGACATTGTCAATTTTTATTACAATTATTAGAAAAGTGTAAAAAATTTTCTTATGAGATAAGAAGTAAACATTCTTTTATAGCACAATCTTTATCAACAAATATGTGTATAGAGTGTACCAGATAGTATGCAATTTTATAATACTCAAATAGAAATGATGAGGTTATGGCCTCTTGCTCTTTTTTTTGTAGGTATAGTATGTATTTACATTAGAAAGCATAGTAAACAATATCGTCTTCGTTTTATTACAAAGCTACATTACTACTCGTTAAATAGTCCCTTATATTTGCGAATTTTGTACAAACTATTTTTTTCTTTATTGCTGTTAGCTTTTTTGTTCTTTCTATTTGCTTCTTTACAACCAAGGCTATCGTATGTAAGAAAAATAAAAGATGATACTACGGTACATATTTTGCTCTTACTTGATATTTCTCCTAGTATGTCAGTAAGAGATATAGATAATCAATCGCGATGGGATGCAGTAAAGGAGGAATTACAAGTTTTTTTAGAGAGAGATATACAAGCTAATATTGCAGTAGTCGCTTTCTCTGATTATGTGAGTACTATTGTTCCTTTTACTACCGATTACCGTTTTATTAAAGAGGCAATACATTCTATTAGGCTAGGGCAAATGGGAGAAGGAACTGCTTTTTCTGATGCAGTTATTTTCGCACAGAAACTACTGTCTGTAATACAATCTGAGAAAAGACACCTTGTTATTATTAGTGACGGGCTTCAAAACAGTGGAATAAACACTATGCAAAGTGCAGAAAAAGTTATCAACAATAGTTCGCTTATGCTTAGTATTGCACATGTTGGTACAAACGAAGCATCTGATTTTGTATATACTTCTCCTAATGATGAGCTCACTCATATAGGAAACATTGAGCCTGTAAATACTAATATATTGCTTCCTTTTTCAGAAAAAATACAAGCAGAATATCAACAGACTGAATCAAAAGCAGATATGAGAGAATTTTTTTCCACTATCTATTATAATGTGGTAAGTAATAGCTCATATGTTACTACAACAGATTATAGGGATATCTCACGCGTATTATTTTTTATTGCTGTATTTATGGTATGTGGAGCAGCTATTATTAAACTTGTATTTTTAAGGGCTATATGACATTTTTTTATTTGCAAAATTATTCTTTATTACTTATGTTGCCTTTGCTATTGTATACATGGAGTTTGTATAAACGAAAAAGAGCTTTTTTATTACAAATATATACCTTGCAATTTTTACAGCATTACAACATACAAAGAGGGTTTCTTTTTAAGTATATACTCATAAATAGTATGGCACTGGGAATCTTACTCTATATCTTATATCCTGCAGCAAAGGCAAATAATACTGCTGTTACACAAGATGCACAAAATACAGATACATATATTCATTTTGTACTAGATGTCTCGTTGAGCATGTATGTGTATGAAACAGATGATACCAGGATTGCTAAAGCTATTGCCCTTATAAAAAATACAGTAGAAAATACAGCAAACAACGATACCCAATTTGCTCTCTCTGTTTTTACTGATACGCTTGTGCAAGTAATTCCTTTTACGAGTGATACTGCTTTTTTATTTAATACGCTTGATAGCATAATAAAAGCTCCTCTCATACAAGGTTCTAGTGATATAGCACAGCTTTTTTATCAGATGGAACAAAGGAGTGATAAGGGACTATTTCCAGCACGTGGAAATGTTGTAATACTATCCGATTGGGAAAGTCATACAAAAGTAAATGCGCTACGTTTTAGAACACTGAGGGAATATTATGATGCAATATTCTGTGTATTTGTTGGTTCTGATAAAGCACAGATAGTACGTACTGTAGAAGGTGTACCTATAAGGGATACAGAGGGAAATGTGGCATATTCCACTGCTCAGCCAACCGTAGCAAAAGAAATTGCTCAAACGCTTAATGCCGAATATGTAGAGGCTCAGCAATCTCTTACTATGCGTACTGCATCGAAGGCTACTGTGCAGTATGATTTTGTATCATGGCTTATCAGTTTTTGTGTTGCTATAATATTACTAGGATATATATTACTAGAAAACTAATATAATGATACTAATGAGGAAAAGGATGGAACTACGATCTACTATTGTACAGCATATAAATAAGAAAAAGACTGTGCAGAAACATAAAAATCAGAAGAAAAAAAATCTTTTTTTATATATCTTTATAGGAATACTAACAGGTATATTTATACTCTTTCCTCCTGATTATATGTTTATATATACTGTATTAACAGGAAAAGCCAATACAGATACATATGGTATTGATCAAGAAAAACAAGAGGAAAGGAAATTGTTCCCTTTATCAATTTTTAAGAATTATACCACTTACTATAGAGCCGTACAACTAGCAGAACATGATAGTGAACAAGCAAAGAATGTGCTTACACGCTTATTGGACAATAACATACGTAAAGGGCTTCGAAAAAAAGTATTAGCTTTGTTAGGGGAACTGTATCTATTAGAAAAAGAGTACAGTATGGCAGCTACCTATTTTTGGGATCTGCTGATATTGTATCCTAACAATATTCATCGTATCAATTATGAAATAGTGAGCAACTATGCAGATATTTTTAAGCAAGTACAGGACAAAGAAGTGAGCAATCTTCAAAGTGAAACTGGTATTGAACAAGATGTTCCTGTAAATCTTGAAACAATTAAACAAACCAACACTTTTTTTCTTACGGTATCAGATGAAATTCGTAATCCATCGTTACCGCAATGGTAGAAGCACAAAAAGAAGAGAGCGTATTACATCTGCGCTATATGTTATATAACTGATGTTATACAAATGTTATATAACATGATGTTATATAAATGATGTTATACAAATGTTATACAATATAATGTTTATATATATATTTATACTATTATTTTTTATCTTTCATTTTTCACCTTTCACGAAATGTAATTCTTCCTTTACTGAGATCATACGGGGATAAGGTCACTTTTACTGTGTCTCCGGGAACAATACGTATATAATTATTTCTCATTTTTCCACTTAAATGTGCGAGAATTTCATGACCATTTTTTAATTCAACCTTAAACATAGTATTTGGGAGAGATTTTTTGACCACGCCTTCAGTTTCTATTACATCTTCTTTTGCCATGTTTTGAATTATATACTACTTGAGTTTTTTTTTCAATAGTCGACACTTAAAGCAGGAGTAGTATATGCTGCAATCACTTCAAAATATATCACATGCCAACAATGTTGGGTATTATAAATTGAAACATCTACTGCAAACGAATGAAGGAATAGCAAGTAAGAAAATTACAGTAAACATACGAGGTACTGGACTTACAGATCTTAATTTGCGGTATGTCAAAGGAAGTTATTCTAAAAATGGCATGAGCATGCAAAAAGCAATAGCAATGAATTCTCTTATAGCTTCACTTCATGCACAGCAACAGAATGTATTGAGAAATCATATTCAGAAAATGGTAAGTGGGGAACAAGGAGATGTACAAGACAAAGTCTCGCTTCTCAAAGCAATGTCAACATCCAGCGATACATCTTATTCTCAATCTGTCCTCAGTAAAGAATCGCTAAAAGGGATTGTTATTGATACAAAACAGTAGCTATGTCTGTATCTCTGTGCTATGATACATGTTAGTAGCTATAATAAATCTTTTTGTTCTTAAAAGGTTTGTTTTTTATTCCTTTAGTCAATGCCTTCAATGCTGGTTGGGCAATGGATACCAATGTTTTTGTTTCTTGTAGTGTAATATGTGTAATATCTTTCTTTTCAACGCCATCAATAGAGCTTAAAAAGGTGAGAAGCTCTTCTTTTGTACATTGATGTTGTGAAATGTTTTTTAATATTACCTTTCTATGTTTCTGTTGAGGCTCTGTGTTATTGTATTTTTTATTGAAAGAACGATCTGGTGGTGGTATGTATTTTCTCTGTTTTTTTGTAGTATGTGTGGCATTGTCATGTAAGAATTTTTTGATGATATATGCTGCAACAAAATTACGTCTAAACAAGCTAACATGTTCCTTAAAAAATTGCTTGTATTCTGTGATAATATGAGGATCCTCTATCTCTTGTACTTCTTTGACAATATTTTTTAGTTGTTTTTCTAAAAATTCTGCATTATCAATATGTTTGTATTTTCCCATGCTACTCCTTTAGTTTTTTATTATACTTTATAATATGAGTTATCGTCAATATTCGTTTTTTTTCTTTATTGTATACATATTACTAATAAATGGTTTTTTATTATATTCTCAGCAACCTCTTCAAAATAATAGTCAGAATTCAGAAAAAAAACAAGTGTTCTTTTTTGATTTTTCTGATAGCGATATGTATCGTATAGAATCAAAAAATACACAAACAGTATATCAAAACGGTGCCTTGATACTGGTAGATAATGTATTACAGAATACTATTTTTATTACTATTACTCAGCGACTTGCAGATACAGTATCTATACATGGAAACACTGAATTTTTTGAAAAAGGAATAAAGACTGCCAATTATGAGTACCAGTATACAATAAATAAGCAAGGGTTTAGAGTAAGTACCAATGGCGATAAAAATATAAGTTTTGTAAAGGATGTTCCAGTATTTCTTGAGACTACAATACAAAAAGGAGATACATGGAAAGGAGACAGTGTTGAATATCTTAGTATTCCTATTATGAACCAAAAAGTTCCTATTCCAATTAAAATATACTATTCCTATGCTGGATATGACAGTCTTCCTCAAAGCTATTTTTCTGATAGTAAGGATACAGGGATAGAGTTGCCTGTATTTTTTATACAATATACTATTGATGATTATGTCTATCCTCCAGAGCAACAAAGGAGAGATGCATCTTTTGTTCGTATAAATGCTTCTTTTGAAATTTTTATGTGGTGGAACGATCTGTATCATCGTCCAGAATTTTATACAGAAGACTATATCATGTATTTTATATATAATGGCATGCAAGATACACAAAATATACAAGTAGAAGGTACAGTTACCTCTAAGGTATTTCCCGTTGTTTCTACAACATCTACTGATACAACAGTGTTGCCTCGTATAGAAAATGAGTTGAGAGAAGCATTAGAAGATACTGTTGAAACATCGGAGCGTACACAGGATACAACATCGTTAGTACAAAGAAATGAGAAAGGAATACAAGTATCTTTTGAAGATATATTGTTCTATCCTAATACTGATATTCCTGTAGACTCGCTTGCTGTTATGCTTAATTCTATTGTATCTGTGCTTAAAAAATATGCTCCACGAAACCTTTTGATTGAAGGACATACTGCTGATGTAGGAAGTATTTCGACACAAAAGAAATTAAGTGTACAAAGAGCAAGGGTAGTAAAAGAGTATTTACAGAATGAGTTGGGATGGGACGATAGCTATTTTGAGTTACAAGGATACGGTTCGGAAAAACCGGTTGCAAGTAATGATACAAAAGAAGGGCGTGGAAAAAATAGGCGGGTAGAAATAACAATACTGGAATGATGTTGTAGTATAGCATAAGTAGTATGATAGTCTAAAAATAGTATAAAGGAAGTATATATGAAAGTATTCTCTGTTGTTACATGGGTAAAGCAAAGAACTCTATTGTGTGGTGTAGGTATCATAATGCTTATATTTTTTTTGAATATAAGGAATCTCCCTGCACAATCAGATGATAATATACAAATTGATGCCCTCGTGTATCCTACATGGAGTAATAGTGTTAAATATCCCGCACTTTCTACTGTTATAACTGCAGAAAGCTATTTGTTATTGGAAAGTGAAAATAATCAAGTATTACTAAAAAAAAATCATAGAAAGGTACGGAGTATAGCTTCATTGACAAAATTGATGACAGCTATGATAGTACTTGAAAGAAGTAAGCAACATGCGTTTTCTTTGGATATGCAGTATCCTGTTACAAGTGCAGAATCGTTTGCATCGTTGCCATACGATGCTTCACGTATGGGCTTAGTAGTAGGAGATACTCCTTCAGGAAGAGAGCTACTACATGGCTTATTAGTTATCTCAGGGAATGATGCTGCACTATACCTTGCACATATAGTAGCAGGCTCTGTAGAAAGGTTTGTGCAAGCAATGAATGCTAAAGCAAAAGCATTAGGGTTGCATAATACTTACTATGATGATCCTACAGGATTATCAGAAAAAAATAAAAGTACAGCAGAAGATATCGCATTATTGTCACAATATATACTCTCTCATTCGGAGTTTGATATTGTATCGTATACATCGCAAAGTACTTTTTTTTGGAAACAAGATCGTAAAAGTACTAATAGATTACTTGAGACACATACATATGTGGACGGACTAAAAACAGGGTATACTGGTGCAGCAGGGTTTAATTTGATAGCAAGTGCAGAAAAAGAAAAGAGAAGGGTGCTTGCTATAGTGTTAGGGATACAAGCAGAGAGTATTAGCAAAGGAATACAATTACGTAGTAAAGAAGCAATCGCACTAATTGATTTTGCCTATGTTGTATTTTCATTGATACAGTTTCCTGCAATAAAGGAGAGTATGCCAGTATGGGGAGCAAAAAAGAAAACAGTAGAAATGAGAGCTGATGCTACTCTACTCAGTGTTCCTGCTCTATGGGTGAATACCATACAGAAACACACGCAGTATTATTCGGATACACAGCATATATTTGCTCCTATAGAAAAAAATACAGCATTGGCTTCTGTAGTGTATTCGGTACATAATGAAGAAAGAAGTATAAACATTATGGAAAAAGAACTGTATACTGAGTCTGCAGTAGAAAAAGCAAATATACTAAAAGTGCTATGGCATCGTTTTTGGGTATTGTTTAAGTAGTAACAAAGATATGTGCTTAAGGCTATGTTCTGTATAAGATAAGAGAATGCTATATAATAATATAAAATACTAATGTATTTTCAATATATGTATTGTTATGTTTTATGCTCCAAAGATTTATATAATCAAAAATAATATTCTTCATAATATCAGTGCCATTCGTCAGTACATAGGAACTTCAAAAAAATTATGTCTTACTATAAAGTCTGATGCATATGGGCATGGCATTGCAAATATAGTACATATAGTCAAGGATCAACATATAGAGTACTTTGGTATTTCTTCAGTTGAAGAAGCTAGTGCTATACAACAAGTGATACAAGGATGGCAATACACTCCAAAAATATTGCTGTATACTCAACAAATAAAACAGGATATACAGTTGGCAATAAATCATAACTGTGAGCTTATGGTTGGTGATATAGAGTACTTAAAAGACATACTCTATTATTCATCGCTATTTCAGAAAAAAGTATCAATACACATACAACTGGATACAGGTATGGGGCGACTAGGCTTACTTGAAAAAGATATACAAGCATTTTGTTTACTATTACAATCAAGTAACGATATTCGTGTTGTTGGGTTGAGTACCCATTTTTCGCAATCTGAAGATGATAATGTTACACAACAACAATTAGAGCGATATGCCTATTTTAAGAAAATAATGTATAAGCACCTCCCTCTCCATGCTCCTCTTATTGAGCATACAGCAAATAGTGGTGCATTAGTGTGGCAGTCACAATCCTATTTTGATATGCTTCGTCCGGGTATTTTGTTATATGGCTCGTACGCTTCAGAGAGAGATATAAAACACCAGTTACATATTAAGCCTGCAATGAAGCTCGTAAGTTATATAAGTAGAGTGGCACGATATCCTGCCAATCATGGCATTTCATATGGTTCTCTTTACAAAACAACAAAAGATACAAATATAGCAGTAATAAATATAGGGTATGGGAAAGGCTTGTTAAAGGCATTAGGCAATAGAGCAAAGGTGTGCATCAACAACACGTTATATCCAATAGTGGGAAATATCACAATGGATATGTGTATGGTTGATGTAGGAGATGATCTTGTAAAAGCAGGAGACGAAGTAGTGTTTTGGGGAGATGATACAGTAAGAATAGAAGAACAAGCAAGAGTTTCGGGGAGTATTCCCTACGAACTTATTTGTACCATATCTTCCTCTATAGAAAGAATAGTAGTGTAATTTTTATACAGTTTATAATGAAAAAAAATATATAAAATGTCGTTACTAAATTGTGTATTTTTGCTATAATTGAAATAAACAATATAAACTTTAGGAGGGTTATATGCCATTTATGTTACCTAATTTATCATATTCTTTTGATGCTTTAGAGCCTCATATTGATGCGAAGACAATGGAGATTCATCATGGAAAACACCATGCTGGATATGTTGCTAAACTTAACGCAGCAGTGGAGGGAACAAAGTGGGAAAATGAAGCAATAGAGGATATCCTCAAAAATATAGATAGTGTAGATGAAGGTATTCGTTCTGCAGTAATCAATAATGGTGGAGGACATGCAAATCATTCTCTTTTTTGGACTATTCTCAGTCCCGATAAGCAAAAGCCGTCGGGGCAGATAGTAAATAAGATAAATGAAGCTTTTGGGTCCTTTGATGACTTTAAGTCTCAGTTTTCTACTGCTGCCGCAACTCGATTTGGGAGTGGGTGGGCATGGCTCATTGTTAAAGATGCTAATCTTTTGATTACCAGTACTGCTAATCAAGATTCTCCTTATATGCAAGGAGCTACTCCTATTTTAGGATTAGATGTATGGGAACATGCATACTACTTACGGTATCAAAACAAAAGACCTGATTATATAGAAGCATTCTTTTCTATTATAAACTGGGAAAGAGTAAACGAATTACTCCTCACTCTCATATAGAGTGAGAGATTGTTTATAATAAGAAATAATTATTTCTATTGTATACGCAATGCTATAAAGCATATAGCATTGCAGTATATTGTTATGTATAATTTTTTCTCGTAAGGTATCGTAATGTCTTTTTTTGCTCTCCCAGAACAAGTACGAAAGTATTTTCCCATTCTTAATCAAGATGTACCTCTTGTATATCTTGATAACGCAGCAACAGCCTTAAAGCCTATTTCTGTAATACAGGCATTACAGGAATACTATCAAGATTACTCTGCTAATGTTCATAGAGGAAACTATTTGTTAAGTATACGTGCAAGCGAAGCATATGAAAAAGCACGTGAAACTGTGCGTTTATTTTTAGACGCTGATGATGAGTATGAGATAATTTTTACTGCAGGAACTACTGATGCCATAAATATTATTGCAAGTGCGTACCAGTTTGATGCAAGTCTTTCTCAACAAAAAAAAGCGTTTCTTGTAAGTGATTTTGAACATCACTCTTCATATGTGCCTTTCCAACAATGTGCTTTGAGATTACAAAAAGAGTTTAGAGTTTTACGAGTATCTCGTGATAACAGTTTAGATATGAACAGTGCTGAAGAAAAAATAAAAGATGCAGCAGTGCTTTCTATTACTGGTATGTCTAATGTTACTGGGTATGAACCTCCTGTAAAAGAATTGCTTTCTCTTTGTAACAAACATGGGGCAAAAGTATTGCTTGATGCAGCACAATTAGCAGCACATCGTAAGATTTCTTTGCGAAAGCTGCCTGTAGATGCAGTGTGTTTTTCTGCTCATAAGCTGTGTGGCCCGACAGGCATTGGAGTGTTGTGTGTTCGAAAAGAGTGGTTACGTACGCTTCCTTTTGTAAAAACAGGAGGAGGGACCATAGTAAAAGTAACTGAGCATAACACACAGTTCTTAGATGGTCCTGAAGGATACGAGGCTGGTACTCCTCATATTGCAGGTGCTATTGGATGTGCTGCTGCCATTGATTTTCTTACTCATGTTGGTATGGAAAATATCATAGAGCACGATAAGGTACTTCGGAAAGCTATGTTAGATGCGCTTGCTCCGCTTGATAGCTTTACTATACTTGGAAACAACGATCAGATTACCAGTGCAACTATAGCAGTAGTAGCAGATAGTATCCACTCTCAAGATATGAGTTTTATTCTTGATGCAAAGAAAATTTGTGTAAGAACGGGACATGTATGCGCACAACCTTTATTACATGTGTTTCATACAGAGTACATTTTACGCATTTCAGCATATTTTTACAATACTCTTAAGGATATACAGGTACTTACTTCTGCGTTACAGACAATACATGAAATTAATAAAAGTATGTAAAAAATACATCAGTATAGATTGATATATGTCAGCATGGATCACCTTTATAATCAATTTTTAGAGTATTCACGAAAAAAAGAATACTATATATCAGATGAAAGGTTTGAGTATAGTAAAGAATCTATGTTGCATACAGCACACAACAGTAATCCGTATTGTGCTGATACTATGCAGCTTATGGTGCTACAAAAAGAGATTGAGAATAACAATAATCAGCATATAAAAACAACAAGCAATAATACAATATTATTTCATCGTGGAAGCTACTGTGCTCTTGCACATGCTTCGGCAGAGCTATTATGTGAGAGTTTTGTCTATCTTGATACTTGTAGCTTTAAATATACAGTTCAGTATATACTAAATACAGTACCTACTCATACTCAGCAGGAAGCACTACAAGACAATGATTATTTACAAGTAGCAATGTCAGTGTTACAAAGAAAAATGAGTCTTTCTCGTAGCTATTGTTTTTTATTAGCATGGAAAACTATGGCAATGTTGTTAGAAACTATGTCTTTGTAGTAGTGATACTCTTAGTGTTTGTATGGTATACATAAGAATAATATAGTAACAAAAAAGGAGGATGCTATGTATAAAGTAGTGATGATTAGACATGGTGAGAGTACCTGGAATAAAGAAAATAGATTTACAGGATGGGAAGATGTAGATTTATCAGATAAAGGAAGGGAAGAAGCAGTACGGGCAGGTGAGACCTTACGAAAAGAAGGCTATCGTTTTGATGTTGCCTTTACCTCTTACTTAAGGCGGGCGATTTTAACGCTTACAAGTGTATTAAACACAATGGACCTCCTTTGGATACCAGTAGAGAAAAACTGGCGCTTAAACGAGAGACATTACGGAGCTTTACAAGGATTGAATAAAGCCGAAACTGCACAAAAGCACAGTGAAGAGCAAGTAAAAATATGGAGGCGAAGCTACGATGTACCTCCTCCTGTATTGAGTACTGATGATGCTCGTTATCCAGGAAATGATATTCGGTATGCATCGTTGTCTAAACAAGAACTTCCTCTGAGTGAATGCTTGAAAGATACGGTTGATCGTTTTTTGCCATATTGGAAAAACACTATTGCTCCTGCCATACAGTCAGGAAAGAAAGTTATTATAGCTGCACATGGCAATAGTTTACGAGCAGCAGTGAAATATTTGGATAACCTCAGTGATGAAGAAATTTTGTCAGTAAACATACCTACAGGAGTACCCTTAGTATACGAGCTTGATGAGCAGTTGCAAGCAGTAAACCATTACTATTTAGGTGATGAGGAAGCAGTACAAGCTGCAATGGCATCAGTAGCAAATCAAGGGAAAGTAAAGTAATGATAATAGTACAGAGTAGTATTGTTTTTACTGTGAAATGCTCTATACTGTTTAATTGTAGTGTCCTGTATGGTACAGCATGAAATAGAATGTAAAGCTCATGTGAGTGAACAAAATTTCTTTAAGTTACAGAAAATACTTGAACATATATGTATTAAAAAAGAATTGGTACATAAAAAGGATACATACTATATGTTTTCTCATGATGTAAGTATTCGTTTGAGAGAGAGTAATGATGAGTTGTACATTGTAAGTTTTAAAGAAAAATGTATTGAAGATGGTATAGAAAAAAATATAGAGTACGAAACACAGGTACAAGATGCAAAGGTTATGGATACTATCTTTACTCACCTTAGGCCTCAAACATACATTAAAAAAGTAAAAAAAGGATTTTCTTATATAGTGAAAAGAGAAGGTGTTTCTATTATTGTAGAGCTAATAGAAGTACAAGGATTAGGGTATTTTATTGAAATGGAGTATAACGAAGCACTCTCTTCACAAAGCCCAGTAGTAAATGCTTCTTCTGTGAAGCGTATTTTACTTGATATACTATCTGAACTGCACATAGAAAAAGAAGCTATAGAACCACAGTACTATATAGATATGTTACAGAAAAAGAACGGTAGTCATACTACACATATAAACACTATTGATTATTGATTCTCATTTATATGTTCTCTATGTACACAAGAAAAATGGCATCCACTGCTAGCACTCTTTTAAGGGATACTTCGATTTTTATAGCAGGGTGTGCAAGAGATTGTCAAGGTACAGTGGTATCGTTGTTACAAACATTGCAAACATTAGGATCACTGTGTAAAGATTATCGTATTTGTATTGTAGAGAACGATAGCAAAGATGCTACCAGAACTATATTGGAACAAGCACAGCAGAATAATCAGAACATTTTGTTGCCTAATTTTTCGCACTATATAAAAGAAAAGGAAAACACTGTCAGTAAGGAAGGGCATATACAGTATAATGCTCAGAGGGTACATGATAGTTCACTACAAAAACATCATATGCAAGAGCGTGTCATGCGTATTGCCCTTGCTCGCGATTGTTATTTAGACACTCTTAGTACAAGCAATTTTGTGGCAGATTATATCATGATGTTAGATTTTGATCTTGTCCAGTGTAGTCTTAAAGGGATTCTCAGTAGTATAGAGTTACTTAAAAATTGGGATGTACTGACTGCAAATGGCATGTCTATTTCGCGCCAATCGTATTTTTTGCCATTATACTACGATAGCTATGCACTTGATATGCAAGAGCATGCAAATGAAGGGTTTAGTTGGCAACCAAATTTACAACGTGTGGTAACAAAAAAATTAAAGCTATTACAGCGTGCATCAGCAGAGAAACAAGTATTACCAGTATATTCTGCGTTTGCAGGGCTAGCGTTATACAAAGCAGCGTTACTTCGTACTACTCGTTATATTGCAAGTTGTGAAAAAGATAATTTTGCGTATTGTGAACATGTGTCGTTTCATAGACAGCTTCGGGTAACATATGGAGCTACTATAGCGATAAATCCTCATATGCCAGTGTATGTGTCAAATTATCGTTCGCTGTTCAAAAAATTGCTACACCGTTTTCTTCCTTAGCATAAGAAAAGTATGGAGTATTGAATACACTATACTGTATTTTTTAATTAAGCAACAATGGTATACTTACTATATGAGTAAGTGTGATACTGTATCGTCCTCTAATACGTTTTTATCAAACACATTGCCAGATGCTTTACATTTCATTGGTATTAAGGGAAGTGGGATGGCTGCTTTAGCGTTGTTATTGCATAAAAGAGGAGTAAGTATTAGTGGATCTGATATTGCAGATGAATTTTATACTGACTCTCTGTTACATGCGGAGAATATTCCGATATGTACTGGTTTTTCTCGTCATAATATTCCTTCTAATACGAAAGCGGTAATTTATTCTGCTGCATATAACTCAAATAACAATGAAGAGTTAGCGTATGCGTTACAACAGTACCCTTGTTATAGTTACCCTGAATCTTTAGGTGCTTTTTCGCAAAGAGTGAAATCTTCATGGGCGGTGATAGGCACGCATGGAAAAACATCTACCTCAGCATTGGTAGGAGTGCTTTTACGTTCACAATCATGTCTCGCTACGGTGCTTACTGGGGCACGTGTGAAAGAGTTTAATAACTCTACTTTTTTTTCTGATGGAGATGAGGTATTTATAGCAGAGGTATGTGAGTATCGGGACCATTTTTTGCATTTTAGGGCTACTGGTGTTATTTTTTTGAATGCAGAATGGGATCATACTGATTATTTTAAGGATAAAGAAGCAGTCTATAACTCCTTTGCTACATTTATAGAAACCTTGCCATATAATGGGACAGTCATCGCCTGTATGAGTGATAGAGGAGTGCAATGTACACTTGAAAAAGTTGTAAAAAAGCGTAACGATTTACGTATTATTCCTTATGCTTTTAATGGAGAGCAGCAGAAAGAAGAGAATACTCATATATGTATGTCTTATTTGGAAGATACGCCTATTGTAACTATGCATCATTACAAGCGTGACATAGTAGCAAAGAATCGTGTTCAATCGTTTCAGCTTGCAGTTTCTGTCTCTAAAGACACAAAGAAAGAATATCAAAATGATATTGTACAATATGGTAATGTGCAATCATTATGTGATCGTACATGGAATATGCAGAACCCTGTGTATCCTTTAGTAGGAAACGCTATGGCTGCATTATTGTGTATACCTTACTGTGTGCCTCATGTAAATAGTGACTCATTGTACGATGCTTTGTTACATTTTTCTTCGGTAAGCAGAAGAGCAGAGCTATTATATAAAAAGAACGGAATATATATTGTCGATGATTATGCACATCATCCCACCGCTGTTGCAGCGACACTACAAAGTTTGGTAGATCACTATACGCCACGACGCTGTATTGTTGATTTTATGTCTCATACATACACGAGAACTCAATCATTATGGAACGAATTTCAAACATGTTTTCAAAAAGCAGATATACTTATTATTAACGATATATATTCATCAGCAAGGGAGAGAGAAGAGTACTATAATAAAGCACAAAAAGATGTCTCTATGCCTGTTATAAGTGGAGAGACATTGGCAAGACATATAGGAGAATATCAAAGAGGAGTAATGTCAATACCAAGTTTTGAGGAAAGTGCAGGCTATATTTCTAGTATAATACAAGAAGGTGATTTGTGTATTACAATGGGAGCAGGTGATAATTTTAGAGTTGCTACTATGCTTATTGATATATTAAAACAAAGAGAGGTATAATAAAAAACATATTCACTTTTTTATAAAATTGATAAGAACAAGTATAATAGTATGAGTACATTACAGGAAAAGCCAATAACAATAGTAAAAAAGAATCTTCGTATTGCTATATCAGGGCTAAGTGGTTGTGGAAACACAACTATTTGTAAAGAGCTTGCTCATATATTACGCATAGAATGTATTAACTATACTTTTCGTAGTCTTGCTAAAGATCGTAATATGAGTATGCAAGAAATTGCTTGCTTATCTGAAAAAAGTGATGATGTGGATAGGTTAGTCGATAGACGTCAAAAAGAGTTGGCAGCCAATGCCCAGCGTTGTGTCATCGGTTCTCGGCTTGCTATATGGTTTATACATGATGCTAGTATAAAAATATATCTTAAGGTAAAAAAAGCAGTTCGCTATGCAAGAATACAGCAAAGAGAGAACAAAAGTATTGAGCAAGTGATACAGGAAACAAGTGCAAGAGATCATAGGGATACAGAGCGGTACAAGAGAATTTACAATATTAATATAGATGATTATGAGTCGGTAGCAGATACAATTATTCATAACAATGGAAAAGATAGTAACAGTACTATTACTACTATTCTTAGTATTCTAAAACAAAAAGAGCTGATTAGGTATTGATACATTACAAATGGAGTATTGTTACATTTTTTTCCAAAATAGGGTTTTTAATATTGCTTTTTTTGTGTTTTTATTTTATAATATAGCTATATTTATTCAAAATTCAAGTATTAATTTTGAAAAAGGAGAAAAATATGAAAAAAAATGTAATGTTTTTAATGTTAATAATAATATTAACACCAGTAAGTATGACTTTAATTAATTGTGAAAAAAATAAAAGTTCTAGCAACCTATCTTCTAATAATGGGGGAGGGAATGGAGGTGGTGGTGATATATCCCTATCGGTAGCTGCTGATCCTTCTTTATTATTGAATAAAATTTCTCTTGGTAAAGGAGTAAATATAGAAACGATAAATCTAACAGTATATTCTTTAGAAAAATATACTAATATGAAAAATAGAGATGGAACAAATATAACGAGTAATGATCAATTGGTATATAAATTATATGTCAAAGAATCATCAATAGTCCCAGAATTAAATGAAATGATAAAAAAACATACTATCATTAATTTTAAAAATGGAAAATTAGAATACATAAATGAAACTGAAATAGATGGAGTGAATTTTGAAGAACAAAAAACATATCATTTTATGTTTTCAGTTCAAATTAAAACAGATATGAGTAAGATTACTTATAGTAATATTAAATCAATATCCTTAGGGAGTAAAGCAACTAATCCTCCTGGTTTTAATAATAATAAAATACTAAAAACTAACTCTACTGAAACATCTATATCATTACAATGGAGAGGAGCATTGCTTCCTTTTGATGATACTCATTTAGATAATGAAGAAAACCAATTAACTAAGCAAAATATTATATACAAAGTATATAAATTAAAGGAAAACAAGATAGAAAATAATGATGTAGATGCAGTTATAATATCTGATAGAAATCCGATAGTTTTAAAAGCACAACAAGAAGGAATAACTATAACAGGTTTAATGCCAAATACAACTTATAATATAGTATTACAATCTGTAAATAATACAGATGTATCAAAGGTTACAAATAGTCAACTTTTTGAATTTAATACAGATGAACCTATTTCATTACAATTTAGAGAAGAAAATTCTGATATATTTATAACTGAAAAAAGATTAGTATCCCAAGGTAATTATGGAAAAGAGAAAATAACTAAAATAGAATCCATAATATTACCAGAAAGTATTAATACCGATAGAGGAACTTTTTCTATTAGTCCCGATGATTTATCTAAAACATTTGGATTAACATTTAATAAATTGGATGGTTCTATTTCTGGTATTGCTACAAAAATGGGAAACAGAAGATATACCATAGGATTTACATCAGAAGATAACAGAACAGTTAGTAAAACTATAGATCTGATAATAGGATATAAACATATTCCTCTTGACAGCAGTGAGTTAATAGCTGATATTACTCAAGAAATAGACATTCAAGGAATATCTGCTGATTTAAACATAATAGATACAAGTAATGTAAAAAGTTTTAGTAATTTATTTAGTTCAAAATTAAGTAAAGATGTATATGATTTTAAAGATAAAAATACTAATAAAATATATGAATTTAGTGGAGATATTTCAAAATGGAATACTTCAAATGTTACTAATATGAATAGTACATTTTATGGAGTAACTAGGTTTAAAAGTGATTTATCAAACTGGGATACTTCTAATGTAACTGATATGACAGAACTATTTTCTCAAGTAAATTTACAAAGTGGAGCTTTTATACATGGTGTTGAAAATTGGAATACAAATAATGTTTTAAAAGCAAATAGAATTCTATACAGTGGATTATATTTCTATGATCATGATTTTTCATCATGGAATATGTGTAGAATAACACTTACAGATAGTGATTTTCATGTGAGAATTAAAGATGTTTATGCAGATGATTTATATATACCAAAAAATAAGAGACCTAATTTTAAAGGAAGCCCCATATGTGGTACCATAGATAACACTACAAAAATTCCTCCAGAAGTAAGCAATTTTTCATTTAAATTCATATCTAGTGGTATCAATATGATATGGGATTATCCAACAATAGATAGTGAAATTCATAAAAATAATGACGGAGATATATTATCTATATCAGAAATTTCATATATTTTATATGTTAAAAAACTTGATGATGATGAATTCGGTTATGATTATGATTTAGACAGAATTAAAAATGAAGGAGTAGCTATAAATATACCTGCAAATACTAAAAAACATCTTTTAGATGATGTATATGCAGAAACATCATATGCTATAGCAATAACTTCAGTTAATGAAACTGATAAAACAAAAGTTTCAAATGGAAAAACACAACATTTTGAAACTTGGAAGTTAGTTATAGATTATGATCTCAACATAGCAAGAGCTAATTTTAATGTTGGAGATTCTGTTAATAAAAAATTAATTATAGGTGCTACTGTTTTAGAAAAAAGAATAGTTAATGGTAATCAACAGTGGACAAGAAGTAATAATAAGAGAGTTAGCTTAAATTCATCATTTACATTCGATAAAGCTGATTTAGATAGATTAAAACATGATACAGGATTAACAGCATCTTTTAGTAATAATACTGTTCATATAACAGGAATTGTTAATAAAAGTAATTTTTATGATTCTAAAATAACTAATAGGAAATATGGTAAAATAAGATTTACTATACCAAATTGGAATGTAACAAAGGATTTGACTGTGAATGTAAATACTAAACTAGTAAAAGTCGGTGGTAGAAGTGCAACCTTCTATAGGCCTACTAGTAATAAAGAATTATTACGAGTAATTGAATTATTAGAAAAAGATAAAGAAGTAGAAAATTTAAGATTAGTAGATACTAGTGAAGTAGTTGATATGTCTAAATTATTTGTTAATAAAGATTATAACCCTAATGTATCTAATTGGAATACCTCTAAAGTAACCAATATGAAGTTTATGTTCATGCGTTCAACAAAATTCAATAGAGATTTATCCAATTGGGATACTTCTAAAGTAAATGATATGGGAGGTATGTTTGAAGAAGCAAGTTCTTTTAATGGAAATATATCCAATTGGGATACTTCTAGAGTAAATGATATGGACCAGATGTTTAAAAATGCTACTAATTTTAATCAAGATATATCCAATTGGGATACTTCTAAAGTTTACAATATGACATCTATGTTTGAAGATACCGAACAATTTAATCAAGATATATCAGGTTGGAATATTTCTTCCATAAGATTTATGAAATTTATGTTCAAAAATTCTCAAAAATTTGATCAAGATCTTAGTAAATGGAGAATCAATAAAACAGTATTTGAAAAAAGTTATGGAAAAGACGTAAGTTGGAATACAGGAATTGATAAACCTTTATATGGTCATATACATATTAAATTCTTAGAAAATAGTTTTGTAAGTATTCCAATGGAAGGAAAAAGAAATACATACCCTACCTTTCAATAATCAATATTATTTGATATAAATAATAAGAGTGTTTCTTATAAGAAACACTCTTATTGTATATTGTAGGTATGGTGGAAATGGTAGACACACAAGACTTACAATCTTGCAATACGAAAGTATTATGAGAGTTTGTATCTCTCCTATGAAAGAGAACAGAGCGAGTATGTTTTTCTCCTAAAGCAAGCACAGTAGCTTTTTAAGAAGAGCCAACAAGATCTACTTACCAGTAGCCATATTCCTCATAAACATTGTCTCGTTTGTGTACTGAGACACGATGGGGATACGAGCAGCAGAGCAAGAGCGAGATGTGTTTCTTTTGTTATGTGCTGTTTTCTCAGAGAGTGTGTCAAATGAGGAGCGATACGGTAAATAAATTGATATATCGTCTCATGACTAAGAGCATACTGGTTATAGAATATGGGCATATCAATGCGAAGCTTTCCTGCTATTTGTTCGGGCTACCAGCCATCTATACTCTTTTTTTTGCTCCTTTGTTGCATTTAATACTTGAATCTGCAATTTTCTTTATAGAGGACTTGATTTTTTCTTCTACATTTTTTATAATAAGATTAAATTGTCTCCTTCGTCTAGTGGTTAGGACTCAAGATTTTCATTCTTGCAACAGGGGTTCAACTCCCCTAGGAGATGATTGGGCCGCTAGCTCAGCTGGTAGAGCAACGCCCTTTTAAGGCGGTGGTCGCAGGTTCAAATCCTGCGCGGCTCAATATATTGTATTATTCAGTAATTGTATTAACTGTTTCCTAATATATAATAGTCATTATACTTACTATTCAATATAATAATAAAGAAAACCATAATTTATGTTTCGCTTATTATATTTTTTGTGTGTTATTATATTTATTTTATATGTCTCCTGTGCTAGCCAACAAAAAGAGCGTGCCAATGAGTATATTCAACAGGGTAATATACACTATACAGCAAAAGAGTATGATGCTGCTCTTGAAAATTTTAATGAAGCGTTACGTTTTGATAACACACTTGAACTTAAAATAAAAATTGTTGATATATATCTTCTTTTAGAAGAGTATTCACAAGCCAGATCAATGCTTGATAGTATTCTACAACAGGATAAGGATAATGAAATAGTACAAGAACTAAATGCCTATTACTATTTACTTACAGAGGAAAATGAGAAAGCTATTGAATTATATATATCACTATTAGAAGATACAAAATATCAACTAAGAGCATTGAGTAACTTAGGGGTACTCTATGCACGGATAGGGAATTTTCGTACTTCATATGATTATTTTCAGCAAGCAATTCAAATTGCAGATATTAATGTTAAAGTATTGGAAAGTTACTTTCGTGTATTGCTTGAGTTATATAATGATCAAAGTAATACAACAAAGACACAAGCTACTGTTGTTTTGGATATACAGTTTGTTATAGAAAGGGTAGCAGTAGAATATAGGCAAAAAAATATTTCATTTGAAGAAGTAAGGCATTTTGCAAACATGCTCCTTGAGTCTCGTTTATCTCAGTATGCGTATTCTCTTTATATTTTTTTAGTACAAGAAATAGAGAAAGAATTAAATACATCTGATGTATCAGATAATAACGAAGACTCCTTTGTAGAAGTAGAGAGTGATACTATACAAGATAATCAATATGAAACTCCAGCGGAAAGTATAGACGGGAGCATAGCCGAAGGAACTCCAGCGGAAAGTGAAGATGAGAGCATAGCCGAAGGAACTCCAGCGGAAAGTGGAGATGAGAGCATAGCTGAAGAAACTCCAGCGGAAAGTGGAGATGAGAGCGTAGCTGAAGAAACTCCAGCGGAAAGTGGAGATGAGAGCGTAGCTGAAGAAACTCCAGCGGAAAGTGGAGACGGAGAAAGTGGCGAGGTACTTTCTGAGTCAGACACTCCATTAGTGTCTGAAGTTGATAATGATGATAGCAATAAAAGATCTGAATTAACAGAGATTTTCTTTGTACTTGCTCAAATACTATTTGATAGTGATTATGATATTATAGTACCACAGCGTTTTTTAAGAGGTCTCCAATACCTTGAATCTGCACTTGAAGCAGGGTATGGTGCTACACAAAGAGAATTGGACACTCTTAGAGTATTACTTGATAGGGTTCCTACTGATGTACTGAGAACTCGTATACTTCGGATATACGATAGGTATGCTATTGATATAGGGCAGTAAGCTATGGTGTTGCTGTATATTTTTTGTTAAGAATATGTAAGCATTCTGCTATCATATTTTCTCTTTGTTGTGAGGCATTGATATGAATACAGGTAACATGTGATTTTAGAAGAGGGACTATTTCTTTTGAAGTTTGTGTATATATTTCTAGTCGGTGCTGTACTTTTTCAATAGTATCATCTTCTCTTTGTATGAGGCTTTCGCCTGTTATATCATCTCTTCCTGCAACTTTAGGGGGATTATTGGTGACATGGTATACTCTATTAGAACGAGGGTGTATTCTTCTTCCTGTAATACGGTGCATGATGATATCATAATCAACATCTAAAATAATGAAAAAATCAAGGGAGGCATATTGTAATAACCATTTCGTTTGTTCAAGTGTTCGAGGAAAGCCATCAAGTACATATCCTTTATTTTGAGTATCTGTGTGTACGAGATGTTGTTGTACTACTTCAATCGTTATTGAATCAGGGACATAATTTCCTTCAGTGATCAACGCATGTATTTTCTTTCCTAGTACATCATTTTCTTGAATAATTTTTCTAAAAATATTTCCTGTAGCAAGGTGTACCATATGATACTTTTTGGTAAGTGCATCACACAGAGTGCCTTTTCCTGATCCTGGAGGACCTAATATTCCAAGTTTTATCATTGTTCAATCACTTTGAAAGATTTAGTATCAGTTTTTAATTCTTGCTGCACTTTTAGTATCCCTTGCCATTTTTCAAATATAAAAGGATCATATCGAGCAATTCTTTGTAGTAATTCTTTAGATGAATTATTATATGTTGGATATAAGGAATAATGATCAAATAGTAAAAATATTCTTGATAAAAAAATAGGGAGGATGATTGCAGGATCATCGTTTCCAAGTGATTTTATATCTTGTAATTTTATCTCTAAAGAATATATTTCTTGTGTGATATTTGATACTTCTATAGGACTTAATTTTACTTTGATATTAAAAAATCCCATTATATATCCATAGACTGGTATCCAGTACTGATAATATTTTTCTATGTATCTGTTTCCTTCTTTTATTGCAAGCATGATATCATGAAGCATTTGTGATTGAATTTCTTCTATTTTTATTGATGAAGGAGAGAGTTCAAACGCCTTTCTAAAAAATACTTTTGCGTTATCATTGTATTTTAAGTATTCATGGCAATCAGCTAAATGAGAAAGAATATATGCTTTTTTATTGATGGAGAGATGAGGAAAGCAGGACTCTAAAAAACTTATAGCTTTTTCATATTCTCCTAATAGTTTTAAGCAATGAAAAAATTTTATTCTAAACTCAGAAGTATTTCTTTTATCGGGGTGTTCATTGATATACTGCAAGTATAGTTCTTTTGCATAAGAAATGATATATTTTTGGAATGCTTCTTTTCCATTTTTAGGAATGATGGTATTTTGATTTCGTGTAATTCGTGGGTCTATATTGTTATATGATTGTAAAAATGCATACCACTCTTTTATAATGTAATCAGCTTTATCTTCATAGGAGTATTTTTCATTTTGATTAAGTTGTCTAAAAATATCTATCCATTTTGTAAGTAATTTTTCACTTTCTTTTACTTGAATATTATTTACATCTTTTGATCGTGCATTTTTTATATATGCAGATGCCGTAGTTATATCTCCATTAAATAAAGAGTTATATGCATCTAAAAGCATATTTTGTACATCATGTGTCTGTTTTGCAAAATTTTCACTAAGAGTATTTACATTTTTTATATTTGTTGGAGATGAGGAAAATAATTTATCAACCATAGTTTCTTTTATTATATCAAAAATAGTATCATTACTTCAATGAAAATAATAGAGGGAATGATTCACACTAGTACCCTAAATGGATCAGCCTCAAGAAATAAACATAAAAAAGAAAATAAAAATAATACTATTTTAACATAAAAATAATATTATCTTTACTATTCGTATGTATAATAATACACATAATAAAATAACCAACAAGGAGGCATCTATGAAAAAATGGATGGATAAGGAATTACAAAGTGTGAAAAAAAATCGGGGTATGGGAGATAAACCTCAATATAGGCAGAATATAACTATAGTTGCACTAGCATGGATGCTAGTAGTAATTACTTTCTTCATGCTAGGATGTGCAGAAAGCAGTAGTAGTTCCTCATCAGGAGAGATAACTCCACCAGTAATACCGACACTTGCATCAGTGTCCAATGTGCAGATACAAGCGGCAGGCGATGACGGGATGCTCTCGTTACGCTGGCAAGCTCCCAGTGATGCTACGCATGTAGTCGTAACTGCTATATCAACAGTGCCATCGCAATCAATATCAGTGCATGTTCCTGCAATAGAATATCGTGCATTGTTTCAACAAAACAGACCTTATGTACTCAGAGGCTTGCTTGCTACTACTGATTATACTGTAGAGATAGAAGCCCAAAAATCAGACTCAGGCTCAGACACAGAAGTATCACCAAAAATAACACGCTCTGTAACAACACTTAGCGATGAAACTGCACCGCAGGACACCTTTACACAGGTAGCAGTAGAACAGGCAAGCAATGGCATAAAGCTAACATGGGACAAAGCATTGCTCTCGTCAGGCAAGACAGACATAGCAGAAGCCATAGTACAGGTGATAGAAAGTACCACTCGTGGAGTGACAGAAGTATCGGTACAAGATGTAACACAAGGAGAGGTGAGTATTGCAGTCCCCACCATAGACGGCATTAGCTATGATGTCGCAGTAGTATACAAAGATAGCAACGGTAACAAAAGTACAGCAAAGCAAGCACTCAGAGGCATAGTGCCATCAGCACTCTCACAGACAGTAGCGCCACTTTCTGCATCAGACCTTACAGTAACAGCAAACGATAAAAGCAATAGCCCGGCCGATGAAAGTCTGCTTATTAGGTGGGATGATAGAAATAATAGATTTGACTTTAGTACAGGAAAAAATCTACAAGTACGCATCATAGCAACTGCAACAAATACCCTCATAGCAGAGGAAATTATAAGTAATGGCAGTACTGCAGGACTAGACTCTGCAGCTGCACAAAACAAAGAATACGCCACTGTGTATGTAGCAAAAGATGGCATAGCACTCACAAAACTCTATGGCACGCTTACATACAAAGTAGAAGTATATGTCTCTCAAAACGGAAAGTACTCCACTGCAGTGTCAAAAGAACAAGCAACAACAGACAAAAGCACAGAGCCTGTAAGCAATGTAAGTGCCGTAGGAGGAGCAACAAGCATAGTAGTAGGCTGGCAAGCCCCCGATGTACGAGATTATGCAGGAGTGAGTATAGCTGTAACAGAAAAGAACAGTAGCACGGCAGCAAAGACAGTAACAATAACAGATCGAGCACTAAGAAATACGCAGATAACAGGGCTAAAAGCTAACACCGAGTACACAGTGGCAGTAGTATCAATGGACAGGGCAGGCAACAAAGGAACAGCAGAAAATGCCACAGTAGCCACCGCAGACGATAGCACAGCTCCCGATGCAGTAACAAATATACAAGTAAGCTATCTCTTTATATCGGTAACAAAAGTAGGAGTGCAGATAACATGGACAGAGCCTGATGGGACAAAAGTCAATAACAAAGACATAAAAGAATATAGTATAAGCATAGCAGAGAAAGGCATAGACACTACAGTGGTAAATGAGAAAAAAGTAGCTTTCCCTATAACATTACTCTCTGTAGAAGAACTCAAGCAAGGCAAGAGCTATACCATAACAATACTCACCCTTGATTACGCAGGAAATAAAAGCACCCAAGCCACACAAGACATAACTACTCCGCAACCTACAGCTCCCTCAGAAGATCTCTTTCAAAACAGGCCTGCTCTTGATACAACGGGAGCAGTGCAAATAAAGGCAACCTTTAAGACTGCTCCTGGCATAGGACGATATTACATCCTGCGTATGTACGATAGCACAACACTGGTATCAGAAAAGAGCACAACAGGAGGCACAAAAGATATTATATTTGGTATAGCAGATGGTGTAGAAGTACCCAAGAGCCAAGCAAATACCAAGAATTATCGCTTTACATTTTTGATAATAGCAAATAATATAGTTAGTCCTATAACCACTCTTGCTGATACCGTAGCAGTATACGATAGTACCTCAACAGCACCACCAGCCCCCAAGGATGCAATACTCTCTGTAAAGTCAGAAAAAAAGACAACCGCAACAGCAATCTATATGTTTAATGCAGGCGACATTACTGATACTAACAAAGCTCCCAATGGAAGTAAACTCAAACAGACACAAATACAATATAAAGTATACATAGCAGAGGGAGATCATAGCAAAAAGACACTAGATGCAATAAAAGCCCTTGCAGGAGTACAAACAAGAGACATAGCAGGAGACAGTGCCTTACAAGTAAGATTTATAGGCAAGAAGGATACAAGCTATACCGCAGGAGTAGAAGCGATAAATAGCCTCAATCCCTCGTATAGCATAGCAGGATCATCAGCAACAATAAAAACAGTAACACTTACCACTCCCTCCACAGCACCAAAAGAACTAACATACATTAGCAATAATGCAGTAGTATTTGCAGTGCCTACGGCAGGAAGCAATAGTGGAAAAAAAGTCATAACAGTACAAGTAAATGCCTCAGCCATAGCAGGAGTAAGCAAAGTAGATGGCAATGCCCTTGAAGCAACTGATCTTGCATACTATGTGTTGTATCTCAAGAAAGAGTATATAAATCAAAAGCCTGCTGGTGTATCAGCTTTGTGGGCAGTAGGAAAGAGCTGTGGAAAAGTAGCAAAGTACACAAAAGCAACAGGAGTGGCAAATCAAGCGATCATACAAATACCAATAGTAGACAGTACCAGTGCAGGCAATGCAGGAGCAACCCCTATAGAAACAGCAAAGGATTACTACATAGGAGTGAGAGTAGTCAACACGACATCCCCCAATTATGATGCATCAAATATCGACAAGCTCTTTCCTACAGGCTTTTACACCGATGTAGCAGAAATAAAAGAAGTGTATACTTCAAACGCAGTAGCCCCTGATCAGTCACTACTAGCAGGAAAGCTAGTAGTATCACAATCAACAAGCACAACAGGAACAATAAAGCTAGCACTCACCGAGCTAAGCACATTTACGGGAGCAAAGAACTACGATGGAACAAACATAACAGCAAGTAATCAGCTTGTATACACAGTGTATGGACTACAGCAGGACACTACTCCGACAGTAGCAGAAGTGCTTGCAGGCAGAAAGGTAAACATAGGCAGTGCAACAAGCGGAGTGTACACAGTACCAGCCCTTGCCAGTTTAGGTTTGTCTTTAGATACAGATCCAATAATAGCAATAAAAGGAGCGACAAAGTATCACTTTGTGGTAAAAGTAGCCATAAAAACAGATCCAAGCAAAAAAGTAGCATCTTCATCAGTGGCAAGCGTAACAACTGCATCTCAAGCAACTGCTCCAACAGAAGTAAGGAGCATACAAACAAGAGTAGCCCAAACAGGCATGAAAGTATTTTGGGCAGTTCCCAGCCTCAGTGCAAGCCGCAAAACAGATACAGGAGACACCTTAACAGCAGCACAGGTATCGTACAAGATATACAAAGTAGCCAAGAGTGGTGATATACAGAGGACAGTAACACAGATAAAAAATGCAGACTCAAGTCCTACAACAATAGCGGTAGGAACAACAAGTACTACTTTGACAGGATTGACTAACAGAAAGATCTATGAAATAGTCGTACAAGCAGTAAACAGCACCGATGACACAAAAATATCAGCAGGACAACGCCATGAGTTTGAAGCAAGAACAGTGATTATAGAAAATACTATGGTAGTTTCAGCAGAAGTAGGCAATAAACAAGCAATAAATACTACGAGAATACTGACCAGTAGCGTTTCCTTTACCTGTGATGCCACCATACTGGAAGCAGATGCAAAGAGAATCAAAGAAGAAACAGGATTAGCAGTATCGTTTTCAAAAAATACTAACACAGTTACCGTAACAGGCATAGCAAATAAATCTAATATACATGACATTGCCATTACTGAATATAGCTATAATGTAGTACAGTGTTCAGTTGGTTCTTCAAAAATACCAGCTACTATCATTATAAAGACAGTGCTAAAAGCAGCACCATCAGGAAAAGCGGAAGCCTATTACAGACCAATAACAAAGGCAAAGCTCCAAACTATTATCAGTGAAGAAAAGACAAGGCAAGGTTCAGGAGGGAACAACAACCCTAGCCCTGATCTCAATATGATAGATACCAGTGCTATTACTAGTATGAATAGTTTATTTAATAGAGATAGTACTTTTAATGGAGACATAACACAGTGGAATACTAGTAATGTAGAGGATATGCAATCTATGTTTAAAAGCACAAATAATTTTAATCAAGACATAGGAAATTGGGATGTAGGCAAGGTTACTAATATGTTTTCAATGTTTGATAGTGCTACTGCTTTTAATCAAGACATAGGAAATTGGAATATGAGCAATGTAAAGAATACAAATACTATGTTTAAAGGCACAGATGCTTTTAATCAAGATATAGGAAATTGGGATGTAGGGAATGTTGAACGTAATTTTGCTATGTTTTATAATGCTTCTAAATTTGATCAAAATTTATCATCATGGAAAATGTGTAAAGGAACAATAAGTAGCATTATGTTTGACAATTCAGCTATGGCAGGAAAAACAAGCAAGTATCCAAAAGGTAAAGGTGATCCAGCATGTACATCATAGTAGATACATAGAAATACAAGCTTATGGTAAGAAAGGAAAAGCTCTTTTCTTGCCATTTTTCTATAGACATAAAAATACTATTTTGTACTATAATACTATTGTGTATACTGATAAGTACACGATAATAAAATAAAAGGAGATCTTTATGAAAGTATTGATGAATGATAGCTACAAAAGCAAGGAGCTACAGAGCCTGAAAATCGGGGGGGGGGGGGGGTACACTCTCGATATAAGCAAAACCTAACTATACTAGCAGTGCTAGCAATAACTATCCTCGTACTCGTAGGATGTGCAGAGGGTAGTAGCAGTTCCTCAGGCGGAGGGGGAACGCCAGTAACCCCGACACTCGCATCAGTGTCCAATGTGCAGATAGAACCAGCAAGCAACGATGGGACGCTCTCGTTACGCTGGCAAGCTCCCAGTGATGCCACGCATGTAGTCGTAAAAGCTACATCTACCGCACCAGCACAGTCCATACAAGTGCGTGTTCCTGCAATAGAATATCGTGCATTGTTTCAACAAAACAGACCCTACACACTCAGAGGCTTGCACGCTACTACCGATTATACGGTAGAGATAGAAGCACAAAAATCAAACTCAGAAGTATCACCAAAAACAACACGCTCTGTGACAACACTGACAGATGAAACTGCACCACAGGACACCTTTACACAGGTAGCGGTAGAACAGGCAACAAATGGCATAAAGCTAACATGGGACAAAGTACTGCTCTCGTCAGGTAAGACAGACATAGCAGAAGCCACAATACAGGTGATAGAAAGAACTACTGGGGTAAAGACAGAAGTAACAGTACAAGATGTAACACAAGGAGAGGTAAGCATTGCAGTCCCTACTATAGACGGCATCAGCTATGATATAGTAGTAGTGTACAAAGATAGCAACGGTAACAAAAGCACGGCAAAGCAAGCACTCAGAGGCATAGTGCCATCAGCACTCTCACAAACAGTAACGCCACTGCCAGAGGCAGATCTTACAGTAACAGCAAACGATAAAAGCAATAGTCCAGCCGATGAAAGCCTGCTTATTAAGTGGGGGAGTTTTGACTTTGGAACAGGAAGTACAGAAAAAAGCCTGCAAGTACGAGTGATAGCAACCGCAACAAATACAGTAGTAGCAGAAGAGACAATAGATAAAGATACAAGTGCAACCAATGTCAGCGGAGCAAGTGCAGACAACAGAGAATACGCCACTGTGTATGTGGCAAAAGATGGCATAGCACTCACAAAACTCTATGGCACGCTTACTTACAAAGTAGAGGTGTATGTTTCTCAAAACGGAAAGTATTCCACTGCAGTGTCAAAAGAACAAGCAACAACAGACAAAAGCACAGAACCTGTAAGCAATGTGAGTGCCGTAGGAGGAGCAACAAGCCTAGTAGTAGGCTGGCAAGCCCCCGATGTAAGAGACTACGCAGGAGTGACTATAACAGCAACAGAAAAAGACAGCAGTTCTCCAGCAAAGACAGTGACAATAACAGAGAGAACAGTACGCAATACACAGATACCAGGCCTCAAAGCAACCACCGAGTATACAGTGGCAGTCGTATCAATAGACAGTGCAGGCAACAAAGGAACAGAAGCAACAGCCACAGTCAGCACATCAGCAGACAGCACCGCCCCCGATGCAGTGACAAACATACAAGCAAGCTATCCCTTTGTATCAGCAGCAAAGATAGGCACACAGATAACATGGACAGCCCCCGATACAACAAAAGCCAACAACAAAGACATAAAAGAATACAGCATAAGCATAGCAGAAAAAGGCACAAGCACTGCAGTACTGAGCGAGAAGAAAATACCCTATCCCACGATAGCACTCTCTGTAGAAGAACTTGTGCAAGGCAAAACATATACCATAACAATACTCACGCTTGATTACTCAGAAAACAAAAGTAGCCAAGCAACAAAAGACATAACCACCCCCAACTCACTCACAGCTCCCTCAGAAGATCTCTTTCAAAGCAAGCCTACATTAGATACAACAGGAGCAGTGCAGATAAAAGCAATTTTTAAGAATGCTCCTGGCATAGGGCGATACTACACCCTGCGTATGAAAGATGGAGCTACACTGGTAGCAGAAAAAAGCATAACAAACACAGCAATCACCATTAGCTTTGGGATAGCAGATGGCTTAGAAGTACCTAAGAGCCAAGCAAATGCCAAGAATTATCGCTTTGATTTTCTGCAAATAGCAAATAACAGAGTAAGTCCCGTAACCGCACTGAGTGATGCAGTAGCAGTATACGATAGCACCTCGACAGCACCGCCCGCTCCCAAAGATGCAAAGCTCTCCGTAGAGTCAGTAACCCAAACAACTGCAAAAGCAGTCTATACATTTAGTGCAGGAGACATTACTGATACCAACAAAGCACCCAGCGGAAGCAAACTCACACAGGCACAAATACAATACAAAGTATACATAGCAGCAGGAGACCACAGCACAAAAACACTAGACGAAATAAAAGCCCTTGCAGGAGTACAAACAAGAGAGCTAGCAGGAAACAGCACTCCATTAAAAGCAACATTTATAGGAACAAAAGGAGCAGACTATACCGCAGGAGTAGAAGCAATAAACAGCCTCAATCCTGCCTATAGCATAGGAGCATCAGTAACAATAAAGAAAGCAACGCTTACCGCTCCCCCAAGCACACCAAAAGTAACAACCTACACTAACAGTAATGCAGTGGTATTTGCAGTGCCTACAACAGGAAGCAACAGAGGGAAAAAAGTCATAACAGCACAGCTCAATGCCTCAGCAATAGCAGGAGTGAGCAAAGCAAATGGCAATGCCCTTGAAGCGACAGACCTTGCGTACTATGTGCTATATCTCAAGAAAGAAGATACCACAGGAAAGCCTGCCAGCGTATCAGCACTATGGGCAACAGAAAAGAGCAGTACGAGAGTAGCAAAATACACAAAAGCAACAGGAACAACTCAAGACACAATATCCATAGCAATAGTAGACAGCACCAGTGGAAGCAATGCAGGAGCAACGCCCATAGAAACAGCAAAAGATTACTACATAGGAGTAAGGATAGTAAACACGACATCCCCCAATTACGATGCAACAAATAGCGACAAGCTCTTTCCTGCAGGCTTTTACACCGATGTAACAGAAATAAAAGAAATCTATACTTCCAAAGCAGTAGCACCCAGCCAGTCATTACTCACAGGAAAGCTGGTAGTATCACCGTCAACAAATACTACAGGCACAATAAAGCTGGTACTTACCGAGCTAAGCACATTTACAGGAGCGAAAGACTACGATGGTACAAACATAATAGCAAATGACAAGCTAGTATACACAGTGTATGGCTTACAGAAAGACACTAACCCTACAGTAGCAGAGGTACTTGCAGGCAGAAAGGTAAACATAGGCAGTGCAACAAGCGGAGTGTACACAGTACCAGCCCTTGCCAGTTTAGGTTTGTCATCAGACACAGCACCAGTAGTAGCAGTAAAAGGAGCGACAAAGTATTACTTTGTGGTAGAGGTAGCAGTAAAAACAGACCCAAGCAAAAAAGTAGCATCGTCAGTGGCAAGCGTAACGACCGCATCGCAAGCGACTGCCCCTGCAGAAGTAACAAGCATACAAACAAGAGTAGCCCAAACAGGCGGTATGAGAGTATCATGGACAGCCCCCAGCCTCAGTGCAAGCCACAAAGCAAATACAGGCGATACCCTAACAGTAGCACAGGTATCGTACAAAGTATACAAAGTAGCCAAAGGTGGCAGTGCAAGAAATGTAGCAGCAATAAAACAAGCAGACTCAAGCCCCACAACAGTAGCAGCAGGAACAACCAACACTACCCTGACAGGATTGACAAACGGAACGACCTACGAAATAGTAGTACAAGCAGTAAACAGCACCGATCCTACAAAAGCATCAACAGGAGAACGCCATGAATTTGAAGTAAGTGCAATATCTATAGGAAACACTAGCATAGTTTCAGCAACAGTAGGCACAGCACTCGCATCAAATACTACAAGAGTATTAGCAAGCACACCCAGTGGCAATGCCTTTACCTGTGATGCCAATATACAAGAGGCAGATGCAGAGAAAATCAAAAAAGAGACAGGGCTAGCAGTATCGTTTGAACAGAGTAGCAAAACAGTTACCATAACAGGCATAGCAAATAAGTCCAATATACGTGACCCTAATATTACTGAGTATAGCTATAATGTAGCACAGTGTACCCTTACCGCTTCAAAGAAAAAAGTACCAGCGACTATTGTTATACAAACAGAGCTAAGAACAGCACCATCAGGAAAAGCAGCTACCTATTACAGACCAACAACAAAATCAGCACTACAAACTATTATCAGAGAAGAAAAAACAAGGCAAGCTACAGGAGGGAAGAGTAGTAACCCTAGCCCTAACCTCAATATGATAGATACCAGTGCTATTGATAATATGCGACAATTGTTTGATAAAGACAGTACTTTTAATGGAGACATAACACAGTGGAATACCAGTAATGTAACGAATATGGTAGGTCTATTTTTTCAAGCAAGTGCTTTTGATCAAGATATAGGAGATTGGGATGTAAGTAGTGTTATTCTTATGAATAGTATGTTTAATGGAGCAAGTAAATTTAATCAAGATATAGGAGATTGGGATGTGAGCAGTGTTACTTCTATGAGTAGTATGTTTTTTCAAGCAAGTGCTTTTGATCAAGATATAGGAAATTGGGATGTAGGGAATGCTATTTCTATAGTTTTTATGTTTTTTGGAGCTAGTGCATTTAATCAAGATTTATCATCATGGAAATTGTGTAAACTTTCAGTCCACCAATTAACAGATGATGAATTTCAAGGCTCAGCAATGCATAGGAAAAAAGCACAGTACCCAAAGGACAGTGCTGATAAAACAGCGTGTTCTTCATCGTAGCATATATTCTGTCATAAAATACAAGCTTAGGCAAGAAAGGAAATATTCCTTTCTTGCTATAGGCATATATAAGAGCAATTATGTATAGTATCTTTTGAAATATAGAAAGTAACTCATTTATTGTGTTATGAGTATTTACAGTAGTATAATAACATACTACAATAATAATATGCTTATTCTTCCTTCTATTTTATCAGCAAATTGGAGTAATTTTGAAAAAGATATAGTAATGTGTGAAAATGCAGGAGCAAGTCATCTACATTTTGATGTGATGGATGGGCATTTTGTTCCAGTGCTTACCTTTGGTTCTAAGTTTGTCAAAGACATTCGTGATAAAACGAAACTTTTTATTGATGTACATCTCATGGTACAGAATCCTCAAAAGTATATTGATGATATGGTACAAGCTGGGGCAGATATGCTGACATTTCATATAGAAGCAGAGCAATTTTCTTTTCGTTGTATTCAAGCTATACGCAGTAAAGGAATAAAAGTAGGAATAGCACTTAATCCCCAAACTCCTATTTCTACTATACAATCAATATTAGATCAAGTAGATGTTGTTCTTATTATGACTGTTGATCCAGGCTTTGGTGGTCAAAAATTTATAGAGCCTATGATAAAAAAAATACAAGAGTTACATCAGTTACGTAATTCTTTCGATTATTCTTTTCTTATATCAGTTGATGGTGGTATTGATGAAAATAATATAGTAACATTACAACATTGTGGAGTAGATTGGTTTGTTATGGGTTCTGCTTTTTTTTCTCAGGAAAATAAAAAGGGATTTTTGGAAAGGCTCTATAGTAAGTCAACTGATAAAAAGGAGCGTAACACATTTTAGTGGCATTCGGACATGAGAAAAAATAATTCATTTTATGATATAGAAAATGAAATATATAATGAAAATTTTGATACTGCAATACAAATGCTTGAAGGCATGCCTTTTGATGCGAAAGAGGTATATACATTTCATTTCTTATATGGTGTTGCTTTATTTAATTTAGGAAAAACTGATTTTTCTTATAAAGAATTTCGTCATGCTCTTACACTTGAACATGGTGATATTGCATGTCGATTATATATTGCCTGTATTCATCTTAAAAATCACAAAATTGATATAGCTATGTCTGAATGGCTTAGTATCTTACAAGATGATGCTGAAAATGTGTTTGCTAAAAAAGCAGTTGCTATTTTTCGGAATGCAAATAAAGATGCTATCAGTGAAATAGCAAAGAATGTCTATAAAGTCAAACTCCTTCCACGTTTTATTCCTCTCTGGGTACGAAGAAAAAAAAGGAGACGTATAGTAAGTGTTAGTATACTCATAAGTATTGTTCTTGCCATTATTCCTTTTTATCAAACTATTTCAAAAAGTATAGTTGCTTTTTTTCAGCCACAAAATGAACGAAGTGATTATTTGCAACAGTTAGAGGCTGATGGAGCATTAGAAAATAATAATGCAACAGTAGATAATCATAGTGTATATACATTGCAAGAAATGCTGCAATTTCCATTAAAAGAAACTTTTTCAAAAAGAAAGATTGCATCACTTCTTTCTGATGTTGAACATGCTTTTGTTACATATCAAGATAATAAAGCACAAATGCTTATCAATACTCTGTTGTATTCTAATGCAAGTAATAATGATAAACAACGTGTATATGTGTTACAAAAAAGTATAGTAGTTCCTAGTTATATATCAAAGGTAACGTGGTTTAGTTTTGAGGATATAAAATCAGAGTTGTGGAAATATAATAATATAACAGTAAAATGGCAAGGGACAGTAGCAAATATACTCTCTGTAGCAACTGAAGATAATACGCAGCTCATGAGACTTTCTGATGCCATAAAAGGATATCAACAGATTGTACAAGCCAATTTTTTAGTAAATTTTTCCACAGTGAACAAAGAGATAAGTGCAATTATTCCTATTTATTTTCTTCCTACAATACGATTACAAAACGGAGATGAGGTAGAACTACTTGCTACAATCAAGTATAATGAACCCAGTATAAATATATTATCTACACTGGTAGAAGCAAAGCTCAATATAGCTTTACTTGTACAGGGCTTTCGTTATATCATTAATTAATGCGTGCAATAGTTCAAAGGGTATCAAACGCTCATTTAATGATAGACAATACTGTACGAGCTTCTATAGAAAAAGGGATCGTGGTATATGTATGTTTTGCACAGGGTGATACACAAAAAGAAGGGCAGTGGTTGGCACGAAAGCTATTGAAACTGAGAATTTTTAGTGATGAGCAGCATGGAAAATTTACTGAAAGCCTTCAAGACTGTAATGGTTCGGCTTTAATTATTCCTAATTTTACTCTTTACGCAGAAGTTAAAAATGGTACACGACCTAGTTTTTCTTCTGGTATTGGGTTTGATGATGCTAAAAAGCTATTTGAAATGTTTATAGAAGACTGTGCTACACATATGCCTTGTTTTTCTGGAGTATTTGGAGCTTCTATGTATATTGATGCAGTGGCAGCTGGTCCTGTAAATATTATTGTAGATGTTCCGCCACAGCAATAATTATCCTATATGTAAGCATATACTATCTATATACTGTTTGTTACTATTTTTCTCAAGTAGTACTGCATCGCGTATTGTATTTCCTATATGATGGAGATGAAGAATACAGTACTATCTCGTTTGTTTGCGTTCCAACGTTGTCTTATATGCAAAAGTGCGTTTGCAGGAGTAGTATGTGAATATTGCAAGAGCAATTTTGTTGTACGTTCTGGCCTCTTTTGTTGTCAGTGTGGAATTCGTTTGTTAAGCGAAATACAGTTTTGTACAGCGTGTAGAGAAAGTATAGATGCAAAAGATAAAAGCAACGATGTCGTACATGATTGTTTTGTGTATTCCCTATGGAGTTATACTGAAGAGGTAAGAAAACTTATCTATGAGTATAAACACAATACTTTTCGTGCTTTACGGTATTTTTTCTGTTCTGAGTTGTACAGGTATATTGTTACCCATGTTCTTTCTCATACTATGAATGATGTTGCTATAGTTCCTATTCCTGCTAACCCTAAAAAGGTATTAAAAAGAGGCTTTGATCAAAGTAAAGTGCTAGCCAAAATGCTAGCGAGAGCAACAAAGAGCAAGTATATTTCTCTATTTCATCGAAAGAGAAAAGCAAAAGAGCAAAAAAATCTTAATGCAAAAGAGCGTAATGAAAATATGAAACAAGCCTTACAGATAAAAAATACTCAAAAGTGCAGCACAGTAGCTATGCACAATACTATTATATTATTAGATGATATTGTTACCACTGGCACAACAATGCAAACAGCTTTTAGAGTGTTATATAAAGCATGTATGGAACAACGAGAACAGACGCAATCTTCTCATTCTTATACGATGAAAAACAACCCTACAATTATTGGGCTAAGCCTTGCAAGAATCGATTAGTACTTCTGTATATGCTTTGTTAAAAGAATTTTATAAATGCTCTATACTAACTTACATGATCTATAAGAAGAAGAGAGTGCTGGAAAAAATATTATGCTAGTACAAGCTCCTACAGTTATAGACTTATATAAAGATTGATTTTCATAATATTGAATAAATAACATTAAGTGAGGTAATATATTTACATGGAGTTTTCAATACTACAATATATCAATGATATAGTGTATAATAAAAATATGAAAGATTCTGTATTAAAAATTGCTGATTTTACTACTACTCCAGGCCCACGATATAGGAAATGGGGAGATTTTTCAGGAGAAGAATTTCGAGAAGAACATTTTATTCCTTGGTTAAAGGAGCATAAAAATGATACTGATACAAAGCTCATAGCCGATTTGAATGGGGCTGTAGGTTATCCTCCTTCATTCTTAGAAGAAACCTTTGGAGGAGCCATACGGAAAGGATACCTAGATCAAGTGAAGAATATAGAAATTGTGTATAGCATAGAGTACAAAAAGGAAGAAATACAATCATATATTGAAAGGGCAGAAAGAGCTCTTAGGTCTGATAAGTTAGAATAGTACTAGATAGGGAATAGTAGTGATTATAGTATTTTTGGGTTATATATATCCAATTCTAACATCAATTATTCCAACTTGTATATTTATTATATATCTCTCTATTCAGGCAAAAAAAGATAAAAAAGATAGAACTAAGAAACGAATAGTTGATCTTACAGATACGATTATTGAGTATATCAGGAGCAATGAATTAGTTGAAGGGTACTTTTTAGCAATGAAAATAGATTCATTGAAGAAAAATATTGATATTGTTACCAAAAAGAAAGAAAAAGAATACAGAGATATACCTGAACAAATAAATGATCGTTTACAAACTCCATCATTTGAAGAATATCTTATAACAAAAAAAGTAAAAAGAGATAATAAAAAAGATATAGAAAAGCATAAAAGAGACATCATTAATATCTTAAGAAAGTTAAGTGATATAGCAGAATAAAATCGCTCTCATAATCAATAGATACTTTCATTTTAAAAATACTCATACACAAATAGTCTTAAATTGATATAATAAACTTGATTAGAAATGTTAAAATATATAGGCCGCTTGTTTTCTTTGCACACATACTATAAGAGTATTTTCTCTGTCTCTTTTCGTGTATTCTTATATGTAGGAGTACTTTGTATAGGATACATATCATTGATCTCTTGTATTCCACAGTATAAACAGAAGGCTGATGTCCATAGTACAGAGTTATCGCAATTATCTCTCTCGTATCCTTTTTCAGTTGTAGCTACCACTGCCATGATAGCTGATGTAGTAAAAAATATCGTAGGCGATAAAGCAGAAGTAACACAAATTATTCCAAATGGGCTAGATCCTCATACCTATATACCAAGCAGAACAGATATAGTGCGTATATCTCAAGCTGATATCATAGTGTATAACGGACTTTATTTAGAAGGAAGTCTTAATAATGCCCTTGCTCGCCTATCTGGTAAAAAAAATATTATTTCAATGGCAGAACTATTGGAGAGAGTAGATTTTTTTGTTGATAAACAAAAGAAAACCGATCCTCATATATGGATGAATGTATTTATTTGGAATCAAGCAGTAGAACATTTAGGTGATATCTTTGCTACTATTGATCCTAAGAATAAAGATTTTTATGTACGCAATCAAAGAGAGTATTCGTACAAACTCACACGATTGCATACATATATCTACAATATGTTACAAACTATTCCAGAAAAATCGCGTATTCTTATTACTTCTCATGATGCTTTTCAGTATTTTTCCGAAGGGTATCAGTTTACTGTATATGGTATACAAGGCATAAGCACTACTTCTGAAGCAAGTTTGCTTTATATCAATTTTCTTGTGTCACTTATCATAGAAAAGGAAGTATCTGCAGTGTTTGTAGAAACAAGTATTTCCTCTAAGTATATTCAAGTACTTATTGAAGGAGTTGAATCAAATGGAAAGAATGTCAAGAATGGCGGTTCATTGTATGCAGATGCTATGGGCAACATAAATACATATGAAGGAACATACATAGGAATGATGGATTCTAATGCAAGAACAATAACAGCAGCTTTAGGAGGTACTGTTTTATACACTACTTTTTTAGAGTATATGGAGCAAAATTAACTATGCAGAAAAAAAATATTACTCACAAAACACCAAAAGATACTACACAAAATACTGATGTTTCTTCTAAAGGAACTGATACAAAAATACAACCCGAAGCAAACATTATAGTACAGCATCTTACTGTAGCGTACAATAAACGGCCAGTGCTATGGGATATAGATGTTACAATACCCAGAGGGAATTTAGTGGCTATTGTAGGACCTAATGGTGCAGGGAAAAGCACTTTTCTTCAGGCAATTCTTAACATTGTACCAAGCATTTCAGGCAATGTATCTTTTTTTGGGACAACTTTGAAGCAATACAGAAAAAATATTAGCTACATTCCACAAAGAAAATATATAGATTGGGATTTTCCTATAAATGTCATAGAGTTAGTGACTATGGGAGTATATAAAAAAGTCGGATGGTTTTCTTCAATACCAAAAGCGTACAAAGATAAAATTTATCAAGCGTTAGAAAAAGTAGGAATGGTAGCGTATGCTGAACGTCAAATTTCTCAGTTATCAGGAGGACAGCAGCAACGTGTATTTATGGCACGTGCACTTGTAGAAGACTCTGATGTATACTGTATGGATGAACCATTTGCTGGAGTAGATGCAACTACTGAAAAAGCTATATTTACTATTCTAAAAGAGTTGCGAAAACAAAAAAAGACAATCATAGTAGTACATCATAATCTCAATACAGTGAGTGAATACTTTGATTATGCTATTTTGCTTAATCTTAATTTAGTTGCTGCAGGAAAAGTCAAAGAAGTGTTTACTGAAAAAAATCTTATCAAAACATATCGAGGAAGGCTTACGCTTCTTGATACTGCAGCACGTGAGGTAATACGAAAAAGATGATAGATTTTTTTGCTAATATATTATTGCTACAACAGTATAATTCTCGTATTGTTATTGTATCCTTGCTTATTTATGGTCTTGGGAGCGGTATGGTAGGAGTATATATGATGCTAAGCAAACGTTCTATGATTGCAGATGCGTTTAGCCACGCGACCCTTCCTGGTATTGTAGTAGCCTTTCTTATATCAAGTTTATTAGGAAACAATCAGTATAAAAATATATGGTTATTGTTGTTTGGTGCTTTGCTCAGTACATTTGCTGCTTTATTGCTTATTCAATTTTTTCATAAATTTACATTCTTAAAAAATGATGCTATTTTTGGTATTATTATTAGTGTTTTTTTTGGAGTAGGCATTGTATTTATGAGTATTGCAAGTAAAATTAACGCAGGAAGTGCCAGTGGCTTACTGTCTTATATTTATGGAAACCCTACTTCGTTACAGAAAATTGACACAATATTTTTTCTCATATGTTCTATTATAATTATTGTATTTGTTATGGTGTATCGTAGGAAGCTACTTATAAGCTGTTTTGATCCACGGTATGGTCAGGCAATCGGTATTAACACAAGACATGTGGACTTTTTTTTGTTAGCTATTACTTTAGTACAGACAATAGTAGGAATACAAGCTATGGGAATAATCCTTGCGAGTGCTATTTTAATTATTCCTCCTGTGAGTGCTCATTTTTGGTCTTACTCTCTTCGTAAAATAATGATTATTTCAATATTTTTTTGTACAAGCAGTGTTGTCATTGGAGGAATTGCAAGTGCAACATATACATTTCTTCCTGCTGGAGCAACTATTATTTTAGTAGCAGAAGTATTTTTTATTATAAGTGTTCTTTTTGGGAGTAATAAAGGAATAATTCGTAAAGCTATAGATACGCTTTTATTTAGAATAAAGATAATATCACAGCATATATTAAGACAAATGTATGAATTTTTTGAAGAAAAATACATACAAAGTAGTAAAAATAATGATATTCATAATGTATACGAAACTGTTATTCAACATGGAAAAATGAAAGTACAAGAACTAAAGCATATGTTAGCACTTAGTGCTTTTTCGTTTACTACTGTGATATTTTTATTAAAAAAATATAAACTGGTAACACAAGTATACGATGATATTCTTTTTACAAAAAAAGGATTTTTACAGGCTACAAAGTTTGTGCGTAATCATCGTTTATGGGAAATGTATTTACTAAAGAATACACAGGCCAGTATTGAAGATATTGATTTTTCGGCTGATGCTGTAGAGCATGTATTAGGAGAAGAAACAGTACAAGAGTTAGAGCAAGCTCTGATGAAAACTCATAAGTACCAGCATGCATATATGTATACGCCCCATAAAATTGATAATTAAGATTACAAAACATATAGGAGAACACTATGGTAATTTGGAATAGTATAGATACTTGGATGGTGCTTATTGCACTGTGCATAGCGGTGTCATCAACTTGTATAGGAATGCATTTTGTACTTAATAGAGAAAGTCTCATATCAGATGCCATAAGTCATTCAGTACTTCCTGGCATTGCAATTGCGTATATTATAACAGGTCTTCGCTTGCCTTTACCTATGTTTATTGGTGCAATTATAGCAGGGTTATTTGCTACTATGCTTATCAATTTTATTATCAAGCAAAGTCGTATTGATCCCTCAACTTCAATGGGAGTAGTGTTTTCTGGTTTTTTTGCAGTAGGATTACTGCTCATATCTAATGTTGCCAGTACAGTAGATTTAGATCCTTCCTGTGTACTGTTTGGATCGCTTGAACTTACTCCATTGGAAACAGTACAAATAGCATCACTTGATATTCCTCACGCATTTATTACAAATGCATCAGTTATGATATTTAATATAGTATTTTTACTGCTGCTATTTCGTATAATAACAACTGTTACGTTTGATTCTTATTTTGCAACTTCTATAGGCATGCCTGTCCGTTTTGTTCGTATGATACAAATTCTTTTAATTACTGTTACAAGTGTTGCTGCATTTGAAAGTGTAGGCAGTATTTTAATTATAGCTTTTTTGATTATTCCACCAATAGTGGGATGGCTCTTTTCAATAACAATTAAACGTATGTTTTTTATATCACTTATTACTGCAATACTCTCGTCTTATTTAGGGCATGTTATTGCTATTTATATTCCACCATTTTTTGGCATTGATGATATAAGCAGTACAGGCTCTATAGTGACTATACTAGGAGTATTTCTTCTCATAGCAGCGTTATTTTCTCCACGTATGGGGTTTGTTATTATTAGTATCAATAAGATTAAAAATGCTGTTATAGTAGCATCTTATGATATATTAAAGACATTGTATATAAATAAGAATACTATGTATAGGCGTATCAAAGATTTTAAGAGGATACATAATCAATCTTTTGTCGCAGGGAAACTAGGGATAATGAGTATTATACTTGCAATACGCGTGTTGCGGTATAAAAAATACATAGTATACAGTACTCAGGATGGTTTTATAACAAGTGAAGAAGGTGATAGAAAAGCACAAGAAATTATTGAACAACATAGAGCATGGGAAACATACCTCTATTTAGAAGGAATGTCTCCTGAAGAAATACATCTTTCTGCTGAACAGCTAGAACACAGTAATGAGGTAAATGTTGCTCAAAAAATTCAAAAATCAAAACATCGTATACATATTCCAGGACACAATCATTAAGAAAACTGTACTATAAACAATACAAAAAAAGTTTAAAAAAGGCATTTTTTTGCCTTTTACGTAAGAACACTTGTTTATACCAGTAATTTCCAATTTCTCTCATAAAAGACTTGACATATATGCCTAGTAGTTATTACAATATACATATTATGGGGCCAGTAGCTCAGTTGGTTAGAGCACTTCTCTGATAAGGAAGGGGTCACTAGTTCAAGTCTAGTTTGGCCCATACTCATGTTCTATTGTTTCATTTGATGCTACAATATTGTATATAAGTATATGATTCCGTTAAGTAAAAACTCTCTTTCACGCATTGATCTCAGTACCGTATTGGAAAATATGGTGGAAAACAACATTAGTGGAAAACAGTTAGGTCAAGACTTTGCCACTAAGCTTGCGATAATGCTGGGAGGTATCTCAGGAATAAGTGTAGGTAATATTCCTGACTCTTTTTCTTGTATAGTAGATCTTCTTGATAAGAATGACACTTCAAACAAGAACATACATGCTAAAAGTAATACGGTAGAACATACAGCTATGTCTCCCAGAGCTTTATTTCTATTGCCAGTCACTATACCACATGTGCTAGCAGCATCTTTACAAAGAATGAATTTTGCTTTGTTCTTCTATGATATTGCAGAAGATGCTATAACTCCAAACATTGAGGAAGAGGTAGTCAATACTCTTTTAGAGCAATATAAAGATTTACCTCAATGCCTTGTACTATTTTATCCTTTTGGTGTTAGCAATCATTTTCCTTTAGTATTGCCACCTATATGCAATACTATGTCAAAAATAGTACTAAGCTATACTATTCCTTCTGCTAAGAAAGAAGCAAGCACCGATTCGGATACTTCAACAAAAGAACCTTCTCCTGTACTCCCTAAGACAGATGAAGTAGCTACAAACCCTATGAATTTTTATACGTCAAATAGTGATTTTTCAGTACTTATCATGGAACAGAATAATGTCATTACAAGTGCTACTGGGGCAGTAGTAAGCATACACCATAAAAAATATAAGGGAGCATTGAAAGAGCTAGAGGATTCCTATTATTTACTTTCAGATTTTAATGCTGCTCTTGCTCACTCTCAATTAAAACAATTAGAAAGATTTAATCAAAAATGTATTGCCATAAAAGATCATTATAAAGCATCAGCATATAAAAATGCTCTTTCTTTGCCAGAAATAGTAGTGGATACAGATGTCATTATGTCCTCGTTTCCTATTATTCTTAAAGGAGGAACTAAAAATAGCATACAGTTTTTTCGAAAACAAGGTATAGAATGTGCATTGTTTTTTGAAAATTCCTATTTACATTATGGTATAACAAAATTGGCACATCTAAAAGAAGCATATATCACTCGCTATCCAAACGCTATTGAGTTATTACATCATATGATACATGTGCCTTTATATGCTTCGCTTACCAATGATGAGGTAGGGCATATCTCTAAGGCTATTGCCTCAGTATTGTAGATACATAGAATAGTGTGCTATTATTTTCATAGTTATATACTATTTTCAATTATATTTCGTATAATAGTAGTAGAGGTATAGTAGTAGGGATAATATATATTGATTTTAATAGGGTAGTAGAATGAAAACTGTTGTTCTTATTAGAGCAAGTACTCAGCCAAAAGTGGTAGAAGTAGCAAAAGAAATAGAAAATACTCTTATTCAATGTCGATATACAGTCATAGACTATTTTGGTTCTTATGATTATCCTTTTGATACCCCTCTTCCTGATAAAGATATTGATATAGCATTTGCCATTGGAGGAGATGGCACAGTACTAAAAGCAGCACGTATTTGTGCACAACGCAATATACCGATACTTCCAGTAAAAGTAGGAAATTTTGGATTCATCAATGATGTTCAAGCAAATGAATGGAAAAATGAATTACGTATATATTTAGAGAATGCATCTACAATATCAAAGCTGCATTTACTTAAAGTGTGTGTTGCAGATAATACGCTATATGCTACAAATGATATTTCCGTGTGTACTGCAGGGTATGGTACTATACGATCTTCGGTATATATCAACGATGAGTTTCTCTCACAATATCGATCAGATGGATTGCTTATATCTACCCCGATAGGATCTACTGCGCATTCTTTATCGATTGGGGGACCTATTCTTGTTCCGGGACTGCAGGCTATGATATTTATTCCTATAGCTCCTTTTACTTTATCAAATAGACCTTTAGTGTTATCTTCTAGTGAAACAATACGAATCAAACTTGATCAAGTGCAACGTACTCATTCTTTATTGGTTGTAGATGGTAAAGTAGTATTAAGTGTATTGCCCAATTGTAATATTACTATTACAAACTCAGAGTATGTTGCAAGCATTATACAATCAAGTAAACGCTCGTATTTTGAGGTATTAAGAAAAAAATTAGGATGGTCAGGCGAGTTTAGAGCATAATGTTACAGTATCTTCATATAAAAAATTTAGGACTTGTAGAAGAAGCTTCTCTTGATTTTGAACGAGGGTTCACTGTGTTTAGTGGTGAAACAGGAGCAGGAAAATCTATGCTTCTTTCTTCGTTATTATTGTTATCTGGATCAAAAGGCGATGAATCTATTGTTCGACAAGGAGCAGACGCAACACTCATTGTTACAGAATGGAACATAAGCAAAAATATACAAGCACAGAAATGGCTAGAAGATCATGCTTTTTCATTGGAAGATGATACTGTAAATGTACGTCGTATTGTAAAACGCAAAGGGCGTACACAGTGCTTTATTCAGGGTACTATAGTATCTTTACAAGAGCTTTCGCAGTTTTTTAGCTTAATTTGTGAGATACATGCACAACATGAACATCAATCGCTCTTTAAAGTTGCAAAACAAACAGGTATCATATATGAGTTTGCTGCCATAGAACAGTTATTTGAACAATATCGAGTATTATTAACACAACTTACTTCATTAGTAAGAAAAAATCTAAAGCAAAATACTAACAAAGAGTCTCTTGCGAGGGAATTGGACTATCTTCAATATGCTACCAAAGAAATTGATGATGCTGCATTACTAGAGAATGAAGATGAAGAATTGATGCAAAAAATTTATGCTCTCTCAAATATTGAAGAAATGAAATCATTGTGGAATGAATTTTTTCAGTATATGGAAGCAGAGACAGTAGGAGCTATTCCTTTATTAGAAAAATCAAAGATGGTACTAGAAACTATTAGTGCATATCAAAAGGATGTACAGCCACAACAACAGCAGCTAGAATCAATACTTTTTGAAAGTAAGGATGTTATCGCGTCTTTACAATTTCAGCTTGATAGAGTAAATGATAGTGAACAAAGTAATATTTTTGATATTGAAGCCCGACTTTCTCTTATTGAAGGCTTAAAAAAGAAGTATGGTGCATCGATAGGAGCAATACGAAATTTTTATGAAACATCACAGACACGTATACATGAAATTCAGACAATGGAGCAAGATAAAGAATTACTTCCTAAGCAAATAATTGCATTATTTAAAGAGCTTTTTAATATAAGTTCTATTATTTGTGAGAAAAGAGATTCTGCTATTCTAAAATTTCAAGAAAAAATAAATGATGTTTTGCATTCTCTTGCTATGCCGCATGCTTATTTTGAAATTCGTACAAAACAGTCTTCGTTATTTGAAACATATAGCAAAGAAAAAGATACTCTTGATGATGCTGCACTTTTTGATATTATTATGAATAATAAGCCATCTCTTATAGAACCTATTGAATTTTATATACGTACTAATAAAGGTATGAATAGCGATACATTATCAAAAATTGCTTCAGGTGGTGAGTTGTCTCGAGTTATGTTTGCTATTACTGTTGTAGGCAAACAAGGAGTAGTATTGTCTGGTAATGAAGATACAGAAAAGGATACATTTCAAAAGACACTTATTCTTGATGAAGTTGATGCAGGACTAGGAGGAAAAACAGCAGTCTCGCTTGCACAGTACTTAAAAAATATAGCACAACAATATCAAATTATTTGTGTTACTCATCTTCCTATTATAGCTGCTAGTGCTCAGCATCATATTCTTGTACAAAAGATGGAACGTGATACTACTACTATTGTTCGTTTAGAGCTCATAGAAAATGTACAAAGAAAAAGGGAAATAGCTAGAATGTTAGTAGGAAATGATAATGATGAACTTGCTTTACAGCAAGCAGAAAAATTACTTCTTAAGGAGTAGTAATAGTATTTTCTTTAATATACTATACTGATTATAGTATACATGTATGTACAATACTTACATATTATGCTTAATTTTATACATTATTGATGAGAAAAGATAAAGAAATATATGTAAAAAAATTATTAAACTCTGTAAAAGAAGAAGTGGCATCTTTTATGGAAAAAAATAATATGAAAGATAGCTTTGATATAGCAGTTGCTATTGGGTATATTCAACTGCTTTTGAAAGAAGCATCTGTGTCAAATGCAGTAGCGTTATATTATCTTTCTCATAAAGAAGATATTCCATTAAAATATATTGATAATCTTATAAATAGTCTTCATACTCTGTTTATATTTGTACTTGATAAACAGAAAAATAAAGGAAAAATACTTTCTTTATCAGAAATAGCAGAGAATTTTAAAATATGGCAGACAGATCCAGTAGTGTTGCACGGTATTATCACAAAAATATATTTTATCTTACGATGTCTTATGACATATTTTGCTATGGACAAGAGATGGTTAATTGTAACGGGAGATTTATGCTATTTATTTCCTCGTGTATCACTATCGTTTATGGATGTAAAAGCGTATCAACAGAACGATGAGCTAAATAACCTATCATTAGGAACAATTAAAAAAAATTACCATTTACTTATTGCTATTTTTCAATGGACTACTGAAGAATGCTTGAAAATATATGCTATAAACCATGAGCAACGATATTGGTGTTTTAGAGGTCTAAATATACTGTATACCTTAAGCAATTTCTATATGCTAGAGAATAACTTAGAAGAACAAAAAATAATACAGGATAGAATGGAAGCCATCCGAAAAAGAATGTATATAGAAAACAAAGATAATAATTCTAAGTTAGAAGCAGATTTATCTGCTATTCCTCTTGAGGAATTACTTAAAATAGATGCTTATTATAACAAAAGTTAAGAGTCTGATATGAATAATTGAAAAATGAGATACTTCAGAGAGGAATGCCAAGAAAGAGAAAATTATTCCATAAAAAAGAAAAATTATTAGAATGCTTTATAGCAGGAATACCAGTAAAAAGTATCGTCTTTTATAAACAAACATTTACAAAGTATTGTATAATTGGGTATGTAGGGGCTAATTTAGTCTAATTTTGTTTATCTATGCCAGTCTCTTAAATACTATTGTTTAAAAGGAGTTATTTATATGTTTTCTTTTTTTAATTTTTATAAAAATCATATCTCTTTTATTATTCTTTTTATTTCTTTATTTGCTTTCTTTTCTTGCGAAGAAAACAAATTAAGTAGTGAGAGTGGGAGAGGTAGTAATGTTACATCCCTTGCAACAGTCCCAGCAGAAGTAATAAATACTGTAGCAGGGAGTATTACCGATAAGAATGTAAGGATATCATGGGTAGCTCCAACGCTTACAAACAGTTATAAGAAGGCAGATGGAACGCAACTAACACAGGCAGATATATCATACAAGGTATATCGTGTAGCAAAGAATGGATCAAATACCAGATCAGTAGCACAGGTTATAGGAGCAGATAAGAACCCGATAGCAGTGGCAAAGGGAACGACAAGCACAGCTATAAGTAATCTTACTCGTAGTACAACCTATGAAATAGTAGTACAGGCAATCAATTCAACAGATACCACAAAAATCTCTACAGGGATAAGGATAGAAGTAACTACTCTTACAACTAATCAAGCAACCGCCCCAGCAGATGTAAGCAATGTTACAGAAAGTACTACCGATAATAGTGCAAGAATATCGTGGGTAGCTCCCACGCTTAACGATAGCCATAAGAAAGCAGATGGAACGCAACTAACACAATCAGATGTATCATACAAGGTATATCGTGTAACAAAGAATGGGTTAAACACCCGAACAGTAGCACAGATTATAGGAGCAGATAAGAGTCCGATAGAAGTAGCAAAAGGAACGACAAGCATAAATATAAGTAATCTTACTCGTAATACAACTTATGAAATAGTAGTACAGGCAATCAATACAATGGATGACACAAAAGTCTCTACAGGGATAAGGATAGAAGTAACTACTCTTACAACTAATCAAGCAACAGTCCCAGCAGAGGTAAGTAGTATTGCAGAAAGTCCTACCGATAATAGTGCAAGAATATCGTGGGCAGCCCCCACGCTTAATGATAGTCATAAGAAAGCAGATGGAACACGACTAACACAATCAGATGTATCATACAAAGTATATCGAGTAGCAAAGAATGGAGCAGACACCCGAACAGTAGCAAGTATTATAGCAGCAGATACTAACCCGATAGCAGTAGCAAAGGGAACAACAAGTACAACTATAGGTAGTCTTACTCGTAATACAACCTATGAAATAGTAGTACAGGCAATCAATGCAACGGATACCACAAAAGTCTCTACAGGAGTGAAAGCTGAAGTAACTACTCTTACAACTAATCAAGCAACCGCCCCAGCAGATGCAAGCAGTGTTACAGCATCAAGTATTACCGATAATAGTGCAGGAATATCGTGGGTAGCCCCCACGCTTAATGATAGCCATAAAAAAGCAGATGGAACACAATTAACACAAGCAGATATATTGTACAAGATATATCGTGTAGCAAAGAATGGAGCAAACACCCGATTAGTAGCAAATATTATAGCAGCAGATACTAACCCGATAGAAGTAGCAAAAGGAACAACAAGCACAACTATAAGTGATCTTACAGGGAGTACAACCTATGAAATAGTAGTACAGGCAGTTAATGCAACGGATACTACAAAAGTCTCTACGGGAGTGAAAATAGAAGCAACTACCACTAACCCCGCAACCGCCCCAGCAGAAGCAAGAAATATTACAGCATCAAGTATTACCGATAATAGTGCAAGAATACTGTGGACAGCCCCTGCGCTTAATGATAGTCATAAGAAAGCAAATGGACAAGCACTCACAGCTTCAGATGTGTCATACAAGGTATATCGTATAGCAAAGAATATATCAAGCACCCGAACAGTAGCACAGATTATAGGAGCAGATAAGAGTCCAATAGAAGTAGCAAAAGGAACAACAAGCACAACTATAAGTGATCTTACAGGGAGTACAACCTATGAAATAGTAGTACAGGCAATCAATGCAACGGATGCTACAAAAGCCTCTACAGGAGTGAAAATAGAAGCAACTACCACTAACCCAGCAAATGCACCAGCGAATGTACGTAGTATTACAGCATTGAATATTACTGAGAAAAGTGCAGTAATATTGTGGTCAGCCCCCGCACTTAATGATAGTTACAAGAAAGCAAACGGACAAAGACTCACAGCGGCAGATGTATCGTACAAGGTATATCGTGTAGCAAAAAATGGATCAAACATTCGATCAATAGCAAGTATTATAGCAGCAGATAAGAGTCCGATAGCAGTAGTAAAAGGAACAACATACGCAAGTATAACTAATCTTACAGGGAGTACAACCTATGAGATAGTAGTACAGGCAATCAATTCAACAGATACCACAAAAATCTCTACAGGAGCGAAGACAGAAGTAACTACCACTAACCCAGCAGCTTTAGCAACTGCCCCAGCAGATGCAAGCAATGTTACAGCATCAAGTATTACCGATAATAGTGCAAGAATATCATGGACAGCCCCTACGCTTAATGATAGTCATAAGAAAGCAGATGGAACACAACTCACACATTCAGATGTATCGTATAAGGTATATCGTATAGCAAAGAATGGAACAAATACCCGAACAGTAGTAGGTATTATAGCAGCAGACAGGACACCGATAGCAGTGGCAAAGGGAACGACAAGCACAACTATAAGTAATCTTGCAGGGAGTACAACCTATGAAATAGTAGTACAGGCAATCAATTCAACAGATACCACAAAAGTCTCTACAGGAGTAAGGAGAGAAGCAACTACCACTAATCCCGCAACCGCCCCAGCAGATGCAAGCAGTGTTACAGCATCAAGTATTACCGATAATAGTGCAAGAATATCATGGGCAGCCCCTACGCTTAATGATAGTCATAAGAAAGCAAATGGACAAAGACTCACAGCAGCTGATGTATCGTATAAGGTATATCATGTAGCAAAGAATGGATCAAATACCCGATCAATAGCAAATATTATAGCAGCAGATAATACCCCAATAGCAGTAACAAAAGGAATAACAAATACAACTATAAGTAATCTTACAGGAAGTACAACCTATGAAATAGTAGTACAGGCAATCAATTCAACAGATACCACAAAAGTCTCTACAGGAGTAAGGAGAGAAGCAACTACCACTAATCCCGCAACCGCCCCAGCAGATGCAAGCAGTGTTACAGCATCAAGTATTACCAATAATAGTGCAAGAATATCGTGGACAGCTCCCACGCTTGAGGCTAATCATAAGAAAGCAGACGGAACACTACTCACACGATCAGATGTATCATACAAGGTATATCGTGTAGCAAAGGGAGGATCGAGTCGAACAATAGCACAGATTGTAGCAGCAGATACTAGCCCGATAGAAGTAGCAGAGGGAACAACAAGCACAACTATAACTAATCTTACAGGGAGTACAACCTATGAAGTAGTAGTACGAGCAGTCAATTCAACGGATACCACAAAAATCTCTACAGGAGTAAAAGCAGAACTAACTACCCTTACAACTAATCAAGCAACCGCCCCAGCAGGAGTAACAAATATTACAGTAGGGGGTATTACCGATAATAGTGCAAGAATATCATGGAGTGCTCCCACGCTTGGGGCTAGTCATAAGAAAACAGACGGACAAGGACTTACGGCGGCAGATGTATCTTACAAGGTATATCGTGTAGCAAAGAATGGAGCAAACACTCGAACAGCAGCACAGATTATAGTAGTGGATAAGAACCCGTTAGCAGTAGCAAAAGGAACAACCAGTACAACTATAAGTAATCTTACAAGTAGTACAACCTATGAAATAGCAGTACAAGCAGTCAATTCAACGGATACTACAAAAGTCTCTACAGGAATGAGAACTGAAGTAACTACCACTAATCAAGCAACCGCCCCAGCAGAAGTAACAAATGTTACAGCATCGAATATTACCGATAATAGTACAAGAATATCATGGACAGCCCCTACGCTTAATGATAGTCATAAGAAAGCAAATGGACAAACACTCACAACAGCAGATGTATCATATAGGGTATATCGTGTAGCAAAGAATGGAGCAAACACCCGAACAGCAGGACAGATTATATCAGCAGATAAGAGTCCGATAGCAGTAACAAAGGGAACGACAAGCACAACTATAAGTAATCTTACAGGTAATACAACCTATGAGATAGCAGTACAGGCAATCAATGCAACGGATACCACAAAAATCTCTACAGGAGTAAAAGCAGAAGTAACTACCACGAATCCCGCAACCGCCCCAGCAGAAGTAACAAATGTTACAGTATCAAGTATTACCGATAATAGTGCAAGAATATCGTGGACAGCCCCCACGCTTAATGATAGTCATAAGAAAGCAAACGGACAAGGACTTACAGTGGCAGATGTGTCCTACAAGGTATATCGTGTAGCAAAGAATGGAGCAAACACCCGAACAGCAGGACAGATTATATCAGCAGATAAGAGTCCGATAGCAGTAACAAAGGGAACGACAAGCACAACTATAAGTAGTCTTATAGGTAATACAACCTATGAGATAGTAGTACAAGCAGTCAATGCAACATATACCACAAAAGTCTCTACAGGAGTAAAAGCAGAAGTAACTACCACGAACCCCGCAACCGCCCCAGCAGAAGTAACAAATGTTACAGTATCGAGTACTACCGATAATAGTGCAGTAGTATTGTGGGCAGCCCCCACGCTTAATGATAGTCATAAGAAAGCAAACGGACAAGGACTTACAGTGGCAGATGTGTCCTACAAGGTATATCGTGTAGCAAAGAATGGAGCAAACACCCGAACAGTAGGACAGATTATATCAGCAGATAATAATCCAATAGTAGTAGCAAAAGGAACAACAAATGTAACTATAAGTAATCTTATTTTTAGTACAACCTATGAAATAGTAGTGCGGTCAGTCAATGCAACAGATATCACAAAAATATCTGCAGGAGTAAAAGCAGAAGTAACTACCGCTAACCCTGCAACCGCCCCAGCGGAAGTAACAAATATTACTACTAACACTCTTGATACGAGTGCAAGAATATCATGGACAGCCCCCACGCTTACAAGCATTCATAAGAAATTAAACGGACAAAGACTCACAACGGCAGATGTATCCTACAAAGTATATCGTGTAGCAAAGAATGGAGCAAACACCCGAACAGCAGCACAGATTATAGCAGCAGATAAGAGTCCAATAGCAGTGTCAAAAGGAACAACAAACACAAATATAAGTAATCTTACTCGTAATACTACCTATGAAATAGTAGTACAGGCAGTCAATTCAACAGATACCATAAAAGTTTCCACAGGGAAGAGATCTGAGGTAACTACTCTTACAACTAATCAAGCAACCGCCCCAGCGGAAGTAACAAATATTATAGTATCAAATATTACCGATACGAGTGCAAGAATATCATGGACAGCCCCCACGCTTAATGATAGTCATAAGAAAGCAAACGGACAAGGACTTACAACGGCAGATGTATCTTACAAGGTATATCGTATAGCAAAGAATGGAGCAAACACTCGAACAGCAGCACAGATTATAGTAGCAGATAATAATCCGATAGCAGTATCAAAAGGAACAACTAGCATAAATATAAGTAATCTTATTTTTACTACCACCTATGAAATAGTAGTACAAGCAGTTAATACAACAGATACCACAAAAGTCTCTACAGGAGTAAAGATAGAAGTAACTACCGCTAACCCTGCAACCGCCCCAGCAGAAGTAAGAAATATTACAGAAAATCCTGCTGATACGAGTACAATAATATCGTGGACAGCCCCCATGCTTACTGATAGTCATAAGAAAGCAGATGGAACACAACTCACACAATCAGATGTATCCTACAAAGTATATCGTGTAACAAAGGATGGAGTAAGGGTCCGAACAGTAGGACAGATTATATCAGCAGATAAGAGTCCAATAGCAGTAGCAAAAGGAACAACAAGTACAAGTATAAGTAATCTGACGCCTACTACAACCTATGAAATAGTAGTACGGGCAGTCAATGCAACGGATGCCATAAAAATCTCTACAGGAGTGAGAGAAGAAGTAACTACCCTTGTATCTATTAACGTGACAGCAAAGCAACAAGGAAGCAGCAGTATATTGACTACTTTCTCAACAACAGCACAAGAGGAAGGCGGCACAGCTATTACTCCTATTGTTATGGAAGTTACTCCTAGTGGTGCAGGTACGGGAGGTACATTTTCTATTACTCCCAATATCACAAAAAATACTAGACTTACATTTAATACCAGCAATGGCACAATATCGGGGGTAGCGAAATATCAACCTAAAACCACCTATACAATAAAATTTACTGCACGAGACAACAGGAAAGCAGAGGTCTCTATTGATATTACTGTAGTGCATAAATATACCCCTGAAAATAGGGCTAAGCTAATAGAGACAATTAAAGACATAATTGATACTAACAACGATGATACCATAGATGCTAAGGATAATTTAGATGCAGATCTAAACCTTATCAATACAAGTAAAATTAAAGATATGAGTTATCTATTCTCAGGTTTCAGTTTCAAGACAGAGGAAGGATTTTACCTATTTAATGGGGATATATCAGAATGGGATGTGAGTAAAGTAACTAATATGAAAAGTATGTTTCAAAACGCTTCTGCATTTAATGGAGATATATCAAAATGGGATGTGAGTAAAGTAACTAATATGGGCAATATGTTTAATGGAATACCTGCAGATGCAGATTTTGGATTTCCTCAAAAGCCTAATAAATTTAATGGAGATATATCAAATTGGAATGTAAGTAATGTAATTAATATGATTCAGATGTTTGAGGATAGTAATTTTGCACAAAATTTAGAAGCATGGGGAAGTCATATAAGAAAAGATATTGATAAATCTAACATGTTTACTAATTCTAAAGTAACTAAACTGCCCTCATGGTATTAAAGGGAGTTAAGATATATTGTATGTAGGGATGAAGTATAAAATCTTCATAAGAGAATAGTAGTGAGGAGGGTAGTGTATCACATTACCCTCCCTTTCAGCTCCAAAATTAAAGTATATGTATTATGAAAGCTCTCAATACGAGAGAAAAAGTTTTTTTAAGCGTATTTTCTCTTTCATTCTTACAATACTACTGTGTATTTTTATTATTATTGCTATTCAATATTTTTCTCCTCACAGTGAAGATGAAACATACTATTTTCAATTTAAGAAAATACCTCAAAGCGACTATAATATGCTCCATTCCTTAGCATCAAATCAACAAAAGAATATATTTTCTTTGCATCATACCCATTCTTTATATACTCTTTCAAGTACACTGCCTATTACTATTTCAGATTTTGTGAAAGAGAGCGAAATATCATACTTACAAAAAGATTCTCATCGCACTGTTCTTCCATTGAGTGTAGATTGTGTAGTATCCAGTACATCTGTACTACAGAAAAATGGTGTAGTGCTTGGCTGTAGTAATGGTAGAATAAAAATCATTACTGTAGAAACGGAAAAAGAATCATTATTATATCAGAGTATAGATATTCAAACACCAATTCTTATGGTAACATGGCAACAAAAAGATATTATTGTATTTGCTTTAGGGAGTAAGGAGGTTTTGTCATCAAAAGATAACAGTAGTAGTATAGATAAAAAAAATTCTGTGACAATATATAGGCTATCAAGAGATAGTACTATTTTTCAACAAAAATCGACATTATTTGATGCACTAACACTTGATTATATAAATAAAATATATAGTATTGAAGACATTGGTATCTATATAAATACTGCAAAAGGTATTGAACTGGTATCTAACGATAAAGTCAATAGTATTTTTAATGAAGCAATATTACAGTTTGCTGGAGGATCAAAAAATTTTCATATACTACAATTTCAAAAAGAAAAGAAACAGTATCTCACATTGAATATAGGGACTAATATTGCTTTTACTCTATTTGAAAATACAGATGACAGAGAAAATGTGAATATATACTATGATAAGCAAGATACACGTTTTATAGTGAGATCAAAAAATAATAATTCCAATCATTATGCTATCTATTACACTATGGTACTTAAACATGAATAAGTATAGTCTTATTGTTCTTTTTATGATGTTGTTGTCTATAAGCAATGCATACGCTGAATATTGGCCTTTTGATTTCAATACCTTAGAATATATATATCCCCAGTATACTACTATTGAGAATGATGGTACCACTACTTTTATACCTACTGTTCATATTGTATCACAAGGGCCAGTATACGCAAGTGCAAATGCAAAAGTAGTAATGTCAAAATCTTTTGTCATAGAGGCAAGTATTACAGATACTATGCTTATACTAGAAACAGACAATGGATTTCATATTGTATATTACGGTATTTTTCCAGTTGTTACTATAGGAAATACAGTAGTACAAGGGGATATTGTAGGGACAGCAACAGCCCCTTGGCATATAAAGATATTTGATATTAACCAGAAGCAGTGGGTAGATCCTTTTGATATATTTCCTACGCTTGATATTGCTGTAGAAATGAAATTATATGATTTTTCTTTTACACATCAAGAAAAAAGTAATGAGAAGCTGTCTGTATCAAATAGGGTATTGTATGCAGGAAATAATACTATAGATATTACTTTGTCTGTACTTGACAAACGATCTCTTCATTATACTATACCTCAATTTATACGTATAACATTACAGGATACAGTGATAGAACTATGGCGTAATGATCTTCTCAGTATTATTGATATGGATATTCTTAGTAAAAATGATCTTCTCGTATTTTCTCTTCCTGATATAGATATAAAAAAAGGATATTTTACTGCAGATATTTTTGTATACCACTCTAAAACGTCTACGAGAAATTTTAGATTTAGCCTTCGTGCACGCTAACTGTGTGTACCCACTTTTCTATTGTGTCTGCAAGCTGCTGTGGAGCCACGAAAGGAAGCATATGTCCTACATGTTCAAATATAGTAAGAGTACTATTTGCTATAAGGGCATTCATTGTGGTATGTAATGCAGGAGGACAGAGAGTGTCTTTATTACCGCATATAAGCAAGGTAGGGACATGTATACGAGGAAGATGCAGTCTTTGATCAATACGAGTTATCAGAGTTGCAAGCTGCCTTTTAAGAACTTCTGGTCCTAAAGATAGTCCCATTGATTTTATAGTGCTTGCTTGTTCCTGCATAGATGTTTTGTATGTATCTCCAAAATATGCTGGCAATAGTATCTCATCAAAGACTGCCTCTAATCCCTTTTCATTAAGGCATTGTAATTGACGGTGTACTGCCTGTGTTCTTTTTTCTGTTTGTCCTTCAGGGTTAGTATTTGTTATTATGAGTCCTGCAATATTTTCTTGTTGCTGTCTTACACATTCTAGTGCAATAATACCACCTAAGGAATATCCTATAATCCATACATTACTGTGGGAAGGGAGTATGTACTGTTGTATGATACTTGTAGCAGTAGCTTCAATGCTCATTCCTTCGTCTATACGAGGAAATATATAATGGGAACTTGGGAGCTTCCTTTTCAGTATCTGTAAACACGGAAGCCACAGTGTTTCATTGCATAATGTTCCGTTTAGTATAACAAAAGAATGAGCATCTGATACCTTAGGAGGCATATGTTTTTACAATGCGATATGCTTCTTTTGATATGCATCCAACATCAGACATAAGCATAAGAAAATTATAGCCTCTATTGAATTTTTGTGTAATTTGCTCATCATTATTTGCTACTGTACCAAGATACTTTTTTGAAGCAAATACTTTATTTTCTATGCTTGTTATAACATCTTGTACTTCTTGTACTGATGGATCGCCTAAATACCCCATAGAAGAAGCGAGATCTGCAGGTCCAATAAAAATAGCATCGTAGCCATCAAGCTCTAAGATATCATCTAAGGCATGGTATCCTTCTATTGTCTCGACTGCTAACGCAACAAAAATGTCTCTATTTGCTCGCTTAAAGTATTGAATTGCATCGTGCGTAAAACCAGCAGCACGACCGCTTCCTGCTACTCCACGAACACCTTCGGGGGGATACTTTGTGGCAGCTATGGCTTGTTGCGCTTTTGTTACACTTGATATGTGTGGTATGAGCAATCCATAAATACCAGTGTCAAGTACTCTTTTAATGGTACTTGTATGTCTATCAACTACACGAGCCATAGGGGTTGCGTTACTACATTGAATAGCTTGGCAATGTTGAGCTGTAGTTTCTAAACTAAAAGGTCCATGCTCTAAATCGATAATAATACCATCAAATCCTGCACGTGCAAAAATTTCAGATATATAATTGGAACCACTTTGGTTCCATGCGATACAAACTTGTTTTCCCTGCTGTAATTTTTGTTTTACTAGCATATAAATCTCCTTTTTTATGGTAATAATGTTTCTAATCCTAAGCTTATGCTTGGAATATATGTTATAAACATGAGTGCAGCAATCATGATAAGTACCCATATGAGAATACTTTTTGCTAACTCATCAAATTGTAATTTTCCTACTTGGGCAGTCATAAATAAATTAGCTCCCAGAGGAGGGGTAATAAATCCTATACATAAATTTACTATCATGATGATACCAAAATGGGTAGGATCTACACCTATCTTTTGTACAATGGGGAGTAAAATAGGGGTAAGGATAACAATAGCAGCTAATGTTTCCATAAATGTTCCTATTATAAGTAGGAGTATATTTATGAGTAACAATATTACAATTTTATTATCAGTTATGCTTGTAATAAAGTTTGCAATAGATACAGGTACTCGTTCTAAAGTAAGCACTCGCCCAAACCCAACCGATGCTCCTAAAATAACCAATACACACGATACTAATAGTGTAGATTCCAAAAATATAGCAGGAAGATCAGACCATTTAAGCTCTTTGTAGATATATATACTAATAACAGTACCGTATACTACCGCTACTCCAGCTGCTTCGGTAGGAGTAAATACTCCACCGTAAATTCCTCCTAATATCATTACAGGAACTGATACGGCCCATACACTATGTAAAATAGTTTCATCTTTGCGTATTGTTGTTTCTTGAATCTGTGTTCCTGTGTCATGCTCTGTCTGTACAAGGTGACTGTCTTTTTGATAAGAGTGTTTACAAGAATATATATAGCAAAAGATAATTAAAAATACTCCAATGAGTATTCCTGGACCAATACCTGCAAGAAACATGGAGGTAACAGATACCCCAGATGCTACTGCATATACAATCATAGAAACGCTAGGAGGGATAATAGCACCTATGGTACCAGCACTAGCAACTAAGGATCCAGCAAAATTTTTATTATACCCCTGCTTTATCATTGCAGGAATCATAATAGAGCCAATAGCAGCAACTGTTGCTGAACCTGTCCCTGATATAGCAGCAAACATCATACAAGCTACTATAGTAACTATCCCCAGTGATCCCCGTATATGTCCAAAGAAAATATTTGCTAATCGTAGTAATCGTGCAGAAATGCCTCCTCGTCCCATAATATTGCCCGCAATGGTAAAAAACAATACTGCTATAAGAGGAAACGAGTCAAGTCCTGATATAAGTCCACGAACAAAAAAATCAAGATTAAGGCCAGGCATAAACAGTATAGCAATAACAGTAGAAAACCCTAATGATATACCAATAGGTACACCAAGAAGTATGAGAACGAAAAAAGCAGAAAAGAGTATAAACCCAATCATAGTTGCATACTTTTATTGATTCTTAAAAAGATAGTTGCTATCTTCTAAATGTTCAAACTGTTTCATAGGGGCAGACCAATGCTGTATTTTATGTACTATATTTTGAATAATTCGTATTGAGCTTAATAAAGATCCAAACACAATGGAACTATACACAAAGACATATGAGAGATGGATAGCAGCAGTATATTGTTTTAGTTGATAAGTGATGATATTAAGTCGTACACCGTATAGTATGATAATTATGCAATACGATAGAAAAATAAAATCTCCTAGAATAATAACTAAGCGCTTAACAGTATTAGGAAGGCGATTAACAAGGAACATAACGCGTACATGTCTTCGGGTACGACAGGAATAACTGATGCCAAGATAGATTATCCAAATAAATAGGTAGCGTGATATTTCTTCTGCCCAAGAAAAAGCAGAATTAAATACATAGCGCATTACTACTTGAGCAAACACTATAACAGTCATTGTAATGGAGAAAGATACTAACATAATAATCTCTAAGTTGAGATCAAGCCATTTTAGCATTGCTTTGAAGTATTGTTTCATTATATCTTTCTCCAATTCTTCATGAGAAACTAATAGCGAGCATTATCTATTTCTGTAATAACAAAGTTATACAGCTCTGATCCAGTCAGTTTTTCTATTTCTTCTTGTGTCGGAGCATTTAGTTTTTCAGAAAGCTGTGCTTTCACACTACTATCCACTTGATTAACTACCATGCCACCTTCAGATTTTAATTTTTCGAGATATGAATTATTAAACTGTGCTGCAATGTTTCTTTGTTCTTGTATTGTTTCTTTTGCTATAGCATCTAAAGCTGCTTGTTCTTGTTCGTTCAATGAATCCCAAAAAGTTTTGTTTATAACCCATAGATAGTTAGTGTAAATATGTTCTGTCATACTTATATATTTTTGTGCTTCAAAGAAACGTTGAGTGTACATAGAGCTTATGGCACTTTCTTGTCCGTCTAATAATCCTTGTTGTAAAGAAGTAAAGATTTCTCCAAATGCCATAGGAATAGGAGCAGCACCTGCTGATTTCCACGCAGCAATTTGTAGTGGGTTAGAAGCTGCACGAATTTTTAGTCCTTTAAGATCCTCAACTGAACGTATAGGGTTTCTTGAATTAGACATGTTACGCATACCGACTTCCATATACCCAAAGCCATGTAATCCTAAAGGCTCAAGTACTTGTAATAATCGCTGTCCTGCAGGTCCATCAAGAGATGCATGGGCATGCTCAATAGAATCAAACAGATAGAATACATCTAATACATTGAATTCAGGAATAGAGCTGGACAGAAGTACTGTTGCTGATGCAGTTGTCTCCAAATTTCCTTGCTGCACTGTATCAAACAGTTCTTTTGCTCCTCCTAGCTGAGCAGCAGGATATATTTCAACTGCTATATTTAACTCAGGGTTACTTTCTACTTTTTCTTTAAAAAATAGAAATGCCTGGTGAAGTGCAGAGTTCTCTTGACTATCGTGTCCTACACGTAGTACTTTTTCGTTATTTGATGTATCCTCATTACCACTTGCAAAAGCAAAGATAGGTATTAAAAAGATACACAGTACAGAGATAACTAAATGTTTCATAAAACCTCCTCATTATTTGTTATCTAATTGTTTATTATAGTATTAGTGAAAGTATATTTTGTATTATGATTATGCATTATACATTTTTTCTAACATTTCAGCATTTATTTGTTCAAAGTTGGGAGGCTTTTTCATTTTTCCGTTTTCATCTGATTCAAATCCCATCTCTTGAGATCTACGTATGACAGTAGGAGACCAATAAGGGTCTTTTCCTGTAAATACATTGTGTTTTTCTAGTACTGCAAAGCACCATGCAGGTTTAGTATCTATATTTTCAAAGCGACGCCATAGTCCAGGAGGAAAGGAAATTAAGTCCCACTGTCCAAGCTCTACAAAGTTTTCAGAGTCATTTTCTGGGTCGTTTCCAAACCAAAATCGCCATTTTCCCTCAAGAGGAAGAAAGATTTCTATATAATCATGAGTATGGTATGCAGGACCATTTCCATCAGGCATTGCCTTAAACATTCCAATTTGAAAGCCATGTTCTTGAGAAAGTATCGGCTTAAAATCAGGATTTTCACTTGCTGTATCACCAATTACTGCATAATTTAAGCGATGGTGACCGGGAAGTAAGCTATCAATAAACATAAGCGGTACTGCATTTTCTTTTGTATAATCAGAAAAGCGTACAATTCTGCTAAGCATTTCTTCTTTTGATGTTGTTGGGTGTGACATAATATCCTCCTTATTAATCTGTAATACTTATAGTATCTATAAGTAAATAAGTAAACATGCATAATATTAGGTATATTTTTGTATACTTATAAAATATATTGCGTGTTTAAGTAGTCATTTTTTTAATTATATCATAGATTGTATAAATATGTTTTTTAACAAATATAAAAAGACCGGTTCGTGTGAACCGGCCAAGAGTCAACACCTAATAGGGAACTGGGAGGGGACCTATGACAAGGTGCTAACTTTCATTTTTATTATCGTTCTATAATCTAAAAACTTTACCTTAAAATATAGATATTTTATAATATATACTTATCGTATAAGATATGATAGAGGATTTACAGGAACATTGTCAATAGATAACTCAAAATGAGTATGTACTCCTGTGGACATTCCTGTACTGCCCATGTATGCAATGTGTTCTCCAATAAGCACTGTATCTCCAATAGTATGTATAGAATCAAGTATGTGACCATATAGTGTACGACTACCATCTTGGTGTTCAATTTCAATAAAATAGCCAAATATCTTACTATATCCTGTATGTTTTATAACCCCATTACGAGAAGAAAATATCCACTCCCCTTCTTGAGAAGATATATCTATCCCTTTATGAAATACTGTACTTCCACTTATAGGGCTTGTTCTTGATCCAAAATAGGAAGAAATAACTCCGTTAAGGACAGGGAAACGGTAATCTATAATCTCCCATCGTTTTTGTATATCGTCATTCCATGTTTGATGTTCTAAAAAATAAAAGTAAGTATTAGAGGATTGAAATGAAGCCTTGACAACGAGGGGAGGGGTATGTTTTATTTCTGATTCATAGAGTGTATAGAGCATGGTTTCAAAATCAAATTTTCGTGTATTTGAAATAAAAATGCCTGATTTACTTGGAATAAGAACGCTGTATTGTGTGTTATTGTCTGTCAAAGCATGCAAGGGAGCAGGAAGACGATTGAGACTGACAATACTTTCAAAGCTCACCCCAACAGTGTCAGCAAGTGTTTCTAATGTTTCATTTTCTTTTAAGGTATATTCAAAAAGATAGAGATGTTCTGATGTATTATGTATATGCTGTGTGAGTTGTATAAAGATAATATCACTATCATTGAGAGATTGAATGCTAGGATATGAAAATACATAGGGACATAAGAACAAAAAAATAAAACGTATATATTTCATGTAATGTATACTATTGGTTATTGTGAAAATAAAGTCAACACTTTTTGCTTGCTTGTTGCTTGTAACACTTGTTGTCTAAAATCACTATTGTTAAGAAGTATGGTTATTTTAGTAAGAACTTCTAAGTGAGGCCCTTCAAGTGGAGAAGCGATGAGTACAAAAATAGAACAAGGGTTACCGTCAAATGCTTTGAAGTCAATGCCTTCTTTTTTTATTCCAATAACTATTTTCAAAGTATCAATAGCATCGGAACGTGCATGAGGAATAGCAACCCCATGTTCCAAGCCAGTTGATATTGCATCTTCTCTCTCATACACATCTTCTAAAAATTGTTGTATATCATGTTGTGTATGGTTTGTATCTGTTTCAAGATATGATACAAGTTCGGCTATAATATCTTTTTTTGTATTTGATTGTAGATTAAGAGCGATACGAGAAGATGAGAGAAATTGTTTTAGTTGTATGCTATCTTCTTGGGGCATAATTTGTTCATTGTTCGGTGTTGTTGTGTTATCTTTCATCATTTGTGAAAGGTGCGAATGAAGTGTTGTTTGTATAAATTTAGTTGTTTCTGCTATACTTGATACACACTCATTTACTGCAGTCCTAATAATCTTTATATCCTGTTGCTCAGATGTAAAAGTCAAGGTATCGCTATTTTTATAATGAAGAGTAATAAATGTGGCATTCTTTCGGATATGTATGATTGTATTTTTTTTTCTTCTTGTTGAGTTAATAAAAAATCCATCATCTTGAAAAATTTGTATAAGCTCTGAGAGTATAAACTTTGCAAGTTTTACGCGTTCAAATGAGAAATGAGTATTTATCATTGTTTCTTGTATTTTTTCACTTGTTCCTTTTTTTGGTATTCTTAAAATTTTATCAAGGAGTATGGGGGCTATAACAGAGCTAATAAATATCATAATTAGCACTGTTCCAAAGAGAGTATCGTTAAGTACTCCTGACGCTCGTCCGAGACTAGCGATAATCAGTGATACTTCTCCTCTTGGAAGCATACCTGCACCAATTCTTGATGCACCTAGTGTATTAAATCCGAGAAAATGTGCAGGAATACCTGCTCCTAAAAATTTTGTAACAATACCAACGAGCGAAAAGCATACTCCAAATATAAGAACATCAAGATTGAATATAACATTGATATTGATATACATACCGCTTACAAAAAAGAAAATAGGAACAAAAAATTTGAATATAGGATATACACGTTCTTGTATAAGATACGATATATCTGTGTTTGATAGAGTAAGCCCTACTATGTATGCCCCTACGATGACTGAGAGCTTAAAGTATTCAAACACAAACCCGAGAATAAAGCTGAGTGCCAAAGCAATCATTGCTATAGTCGTGGGTTCATGCAATTTTTTTAATAACCAGCCAATTTTTCTGGAAAAGAGAATGCCTAAAAACATAAAGAATAGCCATATAAAGATTGCTTTTATTGATATACCTATTATTGTCTGTATGAGTTCTCCAGAAGCCATGCTGTTTCCGCTCAGAAGTGCTGAGAAACTAAGCACTATTGATAATAAGATTACCCCTATGACATCATCAATCACCGCAGCGGAAAGTATTGTTACTCCTTCAGGGCTACTTATCATCTTATTTTTTGAGAGTATGGTACTTGAAATACCTACAGAAGTTGCCGTTGATATGGTAGCTAGAAATAGATGAACAGGGTGGATATACGGTAAATGAGGGAGAAAAAACATACTTATAAGGTATCCTCCTGCAAAAGAGAAAATAATAGCACTCATTCCTACCACTGTTCCTTTTAGTAAGTATTTCTTAAATAATTCAATGTCTGATTGTAATCCTGAGCTAAACAATAAAATAATTGATGCAATAGTAGCCAAAGAGAATAATTCTTGAGATACTGGTATATCTCCTTTTTGTAATGGAAACAATCCATGTGGTAGTATTTGAAATACTGGAATAGAACCAAGTAAAAAAGGACCAAACAGTACCCCTAATGTCAAAAATAGTATGACATCTGGAACTTTGATTTTATTGCTGATAACATATGCTCCCCATGTAGCAACAAAAATAAATGCTAATTGAAGTATAAGCAGCACTGCATGATGTTGAAAGGAAGTAGATGCCATTGTTTCCATGAATATCTTTATTATACACTATTTAGAAATCTCTATGTTTTTTATAGTGTATTTCGTAAAATAGTAGTATTGCAATGAGTTCTTGAATCAGTATGCCCATCTGTACCTCTATTGTATAATGATATGCACTGTAGTACAATAATGGATAGAGAATAATAGAGGTATTGTGTATATGAGTAATGTTATAAAAATTGTTGGGGCGTATGAACATAATTTGAAAAAAATTTCTCTTTCAATTCCAAGAGATAAATATGTGGTTATTACTGGGGTAAGCGGTTCGGGAAAATCTACTCTTGCATTTAATACTATTTATGCTGAAGGACAACGGAGGTATATTGAATCGCTATCAAGCTATGCTCGTCAATTTTTAGATAACCTTGATAAGCCACATGTGGAGAGTATAGAAGGGCTGTCTCCTGCTATTGCTATAGAGCAGAAAACAATAGGAAAAAACCCTCGTTCAACGGTAGGGACTATTACTGAAATCTATGATTATTATCGTTTATTGTATGCCCGTATAGGTGTTCCATATGATCCCTATACAGGAAAAATGCTTAAAAAATTTACCATAGATGAAATTTGTGATGTTGTCATGAATCATCCTGAAAATACAAAATTGACCATATTAGCGCCAGTAGTAATTAACAAAAAAGGAACACATAAAAAATTATTAGACGATGCAATGAAGCTAGGTTTTACTCGTGTACGATTAAATGGCAAATTTCATGCCATAGAAGATATGCCAGCATTGAAAAAAAATAATAAGTACACCATAGACATAGTGACTGGGCGTATTGTAGTAACAGTAAAAAATAAAAAACGAATTGTTGAAGCATTGGAGCGAGCTCTTGATATTGCTGCAGGAAAAGCAATAGGGGTGTTTGATGATGGTACCAATCATAAAGAGGAACATTATGCGTTACAGTATAATTATAGCAATAGCGAATTAAATGTCCCTGAGTTTGAGCCTCAATCATTTTCTTTTAATAGTCCTATTGGTTCTTGTCCTAGATGCTTAGGTTTGGGATATACTATGGAATTTGCTCCAGATTTACTTATTCCTGATAAAACGCTTAGTTTTAGTGAAAGAGCAATCATTCCATTTACTAACTGGTATTACTATGATTCTATTATTGATGCACTTGCTAAAAAACATGGTTTGACTATTGATACTCCTCTTGATGAATGGGGAAAAACAGCGTTCAATGAATTACTATATGGTACTGATTCTCATCTTCAATATACATATGCCTCGTTAAGTAGCAATTATACAGTGGAGAGAAATAAGCTGTTTAATGGTATCATACCTGAGCTTGAGAGACGGTATCGTAGTACTCGTGACTTGATATTTCAAAGTTTTCTTGAACAATTTATGGATCAAGATGTATGTTCAGAATGTAAAGGAGGCCGATTACGTATTGAGGCATTGCATGTAAAAATAAAAAATGTTCCTATTCATAAATTAACTTCTTTGTCTGTAAAAGAAAGCATAGCATTTTTTAATGCTCTTGTTCTTAATGAAAGAGATAAGACAATAGCAGTGGAAATTTTGCGTGAAATAAACTCACGATTACATTTCTTAAGTGAAGTGGGACTTGGATACCTTACTTTAGATAGGTATGCAGGTTCTCTTTCAGGAGGGGAAAGTCAAAGAATACGTCTTGCTTCTCAAATTGGTTCTGCGTTAGTGGGAGTGTTGTATGTTCTTGATGAGCCTACTATTGGATTACATCAGAGAGATAATGAGCGTCTCTTAAATATGCTGTTACATTTACGTGATCTAGGTAATACTGTATTAGTGGTGGAACATGATGAACAAGCAATACGGATGGCAGACTATGTCGTTGATATTGGGCCTGATGCTGGTAAGTTTGGTGGTGAGGTTGTGGCAAGTGGTACTCCAGCACAGTTGCAAAAAATGAAAAACTCTCTTACTGCAAAGTATTTAGCTGGTGAGTTATATGCTCCTATTCCAGAAAAAAGAAGAGATGGCAATGGAAAAGAAATTGTATTAGGAGGGGTTAAAGAGCATAATCTCAAAAATATACAGGTGCATATTCCTTTAGGAAAATTTACAGTAGTAACAGGGGTAAGTGGATCGGGAAAATCAACGCTTATTCAAGATGTTCTGTATCCAGCGGTGCATAATAATTTGCTCAGAACAAAAATGAGGACAGGAGCTTATGATTTCATAAAAGGAATTGATAGCATAGATAAGATTATTGATATAAATCAATCTCCTATAGGAAGAACCTCACGTTCAAATCCCGGTACCTATATAAAGGTATTCGACCATATTCGTGATTTATTTTCACAGCTTCCTGAAGCAAAAGCAAGAGGCTACTCTAAAGGACGCTTTTCTTTTAATGTGCGCGGAGGAAGATGCGAAGCCTGTCAAGGAGCAGGAACGCAGCTTATAGAGATGCATTTTTTATCCGATGTCTATGTAACCTGTGAAAAATGTAATGGGTTTCGTTTTAATCGTGAAACACTTGAAATAAAATATAAAGAAAAGAATATTTATGATGTTCTTGCTATGACAGTTGATGAAGCATTACTTTTTTTTGAAAAGATACCAGTAATTGCTAGAAAGCTTTTAGTATTACAGCGCGTAGGGATGGGCTATATTTCAATAGGACAATCTGCAGTAACATTGTCAGGAGGGGAAGCACAACGCGTAAAACTAGCCCTTGAGCTATCAAAAGTGAGTACAGGAAATACATTATACTTGCTCGATGAGCCTACTACAGGATTGCATCAAAAGGATATATTGAATCTATTATCAGTGTTGCATGAGCTAGTTGATAGAGGCAACACGCTAGTTATTATTGAACATAATTTAGAGTTTATTTCACAAGCTGACCATATTATTGATCTTGGTCCAGAAGGGGGAGATGAAGGGGGGAATGTAGTAACATTTGGATCTCCTGAGATGGTTATGAAAGACAAGAGATCGTATACAGGAAAATTTCTTAAGGAGTATTTGGATTTTCGGAATGTAAAGCATTAACATTGCTATGCCATTCTTGTAGTTGTGTATACTGTGTTTGTGTAATATAGTGGGTGTCCAATGCTGTTTTTGCAAGTGTTTCAAATGAGGCAATGGATAGATGGGGACATTTTGCTTGAGAAAATGTTTCTTTGCTATGGGTAAAATTATATGTAAAAAGAGATACTACTGCTGTAACAGTGGCATTTTGTTTCCTACATGCTTCTACTACTGTTACAGCACTTGTGGCACTGCTTATGACATCTTCGATAACAATGACAGATTTGTTGGTAACAGTTGCTCCTTCAAACTGAGATTTTTTGCCATGCCCTTTGCTTGTTGAACGTGCATAGCTAAGTGGTTTGTCGAGGCTGTTGGCACACAGTGTTGCCCAAGGAATGCCTGCGGTAGCAACCCCTACAATAGTATCAATAGTACTATTGATATATTGATCATAGTGTTTATACATATAATCAGTTGTTTCTTCTATTGTTTTAGGGTGCGTTTCTAATATATGTATAATACTGTGAAGACTGTGTGCTATTTTTTTTCGAATTTCTGCATTGCTTAGTACTATTCTGTTATCACAGTATATAGGACTTTTTAAGCCTGATGCAAACTCAAAAGGTGTTTCAAAATTAAACAGTACTGCTTTTGTTGAAAGTAATATAGTACAATAATCGCGGTTACTTATCATGGCATGTTACCTCTTTTCCTTGACTGAAAAGTATATGTCCTCGTGCATTTGATTGAAGGATAGTATGCTTTTTTGCATTATAATATTTTTTATATATATCATGTGATAAAAACACAGGAGTACCGTTGCTTATTGTTGCTCCTATACTAGCATAAAATAGCGTATCATTGAAAATTGACCAATGAGCTTTACTGATGACGAGATCATGTGTGTATTGGGTGCTTGCATTCTGTATTTTTGCTAGTACTATATCAGCATCATACCCTACTTCAATCTTTCCTTTGTGTTTGATAGCAAATATATTTGCTGGATTGTGAGAGCAAAGAGCCATTATTTTCTGCATGCTGAGTATTCCTTTATGGGCAGCATCCAGCAGGTATAGTAATGATGTTTCAAGTCCAGGTACTCCATATATTGCTGTGTTATGGTGTAATGCGTGTTTTTTTTCGGCTACACTGTGAGGAGCATGGTCAGATCCTATGCTGTCTACCATATTATTGATAATGGCATCCCACAGAGCTTCACGATCTTGTTTCGTCTGTAAAGGCGGTTTCATCGTTAACAATGGGTTTTGCTGTATATCGTCTTGAGTGTATGCAAGGTGATGAGGGCATACTTCTACATATATAGGAGATGAATGAGGTACTTTGTGTTGCTTTATAGATTTAATATAGTCAATTTCACTTTTTCTTGATATATGTACAAGATATAGTGGGGTATTGTATTTTTGAGTAAGAGATATGATTGTTTCTACTTTTTCTTCTTCAGCATGAGCAGTAATAAACCATGCATGCTGTACTATCTCTTCTAATATTTCTTGTGATGTAATTGTTAAGTTTCCAGTAGTTTCATTCAAAAAAATTTTTACTGATGGAGGAAGCGCCTTTCCTTGTGAGTGTTGTTTAATACATGTTTGTATTTCTTTGCTGTAAGAATTTTTAGAAGAATTTTCAGAAGCACCAAAATGCATGTTATAATCTACGATAGATGTTTGTGCCATTGTTTGTTTTTCTAAAAGACGCTGATATGTTGTCGTAGCTGGTAGAGTATTAGGCATATCGAAAAAAGTAGTAACTCCTCCTGCAGCAGCAGCCATAGAGGCTGATCGAAAATTTTCTTTATAACAGAGTCCGGGTTCTCGTACATGGGTATGAACATCTATCATGCCTGGAATTGCCATATAGTGTTTACCATCAATAATTGGAATATGCTTTTTATCTATGTTATCAGGTGCTTCGCTTGAGATATATTCTATTTTTTTATTATATATGTGTATATTTTGCTCAACAAACCCCTTTTCTTTTGTATCAAGCAGTACTCCTGTAATAATTAATCTATTCATTCTGTATGTGTACCTTTTTGTGCTTCTGCGTGTTTGATTTCCTGTAGTATGTGCTGTGTTACTGCAAGTGGATGCTTTGCTTGTGTTATGCTTCTTCCTACTACTATGTACTCTGCGTGTGCCATTACTGCGTCATAGGGGCTGCCTACTCGTTTTTGATCTGTGCTGCGTGTATGTGTTGTAGAGAACTCGTGTGTTGTGGGAGGAAGATATTGAATGCCAGGACATACTTTGATAAGATGAGGATAATGTTTGTATGTTGTCTGTGATTCGTGTACTGAACACACTATACCGTCTATTCCTGCTGTATGTGCAATAGAGCTAAGCTGTAGCACTTGCTGTGCAGTATTGTGAGTGTTATAGATACTATAAACATCGGTAGTATCAAGGTGAGTAAGTACCGATACTCCAAGTATGTTTGTATTTGATGCGTATGTTTCTTTTAAACTTTGTAATGTTCTCAGGCTTTTTTCTCCTGCACTAATATGTACAGTAGTCATAAAAACATTTTGTTCAAATATGTAGCGCATTGCTTGCTGCATAGTATTGGTGATATCATGTAATTTCAAATCAAGGAAGACATGTTTATTCTTTTTGTGTAGTTCTTGTACTATTGATATACCAGAGTATAAAAAAAGTTCAAGCCCAACTTTATAGTGTTCTATAGTTTCTCCAAGCATATCAACTATTTTTAGAGCTTTCTCTTTATCTTTGTAATCAAGGGCAACTATACAGATCATTATTGATATTATAGTATAGCTTTAGCAAAGCTGTATAATTCTTCTATACTTGTGAGATGATTCTGTTTCATGCATGTGAGTGCTGTATTGAACATATCTGTGAATATATGATGATCGTATAACGCTGCTGTGCCTATTGCTACTGCATGTGCCCCTGCCTTAAAAAATTGTAGCACATCACTAAAGTGTGTAATTCCGCCAGAACCAATAATAGGGATAGTGCTGTACGAGCGAATTGTTCGTATAGTATCTAATGCATACTGTGTAATATATGCCCCTGAGAGTCCTCCTTTTATTGTGTTGGTGATAGCATGTATATCTTGTATATGAGAAAACGTGGGAGCTTCAGTGGATATAGTATTTATTGCTGATATGCTGTTTATTCCGTTATCTTGTATTATTTTCACAAGATGTTTTAATGTTGTTTTGTTTTCAATATACGGTATTTTTACAGTGAGCATTTTGTTTGTGCTGTTTCGTACTGCTTGTACTATGTGTTTTACTGCAGTATGATCATTGATAAAATGAAGCCCCCCGTTCTTTATATTAGGACAAGACAGGTTTATTTCTATGCCTTGTATACTATCTGCTTTATCTAACTGTTGTGCTATATATTCATATTCTTGCTTTGTAGTACCGTTTATATTTGCAATAAAGGTATGAGCATTGTTTGATGTATGCTTAATAGTAGGATAGTGGTAGCGTAAAAAAGTATGAACGCCTGGATTTTCAAGTCCTACTGTATTTATTATTCCAAAAGGAAGTATGTGTACGCGTGTTCCTTCGTTTCCTTTTCTTTTGTGTTTAGTTAATCCTTTGAGGACAAATGCTCCCAAGTGATGATAATCCATAATGGCATGACTTTCAAAAAACCATCCTAATGGTCCTGATGCATTAAGAAAGGGACTTTTGAGTAATACAGTATCAAGTTGAGTGTGTAAATATGTAGGTGTAGCAAGGGTATCGTGTATCATCAGCGGTACAGAAATGTTTGAAAAAGTCCTTTTTTGCATACTTCGTAATTATTCTTTTCTTGTACTTCTACACATAATCGGCATGTGCCTATTCCACAAATAATATGTTGTACATCATGTATGAAATGTACGGTGAATTTATATGTTTCAAATACATGCATCAGTTGAGGTGCTTGTTGAATAAAATAATATGATACGAGTATTTCTTTATGATAAGATATATTGTGATATTCTCGTATACTCTCTATGTTTATAGTGTCACTGATGATAATGGTATATGTGTTATACATATCTTTATGTAGTTGTAGTAACGCTAAAGTACTGTATATATCATTAGGATGGATATAACATATGAGTAATGGTTGTTTATGATTTTGTGGTATTGATTTCTGTCTAGTATTGAGTAAGAGTGATATATGCTTTTGCTGTTCTAGTGCTGTTGTGGTATAGTTACGGCTTGTGACAAGTCTATGAGAGATGAGCAGCAGTATATGATTGTGTTCTATCTGCCATATAATACATGGCAGAGCAAGATTTTTTATCTGTGAAGGTAATGTAGTAAGCCGTATGAGAGAGGGAAAGTATGCGGATAACGGTGTAGTAGGAAGCAGTTTCTTGTCTACTTTTATAATACTGAACGGGTGAACCTGAAAGAGGTGCTTGCTTACTTTTTCTGCTACCTGTACATTGTTGAAAGTATTAGGGTATTGTATGCTGTTAGTACTGTCAGGATATACTTGTATGTGTGTGGATAGTTGTGTGAGACATTCGTGTAGTACAGTATGGGTATGTTGATATATTTGTACTGGTATATGTTCCAGTAGTACGGTATAGGTGTGTTGTTTCATTTATTTTTATAAGGAGATATATCTTCGCGGGTATAACTTTTTTCACAATAGTAACACTGCATTTCTTCCTGTGTTATTTTTATAAACTTACTATCGACATCAAAGTTGCTTATGCAGCGTATGTTAGGACATTTTGCTACTTTTTCAAGTATATCAGGAAGTGTAATAGTAATTTTTTTTACAACTGTATGAGCCTCAATAATATTGAGTGTTGCTCCATAGGCAAGTAATGCTATAGCATTAAGTTCTTCTTGTGAAAAAGTTCTATTTGCTATTTTTATGATACCTTTTTTTTCTAGTGTATTGCTAGCAAGGTTTGTAGCAATAATTACGGGAGAAGAAGCATCTTTTAACTGTAGCACATTCATGACTGCCAGAGTATATTGAGCAGGAATATGGTCTATTACTACCCCTTGTTTGATAGATGTAATGAGTAATTGCATATTACGCTCCGTTCAGTACATTAAGTGCTATGGCAAGCAAAGCCTTTCGTACTGGAATACCATTTTTTGCTTGTTCAAAATACAAAGCATAGGGGCTGTTGTCTATACTACGGGGTATTTCGTTGCCTCTTGGGAGAGGATGTAATATTTTTAATGTATTTTTTGCATATTTTTCTAATAAAGATCTGTGTATAGCATAATTAGCCTCTATAAAATCAAACTCTGCATCATCTACAAAACGTTCTCTTTGAAAGCGTGTCATATACATAATATCAACATGTGGAAGTATTTCTGATAACGTGTCATGTTCAGTGTAAGTAATAGTGTGGAGATCAAGTTTTTGTTTATAGATAGGCGGGATAGTGAGATTTTTAGGAGAAACAAAATATACTGTACAATGAAAGTATTTTAATGCGTCTAGTAATGAATGCACTGTTCTTCCAAATCGTAAATCTCCTACAAATGCAATATGAAGTGAATCTAAGGTCCCTATGTATTTTTGTATAGTATATAAATCAATAAATGTTTGTGTTGGATGTTGATTAGCACCATCACCAGCATTGATAACAGGAATGTTCAGTATATCTGCAGCAAAACGTGCGCTTCCTTCAAGTGAATGTCTCAGTATAAGTAGATCTATATATGGCTCAACTACCCGTAATGTATCATACAATGTCTCTTTTTTATGCTGAAAACTTGATAAAGCCGAAGGAAACCGTATAGTTGATGCACCTAAGCGCTTTGCTGCAGATATAAATGAAAGATGAGTACGAGTAGATGCTTCTAAAAAAATGCTTCCTATAATACAATGATGTAATAGTGTAGCATACTCTTTTGTATCAAAGCTATGTATTATTTGAAGAAAATATTCTATATCTTTACGTTTGTAGTCATTTATAGAAATAATATTAAAATAGTTATGTTTCATTGTAAAAACTGCGTACTAATTACTTTTCATTATATACAAAAATAGAGTAATACATGTATTATATATATAATAATACAAGATTACCCTTTTTACTACCATGTAAATAGAAGATATGAAGATATAGTGTTACATTATTGTTTTCTTAAATAGGTATAAAGCATATGTATAATTGTAAGGAATATATTAAACTCATATATAACAGCATGATAAAAAATTGTAGTATTTTTCTCTTTATTCTTATTGCTTCACAGTATATTTCTATTGTATATGCTCAAGAGAGTAATAATGCATTGACTCCTGCTGATACCGTAAATAAAGACGCTATAGGTACAGACACTACAGATGCAGAAACTCTAGGTACTTCTGAGGACCTTGATACAGCTACTGATACTGTAAGTGAGGAAACTGTAGATACAGACGCTATTGATACTGCTGAAATTGTTGAATCTACACCAGTAATAGATCAAGAAGAAATAGAACGATTACGTGATGAGCAAAATAATATTCGCGAGAGTATTCGAGTATCTACAACATTTGATTTATACTATTGGTTAGAAAGTCTTGGGCTATCCTCTGATGGAACAAAGCAACAGAAACAGAAGCGACTGTTAGAGTACTATGGTATTGATAGTACTGCATTAGATCCCACTCCGCGTACAAGCACCCAGGAAACTCAATCGTATTCTGTAGAAAGCGATCCTGAGAGTCTTGTAAAAGTAGAAAGAAAAAATACTGTTGTTGATGCAAAAGTATCAGAGATTGTCATAGTAAATGCTGAGAAATCTGAGTATTTTACTTTAGAGCAAGTTGATGAAGATATTTTTACGCTATTAGGAAATGTTATCATTATTGTTACAGAGGAAGATGAAAAAAAGCAGTATAAAATTCAGGCAGAAAAAATAACATACAATGAAACGCTTCGAAGAGGGACCGCAGAAGGGAGTGTTATCTTTGAAGAGTTTGAATATACCTCTGCTGAGCCACCGAGCACTCCCACTGGGGATCCTGTACAAACATTTTCAAGTCAGGTATTGGTATTTGATATAGATGAGTTTAGTACTGATATTATTTTAGGAACGACAAGCTCAGAGAAAGAAGTGAAGTATGGAAAAGACAGGGATAAAAAGGAAAAATTGCAGTTTATTATCTATTCTCCACATATTAGCAATTCTGTTGAAGAGGTAATTGTGGCAGAAAAAATATCATTTACAACTAACAAAGGCTCTCGTCCTCTCTATCGTATTGCACTGCGAAAAATGTGGATTCTTGCACCAAGTGAGTGGGTTATGTCGAATGGGGTAATATACATGGGAAATATTCCAGTAATGTGGATACCTTTTTTCTTTAATCCAAGTGATAGATTTTTCTTTCATCCTGCAATAGGGTTTAGCTCTCGAAATGGAGCCTTTATAAATACCACTACCTATCTTCTTGGAGATCCTGCAAAAGATATTACCAATGAAGCATTTTTAGATATCTTTGATTTTGGTAATCAAAAAGCAGAAAAAAAGGTAATAAAAGGACTGTTTCTAAAAGAAGCTGAAGCTGGAGATGTAGTATATACATTTCCTAAAGATTGGGTTTTACGTCTTATTGGCGATTACTATACTAATCTTGGTGCGTATGCAGCCTTGAAAGGAAAGTTTACGAAAGCAAGTATATTTAAGTCTCTTGAATTTGAAACGGGCTTTGCAGTTACTCAGTCTATATTTAAGGGAACAGGTGATCAAAATTATTTTACCTATTATTTAGATGAAAATAATACATTGACGAATAATCCTGATTATGGATATTTTTTTAATACTCGTATTCCTTTTCGATACCATGTTACCTTAGATACATCATTTGATTTTAGCAGATACATTACTAACACAATAAAATTTAAGCATTATTCTGACGCATATATTATACGTGATTTTAGTATAAGACAATATGATTTTACTTGGCAACAAGTCTTTGATCCTAACTTTGATAAAAAAAACTTAAACAAAAGATCTTCAATGCTCTCTTCGTTTTATTGGAATAGTTCTAGTAATCTTTCTGTTCCTCTTAGTAAAGATATTATAGGCAATTATGTTACAAAATTGTCAGTAAATGATTTACGTTTTCAAGTAAGTTGGAATAGAAAAACTACTAAAGAATCATCACAGCCATATGCATATAAAAGAGGGCCAGGCACCATTGATCAAAAAATTGAAGGATATTTCTTTTATCCTTCACGTATTGATGTTCCTTCCTATAAAATGAATATGGCAGGTACCCTTTTAGAATATACTTTTAACAGAGAAACAGCAAATGCAAATACTAGCAATGAAGAAACTAATCCTGATGAGTATAGTATAGAAGAAGAAGGAGAAGAATATAGCAATGATACTTCTACACAGACAGAGGATACACCACAAAACAATTCTATTGATGATACACAGTTTCCTTATCCGTTGCTTACTATCAATCAAAGGAAAGTGCCTGATTATGATTTTTCTGAAGTGACAGGGAGCTTAAAATACACTTTCACTCACTCTTTAATTGAACAGTTATATGTTAACACAAAAGAGAGGGATACCCCAGAAGAATATGATTTTTTTGCAGACTCTTTTATAAATTACGGACTGCTTACTACCGATAATTCATTTAAGGTAGATCACTCATTAAAGTTTCTTGCAAGCATCTTTGTTTTCAGCAATAGTATTACCCTTGACTTAAAGTATAAAACTCTCAATAGAGATGAGAATTTAACAGAAACAGAAAGAGATAAACTAAAACTTTCAAATGACAACTATACAACAGAAGATTTACTCTCTACAAATGATTTTTCAATATTCTATCTTAAAACAGTACCTTATTTTAATACGAGTAAGGTAAAATACGCTACTTCATTTTTTATGTCACGACATGTATTTTCTACCTATAAAGAAATTGAGCATAATAGTTTTGAAGATAAGGAGTGGTGGAAAGCACATAATATAACAAATGATATTATATTTAATTATTCATTTACTAGTCAAAAATTTTCGATAAAATCAGATATTCCTCCGCTTGATGAAAAAAATACTTTAGAATATTCTTTTTCCACTTTTTTCTCTTCTTTATCAAGCTCTATTGCGTTTTTAAGAACAGGCGAAGATTCATATAAAACTGAGCCATGGAATAGCTCTCTTTCTATTTTTTTCTTTGAGAAAAATCTAAGTTTTACGCAGAAACAAACATATAATGTAGATAAAGCATATTGGGAAACAGTAAACTCTAACTTAAAGGTATGGTGGTTTACTTCGGTGTTGGAATATAAACATGAGTACAATTATGAGTATAGTCCAGTTACAGCAACATTTGTGCAGAAAGATGATAAGAGGTTACGCCCAGATACATTCTCCGCTGATGTTAATTATACATTTAAGGACTATTGGTTTTGGCTGGATAGAATACGTACCAATTTTAATATCAAGCTAGGGTATAAGCATGATTTTAAGAAATTTATCAATAATAAATTTACATTTTCATATGGTGTCAACTTTTTTATTCATGAAATATTGTCCTTTAATATTGCTGTTGCTATTAAAAATAATCGTACCTTTACCTATTTTCCAGTATATGCCGAACAGGTAGGGCTTGAAGAGCCACGAAATATAATAACTGATATTATTGATGGGATAAGTATATGGGATAGTACAAAGTTAAGCGGAAACGCTTTTGAGTTAGATTCTATAAAGCTAGGGGTAACACAGGACTTTGGAGGATGGGTATTTAATTTTTCATACAATGGAAAACCAAAATTAAAAGGATCTGGTGTTGGGCAAGAATACATATGGGATAGTGTATTTGAAATTAGTGTGTTATGGAAACCTCTTCCAGAGTTTTCAAGTTATGCCTATTATAAAGATGAAGCATGGAGTCTTGAAGAAGAAATAGAGTAATGTATCAGCACATAAAAACACAAAAACAATTTTCAGCTACTATGGTCTTTGAAACTCAAGATATTCTTATGCATGTAACAGGAGCAAACAACGAGAATATAAGTGTGTTAGAATATTTATTTTCATCAGAGCTTTTTGTGCATGGCAATATGATCACTATTCGTTCAAATTCTCAAAATAAGGTGGACAATACAAAAAGATTTGTTCAAATGCTTATCAATGCCATAAAAGATGCATATCGTATTGACAAAGAGTATATTCAATCTCTTTTTCAGGCTATGTTTAGTGATAGAAAAGAAGTAAATATACAAGCTCAATACTTTAGTGAGACTAAGATGCCTCGTACAGAGAAACAGTCAAGCAATAATCAAGTTGTATATAAAACAGAAGCTCATACACAGCTTGCTCATAATTTTCCTATTATTGATATTCCTATTGTGCATAACGCTTCAATATCATCTCATGAGAAAAAAAGAACTATTGTGCCACGAACAAAAAATCAAGCACTTGCCATAGAATCGTTTCATATGTTTCATCTTACGTTTCTTGTGGGTCCTGCTGGTACAGGAAAAACATTACTTACTACTGCTTATGCTCTTTCGCAGTTGATGGAGAAACATATTCAGCGCTATATTGTTACAAGACCAGTGGTTGAAGTAGGAGAAAAACTAGGATATCTTCCAGGGGACTTATATCAGAAAATATTGCCCTATATGCGTCCTGTATTGGATGAGTTGCATTCCTTATCAAGTGAGAGTACAGTGGAGATGTTGCAAGAAAAAGGGCATTTAGAAATAGCACCTTTGGCATATATGCGAGGACGGACATTGAAGCAATGTGTTATATTATTTGATGAAGCACAAAATAGTACTCCTATGCAAATGCGTATGTTTCTTACTCGTCTTGGTGAAGGAGCAAAAGCAATAGTGACAGGAGATATATCACAATCTGATATACAAGGAAGGAATGGGCTTGTAGAAGCCATACAAGTATTTCAACACACGAAAGGGGTAAACATAGTAAAATTAGAACAGGAAGATATACAAAGAAGTCATATTGCAAAAATAGTGATAAATGCCTATAATCAATATGATGTGAAAAATAAAAGTACAATAAAAAATGGGAAAGGTATTTAATGGCATTATATATACCCATGTATTGTATTGATAGAGATATGATACATATATATCTTAGTAACTCTGTATGACAGTACCCTTAGTAACTTTATACTTTGAAGATGATGAAGAAATAGACTCGAATACTAAATATCTTATAGAAAAAACTGTAACATATGTTTTAACACAAGAAAAGCATATGCAGGACAGAGTAGGAATAGTATTTGTTTCTAAAGAGGTATTGCAAAACTATAATAAAAAGTATAGAAATCAAGAGTATTATCCAGACATATTAAGTTTTAAGAGTGATGAACCAGAATATTTAGGCGATATTCTTCTTTGCAGAGAAATTATTGCTATGCAGGCAAAAGAATACAAAGTGTCAGTACGTGAAGAACTTTTACGGCTTGTTATACATGGGCTTATGCATTTGCTTGGGCATACACATAATGGATATGATACATCACAAAGTATGTTACAAAAACAAGAACTTTTTTTACAAAAAATAATAGAGAAGGAAACATGCGTAATTTTTTAAGTAAGCTATTTGGTATACCACAAGGACAGAAAGAGCATAGTCAAGAAGTGGAAGGAATGATTAAGGGAATACATAATCTTAATTCACAATTAGTAAAAGATGTTATGGTCCCTAGGGTTGATATGATAGCTATTGATGATGAATTAGAGATAGAAGATATATTGGCTCTTGTTATGAACTCCACATTTTCTCGATTTCCTGTATACCATAATACTATTGATAACATAGTAGGGCTTGTCTATGGCAAAGATCTCCTGAAAGTTTCGCAGGATATAGAAAATGTGAAGCTCAATGACATTATAAGGAAGGCTTTTTTTGTTACAGAAACAATGAGGCTGGATATATTACTTCGTGAGATGAAAAAACGAAGAATGCATATGGCTTTAGTGGTAGATGAATATGGGGGCATTTCAGGGCTTGTAAGCCTTGAAGACATTATAGAAGAGATTGTAGGTGAGATACAGGATGAGTTTGATAATGATGATGAAGAGTTTATAACAATGAGTAATAATGTGTACCTTGTTGATGGAAGGTTACCTATCTCAAAATTTAATGATTTTCTCTCACTCCATATTCCTGATGATGAGATAGATACAGTAGGGGGATTTGTATATAGTTTATTTGGAAAAATTCCTGTATGTTATGAAAAAGTGGAGTATAGGGATAATGAGACAGGAAAAACTATACAGTTTATTGTACAAGGAATGATAGGAAACAAAATAAAATCAATTAAAGCAACTATGAGTGAAGAATAACGCAGTGGAGTATTGAGAATATGAAAGTGTATGTATGTATTGTTGCTTTTTTTATTATAGTAGCATCCACCTCGTCTCTTTTTGCTAGTGATGCAGTATATCAAGCACAGCATCAGAATAAAGACATATCAGTACAAGTGTACCTAAAAGCACTGCCTATATACAATCAAGGGCTTGCTACTCACAGTAAGGCTCATCTTGAAGAAGCTCTAAAGTTACTTCATCAGGCATATAGTAGTAACCGATATTTTTTTGAAGTTGTGCAGGGCTTATCGAGGATATATTTTCTTTTAAGAGAAAATGAAAAAGCAAGACAGTTTGCAAACGAAGTATTATTACTGCGAGTAAATGATTTTTCATCACGCGTGCTTATTGCCAATATTGATATACAGGAAAATAATAATCTTGCTGCTGTGGGAACTGAGCTTATTGCGCTTGAAAAAATAAATCAATATGATAAAGGGCTTATTCTTACACAAATTTTATACTATAGTGCGATAGGTAATTTTCGTCAAATAAATCGTTATCTGCTATTATTTCGACAGGTGTACCCTGAACAAGCAAAGATACTCAATATTCATACTATTATTGATGTTCTTGCAAAGCAAAAAAATACTGCTGCAGGAGCACAGTCAGCCGAAGCGTTGTTTAGTAATAACAAAGATGACATATATGTTGTATGGATATTAAGTGAATACTATTATTTATTTGATACATCACAACGACTGACACGGTTATTGAACACTTTGTTACAATCAGGGTATCCTTTACTGGAAAAATCAGCATTTCAAAAATCATTATCTTTGTCTATTGTCAGTGATATTGATATAGCTATTAGTATTGCGCAACAGTATACTCAAAGGTATCCTTTAGAAGAAGATGCATGGTTTTATTTAGGCTATACTCATTATCTTGATGGGGCTTATCTTGATGCTTCAATTGCATTTAAGCAAGGATATGAAATTCAAAAAAATGACGATTTCTTATTGTTTATGTACGATATTGCATTACGTGATGGAAGAGAAGCGCTTGCTGCTATTCGTGATTTGAGAGTGACACATCTTTCTGATATTGCTGAGAATGCTATTTTACAAGGCAATATTATGCAAGCAAAAATAGCCAGTAGACGAGCTTTATTGATACATCCTCTTGCAGAAAGACCTCTTTTTTTATTAGCCAATATATATCAATCGGAAGGATATATTGACAAAGCAAATGTTTTATTTTCTCTTCTTAAGAATAGAGAAAACAGTACAAGCACTGCATCCACTCTAGTGAACAAAGAGCTTAATTATCTTTTGGAAAGTAATACAGAAGCTCTGAGAGAAAGTTTACAAGATTTGCAAATTACTAATTCCCAGGGATTTACTATATATCCATGGAATATAGAAATAAAAAATGCATCAACTAACGCTTTAGGGAAATCAAAGTTTTTGCGCGATCTTATTGTGTATACACTTTCTCAATATGAAGTAGTCAATGTAGAAAATGTGATGTATGCACAAAGTAAAAACCAGTTACAGAAAGAAGAATATGAACTTGTATTTGACTATTTTGATAATCTTACACAGTTTCGTGTTGAAGCAACATTGTTTGAAAAACGTACCTTAGACAGTATTTTTACATTTAGTGCAAATGGATATGGCAACGATAGAATTATTGATGCTATGCAATTACTCAGTAACAAAATAGCAAACTCTCTTCCTGTACTCTCAAAATTTTCTTTTATTGACAAAGATACCTTTTTTCTCTCTGCAGGAGAAAATATAGGGGTAATGAAAGATGCTCTTTTACCAATATATAATCGTTCCTATTTTAAGCTAAAGAAAGATGATCCTTATGTTAGTATTACCTCAGAGTCTTTTATTGGCTTTGCTGCACTTAGTGAAGTATATCCTACTTTTAGCATAGGGAGTATTACAAATACTGACGGCACAACACAAAAAGTAGATGCATTTAATCTTTTACAAAATTTTGATACTAACGATATTGTTGTCATTCCACCACGATCATTAGATTTTGAAGATACAGGGAATACTAAGGGACAATTTCAGCAAAGACAAAAAAATCTTATTTTTTCTTCGTTATATTATACTATGCTATTTAACATATGGTGATATGTGTGTATATACTAAACATAGTGTATAATAATTAGTATATTTATAGTGGAGATTGACATGATAGCAATACAAGAAAATGAAACAATAAAAATGAAAAAAAGCATCTCAAAAGAAATAGAAAAAAAATCTACTATTGCTCTGAACACTATATACAATGAAAATTGTATTGATACAATGAGAAGAATGCAATCTAATTTTATAGATTTAATTGTAACGAGTCCACCCTATGATAACATGAGAAGCTATAAAGGTAATAGTAGTATAGACTTTCATAATATAGCAAAAGAGTTATACCGTATTCTAAAAGAAGGAGGAATTATTGTTTGGGTAGTTGGTGATCAATCAAGTAAATTTAACGAATCAGGTACTTCTTTTATGCAAGCACTCTATTTTAAGGAAATAGGATTTAATTTATTTGATACTATGATATATTTAAAAAAACCGAGAGGGGCTTGTGGTAATAATCAGACCTATTGGCAATCTTTTGAGTATATGTTTGTTTTTTCTAAAGGAAAACCAAAAACAATAAATCTGATAAAAGATAGAGAAAACAAAGATTCGAGAAATGGGGATAATGGAACTAAAAGATTGCATAATGGAACATTAAAAAACTTAAAAAGGGGAGGGTATAAAAAATTTGGCAGAAGGATAAATGTGTGGGAATACAATGTTGGTAAAGGACATAGCACAAAGGACAGTATTGCATTTAAGCATCCTGCTATATTTCCAGAATCGCTTGCAAGAGATCATATTATAAGCTGGAGTAATGAAGGAGATATAGTATATGATCCTTTTTTAGGAAGTGGTACTACTGCGAAAATGAGTTTACATGAAAATAGATTTTTTATAGGAAGCGAAATAAATGAAGAATATATTTTTATTGCAAAGGAAAGAATATGGCATTAAAAGATGGGTATAAAACAGGAATAGAAAAAGAGCCAGAATATAGAAAAATTTGTAATAGCTGTGGAGTAGAAAAAGATAAGAGGGAATTTGATATAAATCAGATACAAGCATTCTTCTGCTTTATTGCAATTAGTCTTTGATTTGTAAATTTTACACATACCTCTTGACTTTGCTTTAAGAACATATTATTATAAAATGTAAAGCGTATATTTAATAATGGGATGTTGACAAGTGGTCTAAGTCGCCAGGTTTTGGTCCTGGTATTCGCAGGTTCGAATCCTGCCATCCCAGTTTTAAGAAGATCACTCTTAATGTAATATTACATGAGTGATTATCACTATGTTACTATTGATTATATTACATATGATATATATGTATGAAGGAGAAAGAATTTATGGAACATGTACTTCAAACTGAGAAAAGGGTAATGAGTTCAAAAAGTGCCTTAAAAAAAATTAGAAAAGAAGGGGGAATTCCTGCAATAATATATGGATCTGGTGCAGATTCTCTTGCGGTAACGGTAAATGCACGTGAATTTCGTAAATCATTTGCTAAGATAACAGAAAGTGCTATTATTCAGCTTACCATTGCAGGCGAAGAAAGTAAAGATGTTCTCATTAAAGATTATCAGCATGATACTATCCGAGACGAGATTATTCATTTAGATTTTTATGAAATACAGAGAGGAAAAATGCTTAAAACGCTTGTTCCAATAGAACTTAAAGGATACTCTGAAGGCTTAAAGTTCGGTGGAGTGCTTGAAACTTTCTTGCATGAAGTAGAAGTAGAATCTCTTCCTAAAAATTTACCCGAGATAATTTTTTTAGAGATTAGTTCATTAGCAGTAGGAGAATCATTACATGTGAGTGATCTGCCTCAGATTGAGGGAGTGAAGTATCTTAATGCTCCTGAGCAAGTAATTGTTCATATGGGGGTAAGTAAAAAAGAAGCTGCACTAGCAGAAGAGCAAGCAGATGGAGATACTGCAAACTCAGACGCTTAGCTTTATTGAATGTGTAGCTGTAATGGATGATGACATTACACTGTTATTGCTATGTCGCTATGTCAAAATCTGTAGAAGCAAATAAAGATATATCTTGGGCTATTGTAGGCTTAGGAAACCCTGGAAAAGAATATGAAAAGACACGGCATAATGTAGGCTTTTGTGTCATAGATGCTATATGTTCTTATCTCTCTTTAGATGTATGCAAAGATAAGTATCTTGATGCTGATGTTGCTATCTATAATGGACAGCACAATAATGCTCCCTATAGAATTATTGTTGCAAAACCGTTACGGTATATGAATAATTCTGGAGTGGTAGTGCAAAACATAATAGAACGTTTTGTTATTCCTATTGATCAATGTATTGTTATTACTGATAATGTGGATATGGGGGTAGCACAATTACGTTTTCGTGTGAAGAAAACAAAGGGCAGTACTCATAATGGTATTCGTTCAATACTCTCACATGTAAAGTCAGGGAATTTTCCGCGCCTGTATGTTGGGATAGGATGTAATCGACCACAACAATCTCTCTCATCGTATGTGTTAGGAAAATGGCATTCTTCTGAAAATAAAGAATATGAAACTGCATTTGCTATAGCAGCAAAACATCTCGTAAGCATTCCGTATACTGATATATTACAGGTACAAAGAGAGCTTAATAATTATTAGATAGAGTAATGGTATATATATGCCTGTGGCTGCATGCACCTATGAGTGAAGTTATTCAAAAAAATATACAGCAATTTTTTTATTCATTAAGAAATACATATGCCCTTTCTCAGCCGTATCCTGTGTTGGTAGCTTTGTCAGGAGGACAGGATAGTGTTGCCTTGCTGTTGCTTCTTAAACAATTAGAAGTAGATCATGCTCTGTGTACCGTTATGGCAGGACATATAGTACATAATATGCAAGAAAAAGAAGAACAACATCATGAAATAGAAGTGGTAAACACGATCTGCTCTTTGTTACATATTCCTCTGTTGAGAGAAACTAGTATTGATAGAAAAAAAGACAAAGCTATTGTAGATATAGCATCTGCTCAATCAGAGAACCCAGAACAAACAGTATATAATGAAGCTGATGCAAGAAATTTTCGCTATGCTTGTTTACAAAGCATGGCAAGAACCCATGCCATTCCAGTTATTGCTACAGCTCATCATAAAGATGATACTATAGAAACCTTACTTATGCGTTTTCTGAAAGCAGAAGGGATATATGGTATGAGAGGAATACCTGCTATAAGTATACTGAGAAAGGATAGGTTTGCAGAAAAAAGTGATAGAGACAATGTCATCCGAAAGCAAGAGAAACAACAACAGTATGATAATATATTGCTTGTACGCCCCTTGCTTTCATTTAGTAAACATCAGCTTAGTGCGGTTGTGTGTGCAAAAATAGAAGCATTAAAAGAAAAGAATACTGCAATATATCATTACGATAAAAGTAATGCAGATAACAGCATTCTTAGAAACAAAGTAAGGCATCTGCTTGTTCCTGTAATACGCAAGATAATGCCTCGCTTTGATACTGTAGCTCCAGTTATGATGCAAGATATACAACAGATATTACAGGATACAGGGCATAGAGAGTACTATAATACCACTGCTATTTGCTCATCAATAGTGAACAATGGGATATTAAGGACAGAAGACTCTTCAATGCTTGAAATAGAACGAACCCCATATCCTTGGTTTATTTCAAAAGAGCATATACTTACTACGAATACAGTAGGTCTGCGTACAACAATGTCCATGACAACTCCTGAAAATAATTCTGTAGTCTTGCAATTATATAAAACATTCTTTCTTCGATGTAGCTATACTCAAAAAATGCATATCTTGTTACTTGCTGCTAACTATCTTGGGATAAGACGAATTTCAAAACGTACATTACAGCAATGTATAGTAGTATTTACCTCAACAAAACATGATAAAATACCACAATTTTTTATGAAGAATACACTATTAACAATGAATGCTCGTTATATACAATGGCAAAAAAACTGTTCTCCATTTCCTAAGAGAACTATTAGTGAAACACAGCACCTATCTCATTATCCTGTGGAAGAAAGTATACAAGTAGTATTTAATGAAGGGATGTGGAATATTGTTTCTTTAGGGGATACAGAAGGAACACATGCTCAACATAAGTGGGATATGGCTCATGGAATTGAATATACAGTATATTATAAAAGTGTACTTATACTGACACAACTTAATAAATATGATACAATAGTAATAAATAATAACACGCTCACAATTAAAGATGTATTGAAAGACATTGTGTGGGCACATATAATTGCAATTAAGGAAGATAATGATATTATAATGGTTCCAGCAGAATACTTTCTTAAAAGAACACTTATAAGTGATAGTGTTCTCTCTAAAAAGGACAGAATATCTTTAGTATGTACCAAACAAAACGATGATTGTTATGAATATTCACCGCCTCTTAAGAGTTGTAAGGTAATTGTTTCATATCATTCATTACATATAATTCTATAATATATATAATATATATAATATATATACACACTTATAGTAAGAATAAATGAGGATTAGTTATGATGAAAAAACATAGTTATAGTAGCTTTTTTAATACTTTTTTTCTTAATGGAGGGCTATTTCAGTTTCCCGAAGATTTAGATAGTAAAGAAAAAGAATCTGCGTATCAGCAAGATGCACAAAGCAATAATAAAGAAGAGCATGAAACAAAAGAGGCGCAGAATAATACAAATACAGAAAATACCCATTCTAATGGTAATAATTATAATAACCAAAACAATGTCGGTAGGGACCCAAATAGAAAAACAAATAAGACACCTCGCTCAAATACATTTCTTTTAATGATATTGGCAGGAGTGATCATTATGGTATACATGGTATACAATAATACTTTTTCTGTTTCAAGACAAGAAATAAGTTACTCGCAGTTTTTACAATTTCTTGATGCTGGTAATATTTCGTCTGTAACAATTATAGAAGAGAAAGAAATTCAAGGGCAGCTTCGTGATACAGAGGCGTATTTTTCAGTAAAAATTCCGTATACTGATAGCACGTTGCTTCAACGGCTCAATGAGGCAAATGTTATTTTTAAGGGCGCTAATAAGCCTGTTTCGTTGTTGCAAATATTTTCAACTATTCTGCCTTGGGCAGTCAGCTTATTGTTTATATTTTATTTATTGAGAAGTCTCCGTGGTTTTAGTAGTGGAGGAGGCATGCCTTTTGTAAGAGGAAAGGTGCGTTCCTATGTTCAAAATAATGATAAGAAAGTGCTTTTTAGTGATGTTGCTGGACAAGAAGAAGCAAAATATGAACTGAAAGAGGTGGTGGAATTTCTAAAAAATCCTGAAAAGTTTCAAAAGATTGGAGCAAGAATTCCACGTGGTGTTCTATTGGTAGGAAATCCCGGTACAGGAAAAACATTGCTTGCACGAGCCTGTGCAGGAGAAGCTAATGTTAGTTTTTTCTATATGTCAGGATCTGATTTTGTAGAGATGTTTGCTGGAGTTGGGGCAGGAAGAGTGAGGGAGCTTTTTGAACAAGGAAGAAAGAATTCTCCTTGTCTTATTTTTATTGATGAGCTTGATGCTGTTGGTCGTTCGCGTTCATCGGGGTATAGTGGTGGAGTAAATGACGAAAGAGAACAAACGCTCAATCAGCTGCTTGTAGAAATGGATGGGTTTGAAATTAGAGATAGAATTATTGTATTAGCCGCTACTAATAGACAAGATATTTTAGACAAAGCATTATTACGCCCTGGACGTTTTGATAGACAAGTAGTAGTAGATATGCCTGATTTACAGGAACGGGAAAAAATTCTTAAAATTCATTCAAAAAATGTGAGCGTAAGTGATAGTGTAGATTTTTCTCAGTTAGCACGTGCTACGGTAGGATGTTCTGGGGCAGATCTTGCTAACTTGATAAATGAAGCCGCTCTATTCGCAGCACGAAGAGGCAAAGATATGGTGGAGCTTGAAGATTGTGAAGAAGCACGAGATAAGATTCTTATGGGAGCTGCTCGTAAAAGTAAAATTATTAGTCCCGAAGAGAAGCTGCGTACTGCTCGCCATGAATCAGGGCATGCAATATTACATCTTTTGTTGGATCATGCTGATCCTTTGCATAAAGTAACCATTATCCCGCGTGGTCGTGCGTTAGGAGTAGCATTTTCACTTCCTGAAAGTGATATGTACGGAGCAAATAAATCGTACCTTATAGACAGGATAGCATTATGTTATGGGGGCTATATTGCTGAGACTATGTATTACAAAGAGACATCGACTGGTGTTGAGAATGATTTACAGCAAGCGACACAAATTGCAACGAAAATGGTGAAAGATTGGGGTATGAGTGAGTTAGGACCTATTTCTTACAGTGATGGCAATAAAAATACAGTGTTTCCTTTTGATATAAATCATACTCCTAATTTTAGTGATGGAACTATTAATTCTATCGATAACTCTATAAAGAATATCTTGAAGAAAGGGTATGATAGAGCAGATCGTCTACTTACTAAGCATAAAGATAAGCTAGAGTTACTGACTTTAGAATTGATGAAACATGAAACATTATTAGGGGAGCAGGTACATTCTATTGTTGATATTCCTCTGAAGCAATCAAAGGATGATACATCAAAAGAAAATACAGAATACAGTAATGATAAGGAAAATGATACTTATTCAGGAAATACTGTTTCGTCTACACATAATGATGCTTCAACGAAGGATCATAAAGATCATAAGGATGAAAATACTCAATATGGAAATCCAAACATTACTCCTCCGTCAGTTGTATCGTAGTATTTCTCTTCCTTTTGTACGTCTTATCTCGTACTGTGTCCTTATTATCATAGGGCTGTCTTATGTATCTTGTACTAGCTACAGCGAGAAAGAAATACCAGAAAAGCCCTATGTGGAAGTCATGCTTAAAGATTATAATACACAGGATATTACGGAGGTAGTAGAAAATGTTATTGAAGAAAATACAATCGCAAGCTTTGCGTTGATTGAAAAATTACATGATAATTCAGCTATTAACACGCAACAAAAGAAGGCCTTATATACTAAATCAGTAGAAACGCTTCGCTATTCTTTTGATCAAGCTATACAACAAAAGCAGTATTCGGAGGCATTACTGCATTATGAAAATCTTAAGTATCTGGAGGAGCATACCACGCTTGATAGTGATACGATTGAAAATGTGTATTATCATTTGTTATTGAATGCTGGAGAAAAAAAACAGTATCCTTATTTTAATAGAGTAGCTGAAACTGTGTATGCTAACTATGCAGAAGTGTTTTATCGTTCTGATGTGTTAGAGTACCTCTTTACTTCTTTATCTATGCTTCCTGATATTGCTGCACTGTCTTTGTTTTGTGGAGATGAACGTATTGTCAATTATTTTAACACTATGAGCTCTAGTGGAGATGTGAAAAAAGATGAGACTGTTTCTGTTAATCCTTGTATCAAAGAAAATACTCCTAATTCTATTGAACAGCTTGTTGAGAGTACATTTCTTGTAAATATCGATAAAGGAGTAACTATTACTGAACAAGGTCCTCAGCTTTTAGTTGAAGTAGGAAGTGCTTTTTTTATATCGTATGAGGGGCATGCTCTTACTAACTATCATGTAATTCAAAGTGAAGTTGATCCTACATATGAAGGTAAATCTGAATTATCGGTAAAATTGCAGCAAGATGATACAAAATCAAGATTGGCACAAGTGATAAGTTATGATCCATTATTAGATATTGCCCTTATTAAAATAGCATATAAGCCAAAGTATGTTATTCCTATCTCTGTAGATCAGGTAAATCAGGGTGATTCTGTTCTTGCTATAGGAAGCCCTTTAGGTCTTACGAATACTGTTAGTTCGGGTATTATTTCTGCAAAAGATAGACGCTTACTTGATGTAGGGGGAGTACTACAAATTGATGCATCAGTCAATCCAGGTAATTCGGGGGGGCCGCTCTTAAATAAAGAAAATCAGTTGATTGGTGTTGTGTATAGTAAATTGCAGAATTTTGAAAATCTTAATTTTGTTATTCCTTCTGCAATGGTAGATGCTGTGCTCCCTGATATGTTTAGACGAGAAAAAATTGAACATAGCTGGATAGGTGTTGGAACGGTAAAGGTTGATGAAGGATTAAAAGTATTATATATAGTACCAAATTCTCCTGCTGAGAAATCTAATATACAGATTGGGGATATTATTGTTGGTATAAATGGGGTACATATAAACAGAATAAATAAGGTGCAGGAACAATTTTTAAGTGTGCCACACAATATGCTACAAAATTTACAAATTAAACGTGATGATACCACATTGTTAGTAAATACATATACTGCAGAGAGAGAGGAAAATCCATTTTCAGTATTTATTCTTAATTCTGCTGTGTATAAAATATTTCCTGTACTTATGGGGGCAAGCATAGAAGTTACAAAGTATGGATCAAGGCCAAGCTATAGAGTACAGGAAGTATATGAAGAGAGTTATGCACAGTTTTTAGGCTTAGTAAAAGGGGATATTATTACTGTATTGTATGTGCAAGAACAACGAGGGACAAGATCTTTAGTGCTTGTTCTTAATATCTTGCAAAGAGAAAGAGGTTTTCTTACCGAAGGTATTCAGGTATCATTGCCACTTAATACTCATAATTTTATTTAAGAAGTATTTTTATTATTATCTTTATACTTTATTATAGTATTATAGTCATACAAGTATAGTATATAATATATATGGAGAGAAATGTATGTTGAGAGGAAGGTATATTAGTGATACAGGTTGAATATATTAGAAATTTTTGTATTATTGCTCATATAGATCATGGAAAATCCACATTGGCTGATAGGTTCTTACAGAAAGCAAAAATTATAGAAGAGAGACTTTTTCATGAGCAAATGCTTGATTCAATGGATATTGAGCAAGAGCGGGGTATCACTATAAAATCACAGGCGGTACATTTCACACATCAGTTTGAAGATGAAATGTTTTACTTTAATCTTGTAGATACTCCAGGCCATGTTGATTTTAGTTATGAGGTCTCACGAGCTATATCATCTTGTGAAGGAGCTATATTATTAGTAGATGCTACTCAGGGAGTAGAAGCACAGACTCTTAGTAATTTTTATATTGCATTGGAGCATGAGCTTACCATTATTCCAGTGATAAATAAAATAGATTTACCTGCTGCAGATATTGATATGGTAAGTAATCAAATTGAACATGAATTAGGACTTGATAAGAGCAATATAATTGCTATTTCTGCAAAACAAGGGATAGGAATAGATACTTTGTTTGATAGTATCCCTACACAAATTCCTGCACCAAAAGGGAGCAACAGGAAACCATTAAAGGCACAGGTTTTCGATAGTCATTATAATGCATATTTAGGGGTTATTTTGCATGTACGTATTGTGGAAGGAAGTATTAAAGTAGGCGATACTATTATCTCTATGGTGTCAAAGGCAGAATATAAGATTGAGACAGTAGGACATTTTGTCATACATATGCATCAAACAAAAGAGCTTTTTACTGGTGAAATTGGCTTTATTAGTGCAAATATCAAAAAAATAAGTGATGTAAGGGTAGGAGATACTATTACAGATGCATTACATCCCTGTGATGCTCCTCTTGCAGGATATAAAGAAGTGCAACCATATGTTTTTTCTTCTGTGTTTCCTATTGATTCTCAAGATCTTGAAGAGCTTGAGAAATCTATTGAAAAACTTTCTCTTAATGATGCATCGTTAGTATTTGAAAAAGATAGCTCAGCTGCCTTAGGAACTGGGTTTCGTTGTGGGTATTTAGGTTTATTACATTTAGAAATTATTCAAGAGCGCTTAGAGAGAGAATTTGGGCTTTCTATTATTCAAACAATTCCAACAGTAAAATATAAAATTGATACAAAAGAAGGGAGCAATATAGAAGTTTCGCAACCAGAATATTTTCCTAAACAGGAAAATATAGCACAGTGCTATGAGCCTTATATTATTGCAAAGATTATATGCCCAAATGAATATATTGGAAATGTTCTTTCTTTGTGTAGTGAAAAAAGAGGGATTCAAAATCAGCTTAATTATCTTGATAAGCGTAGAATAGAGGTGGAGTATTCTATTCCACTTGCTGAAATTTTGTATGAATTTTATGATTTATTAAAATCAGCAAGTAAAGGATACGCTTCTTTTGATTATGAATTATCGGGGTATAAGCCAGTACAGCTTGCAAAGTTAGATATACAGTTAAATGGAGAAAAAGTGGATGCTTTTTCACAACTTATATATAAAGGAAATGCTGAGCGAAGAGCACGTATTATTTGTAAGAAATTAAAAGAGGAAATTCCTCGTCATCAGTTTCAGGTTGCTATTCAAGGAGTAATAGGGGCAAAGGTAGTAGCCCGAGAAACTATTTCGGCATACCGCAAAGATGTAACAGCAAAGTGTTATGGAGGAGATATTACCCGTAAGCGTAAGTTATTACAAAAACAGAAAGAAGGAAAGAAACGTCTTAAGTCGGTAGGTAATGTTGATCTTCCACAGCGTATTTTTCTTTCTGTATTGAAAAGTGGAGATAATAAAACAAAGTAACAGTTATATATTGGTGCTTTTTATAATTTTTTCTAAATCATATAATGCACGATGTATCATTATTGAAATATGAGTGTATATTGCATGAGTATCCCAATAGTGAAAAGAGTGGCGGAGTTGATATGTATTAAAGAAAAGTGAATATGTACACATATCAAGTCCATGTGTATGCCAGTCGTCTTGTGTAGGAAGAGCATGTTGTTTTTGTAACTCTTGTATTCTTTTCTGTAAATAGTGGTATTTTTTGTATTCGCGAGAAAGTATGTTTTTTATGATAGTACTTTGTGGTGCAGTACTATCTTGTTTTCTTAGAGTATTAAGATATAGTTCTTTGTTTTTGTTTGCTTTATTATTGTGAATATCTGTATCAAACTCTTTTAGGGTAATTTTTTTTACAGTGTTGAGCATACTGTATGTATGATTTAAGTCAAATATAGGAATTGCATATTGCTTTGTTAAACTATACATAAGAGAATTAAGGTTGTGGGTATATCGTTGTAATACTGCATCATTAAAGCGATATGGCACAGAGCTACTTATTTTTCTTAAGGAAGGATTGTTTAATTGTGTATGTAATGTATCTGATTGTTTTGTTTTACTGTGTTGTGTAAGCCAGCGTATATAAGAAGCACTATTTATTGAGTGTGTTTTTCCAAGATAGTAGGAAAAATCCATGCCAATAAGATATATACGCTTAAAGGAGAGCAAAAACGCTATATATACTGATAAGAGCCCTACTGATCCTAAGGCTGGTATATTCATTGGTAATGCTTTGTTATAATGTGTAAAGAAGGATAAGGGAGCAAAATGGGTAGTTACAAAATATTTGTGAGAAAAAGATTGTATACTGGGGGGATATGCACTTGTGTCAGCGATAGCTATTGTTTTTGCATGAGGTTTCGGCAGAAAATCAAACATATTGTACCATTGGCTTTCTAGTATTATACAGAAATCAGGAACAATATTATATGATTGTAAGGTAGGAAGGGCACTGTCTACTGTAATGATACATAGCTGTGTTTGCATTTTCTTAAGATATGTTAAATGCTTTCTGTCTAGTGATGGCCCTGCTCCTGTAATGACTACATCAAGATTTTGTAGTTCTTGTTTATGTGTGATATCTGATACTGATTGTATGGTGTTAAACGCTATGTTTTTCCAGCTGTTTCGTAACCATAGGTATCCCATTTTCTTTAATGTTGCTTGATTTGACCAATATTGTAGTATTATTTTTTTACATATATGTTCTATTGTATTGATTTTCTCTGAGTATTGGTATGCATGTTTATGATAGTAAATACTGTATTGTTCTTTTAATGCAAATGTTTCACTAAGATGTTCAATGTGCTGTTGTAGCTGTTGTTCATTACTACAGCAATGAAATGTATGAAGGATAGATGATTTTTTTTTGCAATGTTCAAGTAAAGCGGTATCAAACTCAAGCAGTATAATAGGGGATGAGGCTGGAATATGTTTCTTAAATGTTTCTAACCCGTCACCAAGCAAAGGAGATATAATAATTACAACGCTATGCTCGTTTACTTTTTTGCTATGAGCAAGAAGGCGACGAATAATTCTGTCTTTTTGAGCCTCGTATTCTGTAAGAATAGATCTTATAGTATTGATATTGTTATTATCGTATATGTACTCTTTTTATATATAAATATATGCTTTAATTTTGACTTACTACTGTATCAAAATTATCTACCCATTTTTTTTCATCAATAACAAAATCTTGTATTTGTTCTGTTTTATAATTTCTCATAAATGCAGTAATTCTGTTTACGTCTTTTTCTTCGGGTACTGACTCTCCATCATTAGCAATAATGCTCTCTATATGAAAAATGTAGGTTTTATTGTCAAGCGTATAATATGTAGAAGTTTCTCCTTCTTTGAGTGCAAATATATCTTGCAGTATAGCATCTTCTTTATTGAGTAACTGTAAAGATTCTTCTGTCTCTTCTGCAGGAGCTTCTATGCTATCGTAGAGGGCAACATCATCAATATTAAGAGGAAACGCTGTAGTATTTTGTATATCATAGTCATTATTGTTTGCAGCTTCGGTAAATGATGAAGATTTAGTTTCACTGATAAAGGCTTTTGCTTCTTCTATTATTTTCTCTTCTAAGTATATAGGATCATAGGTATTTAAGTAGTTTTGTACTGCTTCAAGTTGTTCTGTGTTATTTGTATCTAGTTTCTGTTCTTCGCCATTTCGAATATAAAAAGCAAAATCACCACTATTTGTACGGATAATATCGCTTATTGTTGTATCGTTTGGTAAATCTTGTATGGCTTGTAGTGCTTCTGTACTTTCATCTTCTTCTATTTTATATGCATATAAAAGCCCTCGTTCTCCTTCTTGTTCTTTTCCATCATCAATAGAGTAGCTTGCAACTTCTTCTTCAAAAGTGCTGTCATTATCTTCTATACGTTGCTTAATGGTACGTGCTTCTTCTTCGTCAGAAACAGTAAGAGACTTAAAATCGTATTGAGAAAATAAATCTTTGTTTTCTTCTGCATACTTTTTAAGTATATTCTTATTCTGTACATCAGATTGGTTAAAAACAATAAACTCTACTGTACGTTTATTGTTGTTGATACGAGTAAGAAACTCTTGTTCTTTGCTACTAACAATTTCAGCAGAACGTAAATCATCACGGATGGTAGAAGATAGTTCAGCCTGTTGTTGTACTTCTACTATTTTTTTTCGTGTATTAGCAGGAATAGATTTATAGAGCTCAATATCAAATGTACCATCAGTTTGAAGATCAGGAAATTCACTGATTGTTTTGTTTATTTTTTTCTCACTTACATAATAATCATCTTTATTTGCAATATCAAGTAATGCATACATTTCAACTGTTTGCGTATAAGCGTTTCTCACTGCAAGCTGTATGATAGAATCATTTAATCCTTGATTACCAAAGCGTTGCTGTAAAAAATCTACTTGTGACTGTGCACTTCTGCCAAAATAATTATCTGCATCATAATAAATATTTTTTCCTGCATATGATCCGTAATTATTTGCTCCTTGTTGCCCACTAAAAATTGTAATAATAGGTGTTCCAATAAAAGTGACAGCAATGAGTATGAGTACTGAGTAACTTGCTATTTTTATTGTTGTATTACTACGATTTTTTTTTGAATTTAATTTCTTTTCTCCATTTTTTTCCATATATTTCCTCTCATTATTTTTACAAGCTTTATTTATAGTATATAATATTTGTGTTGAAGTTTCAAATGAGGAGATATGTAATATATGATACAATATAATAATAGAGGATAAATGAGTAGAAGAAAGTAAAGATACAAGTGTAGATACTAACAGTATGTTAATTCATGGAGATTGTTTAATAGAGTTAAAAAAGATAGAGGATTGCTCAATAGATTTAATATATCTTGATCCTCCATTTTTTACTCAGTCTCTACATACTCTTAAAAATAAAGAATGTACTGCTCAGTATTCATTTAATGATACATGGGATAATCTTGAATCTTATACTCACTACATTAAAAAGAGATTGGAATTATGTAAAGCTGTTTTGAAAGATACAGGGAGTATTTTTTTACATTGTGATCATTCTGCATCACATTATTTACGTATTGTACTTGATGAAGTGTTTGGATATGAGAATTTCCAAAGTGAAATAATTTGGTGTTATAAACGATGGTCAAATGCAAAGAAAGGGCTATTAAACTCTCATCAAGTTATATTCTTTTATAGCAAAACAAAAGATTTTAAGTTTAATACTATATATACAGATTATTCTCCTACTACAAACCTTGATCAAATATTTCAAAAAAGAATAAGGGATAGGAATGGTAAAACTGTGTATAAACAAGAAGATGGCCATATAGAACTTCTACATGAAAAGAAAGGTGTTCCTTTATCAAATGTATGGGAAATTCCCTATCTTAATCCAAAAGCAAAAGAAAGAGTAGGCTATCCTACACAGAAGCCTATTTTGTTGCTAGAAAAGATCATAAAAATTGCAACAGATGAAGGAGATATAGTATTAGATCCTTTTTGTGGCAGTGGTACGACTTTAGTGGCATCTCAGCTCCTTAAAAGAAAATACATAGGCGTGGATATATCGAAAGAAGCTATTCAGCTTTCAGAAACGAGACTAAAAAATCCAATTAAGACAGAATCTCATTTACTAAAAAATGGGAAAGAATCTTATATAACACAAGACAAAGATATTTTAAGTATTTTAGCAAAGATAGATGGTATTCCTGTGTGGAGAAATAAAGGTATTGATGGGTTTTTGAAAATACATAATTCGTTTAAGCCAATACCTATAAAAGTACAGAGAAAGAGTGAAACTTTTGAAATGGCAAAACATCTTCTCATACAAGCATGTAAAAAAAATGGCTATAGTAGAAAGATTCTTATTACTATAGGAAAAGAGCAATCTATTTTTGATGCCAAAGCATCTGATAAGAATTTAATTATTGCAAATGGAGTTGATGATTTTCTTCAAAATAAAAAAGAGTTGTATGATATGTTTTTCAATTAAATGAATATATATTTGCAAATTCAAGTGTTAAGTGCAACAACGGAGAATAAAAATCAATCAATCATACCCAAAACACAAGATTCTCATACAGTAATATTACACTTGAAAGATTTTTATTCCTATGTTTTTTATTTGTTCACAAAATTTTTGAGGGCTTTCTATAGAAGTAACTATGATATCAATATCTTCTATTGGACAGAATGTATAATTTGAAGTAATATTAGGCTTTGAGCTATCTATAACGAAAATGACTTTTCCTATTGTGTTTTTTACCATAGTACTGTTTATTAAGACTTCGTTATAAAAGTATGAGGAAGCTCCTTCCTGTATAGTGATGCCATTTGCCCCTAAGATGCAGTAATCTACTCTTATGTTTTCTATCATCTGTAATGAGACATCGCCATAGAATACTTTTGACACTGGATCTAATCTTCCTCCTAGGTAGTGTACTCTCATAGTACTGGGCAACACTGTTGACATAGCTACTGCGTTATTGGTAAAGATATCAAGGTTATTTGCTTTTATTTCTTCTAAACAACAAGTAGTGGTACTGCCTCCGTTTACAAAGATAGTAGAATTATCGTTTATTATTTCATTTATTTTTCTTGCGATTCGTTTTTTTTGCTGTATGTACTTTTGTTCTTTTATTTCGGTGTGTCTTCCATCTGAGTTGTCTCCAAAAGGGAGAGTGGCTCCGCCATGTATTCGTGAAAGTAAGCCTTCTTCTTCAAGCTGCCTTAAATCTCTTCGAATAGTGATATGAGATACTTTTAATATAGTATATAATTCTTCGACACTGACTGTGTGCTTACTGCGTATAAGTTGTAGTATAAATTCTTTTCTTGACATAGAGATTCATTATCGGATACTACAATTATATCATATACAGTATAAATAACTGTGAATATAAAAAAAATAAAGAGAGGGATATTATGTTGTGAGACAGCAACAAAAAGTATACCAATGAAACATACTAATAGATAGGTATCAATTTGTTGCCGAATATAATTATTACTTACTATAATCCTATAGAGTTACCAGTATTTAGCAATTTCTTCCTTAAATGTTTTGCAAGCATGTATTGGATCAGATGCTTCATATAATGAACGACCTGATATAAAAGCCTTTACTGGTAAATCCTTAAAAAGAGCGATGTCTGAAGCTGTAAGCCCACCAGTTACCGATGTTTCCATTCCCATGTTACATAAAGTATCAATTTTTTGTAAATCATCGTTACTCCAGCTTTGTCCTGCTTTTTGAGCATCTCTTCCTCTATGATATACAACTTGTGTTATGCCAATATCTAACCAATCTTTTGCATCATCAAAATCCCAGTTTCCATATAATTCAATTTGAATATCACCTTTATATTTTTTTGCACAATCAAGTGCGGCTTTCATAGTGGGAAGGGGAGCTGCACATATTACTGTAAGCCATGTTGCTCCATGTGAAAAAGCTATTTCAGCAAAAATACCTCCTGCATCTGCAACTTTGTAATCTGCTAACAATATTTGATTGGGGCTGAGCGTACGAAGATCACGAACTACTCTTGCTCCTTCTGCTGCACATAAGATAGTGCCTGCTTCTAATACATCTACATGATCTTTGATAAGAGCTGCTGTCTTTAATGCACTTTCTTTATCAGTATGATCTAACGCTACTTGTAATAATGGTTGAGACATAGTATCACTCCTTGTTGTAATTATTGCTTGTTTACTAATGCTAGTATTTTAGCACCATAATCATCAATATTCATTATGTTTTCTACAGAAATGAGAGTAGTTTTTTCAGGGATAGGCTTTAGTTCTTCTTCAAGATGTACAGAACAAATGACAATATCTTTTCCATTCATGCTCCCTTTTCCTTCATCTAAAGAACAGCTCTCTAACTCTGCGGAAATATTATTTTGCTTAAGAAATTGTTCAAGTTTGATTTTCATCATAACACTTGTCCCCATTCCTGCACCACATATAACTAAAATTTTCATACAATAACTCCTTACTTTTATTAGTATTTTTTTCTTTTTGTCTGGAATGCCATAGGTGTAGACATTCCAGATATATATCTATTATACAGAATTTAGTTTCCTATACCTAGTCCACTTAATCCTTTTAGTACCCCTGTAAATCCCAACCATATAGTTTCAAAGTCAAGATTATTGATCCAACCAGGGAAATCTGCGTATGCCAACCCTGTCCAATGCGCCATAAATGCCCCCACTGTAATTTGAATAAAACCAGATAAGGTACAAAAGATGACTACCGCTCTTGCTCCACCAAACTTGTTAGCAAACACTGCTATAGTTGCATTATCAAAGAACATAGCTATAAATCCGGGAATAGCAAGGATAGGAGAGCTAAATAATATGAGCGTTCCAACTCCAATAAAACTTCCTAAAGCACCGAACAAAAACCCAAATAATATAGTTACGGGATGTGCAAAACCATAGATTGCAGCAGCATCAATCCCTACCGCTGCACCGGGAAGTAGTTTTTGTCGTATTCCTTCAAACGATGTTTGTATTTCTGTTACGAACATCTTTACTCCTAACATAATGAGAGAGAGTGCAACAGGAAACGCAAGTGTTGTGAGTATCACTCGAGTTACCCAGTTTTTGCCGGGTAATCCGTCCATAGTTTCTATTGTTGCTGGTCCCATAAGCAGCATAATTGTACCAATAAAGATAAACATAATAATACCAGAAGATACAACTTTATCTTGTAATATTTTAAGGCTTGAAGGTAATTTATCTGCATATTCTTCAATACTCTTTTTAGGATCTCCAACAACTGGACCAAGTTTATATGCTATCCAATCTCCAAACATTTGTTGATGACCGATAGTAAATCCTGCGCCTCCAGTAATTTCATTCGTTGGTTTTAAGAGCATTGTTCCTGTATATCCCCAGTATAATGCTAAAAAGAGTGATGATACTGCTACTGTTCCTACTACACCAAACCCAAGTATAGAGTAAGAAATCCATGTAGCAACAACTGAATGAATAAACATGAGGTGTCCTGTTACATATACAGAATTCATTTTTGTTATTTTTCGTAACGCTACAAACAGTACATTGAGTAGAAACGCAAACACAAGCGTATATCCTACCCATGAATACGCTGATGCACCTCCTCCAACATCTACTTTTTCCAGTGCAGAAGTAGCAGCAGGAAGCCCTCCTCCTTCTGGGGATAAAAAGACTCCTTGTACTCCGAATTTTTCTACAAAAGCATTAAGGATAGGGCGAAAATTGCGAACGAGTAGCCCTGTACCTGCTTGTAAAATTCTAAAGCCAACAATAGTTTTTATTACCCCTGCTACTATTTGAGCAACATTACGCCCAAGAGCGACATAGCCAACTAGGGTAATAAATCCTAGAAATATTGATGGTTCTCCTAAAAAACCTTCAAAAAATAAATCAATGATTTGATTCATAATACCTCCTGTATATTTTATATTAATTATTTTAGTATAACTAAATCATATAGTCAATATTTTTTTGTTCTTTTCTATTGATTTTTTTTGATAAATATGGTAATATATAATTGGAAAGAAACAAAACAAAATAAATAAATTATATGGAGGATTATATATGAGTAAAGTATCAGAAATTACTCGAGAATCATGGATATTAAGTACTTTTCCTGAATGGGGAACATGGTTGAATGAGGAGATTGAACAGGAAGAAGTGAAAAAAGGGACTGTTGCCATGTGGTGGTTAGGCTGTACTGGTATGTGGATAAAGACAGAAGGTAATACTAATCTCTGTATGGATCTATGGGTAAAAACAGGAAAGCGTACAAAAGCCAACCCTTTAATGAAAAAGCAACATCAGCATCAAAGAATGATTGGATGTGTTGATCTACAACCAAATTTAAGAAATGTTCCGTGTGTAATTGATCCTTTTGCTATTAAACAATTAGATGCGTTGTTGGCAACACATCATCATGGTGATCATATTGATGAAAATGTAGCTGCTGCAGTAATGCAGAATTGTGATGAAAATGTTCCTTTTATAGGTCCGCAATCTTGTGTTGACCTATGGAAGAAATGGGGAGTACCAGAAAGTAGATGTAAGGTTATGCATCCTGGAGACAGCATTACTATCAATGATGTTGAGATTATAGCATTAGAATCTTTTGATAGAACATGTTTAGTTACTGCTCCTGAAGGGGTTATATTAAAGGATAAAATGCCACAAAATATGAACGAGTTGGCAGTCAATTATATCTTCAAAACTCCTGGAGGAACTATCTATCATAGTGGTGACTCTCATTATTCTAATCATTTTGCAAAGCATGGAAATGATTATGATATTGATGTTGCGTTTGGTTCGTATGGGGAAAATCCTCGCGGTATGACTGATAAAATTACGAGTGTGGATATATTACGCATGGCAGAAAGCTTAAATACGAAAGTAGTCATTCCTATACACCATGATATTTGGACTAACTTTCAAGCTGATCCAAATGAAATTCTTATGTTATGGAAAATGAAAAAAGATAGGCTACAATATACATTTAAGCCTTTTATTTGGCAAGTAGGAGGTAAGTTTACATATCCAGATGATAAGGATGTTCTTGTCTATAATTATAGACGTGGCTTTGAAGATGCCTTTGCTATTGAACCTGATTTACCATTTCCTTCTTTATTGTAATTTTATTATAAAAAGTAGTATAGCATAAAAGTATGAACATTGGAATTTATGAGAAAGCACTCCCAGCTTCTTTGTCATGGACAGAAAAATTTCTTCTTGCAAATGATGCTGGGTATAATTTCATAGAGATGTCAATAGATGAGAGTGATGAGAGACTATCACGTTTAGATTGGAATACGAAAGATATACACACATTAAAGCGATGTGTTGAAGATACTTCATTGTCTATTCCTACTATGTGTTTGAGTGGACATAGACGATTTCCTCTGGGAAGTAGAGAGAGAAACATAAGAGAAAAAGCTATTGATATATCAAAGAAAGCTATTGCACTAGCATATGAGTTAGGTATTCGTGTTATTCAGGTAGCTGGCTACGATGTATATTATGAAGAAAGCGGAAAGGATACTCATGAGTATTTTATTGAAGGGCTATCTCGCTCGTTAGATATAGCAAGCCAAGCACAAGTATGTTTAGGGATTGAAATTATGGATCATCATTACATAAATTCAATTCGGAAATTTAAGGATATTTTTGATATCATTCCCTCAGCATGGTTGAAAGTATATCCTGATATTGGAAATATATGGGCATGGCAACCTAATTCTGTGCTTGAAGATTTACAGGTATGTCCCGAACTTATTGTAGGCATGCACTTAAAAGATATACTGACAGTCAAAAAAGATTTTGCTGGTCAATTTAGAGACTTAGTGCTTGGAGAAGGCGAGGTTGATTTTGTAAAAGCATTTCAGTACCTTACTACTATTCGGTATAGAGGCCCTTTTTTGATTGAAATGTGGTTAAAAGAAGGAGAAGAATATCGTCTTTCACAAGTACGAGAATGGGTGATACAAAAAATGAAGGAGGCACACTATTATGTCTAGTATAGCACAAGAAATGCGAAAAAAGGTATATGAAGCAAACATGGCACTTCCAAAGCATGATCTTATAAAGTTTACATGGGGAAATGTAAGCGAGATAGATAGGGAACGCAATATTGTTGCAATTAAACCCAGTGGTGTCTCTTACGAAACACTCAGCGTAGATGATATAGTAGTGGTATCTCTGGATGGTGATATACTTGAAGGGGTTCTGCGTCCATCTTCGGATACTCCTACTCACCTAGAATTATATAGATGTTTTAGGGACATAGGTGGCATAGTACATACTCATTCTCCTTGGGCTACTTCGTGGGCTCAAGCAGGTAAAGATATTCCTTGTTATGGCACAACACATGGAGATTATTTTTATGGCACTATCCCTTGTACTCGAACCTTACAAAAAGACGAGGTAGAGTCTCATTATGAATTACAGACAGGAAAAGTGATAGTAGAAACATTTGAACAAAAAAAACTGCGTCCTTTAGAGATGCCAGGAGTGCTTGTAAAAAATCACGGTCCCTTTACGTGGGGTACAGATGCCGCTGATGCTGTGCATAATGCTGTGGTACTAGAAGAGCTTGCTTGTATGGCATTTCGGACTGTTCAATTATACCAAGATGTATCTCCTGTTCCTCAATATATTTTAGAGAAACATTATCAAAGAAAACATGGCAAAAATGCATATTATGGTCAGAATACAGAGTAAATAAGAATAATTTTTTTATTGTAACAAATGAAACATTTTATGGAGGTATGAATGAGTGAGGTCAAAAGATTTATACTTAGTGAACATGATGTTGCTATTGGTCTAAAGGCATCAAATAAGCAAGATGCAATAGAACAAATTGCAAACTTTTTAATTAAGAATGGAAAAGTTTCTGAAGGCTATAAAGATGGGATGCTTCAGCGTGAAGATGAAGTGTCTACCTATCTTATGAATGGTGTTGCTATTCCTCATGGTACTCGTAATGCCATGCAGCACATATTACAAGATGCAATGTTTATTGGACAATTTCCTGAGGGAGTAATATGGAATGATAAAGGTGACCGTGTACATCTTGTATGTGGAATAGCTTCTGGTTCAGATGCTCATCTTGATGTTCTTACTCGCCTTACCATGATTATTGAAGATAAAGAAATTATTGATGTCTTATCCAAAACACAAGATATACATAAAATAATAAAGACATTTTCCAAAGATACAGTACAATCAAATAGTGAAAAAATAGAGATTAAAGGAATACATAAAACGCTTACTTTTCTTGGTGAGAATGGTATGCATGCACGTCCTGCTACAAAACTAGCGAGTATGGCACAGTCTTATGATACTACTGATGTGTATATTCATACTGATCAAGCATCAGCATCATTAAAAAGCATGCCATCAATCTTAAAATTGAATATTAGTTGCAATACTGAAATAACTATAAGTGCAGAAGGGGATAAGGCACAGGAAGCCTTTGATGCAATCATTTTGTATATAGAAAATGAGCTTAATCATGAGAAAGCAATAGAGATAGATACTACTGATGTTGCACTCTATGAAGCTATGGATATAGAAGCTGATAGTAAGTATATAGAGGGAATTAAAGCGTCTCCAGGCATAGCGGTTGCTCCTGTGTTTTTTCTTAAAGATGATGAGTTTACTATTGCTAAAAAGACAGCTCTTGGACCTGCAGAAGAGGAAATTGAAAGATTACAGAAAGCACAAACAACAGCTATTGAGCAACTGAAAGTGCTTAAAGAAGATTTATTGAAAAAGCAGTTAGAAGTTGAAGCTGATATTATAGATGGGCATGTTATGATTATAAATGATGCTCCTATTGTGGATATGATGTTGGAATATATACATAAAGATTGCGATGCTTCTTATGCTGTCAGTGAAGTCTTATTACAGCAAGCACAAGTATTAGAAAAACTTGATGATTTAGTGTTGCAAGCACGTGCATATGATATGAAAGATGTGCGAATACGCTTACTTCGAATTTTAGAGAACAAAGAACAAAAGAAATTGCCAAGTGATACTCCATTTATTTTGATTTCAAAGGAGCTTACTCCAACACAGACTGCCTCTCTTCATGATAGTTCTGTACAAGGTATTTGTACTAGTTTAGGGGGAGCTACTTCTCACATGGCTATATTAGCACGTGCGCTCGGTATTCCAGCACTTGTTGGTATGGGAAGTGATATATTTGACTTACAAGAGGAACAGATAGTAATTTTAGATGCAGTCGCTGATCGCTTAATTACTAATCCTAGTGATGCTCTTATTTTGAAAGCAAAAGAATATAGCAAGAAACAAAAGGCTCAAAAACATAAGGAAGAACAAGAAGCACATATGGAAGCAATAAGCGAAGATAAGCAACGTGTAGAAGTGTTTTGTAATATTGCTAATGTGACAGATTCTAGTTTGGTGCTAGAAAAGGGAGGAGAAGGGGTAGGCTTATTTAGGACAGAGTTTTTGTTTGTAAACAGTAGTAAAGAACCAACTGAGGATGAGCAATATAACGCATATTCTCATGTGGCAAATGTATTAGAAAATATTCCTATCATAGTACGAGTGATGGATATTGGAGGCGATAAACCAGTAAGTTGGTTACAAATACCGAAGGAAGATAATCCTTTTTTAGGAATACGAGGAATACGCTTACTGCTAAGTAATATTACAATATTTAAGAAGCAATTAAGGGCAATATATAGAGCTGCACTGCAACAGTTTGAAAGTAAGAATAATGTCACATTTAGAATTATGTTTCCAATGATTTCTCGCACAATTGAATTCTTAAAAGCAAAGGAAATAGCGTTAGAAGTACAGGAAGAGTTAAAAGCTCCTCCTGTTCAGCTGGGGATTATGATAGAGACTCCAGCATCAGCTCTTATGGCTGAATTTCTTGCAAAAGAAGTTGACTTTTTTTCAATAGGGACAAACGACCTCACACAGTATACGCTTGCTATGGATAGAGTACACCCAGAGCTTTCAAAGGAAGCTGATAGCTTACATCCTAGTATATTACGATTAATTGATACTACAGTCAAAGGTGCTAACATATATAATAAAGAGGTAGGTGTATGTGGTAATATGGCTGCAGATCCAGTAATGCTTACCGTGCTAGTTGCTTTGGGAGTACGAGAAGTATCGGTAAGTCCATCAGATGTTGCTTCAACAAAATATCTTATACGAAGGTTACACACCGAGCAATTACGTACATTATATGATAGTATCATGAGAGTGGGAAGTGGTATAGAAGTACGCAAAATTTGTGAAGATTACTTTAAGAATATTATTGTTCCCAAATTAAAAAAGTAACAGATGAAAGAATAGCAGATAAAAAAGTAGCAGATGAAAAAGTAACAGAAAAAAGAATAGCAGATAAAATAATTTTCTGTGATATACTTGTAATAGTATATGCAAACCTATACTATCACACAAGTATCAAATATATTGGGTATTAAGCCGCATATTATACGGTATTGGGAAAAGCATCTTTCCTACTTATTAGTAAAGAAAGATGTGCATGGGAAAAGAGTGTATTCTAATCAGGAGCTGTATGTATTATATCGTCTGCAATTTCTGATATATAAAAAACGTTATACTCTTCAAGGGGCATCTAAAGCACTTATGCAAGAATTTTCCAGTAAACAAGGAAGTAGCATGCGAGTCTCATTTCTTTCTTTACTTGATAGATTAGAGAAGCAACGAGGAACTTTAGAGGCAGCAAAAAGTATCATTAGTTCTATCAAAAAGCAAGATGAAGGTTCTTTATATGAAGAGTAGAGTAAGATGCTTGTTCTTTTTTGTATGTTTTTTCTTTTTTATGCATGGTGTTCCTGTATTTGCATATAATCTTATTACCAGTGTAGAAGTACGTCAGTTTATTCTTAATAAAATATATCAAAAAGATATTTTTGAAAACTATACTAATACTACTTATATGCAAAATGATGGTAAGAAATTTTCTGTTCTTATTGATGATACAGCACGAACCATTGATATTATTCCTGAACAGTATGGTAATTTTATACTGCATAGTCGTTCAAGCTGGACAATACGCATTGATAACGAGTATAGTATTGAATATGTTCAAGTACATATTCTTGATAATGCTGAAAGCTATGTCTCTTTTTCTCCTGCTGATTTTGTAACTCATGTTTCGCTTGTGTTGAATGGCACAACACTATTTACAAATGTGAAAATCCCTTTTTTATTTAAGTATATTATGCAGTTGCCATTTAGTGATATTACTCGCAATACTCGAAAAATTATTGAATGGGATTGGTTATTTCCAGATGATGATAATTTTGAATTGTATGCAAGTAATCAGAGTTTTGCTGCGTTTATACAACAAAATTTCACTGTAAAAGATTTTAAGAATAGAGAATACTTTTCTGATTTCAATAAGATTGCGCAATGGTATAGTTATACGCTTATTGATTTTGTAAATAATGTGTTATCTTTCTTAAAAGAATATGAAGTTTCTTTTTATCAATTTTATCCTCTTGAAGATAATAGAACAAGAATAAGTATAGAGTCTGATGATTTTATATATCATTATGTAAATAATGTAGTTCAGTATTTGTATAGTTTTCATAGTTTATATGCTAATTTTGAAAATAATATTCCTCAGTATATTTTCTTTACAAACATGTTAGAAGAATTAGAGACACAATTATATATGTGGACAATTCGCTATCCTCAATTTTTTTATCTTGTCCTCATTGATGAATTACAAAGTATTGAAGGTGATACAATAAAAAAGACAGTTGCATGGAGAATATATATACCATACATTACTCCTGCAGGTGAATTTGATTTTTATAATACTCGTTTTGATGATATTGAATCTATGGTAATAGATGAACAGTTGTCTAATCGTCAATATAGCTATAGAGTGTTACCACTAAAAGTTCCATTTTCTTATGATAAAAAATTCTAATCGCTTTAAGGCAATTATATTTGATATTGACAATACTCTCTATTCCAATACAATAATGTTATTGTGTACCCCGCTTCGTTATATTTTCTCTTCTAAGTGGATATACCATTATTATCGTATGCGAAGAAAATTACGTAAAACACTAGAAAATAATAATGAAACAAATCAAGAGCTTTTTGAAAAACTCTCACTTGAATTATTTATTAAGCAGACTGGTGTATCAAAATATTTATCAGAGTATATCTTAGAACACAGAATAAAACATATGTGGATAAATGGCTTAAAAAGAACACCGCTTCGTATGGGGATGCGCACACTCATAGGTGATCTCTATCACCATAATTATAAACTCGGTATTATCTCTGATTTTATGGCACATGATAAGCTACAAAACTGGCAGCTGCTTCCTTATTTTCAAAGCGTTATTTCTTCTGAGCAATATGGGTATTTTAAGCCTCATCGTTTTTTATTTGATACAGCAGCTACACAATTAGGAGTTGCAAATAATGAATGCTTATACATCGGGAATCATATATTTTATGATGGGTACGGTGCTTTGCAAGCAAATATGAAGTGTTTGATATTTTCTTCACCTTTTAGTATTCAACAACACAAGAAGTATAAAAGTATTCATTTTATCCAATCAGTAAAAGATATTTATCGCTACTTAGAATTAAAATAAGCTATATTTTTTTGCTATAATATAGTAACACAATAATAGTATGTTGTGTTATAATGAATATGATATAATACATAATAATAAAAGGAGATTCTTATGAAGAAATGGATGAACGATAGCTATCAAAACGATAAGCTACAAGCCGTGAAAATCGGGGGGGGGGGGGGTACACTCTCAATATAAGCAAAACCTAACTATAGTTGCACTGACATGGGTGCTAGCAATGACTACCTTCGTACTTGTAGG
>CBDDCA010000004.1:0-216694 GCA_965226055.1 Spirochaetia bacterium | reverse complement strand
GACACATGGGCATTCCTTAACGGAACCAAATATTTTTCTAAAATCTGTATAATAGATACAGCTCTCGCAGACGATAATTCCCATACATCATCAAACTGTAATCCAAGTGGAAAATTAGTTTCATCGGCATGTCCTTCCACTCTAAAAAGCCCTCCTTCTTGGGCAAAATTTTGTAACACTTGGGCTATTTTTCTCAACAAATCTCCATAGTTTAGTAAATTAACTTTTGCTGAATAACGTTCAAAGAAATAATCAGAAGCAAGAGATATCACTAAACCTCTCTCATTGCTTGATAACTGTACTGTATCTTGGTCAAAATCTTCAAAAAATCCTGTAAGATCCTTTTCTACTGCATTTAGGGCAGTTTCAATAACATTTGACACTGAAGATTCTAATAGTACACTTTGACTCGTAAGAGGACCTTCTACAAGCGTAGTTCCTGTAAGCAATTTATCTAACCCTGGAAAATTAGAGAGAATTATCTTTAATTCATGTCCATCAATTTTTGCTGCAGTGAGAAGAATAATAAAAAAAGTGAGCAATAATGTTGTCATATCACCAAACGTTACCATCCATAATGGAGCTCCAACACTTCCTCTTTTTGTTTGCCTTTTTCTTTGTACAGTTTCTTGAGTTAATTGAGGCATATATTATCGCTCCTCATCTATGTATACTTTTTCCTTTTCCTCATTGCTAAGAAAAGCATGCAATCTATCTTTCAATATACGAGGGTTATCCCCAGCTTGTATTCCAAGTACCCCTTCTAAAATTATATCGTAAACAAGAAATTCTTCTATATCATGTTCTATTAGTCTGTTACGAATAGGAGCAAAAAATACATTTGCAAGCAAAGATCCATACAATGTAGTAACAAGAGCAGTTTGCATACCCAAGCCAATAGAAGCAGGATCTCCTCCAATATTACCTAAAAGTGCAATAAGGCCAATAACAGTTCCAATAAGACCGAGTGCAGGAGAAATTTTTTCTAAAAACACAAATGTATTCTGTACTTTTTCATGTCGAGAATGAACCTCATCTTGCTCTATTAAAAGAGTACGTTTAATAATAGTAGGATCAGTTCCATCAATAACCATTTGTATTCCTTTGCGCATATGCTGATTCTCTATATCAGCTAAATTATCTTCAAGAGCAAGTAATCCATCTCTTCTTGCTTTGTTAGAAAGATTTACCAGTAAATCAATAGTTTCAATTTTATTAGAATCTGTATTTGACAGACATATACGAAGATATACATACATATTACGTATAAATCCTTTTGGAGCCGCTATCATCAGTATTGTTATAATGCCTCCAAAAATAATAAAAAGAGAAGATATACTTATAAAAGGAAAAATTCCTACTCCGGCAAACAATATACCAACTATTATCACCCCCCACACTGACAATAAGCCCACTACAGTAAGTATATTTAATCTCATTCAAGTACCTCTTTCCCTTCATCCTCACTTATTTCTATACCAATAGAACGTCTATATTCTTTAATTTTTTGAATTAACGCTTGAGGACTTTCTTTTATAACTAAACTTTTATTTGATACTAACGTTATGGTGGTATCTGGCTTTGATTCCACAGTTTCAATGAGATGAGGATTAAGATAATAATAAGAATTATTCAATTTTGTAACTAACACCATATTTTATCACATATTTCACTATAACAAATGTTATTTTTTACTCTCTAAAACATACATTATACAATATATGCATTAAAAAATTTATTGTTTCAATGTCAGCAATTCTTGTATCATTTGATCAGAAGTACGGATAGTTCTACTATTAGCTTGAAACCCACGCTGTGTGACTATCATATCAGTAAATTCTTCTGCAATATCTACATTACTCATTTCAAGTTTTCCTGCTTGGATAAATCCCCTATCTACAGTTGCAGGCTCACCTATATTTGCCAAACCGCTGTTACTCGTTACAGTAAAATTTGTATCACCAGTTTTTTCCAATCCTTCTGGATTTGCAAATGAAGCAAGAGCAATCTTAGCAAGCACTCGTCTCTGATCATTACTAAATTTTCCAACAACATTCCCTAATTGATCTATCGAAAAATCTTGAAGATATCCCATAGTATATCCATCTTGTGAATATATTTTTGTAGAACTTTCAGAAGCAAACTGAGTAACACTATCCACAAACTGTCCAGCATTTCCTAGATCAATATTAAATTGCTGTGTTTGTGTAATCAAAGCTCCAGTTGCATCAGGAACAGGGTTCGCGTCTGGAACAGCAAATGTAACCGCTACCTCTAACCTATCTAAAAGATCAAGAGGTCCTGCTGCATCTTCCCCTACTGATTGTATAACCCCTTGATTATCAAAAGTAACCTGAAAATTATTGGCAGGCAAAGCCTGTCCTCCTATTGTTAACGCAGGAAGAATAGGAAGATTATTTTCATTATTTGGATTTATCACAACATCAACATTCCATTGATTTACTGTAGCACCATCTCTTGTAAAACTCATCTGTAATAAATGACCTACTCCAAAAGCATCATAAATAGTTTCCTCTACTACCCAAGTATTTTCTGCAATAGTAGTAGCGTCAGAACCAGGAGGAATAACCTGAGTGTTCTTATTTAAGTTAGAACGCAATAATACTTGCGTAGTAGCGTTTGCTGGATCTTTTGCTTGAATTGGAATTTGCACATCTTCAATTGAACCAGTCGTGTTTATTACATAATCAGTATCAATTCTTTGAGCATTCCATCCTTGTACCCTCATACCATTTGCAGGGTTTACTAAACGCCCTTCTGAGTCGACATCAAAAGCACCTGCTCGAGTAAATAACTCTTCTTCACCAGAACGTAAAATAAAAAAACCGTTTCCAGTAATTGCAAGATCTCCTTTCACTCCTGTTGTTTGTAATGAGCCTTCGGTAAATAATGTATCTATAGAAGCTATTGACATACCAAGCCCCACTTGCTTTGGATTAACTCCACCTAAACGTTGATTTGGAGCAGAAGGGCTATCAAGATATTGTGAAAAAATATCCTGAAATGTAACACGTCCTTTCTTAAATCCTATTGTATTCACATTCGATATATTATTTCCAATTACATCCATTTTTGTTTGATGATTCTGTAAACCAGAAACTCCTGAATAAAGAGACCTCATCATATTATTGTACCTCCATGTTGCCTACTCGGCTTATATTGTCTATAGCATAGTATGATCCTTCAACATTCACTTGAGGGCTAGAGCCCAATGTAACCTCATTTACCTTTCCTGAAACCACATTAGTATTATTAGTAATTTCAACATCTTTCCCTATAAGAGATAAAACAAAAGCGCTATTAAGATTACCTGCAAGACTTTCAAACCCTTTACTCATATTTGTCATTTGCTCAAGTGCAGAAAATTCAGCCATTTGCGATATAAATGCAGTATCTTCCATAGGCTTGCTTGGATCTTGATATTTTAATTGTGTTACCAATAATTGCAAAAAATCATCTTTTCCTAACACTTGCTGATTTTGAATAATATCCCTTGATTGATCTGTTCTTTGTTGTGCTGTAGCTTCAGTATTGTTTGATACTGAAGCTACACTTGATTGTGCAACTTGTAATTGGCTTATATTCATTATAACTCCTATGCAATTAAATTGATACGGTCTGAAACCCCAACATATGCTCCTTCAAAAGCATCAGCTACATATCCAAGCAAATCTATTTCTTTGTCTTGTTGTAACTGCTTTGGCAATTCGTCCTTATCATTTGTATTATTTTCGGTATTTTTAGAATCAACTGAAACAGTAAAATTACCAATTTCATACCCTTCTTGCAAAAATTGTTTAGATAGCTGTTCAATACTTTTTAATACCAACTCTTTTACTGCATCGCTTTCTACCACCACTTTAGCACTAATACTATTTTTATCAAGTTTTATAGTATACTTAACATCACCTAATTCACGTGGTTGTAATGCAATTTTAATCTCTCCTGAAGCATTAGGGTGTATGAGCAAGCGAGCTTGTTTCATAAAATCATTTTGAATAAAATTTTGTAACTGATTTTGTGCATTATGTAACAGAGATACTTTACGAGGAATCGACATACCTTGAGTTTCTAAAGATATCTGTTGATGCAACATAGCATATTCTTGAGAAGAGGCTTTTACATTTTCATGAGAAAATACATTTTTGTTATCAGCAGTAAGTGACTGTTTATACTTTTTTTTATGATAATTATTTTTTATTGTATGCTGTAACTGTGAAAAAAGAGAAGTTTCCTTTTCCGTTTTTTCAAAAGAAGCAGCTTCTTCTGTTTGATGTAAGGAAGCATTATTTTTTTCTTTGCTAAGATTACTTTCTTTTATAAGAGTTTCAATAGTATCTTGTATTTGTTCTTTCTGAGACACAAAGGATGAAGACAGACTTTCTTGAGATATTGCTCCTTTCTGTGCAGTTGCTTCTTTTACCGTAAAACTATCAGCAGAAGTATCAGTTTTTTTATCGTATTTTTTATGATATTTAGAAAGCATATCAAATACAATAGAAGATTCTTCTTCATTATCATGCTTGGATAATTGTAGGGTACTCCTATGTTTTGGTTTCGTCTTCTCTGTATTTTCTTCATCAGATCTGTGTGTTGATGCATGTACAGGCAACTTTTTTTCTTGTAATACATGAGAAAGAAATGTCTGCTCTACAAAGCTAGTACTCTCTTCTTTCTCTCTCGTTGTTCCTTCATGTATTTTTTGCTTAGAAACACTATCAGTATCTTTTTGTTTCTCTGCAGTCTTTGTACGTACCTTTTTATGCACGGAGATATTATCTTTATAAGAAGAATGGGCTTCTTTATACGACTTATCTGTATTTTGCTGAACAATACTTTGCTTTTCTTGTTGTTGGCTAGAATATTGATAGGTATTTTTCTTATCTGCAGTATTCATAAGCTCTTTTTGAAATGATTGATAGGTATTTTCAAGAGGCGAACCTGCAGAATATACATCACTTCCTTTTCCATCTAACAGTATATTAGCAGAATAAGTATTGCTTTCATGTGCAAACAATGTTCCATAATTGTTCTGCAATGATATAGTTTGAATCATAGACGTCCTTATCTATATGTTATTTTTGCTTGTATCTCAGCAACTTTCACAGGATCCATCAGTGACAACCAAAATGGCACTAATGATTGGGTATTATTTTCATTTGCTATTTGATCTGCAATTAACAGAGTATCAATTAACTGTTGATCTTCATATCCTTCCAATATTCTAACAGCAGAACGCGGAGGCATATTTAAAAGAGCTTGTGTATTATACCGTACTCCCTCAGTTTTATTGTCGATTGTTTTTGCACGCTGGTTTAGACTTAATTCTTGATTATCTAATTCTTCTTCACGCATACGTATTATCTCTTCTTTTTTCACTATTTCTTGCTCTCTTTGTACAAGCGTTTGTTCAAAATCAACAAGATTTTGCTGTTGTGTTTGTATGGCTTCATATTGCTTCTCTAACCTAATTTTTTCAAGCAATAGAGTATCACTCACAGATTCAATTTCAAGTGTAGGAGTACTTTCATTCGTTATATTGTCAAAAAAATTGATAAATACCCTAGATGGTAAGACATTCACTAACTCTAACCAATAAAGAAGACTCCCTAACAACACACTAAAAACGAGCAACAGAACTAAAATAATACTTACTTTTTTTAGCATAGCATGATCTCCTGCAATTCAGCCATTTTTTCCTTATTTATTTTTTTCGTTTCTTTACTCTTAAAATTTCGATACAAAATTTGCATTGTCTCTAACTTATTTTTAGCAATACCATACTGTTTTTGAAATGGCTCTATTTCTTTTTTTATAAATTTTCTCTTTGCGTGTAATAGAGTAATAGCATTACTATAACTTGATAAAGACGCTAAATTATACAGTAACTGAGAAGCATCAGAATCTTTCCTTTCTTTCTGTATTTTCTCCTTCTCTCTATTATTGGCATCATATAATGGAGCGGTACTATGCAACACTTTTTGTTTTTGTTGCTCTAGCATCTGTATTTTTTCATCAACTTTTACTAAAGGCTGCCTTGCTTCAATCAATGACTTTCTTGCAATAAGCTCTTTATATTTGCGAATAGTCATAATTCCATTTAGAGCAAACTTACTTCTTTTCATATAGTATTACCTCAAATGCTTTGCCAAAGCCATACATTCATTCTGAATTTCGGAACAATCAACACTTTCATCAATAGATTGTTGCACAAACGCATTAAATACATCCATAACATCAAGAAAATTATCCAATGCAGTATTAGATCCTTTTTCATATACTCCAGCATTTATAATATCCTTTGATTGTTCGTATATCCCTAAATACTTTCGTATTTTATGTATTGCTTCCTTATGATCTTTACTCACTATATCATTTGCTACCCTACTCAACGAACTTGCTATATGGATAGCAGGATAATGATTTCTCTCTGCAAGCTCTCTTTGTAAGTGTATATGTCCATCAATAAGACCTCTTACAACATCAGAAACAGGCTCGTCAGCATCTCCTCCTTCTACCAAAATAGTAAATATACCTGTAATAGATCCAAAAGCAGAGGTACCACAACGTTCAAAGGTACTAGCAAGAAGAGGAAATATTGAAGGAGGATATCCACGTGAAGCAGGCAATTCCCCTCTCATAAGCCCAATCTCCCTTTGTGCATGTACTAATCGTGTAACAGAATCTAAATAAAAAGCAACATCTTTTCCTTTATCTCTAAAATATTCAGCTATTGATAGTGCATAATTGACAGCTCTAATTCTCATTGGTGCTGATTCATGCGAAGATGCATTCACAATAATAGCTTTCTCTAATCCTCTCTCTCCCAAAGTATACTGAATAAGCTCCTTTACCTCCCTTCCGCGTTCCCCTACTAAACATACTATATTTACATCTGCTGAGGAGTTACGTATCATCATTCCTAACAGTGTTGTTTTACCAACACCACTGCCAGAAAATATCCCTATCCGCTGCCCTTTTCCTATCGGGATAAAACTATCAATAGCTTTCACTCCAGTGCATAATTGCTCATCAATTAAAGGTCGCTCCAATACACTAGGAATATACGTGTTGGATACACAATCATCAGTATGAGCAATGCTTCCTTTTCCATCAATGGCATTTCCTAATGCATTCACAGTTCTTCCTATCAATGCATCACTTATAGCAGTACCATATGTTTTTTGCACCCATACCTTATCCCCAATATTAATTTTTTCTACTTTGCTAAAAGGAACTACTACCACTTCATTCTCTTTCATAGCTATAATTTCAGCTAAAATACCATTTCCAACAATACAAATATCTCCTATAGTAGCTTGTATATTTTTTACTATAATAGAGTTTCCTTCTACCGAAACAACATGACCATACACATGAACAGGAGAAAAATATTCAATAGATTGCGCAATAGATCTTAGGAAAGTATTTTTAAAACTAGAATTTTGCATGTTTAATAGGACTTAATTCACGAATTTTATTAGTCATCTCAAGCAACTGAGTAGAGATTCTTGCGTCAACTTCGCCAAGCTCTGTTTCAATAACACAGCCGCCTGGATCAATTGTACTATCTTCAACTACAGTGATTACTCCTTTAATTTTCAGTACCTTTTTCATTGAATTTACTTCATCACGTACTGCACCTAAGTCAATAGTATTTACACGGACGAGGAAATGCTCCCTATCTTTCAACAAAGACAAAGATTGATGTATATTCTTAATTACAATGCTTCTATCTTTTTCACTCATCACTTTTACAATTTTCTGAACAATAAGTACTATGAGATCTGAAACTTCATGCTCAAACTCTTTAATAAGCTCCCTTCGTTTTTCAATAGCTTGATCAAGTATAGCGTGTACCTGCTTCATCAACTGTACATACTCCCCTCTCACACGTTTCTGTGTCTCTTTTGTTACCGTTTCAACAATTTCTTGAAATACTTTCTGTCGAATTTCTTCCTTAGACTGCTCTAAATGGATATCTATAGCTTCTTGTTCTTGCTGCAGTTGCTTATATTTTATTTCATACTCTTGTTCAAGTGCATCCTGTTTTTGATTAAACTCATTCTGTAATATCTGTCCTTTTTCTTCATATTCTTGCTTTATTGCAGTAACTTCCAGTTCATAGTTTTTTTGAGCAATATCCTTTATTTTTTGAACTTCTTCTTTTGCATTATCTATCAATAATTTTGCTTCTTTTTTAGCTGCTTCCACTACCTTTTGTTTCTTACTATCTTCATCTGAAGGCAAAGTAGAGTTTGCAGGAATACCTACTCCTTCAACATGAGAATAATCTAATCTAATAATCTTAGTTTGCCTTGAAGAAAGTTCTTCTGCTCGTAATAATTTTTTTAACTTCACGACACCTCCCTATACTTACCGAAACTAAACAAATGTTTCCTGTTCTCCTCTGGAGATAACTACTTCACCTTGATCTTCAAGACGTCTGATAATTGTAACTATCTTTTGTTGCACTTCCTCAACTTCTCGTAATCTCACTGGACCCATATATTCTATTTCTTCTTTTATAAGCTCCCCTGCTCTACTAGACATATTTGAGAACAATTTTTCTTTCACACGTTCATTAGTACCTTTTAATGCTTTTGCCAATTCCGAATTATCAATTTCTTGAATAACACGCTGAATTGATCTATCATCCAGTAATACTATATCATCAAATATAAACATACGTTTTTTAATTTCTTCGGCAAGCTCAGGATCTGTATCTTCAATAGTCTCTATAATATTTTTTTCAACACCCCGCTCAACAACGTTAAGAATTTCTACCGCTGTATCAATACCACCAGCAACTAACACATCACTTCCAGACATTGCCATAATTTTTTGTTCTAACACTCTATCAACATCTCTTAGCATATCAGGACTAATCTGTCGAATAGTAGCAATACGCTTTGCTACTTCCGCTTGCTGTTGCGGAGGTAGTCCTGCCAGTACTTCTGATGCCTTTTTAGGCTCTAAGTACGATAACAATAAAGCTATAGTTTGAGGCATTTCTTTTTGAATTAAACTTTGTATCTGTGGTACATCTGCTTTTCTGAGAAGATCAAAAGGGCCTTTTTTAGAATAAATAATCCGATTTATAATCTCGGATGCACGTAAAGTTCCCAACGATGTTTCAAGTATAGATCGGGCATAATCAACGCCACCAATATTTATATACTCATTAGCACTAAGGATATCATTAAACTCCTTTAATACGCTTAATTTTACATCATTACTAAATTTTCCTAGCTGAGAAATTTCAAGCACTAAACTCTCTACTTCTTTTGCTGATAGCTTCTTAAACAAATCACTTGCTATTTCATTCCCAAGAGACACCATGAGTATAGCAGCTTTCTGTTTCCCAGAAATATCTTTTTCTTCACTAATTTCTATTTTTTTCTCATCAGATGAAACAAAAATATCCGAGTCCATATCAAACTGACCATCATTATCAAATGTATCCATAGCTACTCCAATGTTACAGAAACAGGCCCATCAACCCATAAACGAACTAATTTTACTACTTCATCAGGCGACTGTTTAATTTTATGTGTAATTTCTTTTCTTAAAATATCTACTTCAGACTCAGGTTCTTCACCAATTTGGAATGATGAAATTTGTTCCTCTCTCAGTCTTCTATACCTATTTGCTAACTCTTCTTCTTTTCTTAATCTATAGCTTTCAACAAGCTGAGAAATAATTCTAAATATAATAAACACAATAAGTAAGCCTAATACCACAAAACCACTTATGCGCAATATACGATACAGTCTCATTTGAGCACGAATTTTCGCATCTTCAATAGCAAAAAGAGCTGTTCTATCAAACTGAATATTTTCAACATTTACAATATCTTCTCTATCAGTAGAATATCCTACTGCTGCCTCTACAAGCAATTTTGCTTGACGTATCTGAGCGGATTCTAACGCTTCATATCGTCTTTGTATTGAACCATTTGAAGTGACCACTCTCTTTCCGTTATCATCATATTCTGTATACCAGATACCATCGAGAGCAACACTAGCAGTGATACGAGTAATCTCAGGACGTTTTTCCTCTACTATTTTGCGCTGATTTATTTCATTATTAAAAGTATCAGTATCATGTGTCCATTCAGCCACTAAGCCATCTAAATCTTTATAACTAGGAGGGACCTGCCCTTCTACTCCAGGCGGACCTTCAGGATTAAAACCACTTCCTTTATATGTTTGATTAGCCGTTTGCTGTGCTCGTACAATACTGAGAACAACTTCCGACTCATCATATGGAGTTTCAGGATTATCTTTACGAACAATTATAGGAAAATTTTCTGTTGTCTCTTGAGATTTTTTTGCAAAGTCCATATCAACATTAATGTTTACTATCTTCACTCTATCAGGAGTATATATTCCCGATAATGCATCATATATAGCTTCTTTATATTCCTTTTCTATACCTGCCTTTATATCCAGCTGTCGCTTTGTAAGCTCAAGATCGTCAAAAGCAGCGAAATCTTCAAAATTATTTAAGACTACTCCACTTGAATCACTGATAGTTAAATTGTCTTCTGTTAATCCTTCAATAGCAAACAGTATCAACTGCTCAATACCTTCTAACTTCTTTCGTTCTTCTCTAATGGTAGAACTAGGCTTAATGGTAAGTATTACTGATGCTGATGGTGGATTCCTATCGCTTTCAAATAAAGTATCTTCAGGAATAACCAGTGTTACTTCAGCACTATCAATATCATCAAGAGATTCAATATGTTGCTTAATTTGCTTTGTAAGAGATCGTTGTAAATTAATATTTCTTTCAAAATCTGTTTGTGTCCAACGAGTAATATCAAATAATTCCCAAGGATCAGTATCCGAAGGCAAAAGATTTTCTCGAACAATAATATTTCTTAAATATCGTGCAGTACCAACATCTTTTACTTTAATACGATTATTACTATCAACAGTATATGGCACAGCTTCCTGATCAAGCCTAAATGTTATTTTCTGTAATTGAACAGAATCACTGATACCATTAGTAAACAAATATATATCCGTATCACGAACACTGTATACAGAGATAAATATAACAAAAATTATTACAATACCAAAAAATGCAGTTGCTATTATTTTTTGTAATACAGATATTTTTGACCATAATGTTACTATGGACATAAAAAATTTTTTAAAGAAATTTAGCATAGTCCCCTTTTAATGCCCCTCAAGAATTATATTACTAAAAAAAAGAAATAATGACAAGTCCTACTAATACTAACAATTAGTAAAACATACTCTTTCCTATTTTATACAACATACTATACATACGAAATAGATAGTACTATAGAAAGGAAAGAGAATACATTGTTCTCTTTTATCGTAATGCTATAATACTTCTGTATGCTTCTAAAGCTCTATCAACAATACTACGCGTTAATTGTACTGCCATACTCGCTTTTGCTGCTGCTATACTCACATCATGTTCATCTATAGAGGGATCTAATTGAGATTGCTGTGCAATGTCTACTGCATAGTGCTCTAATTCTGATGCCTTATCAATTCCTTTGAGTAAAATATTCTTAAAACTGCTTGAATCATTTTCTGACAGCTCTTTGCTGCTATCTGTTGCACTTGAGAAATGTGCAGGATGTGTTTTTTGTAATGCGAGCTTATTTGTTATTATAGAATCTATAGGAGCAGGCACTCCCTTAGCTTGTATAAGTATTGTATTCATATATCCTCCCTTTGTTATAGTCTACAATAAAACCTATATTTTTATATTCATTCTAACTATTATACACTATAATTAGTATATACTAAGCAATCCCAATATTCAATGCCATCTCAAACATTGAAGTAGCACTATTTATCACTTCGACATTTGCTTGATATGCACGAGAAGCAGAAACAAGATCAGTAAACTCTTCTACTATATTTACATTTGGCATTTCAACATAGCCTTTTCGTGGACCAGATATGATAGCGTCTGGATGAGTAGGATCATACTTCAATCGTAATTGATTGTCGTAATCTTTTTCAATAGCAGCCACTCTTACTCCTTTTCCTGTACCTGGATCAAGCATCTTAGGAACAATACGAGATTTCCATTCTGGACCATCAGTAATAGGAGCAAAAACTACCCTGCTACGTCTATACGGCCCACCTTGTGTAGTACGAGTAGAATTTACATTGGCTATATTATTACTTATAACCGATTCACGTAAACGCTGAGCACTTAGCCCAGACGATGCTATATTTATGCTGGTAAACATTCCCATAAGGACCTACCTAATTGCTATATTTATTCGATTAAAAGCATTGGATACACTTCGCGTAATTAAATTATACGATAACTGAGTTTTTAATCTATTGCTTACTTCTTGATCTATAGACACATTATTACCATTATTAAGTGCCTGTGTATTCCAATCAAGCGATCTACGCACTTTTACTTTCCTATAGTCCATAGGAGTAAAAAAGTCATAATGAGAAGCATGTGTCTTGGCTGCCTTTAACACAGGCTCATACTTTTCTGATGCTAATGCCTCTCTGAGACGATTTTCAAACGTTACTTCAGAACGCTTAAAATTAGGAGTTTCAGCGTTTGCTATATTATTTGCAATAACCTCAAAACGAAATTTTTTAGCACTGAGAGATCGTTGTGATATATCTAAAAATTTTCCAAACTGTGTATTTGTAAACATTGGTATCCTCGTTATTTATATTCGGAACAATACACATGTAGTTAAGTTTTTTTTACCACTATGGAGATATTTTTTTCTTATAGTTTCATAGTATTTGTACAATATCTATTTATCAAAATACTGAAATACCCATTTTTCTTTATCATACACATCACCTTGCACAGTAATAGTATACTTAAGCTGAAAATCAGTCAATGCCAAATTATAATCAGACTCTAATACAAAATGTTTTAGAGCTACCCCTTCCCGATTTGTCATTATAGGATCCTGTTGCAGTTCAGGAAAAGAATGTTCTGGGATACCACTTGCAAGGATAGAAGGAATATCTGCATTTGACATAAGCTGTTGAGAAATTTTTATGTTACCTCGCTCGTAAAAATCTTTTACCATCAATAACGCAAAAATATCCCCTTCTTTAGCATATATATCTTCTTTATCATTAGAAGAAAGAAAAGAACTTGAACCATGATCAGAGGCTATAACAATTTTTGTATTATCATATATATTCACTTCTTTCATCCACTGTATCCATGTAACCATGATCTCTAGTAAACATTTAAGATGAGAATAGCTGTACTTTGGAGAATAATAATCTGTATGTTCACCAGAAAGAATATCTGAGGCAATAGAAGTACAGTTCTCCTCTACAAAATATGGCATATGGGCAGATGACCAAAACATCTTAAAAGTAGGTTTAGGACTACTTACGGTACTTGTAGTGGCCATAGTGTTAAGAAAAGCAAAATCCCTCAAATATCTATATGCATATTTAGCAGATATAAATTTGTCTTTGTCTACTCCATCATTGATAGATTCAAAAATATCTCCTTCTGTAGAATATAGTCTTTGCTTCACATGAAAAGGCACAATCTTAAATAATGAAATTCCTATAATCTTATCAATATCCAATATTTGCTTAAAATTTTTCCAAAATTGTACCATTGTATGCAGCTCTGGAACATTGTTTTCATAATAAGGAAAATAATCATACGGAGTCTTCACAGCAGTTACATTTTTTAATGTATTCAATCTTTCTACATTAGCCCATGCTCCATCAATATAACTTATATCATATTCAGGGAGTTTTTTTGACCAATACGCTCTTGCTTGATATATATTCTCACTCATTGGTCTATTGAATTTTCCTATATTGTCTGGAGCATAGTTATATCCTGCTATCATCGCATTCATACTATGATATGTCTGTTCAGAAATTGATACTGTGTTTTTATACCACGTAAACCCATCTAATCCAACATTCAGCTGCGGATATCTCTTTAATATCTTTTCTAAAAAATTTGCAGAAAATGCATCCAGAATCACATAGAGTATATTTTTCTCCTCAGAAAAAGAAGCGATATGAGTATGATAGTTTGGCAATACTGTTGCCTTGTCTATATCGACATTGCTTGCTACAGTATTATTGTATGCTACTGTTTTCTGTATCATAGTACCACCTAAAAAGAGAACCATTATACTTAAAAAAATAACCAAATATCTTTTTATATAGGGAAGATAATAATATATAATATATATAAGCACGCATAAAGCTACTATTTCAAAAAAATTAGCAAGCATCTGCTCTGTAAGAAGAATATCATCATTTGAAAACCTTCCTCCTCGCAACACTCCTATTCTTAAATCTAAGATAAACCCATACAATACACTCACTACAGTAAGCACAATCACTATCGTGGTGATACTATGAAACACACGAGTACTCACCCGAAAGCTACCATATCCTATCAAAAACAACACAGCATATACTATTACAGCTACTACTAATACAGAACTTACCAATACAGACACACTTGCCCCTAAATCTTCTGGATCTGTTATGTATAAACTAAACGGAACTGCACATATCACTATAAATACAAAAAAGAAGAGCATAATCGCAAATAGCTTAAAGGTATAGGAAATGTTTGCAACAATAGGAATAGAGACATTGTGCCGTAACAGAGAATAGCTACTAAAAAGAACAGAAAGTAAGAGCAATAGCGCTACTCCCTGAGCTACATTATTAAGAGTAACAACACGCTGAAACACCATTACAGAAGAGTTACCGAAACTTCCTATAAGTGATGTAGCATGGAGTTGCTGTAAAAGATATATCCCTCCTATCAACGAAGGAATAAAAAACAGCAATGACAATATCACATCTAAACGCAACATTCTCTTTGTTCCTGCACTTACAATATAATAGAAATACACAAGACAAGTACATACATATAACAACCACAGAGCAGTGTAGAGAGAATACTGTGCACTGATAGAAGCTCTATCAACATACAAAGCATAGTGAAGGAGAAAATACCCCCCAAGAAACAGTAAAAACATAATGATCGAGACCATCTCTTTACTAGCACCAGCACGAGTAATAAATGCCATACTTTGTGAAGTACGTACACGAAGATTTTTTCTATTTATATATATGTATTTTACAAGAGAAAAACAATTGTTCATTGTCCAATATAACACTAACCCTGCAGGTGAATTATAGAGAACAATAAGAAAAAATAATGATAACCCACATAACTGTAGCAACTCATTTTTATTCCATTCTTTTATATAGAAAAATCCTGCAGTAACATTTATGATAGTCATAACAAAAGGAAGGAGATTAATCCCATACAATATCCCATCTGGAGCTCCTAAATCTTGGATAATACCAAAATGTACTCCTGATAAAGCCGTATACTGAGAAAGAAAATGATATGCAGCAAAGAAAAACGGTATCTGAATAAGAAACCCACATGCAGTACGCAACGAAAACAAAGGAGAATATTTATACACTTTATAGGCAGCACGAATGCTGTAATATCGTTCTACACCATGATAATGCTTTTTTATCGGTTGTATATCAACACTCATTCTTTTTTGATGAGCCTTCTCTTTTTCTCTCCATGAATCTGCAAGTGCATATATCGGCAATAATGCAGAACTCACTATTACACTGAGCAAAATAAGGGAAACACCATAATTATTGGTTATACCATAACTGATTTCCAGTATGACCTGTAGCACATATTCTATAGGATAAAATAGCGTATCTATCACGATAACTCCTTTAGTATTCCCTGTAACTGATCAGCAGCTACCTTTCCTGCTGAACCAAAATTATACACAGAACTTTCTCGTAACTTATGAATATTCTTTGTATATGTACTACTATTAACTATAGTATCCCTTATAATACGAGGTAACATATGCATATCTTGTTCTGCTACTGTAGGACCTAATACATTTCTCTGTGTATACTCCCATACTTCCTGAAATGGAATAAGCCCTTCTCCATCATACCCTTTTTCACTATACATTGTGTTTTCTTGTATTGTCACTACAGGCTTCTGTTGTAAAAAAGCAAAATCAAATATGATACCTGATATATCTGAAAGAAGTACATCTGCTTGCTGTATGGCTTTTGTATTCTCTCTTTCCTCATCAATACTAACACAAGAATGTTGAGATAATGAAGAGGTAATCCTATCATATAATTGTGACTGAGATATTTTCATCTGCGGATGAGGTCTAAATATAATAGCAATATCAGGATCACCAAACAATATTTCAAACAGTGTATACTCATATTTAGTAAGAATACTTGCTTCTCCCCATGTAGGAGCAAAAAGCACTGTTATCTTTTTATCATGGGATATTTTTCTCTGAAAATTCAAATGAGAAACAGGAGCAGATATATCATAATATGTACAACCTGTTTCAAACAATCTTTTTCGTGCTGTATTTCTTTTATCTTCAATATCACGAAGATGTTGTATTTGATGAGGACCTGAACATAAAATAGAATCATAGAAATCAAAAGAAAATTTTTTATAGAGATACACATCAGTAGGAGCATGTATAATATGTGCATAATGTGAAACATGTTTAGAACGAGTAAACATATATACATCAAGCTGAGGAGTAGTAGACACCACTACAGGAACTTTTACTTGCTTCATATACATATATGCTTGCATACTAGAAGGTACTATTTTTACTATTACATTCTCTGATGCATACGCAAGAGCAGGATCATCTGGATCGGGACTTATATATGCTATCTTTATATTTCTCTTATCAAGCTCTTCTATAACAGATGCAAATACATGCCAATATTTCCCTCCTTCAGAATGAAATATAATATTTACATCCTGCATATCAGTACCTATACTTATTTTTTTGCCACTAAAAAATAAGACAATCTTATAATACACATTCTTAAATGCATACAATAAAGTACTCAGTATGCCAATAAGAGCATACAGAAACATACTGCCTGAACCAGGATCGAGATACGCATGTGCATTAAAAGAAACTACACTTAATAGTACTATAACATATATCAAAAATTTCATATGACTCCACAAGCTACTTATTACTACATAAACAGCATTATTTTCTTGTATCGCATAAAATTATGCAGGAGCTTGAATCATATTCATTTCTTCCATATTACGTACCCAGAACAAAACTCCAAACACTATAGGAAACAATAATAAAACATCAATAGCTATCAACAACAATAGTGCTGGTACAGTAAAAAATCCAAGCGTAACAATTACTACAGTAATACATGCAATAACATATTGTCCTACTACACGAAATCTCGCACATTTTACTGGCGATTGCACTGTCCCCATAAGAACAAAAATTCCCATCAATGTTACTGCAATAGCACTTGATAAGAGCATTCGTACAAAATTAGGCAAATCGTCCTGTGGGTGTTTCATTATATATAATATCAAAGCACCAATGGTAGCTATGCCTCCTGTTACAATCAAATGCGTGTATACCCAAATCAAAAAAAACTGTCTCTTAGGAAGACGACTTGAAACAAAATCAAAATACAACCACCATAACCCAATAGCAATTAACATGCCTATGCCCCCTATAGTACCTATATACATAGTCCAAGCATGATGACTTGTAATTCCATTTACCACTCCTACAATTACTTCTCCAAGAACAATAATAGTAAATAAGCCAAATCGCTCAACAACTGACTCCGAAGGGCTGTACACTACCTCACGTTGTGCTTGCATATCTTGATTGTATCTTGAAATTCCTGCAACTAAAAATGGCATTATCATATATAACAATACAGCCGCTATCCACACATAATACCGTAGGGGAGATTCTAAAAAGAGAGAAATCACAAACAGTATGATATTCAAAAAAGTTGAAATTATATAAGGACGAGAAAGCACACGATGCTCTTCATCATGCACCCCAGTACGCCACCAAAGAAACAAAAAAATTACTTGCAGTGTAATACACGCTATAGTAAAATTATCAGCTTGCTCTCCAAAAGCATCGTGAGCAAAAACTGCCATAGATGCTACTACTAGCATTTGTAAAAATGTAAACACACGAGTACGAATATCGTTATTTCCATGCAATTCATGATAAAAAGTACCATTTACCCATGTCCACCAAACAAACATAAACAAAAATAAAAATTGAATAAACGCAGTAACAGTAATATCCTCAGCTAAGGCATGCGTTAATGCTGAAATTACAACAACATACACAAGATCATAAAATAACTCTAAAAAAGAAACTTTACGATTTTCAGGGCGATTGTGTACACTCCTTGGTACTTGCCACCACAAACGAAATGTACGTTTCAAAAAATCCATGCTAACACCTCATTATATAATAATTCCTTTTACAAACATTTATAAAATATACTTATAAAAATCAATATCTTCAAATATTCCTTTTAGCTGAGTCTGAACAAAATCAGTATCAATGACAAGAGAAGTATCTGCCATATCAGATGCATCAAACATAAGAGTCTCAAACAATTTCTCCATTACAGTGTATAAACGGCGAGCTCCAATATTTTCTGATTCTGTATTCATTTTATAAGCTATTTCAGCAACAGTTTGTATAGCAGAATCTTGCATAGTAATAAGCAACCCTTCAGTAGAAAGTAATTTTGAATATTGATCAACTAATGAATTTTCCGTATCATGAAGTATACGAACAAAATCACTCTGATGTAATTCTTTTAGCTCGACACGAATAGGAAAACGCCCTTGCAACTCAGGAATGAGATCACTTGGTTTAGAAAGATGAAATGCTCCTGCCGCAAGAAATAATACATTACTTGTATCAATCAAACCATATCTTGTTTGCACCTGCGACCCTTCAACGATAGGAAGTATGTCTCTTTGCACCCCTTCTCTGCTTACACTTTCATTTCCTTTTACTGACTGAGAACTAATTATTTTGTCAAACTCATCTATAAATATAATCCCCATTTCTTCGGCACGCCATTTAGCCATCTCTTGAATCTTGTCTTCATCAGCAATTTTATTCATTTCTTCTTGCTCAAACACTTCTCGAGCCTTTGAAAGTTTTACTTTCTTTTTCTTGTTCTGGCCAGAAAACATCTTAAATAAATCAGGGGGAATATTTTGTTCTACTCCTACTATCCCTATTCCTTGTATCATATCATTAAGAGGATTGCTTGCAGGAAGCTGAATATCAAGCTCTTTGTCTTCAAAATCGCCATTTGCAATTTTTTTTGCTATTTCTTCCTCAGTTAAAGATTCTAAATTGAACGAATGCTTTCTCTGCAAAATTTCCTGTAATACACGTTTTTCTACCTGATTTTGTATTTTCGTCTTATTACTGCCTTGCATTTCCTTTTTCACTAAACCGAGACTATTAGACATTAAATCTCTAATCATAGACTCAACATCACGTCCTACATACCCTACTTCGGTATATTTAGTAGCTTCCACTTTAATAAAAGGAGCTCCTATGAGACGCGATATACGCCTTGCAATCTCCGTTTTTCCTACCCCAGTAGGTCCTATCATAAGAAGATTTTTCGGACTTATACTTTCACGTAATTCTTGAGGCAACATCATTCTTCTATATCTATTTCGTAATGCTACCGCAATTGCTCTTTTTGCATCAGACTGACCAATAATAAATTTATCAAGGTACTCTACTATTACCCTTGGAGTCAGCTGTTCCATAAATTTTTTTATGCTATCTTGATGAGAATGTTCAAAAGCCATTATTTTATCACCTCTAATGTTATTGAATTATTAGTATATATGCATATATCTGCAGCTATTTCCATACTTTTTTGTACTATAGTTTCAGCATCCAGCTGAGTGTTATCATACAAGCTTTTCGCTGCTGCATATGCAAAAGATCCTCCCGAGCCAATCGCAAGAATATCGTGTTCGGGCTCAATAACATCTCCCAAACCAGAAACCATAAGCATAGTGTCTTTATTGGCAACAACCAGCATCGCCTCTAAACGCCTCAGTACTTTGTCTGTTCTCCATTCTTTCGCAAGCTCTACTGCAGCCCGTCTAAGATCTGTTTTGTATTCACTTAGTTTAGCTTCAAAACGTTCAAACAAAGAAAAAGCATCGGCTGTACTTCCTGCAAACCCTACTAAAACATTATGTTCTTGTATCTTTCTAATTTTTTTAGCAGAATGCTTTACTACCGTATTTCCTAGCGTTACTTGCCCGTCAGAAGCCATAGCCACAACATTATCCCGAAGCACGGCTAGTACTGTAGTGGCATGCATAGTATGTGCCTGTCCAGTAGTGCCATGTAAAGATTGTAAATATATATCATTCATATATTACTAGTATATCATAAAGAGAAATATATACTTTTTATGAGCCATAATCAATACTTATTATAGCTCTTTATTGTAACAAAAATAATACTCCCTATTTTTCTAATAGACCCTATTAGCAATAATATCTGAGAAAACAATTATAAGTATTGATAGTATTACTACAGGTATAACTGACAATAGTAATTGTGCTATCGCAAAATTTTTCTTTTCTTTATCATATGTATCAGTAGCCCATATACACCATATTATTATATTTACTATAGGTACAGCAGATAACAAAAGCACTATCATCCAATCAACGATGCTATGATTTTTTTGTTTTACAGTATCTATAGCTTTATTTTTTACTTCTTCTTGTTCTTCCTCCATTGCATGTTCCTCTTTTTATATCACTATAAGTATATTCAATAATTTTTTGTATGTCAAATATATACTATGGACTCTCGTATGTATTTTTAGTAAGACAACTATTAGCCCATTTAGGCAATAAAGATGAGTTAATTGTTGCATTAAAGGCATATTTACAAGCGGTTACTTTCGCTACATTCCATTTAGAGAGATTTTTATCATATCCTGCAGACAAAGATAATATATTTGACATATCCGTTACTTTACTTACATCCCAATTTCCTATATCTCTATCAAAGCTGGTTGAATTTCTAAACATCCCTTTCATTATAGTTACATTACTTACATCCCATCCTGATACTCTCCCATTAAAATTGAAAAAGAAAGTCTCATCACTTTTTACAAAAGAACCTAATAATTCTTTCATATCAGTAATATTACTCGTATCTATATGGAGCAGATTAGGGGTATCATTATCAGCAGAACCATTTCCATCTGTGTCTACTGCGTCCCTTATCATTTTTTTTAATTCTGCCGTAGTAGTTGGAGTCTTAGTATACGCTAATCTCATATCAAAAGAGGCTATTGCTTTACTATTTCTTTTGACAGTGTAGTTTATTACTTTTTTAGTTAAATCTTCAAACTTACTGTTTCGGTTATTATCTGGCGTGCCTGACAAAGATATGCCTAGTGAAGATGATTTTTTTGTTATCCCACTCGGCAAGCTCGGTTCTATAGTATAGCTATCACCTGTTTTGTGATCAGGCAATGCTACCTCTATAGCAGGACTGATACTCTTGTTGATTGGGAGTACTAACGAAACAGGATCTGTACCAGATGCGGTGCTACTATCTGATTCTATTTCACAGCTTACTAACATTGTAGACAATGCTATCACGATAAGTAACATTGATACTATGGTTTTGAGTTTCATTTTAAACCTTCCTTTTTACTGTCTTTTATAATGTATTATACATTATATATCATTATATATAGAGGCGTTTCAAATTCAAGTGTAAAAATGAAAAAAATTATCAAAAAAAAATAGAAATTAGGCCTTGAATACTCGTAAAATTAGCCTATATATACTAGTATAATGAAATATATAATTTCTATGCATCCTCTTTTATTATTCTTATAGTGGAAATTTATATACTTGATTCTCGTTTCGCCCTTGGATGTTTCTCTTTATATTGTGCAAAAAGCTGTTTTTTACTAATATGAGTATATATCTGCGTAGTGCTGATACTACTATGCCCTAGCATAGATTGTAATTCTCTAATGCCTAAGCCATTATCCAATAGATGAGTAGCAAAAGAATGCCGAAACGAATGGGAATGAAACTGTGGAATCTCTGTCTTTAAGAGCCTTCTTTCTAAGTTATACGCTACTCCTTTCCTGCCAAGCCTCCCTCCTTTTGCATTGATAAACAATGCGTCCTGTTGTATGTTTCTCTGTGACAAGTATTGTTCTCTTTCGTTAAGGTACTGGGCAAGGCGTACAGCACATGCCTTGCTTATAAACACAAAACGCTGTTTGTTCCCTTTTCCTATAATGGGAATAGAAATATTACTGCCAGTAGTATCATTACGAGAAAAAGAAGATGATGCTTCACCGCTCTTTTGTATATTGGGTTGCCGTACCATAGACACTGAATATACGGTGAGAGATAAAGCCTCTGATATTCTGCATCCTGTAGAGTAAAGAAAAAAATACAGTGCATTATCCCTTACATCAAAAAATGTGTATGCTGGATACTCTATTATTTTCTCAATATGCTCTCGCGAAAATACTTTTGGTATGTGTCTTTTTTTCTTTAGAGAATGAAACTGCAAAAAAGGGTTATGCGTACAATACCCATCTCGCTGTAACAGTGAGAAAAACCCTCTTAATGCAGCCATTTTTCTATTGATACTGCTCTTGGCTATTTTTTTATCTGATAAAAATCGTAAGTAGCTTCGTAAGATTGTGCTATCTACGCTACGTATGTCTCTCTTTTTGTCAGTAAGCCATACAAGATGCTGAAGGACATCTGTTTTATATGCTACTAAGGTATGCTTGCTTAATTTTCTAATAGTATAGAGTTCACTTATATATGCTCTCAGTAACGCTTCTATATGAGATGGTATAGGATTACTATGCTGTTCTGATATTTGTTGCATCTTACTATAGTATTTATCGACATAATGCTTGCCTATAATAAAACATATCTTGCATGACACTATCTATATCAGCATTCAACTATAGTATTGTAGTTTCAACATTGACAAGCGAAAATGTATCTCCCCACGAACATACGGTAGCTCCATCTTGCCATAATCTAACACTTCCCATAAACGCATTTTGAATTCCTGCACGGTGTACTAATACTGTTCTATTTTGCTCTAACGCAAAATCTGCTGTAGCTAAAGCACCTGATGAGTGAGGAGCTTGCACAATGATAGTATTCATTGACATTCCACTTATGATTCTATTTCTGCCAATAAAACGATATTTTGCTGTCTGCTTTCTTGGAGCTATTTCGCTAATGATTGCTCCATTATTGTTAAGAATATCTATAGCTATACTTTTATGCACTTTAGGATACACATAATCTATGCTTGTTCCTAGCACTGCTATGCATGGTCCTTGTTTTTCAAGTGCTGCTTTATGAGATGCAACATCAATACCATAGGCAAGCCCAGAGACAATAGTCATTCCTTTTTCTACACAATGATGAGCTAGCTGTTGCGATGCCCATGTACCAAAGGCATCGGGACTGCGTGTTCCTACTATTGAAATACAAGTATTTGATAATGCAGTTTTATTTCCTTTTCCATACAACAGCAACGGAGGATCAGGAATATGCCGCAATAATTCAGGGTATTCGGTATCACTTATACAGCACAGCCATCCTCTTCCACTGTTTACCCACCATAGATCAAAATCAACTCTTTTTAAGACAGATTGAGAAAAGAGAGATGATGTCGCCTTACTACTTCGTATTGCTCTTCCTACTTGTAATTCCCAATCGCATTTTTCCCATGTTGCCATAGTTTGCAGTGTATGTTTTGTGTGATACACGCGTAGCCTCTCAATAGGCTTGAGAAACGGTATATGTTGTAAAAAGAGTGCTCTTTGTATTTCTCTCATTTCATCATCTGCTTATATCTGTGCTTCTTATAGAAACAGAAAGTAGCGTATATATTATATACTACTTGGGATGATATTTTGCATGCGATTTTTTAAGAGAAGTGTCAGAAATATTTGTATAAATACTTGTAGTGCTAATATCAGCATGTCCCAGTAGCTCTTGCACCGCCCGAAGATTCATGCCTGATTGTAATAAATGCGTAGCAAAAGAATGCCGTAGACTATGCACCTTAAAATGCTTTAGCTCTGGACCTAGCAATGCCTTAAATTTTTTCCAAATACCTTTACGAGATATGGGTTCTCCACGATAATTTAAGAACACATTGGAATATTGTATTCCAACTTGTATGAGTTTAGGACGTCCTCTTTGTAGATACGACTGTAATACATCGTTTGCTTGTTCTCCCACAGGAACAATACGAATCTTATCTCCTTTGCCATGCACAACAATATACTCATCATCAAGAAACAAGGAAGATAATTGTAAATTTACCACTTCATGTATTCGTAACCCACATGCATAGATCAATTCAAAAATGGCTTTGTCGCGTAGCCCTAACACCGTAGAAACATCAATGCTTTCTAACACGGTCTGTACTTGTTGTTCTGTCATAGCATTTGGGTATGTTATGGTAGTTTTTGCTTTTGATAAAAATTGTAATGGATTTTGATGCACATGTTTTTCTTTTATACAAAAAAGAAAAAAGCTGTTTAGCGTAGACACTATTTTATTTATTGTTTTTCCTGATAATTCTTTTTTAGTGTTTCTTTCAATAATGTAGGATTGAATAACATCAAGAGATACATTTTGTACATGCAGAGCGTTCTGTTCAAGAAAACCACAAAAAAAACGAATTTCTTGTTTATATGTTTCTATTGTCAAGGGAAGATGTTGTTTTTCTATCACGAGAAAATCAACATACATATCAAATATATCGTAAACAGGAATGGGTGCAGTCAATGATTATGGAATGATATCAGAATACTGTTGCACTGGTGTTGTTTTTTTCATCGTGTCAAGTTCTTCCTGTAAAATTTCATTGACATCTCTTATGGGCTGATTTATCAACGAGCGAAATACATCGCTGTCTATATATTTTTGATCCGAGTCAGAGGTTTCGTACATGCCTTGTAAACTGATGTCTCTTTTTTCTCTATCGTAGGGATATGGAGGACTATTGTTATGTGCTGCTTGTTCTTCAGTGTACGCGTGTGAGTACACGGTATCATGTGCTGGAGCTACAGAGGTAGGCACGTGATTGACAGTAGCATGCCTGCCTGTATCATGTACGGGCATGCTCCTTGCACTGCTCATGCTTCTGTTGGGATTGACTATTTTTTTTCCATGACTTTTTAAGCTGGATGCTGCAATGATGGTAACTTGCACTTTATGATCCCATGTGGATTCAAAACGATGTCCTGTTTTTATATTGCTTGGCTTAACAGAGGTACGTGAAATAATCATATCTGTAATAGCGGCATAATCATGCATAGGACAGCTCTTTCCTAGCACAACATTTACAATAATATTGTCTGCATACGAAAGTACCTGTGCGTTCTCTTCGGAAAGCAATTTATTTGTAAGGGCTATTTCAGTGGCTCTGTGAGCATTGCCTCCATGACTTTCTTCAATATTCGATTCTCCAATGCCAACCGAAATAAGACCAGAATTTTGAATACAGCTTTTAATATCTGCAAAATCAATATTGACACGTCCTCTTGTAGTGAGAATATTAGTAATGGAGCTAACGGTATCTGACAAAATCTTATTGGCAGTATGAAAGCTATCTTCCACAAACACATCAGAACGAGAAGCACTGGTAGTGATAAGGCTGTTATTAGGCACTATTATCAGCGCGTCTGTAAATTCTTCTAGTTCTTCTAAGCTGTTTTCGGCATTGCTTTGTCTTTTCTGTCCTTCGTAGAGAAATGGCATAGTAACAATAGAGACAACAAGTACGCCACTATCCCGTGCTATTTTTGCAAGTACAGGAATAGCTCCAGAGCCTGTTCCTCCTCCTAAGCCTGTGGCAAGAAATATCATGTCATAGTTTTTTAGTACACCACCAATATCCTCTTGCATTTCATACACAGCTTCGGCTCCCCGTTGTGGATCTCCTCCTACTCCGAGACCATTACAGGATTTAGAACCAAGCAATATGACATTACTCACGGGACAGTCGCTTAAGGTTTGAGCATCGGTATTTGCAGCCCACAGGTCTATGCCATCTAATTCTAAGTCTACCATACTGCTTACTGCATTTACTCCGCCTCCACCAACACCAATAACGGCTATCTTTGTGGGACTAAATGCACTCTCTATTCCACCAATAACGCGTTTCTTATAAAATAACTCGGAGTTTGACACAGAGGTATCAATAGTGCTATTATTTACAATGGTATTAGCAGGAGCAGTTGCTCCTTGCGATGTGCCTGAGACACCATTTTCTCTTTCAGGCATGTTTCCTGAAAAAGCTCCATGAGTATGGCTTGTATTTACTTCTCGACTATGTTGCTCATGTGCTGACGGCGTGCCTTCCTGCTCACCAATAGATTCTATACCGCGAATAATCATTACTGTCCCCCTTTATTATTCCCATAATAAGATAATACCATAGAATAAAAAATATGTAAAGCATATTGTAACAAAAATGTAACGGAAACTACTAAACAATATATAATTATGGTATGGGTGATTATAAAAGTAAAGATCGTTTACTGGAAATATACAAAATATACTTAAAAACAGCAGAAGATACTAGCGATAGAAGACTGCGAAGTAATAACTTTTATTTTTCTATTTGCTCTCTTATACTTACTTCTATTGGAGGGATTGTTGCTATTCTTGCTACACAGGATAAATTAGAACTTCCATTTACTACTGTATTTATTTTTGTTATGAGTATTCTTGGATTATGCTTTTCTATAATATGGCTTTGTAATGTATACTCATACAAACATTTAAATAAAGCAAAATACAAAGTTATCAAAAGGATAGAAAAATATTTCCCTTTTGAATGCTTTACAGAAGAAGATATAGAAAGAAAACGACTTCCTGAAGAATACCATATAGTAAAAAAGAGAGAATATGCTACTACTTATGTTTTTATATCTTTCTTTTCTGTACTTTTATTTCTTTCTATTCTATTATTTCTTTCTATTCTATTTTTTCCTAATATTTGTAGGTGTTATTATAATAATCTTTCTCTCTTTTCAGCATTACTTAGATTTATTTGCCACTGACTCAATTAGTAATATTTTTTCTTTAATCAGTGAAAATATACTATAAAAATACCAGCTTGATTAGAATACATATATTACCACATACTCTCTACTATTTAGCGGTAGGGAATACTGCTTGGTATTACTTTAATTTCTCTATTTTTAGTCTTATCACACTTTTTTAGCAAATATTTTATTTCAAGCACTTTGGCAGGAGGAACTTTAGCTCCTACTATTAAGCTATCTAATTTTGTTATAATATCCTCTTCTACATACATACGGTTTATTGCATCGTTTTCAGTATCTTTTTCGTCATATTGTATACTATCAAATGGAGGAAAACATACTAAGCGATATTCATTTTCATATTCATAGCTTTTATCCTTAATAAGATACCTCAATCCAAATAACAATTCTAAGATTTTTTTGTATATTTCTTCTTGTTGCTCATTTTTCTCTTTTGGTTTTATCTCTTTAAGACTATCTTTTATATTTTTGAGATAAATAGCTATTTCTTCTTCATTATTTTTAGTCACTCCATCTTCATTTTTACTTATATCAGTATAATAAACTCTATAGAGTATTGGCTTTAAATAAGAACTATCATCCGTATCTTTTGTTATGTTTATATCTTTTTCCAATACCTTCTTTACTCCAGAAACACCAATATGTTTTCTTTCATCAGAAGCTATACCTTCTGTCTTAAATAATAGAGATACACCCTTTGTATTATCTCCATATGTACTCCATAGAGGCAAAACATCTAATTTTTCTGAGGAATCCCCACTAGAAAAGCTCGCTATCATTACATAAGGGAGTGATTCTTTTTCATCTTCAATACCTAATGTCTTAAAGAGAATATCTCCTTCTGTCGGATCATTTGAATATACAATATGGTACAATCGAAATGCTGACACTATATTTTTGGAAGATGCTTTTTCACTTTGGGAGGATGGTGACGGTATAGGCAAAAGTTGTTTTAATACAGATAAACGAGTAGTATGTGAAAGATACTCTTTATAATTTTTATCATTTTTTGTTACTTTTAATTTATCCAATATTTCCAATACATTTTTAAATACAGACAAAATATTGTTTTTATTATCATTACTATCACTATCTGCAATATCATTCATATCTATACCAGATATACCATTTTGTAAAGCAATATTCAAACAATAAATACCTTCTAATATTTTTGATGAATCGTATTTTTTATGAATTAATAATAATAAACCTTTGTAATAATATGCTTTTGGATCTTGAGGATTTAGCTCTATCGCTTTATCATAATCGGCTAATGCTTCTTCATATTTTTCTTGTTTAGCTTTCGTAATTCCTCTGTAGAAGTATGCTTCTACTTTGTTTGGATCTAGCTCTATCGCTTTATCGTAACCTTTTATCGCCTCATCATACTTTCCTTGTTCACTATTCGCGACTCCTCTGTTGTAGTATGCTTCTACTTTGTTTGGATCTAGCTCTATCGCTTTATCGTAATCAGCTATCGCTTCTTCATACTTTCCTTGTCGATAGTTCGTATTTCCTCTGTTGATGTATGCTTCTACTTTGTTTGGATCTAGCTCTATCGCTTTATCGTAATCAGCTATCGCTTCTTCATACTTTTTTAATTCATCTTTTGCATATCCTCTGTTGTAGTATACTGATGCATCTTTTGGATCTAGCTCTATCGCTTTATCGTAATCAGCTATCGCTTCTTCATACTTTCCTTGTCGATAGTTCGTATTTCCTCTGTTGATGTATGCTTCTACTTTGTTTGGATCTAGCTCTATCGCTTTATCGTAATCAGCTATCACTTCTTCATACTTTTTTAATTCATCTTTTGCATATCCTCTGTTGTAGTATACTGATGCATCTTTTGGATCTAGCTCTATCGCTTTATCGTAATCAGCTATCGCTTCTTCATACTTTCCTTGTTTACTATTCGCGACTCCTCTGTTGTAGTATACTGATGCATCTTTTGGATCTAGCTCTATCGCTTTATCGTAATCAGCTATCGCTTCATCCATCTTTCCTTGTTTAGCTTTCGCTTTTCCGCTGTTATAATACGCACTTGCTTTATCTGTTTCTGTTGCATCATCCCTACTAATAATCTCTGTACAAACCTCTATACATTTATAATATTTTTTATCCTTAAAAAATTGCTCCGCGTCTTTTTGTAATTGTCCTATACTTTTACTTTCTGCCATATGTTTTCCTCCTATTTATACTACTACTATTGTATCACATCCACTATAGATATACTAAATTTCTTTACAATGTAACAATAATACAAAAATCTGTATTCTACAGTTGACTTAATTTTTCAAAAGTTAGTATACTATAAAAAGTTATATAAACTAATATACATTAGGAGTAATATGCCAAAACAAAAAACAGTTAAAAGTGTAGCTAAACGATTCTCAAAGACTGCGTCTGGTAAAATTAAGTACAAAAGACAGGGATTACGACATATATTGACAAAGAAAAGCACAAAAAGAAAAAGAAATTTACGTAAGCCTAGTATTTTATCATCAAGTGAAACAAAGCGAGTTTCATTGATGCTTAATAATTAAAAAGCTACCAATATAACCAAACTTATTTAGTATCGGAGGAAGTACATGCCACGAGCAACAAACGGAAGTATTCGAAAAACTCATCGTAAAAAATTACAAAAATTAGCAAAAGGATATTGGGGAAGACGTAAAAACCTCTATCGTAGTACCAAAGACGCTGTATCTAAGGCGTTATTATACGCATATCGGGATAGAAAAAACAAAAAACGAGAGTTCAGACGGCTATGGATAGCAAGAATTTCAGCAGCCGTTCGTGCAAAAGGACTTCGTTATTCAGACTTTATACATAGGCTAGCCCAAAAAAATATACAAATAAATCGTAAAGTACTCTCTAATCTTGCCGTTACAAATAGTAGTGAGTTCAACAAAATTATTGAACTCATAGCCTAACAATATTTTTATAGGAAAATTAAGGGGGAATTATGAGTCCTAAGCAAATTATCTTTAAGCTAGAAACAAAAGTGGAAGCTGCTATTGATCTTATTCAACAACTAAAACAAAGAATAACACAAATATCCTTAGAGAAAGAACAAATGCAGAAAAAGTTTCAAGAGTATGAAGAAACGATTCAAGGGCAACTTGACGAATACGAAGAACGTGTATTGGAATTGGAAAAGCTGGTAGATTCTGCCCAAAAAGAGCAATCTAATCTCGAAAAAAGTGTTGTAAATGCCATAAGCAATTTTGAAACTATCGAAGAGCTTCAAAATGGTGTAGATTTTTCAAGCACACAAACACAACCCTCTGCTACCATAGACAACAGCAACAGTAGCTCCAGTGCAAAAGCGAAAGAAAGTCATGCCTCTACCGATAACACAGTGCCAACATCTCGTAGCAATACGGGTATAGATACTTCTACAAACAGTGCTATTTCTTCAGGCTCATCACACGATGAAGGTGACACAATTTTCGTATCAGATGATACTATGAATGATTCACTTCATTCATCTATGGGCGATACCTCCTTAGATATTGGCGATTCTTTCCATGATGACGATAATGTGTTTCAAAATGATAATGATATAAACATTGATGAAATTGATTTTTCAAGCGACTTTGACCCCCTATCAGATAGAAAAGAGGACGAACATACTAAATTAGAAATTCTCTAGCAATTTCACTGGAATAAGAATGAAAACAAGAATTAATTTATTTGGAACTTCCTTTATCTTACATAGCGATGAAAGCAGTGCTTACATACAGCAATTATGTGAAATAATTGAAGCAAGAATGCAGAGCATACAAAGTGAAATTGATTGTTCTGATCCTCTTAAATTATCTATTATGGTATCTCTGCTCCTCTCCCATGAATTGCTTGATGAGAAAAAATTCAATGTAGAACTGAGCAATGATACTGCCTATTCTGCATCTAAACTCATTTCTCGCTTAGACGAAGCTATTGAGTCATAGTATTTACATTTCTTCTTCCAATCTTTGTCCCAACTCTAATTGAGATATATCTGCCCGAATCTTCTGTAATCCCTCATTATCCTGATTTGAGAGAATCTTTATAATACTTGCCCTATCTAAAAATAAACCTCTTTGTTTTGTACATCTTCTTATATCTTTTCTATCTACTACTAAATCAGTAATAGCAAATGCTTTTATTGGAGGTATAGAAAAAATTATCAAAGTTCTCCAAAAATCAACATATACACTTTTACCGTCTTTCCAATTATTTCCTGTCTTACATTGAGCCAATACTACTATATTACTCCCTAAAGATTTTTCAATACACTTCCAAAATACAATATCACAAGCAGCATCTTTTCCTGTTTCGATTTTTTGTACAAATTCTTCATTCATTTTTTCTGCTATATCTTTAATTAAGTTTTTATTATCAGAATCAGTATTTTTAATTAAGTTTCTATAATGAGCGTCAGTAATCTCATAATGCGAATCTTTTCCGAATAATACTTTTAATGCCTCTCCAACAATTTTTTCGAAACAGAATTTATCCTTTATAGTTGACTTCTCTTTTTCTGTTAATAAATGACATGCTAAGCAATATAGATATTCTTCTATTGCTTTAAAATCTTTATGGAGAGATATAACCTTTGCTTCATCATCCCATGTAAAAACAGTTTCTCCGTAAATATCAAATAATTTCTTATATTTATTAATCTTATCATCAGCCTTACTATCAATACTATCATCTTCTTCTCCCAAAAGAGCTACTATATCTTCCTTTATATCTTCCTTAGATATTCTCTTTTTCTGTAATAATTCTTTTTCTAGTTTTGCTTTTGCATATTGTTCTTTCTCTTTCAGTTTTGCTTTTGCATTGTTTTTCATGTTCATCCATTACATATAGTTTTCTCTGTATTGCTCACCCTGCCTTGCCTCTAATCCAGAACATATTTTATAAATAAGAAAATCCATCATTTTTATGGATGAAACATTATCTGTAGCTTCCTTTCCTAGCCAATATTTATTAATCAATACATGAGGTGGAGTTTCATCTATACTTATTTCATATGCCTCATCAATATCTTTATGAGTTAGTAGATGATTTATCCCTTCCTCAGAAGAAAAAATTATAGATAATGTATCAATATCACGAGATTCCCTTATTATACGTTTTGTATCGCTATTATAGTCAAATATGCATCTGAATACATTACTTAATCTTTCTCGATTTTCAGAGGCAATGGGATTTTCGACTTCACTATCAGATAATTTTTGCCATGCTTGTAAACCGATATATGCTCTTATTTCTGGCTTACTTAGTGCTAATGTCAAAAAAGAGAAATTGTCTTTGGCACTCTTATCATCAAAATTATCATCATGTTCTTTCAATATTTCAATCAGTCGATAAGATACATACAATTTTGTTGGTAAATTCATATCATTTCCTATCATATCTTGAATTTGTGACAACGATCTACCTTTTTCTCTTTTTAAATGCACTATATACCTTGCACGATCATATATATCCCAACTTCTTACTCCAGCAAGATGATGCACTCCTAAGAATGACAAAATATCATCTCTCTTAACATAAAATAGTACAGGAATACCATCTTCAAATTGTTTTTGTAAATCCTTTGTTATCTTTATATCAGGAAATTTATTATTAATAAGCCCTCTTATAGCAGATAATCTTCTATTACCATCAACAACAATAAACTCATTATCAGATACTTTATATGTATCATATTCTTTCTGATTGGAAATTGCTTTTTTTGGAATGACTGCCATAGGCTCAATTTCAAAATATCCATTCTCAACCATTGAAAGAGCTAATTCTTCAAGCCTAAAAGCTCTACTCATACATTCCCATATCTCATCTTGAGATTTATTTTCAAAAGAAATAGGGAAACGTGGATTTTTTGCATCCAAAGATAATTTTTTACTATTTACTCTAATAATTTGTGTTTTAATTTCACTCATTAAACCTCCTAAAATAATTGCTTATATTTTAGCATTATTATAAACCTTATTTCTTATTTCTATTATTATAATAATCTAGTTCTGATTTTAATGCTGATAATACTTTTTGAAATTCTTGTTTATGCATATAATATCCTTCATCATATGCTTTTTTTCCTATGTCATATGCTTTTTGTGCTATGTCATATGCCTTTGCTCTTGCTTTTTCGTATTCGTCTTGATTGTATATGCCTTCATCTTTTTTGTTGTGCAATCGTTCAAATACTTCCTTTGCACTGTGATATTCTTCTATTACATTTTTCAATTCTTCTTGATATGACATAGCCTTATTATACCATTTATTTTATTTTTGGAATTATGAAAATAAAATTTCAAATTAATCACAGGTTCTGCTATACCAGTCCTTTATTTTTCTATAATTCAAAAATGCTCTATAATAAACATATGGAATCTTATAAAAGAACAAAAATTATTGCAACATTAGGTCCTGGATGTCATAATACCAATACTATCATGAACATGCTAAAAGCAGGAATGAATTGTGCACGTTTCAATTTCAGTCACGGTGATCACAAAGAACACTTGGAACGACTTACATTACTGCAAGAAGCCGAAAAGAAAACTGGTATCGATTCAGTATATCTACTTGACACAAAAGGTCCCGAAGTACGTACTGGTATTGTAGAAGGCGAACCTATAGAGCTCAAAACAGGAAAGACAATAATGCTGTCAGGAAAACAAACTATAAGCACCGCAAAATGTATTGCTCTTTCGTATGCTCGTATACACAATGAAGTAAAACAAGGGATGAATATAAAAATTGCAGATGGCTCTATACATCTTAGAATAAAAGATATACAAGAAGAAATTATTATAGCAGACATTATTGATGGAGGCTTGCTCAGTAGCAAAAAAAATGTCAATATTCCCGAAGCGCATCTTCAACTACCAAGCATTTCAGCAAAAGATATTGAAGACATAAAGTTTGCGGTACAGCATGACTTTGATTATATTGCAGCATCTTTTATTAGAAGCTCCGAAGATATTCAAGAAATACGAGAAATACTGCTAGAATATGGCAGTGATATACACATCATTGCAAAAATAGAAAACCAAGAAGGCCTTGATAACTTAAAAAGCATTATCCAAGTAGCTGACGGTATTATGATAGCACGAGGGGATCTTGCAGAACAAGTGCCTGCAGAGACCATTCCTCTGATACAAAAAGATATTATATCGCAATGCAACGCACTCAGAAAAATTGTTATCACTGCTACGCAGATGCTACAGTCTATGGAAAACTCCAATGCTCCTACACGAGCAGAGCTTACTGATGTAGCAAATGCTATTTTTGATGGAACTGATGCCATTATGCTTTCGGGAGAAACAGCAAAAGGAAAGTATCCTGTAGAAGCCATTACAGTAATGAACAATGTAGCCTTAGCAGTAGAAAAATCCAGTTTATTCAGTACTCACATTCGCCAAAAATTTACAGAAACACAAGCAAGCACTGGAGATTCTGCAAGCGAAACCTTTGTATCTGCTGCACAGGTGGTGGCAGATAAATCAAACGCTACTATGTTTGCATGCCCAACGTCTTCAGGAAATACCCCTAGAATTATGGCATGTACACGACCGAAACAGCCCATTATTGCTCCCACTACAAGTCATCGTATTTATAAAAAGCTCAATCTGTTATGGGGAGTAAAGCCAATTTTAATTAGTGAACATGCCGCAAACAATACCCCAGAAGATGTTATCGATCAAATACGCACACAAAAGCTCATCAAGAAAAATGAAAAAATCGTTATTATTGGTGGCTTTCCTATGAATAAACCATTTCAGCTTAATACAGTACAAATACATTTTGAAGGAAAAATAATACTTCGTGCTAGATTTGGTATAGGACCAGCCATACATGGAAAAATAGTACATGTACAAACCCCTCAGCAGCTCATTCAGCACAAAGATGAAAATAGCAATAAAAATGAAAAATATATCTACTTCATTAAAAAGTTGAATTTTCAAATAATTACGGTACTATCAGAAATTGCAGGAATAGTGATAGAAATGCCAGTAGAAATTCCCATAGAGACATTACAAAAGTATGCTCCTAATACTGCTATATTAGTACAAACTAATAAATTAGTATTTACTGATATTCCTGATGGTAAAGAAATTATTATATCGGGCAAAGAACTATATGCATATGAACCATGACAATACACAATTTTCAAGAAACCTTAACAGATGACAACAATACAGAATTAAATCTCTTTATGGATATATGTTACTTATTGGAAAGCAACATTAACCTTGAAGATACACTCAATCCTATTTTTATGATTGTCGCAGATTACTTTGAGATTGAAGATGGTGCTATCACCATATACGATCAAAAAAAAGAAGAAATTTATATCGATTCTTCCTATGGTCTCTCAGCAGAAGAAAAAATGAAAGGACAATACAAAACAGGAGAAGGTATTATTGGACAGGTAGTGCAATCAAAACAAGTAATGATTATCCCTGATATATCTCAAGAAAAACGTTTTTTAGAAAAAACAAAGCAACGTGGAAATCGGCTATCTCAGCTTGCATTTATTTGTATCCCTATATTGTATCAACAAAAAATTCTTGGCACTATCAGCATTACTCCTCCAAAACAAAGTATGACAAAATTGCTTGGCATTGCTAATAAGCTAAAAATACTCTCTTTCCTTATTGCTCCAGCAGTAGTAAGACGCCTTACAAAATTACAATCAATAGATGAAACTCCTTTTCTTACCCATGAAAACTCTCAATTAAGAATAGAAAATTTACTAGGCAATTCAGGCATAATAAAAGACTTTAAGATGGAAATATACAAAATAAGTAAACTTGATACTCATATTCTGATATACGGAGAAGAAGGGAGTGGCAAGACTTTTTTTGCACATGCTATCCATTACGCAAGTAATCGAAAAACACTTGCTCCTATCAGCTATTACTGTTATAAATCCGATAACAAATCTCCTAAAGAACTAGAGCAGGAATTTAATACAGCGTTACATCAAGCACAAAATTCAACTCTCATCATAGAAGAATTTACATTACTTCCCTTAGTATTACAAAAACATATTATACAAATTCTATTCAATAAAGAATATGCTATTCATAATTCAATAGAACCACTAAAAACTCGATGTATTTTTACTAGCTCTGATATTATTTCTGTCCTTAAAGACAATGCTTTGATTGATGAACAATTATATGCTTTGCTTATCAAAAACAAGGTTACTGTGCCTCCACTGAGAAAACGAAAAAATGATATTGTAATTTTTATGAACCATTTCTTAAACAATGAAAACAAACGATTCAAAAAAAATATCAAACGTATCTCTACTCCTGCTATCAATTTATTGACTTCGTACCATTGGCCTGGAAATGTAAGTGAACTACAACAAGTCATCAACTATGCCTATAGATCGTGTGAAAGCGGGGTCATTCATGCTCACCTCCTTCCTCCTAGCTTACAAAGTGCAGAAAGCTCCAATACCAATACTACAGAAAGTTTTCATATAAAAATTTCCCAAGTAGAAACCGACTTAATTATTGATGCCTTAAAAAGCTCAAGAGGAAACATAAAGCAAGCAGCTCTACTTTTACAATTAACAGAACGTCAACTAGGATTGCGTATCAATAAATATGCTATAAACCCACGAAACTATAAATAAGCCTTATATACATACAATCCTATACAACTACAATAGCGATACATATATTCTCTCGATGCTATTTATTATATCATTATTTATCACTTATATATTGTCAGAGTATAGTTTACAATGGCAGGAGTAGAAGATAACAGTACAATTAAATATTCTCCCCTTTTACTGACAAATAACGGCAGAGATAAACGCTGTTTCTTTGCGACATCATACTGTACAATAGTCTGCTTTTCTTTAGTGGTAAAAGCAATGGTAATATCCCCATCAAGAGCATGTATATCAAGAGCTCGAAAATCTTTTTCGCCCATAGTAATGCTATATTCCTTGTAATATTGCGATAGTAATTGCGTATCCGACTGTGAAATAGTACTACTCTCTTCAAGGAAAATCTCATTATTACTGGTAGTAGCAAACAATGTATATGCACCACTTTGGTTTCCATCAAAAGAACTTACAGTGATAAAATAATCATCTGTTTTAGGAGAGAGCAGTGTAATGATTGATTCATCTCCTTGCCAGTCATCTGATGTAATGCTCCTTCCATATGTATCAGACAGTTCAAGCAAAGGATCAAACACATCACTAAACAAACGGATGTATACCCGTACATCCTGTTGTAAAGCAATAGTATACTCCCTTGCTTTGCGTAACGCAAGAGAATGTTGTTCATCTATACGAGAGCTACTATTGTAAGGAAACTGCTCTATCACATCAGGCTCTGCTTGTACCTCATATACTTTCATAACATACGATCCATCAAATGTTTCTGCATCATAAGAAAAAAATGTTGTGTTAGCAAATGCTGTTAATTGTACAGTAGAGTCTTGCACGGGACTAAACACAATCCCAGCTTGTTCCCCAAGATATAGATCGCGGTATACTGTTATGCCATCTACATTCAAACGAATGGCAGTATCCAATGTTGAAGATTGTACTACTGCCGCATAGCGTTTTTTAGCAACTACATCCCATGAAACAGTATTTCCTTTTAAGAGTACCGTATTTACCGTTTGTGAAAGAGAGTTTATAACTCCACTGCTACTAAAAAGAAACTGGCTATACGCAACAGCAGTACCCGTAGCATCCACTGATACTGCTTCATCATGCGATGATGCACCTTCTCTTCCTTGTTCTGAAATTACTGCTGTATCTTGATTTTGCGATGCTTGTTGTCCTACAACGCTATAAAACACTGTGCATACAAGATACAGGGATATAAATGCTATGTTTGATACTTTCATACTGTTATTTTTATACTATTATTTCTATGCTATTTGTGTGTGTTTACAATAAATACTCATATATCGCTCTATTTTTAAGAAGAGATATTCATAGAAAGAAGTACTTCTTTCACTATAGTTTCCTCTACATATACTATTTCGGTCTCACCTTGCTGTTTTTGTAGTATAAAACGCAATCCTTTTGCATCTACTTTCTTATCGTGTTTCATGGCAGAGAGAATATCGTCCATATCAAATACAGTATACTCTTTCAGAAACCCTATAGCATCAAGCAGGGCGTATATCCTGCCTGCATAGGCACTCTCTGTCATGGCTAAGCGTTCCCCTAATTTCAAAGCGCTTCGTATCCCTAATCCTACTGCCTCCCCGTGTAACATATCCAAGCCTTTCTTTTGTGCATTACTTTCAATAGAATGAGCAAAGGTATGGCCTAAATTAAGAAAAGAACGAATATTCTGTTCCTTAAAGTCAGTTTCTACTACCATTTTTTTGACTAAAACAGATCGTTCAATAAGCTCAAGTAACACCGCACTATGAGATTCTTGTCGTAACAAAGAACAGATATCTTTGGTATGTGTATGTTCCTTGTCTGTGTTGTCTGTATGTTCTCTGTTATCATTAAAAATGCCACTTTGAGATACTAGTGTTTCAAACATACTCAGAATAACAGGATCATACAACATCCCTGCTTTTATAATTTCTGCAATACCACTTATATAATGACGCTGTGGCAAAGCAGACAAAAATTCAGGACAGATGATAACTTTTTTAGGAGGATAAAAACTCCCAATAATATTTTTACGATGATAGGCATTTATTGCAGTCTTTCCTCCAATCGATGCGTCTACCATAGCAAGCAATGTCGTTGGTACTAGCACACAATCCACCCCCCTCATGTACAGAGAAGCTGCAAAAGCAACACTATCACAAATTGCTCCTCCTCCTACTGCAGTAACAGTACTTGTACGTAACAGAGTATGCTGAAAAAAAGCGTCCGTTATCTCTCGTACCGATGACTGTGTTTTTACTAGCTCACCTCCATTCATCACAAGATGAGGAGAAGCATCCAATAACGATTGAAAAGGAAAATTATCCTGTATTGCCCTATCAAGCACCACCATATCAGTAGACACAAGCATAGAAAATAGCTCTTGCAACGATGGAACAAAACAAATAGAGGAGGGGCTATGCCCTAACATAAGTTCAATATTTTTCTGCGATTGCATATGCTATATAATCCAGCCTTTACACTATGGGCTTACTCTGTTTCTATCGCGAGGAAACATTGATGCAAGTTTTACTGTATCTATATTAAGAAATTTCTGTGTCAATCGTTCTAAGCCAATAGCCAAGCCCCCATGAGGAGGACATCCATACTTAAAAATAGAAAGATAATCTTGCAATGTATTTGCATCCATTCCAAAACGCTTTACATTTTCTAATAACATAGCATAATCATGAATACGTAATCCTCCTGAAGTGAGTTCCACTCCATTAAAGATAAAATCAAAACTCTTTGTTTTTGCATCATCGGGCATAGTATAAAATGGACGCTTTCTCCTAGGATACCCATAAATAAATACTGCAGCAATACCATGCTCTTTCTTTGCCCAATCCGAAATAGCTTTTTCTGCTATCCCATCAATTTCCATAAGCTTTTTCCCTACCTGCTGTGACGCTATCTCTTTTACTTCATCATAGGACAAGGCAGGAGCTTTTTGAAAACTCTCAGGACTCGGAATAGTAACATCCCATAATTGTATTTGAGTAGCACAGGCACTTAAAAGGCGTTCTGCTATGAAACTCATAATGTCTCTCTCTATTGAAAACAATACATCAAGACTTTCTATAAATCCAATTTCTAAATCAAGGGAAACATACTCATTGAGATGCCTGTTTGTTTCATGTTTTTCTGCCCTATATGCAGCGCCTACCTCAAACACTTTCTCTAAACCTGTAGCCACTGCCGCTTGCTTATAGAACTGTGGGGACTGAGAAAGAAACACAGTGGTATTAAAATACTGTACTTCAAATAATCCCGTACCACCTTCTGTGCCACTATTGATAATTTTGCTTGTCTTTATCTCATAAAATCCTTTTTCACGTAAACACTGCGAAAATGCATAGATAATCTCTGATTGCACTTCAAAAATTGAACGCAACTTTGGGTTTCGCAGAGACAGATGCCGTTGATTTAGCAATACCTCAAGGCCATATTTTTCATACTCCAAAGACACAGAAATAGGAAGCTCATCAGCAGGCTCTGAAAACAGTTTCATATCCTGTAACTGCAGTTCTACCCCTTCTGGGGCTTTCTCATTTTCTAGCACAGTCCCAGTCATACGAACTACGCTTTCCACCTTACAAGCAACTGTATCACTCACAACCTGTACAAAGCCCGTTCTATCGCGGACAATAATAAAGCTTATTGCTCCTAAATCACGTACCTTATGTACCCATCCTTCAATACATACCTGTGTACCTACATACTTATATAATTCATTACAATATACTCTTTCATTCATTCTTTTTATATTCTACAATGATAGTATGATATGTGTCTGCTTAAATGCTACTACTTTTGAAAAAAATAATCATTTATTGCAAATAAATCAAAATTATGCTGATTTATTTGAGTTACGAGTCGATTTTCTTGATAAAAATGAGCTGCATTGGAACAATATAGAACAATGGAAACAACAGCTCTCATTACCAGGTATATGTACCATTCGTGAACACTACGATGGTGGGCATTGGAGTAATAACGACAGTAATAACAATAGTCCATTACAAAAACAAGATATACTCATAAAGATAATACAAGCATCCTTATTTGAGTATGTTGATATAGAATTACAAGATAGCACCAAGCAAGAAAATACCTCATTTATACTTGCTGCACATGAAACATCTATAGCACATAACAGCACTTGTCGTATTATTCTTTCACAGCATGTATTTACACCTCACTCTGCAAAAAAACAAACGCATCATGAAAAAGACAATGCTTCCCCCTCCTTTTCTGCCGAAGAACTTATACACACTCTACGATATTATGCAAACAAATACCCTTTTGCTATTATCAAATATGCAATACACTGTAACAGTAGTGCAGATTTTCACCAATACCTCATAGCGAGTAATGAATTACAAAAAGACGCACATGAGTATATCCTCATTCCTATGGGAAGTTTTGGACAAGCTGCTCGTATTCTCAGTTATCTTAGTTCATCGTTGTGGACCTACTGTAGTCCAGATGTGCCTGACTCTACAGACTCATCCTCAACACTTACACAAACACTAGGACAAATCTCAGCATATCAGCTTGATACCATGTATCGTTATCATGAACTACAACTGAACACTAATAACAATATTCCTGTATTTGCAGTCATAGGCGACCCTGTACTCCATTCAAAATCGCCCCAGTATTTCAATGCCTTATTTCAAAAAAAGAATAAAAAAGCAGTGTATATTCACCTCCACAGCGATACTATCACACATATACAGAACATAGCAGAATATATGAACATACAAGGCTTATCGGTAACAGTACCTCATAAAAGTACTATTATCAGTACCTTGAAATATAGCAATCAAGTAGTGCAAGCATGTGCATCTTGCAACACAGTACTCTGTACACAAAAAGAATGGAAAGGATACAATACTGATGTATTTGGTTTTTTACATCCATTACTGAAAACACTCCATATCCCCTATAAAGAACACACATCGCCTCTCAGTATTGATAATTACCATAATGCACTTAAAGATATATCGTGCCTCATTATAGGAGCAGGAGGATCAGCAAAGTCAGTAGCTTATGCGTTACAGCTCTGTGGAGCAAATATCCTCATAGCAAACAGAAGCATTGATAACGCAAAAATAATAGCACAGCACTTCTCTCCTTATCCTATATCTTACTGTTTGCTGCAAGATTATGCAACAATGAAACAATGGAACGCAGATATTATCGTACAAACCACGAGCGTTGGCATGACAAAAGATATATCCCCTCTTCCTGCATATCATTTTTCGGGCAAAGAAACCGTCTATGATATTATCTATACTCCCCCAGAAACAAAATTTCTCCGAGAAGCAAAACAACATGGCTGCTCTACCATGAATGGGAGTGCTATGTTTAGTGCACAAGCAAAAGAGCAAGCCTATTTATTTTTACAGCAAATAGACAAAAATAACAAAACGGGTACATAGAAGAAATGCAAAATATATAAACTTTTGTGTATGAAAGCCGATACTATATATATTACTACTTACAAGCATAATTAGTACAGGACATAGCATATGAATCAGAATCAAGAACAATACGAATTAGCAAAAATGTATAAAGAAATAGATCTAAAAACTGCGGATAGTGGCACTTTAATCATTACCATGTATGAAGAAACTATAACTTTTTTAGAACAAGCAGTAGCATTACTAGAAAAAGAAAAACATAAATCGTTTGATACAGTAAACAATCTCCTCACTAAATCTCAAGCACTTATTACCGAGCTTATGCTCTCTCTCAACAAAAATGCAAGTAGCTCATTGTATGATAACCTACATAATTTATATCTTTATTTTAATCAAGAGCTACGAGAAGCAAACTTTACTAAAGATAGCAAAAGAATCATTCCTATTATTCACTGCTTAAAAGAACTACTAGAAGCATGGAAAGAAGTAGTACGGACTACCAGCAAGACTATGCCAAACACACGAAAAGGACTCAATATTTCACTATAGATATACAAGAAGATATGCAAGAAACTAAGGCCTATAACATAAAAAAACAAATTGACTCTGTACATACCGCTATTGAATTATGTACACACATACAAACACTCTTAACACATACCGACACAGAGGCTATACATATGTCAGAAATAGACTACCATGTACAGCATCTTCTCAGTCTGTTATATACTATTGATGCAGTACATACCGCATATAACAATACCTATTTCTCTCAATCAAAACTATACGAAATATACTTATACTTTATATATGAACTTAGCGATACATACGAAGCAACACTCACATTGTTTAGACAAAAAACAAAAGAAACAGCAAAAATACTGCACTGGCAACAGGTGTTTACACAAACTATATTCAAAACTCCCATTGAAGCAACACATTCATCCCAGCAGCTAGAATACGAAGAGTTGTGTATGTAGATATTGAATTTTCAAATTATACTACCATGCTTTTAAAGAAATATATATCTTTCATCATATTAAGATGAAACTACTTTATTCCTATTAAATATATCTATCAAACAAGTAGATGCATCTAATAAAAATTGACCCTTATCTAAATTATTCATTCTTTTTTCTCCTTTTCTCATTTAATGTTTTTGAATTCGCAACTGCAATTTCTCTTTGTATCTCTTGCATGGATTCTGAATACTTTCTATACTGCTCAGTATCTAGAGTAGTCGGATTTGCTGGAGGCGACTGTTCTTCATTTGGGGCTGTACCCCATTTAAAGATATTAAACATAAATTTAAACATAATTTTTTCCTATGTACTAATTTTCTCTTTCTTGGCATTTCTCTCTGAATTATTTCATTTTTCAGTTATCCATGTCAGCACCAAAAATTCTATTTCTCACACATCTTGAATGCAACAATATTAGTGTTTAAATTCAAAAGTAGTATGTATAGCATCTATCATTTTTTTTCTGATAATAGCTAATTTCTTTAATTGCTCTTGATTTTTCTTATAATCAAACTTTTTCTGCATTTCTCTCAGTTTATCGCCTATGCTGTTACTATCGCTCATAATGTTTACTCCTCATCATTATCTGATTCATCACCAACAAACTGTCCAAGCCATCCGAATATTGATGATGATTCCTTACTTATTTTTCCTGATCTACTTGTTTTCTTGCTTCTTCCTGTTTTACTCGTTCTACTTGTTTTAACACTTTTATCCTCATCATCTACTCCTAACTCTAATACATCAAGCCCAATAGAGTGTAATTCTTTTTGATGCTCTTTGCTAAATTTGATACTTTCGTTGATAGCCTTATCATATATATCACAAACCTCCTCTACGCGAGCAATGAGTATTTCTTTTTCATGCTTTGTACTGTTTTTGTTATACAATGTGAGAAAATCGTCTATATTCATTTTTCTTGATGTTTTCTCCTCTATGCCATTAAGAAAACTACAGGCTGAGATTCCCTCTATGGCAATATCTTCATCATGGAGCATTTCTTCCACCTCATCCAGTATATCCTCAATTTCCTCAGAGGATTTTATATCAGCCTTGCTCATCACTACATAGAGTGTCTTTTCTTGTAAATGTTCCCTTATAAATTCAAGATCTGTTTTTGGCACAGTACCTCTTTCAATATCAATACACCACAACACTATATCAGATTGCTCCACAAACTCAGATGCTGTTTTTGTATCAGAATGAGTACTTTCTCCCGAAGATCCAGGATTATATCCAGGGGTATCAATAAAGCAAATATGTTCATATATTTTTTCTGAAATGGTTATTGCCATAAAGGCAAGAATATCTTTTAGATTAAACCCTAGTGAGTTGATAAAATCATGGGATAATTTATTATATATTTCACTAGAGATAGGCGTATTTCCTCCCTTTGTGGAAAAAGCAGTAATAGTAGTATCAGCACTCTCTGATTGTTGAGATATGATATAGGTAGGAATTGCCGTTACAGGATTTACTCCCACAGGGAGCTTAATGTTTGTATCAGGGATAATCCCATTTAAGAAACTAGATTTTCCACTGCTAAAGCCCCCTGCAACTGCTATACGTGTTTTTCCTATAATAGCAGAATAATTGCTCATAAGCTCTAGCTCTTTTTCAATATTCTGTAACTTTAATATACATGTAGCTTCTTCTGCTACAGAAGATTCTTCATTAGCAAAATCGAGAAAATCTTCACGTAATAATCGCTTAAATTCAACCAATCCAGCATTGCTAGGGAGTTTTGCTCCAAGAATAGCACTTATTAAGTCTAGTTTATCCTTTGCTCCACGTGCCTCTCGTGATTCTTGTTCAAGAGCATCAAAATCTCTCTTCTTTTTCATATATTGCTCCTCTAATACTGTCTTCTCTTTTTCTATTCTGGTTATATTATTGCTTTGGTGAACTATTTTTTCCTCTAGTGTTTGTAATTTCTTATGTATACGAGTTATTGTATCCTCTAACGATTTTATTTTTTTATTGTTCTGAATGAGGCGGATAATAAGCATTACTATGCATATAAAGACAATAGTAGAAATTAATACAATCAATATATTTTCATTTATCATACTACTGTTAAATCCTTTTTTATTGTGTCATATTGTGCTAATACCGCCTTTTTGTTTTTTATATTGTCTTCAAAAGCAGTGATAGTCTCGTCAATGTTTGCAAATATTTCTGTGCCAATTTCATATTTGGAAAGTGTATTTTTTAGTTGCTCTGTATATTGTTTTGTCTTTTTGGTGACAGAAGCCTTAAAAGTACTTATATAGTCTCTGGCTGCTTCCATATACTCCTCTGCTTCATCTTCTTTAAGTGTCCCTGATTGCCGTAGAGTAGAATTAAGACTATTATCTTCAAAGGATATATCAGGATATACAATGGTATTGGCAAGGGTATGAAGCATACTTTTAATCATAAAATCATCCAAGTACTCATCATCCATTACCTCTCTGAGAGAAGATACAAGGGTACTTTGCATTTTTTTCTTCCATGTGCTTACTTTTTCATATGCTACATTTTCTATCTCTGCTTCTATCTCTGATGTTAAATCTCTCAGAGTATTTCGTATATCTCCTGTTCGTACTGTTGTAACTGAGTAACTCGTCGTCTCTTCCTTACAAAATAAACCAAAAGTAACAAAATTCACAATTTTTGCCCCAACACCATCATTAACAGTCTCATATTCTGTACTTGTACCCTCAGCAGAAGCTACTCCTTGTGATGCTTCTCGAAATAACACTTTTACCCCAGCACTGAGCCTATTCTTCATGTCCATACATAGTTCTAATACAAGCTCACTGAAGGTTTTATTAAGATTCATTTCTCCTGTTTTTTTACTTTTTTGTAGTTCCTTTTGTTTCTTTTTTAGTTCATCTATATCAGCCTCTTGAAGCTCTTGTATTTTTTTCTCTACTGCATCAAGGAGTGCTTTTTGATAGTTACTCAGTGCTTGTGATTTTGCATGTATATAATCTTTCTGCTTGTCTTCAAAAATCTTCTCTTTTTGAGAACGCACATATTGTATTTTTTCTTCCACTTTTGTAATGTTTGCAAGCACTCTTAGATTTTCTTCCGATGTAGTTTTGTCTCCGTCAGAAAAATTATTTGGATAATGATGTTTTAGATTATTCCATACTGTTGTTTGTCCTTCATCCGTTATTGTACCAGAGTCATACATACGCAAAAGAATAGATTGTGCTATCCCCGAACAGCATATAATACGCTCACGATTGTTTTCAATAAGCTGATTTAATTTATCTCCTACCTCAGGAGAATGTTCTTTTAGTTTTGAAATTACCTCCTGCAATCTTGTAGCAAGTATGTTGCTAAGGCCATCAATAGCATCAATGACTGTAGCTTTCTTTTCGCTCCCAAATAGCTGTGTGTCAACCTGACTTGCTACTACATACAGCTCTCTCAGTCCCTCTTTTGTCGATATACGCTGTAATAATTCTATGTCTTGCTCGGTCATAAACTGCCCCGAAGGACTCACAATAAAAATAACATCGCAGTACCGTAGTAGCTCCCTTGTTCTTTCTTCCCTTGATACTACAGGATCGTTCAGTCCAGGCGTATCAACAATTTCTATGTCTTTGAGAAATTCATTCGGCAATGCCACACGGATGCTTCTTGTAAATGGCATGTATTTTCCTTCAGCTGAGACATAGTCTATCAGCTCATGGGCTAGCTCCTCCATTGTATTTGATTCTAGCGTTGTTTTCTCTTCAAGGCGAGTTGGATCTACCCCTGACTTTTGCATGCGTTTGTGCTGATCATACGAGGCTTCTTCGATACTGCCTTTTAGTTCTCGCTTGGCTTTGCGTTCTATCTTTTCTTTGTCAGCTGGCTCTTCTTTTTGCTTTTCTTTATGTTCCTGTTGGTATTGTGCCATTAAATCATGCATTCTTTTTTCGTATATGTCATGTTTCTTTTTAATATCTTCTCTGTCCTCAGGACTAAAATATTCTATTTCTGCTGCATTCCTCTCACCATAGGACAGCACCGTGAGATTGGCAGTCATGGGAGTGGCTGCCTTTGGGAGAATATCCTTTCCTTCAAAGATAAGTGAATTTAATAATGAAGACTTTCCTGCTTTTACCCTGCCTATGATACCAATTTTTAATAGACGCCCTTCGTCTTCAGTATGTTTCATAGCATCTTGTATTTTCGATGATTCTTCTACGCCACAGTCATCTGCTAGATATTCTGCATCCTTTCCAATAACAGTATGATTGCTATTAACAATAGCTTCAATACCTTTTAGCTTTGTCAATAATTCTTCTTTGTTCATATATATACCTCTTTACTATTTAATATTGTTTTTTCTTCTTGTTATCCGTATAATTTCTCGTTTGCAAGAGAGGTAATATGTGCCACACATTCTTTTTTTGTAGCTATTATCTGTTCAATATCCTGTATTTTTTTATTTTTTTCTTCCTCTGCTTTTTCAATCTCTTTGCTTTTTTGTTCCAACAATTCCTGATACTGAGTACCAATGCCTTGTATTAAGGTTTTTGTTTGCTCTTCCAATAACGATTCTACTTTAGTTGCTATTTCTCTTTTTATTGATGGAAATGTCTGTGTGAGCAATGTAGATCTAATTTGTTCTCTTTGTTTTTCTTCTCTCGATTTCTTAAAAAGCCCGCTCAATAGACTTGGCAAAAATACAATTATTGCTTCTAATACTGGTGCAATAACACCAGTAGAAAGTGCTAAAATACCAGTAATAGCCATATATATTCCGCTTGCCCCTTTCTTTTTTTGGCGTTCAGCTACCATATCTGTCATGCTCTGTTGTATACCTGACATCTTCCCTTTTACTGTATCTGCAATATTCTCAAGCAATGAAGCATCAGGAGTATAGCCTGATACATTCGTCTCAATATCCTGTATATTAAGCTGAAACGTATCAATAATACTACTGCTTATAGTAGTCATAACTTCTTTCATCTTTGAAATTAAGGATGAACGTGCTACTTCTGATATTTGCCGTGACATCTCATCAGAGTTTCCTGACATTGCAATAGATACAAACTGCTCTACACTGCTTGAAAGATCAGAACCTACTGCTTCAATAATCTGACGAGCATGTTGCTCTGTGTAGGTATTACGAGCATCATTCATAAGCTGATCGCGTTTTTGTTCAATCTTTGCTACACTTTCTTTGAGTGCAGTAATGGCATCATCGTTTTGTTCTTTGCTTTTTGTGAGAGATGCTATTTCTGTATTGATGCTCCCTAAAATATCTCTGTATAACGCTTCAACTCCTGAGAAAAATACTTGTTTCTCAAGATCAGAAATATGTATCTCCTGCATGACTGTCCCAAGACTTTCGCCTCCATTGTCATCTATTGGCACAACAGATATATGTTCATCAAAATTATCTTCTAGCTGTTCTTGTATCTTAGTGGCTATTTCCTTCGATTCTTCTGGAGAACGGAGATTACATTTGCTTAAAAATACTGAAAATTTTCTTTCAAACTCCTTAACATCCCTCAGCTGTATTTCCATAGATTTTTGAATAGTTCCTTCTTCAACACTGATAAGACAGACATAATGCACTCCTTTGTTGAGATATTCCATAATAGCCTGTTGATGAAACTCATTGGCTGCACTAAAGCCTGGCATATCAACAAGGATTAACGGAGCAATATCACGAACAACATTACTATTGATAAAAAACGTAAGATACGAAAAATCTTTTGCTCTTTCCTTTATCTTTTCTATTTCGTCTATTGAAAATGTTGTGATGCCCCCATCTTTTTTGATAGCCTCTATTCTTTCATCACTTGCATATCTCAGCTCTGATGCTAGTGCTGTCTCGGGCGTAATGCCCACTGGCAGTATATCTCTCCCTATAAACGAGTTGAGGAGCGTACTTTTCCCAGAGCTAAACTGCCCTATCACTGGAAGCAGTAGCTCTTTTGATTCTATGTACTGTTGCAAATCACGTACCTTTTGGGTATCATAATCAATAGTTTGTAATTCTTTTTCCATTTCTTGTAAAAAATGGAGATATATTTTTCTCATATTACTTGTTCCTCTTTATATTTGTTTTTATAATTTACTTTATTTTAAAATAAAAAAAAAAAAAAAATCAAGTGAAAATGAGAGTTTTTTTGTAAATTCAAAGATTATATGAGATAAAGGAGAATGCTAATATAAGTATTGTTACTTTTTATCATTTCTTAAAAAGAGATGTAATTTCTTCCCATAGATTATTGATGACGCTTATCTTATACATTTTTGCTATTATAAGCAGTGCTATCACCTCAATTAACCCTATAATAATAGATCCTACTATATTGAAATTAAAATTATGAAATATATAGATATTAAAAAGTAAAGCACTTCCAATCACAATAATACTTATATATGTTGAACTTAATGCAGCTAATTTTTGTCTTTCAGCTTCTAGTTGATTCACTTTTTCTCTTAATTTCTCTAACTCTTGTTCTCTATTATCGTCTTTATTTTTTTCTTGAACTTGTGGATCACTGTAATCATATTCTAATATATCTTCTGATTCATTTTCTGACATATTTGGCAAAATCCTTCTTAATATCCTTTAGATCTAAAAGTATACCTCTTACCCCAGGTTTATAGACACGACTCCAAGCAGCATTATCTATATGTGTCATACCAATTAACTTAGAATCAGATTTATCGGCTAATTGGTTTAGTACTGCCTCTTTTATATTTTTTACTTTTTTATCATCAATTTCTAATTTAGAAAAAATGTGAGTATTATCTATATCTCCACCAGCACTGCTTCTGTATTTATAAAAGACTTTAGGAAATACAGGACCATAATCCCATGCTTGTGGTCTTTCATTAAATAATTCTTTATCTGTTTCGCAATAATAGGTCCCATAGATAAAATACATTAATTTTTGTAATTTTAGATTTGTGATACCAAAAGGAATATCTACCAATACCCTTTTTGAAAAATCAATGACATCATAAAGTCCTCTTTGCATTCTCACTAAGCCTCTGCTTTAAGTATATAGTATTTTATCTAATAATGATAGCATACTATATAAAAAATATCTTATTTTCATGTACATTTACATATTTTTTTAATCTTTAATGTTCAATGTAATTTTTGTACATATTTTTTCAATACACTATTATATCCCCTAAATATGACCTACATATTGGATATGTTACTATTACTTTACTACAAGTAACGCAACAGCCCCAGCTTTATATTTCGTTTCTTGAAAAAAAATAGTATGGACTATTCCTATACACATAAGAGCTGTCCATAAAGAAGAGCCTCCATACGAAAGCAACATCAGAGGAATGCCTGTTACTGGCATTAACCCCAATGTCATGCCAACATTTACCGTAAAATGAGTAAAGAAAATAGCAAATATACCAGCACAGCAGATAGCCCCAAAAATACTAGAAGATTTATATCCAATAATGAGTATTCTCCACATAATAGCAAAATACAACAACAACACAAACGATGCTCCTATAAATCCAAACTCTTCTCCTATAACCGAAAAAATAAAGTCAGTTTGTGCCATTGGAAGATATTGTAATTTTGACTGATTACCTTCAAGAAACCCTAGTCCCCACAATCCTCCAGTTCCAATAGCATTTTTCGATTGTAAAATATGCCATCCAGTATTAAGAGGATCAGAGTTAGGGTTTATAAAAATAAGCAATCGTTGTAACTGATACGGTTTCAGTATACGCAAAGCAGCTACTGCTAAAACAGTCCCTACACTCAACACTGACGATATATATAATGAAACATGAAAAAATTTCTTAAAATGGGAGAGATTGATACCTACCAAACTTAAAAGAACTAAAGAAAGCAGTATTATGATATAAATAGTTATCATAGAAGTTGATTGACGAATAATATCTTCAGGACTGATAGAAGCAATATCAGAAGAATAAAAGAAAAATAACAAAATCAATGTAATAATACTTACAATCCCAACAAACACTACAAACATGATACGATGCCACTGTACCCCAGACACAAAAAAAATAGAAAGCAGTATAGGAATGTATACTAAAGCAGTACCCATATCGGGCTGTAATAATATAAGCGCAAAAGGAATAGCAACAAGACACAAAGCACGTATGATAAACCTTGCACTAAAATTATATTCTCCTCCATCTTCAGCAATCTTAGCCAGCATTAACACTACCGCAATTTTTGAAAATTCAGAAATTTGTATTCCAAAATTCCAAATACCAATCCATGATTTCGCTCCATTTCTTATCTGTCCAAAAAATAATGTTATGATAAGCAACAGAATACACACTATATAATATACAACAACATATTTTTGAATATCTTTTAATGAAATAAGATGTATACTCAAAAATAAACCAATACCAAGTACAATAAAAATAATTTGACGAATATACTCGTTTGATTTAATTTCATTATGTATATCAACTGAACTAGAATAAATTGCCAACACCCCTACAATAAGCAAAGTGAGAACAGACAAAAGCATAACAAAATCTATCTTTTTATTCATATAAATACCAGGTCCCTTTATCTTTCAATGATTTTAGAGCTTCCTCATAGGTACTATCAGTAAAGATAGCATGATAAATAATATTCGCTGCTTTAGGAGCCCACCATTCCCATTCATTTACTGCATCTATCCAAATAGCTAACACTATTTGATCTTCAACAGGAGCATCATAAGGAGCATAGGAAATAAACATTGAATTAAAATGAGGCTCACTTACATCTGCGTATACCTGCCCTGTACCAGTCTTTGCAGCTATTGCAACTGCATCAGTAGTAATAACTTTTTCTGCAGTACCATATTGTACTACTCCACGCATATCCTTTTTCATTCTCTTAAATACTTTTTTATCTATAGTATCTATGGTATAAAGAACTTCAGGCTCAATTTTTTTAATTACCGTACCAGAAATTTGTTCCCTTACTTCTTTAAGAAGATGTGGGGTATAAATAGTACCTTCATTCACAATTCCTGCAGTAAGATTTGCAAGCTGTATAAGGGTAGTAGAAAGATACCCTTGCCCTATAGAGATATTTGCTGTATCACCAGCAAGCCAAGGCTTTCTATACCGTAAAAATTTCCAACGAGGACTTGGTATTGTTCCTTTCACTTCTCCCGGTAAATCTATGTTCGTTTTTTTTCCTAAGCCCATAAACGATGAATATTGCACTATATTTGAAATACCTAGTTTATCTACCCCTATACTGTAATAAAATGTATTATTAGAATACGCAAGAGCATCAGAAATAGAAACCCACCCACGTCCTAAACGATACCAATCAGAAAAGACTCTATCTCCAATAGTAATATACCCTTCATCATATATTGAATAATCCCACTGACGAGGATACTCTTGTAAAAATGCAAGTGCCATAAGAACCTTAAATGTAGATGCAGGAGAAGTACTTGCTTGAATAGCTCTATTAAAAAAAGGAGAGTTTACATTCGATATAATATCAGAAATAAGTTTCTTATCAGAGCTAAGAGAGAGAATATTAGGATTAAAACGAGGGTACGACACCATCGAAAGAATCTCCCCACTATGTGGTTTCAATATCACAGCTGCCCCTACCCTGTCACCAATAGCTTTCTCTACAATCTCCTGAATATTTCTATCTATACTTAATATAAGGTTATGTCCATGCTTTACTGTTTCTACAATCTCTTTTCTTTGTTCAATTTTTTCACCAAAAACATTGACTAACTCTTTTTTTTGTCCAGCCTGTCCTCGTAATTCCTTTTCATACTCTTTTTCAATCCCTGCTTTTCCTATTTCATCATAGACCGTGTACCCTTCATAGTTTAATAAACGTGTCTCTGTATCTGTTATTTTTCCTATAAAACCAATAATATGTGACATAGAACTATTATGAGGATAATATCTGTTAATTACTCTTTGCCATGTTACGCCCGGAAAATTCCCTATTTTTTCTACTATATTTATTACTTCTTCATATTGTAAATTATCCAGTAAAACCTGAGGCACAATTTCTTTCTTTTTTTCATCCAGTACAGAATATATAAAATTTTCACTTACATTTAGTAAAAGAGAAAGATCTTTTACTAACTTTGCTCTCTCTTTCATTGGAAATTTTTTTGTATCCATAATAATACGATACGCACTGACATTCATTGCAAGAGGTACATCTTTATTACGATCATAAATATTTCCTCGCAAAGAACGTAGCTGATTTTGTCGTGTAGCAAGCTTATCAATATAATCTCGATATTGCTGATTATCTATAATTTGATATCGATATAAAAAAGATAAAAACAAGAGAACTACACTACTAAAAAAAATTCCTAAATAAATAAACTTACTCTTCATATCTTGAATCCTTTTTAGAAAGAACAACTGACAAGAAGAAATAAAATACCATAATAATGATAATGTTTATACCAAATTTAATCAACATAGTAACGGAAAAAAAATATACAGGTAACGGAAATCCTAAAATAAAATGCATAAGAATTTCAAAACAGATCCATGCTATATAAGACGATACAGCAATAACAATAAAAAAAGTATTATAAGAAAAAAGGTTACTTATCCTAGAATAAAAATAAGAAAACAACAGAAAATATAAAGAAGTAATACCTATTATCTGACCAGAATTATACTCTTGAATAAGAGAGAGAACAAAAGCAGCAATAAATATCCACGGGTTCTGTTCTTCATTAAAGTAAAGCAGTAATAATATATATATGTATAGTACATCAGGAAGAGAAAATGCTGAATGTACTTGCAACGACAAAACTTGTTGAATAGAGAGCAATAGTATGCCAGGCACTATATGCTTAAACAATAACACAAAAATAAACATACTACTCTCTTTATTGCTTATATATAAACACTATATCAATAGATTTTATATCCACATACGGTTTCACTGTTGCTCTAATAAGAAGATCTTCTTTTCCATAACTGACATTTACTACTCGTCCTATAGGAATACCTGGAGGATAATTTTTTGAAAACTCATTGACTAACACCACCTCATCAACAAACAATTGTTCTATACCAGAAATAGCATCTAGCTCTAATGTCATAGTGTCATCCCTCATACCATTCCCATACAATATACCTATTTGATTCGTAACATCAGTAATAACAGGAACAAAAAAATCTATATCATTGACTGAAACAAACAGAGAAGAACCATCATAGCTCTCTTTTATTTTTCCTAAAAATACCAATTTATTTTGATACATAGCAAGCACAGGATTATCATCATAGACTCCATCCTGTTGCCCTTTGTTTATCAAATATCGGTGAGGAAATGTAGTATCTTGAGAATAAAGAAATGCAGGAAGCAACTCATAATCAGTATTGAGAGAAAACCCCAGCATCTGCTGTAAACGTGATATTTGATAATCAAGCGATACTGTAGAACGATAATTTTGTTCATACTCTAAAATTTCCTTTTCTAATGTTTTAATACGCTCACGCAACACAAAATTGCTCGCTATAGATTCTCGAAAATTATTGAGCTTGAACACGACATACCCTATTCCTTCTTTTATCGCTACCGATGTATTAAGAGCATAGGAACTAAGATTATATAAAAGACGAGAGTTTATCTTATAATTGACAATAAAAAGAATTGAAATTACTAATAATATAATAAAGTAAAATACACGCTTTTGTAGAATTTGGAACATATAATTCAACAACAATACTAATAGAATAACAACATTATTAATGTCTAAACAGCGCTTTTATTTTTCTCTCATGCTCAAAATATTTTCCTGCACCTTCAGCAACACAACGAAGAGGGTCTTTTGTAATAATTACTGGTATCCCAATACCTTCAGCGAGCTTGGCATCAATACCCCTTAATAAAGCCCCACCACCTGCTAACACAATACCTCTTTCAATAATATCTGATACCAACTCATCAGGAGTTTGTGCTAATGTTTTTTTCACTTCATCAATAATAATATTAAATGGTTCCATAAGAGCTTCGCTTATCTCACGACTGTTAATTTCTAATTTCTTTGGTAAACCCGTCAAAGCATCTCTTCCTCGAATTTCCATCACATCGCTATTATCCTGCGGATCAAGCGTACCTATAGTTTTCTTTATTTTTTCTGCGGTCGGTTGTTTTATTGTTATGTTATGTTCATTGCGAATTTTACGTATAATAGCCTCATCAAATTCATCTCCTCCTACCCGAATTGCATTGGATATTACCATTCCCCCTAAAGACAACACAGATATTTCAGTAGTTCCGCCCCCAATATCACAAATCATGTTCCCTTCAGGCTCATAAATAGGAAGATCTGCCCCTATTGCTGCAGCAAGAGATTCATGTATTACCCGTATCTGACGTGCTCCTGCTCTTTCTGCACATTCAACTACCGCTCGTTTCTCTACATCGGTAATACAAGAAGGAACACCAATAGCAATACGAGGACTGATGAAACGCCTATGCTGTAATACCTTTCCTAAGAAATGACGAATCATCCTCTCTGTCATCCCCAAATCTGCTATTACACCATCCCGTAATGGACGTATGACATCATAGTAACCAGGAGTTCTGTGTAACATTGATTGTGCTTCCTTTCCTACCGCAATAATCTTGTTAGTCTCAAGATGTACTACCACCACCGAAGGCTCATCAATTACAATGCCTTTATTATATACTGCAACCAATGTATTACAAGTACCTAAATCAATCCCAATATCAGAACGAATAAAATTAGAAAAAAAACCCATTGCTCCCTCTTTGTGCTTTTATTTAGCTATTATTATCTTTTAGTTTTATAATTACTTCCTCCCATGTAGGCCGTAATTTATATGCTTGCCTCCAATTAAAGCGTGCCTTTACCATTTTCCCCATTCTTTCATATACATTTCCTAGAAAAAAATAGGCTTGTGCAGACTGTACATTGGATTCTAAAATATTTAGCAATAATGCTTCTGCTTTATCAAACTGATTGTTATTCATTAAACGTCTTGCTTCTATAATCGTTAATGCTTCAGTATCAGCTTGTGAAACTACAAATTGCTCTGCTTTTTTTATTGTATCAGAAATATTATTATCTTGCTTTGTTTCTAAATACAGATCCAGTAATATTTCAAAATATTCAAACTTTGGATTCTCTTTAATTGAACGCATAAGTATCGTTTCAAGCATCTCAACATCCCCTAATTCCCTATAAGCAGCTATCAAATATTCATTTATATCTTCTAAATAAAACCCTTGTGCTTGTGCCATCTCAAAATACGCTATAGATTTATTAAGATTATTTTTTGATAAAAAATAGTATGCTTTTCCTAACACATAATATGCTTCAGCTATCCACTCATTTGAGCTATGTAAAGCAATTACTCTGCGTATATGCCGAATAGCTTCCCATAATTTTTCATAATTAAGAGTAGTTAAATCATGGATGCTTTCTAAAAAAATAACATTAAAAAGAGAGAATCCTTTCAAAAGCATTACATAATCATCATCTAAAAATTGTGTTTGATATGTATCTACAAACTCTATGAGTCCCTCATAATCCTGTGCATTCCAATACTTATTGATAGTATGTAAATGTACCTCTCTTTCCCTGCTTTGTATAAATAGCCCACGAAATACAAAATATCCAATAAAGAGAATGCTTATAAGTAATACAATAATAAGAAATAAATGAGTTTTCCTCACATTCCCTCCCTAATTATACAGTATATATCTACACTCACTATTGATTATACACTATAAAGAAAATCTTAAAAAGTAAAAACAACTATAGGCAGTACGTAAGCCGGATTCTGTAATGGGCACCATTTATCTTGATACAGTATTGTACTGTATTCTTGCAACTTACCTGTAAATAAAGACGAGATATCCTTTACTTTCTAGTTTTGCTCCAGTCAAGGTTTACCATGCATTTTATATTGCTATAAAATCGGTAAGCTCTTACCTTACCTTTTCACCCTTACCTCTTGGCGGTATATTTTCTGTGGCACTTTCTCTAAGCTCACGCTCGCTGGGCATTACCCAGTGACTTTCTCTATGGAGTCCGGACTTTCCTCTACAAATAATTGTAGCAGTACCCCTTACTACCTATAATTGCTCTCATCTTATTATACATACAAATACCAGCTATGTATATAGAGTATTATTCATCACCTAAATCTTCATCCTCTATATCGTCACCTAATTCATCCTCTATATCATCATCGTCCAAATCATCCTCTATATCATCTTCCATCTCTTCTAAATTTTGAGCAGGAATATACTCATCAGATCCTAAATCATCTTTTTGCATAAAACTATGATAATCTTCTTCATCAAAATCATCAAGAGAAATATCTTGAGTATCAATAATATCTTTCAATCCTGCAATCTCTATGTTCTCAACTTCTTCTTTATCGCTATCTCCATCATAAAATAAAATTTTAGAACAATAAGGACAAGTGACTACCCTCTGTTCTTCACATACTTCATTTACTATCTTGAGAGGAAGGAGCATATGACACCCATAACATACATTCTGCCGAATAGGAACAATACCATCACCTTCTCTCGACTTTAGAATACGCTCAAACTTAAATACTAGATTATCTTCCATATACATTGTCACTTCTTGTTTCTTTGCTTCCAGTTCTTTCAGTTGCACTTCATACTTTATAATATCTTGTTCAATTTTATCCTTAATATTCATAAGAGAATGCTCTTGTTCTTGCAACAATGTTTCTGCATTCGTAAATTCTTCTTGAAAATCATGTATTTTCTTCTCAGCTACTTGTATTTCCCTACGTAAGGTTTGCTCAGACTCATTATTATCTTTAATAGCCCTATCAATTTGTTCATAATCTCGCTGAGAACTTACGTTTCCCACTTCTTTTTCAAGTTTAGATGTTTTCTCTACCACTTTATCAAGCTCATCTCGCTTAACAATAATTTCTTTCTTCAAAGCATTTCGCTTATCATTAAACTCAAGGAAATTTTCTTTCATACGAATGACTATTTCATCTCTTCTTTCAATTTCCTTAGGGAGTTCCTGAAGCTGTTTTTCAACTTCAAATTTTTGGTTAAGAATCTCCTGAAATTTTCTTAATTGTTCTAATGTATTTTTTAGCACTCTTTCCTCCACTATAATATCTCTCATAATCTATTATACACTATTTCTCATCTTCTTCAAGATAGTCACGTAATTTTAGTCTAAATCGTGAATTTTGAAGACGTTTCAATGCCTTTGATTCTATTTGTCGAATACGCTCACGCGTTACATTAAAATGCAGCCCAACCTCTTCCAAAGTGAGAGGATATCCATCGTCCAACCCAAAACGTAAACGAATGACTTGTTGTTCACGATGAGGCAATGTTGACAGCACTTCCCGTAGCTGTTCTTGCAATAAATAAAACGATGTAAGCTGATTTGGAGAATGAGTACTCTTATCTTCTACAAAATCACTCAACAACGAATCATCTTCTTCCCCAACAGGAGTCTCTAAAGAAATAGGCTCACGCGACACATTACGAACATTCTTCACTTTATTTTTTTCCCATCCTAAATTTTCTGCTATTTCTTCATCACTCACTTCCCTCCCTAATCCTTGCATGAGCTTTTTCTCTACTCGTGATACTTTGTTTATCTGTTCAATCATATGCACAGGAACACGAATAGTTCTTGCTTGATCAGAAATAGCTCTCGTTATTGCCTGTCGAATCCACCATGTTGCATAGGTAGAAAACTTAAAGCCTTTTAAGTATTCAAATTTTTCCACTGCTCTTACTAAGCCAAGATTTCCTTCTTGTACAAGATCAAATAGCATAAGACCTCTATTTGTATATTTTTTTGCAATACTCACCACTAATCGTAAATTAGATTCAATAAGATTTTCCTTTACTTCTTGAAGATGAAGATGTAATCTTGCAATTTTAGACAGTATATCCTTTATCTCCTGTAATGTCATATCATAATAGTATTCTACATGAGACAATCGTTTATCAGCTTCCTTAAATTCTTGTATATACTTTTTTATATCAGAAATAGAAATCCCTAACTTTTGATATATTTCTTTTCTCTGCGTAGCAGTAATTAAATTACGCCCAAACTTTCGTACTTCCTTAGGGTCCCTTACTTGAAATAAATTACATATAGTTTGCTTTCTTTTTTTATATCCCTCAATAGTCTTTAAGATAGAGAAAAACACATCAGTTATCCGTTGTATTTCTGATGCATCAATTTCAACTTTTTTAATCTTCTTAAATATACCTTCTCTCAGCTTAAGAATAGTAGGATCATCAAAAAAATTTTCCCCATTCATAAACGCTTTTTTCTTTAAGTGTAAATACTGTGTCAAAGGATTTTCAATCTGATTAATAATAGATCTATACAACTGAGACAAACGCTTAATTTCTACATTAGAATCGAAATCTTCATTTTCAGATTTATGTAAGGTATCAGATTCGGCATCATTATCTTTTGTCTTTTTCATATTGAGCATTATATTGTTTAGCTCTAACAAAAATAACCCTGATGTTTTTATGAGGCTTGCAATTTTTTGCTCTCCTTCCCTCATTTCACGTGCAAGATTTATTTCATCCTCTGCACTTAATAATTTTTTTCTCCCTATTTCTCGCAAATACAGTCGAACAGGATCATTAATGGTGTCTTCATTCTCATCTACATCACTTATTAAACCATCCTTTCCTTCTAAATCAATGTCTGTTACCGTAAAACCCCTTTTTTGTACATAGCTCAAAATATTCTTAACATTTTTAGCACTTATCATCTCATCACTACTCACCCCTTCTATGAGCTTATCAACGGATATTGGGATCTTTACATTAGCTTCCAATAACAACTCATCAACACTATCTTGAATATCCTTTGGTAATTGTACGCTATAACTCGCCTCATCCATATCGTACTCAAGTATACCCTCTGCCGACACTGCAACTGTAGCTTTCTTTTTCACAGCAGTAGACCCAGACGACTTTTTCTTTCTCTTAGGCACGCTTTCCTTTTTCTGTACATCTTTATGTACATCAGCATTACTTAGCTTTACACTTACTTTTGCTTCCTTACTAACAGTAGTAGCATTTTTTTTGCTACTACGAGAAACTTTTGTTTCCTTATCTGCTCCTTTTTTTTCTGTAGTACTATTCTTCTTTTTTACCTCTTTTTTAGGAACATTCTTTTTAGTACTCACCGCAGTGTTCTTTTTTTCAGTAACACTGCTTTTTGTTTTCTTATTTTCATCCATTTTTTGCTTCTTCTTTATAACATTACTTTTTTTCTCTTTTTTTTCCATACGCTATCCTTTTTTATGTTTATAGTGCATATATATACCTATATATTATAGTAAATCCATCCTTTTTTGCTGTCTTTTTTAACTATCTTTTTAGCTATTTTTTTAACTATCAGTACAATAAAAATTATACCGAAGAATATGTCTTTCCACCATTACTATTACTGCCATTTCCTTTATTTTTACTTAGGTGCAACAGCATAGTACTAATATACTTTTTCTCTTCTAAAAGCTCCTTCATCTCCTTTCTCATTAACAAAACATTACCATCACCCAAGGCATTTTGTTGAACAAGCTGTTGCTCTTTTATTGCAAGCAACCTATTTATTTCATTACTTCTATGTCGATATTTTAATATTTTATGCTTATCTATAAACTCTGTCACTAACACATTAGCATACCTTGAAACTTCTCCGCTAAACACTAAGGTACGAATAGCAGTAGCCACATCTTGATCAATTTGTTCCATTAACTCTGTAAAACTAAGAGTATCTGTTCTGTATAATTCTTCTATTTTCAGATACACATGCTTTGCATTACTATCAAGTAAATCATCTGCTGCTATCTCTCGTCTTATCACCTCATAATTTGTAAGATTATAACTTAATGCTGCTACAAACAATAACTCAGCTGTTTTTGGGACTTTTTTACTCGGCTTCTGCTGTGTTACGCCAGTAGAATCATGCTGTTCTTCATAATGAGTACTGTTTCCGTCCCCCCTTTGTTTTAGCATATATTTCATAATCCCCTGTAATGTAGCTTTTGTTACTCCAAATAACTGTGTAACCTTTGCAAGATACATTTCCTTTCTATACCCTAGTGACACACCAGAAATATACGAACTTATCTCTAACAAAGCCTTTTCTCTATACTCTTGACTTTCGTTCTGTCCTAAAAGCAACCTATCAATATAATAATCAAAAAAATCCCTATCTTCAAGTACTTCATCTCTTACGCCTCCTTCTCCATACTCTTGTAGAATATCAGCCACATCTTTTTTTGGAAGATCTACTGTACGAATAGCACGAAACCCTATGCTCTCACATATAGTTGCTGCACGCAATGCAGCTTGTCTCCCTGCCTCATCATTATCAAACACCAGTACGATGGTATCCGTAAACCTTCGTAGTATTCGTGCATGCTCAACAGTAAATGCAGTACCTAACGGAGCCACTGTATTAGTGATACCAGCTTGATGCATAGCAATAACATCAAAATATCCCTCAACTACATAAAGTTTTTCAAAATTATATTTTCCTTGTGTAGCCTCATATAAGCCATACACCATTTGTTTCTTCTCAAAAAAGCTACTTTGTGGAGAATTAAGATACTTAGGTCCCTCTCCTTCTAATAAACGTCCTCCAAAACCAACAACTTGTCCGTATAGTTTCATAATAGGAAACACCAATCGCTGTGTAAAAAGACAGTATTGCGGAGATTTTTTACTAAATAACCCAGAAGATGCCATTTCATGATCACTAAATCCTTTTTGCTTCAAAAGCTGATAAGCCCAATCTCTTTTAGATGGAACATAGCCCAAACGAAAGCGTTGTATACTATCCTGATGTATATTTCTTCTATGAAGATATTCTCTCACTGTATAAGCCTGTGGATCATGAGATAGCATAGCAACACTCTGCTCACTTATATACGATAGTATCTTAAGCGCTCTCTCATAGATACTATTTTCATCTTGGTCTTTCCCTGTAGAAGAATACTGTACATCAGGAATAACAACTCCTGCTTCTTTTGCCAGTATATGTACAGCATTTACAAAATTGACATTTTCAACAGATTTAATGAAAGTAAATACATTCCCTCCTTGCTGTGTACTAAAACAGTAATATAATTTCTTTACAGGATCAACAGTAAACGATGGAGTCTTTTCCACTTTGAAAGGACTTAATCCCCAATATTTCCCTCCTCGTTTATGAAGTGCAACATAGCGTCCAATGACTGATACTATGTCAATTTTTCTTTCAATCTCATCTATAATATGCTTAGAAATAAAGCCTTTGTTTAATAATGAATTCATGATCAATCTAACTTCTCATTTTTTTCAATCAATGTCCCAAGGAATAGATGCTTCATCCTACTCTTCATTGTAAGTAATTCATGTACCGTTATTTTCTTTGTAAGTAACTTTCCTATTCTTTTTTGCAAATTCCATAAACTACTCGGTAAATTTTCAAAAGAACAGAGAACAACATACATTTCTTTTAATTCTTTTTCATCACATAAGAGAGTATGCATATTTGACTCTAAAGAAGAATCTGTTACTTTCAATTATACGGTAACCCACTGACCTTCATGAGAAAGAAAAATTTTTGTATTTGAAGACACCATTTTCTTATACCAAAGAGCAGTTTGATATCCTATATTAATTGCAAGCTCACTATCTTCTGGATCATAATGAAAAAGATATATTTTTTTTACTCCCCATTTCGTTGCAAAATTTACTCCTTCATAAATATTGGTGTGTCCCCACGATCTTTTCTGCAATGAATCAGCAAAATTAAGTGATGCATCAATAATCATACTATCAATAGTATCCAAAAATACATTTTTTTCTTCCGATGCAAGAAAATAGTCATCTATTATATTTACATCAGTAAAATAACAAAATGATTTGCTTCCATCTTTCACTTTATATGCATAAGAAACACCAGGATGATTAAGCTCCATCCATGTTATATCTTTTCCAGCTATGCTTATACTCTTTTTACCATGTAATGAATGAAAATATACTTTTTTATTGTACCCTGTAATTATATCTAAATCAATAGGAAAAAAGGGCGGTTGTAGATAATCACGAACTATTTTTTCAAAATTTTCAACAGGGCTATAAAAATGAATATCAATATCTTTTCTTTGTAAAAATTTTGTAAAAGGAATACCAATAATATGATCATAATGAAAATGCGAAAAAAATATATGGACTGACTTTAAGTGCTCAGGAAGAACAATATTACTGGCACCACTTCCAAGATCAAAAATAAAAGATGTATCCTTATCACCGCACTGTAATTCAACACAAGGAGTATTATTACCATATCCTAGTATCGAATGCATTTTTTCACGCGAAGACACCGAATAGAAATGCTTCTTCACTGACTCTAAATCATCACCAAGAGAAAGAAGCTCGTGCTTATCAAGAGACAGAAAGAATCGTGCAAAATTATGCATATAGTCTTCAACTGTATTGATAACAGTGCGAGATCCTCTAACTCCTCTACAACAAAATTTCATACTTGTAACAAAAATAATATATTTTATTATACCTCTGGTATAATTTCATTATACACTATAGTACATATCTCTCATATATACTACCACACATATTTAATGCTATCATTACAATCATATAAAATCAATAAATACTAAAAGAAAAACAGATAAAAACTAAGAACTTACTATTAACGTAATACAAAACACGACTGCGATACTTATTCCTTCTCTATTATTAGATCTACACATTTCTTTCAATAATTCAAGCATTACGCAATATATTTGCAATACATTTTGGGGAGTGCAGGATTCGAACCTGCGAAGGCGACGCCAACAGATTTACAGTCTGCCCCCTTTGACCGCTCGGGAAACTCCCCTGTTTAGCCATCTGTCAGATTCGAACTGACGACCCCGAGATTACAAGTCACGTGCTCTAGCCAGCTGAGCTAAGATGGCGTATTTTCTTTATAATAATATAAAAATCAATAAAAGTCAATAAAAAAAGTGCTTTATTTGAAAATTCAAATTCAAAAGTTCAAGCATTAAATTGACAAAGGAGCAAAAACAGAATAAATATACTATAATACAAATATGGATACTATTAAAAACCTAAATATACAAAATCTTTTACAACATATACTCGTAGCTGATTCATATACAATGCCTTTGCATTGGAACTATGATTTAAAAAACATAGATACTCTTATTGAAAATGGTTCTATTGATCTCTCTATGCTTAATTCAGGAAAATATAACACTTATTTTGCTAGCAAAGAGAAGGGACAACAAAGCCATTATGGTGACATGCTTTTACATTTATATCATTATGGAAAGAACAATAGCTCTTTTTCTACTGATGAGTACAGCAAATCTTGGCAGCAGTTTGTAGAAAACTATGATGGACATAAAGATGGTAGCACAAAGAGTACACTCCAAAATTTACAAAAAAACATAACTCCATACTACACTACGAGTACCGATTTCTGTGGAGTACTGTGTGGAGTATCTCTTATCGTACAATCTCATGCTGACAACAGTGCAGAAGATATTATTACATCAATACAAAAAAGAAGTGATATGACCCATAATCATGCCCTTATTAGAGCAGGCATACAATGGCTTATACATGCTAGCATAGCAGTATCAAACGAGTACAGTATAGAACAAACAATACAGTATGCTAATAGTAAAACAAATGATACAGAACTGATTGATCTTATTAAAAAAGGACAAGCACTTGCGTCAACAGACAAAAGTACCCGTTTGTTAATAGAAGATGCTGGATTAGGATGTGATATTCGAAGTAATCTTCCTTATTGTATTCTTTTACTATTACGTGAAAAATTTGATTTCATGAAACTAATGCAAAGTAATATCATAGCAGGATCAGATTCAGCTCCACGTGCTATGTTCCTTGCATATTTACTAGGCTCTAGACCACACCATAAGCTACCAAAGGACTTATTATCTCAACTAAAAGTGAGTATATAAACATTACTTTGTATACTGTATCTACATAGAACAAGCATACTCACGATATACTATAACAATAAAGAGAATGGAAAGAAAATATACAGGTATCGTAATAAGATACCTGTACTAAATATTCAACTAAATATTCAGATGAATACTATTCAGATGAATCTTTACTGTGTTTTTGCTTTAGGACAATAAATTCGTCAATAACCCTATTAAAAGCGTCTCTAAACTCTTCTATATGCTCTTCATAGATAATAATTTCTTGTCTATCAAAACGACCATCAAATTTCTTCATGCTCTCGACAAGATTTAAGAAAAGATCGCCTTCTCTATTTTTTTTGACATTAAAAAAATACGTTCTACGACCATTTGAAGTACTATACTTATCTGAGTAAATTTCTCCCCGTAATTTCATATTTCCCCCTGCTAAATTTTTTTGCAATAATTTCAATACTATAGCGAGCGGCGGGAATCGAACCCGCATCCTCAGCTTGGAAGGCTGATATAATAGCCGCTATACGACGCTCGCATTTACTATTACTATATCATAGCATAGCCTTATGGTCAATACAATACATCCCTTTTGTAACAAAAACTTGAAAATGTCACTGTATGATGTATACACGAAACACATTATTATGAGTGACAAAGGAGTAGAAAAGAGCAAGGAAATATAAAAAGGAATGCATTCTATAGTTTGTTAAGATATGCCTTTGTCTTATAACAGCGGTTATAGTAACCCTCCTATTATGGACTGTAATAGTAATAGTACTCCTAGTACTGCAATAGTGAAATTTACATACCGAAACACAAGGGCTTTATACTTACGGAAAGGAAATACTATCATATATACCAAGCCCACTACACTGAGCAATGCTACTATAATACCAATAGCAAACGCCAGAACACTCACAGTGTTATTTGTGCTGTGAAATAACAATGGAGCATAGAGACTTTTCATACTACTTGCAGCATCTGTACCGTACATATATCCCAAAAATAGAATAAAAAGCCAACGATACTTAGGATATCTCATTCCTATACCATTTCCAACCCCTAAGAATACAAGAGAAAGAAACAGAATTATGCTACTATAGTACTGAGGAATAACAACATTACTACTAGCTCCCCAAAAGAGAGAAAACAAATACGCTACGAAAAACAATACTATTTGTTGAATACTAGCAGTACGTGATTGTATGACACATACAATTCCAAGAATACATAATATATGATAAAAACCATAAGAAAATATATATTGAATACCATTCCATATAAAATATCGGAAAAGAAATCCTGCTGAGAACTCTGTTGTTATAATATGGGAAAAAACAGTACTACTGATATAAAAGAATAATAATAAAAATCCCCATAATTGCTTATATTTTATTACCATACCTATGCCTATGTTACTATATATCCCACATAATAGTCTACTTAACATATGGCAAGAAAGGAGCATTTCCTTTCTTGCCATATGTGTGTATCTCTTATATTCCCACTATGTGCTACACTGTGGAGATCCCTTAAATTTTGGGTACTTATCTGCTGTTAAAGGTGCTAATAAAAACATAGAGTGAATATCAGCTGAGTTTGGTTTAATTTTACACATTCTCCACGATGATAAATCTTGATTAAATGCCGTGGCAACATTAAATATACTGTATGCATTAGTAACATTTCCGACATCCCACCCGCTTATATTTTGATTAAACTTTATAGTTCCAGAGAACATACCATTCATACTCATTACGCTACTTGTATTCCACTGTGTTATGTCTCCATTAAAAGTTCTATCACCAAAAAATAAACCCTTCATATCAGTAATAGCACTGGTGTCTATCATGTTGAGGTTGGGGCTAGGGTTGCTACTCTTCCCTCCTGTAGCTTGCCTTGTCTTTTCTTCACTGATAATAGTTTGTAGTGCTGATTTTGTTGTTGGTCTGTAATAGGCCTCTGCTTTTCCTGATGGTGCTGTTCTTATATCTGTCTGTATAACGATAGTGGCTGGTACTTTTTTCTTTGATGCAGTAAGGGTACACTGTGCTACATCATAGCTATACTCAGTAATAGCTGTGTCTCGTATATTGGACTTATTTGCTATGCCTGTTATGGTAACTGTTTTGCTACTCTGATCAAACGATACTGTAAGGCCTGTTTCTTTTTTGATTTTCTCTGCATCTGCCTCTTGTATATTGGCATCACAGGTAAAGGCATTGCCACTGGGTGTGCTGGTAAGTACTCTTGTAGTATTTATTGCTGGTGTTTTGCCTACTTCTGCTGATACTACGCTAGTATTTCCTATAGATATTGCGCTTACTTCAAACTCGTGGCGTTCTCCTGTCGATGCTTTTGTAGGATCGGTGCTGTTTACTGCTTGTACTACTATTTCGTAGGTCGTTCCATTTGTCAATCCTGTCAGGGTAGTGTTTGTTGTTCCTGCTGCTACTGTTGTGGGGCTTGAGTCTGCATTTTTTATCGCTGTTACGCTTCTTGCACTGCCACTTTTGGCTACTTTGTATACTTTGTACGATACTTGTGCTACTGTTAGGGCATCGCCTGTATTTGCTTTGTGGCTTGCACTGAGGCTGGGAGCTGTCCACGATACTCTCATACCTGTCTGGGCTACTCTTGTTTGTATGCTTGTTACTTCTGCGGGGGCAGTCGCCTGCGATGCGGTTGTTACGCTTGCCACTGTTGAGGATGCTACTTTCTTGCTTGTATCTGTTTTTACTGCTACTTCTACCACAAAGTAATACTTTGTCGCTCCTTTTATTGCTACTACTGGTGCTGTGTCTGATGACAAGCCTAAACTGGCAAGGGCTGGTACTGTGTACACTCCGCTTGTTGCACTGCCTAGGTTTATCTTTCTGCCTGCAAGTACTTCTGCTATGCTAGGGTCAGTGTCTTTCTGTAAGCCATACACTGTGTATACTAGCTTGTCATTTGCTGTTATGCTTGTGCCATCGTAGTCTTTTGCTCCTGTAAATGTATTTAGCTCGGTAAGTACCAGCTTTATTGTGCCTGTAGTATTTGTTGACTGTGATACTACTAGCTTTCCTGTCAGTAATGACTGGCTGGGTGCTACTGCTTTGGAAGTATAGATTTCCTTTATTTCTGTTACATCGGTGTAAAAGCCTGCAGGAAAGAGCTTGTCGCTATTTGTTGCATCGTAATTAGGGGATGTTGTGTTTACTATCCTCACTCCTATGTAGTAGTCTTTTGCTGTTTCTATGGGCGTTGCTCCTGCATTGCTTCCACTGGTGCTGTCTACTATTGCTATGGATATTGTGTCTTGAGTTGTTCCTGTTGCTTTTACATACTTTGCTACTTTTACACTACTTTTTTCCACTGCCCACAAGGCTGATACGCTGGCAGGCTTTCCTGTGGTATCTTCTTTCTTGAGGTATAGCACATAGTAGGCAAGATCTGTCGCTTCAAGGGCATTGCCATTTGCTTTGCTCACTCCTGCTATAGCTGAGGCATTGAGCTGTACTGTTATGACTTTTTTCCCTCTGTTGCTTCCTGTTGTAGGCACTGCAAATACCACTGCATTACTGTTAGTGTAGGTTGTTACTTTTGGTGTGCTTGGGGGAGCGGTAAGCGTTGCTTTCTTTATTGTTACTGATGCTCCTATGCTATAGGCGGGATTGAGGCTGTTTATCGCTTCTACTCCTGCGGTATAGTCTGCTCCTTTTGTTCCTATAAATGTTGCTTTTAATGGAGTGCTATCTCCTGCTAGCTCTCTTGTTTGTACTCCTGCAAGGGCTTTTATTTCGTCTAGTGTCTTTGTGCTGTGGTCTCCTGCTGCTATGTATACTTTGTATTGTATTTGTGCTTGCGTGAGTTTTGCTCCACTGGGTGCTTTGTTGGTGTCAGTAATGTCTCCTGCACTAAATGTATAGACTGCTTTTGCAGTTGTTTGTGTTACTGACTCTACGGTGAGCTTTGCATCTTTGGGAGCGGGCGGTGCTGTCGAGGTGCTATCGTATACTGCTACTGCATCACTCAGTGCGGTTACGGGGCTTACTCTGTTATTTGCTATTTGCAGAAAATCAAAGCGATAATTCTTGGCATTTGCTTGGCTCTTGGGTACTTCTACGCCATCTGCTATCCCAAAGCTAATGGTGGTTGCTGTGTTTGTTATGCTTTTTTCTGCTATTAAGTTTGCTCCATCTTTCATACGCAGGGTGTAGTATCGCCCTATGCCTGGAGCTTGCTTAAAAGTTGCTTTTATTTGTATTGCTCCTGTTTTGTCTAGGGTAGGCTTGTTTTGAAAGAGATCCTCTGAAGGAGCTGTGAGTGAGTTGGGGGTGGTTATGTCTTTTGTTGCTTGGGTGCTTTTATTTTCTGAGTAATCAAGCGTGAGTATTGTTATGGTGTATGTTTTGCCTTGCGTGAGTTCTTCGACAGAGAGTGATGTTGTGGGATAGGGTATTTTCTTCTCGCTCAGTACTGTGGTGCTTGTGCCTTTTTCTGCTATGCTTACGCTGTACTCTTTTATATCTTTGTTATTGGCTTTTGTTGTATCGGGGGCTGTCCATGTTATCTGTGTTCCTATCTTTGCTGCTGATACAAAAGGATAGCTTGCTTGTATGCTTGTTACTGCATCGGGGGCGGTGCTATCTGCTGCGGTGGCTACTGTGGCTGTTGCTTCTGTTCCTTTGTTGCCTGCACTGTCCATTGACACGACTGCCACTGTATACTCGGTGGTTGCTTTGAGGCCTGGTATCTGTGTATTGCGTACTGTTCTCTCTGTTATTGTTACTGTCTTTGCCGCGGTACTGCTGTCCTTTTCTGTTGCTGTTATACTCACTCCTGCGTAGTCTCGTACATCGGGGGCTTGCCAGCCTACTACTATGCTTGTTGCTCCTCCTACTGCACTTACATTGCTTACAGGCTCTGTGCTTTTGTCGGTTGTTGCTTGTTCTTTTGACACTGCAGTGGAGTACTTTCCGTTTTTAAAGACATACACTTCTACTTTGTAAGTAAGCGTGCCGTAGAGTTTTGTGAGTGCTATGCCATCTTTTGCTACATACACAGTGGCGTACTCTTGGTTGTCTGCACTTGCTCCGCTGACATTTGTTGCACTTGTATCTTTGTCTATTGTCTCCTCTGCTACTACTGTATTTGTTGCGGTTGCTATAACGCGTACTTGGAGGCTTTTGTTTGAAAAGTCAAAGCTGTCATCTTTATCATCCCACTTGATAAGCAGGCTTTCATCGGCTGGGCTATTGCTTTTATCGTTTGCTGTTACTGTAAGATCTGATGCAGAAAGTGGCGTTACTGTTTGTGAGAGTGCTGATGGCACTATGCCTCTGAGCGCTTGCTTTGCCGTGCTTTCGTTGCCATTGCTATCTCTGTATACTACTGTTACATCATAGCTTATGCCGTCTATAGTAGGGACAGCAATAGTTACTTCTCCTTGTGTTACATCTTGTACTGTTACTTCTTTTTTTACATTAGTGGTGCTTTCTATCACCTGTATTATTGCTTCTGCTATGTCTGTCTTGCCTAACGAGAGCAGTGCTTTGTCCCATGTTATCTTTATGCCATTTGTTGCTGATTCTACTGCTACCTGTGTAAAGGTGTCCTGCGGTGCAGTTTCATCGCTAAGTGTTGTCACAGAACGGGTTGTTTTTGGTGATACTTCTGTGTCTGAGCCTGAGTCTGATTTTTGGGCTTCTATCTCTACAGTATAATCGGTAGTAGCGTGCAAGCCTCTGAGGGTGTAGGGTCTGTTTTGTTGAAACAATGCACGATATTCTATTGCAGGAACACGCACCTGTATGGACTGGGCTGGTGTCGTTGATGTAGCTTTTACGACTACATGCGTAGCTTCGCTGGGAGCTTGCCAGCGTAACGAGAGCATCCCATCGTTGCCTGCTACTTGTATCTGCACATTGGACACTGATGCGAGTGTCGGGGTTACTGGCGTTCCCCCTCCGCCTGAGGAACTACTGCTACTCTCTGCACATCCTACGAGTACGAGGGTAGTCATTGCTAGCACTGCTAGTATAGTTAGGTTTTGCTTATATCGAGAGTGTACCCCCCCCCCCCCGATTTTCACAGCTTGTAGATCTCTATGTATCATAAAGGCCTCCTTTTTTTATTATCGTGTATGTATCATACAAAGTAAATTATAGCAAAAATACTATTATTATGTTTACACTTTGCTTTCATCCTTTTTAGTACGTTCAAACTTTTTCTTTAAGATATCAAGTACTATAGTGGGTACTTTATCAGAAACATCTCCTCCAAAATGCAAAATTTCTTTAATAGTAGAGGATCGTAACAAATAATATTTTTCATCAGTAGGCAATAACAATGTTTCTATATTTCTCTGTTTACTTTTTCCTAAGCCTTTGTTAATTTGTGATAAAGAGTACTCATATTCATAGTCAGCAGAACTCCGTACTCCCCTTACAATAACATCTATGCTATTTTCTATGAGATAATCTACTAACAATCTATTCCATATGATAACATGCACATTACTATACCGTTGCGATAACTGCTGTAAAAGCTGAAGGCGTTCATATGGTTGTAATAACCGTTCTTTTTTTAGATTGTCTGCAATGACCACATCCGTACGAACGAACAGTTTTGAACAACGTTCAATGATATTTATATGTCCGTTCGTAGGCGGATCAAATGTTCCTGGAAAAACAACATTCATAGTATTATGATATTGTATTTTCCTTGAATGTGCAAAATCTATTGCTTACTACTAATTTTGTTGGCTAACTGCTTTGCTATCCAATTTATTGCTTTGTCTAGGTATTGAGGATCATTAATCTTCTCCTTTAATACCGAAACTTGCTCATTAGTAATGGCATACTTTGACTTGTTAATTTTATTTGGCATGATTATTCTACACTCCCTTGTAATGAATCATGATATGATGTAGTAGCTTTACAAGTATTACATCAATCCTAGCACACATCCATGTGTGACTAATAAAATTAGCTAGAAACAATTCTGCACATTTTCTTATTCTGTCAAGTTTTTTTGCATTGATAATCCTGTGTAACTCAGGCACAGAATAATAATACCATGATTTTACCTCGACAAAAATAAGAGTATTTCCCTTACTACATATAATATCGACTTCCCCAAACTTACAGTTATAGTTTTTTTTCAAAATTATAAAATTTTTACACAGTAAATAATGTACGACTACCTGCTCACCAAATTTTCCATAGGTATACGCAGTGTTTCCTGTATTGTTGTATGCTGTATATTTATATTGTGCCATACTTAAAACACATTTAGATCAATAAGATGCTTGAGAAAAATCTAGTATATGTATATGCTAGTATACTTTACCGCATACTAAGATAATAGAAACAGTACATAATGGTATATCCTATTATGTACAAAAAGCTGTTCTATTTTACTGTTCTGTCTTATTTTACTTTGCTATTTCCCTTTTGATTTGACAGTAGTAAATTTCTCTTTCACTTTTAGGGCTTCTTTTCCTATTCTAGAACGAAGATAATATAATTTTGCACGTCGAACTTTTCCTCTGTTTTTTACTTCAACCTTTGCAATACGAGGCGAATGAACAGGAAAAATACGCTCAACACCGATTCCTGATGATATTTTTCGAACAGTAAAAGTAGCTCTTACTCCAGAGCCTCGTTTTTGTAATACTATACCTTCATATAACTGTACACGTTCTGTGCTACCTTCTACAATCTTAAAGTGAACAACAACTCTATCTCCTACATTAAAATTAGCTATTTCGGAGTTAATATATTTTTTTTCAATATCATGAATGATTTTCTGACTCATAATGTAATCCTTTATATTCTTACTATAACTCTTGTAACTAGAAAGATACTATTACAGATATAGAGCTACTTCTGTAATATTTATTATAGCAATATTATAGCATATTAGTCAATGCACAGTTGAATTTTCACTTTTTTACAAATTTCCATTGACAGCGATAGCACAAGTATATATACTAATTACAGTATATATGTTATACTACTAGTAGGGGGCGTGGCGAAGTCGGTTTATCGCGCCGGCCTGTCAAGCCGGAGGTCGCGGGTTCAATCCCCGTCGCTCCCGATATTTCTAGTCATTATACTTGTGAAAAAAATTCTATTTTTATCTTTACTATTAACTGTTATAGCATATTTTCATGACACCGTAAGTGCTATAGACATATCCAATAATAATGCCAGTAATAATAAAGGTACGCAATTTTCTCTCTCTTATAAGCAACATACTTATATTACTCATAATACTATAGCTCAATCAAGAGAAGAAAATCCAATTTCCCCCGAATTTACATATAATCTCTATAAAGCAACAGTCATTCCTCACAATGATTTTGCACAAAATATATCCTATGTCTTCTTTGGTATCATGCTTGCTTTTCTCTTTATAAGCATAGTATTCTCTTTCACTACTCGTATCAAAGAATATATCTATATCACATTGCTTATAGCATGCTTTACTATACTCAGTCTACTGTACGCAAAGATACACACAATTTCATTGTTCCCTCTGCACACCATAATAGACAACAAAATAACATCTCTTATTGTAATAGTATGTATCTTGTTTTTTTATACTCTCTTTTCTAAAGAACTGCTCGTTATTACAAAATATACTAAACAAAAAACAGCTCTTATTATTCAATTACTGCTCTCTATGTGTATAGGTATGCTGGTAGTATGTATCTTTTCTTCCTATGATACAAGCTCTATATTTTTAGGAATATTTCTTGCAGGCACAAGCATTGTACTACTCTATATCAGTTTTATTCAACTCCAAAGACAAAGGGTTACCTATACGCTTCATTTCATAAGTACTATCCTCTTTACTATTTTCTCTTTCATTATCTCGCTATCGTTAACCAACTACCTACAACTAGGGTCTTTTCCTATATGGTATCTGATTATGAGTGTTATTCTTGCTTTTTGTGGAATACTTATGGTATGTATAGCTACTCATATAATAAAAAATAAAAAAGAACAGTTATTTTCAAAAAATAATCTTATAGATAATGCTAAACAGATAATCAGTCAACAAAGAGAAACTATGTATGCGTACAACAGGTTCATGCCAAAAACAAACATTTCCTTTTTTAATAAAAAGCATGTATATCAACTAAGATCAGGAGAGAGTATACAACAGCCAATGTCGGTTATGTGCATAGGAATAGAAAATTTTCCTCATATTATATCTACTCTTGAAACAAAAGATACCGCACAGTTTCTTAGCGTATACCATGAGCATGTGCATACTGTTATTACTCAAGATTCAGGATATGCCCATAACGATACAAATGGAAATATCATAGCTCTTTTTAAGGAACATGCACCAGTACAAGCTATTGGTGTTGCCGAGCAAATGATACAAACAAAAGAAATATTACAAAAAGCAATAGCACATTACACTTCTTCAAATATTGACATAAAACTCTGTATTGGAATTACTATAGGAAATGTAGCACTTGGAATTATAGGCAAAGAAAATACAGGACTTCAAGCTACACTACTCAGCAATGAAGGCATAATAAGCTCACGTTTACAAAAAATAAACACACTATTCAAAACAGAATGTATTATAAGTAAGTCTGCATATGCTATGCTCCCTACTAAAAATTCATATGCAGTGCGGATTCTTCCTACGATCTTTATAAAAGGCTTAGAAAAAGAAAAGGGAGTGTATGAATTATTTGAGAGTGATCCACCAGAAATGAAATTTCAAAAAAAAGCATTACTCAATCACTATAATAATGCTATTACTCTCCTGTACAGAAATAAACTCCCAGAAAGCATCTCTTTGTTAGAAATATATCAGAAAAAATACCCTCATGATCGTACAGTGAAAACTCTTCTTATGGCGCTAAAAAAACAAGCAGAAATATTAAAATTGCGCTACTAAGGGAACAAAACGCCCTTTTCCAAACGCACGAGAAGAGACTTTTAATATAGGGGCTGCTTGATACCGCTTAAACTCTGATGTTTGATACAGTTTCCATACTTTTTTCACACTTTCTTCTTCATATATATGTAAGGATAATACATATTCTAAACTTTTGTATTCATTTATAAATAAGTAAAGAATCTCATCCAATACATCATATGGAGGAAGACTGTCATCATCCCTCTGGTTTTCCCGTAACTCAGCACTAGGAGCTTTTTCAAGTATTCTTTTGGGAATAATAGGAGTATCTCTGTTTAGGTATTCTGCTATTTCATATATTTGTGTCTTATAGATATCTCCAATAATATTGATAGCTCCACACATGTCTCCGTATAAAGTTGCGTAGCCCACTGCAAGTTCAGATTTATTCCCAGTAGTAAGCAAAGATGAGCCATGTTTATTGGCATAGCTCATAAGCAATATACCACGAATGCGAGCTTGCAAATTTTCTTCGGTAGTATCCAAAGAGGTGTTTTGAAAAACAGGAGCAAGCGTGTCCATCATTGTTGTATATGTCTCTTTTATAGACAGTACATAATGAGACATCCCTGCATTTTCAATAAGTGCTTGTACATCCTCCCAGCTTTCTTTACTGGTATATTGTGAAGGAAGTAAAATACCGCATACATTATGCGCCCCAACACTGCGACACGCAAGGGCTGCAACTACCGCTGAATCAATACCTCCACTTATTCCTAAATGTACTTTATGAGACAATGAAGATTTTGTAAGATAATCACTCAGCCCCATACAAAGCGCTTCTACTACTTCACCAATATAGGAAGAAAACGAAGCCTGTGAGATAGAAAATGGAGCATCAAGTTCCATATAAGAAGAGTGATCATGTAATTCTTTTTGTTGTACAGAAAAAGCACTCTGTTCTTTTGTAAGAGAGGGATGAACAGCATTTGTATTTGTGTCCTTATCATGCTCAGATATAGTATCATGTACAGTGTTCTGTGTTGGTATAACTCTCATGTCTTTGTTGTTATGAGAAAAATATACATTCATATGTTCTTCTTTACAATGAGATAGCTGAGCGAGAAGCTGGGCTTCTTTTGTTAATACAAACGATGAGCCATCAAATATAATTTCATCATTTGCTCCTACCATATTACAAAATATAAGGGGACTCCCAATGCTGTACGCTAATTTCTTTGCAAGTATCATACGCTTATTTTTTTTATCAAACTCATAAGGAGAGGCACTAATGACAATGATAATATCTGGGCGCAACTGTAACACATCATATGCAGGGTATCCTGCCTCTATTGGTCCCCACAGATCTTCACAGATAAGCACTGCAAAAGAGGTATCATTGTGATGAAATAGCCTACTTTTTGTTTCTGTTTGAAAATATCGTTGCTCAAAAAACACATCTTTTTGTGGAAGCAATCGCTTATGCTGCATTCCTATTGTCCCTTGTGCGTGACAACAATATATAGCCGAGTTATATACATTACTGGAACTTATATACGAATAATAACGAGATTCATATGTTTGCAGTGTATTGTTGTTTTTTGATGAAATAGTAGTATCTTGCATACTTTGTTGCACATTCAATGTATCTTTCTTCTGTTCCTCTTTGTGGAGTGTTCCTATGATACAATATTGTGTATCATTCAGAGATTGTTGAATATGTTGTAAGGCTTTCTGTAATTTATCAAAAAAAGAATCATAGTAGAGGTTATCCAAAGGCATATACCCTGACAACACACATTCAGGAAACACAAACATATCTGTATCTTTATTTTGCGTAATAGTCTCAATGATGAGCCTAGCATTCTCTTCAATGTTACCAACAGTAGTATTTAATTGTGAAATAGTAAGTTGCATGTATTATAATTGTACAGTATTTACTATTATGTATATATGGAGCAATGTACTTTTATTACTGGTACTGATAAAAATATCATACTGTCTATGAATACTTTTTTTTACAATCTCAAACAAAAGTATAGCATACTAAATTTATTTGAGACAGATTCTATTCATAGTACTGCTCCAAAAATACATTCTTTATCAACATCCCTCATTGATCTTCATCTTCATAGTCATAAAAATAATGATACTAATACTATTTTTCTCTGCTTTCGAGCACCAGAAATACCATCGTTAGAGAATATAGAAGAACGATTATTTGCAAACTATTTTAATACTGAATTTTTTTTTACAATAGAGCTATTAAGAAAATCATTTTTCTTTCTCAGTAATAAAAAAGATTCTTCTTCTACCACACAAAACAGTGTAAAATATACTGCTACAATACGAAAAAATATTTTTGTTGTGTTGCCACAAATGGATAAGGATACTGCAAGCGAGAAAAATATTTTTATACATATGCTTGTTCATGCATATATACATTTTTCAAGGCATATGCTAGCACTGTCAAAGTACCCTGTCACTATTACACTGCTACACTATCATCATACTATTCCTTTTGCTATGAAAACAAATATGATACAACATCATATTGCACATGCTCTCCATTTTCGTAGCCGTAATCATAGTTCATTATTACATTCTCTTGCTACAATAGGAAAAAAATGGATTATGCCTATATTGAGAAACAAACAGACAAAAAGCCGTCTTGTTATTAAAAAACATTCCTTTCCTCTTTTTAGAAAGAAAAAAGAGTAATATTCATATCAATCTATCATCTGTAAAGGAAACATGTAGTATCATGAGAATATGAAAGAAAGTAAAATGTACCACCTCACAAGGAAACAACTTGTGCTATTTATTATTAGTATTGTAGCTGGTTCTGTAGCAGGCATATTTATCCCTGCCGATATAATAAACAATACTGTTGTGATAATAGCAAGAATATTAACAAGAGCTATGCTCTATCTTACTATACCGTATTTTATTTTTTCAATTATTATCAATAGTTTTGAATTAAAAGATTTACATTTATTCGGTTCTATGCTCAAATATAGTATTACAAGAGGACTTTTCACCATAGTGGTGCTTACACTTGTATCAATGATTATCTTTTTATTCATCCCTCATAATTCCTCTATCTCTTTTATTCCCGATATACCATTAGATACCTATACGCCATTATTGAGTATCATTGAAATTTTATTTCCTAGTAATTTTATTCAAGTACTCAGTTCTTCTCACACTTCTATTGCTGCCATCCTCATAGTATGCTGTCTTATTGGAACAATGGCAGTCAATAATATTCAACGTGGCAATGTATTTTTCGATGTTATTGATGCAATGCGTAGTATAAATTTAAGAATAGTACGAGTACTGTTGCCATATTTTACTATTGGTATATTATTTGCTTCTGCAGTACTGTCATCTACAATAATCAATTACGAACAATTATACATTATTACTAAACTATTTCTATTCTTAGCTATCCTATTGTTATCGTTACTCTTTGTAATCTATCCAGTATTACTTCGTATATTAGGAGTAAAAATTTCATTTCGATTATGGTATACCCAAGTTATTCCTGCCATGAGTACTGCATTGTCTACAACAAATATTCTTGCAAGTGGGACCTTACTATTACATGTAGAAGAACTGGGATATTCTCGTAAAAGAAACAATGAGATGAGCACTTCGTTTGCCCTTGTATTTTGTCGTGCTGGTACTGCGGTAACATTTGCTTTGTCATATCTTTTTATATATAAGGTATATAGCTCCATACCTATGGATATATCATTTTTTGTAATGGTATTTATTGGAGCTATCATAACTTCATACCTTTCTTCTACTATTACTAGTTCAATACTCATTAGTGCTATCATAACTTTTTCACAAATACCATCTATTAATGTGCATGATTCATATATTATTCTTATTCCTGTACAGTTAGTGTTAGTGGGGTTTGCTGCAGGCATTGATGCTGTCTCTTGCTCTTTTATGCAGCTATTTATAGCAAACAAAATTCAAAAGCTACGAAAAGAACAACAAGGCTTTGGTGTAGAGTTAGATGAAGAATACTTTGGGTCACAAGAGGAAGCATTATACGACGCTGATGAAGAAATGTCTTCCTTTACACACGACAAAGATATACACAATAATAGGGATTAGTATTATGCATATTTTATTATTAGGAGCACGTGGCTATGTAGGTTCAACATTATTAGGCTTGTTATTGCGTCATCCCCATGTACAGACCATAACTGTGAGTTCAGACAGTGCTACTGGAACGCCCGTACAGGCTTTTTCTCCTTCTCTTGATACTTCATTATTAGAAAAAATTGATAACCAACAACGGTATGTTTCTACGCGTGATATATTAGGAAAAACCATTGACACTACATACTCTGCTGTATTTTCCTGTCTCCCTCACGGCATATTGGCACAGCACATACATACCCTCTATGCTCTTTCTGGTACTACAAACAAAGCAGCTACTTCTCTCCCTCTCCAACAACTCCCTGATGACAAAAAAAGCTCGCAAAGTACCGCGGCAACAGAAAATAGCTCTCATGCCAAAGCTCTCATAATAGATCTTTCTGCAGATTTTCGTCTTAAAGAGGGTGAACTGTATGCCCAGTACTACAAAAATAAGCATCCTCAGCCACAGCTACTTCGAACGGCAGTATATGGACTGAGCGAATGGTATCGTACAAATATAAAAAACAGTGCTAGTAATAGTCGACACGGCAATATCATGCATACGAGAACTCCTATTATTGCCAACCCTGGTTGTTATCCTACATCGGCATTGCTTCCTCTTCTGCCTGTTATCAGAAACTGTACAGTAGAAGGACTTATCCATATTCATTCAATATCGGGTATATCAGGAGCAGGTCGTACAGTAACACAAAATTTACTGTTCTGTGAACGCCAAGAAAACATATCTGCATATGCATCAGGATTACAGCATCGTCATGTACCAGAAATACAACAGTGCATACAACACATGATGGCAGATAATGAAACACCCTGCTCCTTTGTGTTTAGTCCCCATCTTGCCCCCATCATTCAAGGCATGTTTACTACTATTGCAGTGCCATTGTCATCAAAGAAAGAAAGCATACGAGCAAAGGAGGCTCTGCATGCACAATATGTAGGTGAGCATTTTGTACAGGTACAGGAAGAGCATACTGCTATCATGCATGGGACAGCAGATGTACGCAACACCAATACTGCACTTATATACGCACATTGCGAAGATAACAGTATTATACTGCACTGTGCCATAGATAACCTATGGAAAGGAGCTGCAGGGCAAGCAGTACAAAATTTTAATATATACTATGGATTTGATGAACGGGAGGGTTTGGTGTAGCTATGGGGAGAAATATAGAGGGCTATTACTTAAAATACTTGTCATATAGTCTTTTAGGAGAATAAAAACAAAGAAGGTACTTTTCTTCTCCTATATTTTCTTCTTGTTTAGAATAGTTTACTTGACGCCCCTCATTGTTACACAGTATTATATATCTTTTACATACACGGATTTCACTAACTAATAAAGGTTTGATTTTATCATATTTATCATATTTTGCCCTATATCCTTTACAATCTTTACCTGATTTTGCCCATGGTTTTCCTTCTTTAAATTTACATTCAATAAACAATAATCTTTTATCGTTATTTTCTCTTCCTTTTAATCCTATAATTAGATCTACTGATGGGTCTTGTTTTGCTGGATTTATTATTTCTTCTAATTTATCACCATCAATGCCTCTATGCTTATCAAATATTTTTTTATGCTTTTTATAATCCTTCTCAATAATATTATCAATAGAATTTATAACTTTGATAGACTTACGACAACATTTACAATAGCTAGTACCGTTAGGCTCTTTACAACAACAATATTTTTTAAAAAGAGAATGGCTTGTAGTCACTGCATGAGAATACTTCCAGTCTTTTCCTTCACAATCTTCAGCTTTGTTTTTATTCTTTTTCATTCTGTATGTCATCTATTCTATCCATAAATTCATTAAAAGAACCATATATTTCATCAATATCCTGATCTTGTGATGTAAACTCATATGTATCAGGATCATCCTCTACTTTCTTTGATAGATAAAAAAGTACCTCATCCCCTATATCCATATCCTTCGCTTCAGATATATACTTAAGAGCAGACACCATAGAAGGACTATGAGTAGCAATAAGAAAAATAGCCTCTGTCTCCTTACGTAGAGCTACAATGATCTTTGCATATTCTACTATCCATGCTGGATGTAAATGCACCTCTGGTTCATCAATAATAACAATATCATCTTTCTCAAACTTCCCCCCTTCCTTATACGCTAAAAATAGCTGTGCTACTGAATTTACTCCCGACGCACAATCTTCTAAAGAAAAAGGATATGGATGATATTTTTGAATATACTGTAATTTATTATCACCTTGTTTTTTTACATCTCCTCCTAAGAATGTATCTGACACAAATAAAGAATATATACTACTATCCTCAGAAGGAGTAACGTGTTCTTTTTCTTCTTGTGGCCAATATCCTGACATTTCTCTTCTATTCTCCATATCATGTGTTGGTATAATATAAGTAATATTACACTCCTGCATATCCTCTACCTTTCCATTTCGTTTTAGAGAATGATTATTTTTTTGTATATCATAGAAATAGTTATCGGATATTGGAATATGTAATCTTTTATTGACCATAGAACGAAGAGTATCTTCTGATCTTTCTTTTATATTTTCTTTTCTGTGCTTATACTTATCCTTGATTATAGTAATCAGCAATTCAACTATGGTATCAATACTTATATCATTATCACTCTGAATCATTCTTTTTCTTTCTTCTCTTGTAAATACACTACTAAACTCATCAAAAATGTCCAAATCATCTATATCTAATGTTTGCATAAAATAAACAATACTCTTTATAGCCTCTATCCACTTATTTAATTCTGTATCTATACAATCAATAAAATAATTAATATCCTTATTTTCCTTATTCTCTCCAATATCTCTGAAAATTATAACAAGAGATTGCCATGATTTAAGATATACCTTTAATTTCTCATTACCAGCTACCTTTTCATCTTCAACTCGTAACAAAAATCTGTGTATACTTGTGTCAATCTTACGCAGCAAACTAAAAAAATCAAATAATTCTTTCCTTTCAAAATTCATTACAGAGCCTATGAAATGATAAAAAAACTTAGAGATAGTACTCTTGCCAGAACTATTTGGTCCTGCTAGCACTGTAATACCCTTCAGTTGTATATCAGCTTTTTTAATAGCCCTCAAATTCTCTAAATGTATGCTATAGGTACTCATACTTAAAAATATACCATAAAAACACAAAAACTACAATAGCAAAAAAAAACAATTTGTACTACAATATATATCGTTATGAGTAACGAAATGCAACAAAACATATCACAAAACACATTGCAAGTAGAACAAGGCTACAGCATCAGTATAGAGTACTCTTTTGCTGATAAAGATAATACTATATTGGGAAGCTCGGAGCATAGTGGAGAATACACATTCCTCGCTGGCTTTGGTGATGCAATTCCCGGTTTAGAAAAAAATCTTGAAGGGGCAGTTGTGGGAGAGACACGAACCTTTAGCATTCCTGCAGGCGAAGCATATGGAGAGAAGGACTCCCGTTTAGTACATGTACTTCCTCGCAATTCTTTTCCTGCTGACTACCAAATTACAGTAGGAAACACTGTCTCTATCAACAATACACAGATGACTATTACTGCAGTGGAAAATGATCTGATAACAGTAGATGGCAATCATCCTTTAGCGGGAAAAGAGTTATTTTTTACTGCCACTATCACCAATATTACAGTGCCTGATGAAAATCAAGGGTGTGGCTGTGGTGGCTCATGTGGCTGTAAATCTTAAGGACACAATACACAATAGAGCAGATACACAGCTACACAAGTGCAGTGTATAATGTTGTATTTTTTATCCGTGTTGGACTCCCTTGCTGTAGTACAGCCACAGTAACGATAGCCTTTGCGTGTACTATCGATTCTATATCATTAGCCTCCTGTTCTCTTTGCTGTGATGATCCTTTTAGTATTGTTTGATGAAAGAGGAGCTTAAAATTCCCTTTTGTTTCCACCTGAGTATCAACATAAAAATAGGACCGTGCATGTAAAGAACGCATATATTGTACTTCAATTTTTGCAACAACAGGATCTTCCCCTATAGCATGTAAATCTGTCAAAGAAAGCCCTTTATTCCAAAAAAGCTGATTTCGTGCATGCTCTAAATAGTTAAGATACACTGCATTGTTCACTACTCCCTGTGTATCACATTCGTAATCTCGTACTTGCATTGTTACTCTATAGTGTAATAGAGCATTGCTATTGTCTTTTCTTTGCATATTTCATTGTACTGTATTTTCTTATTTTTTATTGATTTTTTCAATCAAAAGCAAGAAATACATATATTACTCTATATAAGGAGGTTACATGAATAACTTAAATTCTGTACTATTAGAAGGACATCTTACTCAAGATCCTACACTAAAACAAATTGAATCAAAAAGTCTATGTACTTTTTCCATAGGCTGCAATAGATTCTATAAAAAAGATGATGTAAATATCCAAGAGACTTCATTTTTTCAAATTGAGTTCTGGGGAAAAACCGCTGAAAATTGCGCAAAATATTTACATAAAGGCAATGGCATTAGAATTGTTGGCAGGCTGAAACAGGAACGTTGGAAAGATGCCAATGATAATGCACGACAGACCATAAAAGTCATTGGGGAACACGCTGATTTTTTCCCTAAAAAAAAGCAGAGCAGTAACAGCAAAGAACAAGAAAACCAAAACTTTGAAGCTGAGTCGCAAGTTCAAGGAAACACTGAAGTTGAGGAAGTGTCTTTTTAAGAGCTGACTCTAATATCTGGAGAGCTGTTTGCTATAAGGACAGCTCTTCCTCCTTAGCAAAAAAGATACTGTATCTCCTACAATAAATTATACTTATTGATTTTATTATGAAGTGTCTTGCGTCCAATACCTAGTGCTTTTGCAGTTTCACTTTTATTACCATCAAAATAATCAAGCATCCGCTGTATATACAGCCTTTCTACTTCTTCAAGACGCATCCCTAACGAAAACTCTATATGACGAGCTCCTCTTTCTTCACGAATTTCATTAGGAAGATCCTCTACATTGATTATCTTAGAACGAGCAATAATAACAGCTCGTTCTACACAATTACGTAATTCACGTATGTTTCCTGGCCAATGATACTTCGTAAAAATGAGAAGTACTTTTTTTGAAAATCCCTGTATGTGTTGTTTATTGTATAACACTAAAAATTGCTGCAAAAAATGTTGTGCATATAGTAGTACATCTTCAGGCCTGTCACTCAAAGAAGGCACTTCAATATGAATGACACTTAAACGATAGTACAAATCTTCTCTAAAATTACCGTTTTCAACTTCCTGTCGTAAATTTCTATTAGTTGCAGCAATAATCCTCACATCAACACTAATAGATTCTTCTCCTCCTACACGCTCAAAACTTTTTTCTTGCAAGACACGTAAAAGTTTCACTTGAAGGTTTTTATCTATCTCCCCTATTTCATCTAAAAATATAGTCCCTCCGTCTGCAAGCTCAAAGCGCCCTTTACGTTGTGCAATAGCACCAGTAAATGCTCCTTTTTCGTGACCAAATAGCTCGCTCTCAAGCAACGATTCGGATAATGCCGCACAATGCACGAAGACTATGGGCTTATTACTCCTATCGGATAACTTATGAATACGATTACAAAGAATCTCTTTCCCTACTCCGCTTTCTCCTGTCAGTAAGACAACAGAATTAGTAGGCGCAATCAACTTTATATTATCCAATAACTGAAGCATTCTTTTATTCTTAGTAATAAAATGAAGTTGTTCGCTTAGCTGTGCTAGCTCTTCATCTATCGCTCTATTTTTCAATGATACATTACGATTTTGCAAAGCACGACGAATAAGCTGTTGTAAATGCTGTATATTGATAGGCTTACTAATATAATCAAAAGCTCCCCTGTGCATTGCATCTACTGCATTTTTTACTGTTCCATGTCCAGTAAACATAATAACTGGTATAGTAGAATAGTTTGTTATAATATGATTTAACAGTGCCTCTCCTGATACTGGAGACATTTTGACATCTGATAATACTAGATCAAACTCTTCCTCAGACAGCTTTTGTATTGCTTCTTTTCCATTGGCAACTCCTTGCACCTCGTAATCACTACTTAGTACTTCTATAAGGCCTGCTCTGAGATTCACTTCATCATCTGCTATAAGAATTCTAAATTTCATACTTATGTTTCATAGGAGTAGCATATATTACTTACACCGTACTCTTATTATAGCACTGTTTTGTGTATAATGTAGACTAAGAAGATTCTTTCTGTAAAAAATATTTTGCATAGGCTGGAAACTCTAATACAAAACAAGCTCCTTTTTTATATTGCGTATCAAGATATATCTTTCCTTTATGAAGCTCCATAATTTTTTCTACAATAGCTAATCCAATACCAGTACCATCGTCCTTTGTAGTAAAATAGGCATTAAAAATTTTATCTTTAATGCTTTTGTCTATCCCTTTCCCTGTATCAGCAACACATACCTGTACTATATTATCTTTTACTCTACTCCCTATGGTAATATCTTTTGAGGCTTTGTCATTTGTATCTTCTTGTGTCATAGCATCCATTGCATTCTTTATCAAATTTAGTAATACATGCCGTATTGCCGATGGAGCAATAAGAACAAACGCTTCTCCATCACTTAATTGCGTATAAACATGTATATTCTTTTGCTCACATTCAGGGACGATTAACTCTAACACTGATCGAATAAGACTATTGATATCTGTCATATCCACATCAAATGACTCTTTCTTTGTATTATACAAAAAGAAACTTACAACATCATCCATAGACTGACATTCTTCTTCAATAATTTTTGTATATCGTGTAAGTTTTTCTGTTTCAATAGTAGGATTTTGTTTTGATATGCGATCAATTTCTTTCTGTATTAAGTGTAAATGCAGTCCAATAGCAGCAAGAGGGTTTCTTATCTCATGGGCAATGCCACTTGATATATCGGACATTGAAGATATCCTCCCAAAACGCAATATATCTTCAATATACTGTTTTTCTGCAGTATAATCAGAAACAATGAGTATTGTTCCTGTAATTTTTTTTTCTTGCACAAACGGTAAAGTACGAAACCGTGTGTGATACATTTCATCACTTTTAGAGTCATGTTTTACGAGTAATACTTCATCTACATCTTCATTATTTTTAAGTGCCTTTTGTATTTTTTCAGATAACTGAGTATTGATAAGAGCATCCCATATGTATTTTCCTTTTATCCGTTTTACAAACCCGTAGCGATCTAACAAATGATTACTATAAAATAGTATCCTCCCCGTTATATCATAGATAATAAATAATTCTGGTAAAGACTGAAATAAACTATCAATATTACTCTGTTCACCTAGCACATTAGAGTACAATTCTATAATCTGTTGATTATCTAATTTTGAAAGAGTACGTTTTGCTTTAGAGAGAAAATTTTTCATACCACTGAGCTAATGAATAGTAAAGAGATTCTAAAATATACTTTGGTGATACATGATACTTTTCTATTCTTATATATGTTTCTTCTACTGTTTTCCATATCAATGGCAATGCTGTTGCATATTTCTGCGAGGTAAATAGGTATTGATGAATTTTAGTACGTATCATTTCCAAAAAAAACAGAGCCAGCTTTGATTGTTTTGTATGAGTGGCACGAAGAAATTCTAATAATGTAGCATCAAAATGCTTGTGTTGTTGAAGAGCATGTAAATACCTATCAGCATACATAGATACATCATGATTCCCTTGTGATTGTGAAAAATGCTGCATAAAATCTCGTATCGTTTTAATGGGTATTTTTTTAGTATCTAGCTGTTCCTGTGTTACTCCCAAAATTTGTTCAATTACCTGTAATTCCTGTGCTATAGATCGTTGAGGAACAGATAAATGAAACAATCGTGAACGTGTAGTCTCTAACAATGCATAGGGGTTATCACTTAATACAAAAAAAATAGTATTTTGTGGACTCTCCTCTAATGTTTTTAAGAGCATATTTTCGACCATACTTGACATTTTATCAGCATATTCGAAAATTACTATTTTTAGATTACTACGCGAACTTACTTTAGCCCAAGAAATAATATTGCGAACACCTTTTACCGTGTACATTTGTTCAGGAAAAGACTGAATAAGTTTTACTGCTGCCTTGTATATATCAGTAAACACACTCACAGAGAGCCGTTGCCATTCATCAGTTTCCATTGTTTCGTACTTGTATAACTGATCAGCCAGAGCTGCACTTGCAGATTTTATGCCTGAGGACCAAACTTCTGTATCTTCCCATACAATAAAGTCTGCTCTTGCAAGCAATTTTCTCAATACCTGTAACAAAGCCTGTCTTGTCTGCTCCTGTTTATTAGCAATAAAGGCATTAAACACAGCATCAAGCTCAATAGAAAAATTTCGGTTTCCTAACACTTTAATATCAGGATGATTCTGTTTTCTTGCTAGCATACAGCTATTACACATACACTGTGCTTGTGAAGATATTTCTTCGGTTGTTCTTTCACAAAGCAACAGGCGTGAAAATTCAAGAGCAATACTACATTTACCAGCATAACGATTTCCTGATATAAGAAATACAGAAGGGGTAGAGTTAGTACGTACAAATTCTGCACATTGTTTACATATTTCACTGTACCCTATAATAGACTCAAACATTGGAGATACCACTATATACTAGGAGTAGAAGGAATAACAGTACGTATGTACTGATGTACTACAGTGGACATATCACGCAAGTACATAAGGATAGAGCTACTATTAAGAAATGAAGAAAATTCAAATACAGGCTGTACCTGTAGAAGAAAATCAATAAATACTACTACCACTATCCCTTGCAACAACCCTAATATAATCCCTGACACTCTGTTTAATCCTGATAATATACTAGTATTTGTAATACGAGCTACCTGCATTTCAATAATCTTAATGATAATATAAGATAGTAAAAAAATTACGACATATGAAATTATCTGAATAAGAAGTTCATTTATAGCAATATTCTCTTTTACAAGTTGTATCAACACAGGAGCAAGCATCACTGCAGCAAAATAACTTATGACATATGCAAGTAAAGAAAATATTCCTGATACAAAACCAAAAAATAGCCCTCTTATAGCAAAATAAAGACAAATAGCAATAATTAAAAAATTTATAACTTGACCCATTCTATATCGCCTTTATATATTATATGTATGCGAACCTATACTACATACCAATATATTTATTATACACAAGATACAATATAGTCTGCAATAATATCCGCACTCTTATGAGAAGGGAGCAGTGCATGACATTCCATTGATAACTCTTTTTGTCTTTCCTCGTCATAGAGCAATAGTTGTATAGATTTCACTATATCTTGAGAAGACATATCTGTTCCAAGATCAATCATTGCTCCTTTTTTTGCAAAATACGCAGCATTTTCTATTTGATCTCCCCGTGAATGAGAGTGAGGTAAAGGAAGCAGTAATGTAGGACGTGATAACACTATACATTCCCAAATTGCACCTGTCCCAGCACGGCTGAGCACAAGATCTGCAGCTGCCAATATATGTGCATACTCTTTTGAAAAAAAATCTTTTTGAATATAATTATGGGGAGATATGCTTTCTTGTTGTGTATTGCCTTTTTGTATGTGAGAAACCTGTTGTTCAAGTTGCTTCCCTTTCTGATGAAATATAAGCACATCATCCGAAAGTACTTTTCGTAGATGAACGACTACATCATTTATTTGTTTTGCACCAAGACTTCCTCCCACACAAAAAATAATTTTCTTATGTTTCTGATACACGGAGGAAGTATTGTTATGTACTCTTTTATCATATACATTGACATCGTATAATTGTTCGATAAGAACTGGGTTTGCTGCATATATTTGGGAACGTACAGGATACGCAGAATATACTTTCGGAACTTTACTTTTTACCTTATCCATAGTTAAAGCATACGAAAAGAACAACACAGAAGAAAATGCTTTATTGAGCTTATTTGCTAAACTAAGACTAATATCAAGTATAACGCTTGCTACAGGTATCCCTAAAGTCCATGCAGCAAACACAACAGGAAAAGAAGCAAACCCTCCCGTAGAGATAACATATCGTGCTTTATGTTTTTTCAATAATTTCCGTGCTTGCACAATACCCATCATAATACGATATATATCACTTACATTTTTCAGTGACATATATCGCCTCAATTTTCCAGTTGCTATTGCATAAAAAGGAATTCCGTACTTAGTAACAAGTGATTTTTCAGGTCCATTGTGAGATCCTATCCATATACAATTACACATATCTCGTTCCTGTAAAGATTCCCACACTGCTAATCCAGGAAATACATGACCTCCACTCCCTCCTCCTGCAAAAATAATATATTGAGAGCTACCCATACATTCTAGTATACTAATAATACAATATATTACACTAGTTTATAAGGCCAATTTATAAGACCAATCTATAAGAACAGTGTACGAGGATAGTAATAGTGAATTCTTTTAAATATAATCATAGCAGTACCCTACATTATGGAATAATAGCTTGCTTTGTACTTTTTGCTCATATCTTAGCATATGCAGAAGAAAAAATTCCTGCTCCAGAGTTTCCTCATTTTTTATACACTCAACCTTTTTCTATTCAGCTAGCTCCTGCTTCTGTACTCATTGATACAGTACAAAAGACAATAGAAGAGCAAACTCCTAACATAGGGAGCGAGCTACACTACTCTTTTACTATACCACAAGAATATCTTGAAACTATAACAGATACTGAGATTGATTTACTCACATTAAAAACCTTACTTTCAATACGCTCTCAAAAAAATATAACATACTACTCTAACAGTCGTCAAACATATCGCACTTTTATTAAGGATATATATACTGTTGTATCAAAAGACGATAAAACTCCCATAGAAGACATAGTTCCTTCTATCCTTCAACCATCAATGCAAACAACTATTTTTAAGCACGATAGCTCTTTTGGCAAAGGGCTGTTTAGTTATGACATTATGTATAAAGACTCACATGAATTTCTCATTTCAATTAAAAATTTAGAGCATGTTTTTTATAATATTTTTATTCTTATTGCATCACCAAAGACTTTATTGAACAATATTCTCATTCAAAGAAAAAAAAACACATTTACAATATATGCTGTTAGCTATAGCAATATTAGTATGCCTTTTGAAGGAATACGATTACGAGCAACAAAAAGCCTTTTATATAGGATGTTTGCCCTTGTGAAATGGTTTGAAAAAGAAATAACTGCTACCCTACAACAATCTTATACAGCTAATACAGAATACTAAATAGCATTCAACTAGAGTAACAAATTAATACCACCTTTCAGGTTTGAGTCTGTATGTAGCCCCTCTTCTTCGCACACATTTCTTTGATTACTGGTATACTATTACAGGTGGATTTCAATTTAAGTGGATTATTTACTGATTTTTATACACTCACTATGATGCAAGGGTATTACAATGCCAAGCATGATTACAATGTGGTATGCGATATGTTTTTTCGTAGTGCTCCGCATGGGGGCTACATTGTTTTTTCAGGATTAGCCCCCTTGCTTGATACTATTAGTAATTTGCATTTCAAAAAAGAAGATATAGATTTTTTACACAGCACAAAGCAGTTTACAAAAAGCTTTCTCGATCATCTTTCTCATTTTCGATTTAGTGGCACAATATATGCCGTACCAGAAGGAACTGTATGTTTCCCTAACGAACCGCTTATTCGTGTACATGCTCCTGTAGCAGAAGCTCAACTTATAGAAGGGCTAATTCTAAACTTCATTAACTACAGTAGTTATATTTCCACAAAAACCGCTCGTATGTCCTATGCAGCAAAAGGAAAAAAAATATTTGAAATGGGATTACGTAGAGCACCTGGACCAAGTGGCGCTATATTAGCAAGCAGAGCTGCATATATTGGTGGAGCAAGTGCTTCATCTAATGTAGCTGCATGCAAAGAATTTAGTATTCCTTATATTGGAACTATGTCGCATTCTTGGATCATGAATTTTGAAAATGAAATAGAAGCCTTTAATACCTATGCTCGCATGTACCCAGATATGTCAGTATTTCTATTAGATACCTATAATACCATTAGCAGTGGACTACCTGCAGCTATACAGGTAGGAAAAATGTTACAAAAACAAGGAAAAAATTTTGGGGTGCGCCTTGATAGTGGTGACATAGACTATCTTTCACATGCTGTACGCAAAGGACTTAACAAAGCAGGATTAACAGAGGCATTTATTGTTGCTTCAAATAACTTAGATGAGTATATCATATCCGATCTTACCGCAAATAATTGCCCTGTCGATAGTTGGGGGATAGGAACAAAACTTGTGGCAAACAGTATTGAAGAAAGCCTTAGTGGAGTATATAAGCTAAGTGCAAAAGAAACGATAGCTTCTGACACTGGTAATAAGTATATACAACCATTATTAAAACTATCCAATAACATAGAAAAAAACTCACTTCCCGGAATCAAACAAATATACCGATGTTATCAACAAACAAATACTCATCAATCGTATGTTGCTGATGTAGTGGTACATGAACATACTACAGATGTCCCTACAAACACCTCTTTTTCGTTACAGACAGTATATCATCCGTATCTTGATACTCGTAAATTTCAACTTCCCAATAATATACAAGCCTTTCCACTCCTTGCATGCGTTTTACACAAAGGACAGAAACAACTACATACTAGTCTTAGCTCTATCAAACAACAAGTAGCAGACAATTTCACATGCCTTGACCACAGCTACAAGCGATTATTAAATCCTCATCTGTACAAGGTATCTATCAATAAAACATTAAAAGAGTTACGTGATATATTAATAGAAAAACGAGAAAAAAGTTATAAGGAATTATAAATATGGGCATGCTAATTGGAGCCATACTTGGCTATTATATTTTTCGCAGTATTTATGGTATTTTTCTTGGAATGTTTCTTGGCAATCTATTCTTAAATGCAAGAGCAAGACGAGGATACTCAAATATATTTAGTACACTTAATGGAAGTAGAATTCAAGAAATGCAAGAATTATACTTCTATACCTTTTTTACCCTGTTAGGAAAAATAGCAAAAGCAGATGGAACTATATCAAAACAGGAAGGAGACTATGTAGTTGATCTTATCAATAAACTAAATCTTAATACAGAATACAAGAGTTCAGCAATACACTATTTTAATAATGCAAAAAACGAAACAAAAAGCATAGATGAGCTTGCACATGAATTTCATAATTTATTTCATAGTGCCCCGCAAGTAGAAAGACAACTACTCTATCAGCTTGCAGGCATAGCATCCGCAGATGGAGTAATATCATCTGAAGAAGAAAGTATATTACAAAGTGTTGCGAGAATATTTTCAATAAGCATGAGTGAATTACATCATATGATGAATTCATTTCAAGCAAGCACCGAACAGTCGTATCACATACTCGGTGTTAGCAAAGATGCAAGCGATGTTGAAATCAAAAAAACATACAAGCGACTAGTAAAAGAATACCATCCTGATATGCTAAAAAGCAAAGGAATGTCTCCTTCTATGATAGAACAGGCAAAGAAACGTTTTTTGGAAATACAAAACGCATGGGATAGCATACGAAAAGAGCGTAATATTACATAGTATCTTTTTACTACAATAGTATTATTATGCAATAAGTACTTCTCGTTGCTTTCCTCCTTGTTGTGGACCAATAATCCCCTTGTATTCCATATCATCAATAAGCCTTGCTGCTCTATTATACCCTATCTTAAATCTCCGTTGTAAATGAGATGCAGAAGCTCTTCTACTTTGTATAACCTCTTCTACTGCATGATCCCATAATAAATCATCTACACCTCCGATGCCTTCTCCTTCCTGTTTATCTTGTTCAAACAGAGATTCATCCATATATTGTGGACTTCCTCCTACTTGCTTTACCTGTTCTACTACCCGCTCTACTTCTCCCTCCTCAAGATATGCTCCTTGTAATCTATCAGGAAAAGGATGTTGTGCCGAAGAATAGAGCATATCTCCTTTTCCAAGCAATTTTTCTGCACCGTTTACATCAAGTATAATCCGAGAATCTATTTTACTGGCAACCATAAACGATATACGAGTAGGAACATTAGATTTAATAAGTCCAGTAATAACATCAGTCGATGGTCTCTGAGTAGCAATAACAAGGTGTATTCCTATAGCTCTTGATTTAGCCGTAATGCGCGATACAAGTGTTTCTATTTCCTTACCACTTGTCATCATTAAATCAGCAAATTCGTCTATAATAATAACTATATAACTCATCTTTTGTGCATTAGGATTATGCATATAAATTTTCTTGTTATAGCTTTCTATTTCTCTTACATTATACTGTTCAAGCATAGCATATCTTCGTTCCATTTCCTCTACACACCAATGCAGTACTTTTACTGACTTAACAGGATCACTTATTACTGGAGTAAGCAAGTGAGGAATATCATTATAAAAACTCAACTCAACAATCTTAGGATCAATAAGAATAAGTTTGACATTTTCAGGTTCACAACTGTACAGGAGCGAACAAATAATAGAATTAACACATACCGATTTACCGCTCCCAGTAGCACCAGCAATAAGCATATGAGGAGTTTTGGCAAGATCAACAACAACTGTTTTTGCAAGAATACTTTTACCAAGTGCTATTGGCAACACAAAGTTTTTATTATGAAACTCACTTTGAGATATAAGTTCAGAAAAACTAACAATATCACTGTTTTTATTTGGAACCTCAATCCCTACCGCTTCTTTTCCAGGAATAGGAGCCACAATACGTATACTTGGAGCCGCTAAACGCAATGCAATATTATCACTCAACTCAACAATACGACGTACCCTCACTCCTGATGCAGGTACTATTTCAAACAATGTTACTACTGGGCCTCTACATACAGATACAACTTTTGCTTGAATACTAAACTCTTGTAATGTTACTTCAAGCCGTTGCGATATCTCTTGTAAAGCAGAAGTATCTAAAGATGATACTTGTATTGGAGGATTTAAGACTCCAGATATTGGAATAAAGTACTTCTTTTTACGTTTCTTTAACTGTGAAGAAGAAGAGGCTGTCTTAGTAATTTTTTTTTTCATATCTATAGAGGCATTTGAATCAGACTCACCTGCATCTGCAATATGTTCTTTTTTAAGTATAGCACCAATCTTTCTGCTAAAATCCTCAGAAGTTGGTATTTCTCCCTTGTTAATAGTATCAACACTGATATCAGCAAAAGTATCATTATCCCCTGTTTTGTTACTTTCTTCACTTTGTATATGGGATATATGGGCATCTTCCATAGACTTCTGTGCATTCACCATAGTATTATTTTTCTGTAAAGAAGAAGACTCTGATTGCTCTTTCGATACATCAGCATTGTCTTGTTGTTGCATCTTTAGCTTTTTTTCCACTATTTCATCTAGCTCTTTATGTATAGATTCTTTAGTATGCACTCCTTCATATTCATGTACATACTGCTTTTGATGACTATCCTCTATTACAGATACAGGTACTTGTTTATCTTGTTGCATGCGAGAATCATCGGCATCAGATATAGATTCATCAAAATACCCATCAAATACATTATCATCTAGTGCATCCTCTAACTCTTCAGTCTCAAATTCTTTCTGATAAGCAAGCATTTCATCGTTGTCATCTAATTGCAAAAAAGCATTTTCATCATTATTATTGTTTGTTTCTATAAGGGTATCTGTAGTATGTATATCAAAAATATCAACTTCATCATTACTAAACACTTCATTCTCATGAGATACACGATCCAGCACAGCAGTTCCTGACTCTCCTCTTGCTCCCTCTTGTGCGTTACTATTGTCAGCATCAACTTCATGTTTAGATACCAGTCTATTACTGTTAGAAGCTATACTATTGCGTGGTTCACTTGTAGTAGTAATGGTATGTCTCTTTTCTTGCATAGAAGAATCTTTAGGGACATTGGTAAATCCTTCTACTCCTATAGGAATACGATCCTGTAAAAGCTCACGTTCATATTCAGTATAGTATAACTGTTTACGTACAGAAGTATCTTTATGAAAGAACAGAATATAGCGAGAATCATTTCTTGAAAGGGATATTTCTTCATTTCTCTCTGTTTCTAGCCCTGTTGGATATGAAGCATATTGTAAATGCATATCCTTTTGTTCATTATCTCTCTCTTGAGAAGCATCTATATGAGAGACTTCTTTTTTATATACCCCTTCATTAGTAGAGGTAACAGCAGTAGCTTCTTTCTTAAGAGCGGTATCATGAGTACTCTCATGATGATGAAAATGTTCTACAGGATGATACATAGACTGTGAAGACACTGTTGTAGGACTATACTGCTGAGCAGTTATTTTTTGTGTAAGAATAGGATTTTTTTGGTATCGAGCATAAGGGGTGATACTTTCATTGTATTGTAACGAATTTTGTCGCACTGACGATTGTGTTTCTTGATTATTATTTTGTTGTACTATAGTTTGTTGCACTATAGCTCTTGCACTTGATATATAATACAGTAGAGACAGTGCTAGCACAGTACTGGTGCCCAACACTACCCAAAATACTCCTGCTCCACTTTGACCAAACAACTGTGTTACTGCCCAGAAAGGAGGTAATGTTGTTCCTGCACTCCACAAGAAAGTACGAAACGATAAACTAAAGAAAAAGAAAGGAATCAATGCAAACAAGGGCCATGTCACTGAACGTAATACAGAATCTTTTCTCATGATAATATAAAATAGCCAAAAGAAAAAAAGAGGTACAGTGTAACCCATAAAGGAATAGCTGGAAAGTAAAAAATTGCCTATACTATTTTTTACATCTTGTGTATTAACAACCAAAAAAGTGAGAACAATAGCACCAGCTATTAACATGATAGCTGATAAACAAATACGTACAGTTTTCATTATTTAGAATTTCGGTATATTGAAATAATTCTAAATAACAAATTCAAAAAATTACACTATAGGCATACAATAGAGCACTATACTTATATGTACACCATTAATCTTCAGTTGGCGATAGTGTTGCAATAATAAGCCCTTGTGCTTCTTCAGAAACATATTTCGCAAAATCAGCAATTTTATCCACAGTGATATCTTCAATAAGTATATCAAGGATATAGCCCGGATACACATAATCCTTAACATATTGATCAGCATCTCTTTTACTGAGAGCATAACTCAAATAGCTAATCATCAATTGATTACTATCAAGTATACTGTATCTTTCTTCTATAATTGCTTTTTTTATGTTTTGCAACTCTAATAATGATATATTTCCTACACTTATATCTTGTATAATATTAAATACTGCTTGCTCAATTCTTTGACGATTTTCTTTTTCATGTGATACTCGTACATATAACACTAATGTATCATTATCTTCACTATAATATGTACCAGCATAAGGAGAATAAGAAAGTCCTAAATCTTCCCGTATAAGATCATTAGTGCGAACATCTATAAGTAATCCTAATGCTCTTGCTAATATTTTTTTATCAAACAAGAGCATATCATTGTCCATTGGCACTATAAGCTGAGCTACAGTGGAGCTTTCTTCTATAGATTCGAATTCAAGCTCTATGTCTCGAAACCCCTCAAGAGAAAGCCCTGTAGGTTGAACTTTGTGTTCTATTTCATTTGGATCATAGGGAAGATTTGCAATATATTTCACTATAATATCCTTGAAATCCACCTTATCTAAATTTCCTACAAAGAAAAATTTCCAATTCTTAAAACTACCATATATTTCTTTATTGAGAGACAATAATTTCTCTTGCGTAACCGAATTTACGGTAGATGCTTTTATACGTTCATAACGAGGATCATACGAATTAACAATTCTGTTTATTCTATCAGAAAAAACAGAATACGGATCACGCTCTTGTTTTAAGGCATTATTTACTTCATTTTGCCATATACGAATAGCTTTCTCATCAAATTTAGGGTACACAAGACTCTCGTATAGTATTTTCATCCCTTCCTCAAAATCAAATGTTTTAGAAAAACCATTTATCTGTAATTCATCAGAATATACACTATGACTTATGCTTAACTGTAATGTATCAGAATATCTTCTAAACTCTGTTGCATTAAAATTAGCAAGTCCTGAATTACCTGCAATTTCACGAGAAGAAAAAGCAATATTAGTATCTTCTATATCCGAAAATCTATCAATTATCTTTTTAGCCGAAAAGTAAATAGAACTGTCCTCAATATCTGTATCTTTACTATATACTGTTATCCCATTTTTAAGCTCCCATTTATACATATCAAGTTCTTGATAATAATGCTCTTTTACAATGACATCTTCATTAGGTTCTATTTGTAATACAGGACTAAACTGTAATGATGTCTGTCGTTGTTTTTCTTCAGGAGGAGTATATTGAGCAGTAATACCTTCAAAAAATATCTCTCTTATAGTATCTGTTTCTATACTTTCCTCTTTTTCAGAAAATAGCACCACTCTATCCTCACTCTCAAATATCTGTGAAATTACATACTGTACATGCTCTTTCTTAAAAGGTTTCAACAAATCACTTACCGAATCACTCAACCACTCATCATCTGCCAAGTACAGAAAATTTTTACTCACTACTGCTGCTTCAACCCCCAATACAAACTCAAAAGATTCGTTATCTTCTGAGTCTGCGTCAAGATAGAATTGTGAGATAAGTATATCTTTAGCACTCTGGATTTCGTCTTCACTAAAACCATAATCATATATTTTTACAAGAGCTTCGGTAAAAGCACTAATACCCTCTTCTTTTCTTTCGGCATCAATGTAAGCATAAAATAAAACAACAGGAGCTGCCTTATTATTCAAATTAAAATCAAAATCAGACATATATGCTGATAGTACAGGAGAATTCTCTTCCTGTGTTAGCTCAGTCAATCGCTCATTCACAGATTGATACAATAAAAAAAGCAATAATGTTTGTTCAATATCTTTGATTGAAGAAGTAACAGGGATAGGAGGAAGTTTGAAAGCAATAGTTAGTTCAGAGTCAGTGGCTTGTTCACTGTGCATAGTAAATATATCTGCCATATCTTTACGAGGAAAACGTGGAACTTCAAACACAGAGGGACTTGGAGGCAAAAATTCTTCTTCTACTGTAATAGAAAACATCTGCTTTATAATGGGAAAATATACATCTAAGTCAATATCTCCAATTACTACCAGTGCTGCATTCTGAGGATGATACCAACGCTTATAAAATTTCTCAAAATCCTTTTTAGTAAATGCCTCTATATGTTCTTCTGTTCCTATAGGAAAACGCTGTGATAACACTGTGTCTTTGTATATATTTGATACCAATAAATCAGATACATCTTGATTAAACCCGCGTCTTACACGTAACTCACTTAGCACTACCCCTCGCTCTTTCTCTATCTCTGCACTATCAAAAGTAATGTAAAATAGCCAATCTCGAATAATTTGCAACCCTGTCCTAAATGTTTCTGGATCCTCTGATGGTGATGGCAACTCTAAATCATAACTCGTAGTATAAAAGCCTGTACTTGCATTGTAATGACTCCCTTCCCCAATGCCTTGCTCTCGCATAAAATCAATGACTGTTGTTCCCGGAAAATTTTTTGTTCCATTAAACGCCATATGCTCTAAAAAGTGAGCTAAGCCTTGCTCATTCTCCTCTTCGTATGCTGAACCTGTTTCTACAATAAGTTTCACTATAACAGTGTCTTTCGGATTATCATTTTCACGCATAAAATAGCGTAATTTATTGTTAAACTCCCCTATGATAAAACCCGAATCAATCGGATACCCCATGTTTTTAGGAACTATACTCTTACCTTCATATTCATATGCCTGTAATGGCATTAAAGAAGCAATAGTACTGATTATAGCTAATAAACACACATAAATAAAAAAACGAAATGATATAGATTTTTGCATAAAGTGACCTCTCATAACTTTTATGTATATATACAATATATAGCATAGTATACATACTCATACATATAATACCAGTTTATGCAATTTAAAGAAAGGAAAAAATAGCTTTTATTGTACTTTTACCATCTTGTGTGAACCCCCAAAATCCATGATAGTAATTATACTATCATGGAAATAATAAACAAAAACAAAAAAAAGGGGGTGAGTACATGATATACTCTACACTTTATAATACAAGAAATCAAAAAGAACTGCATAAGGTACGCTTAGCTATAGCACTTTCTGCGAAAGAACACGGTATCAAAAGTACTGCTCGTATCTTTCATGTATCTCCTAATACCGTACGCAAGTGGTTGCAAAGATACAAAGAGAAGCCTAAAGCTATGCTCTATGATAGACGTCCTGCTTCAGTAGAGCATCCAGATACTATGATACTTTACTATCAGTTAAAACTCAAAGAGATATGCGAAACATTACAGCACTATCATCAACGATGTATTGCCTCTCATATAAAACGAGAGTATACCATTCCTTATTCCATAAAAACTATTATTAAGTATCTAAGAAAGATGGGGTATTATAAGACAAGTAAAAAGCAAAAAGCACAAAGAAACCAAGAAGTACGCCTATGGAAAACACTACTTCAATTTTGTCACAAAATACAAGTAGACATTAAATATCTTACTGATATCCCCGAATTATACTTCTCATTACGCAAGTTTTGTCTCCCAAAGTATCAAATCACCGCACGTGATGTCGCTACGGGGGCTTTATGGATATGCTTTGCCACTCAAAAAAGCTCTTCTCATACCGCTTTGTTTATTGAATATCTGCTTACTCATCTTGCTTCTTTTCACGTTGATACTTCCTCTATTACTATTCAAACTGATAATGGCTCTGAGTTTATCTCAGGGGCTTTTAGTACAAAACAGTCTGCTTTTGTTGCTTCTCTTGCGGCATACGAGGCACGCCATACTACTATCCCATATGCTTCTCCTACTTACAATTCTGATGTCGAGGCTTCTCATAAACTTATTGAAACTGAATGCTATGCAAAAATGCAGAATCCTACTCTCAGTACTTTTTTACACTTAAGTAGTGAGTATCAATATAGCTTTAATCATCAACGCTATAACTCTTATAAACACGGCTCTCCTGCTGTATTACTCAAAGAAAAAAGTCCCTCTCTGGATCCTTGTGTACTTACTCTGCGCCCTCTTATTGTTGATACTTTCCTTACAACACGAACTTTACACACTTGGCATAATAGAAATTTTACGGTATACTGATTTTATCAAAAGGGTTCATACGAAATAGTAAAACTCCAAAAATAGCTTTTATTTGGAATTTTACCTATTACGAGAAAATCTGCGGAATGCCGAGATAACAAGATATATCAGTGAGAGGTTTATTATATTTATAATAAACTCAATAACATCAAACAAGCCATTGCTGAAACATGGGAGTGTTTCGCGTATAGTATCAAGAGGATTCATTAAAGTGAGAAAAAGTAGAAAAAAATCTTTATTATTAGGATATACTCTATAAAATATCAGAACTAAAACACAAAATATAAGTATTATCCATGAACAACCACTGAAACATTCTTCCCAAAAAGCAAATAACAAACATATAATACCCACTAAGATAATAATATGGTATAATACAGTTAAATTATATATAGGATTTATTTCATTACCATATAATATCCATAATATTATTGTAGTTATATAATTTATTTCAATAATCCAACGTAAGCCTCGAAACCAATCTTGACCATAATTAGTCATAACACGCTGTACATTAAGAGTAAACTCATCTAGTAGTTTGTTCTCTTCTTCATCATTTTCTAACTTCTTTCGGTAAGACTCCATTTCTTTCACATAATAATCATGTGCTTCTAAATAGTCATTTTGTTTATACAGTTGATGCTTAATTGCCCGATATGTTTCCTTACTGTCATCTTCTGCTTCTATTCTAGATGGCAAATCACATATATTTTGTTCAAAAATAGCATATTCAAAATTTACCTTATTCTCAAATTTTGCCCCATCAAAATACATATTTCCTTTCGACAAAATATTTTTAAACTGAACTAGTTCGCTAAATGTTGCTTTTCTAAAATTTGCTTCTCCACTAAATTTTGCTCTCATGAAAGATGCTTCTTTGCTAAATGTTGCTTCCGTAAAATTTGCTTCTCCACTAAATTTTGCTCTCACGAAAATTGCTCCTTCGCTAAATGTTGCTTCCGTAAAATTTACTTCTTCACTAAATGTTGCTCTCATGAAAGATGCTTCTTTGCTAAATGTTGCTTCCGTAAAATTTGCTTTTCCACTAAATATTGTTTCAAAAGTTGCTCTTTCGCTAAATATTGCTTCTTCGAAATTTGCTCCTTCGCTAAATAGACAATTACAAAATGTTACCTCTGCTAAAAAATCACAGCATGAGAAATCACATAAATATTTTTCTTTTTCATATGCCTCATATATTTTCTTTTCTCCCTTTTTGACTATTTTTGCTCTTACTATCTTTGATCCTTCCTTCTGATACGGCTTTATAAATTTTTTCAAATATTTATATTTTTTCTGCTTTAATAGTTTTCTGAGATTTACATTTTCTAATTTCTTGTACAGTAGTTCTTGTTCTACCATGATAAGATCTTTTTTTCTTTGCATTTCTTTCTGCATTATCTCATGTTATAGTTATCAATGCCTCTCTCCTTCAACTATCCTCAAAAGATGTTCTCTTTTTGATGATGATATAAATTTGGTTTTTTTTATTTCTTCTCCTATCTCTTCCCATTTTATTTCCTTGCCTGTCTCTTTTTCCTTTTTTTCCTTATATATTATTAAAGATCTTCTTATAACTCGGTCTTTATATCCTTTTTTTATGATGGTGCGATATCCAGCTGTTGCCAAGACTCCTATAACTCCTAATACAACAATACCACCAATCATACCAAAGGGCCCTATGGCAGCTAATGCTGCTGTAGTAGCAGCTGCTCCTGTTAACCTAGTTCCTGCAGCTACATAAAAAAATATAATTCCAGGAATTCCAAAACCTACTAATTTCTCAGCAAATTTTTCAATCAAATCTTTGTCTTCATCTTCCATAGTATTCCTCCATATATTTATAGCTCATACATTTAATAAGATTAAATCAATCTTTCTAATTTAATTATATAACAATATAGTATATATGTGTAATCTCTGCATCTCCCTTATATTGACTATATGAGCTATTTTTGAAATAATAAAAATAAGTATATAGATGAAAAATAATCCCATTATTACAGAAAATTTAAATTTTATGATCATGGCACGAGCCATAGATCAAATTGAACAAGAATATACTGCAAGAGGAGAAGCTTTTTTTCATGTTTCTGGGGCAGGACATGAAGGAATTTCCGTATTAGCACCACTTCTTCAAAAAGATGATTGGCTTCATTGTCATTATAGAGATAAAGCCCTATTGTTAGCAAGAGGACTCACTCCGCTTGACTACTTTCGAGCATTATTTAACAAAGATACCTCTCACTCACATGGTCGACAGATGAATGCTCATATGAGCGCTCCAGAATTGAATGTGCTTAGCATTTCTGGACCTGTTGGCAATAGCGCTCTTCATGCAGTAGGAGTTGCTGCCACACTCAAACAAAAAGGAAGTGATTCCATTGTAGTAAATCTTACTGGTGAGGGAACAACATTTGAAGGTGAATTTCTGGAGTCTTTAGCATTATCTATACGCGACTCTCTTCCTGTATTAGTAGTGGTTGAAGACAATAAATTTGCTATTTCCACTCCTACAGCAGGCAAAACATTCTATCAAGTGGGAAACAAAGAGATATCAGAATTTATGGGATGCGAAATTATTCGTATTGATGGAAGATATCCTCATAAGGCATATCAAGTATTCCAACAAGCAATTCAGTCAATTCGTAGCAATTCCATTCCTAAAATTGTAGTATTCTCTGTTGAAAGACTAAGTAATCATACAAACGCTGATAATCAACAAATATATCGTAATAAAGATGATATTGAACAAATATGGCAGCATTCAGATCCTATTGTAAATCTGTTAGTGGAACTAGAAGATATAGATGTACAAGAAGCACAAGAAAAATGCAATACAATGCAACAAGAAATGTATGCTACATTAAAGCCTCTTGCCATACAAGCACAACGTGAAAACGAGCCAGCACCAGTGTTCACTGCTATAAAAGAGCTTTCTATCACTCCTACAGTTGATGAAAAGTACGAAGAAGGTTCGCTCGTTATGCTTGAATCAATACGAGAAGTATTATGGCATTGGCTTGAAAAAGATCCATCTGTGTTTCTCTATGGACAAGATATTGAGGACCCAAAAGGAGATGTATTTGGTTTAACAAAAGGATTATCAACTACTTTTTCAGAACGCGTAGTCAACAGCCCTTTAAGTGAATCTCTTATAGTAGGAGCCTCAATAGGAAGAGCATTAGCAGGACAAAGACCAGTAGCATTTTTACAATTTGCTGATTTCTTTCCTCTAGCGTTTAATCAAATTTATTCTGAACTTGGATCTATGTATTGGCGAAGTGGAGGAAATTGGGAAATACCTCTTATTATTATGGCATCCTGTGGAGGATACAAACCAGGATTAGGACCATTTCATGCTTCCTCTATGGAATCTTTTGCTGCTCATGTTCCTGGTATAGATGTATGTATACCATCAAATGCAAAAGATGCTGCAGGGTTGCTTAATGCTGCATTCATATCAAAGCGTCCTACTGTATATTTTTATCCAAAAAATTTGCTCAATGTACAACATAAGACCATTAGTAAATCTGGAGCTCGTTCCTTAGTAATTGCTCCAGGAAAAGCAAGTATCATCAAACAAGGAGAGGATATCACTCTTGTTGCTTTTGGCAATACAGTTCCTCTTTGTATGCAAGTTGCCGAAACGCTCAGTAATTATGGAAAGCAAGCTGAAGTAATAGACTTAAGGACAGTAAAGCCCATTGATGTCAATACTGTACTGCAGTCTGTACAAAAAACAAGAAAATTACTCGTAACACATGAAGACTCAAAGCTCGTATCAGTAAGTTCGGAGCTTATAGCAAGCATCAGTGAAAAAGCAGAGGATATGTATGCATATTCACGCATAACACGCTCAGATACCTATGTTCCATGTAATTTTTCTAATCAGTTAGAAGTTCTCCCCTCGTATCGTTCAATACTCAATGAAGCAGTACGTATGTTAGAAGGAAGCATACATTGGCCCGAAGAGGACACTGATAAAAATACAGGGATAGTAGAAATTGAAGCAATAGGATCAAGCCCATCAGATGAGGTATTTGTAGTTATTCAGTGGAATAAAAAAGTTGGTGACTTTATAAAAGAAGGAGAACTTTTAGTTGAAGCCGAAGCCGATAAATCGACAGTAGATGTAAAATCTAGTGTCAATGGTGAAATTATAGAGCTATTATATCAAGAAGGAGACTCTGTTTCTATTGGAACAGCCATTGCACGAATAAAAACAGATGATATAGTAGTCAAAGTTGTCACTCGTGAAGACAGAAGTAACCCTACACTTACATTTTCTTCTCCTACACATGTAAATACTCCTACTACTACAACAGTACATGTCTATGGATCACATATACATACTGTACTAGGAAATAGAATAGTAAGCAACAAAGAAATAGTAACATTATCTCCCGAATGGACAGAGGAAAAAATATTTGGGAGTACAGGAATACAACAAAGACACTGGGTTTCTGATGAACAAAATTTAGTATCAATGTGTACAGAGGTAGCACAAAAAACGCTTGATAAAGCTAAGCTGAGTTTGCAGGATATTGATGGGATTATTTGTGCAACAGGAACTCATGAGTATCAAACACCATCGCTTGCTACAATGGTACAGTATGAATTAACAAAACAAAGAAATTTTGAAACAGCCCCTGACATATTTGCATACGATATCTCTGCTGCATGTTCAGGTTTTATATTTGCATTAAGCAATGTGTATCAATATGTGTATAAGCATCCTAACAAGAAATTTTTGCTTATTACAGGAGAAATTCTTTCTAAGCGTATAGATTTATCAGATTATCAGACTGCACCTGTATTTTCTGATGCTGCATCTGCCTCTATTATCAGTACAGAGAAAACAGAGCATTCAGTAGAAATATTCAACCCTATTTTACAAACAGTAGGAGCTCCTGCAGAATTGTTAATGGTTCCTGAAAACGGCTCTATTTCTATGAATGGACTTGAAGTATACAAGTTAGCAATTAAACATTTAAGTGATATTGCAAGAAAAGTATGTGATACATACAATACATCTTTTGAAGACATAGATATTATTATTCCTCATCAAGCAAACCAAAAAATAATAAACGTAATAGCGAAACGCTTACAATTACCTTTAGATAAATTTTATATTAACATTGATAAACATGGAAACAGTTCTTCTAACACTATTCCTATTTGCTTAAAAGAATTAGAAAATACAGGTAATCTTAAAGGAAAAAAAATACTTATTGTTGCTTTTGGTGGAGGATTTACTTTTGGCGGAACATTACTACAGTACTAAACTAATACTTTGTCATTTTTTGCTTATTTTCTCTTATTAGTAGCATATTGTTATTATTTTTAGCCTATTGTACCCTTAATACGTAATTTAAATCACTACTCTCTCACCTATGATATAATGAGCTTAAAGAACATAATGCTATTATTGTAAGTATATTGACATAACAGTAATAACTATGAAAATTATAATTTTACCAAAACACAAAGGAGTTTTTAATGAATTTTTCAACTATCACTTGGACACTTTTTATAGGAAGTGCCATTGCTTTGCTATATGCTATTATTCGTAGTAATTGGATTTTTAAGCAAAATAAAGGAACTGCTGAGCTACAAAAAATTAGCTCGTATATCTCAAACGGAGCAATTACATTTCTACATCAAGAATACAAAGTTTTGATTCCTTTTGTACTTATTATGGCTATTATGCTTTATTTTTTCAATACTGGCATAAATAAATTTCAAGCATTTGCATTTCTATTGGGGGCATTTGCTTCGGGGACAGCTGGCTACATAGGCATGAAAGTTGCTACTGCCGCAAACTCTCGTACCACTGAGGCTGCAAAAAAAGGCATAAATCCTGCATTACGTATTGCATTTGCAGGAGGAAGTATCATGGGAATGAGTGTAGTAGGACTTTCTACTCTCGGTCTTTTCATTTTACTCTTTATATTACAACAAGTAATGAGTGTAACCATAGTAAACATACAAGAGCATTATTTACCTATTATCACAGGTTTTTCTCTGGGAGCAAGTGCTATCGCTTTGTTTGCTCGTGTAGGAGGAGGCATTTTTACAAAAGCGGCTGATGTTGGTGCTGATTTAGTAGGAAAAGTAGAAAAAAATATTCCTGAAGATGATCCTCGAAACCCTGCCACAATAGCAGATAATGTTGGTGATAATGTAGGAGATGTTGCTGGCATGGGAGCTGATCTATTTGAATCATTTATTGGCTCAATTATTGGCTCTATGATATTAGCACTTGCAAGTCCTGTAGAAGAAGCATATCGTATGCAGCTTTTATTTATCCCATTGATACTAGTGGTAATTGGAATCGTTGCTTCTATCGTTGGTATTTTATGTGTACGCACAAAACCGGGAAAATCTGCACAACGAGCATTAAATACAGGAACTTTTGTCGCTGCAGGTATTGTAATAATATCGTTCTATCCTATACTAAGTTTTCTATTAAAAGATTTTGAAGGTTCCAGCAACATACTCACAGTAAATACTATATATATTTCCACCATATTAGGGCTAGCAAGTGGTATTACTATAGGATTACTTACTGAATATTATACTGGATTTGGGAAAAAGCCAGTAAAAAAAATAGTAGAGCAATCTGAAAGTGGATATGCTACAAACATAATATCAGGATTAGGAGTAGGAATGTTTTCTTGCTTACTCCCTATTTTAGTCATTGCAGCTACAGTAGGAATTAGTTACAGCTTTGCTGGTCTTTTTGGTATTGCCATTGCAGCATTAGGGATGCTAGTCACTATAGGCATTCAGTTAGCAGTTGATGCGTACGGTCCTATATCTGACAATGCTGGAGGATTAGCCGTTATGAGTAACTATCCTCCAGAAGTACGCGAAATCACTGATTCTCTTGATTCAGTAGGAAACACCACCGCTGCCATAGGAAAAGGCTTTGCTATTGGAAGTGCAGCACTTACTGCATTTATTTTGTTTACTTCGTTCAAAGAATCGGTAGGAATAGACAGTATTGATTTAACCTCAATACCAGTACTTATTGGACTCATGATTGGTGCAGTGATACCGTATACCTTTAGTGCTCTTACTATTGATGCAGTAAGCAAAGCAGCTGCTTCTATGATAAACGAAGTACGTAGACAGTTTAAGGAAAAACCAGGTATATTACAAGGAAATGATACCCCTGATTATAATCGTTGTATTCATATTTCTACTAAGTCTGCCATTAAAGAAATGATACTCCCTGGATTAGGCACTATCGTTATTCCTGTTATTATTGGTTTTTTTGGAGGCGTAGAAATGCTCTCAGGACTCATCGTAGGAGCAACGGTAAGTGGCATTACCCTTGCTATTTTTATGGCAAACAGTGGCGGTGCATGGGATAACGCAAAAAAAATGATAGAAGAGCGTAAAGAAAATGGGAAAGGATCTGAGACACATAAAGCCTCAGTGGTAGGTGACACAGTAGGCGATCCACTCAAAGATACAGCAGGACCATCACTCAATATTCTTATTAAATTGATAACGATTATTGCTCTTATTATTGCTCCATTATTATAAAAGACTTAAAAAAAAGCTACCGTACAAACGGTAGCTTTTTTGTTGTGTATATTTAATTTTCAATTATCGTTAGTTATCGCTCAACAGTATAAAATCGCACTGAAGTATCATAACCTGTGGCTACCGCTTTATCTCCATCAGCATTAAACTGTATATCATATACTCTTTTTGTTCCTGTTTGCTTTATACTGTACATCTCTTTGGTATCCATATCCCATGTAATGATATTGCCACTCCTATCACCTGCTAATATAAATACACTATCAGGAGAAAACGCAAGCGATTCTATAGCACCTTGTTCTTTAGTACTAAATGAAGCTATCTCGTTATAACTATCATTGATTCCCCATATTTTTACACTTTTGTCCCATCCTGCACTTGCGAGCATACTAGCATCTGCATTTATACGCAATACATTGATACGTTGATTATGTGCCTTAAACCGAAATAGCTCTTTACTATTCGCTATGTCCCAAACAACAATATATCCATCTACCCCTGCTCCAGCAACAGTGTTTTGATTTATAAACTGTACTGCAGTACTATATTTTGATGTCACCTTAAACTGTGAAATTCGCTTTTTATTTTCGTATTCATATATATATACCATTCCATTCAATGCAGCAGCTGCAATATAAGGATTTACTCCTGTACTCACAGAAACATCTATCACATTTACTGGGGTAGTTATACTTTTTAGCAACGATCCTTTTGCATCCCATATCTTTATAGCTCTATCTAATCCAGCAGACACAAAAAAGTTCCCATTTGCACCAAATTCAATATCTACAACATCGCTCTTATGTGCTTTATTAATCAGCTTAACAGTTTCTCCGTTCAACGATGATAACACAATATTATCGTTCCAGCTTCCTGTTACCACTGTACCATTATAAATAGCAAGCCCTTCTGCCCCTCTATTGTGAACAGTACTCTTTTTTACTTCTTGTAAAGAAAGGCTTGGTACTACTTCTACTTCCTCCTCTTGTGGTTCTTCCTCTATCGGAGGCTCTTCTACCACTTCCTCTTCTTGCGGTTGCACACTTTCTTCTTGAGAGGTACATCCTACAAATAATACCATCATAACAAATAACACAAAAAATACACTAAATAATATTTTTTTCATAATTTCCTCACTTATTTTTTATAATATTGCAATATATGCAACATGCATTCTATTTCTTATACTATCGGAACATAGCTAAAGAACTTTACTATAATATTATAGTACTATTTTATTTATTTTTTTTCAATACATTATTTATTTTTTTTCAATATATTACTTAATCTATAGACAAAAAAATGTAATTGTAATACACTAATAGATAAACTACACATAGTAAATTAAGGAGGAGATAATTATGAAAAAAATAATAGTAATTTTTATTATGATAAGTTTAATACTCCCTACTGTATTTTCAGCAGGAGAAGGTGAATCAGGTGCTGTGCTTATTGGAATTGCAATGCCCGAAACGCATGTAGAAAGATGGCGTAGAGATGGAGAAGAGCTTAAACAAGCTGCCATAGCAAAAGGATATAGAGCGGAAGTTGCTTTTGCAGATGCTGATCAAAGTAAGCAAAACAAGCAGATTGAAGACTTTATAACAAAAGGAGCAAAGCTCATTATAGTAGGAGCAATCAATGAAGGAGCTGCAGAAGCTGTATCGAAAGCAAATGAAGAAGGAGTCATTATTATTGCCTATGATAGACTTATTACTGACTCAGATGACTATGAATATTACATAACATTTGATAACTTCAAAGTAGGCCAAATTCAAGGACAATCTATAGCAGATGCTCTTTTATTAGATTCAGCAAATGGAAAAAACATTGTTTACTTTGCAGGTTCCCCTACCGATAATAATGCCTACTTTTTCTTTGATGGAGCAATGGATATACTCAATCCATATGTACAAAGCGGTGCTTTAAATGTCGTAGGTCCAGCTCCAACAAACTCTAAGGATGCTGCATTCACTCAAATTACTACAGAAGGATGGAAAGCAGAAGAAGCAAAAAAACGTATGGAAAACCTGCTTAACAGTGCAGCAAGTAATGTAGTACTTGATGCAGTGCTAGCCCCAAATGATCCTCTTGCCCGTGCAATTATTGAAGCCCTCTTAACTGACAACAACTACAGTACTACCCTACCTATAGTTACTGGACAAGATGGAGAAATATCTTCAATTAAAATGATTAAAGATGGAAAGCAATATATGTCCGTGTTCAAAGATACAAGAAATTTAGCAAAAGCTACTATTGAATTAGCAGATGCTATACTACAAAACCAACCCCCTTCTATCGCAGGAACTCGTATGGATAATACAACCTACAATACAGGCAAAAAAACAGTTACTTCTTATTTACTTGAGCCAGTTGAAATTACCCAAGACAATTATGAAAATGTGTTGATTGACTCTGGATATTATACTAAAGAACAAATAGAAAATTAGTTCTTATAAAAAAGTAACATGCTTCGGTATGTTACTTTTTTTAAACTATACTATGAGTTTACTAAGTATTTCCAATTTAACAAAAGATTTTCCCGGTGTAAGAGCATTAGATGATATAAATTTTACCATACAAAAAGGGAGCATACATTGTATATGTGGAGAAAATGGAGCTGGAAAATCTACTCTTATGAAAATAATATCTGGGGTATATCCTCATGAATCATATACAGGGACCATTACATTTAAGGATAAAGTCTTAAAATATTCATCAGTAAAAGACAGTGAACATGATGGCATCGCTATCATACATCAAGAGCTTGCTCTTAGTCCCTATCTTTCTATAGCAGAAAACATATTTTTAGGACACTACAAATCTACCTTTGGTATCATCAACTTCTTCAAACTAAGCACAGAAACACAGCATCTTCTTGATAAGGTTGGGCTACAAGAGAATCCACAAACAATAGTAAATACACTAGGCGTTGGAAAACAACAATTAGTCGAAATAGCAAAAGCTCTCTCAAAAAAAGTAGAACTGCTTATTTTAGATGAACCTACCTCATCCCTCAATGATCAAGAAAGCGAACAGCTACTTCAACTTATACTACTACTAAAAAAACAAGGTATAACTTGTGTTATGATATCACATAAACTAAACGAAGTATTAGAAATAGCTGATGATATTACCATACTTCGCGATGGAAAAACAATTAGTACACTTGAAGCTCATAAAACTCCCATAACCGAACAGATGATCATTAAAGATATGGTAGGAAGAGATATGACAGATCGATTTCCACAAAGAAACTCTCATATTGGTGAAATACAGTTTGAAGTAAAAGACTGGTCTGTATACCATCCTTTAGATGCAGAAAAAAAAGTTATCTCAGATGTGCATTTTAATGTACGAAAAGGAGAAATACTGGGTATTTGCGGACTCATGGGATCAGGAAGAACAGAACTTATGATGAGTATTTTTGGTTCTATGTACGGTTCTAAACATATAGGAGATGTGTATTTACATGAAAAGAAAGTACACTGGAACACCCCAAAAGAAGCTATTAGAGACGGGCTAGGATATATATCAGAAGATAGAAAAGAACTAGGACTTATTCTTATTCAAGATATAAAAAATAACATAACTAACTCGGGATTACACAAATGCTCAAAGTTTGGCATAATAAACAGCAAAGAAGTAGAAGCCTCAAGTGTTCATTATAAAGAAAAAATGAACATAAAAACTCCCAGTGTACATACCATAGTAAATACTCTCAGTGGCGGTAATCAACAAAAAGTAGTCATTAGTCGTTGCCTCTATACTAACCCAAATATTCTTATTATAGATGAACCTACAAGAGGTATTGATGTAGGAGCAAAATATGAAATATATTCTATACTCAACGATCTAGTGGCAATGGGAAAAAGCATTATCATGATTTCATCAGAATTAGAAGAAGTGCTTGGCATGTCTGACAGAATTTATGTTATGAACGAAGGCAAAATAAAGGGGGAGCTTGATATACAAGATGCGACCCAAGAAAAAATAATTAAAATAGCACTAGGATAAAACATATGCAAAAAAATAATTTTTTTAAAATAGCAAAAGATAATATTCGTAATTACTCTATGTTCTTAATGTTAGGATGTATATTTATTATATTCACATTTATGACAAACGGCATTAATTTTAACGCAAGAAATATAACAAATATATTTATTCAAAATAGTTATATTCTTACCCTTGCAGTGGGAATGGTACTTGTTATCATTACTGGTAATATAGATTTATCAGTTGGATCGGTATGCGCTTTTATAGGAGCTATCAGTGCTATGGTGTACAATACAGGCATTGGTATGCCCATTACTATTTTGGTATCAATAGGCATAGGACTGATTATTGGAGCTACACAAGGATTTTGGATTGCATTTCTAAAAGTGCCTGCTTTCATTGTTACTCTTGCAGGCATGCTTTTGTTTCGTGGGCTTACGTATATTATCACCCAAGTCAACCCTGTATCACTTATAGATGATAATTATAAAAAAATTGCTTCTGGATTTTCTTTTGTAAACAATGCAGAGTTTCATCTCAATACGCTTATTGTTATGATAGTACTTTTAGTAGCGTATGTGATATATGCCATATACCAATACAGAGCAAAAAAAGCACATGGATTTCATGTGTTGCCTGTACAGTTTCTTGTACTTAAACTACTTATACTAAGCATTACCATCATGATATTAGGGTATAAGTTTGCGTCGTACAGAGGTATTCCTAATGTGGTCATTTTATTACTCATTGTTATTGTTTTATTTGTATTCATTACAAACAAGACAGTGTTTGGAAGAGAAGTGTATGCTGTAGGAGGAAATGCGAAAGCAGCAAAACTTTCTGGAGTCAATTCTGAACGAGTAGTATTTTTTGTATTTGCTATTATGGGAGCTTTATCAGGATTATCAGGGGTAATTTTTACAGGATACCTTAATTCTGCACTCCCTCAATCAGGACAATTATTTGAACTGGAAGCTATTGCTGCTGCTTTTATTGGAGGAGCATCTGCTGCTGGAGGTATAGGCACTATTATAGGAGCTATTACAGGAGGGCTTGTTATGGGAGTCATTAACAATGGTATGTCTTTGATTAACTTAGGAGCAGAATATCAGTATGTAGTAAAAGCTCTCGTGCTATTATTTGCCGTTTGGTATGATCAATATACAAGAAACAAAGGGAAAATATAGTATTATCAGTAATATAGTATAATAAAAAGATACAGTCTCAACAATGAACAGTAAAAATGAGGAATTTTTATGGAAGAATTTTTTAGCAATATACAAAAAATACAATATGAAGGTGCAGATACTGATAATCTATTAGCATTTAGGCATTACAATCCAACAGAGATAGTTGGCAATAAAACTATGCAGGAACATCTACGTTTTTCTTTCGCATATTGGCATAGCTTAACAGGACAAGGAAACGATCCTTTTGGAATGCCTACGATAAAACGCCCTTGGGATAGCATACAAAACCCCGTAGAAAAAGCAAAAGCACGAGCATATGCTTTAGCTGAAATTACAACAAAACTTTCAATTCCTTTCTTTTGTTTTCATGACTTTGATATTGTAGATGAAGCTGATACACTTGTAGAGACAGAAAAACGCCTAGACAGTATAAGCGATATTCTCCATACTATAATGAAAGAAACAGGATTACAGCTATTATGGGGTACGAGCAATTTATTTAGTCATCCACGCTTTATGAATGGAGCAGCAACAAGTCCACAAGCAGAAATATTTACCTATGCAGCAGCAAAAGTAAAAAAAGCAATAGATATCACTCACAAACTTGGCGGGCTTAACTATGTGTTTTGGGGAGGAAGAGAAGGATACGAAACATTGCTAAACACTAATCTCAAAAGAGAGCTTGATAATCTTGCTACCTTTCTTAGCATGGCTCGTGATTATGCAAAAAGCATAGGGTTTACAGGACAGTTACTTATAGAACCAAAACCAAAAGAACCAACAAAACATCAATATGACTATGATGCAGCAAATGTTATAGGTTTTTTGAAGCACTACAATCTTGATAAAGACTTTAAGCTCAACTTAGAAGTAAATCATGCAACATTATCGGGACATACTATGCAACACGAAATGTACCTTGCACGAATACATGATATGTTAGGAAGCCTTGATGCAAATCAAGGCGACATGTTATTAGGCTGGGATACCGATCAATACGCAACTAATATATATACCAGCACCCTCATGATGATAGAGGTATTAAAAAACGGAGGAATAGCACCAGGCGGTCTCAACTTTGATGCAAAATTACGTCGCCCTTCTATTGATAGCAATGATCTATTTTATGGTCATATCTCTAGCATGGACACATTTGCAATAGGCTTAAAAGCTGCCCATTCTCTACTGTCCAGTAATGAAATTGAAAATTTTGTACAAAAGCGTTATGAAAGCTATAATAGTGATATTGGTAACAAAATAGTCAATAATACTACAACATTAAAAGATCTTCACTCCTATGCATTACAACATGATACTCCTACAGCTCAATCAGGAAAACAAGAAATGTTAGAGATTATCCTCAACAAACATATTTTATCAGCACAACAATAATATTGCACATTACTACATTATTACAACATAGCAAAGAACTCTCCCATGTACTTGACACTCTCGCATATCCTAGTACTGTGTGTGTATACAATGTGTTCAATTACGCATGGGAAGGATGGAAAGCATATGTCTCAAACTTTGCACATACAAAAAAACAGCAAAAAAAATATCTGTTATTAGGGATCAATCCTGGCCCTCATGGCATGGTACAAACAGGCATTCCTTTTGGCAACATCAGTGCAGTTACTCGTTATCTTCAATTACAATATACTGTACAACAACCAGAACACATGCACCCTAAACGACCAGTACAAGGCCTTCAATATCATCGTGAAGAAAAAAGTGGAGAAAAAGTCTGGGGATGTATTCAAAAACTATTTCCTTCTCCTCAAGATTTTTTTGCACAGGCATTTGTTCTTAATTTTTGTCCTCTAGCTTTTTTTAATAAAGAAACTGCAAGTAATCTCACTCCTGACCATACACTCCTGAGAAAAGACAAGAGCATTAAAGAGGTAGAAGTATTGTGTAAAGAACACTTACGTAACTATTGTAACATATTAGGCATTACTACGATACTTGCAATAGGAAGATATTCACATACTATAGCACAATCTTTATTAAATGTACTAAATATAAATGAACTTCACTATATTCCTCACCCTAGTCCTCTCAACCCAAAAAATACAGAATTTGAAAGTACTATAAACAGCTACTTCCAGTAAAGCTTTTCTTGTTCACACTGATTGTTTATACTGATTATCTGTACTGATTATTTATATTGGGCAGTAAGTAATACTGGCAAATGATCAGATACTGCAGTATAGTTCTTAAAATGCATATAAAATTTATTTGGTGTTATACCCTGTTTACTACTTACAATAGTAAAAGGAGCATTACCTATAATAGTAAGCTCTATCTCTGAAAAAATAGTGGCAAAAGATGTATCAAAAAAAATATGATCTAACTGTGCCCATCCTTTGTAATAATATGTTCCTTTGACTACTGCTTCTGTATCATAGTATGATTTTGTATCTACAAGGCTTTCTACACTTTGCTGATACTTTTTATGATACGAATGTTGCAAATGAGTATATGCTTCTTCATCATTAAAATCTCCTAGCAACAATGTTGGCATAGTTGTATCAAAATTATTGATGATAAGTGTATATTGAAACGAGCGTATTTGACTTGAACTAATAGTGGCATTACTGTTTCTTTTTGATTTTAGATGCACTACAAACACCTGTATTGTATTCACTGCATGTTGTGTCTGTTTCTTTTTTGAAGATAGCTCTAACACTACCTCTAAGATTGGACGCAATCCTCCAGAAAGTGAAGGTATCTGCACTTGATGTTCCTTAACTTCAAGTATCTTATATCGAGACAATAAAGCAATTTGCACAGCAGATTTTTTTGCTGTACTTACTGCTACATATGATAAACGAGGCAGATAGTATTTTTGTAAATCTTTCACCACTTTTTCATTCTCTACCTCTTGTAAGGCAATAATATCTAAAGAGAACGCTAATTTTTGTACCGCTTTCCCTATTGCGCTCAGTCGATAGTGATATTGTTTATTGTTCCATCGAGGCGGACTATATTCTTGGTATTCAGTACCATCGTTCTTGCCATCAAAAAGATTTTGTACATTGAAAGTCATAGCTTTTATATCTTTTGAAGATACAGTAACAACAAAAAAAGTGAGCAAGACAAAGGAAAAAAACCACTGTAATCTATACATAATTATTATTATACAAAAACTCTCCTGTATCATAATACTTTTTTTTCTCACTTATACTTGATTTTTTTGTACACTTATAATACTATATTTTTATATGCATAATCAAAGAAAATTACTATTATATATTAGTATGAGCCTAGATGGGTTTATATCAACAAAAGACAACGATGTTTCGTGGCTCTCTATTGTTGAGAAAGAAAATGAAGATTACGGATACCAAGCGTTCACAGAAACAGTTGATACTTACATTGTAGGAAGAACTACCTATGAGACAATTCTCACGCTTACTGGAGGCAAGTTTCCTGCATCAAGCATGTTTGATTGCTATGTTATCACTCGACAAGAAAGAGAAAATGAGAACAATGTTACCTTTTATAATGGCAATGTAGAAACCTTAGTAAAAGAATTAAAAAGCAAAGAAGGGAAACATATCTACTGTGATGGAGGAAGCGAAATTGTAAGGCTACTTATGCAGAAAGATCTTATAGATACCTATCTTATTTCTGTTATCCCTATTATTTTAGGCGATGGAAAACGACTTTTTTTAGGGGACACACCAACTATACCACTAGAAGCAGAAACAATAAAACAATACGACACAGGACTCATACAGTTACAATATAATCGAAAAGTATAATGGAATTTTTCTTTTTACTATCAAGGGATATAGAGACTTTCATGTAGAGAGGTAGCTTCGTATAATGATTGTTTGCCTAATAGTGCCATATATACCCTATCAATACCCATAGCTCCCCCTGAACATTGAGGCAGACGATCAGCTCGCAAAAAGTTCTTATCCCAATCTGCTTGAATATTTCTTGCTCCTCCTAGCGTGGCTTGTTCCTGCATAAAACTAAAAATACTATCAGGATCAGTTTCTTCATTAAAGCAATTTGCAACTTCTATACCAGCAATATACAGTTCCCATCTATCACTGCAAGGGATGCCTCCTTGTTTTGCCGCTTTTGTTTTAGACAAAGTTCTGACCTTGCTGGGATAATCGTAGAGAAATATAATACGATCACGTGGCAACATAGGTTCCAGATACTGTACTAAAGCATAATGAAATATATCTTCCCAATCCATGCCAGTATCCTTCATAGGATCTAAGCCAACACATACCATTGCTTCAACAGTACTTTTACACTGTAAAAAATCGTTATAATTAAATGCCGTATAGGAAAAAAACGCCTGTTCCAAAGACATGCTCAATACATGTTCAAGTAAATGCTGCATATATGCTATACTCTCTTTAGTAAAAAGGTGCAGTGTTTTATTTTTCTTTATCATACACTGTACGCAGTACCGTAACATATCCACAGTTATATCTTGCATCTGTTGAGTACTTTTATGTAAACAATAATACTCTAACATTAAAAACTCTTTCTGATGAATAGGACTTTTCTGCTCTGTTTTCCGAAAACTATGGGTTAGCTCGTATACCCCTCCCATATATGTATTCATAGTCTCATCATGAGAGAGCTTTGCTATCATTTGTTTTAAGTATACTTCAGGAGATGGGGTAAGATAATGCATTTTTCCTTGTTCTTCTTCCTCTACTGCATACACATCTATATGTCGTTCAGGAATAAGAACAGGACTGAGAATAGGACTATGTAATTCTACAAGATTATAAGAGCTAAGAAAAGAACGCATACTTTCTATGTAGCAACTTCGCATAACAGCCTGCCGACAATCAGAGAAAAAAGAAATGTCTTTCATTATGCCTTACTAATCATGTACTATCTTACTTTGTATTGGTAGACGTATCTATTGGACATAGCCAATATACCTCGTACGGTTCTAAAGTAAGCTCTACTTCATCATTTGAATTTGAAGGAAGAAATACAATATCTCCCTTTAGTATATCTTTCATCCCGCTCTTAAATGGAAACATATTTGATGGGAATGCTTGTATTTTTTCATCATTACTAAGGTTGACAATACATATTATTTTCTGTGTTTGATATTCTTTTAGAATAGCAAACAGTCCATCTTGTACAACAGGAAAAGAAAATGATGCAAAGGGGTGAAATGCTACATTATGAGTACGTGCCTCTATCATATGCAAATAGCCTGTGAATACCATGCTCCGAAAACTTTCCTCATTTGAAAGCTCTTGATTGACACTATTAACATCTAATTTTTCTCTATTGATAGCTCTGTTATACCCAAGACGCTCAACTCCTTGTTGCCAATTTTTACTCCCTAATAAACTATGAATATAGATTCCAGGAACTCCAGGCATACTAAGAAGCACCGACTGTGTAGCTAAAAAACTCATGGCTTGTTGCTCAACACTCTGTTCAGGATCTATTACCGCAGAGACATAACTGATATTCATCTCATAGGGAGTTTCTCCATCTTTCGTAGCTTTATACGATATTTTGCCTCCTCGCTCCTTTACCTTATTGATAAGTGCTTCTCGTTGTACATCACTGAGAATTCCATAGCTTGGAGTAATACCTATCCCATCATGTGAAGCACAAAAGTTAAAAAAGCATGTATTATCGTGCTCCAGCACTAAACTGTTAGCCCATTTCTGTAATATTTCTGTCGAGGAAAATAATACGGAATAGAGCAGTAATGGAGGAAGCGTAAAATTATATACAAGATGTGCCTCATCACCTTCTCCAAAATAACTAACATTCTCTTTATGGGGAACATTTGTCTCAGTAATAAGCACGCTCTGAGCAGCAAACACATCAAGCATAGCTCTCATAAGTTTTACAACCAAATGTGTCTTTTTATGATGTACGCACGAAGTACCTATCTCTTTCCATAAATAAGCAACAGCATCAAGTCGAATAACAGAAGAACGATATTGTATAACATACGATAACAAGACATCAAGCATATCAAAAAGTAGCAAAGGATTTTCATAATTCAGATCAACTTGATCACTACTAAAGGTAGTCCATACATGTTGCATCCCTGTATCAGTTTCAAAATCACTTAGTATAAAATGCGGGCGTGGACGTACTACCCTTGAAAAATCTAAATGAGGATCAGCAGTAATAAAATACTCAGAATATGGCTCTTTGTTTGCGAGAAACTGAGTAAACCAAGCATGTTGGGCAGAACAATGGTTAAGAACAAGATCACTCATAAGAATAAAATCATCAGCTATCTTAGTAATATGCTGCCAACTACCTAAATCATTCCGTACTGCCATATAATCAGAAATAGAAAAACCATCATCAGATGTATATGGAAAATATGGGAGTATATGCACCCCTCGTATGAGATTTTCACATCTGCTCTGTAAAAATGTATGTAATGTTTCAAGTGGCATTTCATCACTTTTTGATATACTATCACCATAACAAATCAACATACACAGCGTTTCATCAAGACAAGATACAGTATCAGCAATATCTTTATCTTGGTATGCAGATTTATGTTTCCATCGCTCCCAAAATTGTTGAAAAGGAGCTTGCCACTGTATTGTATATGGAGTGTCAATATAAATACTATATAATAATTGTTCTATATACAGTTTATCTGTAGAATCTTTTTTTGTATGTAATCCCATATATTCATTATATTACAAAAAAGTACTCTATAAACACTGTCACTAATAATGATATACTATATATAGCTATAATTAATACTATAGAACACAAAAACATATGAAACAATATACACCATCGGTTATCAATATTATGCACTATCATCTCCATACTGGAGGGGTGACAAGTGTTATTACAAAAACAGTGCAAGCATTACTTGAAGCAAAACAATTTTCATATATAAAAAAAATAGTCCTATTTACTGGTAGCAGAAAAAATATGCTAAAAATTCGCAAGCATTTTAATACTACAAAAGTAGAAGTACGTTTTAAGAAAGAACTTGGATACATTGAATGGTTACAAAAAGACAAAGAGAACAATACAGCATCAACAGAAACAGAACATACCACAGCAAGCAACACAGCACTTTTTAAGAGCAAAAAAGAAACAATAGAAAAATTACTGCAGTTTTTCATTTCTCATAATAATGAAGAAACTCTTTGGTGGGTTCATAATTACCACTTGGGAAAAAATCCTCTCTTTACACTTGCATTATTACAATTTATAAAAAAATATGATCCTTACATGTTATTACAGATACATGATTTTCCTGAACAAACACGTTTTTCTGCTTTAGAACGACTTATACATGTACCAGGTGAAAATATATTGTACAATTTTAATGATCATACCACTGTTGCAGTAATAAATGAGCATGACAAACACATCTTACAAAAAGCCTCTATTGATGCTCAGTTACTTCCCAATATCGTTACGTATAATACTAGTACACAGCACACAAACACAACTGATGATTCCAACAGCTTAAAAAAATATATTACACATAAAAAAGATTTTGCTCCTCAATATAACGAGGGCAACTATTTACTCTTTACATATCCTGTACGCTGTATAAGAAGAAAAAATGTTTTAGAAGCAATGCTCATCACAAAAATGTTTGAAGCTCGCTTTGCCATCCCTTGTGTAGTCAACATCACTCTGCCCGGAGAATCAGAGCAAGAACGCCCATACTCCACTATTATAGAAAGACTGATACATACAGGAAAAGTGCCGGGAATATTCTCTTTAGGAACACAAAAAAAATGCCCCTTTAGCTTTCAAGAAATTTGTAGCTACAGCGATGCTATTATTTCAAGCTCTGTACTTGAAGGGTTTGGATTTAGCTACTTAGATTCTGTGTTGTATAACTCCCCTTTAGTTGCAAGGAGTATTGCACAAACAAAACAATTTGAATATATCTTTTCTTTATATTGGCCATCAACATGGTATAAAAGTATTACTATTCCTCAGCATATCATTCAGTCATTACCTAGTATTATTTCTGATAATGTGTTACATTTTTCTTATAAAACTAAAATTGATATGCTTCCTGATATAGTTGATGAAGCTACAAAAGAATCTTTAATTGCCTCTATTGATAGTATACTAAAAAAAAATACCATAGATTTTTCATTTCTTAGTACAGCTATACAAGAATATCTTCTTAAGAATTTTGATACATTTAGAAGAGATATTACATATGCAAACATAAAACTATTACAAAAAATATATGATACCCTTGTATTATTTGCCCCTAGCAGAAACATCATTGAAAAGTATAGAAGCAATGCAACAGTATCTTCTCGAAATAAACGTAACACAGCATTAGATTATTCACGTAACAACAAACACAAAAACAATCCTAGCTTAAGAAAAATTGCATTACAAGTAATTTCTAAACATTATGGAACACAAGCCTTTCTTCAGTCATTTGAAACTATACTAAAGCATATTAACTCTCCTAAAAAACATAAGAACAAAAAGCCATATGCTATATTCTATAAAATTTTACACCAGCATCTTACCATCGAGAATCTTCGTCTATTGTATAATGATATATAGTATACAAAAAATATGAGTATAGCTTATGAAATGTAGTCGCTGTCATAATAGTGAAGATAAAGTATTAGAAACGCGTGATTTAGCAAATGGAGCAATTATCCGTAGACGCAGAGCATGTCTTTCCTGTGGGCATCGTTTTACCTCTTACGAAAGAATAGACGAAAATCCCCTCATAGTAGTAAAGAAAAACCATGTAAGACAAGTCTTTGATAGAGAAAAATTACGACAAAGCATTGAGTTAGCTATAAGAAAACGGCCTGTTCCTGTAGAGACAGTCATTTCACTATTAGACTCTATAGAAGAAATGGCACAAACACATGCAGGAAGTCAACATGAAATAGCCTCATCTTTTTTAGGAACAATACTACTAGAAAAGTTACAAAAAATTGATATCGTTGCATACCTTCGATTCTTGTCAGTATATAAAAATTTTGAAAGTGTAGAGCAGTTTATTCAAGAAATATCCCACATCACGCAAAATACTAGCACACAAACTAACAGCACACAAAATATTAGCCCGCAAACTAATAGTACACAACAAGAAACATAAACAAATAGCACTTCATTATCACCTCTCCACAATGCTTCTATCATTACTTTTTTGTATTTCTTTCCTTTTCGGTAGTGGTGAGAAACTCTAATTTAATCTACTTCCCATATACGCTTTACAAGAGTATGTAAAACTTTGCTTCTATGCTCCAGCGCATCTAGATTAAATTCATCAATAGGCTTAAATGGCTCTTCTAAAGTGTCATTCCACTTTGTAAAATCAAGGTTTGATTTATAACAATCTTGTGTTAAGGTTCTACATAGCATTAAACCATTACTATATGTTTTTAGCTTATCTTTATACTTTTCATTCCCAGAACTTTGATTATCTTTCCCTTTTAAGAGTAACAAAGCTCCTAAACGATTTCTTTCTTCCCAAAAACTATCTTCTGAATCAAAATATATTCTATTTTCTTCATTATCAGCAAAAATATATTCAATGTGATAATTACTGTAAGAACTTCTTGTTCCTGTAGAAAGATGAAAAATATTTGTTTGCATATTTATCTTTGAATTTTTGCAAATATATTCCTCAATTCTTGCTAATATATATCTGAGTACTCTTATATTTAATGTATCATATCCTTGTTTCCTAAATATAGAATAACTCAATAATTCAGATGAATTTGATAATGGGTACTTTTCTCTAATGCGTTCATGTATTGTTTCATTAAAAATTTCTCTATATTTAGAGATAGGCTTTTCTTTAACAGCTTTATTCATACTAAATGATATATCTTTAAAATCATTACTCTCATGAATATTATTTAAATGGAGTAATATAAAAAGCCTATCTACTTCTTTAGCTATGGCTTCAATTTTTTCTTGTTCTTGCCTATCGTCAATTTCACAAGCTGCCATAATATTTTGATATTGACCTGATAAACCATTAATATCATGATTGTATATTAGGTATTCGTTATTATCTGTATTTTCTATGATCTTCTTATATAATGCAGTATAGTAGCTCATATTTTTTTCAATAAATTCTTTTATGTTGCCTTTATGCTCTTCATCTGTTTTTCTAAATCCTAGATTTTTAGCAATTTCATTATTTTCAAAAATATATCTATGGTAATCGTTATTAATTCTTTTTACTATATCACTAGCTCTATTAGAAGTAAATTTTGCCTTGAGATAATTCCTAAAAAAATCATCTTCTTTCCCTTTTATTATTGCAATAGCGTGTTCCCAACTTTTATTATATTCTTCAATATCATCCTTTTCCAACGCTCCTAACAATTTTCCTTTGAGAATCTCAAAAGGGTTTAATGCTACCCCTCTATCATTAATAACTTCAAATATCATAGGGGTATCATCTTGTTGTATTTCTAATTCAACCAACACCAATCTCTCTAAAAAATAATGAATAAAAGATTTTAGTTTTTTATCATCCAATGCTTTCTTATCAAAATAAAATGAAATTTCTTTATATCTATCATGTATATTTTTACTGGTAATATCCATAAATTCCTTTGAAGTATCATCCTTCATTAAAGCAGTCATCACTTCTTTTCTTTTTTTATGATCGATCCAAAAAATATCTCCTTCATATGGATCATGCCCTCTAATCAAACCTGATAGAAAGTTCTTTAATTTTTCATCTTGTGTTAAATGATAGAGCTTTATCGCAATAATTGATAATGTCGTTAACCTTTGCTGCCCATCAACAATATATTCTTCACCTTTAATCCTATTTGTGACATAAGTACTCAAATAGTACCAATTATACTCACTCATTGTCTTAGATTCAATCTCTTTACCTTTATGCTCTTCATACGATAATTCAAATTGATAAAAAACATCATTCAGCAAAATTTCGACAGTTTTCTTATTCCAAACATATTCTCTCTGATAAAAATCAATCCTATAAGTTTTTCCTAAACATTCTTTGATACTTTGGTTTTGTGGATTTATGTCCATTATCACTACTCCCTACATTCCATAAAATTACATTCTCTAAAAATATATTGCTACATATACTATAACATAATTACTTATTTGAAGTATCGTACGCTACATAGCGTGCAATTTTTGCAGCAGAGGGAGTTCCTTGCTCGTATTTTGTGCTAAGATAGGTGCGTACTATACTTAAAGCAACTTCTCTTCCTGTTGTAAACGCTCCTATACACAATATGTTTGCATTATTACTAGTGACTGCTTTCGAAGCAGCATACACACTTGAAGCCAACGCTGCATATGCACCTTGTACTTTGTTTGCAGAAATAGATACTCCTATACCAGTGCCACACAGCAATATCCCTCTATCAAACTTTCCTGACACAACTGACTGTGCAACTTCAATAGACACATTTGCATATATTGTATCATCACTGCCAAAATCTTTGTATTCATGATGAAGCTCTGTAATAATAGTAATAATTGACTGCTTTAATTCTTGAGCATTTGGATCACATCCTATCGCTATTTTCATATATCTTCTCCTTGTAATAATGTTAGTATCGTTTCTTTCATACTATGCAACAAAAGGTAACACGAAGTTGCTCCTGCATCTAGCACTCCTCGTGAACGCTCTCCTAACCTACTTGCTCTTCCTATTTTTGCCACTAAATCTTCTGTCGACTTATAGCCTTTTTCTGCAGCAGCATCCATATCCTGTAATGCTTCTACAAAGCTCTTATTATCAGACATTGCATGTTCATATGCTTGCAAGGCAGGAACAAGAGTATCCATAATTGTTTTATCACCGACTTTTGCCCCCCCTATCTCAGCAATCTCCGTATATGCTGACTGCAACATAGTAAAGAATACCTTTATATCAATATCCTCTTCTCCTTCACTGTTGTTTTTCATAGCAATAAAAAACATGCCATATATTGGTCCCATAGAACCACCAATTTCAGTCAGTAAAACATTCCCAAGTTTGTCCAACGCTGTACTCAAGCCATCATTTTTATCAAGGCGATCTTTGCAGAGAGTAAATCCTTTGTTCATGTTTATACCATGATCACCATCCCCTATTTTTCCGTCAATTTCACTTAGAAATTCCTTATTATCTTGTATACAAGCTATCATATTATGAACAATACCTGCCCCTTGAGCATTCTTAAATGACCTCATTTTTGACTCCTTTCTTATGTCTTTATTATTCCCATAATTGTATAGGACGTTCCACTATTTGTAATATATGTCCTACTGGATCTTTGAAAAATACAGTCTTTCCATTTTTCATAAGATGCTTTACAGCACCATATTCTATGCCTTTATTATCAAAATAACTCAGTGTTTCGTCTAAGCTTGATACCTTAAAGCTAATATGTATTCCTGTTTCTTCAAACTTTTGTGGAACATCAAGAGGAAATATTTCTAGCTTAAAATCAATAGCAGGATGCCCTAAAAAATAAATAGGAATTTCATCAGAAGTTTGATATACAATTTGTAGCCCAAATATCTCACAATACCACTGTGCAAGTGTAGTAGTATCTTTTGCTCCAATACCAACATGTTCCAACTGGAAAGATATGCCTATACTCATGCTTGTCGCTCCACTATTGAAGTTATTATCGAAAGTGCATGTTCACACGCTGAAGCAGATGCAATATTTTTTCCTGCTATATCAAACGCTGTTCCATGTGCAGGCGTACCAATAGGAATAGGAAACCCTGCATGAAGTGTCATGCCTTTATCAAAACCAAGCAATTTTAATCCAATTTGAGCTTGATCGTGATACATACACACAATGGCATCTATCTTTTCTTTTTCTAAGCGTAAGAATAAAGTATCTGCAGGAAAAGGACCCACAGCATGTATCTGTTTTTGTTTTGCTCTTTCAATGGCAGGAGTAATATACTCTTGCTCTTCTGTACCAAATAAACCATTTTCTCCATTATGTGGATTTAAGCCTGATACCGCAATTTTCGCTCCTCCTCTACCAGCATTAACAAGCTGTGTATTAAGAAATTCTATTGCATATTCAATAGTATCAATACTGAGCAAACTGCTTACCTGCTTTAGTGGAACATGTGATGTTACCCGCATTGTCCATATATCTCCAACAATATTAAGTTCTCCCGGAATAGTCGGAATTGAAAAAGTATCCTTAAAATATTCTAACTCACTTTCAAAAGGCAAACCAGCCTCATGCATAGCCTGTTTATTAAATGGTGCAAAGAGTATCCCATGTATCAGCTCTTTTTTTGCCAACTCAATAGCATACTTAAGAGTAGTTACAACAGAAAGTCCTCCTTTGATATTCACTGTACCTATCTCATATTCAGTACTTGATATTGTAGCGTAATCATAAAATACTATATCTTCCTCAGATATATTTTCATCTATACGCTCAATAATTGGCAATACAATACGTACTTTTACTATTTCAAAGGCCTGCTCTAGTACTCTTTTGTCTCCAATAAGTACATATTGAATAGACGGATGAGGCTTAAGTGTAGATAGTACTTTTATAATAAGTTCTGGACCAATCCCAGTAGGATCTCCCAATAAAATAGCGATTCTCTTTTTTTTCATATATCTCCTTACTGCAATATAAGATTAGGTAACCATACCGATAAAAATGGCATATGAATAACTGCTGCTAATATTGCTATCATAGCACATATAAACGGCAAATTAGCTTTTGTAAGCTCCCATACATCCACCTTTGCGAGAGAACAAGTAATAAATAATGCTGACCCTACAGGCGGTGTCTGCTGTCCTATTCCCCAACAAATAATTACTGTCATAGCAAACTGTAGATGAGGAATATGAAATGATTCCATAAGAGGAATAAAAAGCGGCACAAGAATAACCAGCATAGCAGTACCATGAAGAAATGTACCAGCTACAATAAGAATACCAGAGACAATCCAAAGAAACAATACTGGAGACTTAGTGATACTTAAAAAAGGTTCCACCAAAGTCTGTGGTATTGCTGCACGAGCAAATACCCATGCAACTATTTTTGCACTTGCTATAATCATCAATACTGATCCACTAAATATAACTGTCTCTTTTGCTGCTGTATATATCTTATGTATATTTAATTGTCTTGTTATGGTCCCTAAAAACAATACATAGAACACCGCTACTGCAGCAGCTTCGGTAGGAGTAAATATTCCTCCCAATATACCCCCTAATATTATCACTGGCAACAACAAAGCAGGAATAGCAACAAAAAAGCTAACAAATACTTTTTTTACAGAAAAAGTATCTTCGCTCCCATAATTTTCTTTTATAGAAATAATGGTAGAAACTACAAGCAATGCAAGCCCAATTAAAATACCAGGTAAAATACCTGCAATAAATAATTTCGTCACTGATATACCTTCTGCAACCGCATATAATATCATAGGAACACTAGGAGGAATAATAATACCAATAGTAGAAGAAGACGCTGTTACAGCAGCAGCAAAATCTGCTTTATATCCTCTTTGCTTCATAGCAGGAATCACTACTGCTCCCACTGCTGCAGTATCAGCCACTGAAGTCCCAGATACTCCCGCAAACAACATACTTGTAACAATATTGATTGCAGAAAGCCCTCCTTTTAGATGCCCTACCAATGAAGCAGCAAAATCAAATATATGCTTTGATATATTTGTTAGATTCATAAGAGAGCCTGTAAAAATAAACAAAGGCACCGCTAACAAAGTAAAGCTATTTGCACCATTATATAAATTTTGTACAATAATTGTGAGAGGAATATCGTTCAACACCAAAATAAGAAAACCAAAAGCAGCCAACCCTAATGAAAATACAATAGGAGTTCCAATAAAAATATACATAAACAAAAGAAAAAATACAAGTACTGCAGTCATGCTTGCTCTTTCTCCTTTTTTAGAAATGTGCTACTAATGAGATCCCAGAAATTGACTACTGACTTACATAGCATACATGTTCCAGCAATAGGAAATACCGAATAAGCAAAAATTCCTAGACTGATGTTAATATAGGTAAACGATACATCATGAAATTTCAAAGAAAATCTAGTACCTTCAATGACAATAACAATAAGAAATATAATAATAGATATTTCACGTACAATTTCAAGTATTACACGATAAGGCTGAGCAATCTTTTTAATGAGAAGCATAAAACTCATGTGTTGATTTTCTCTTAAGGCAACATAGCCTCCTAAGAAACTCAGCCATACAAGCATTAAACGTGTTGTTTCTTCTGGCCACGATAAAGGAGAAACAAATACATACCTAAATAATACCTGTATGAGTACTACAAGAGACATTCCTATTACAAGGAAAACAAGAAACAAATCAATAATCTTATTACAAATAGTAATAATCTTTCTTGCCACTGGACTACTAGAATAAGTACTCATACAATAATGTAATATAATTTATTTCAGATATTTTTGTCCTAATACCGAAATTTCATCTACTATTTCTTGTGCATCTGGATACATATTAGACGATACTATATTCCCCCACACTGATTTTCCTGCATCTACAAATGAACTTGTATCTACCTCATTTACTTCCATACCATCATCTTGTAATTTTCCTATTAATGTTATATCTTGATCCTTTCCTACGCTACGAGTATATTTTGCTGTTTCAACCGCTGCTTCTAAGAGGATATTTTGCATATCTTGAGATAATGCATCAAACTTTTCTTTATTCATCAAAAAGTGTGCTGCAGAATACACATGGTTTGATATCGAAAGATATGTTTGTACTTCGAAAAGAGAGCCTTGATTGATAACAGCAAGAGGATTTTCTTGACCGTCTATTACTCCCTGCTGTAATGCTCCAAACACTTCCTTAAATGACATAGGAGTAGGGTTTGCTCCAAAAGTCTTAAATGTCTCTAATCTTACCGCATTTTCTGGAGTGCGTAACTTTAAGCCACTTAAATCAGATGGTATAACAATAGGTCTCTTATTATTGGTAATTTGCCGAAACCCATTTTCCCAAAACGCTAGTTGCTTGATATTTTTCTTGTCTAAAGGAGCCGAAATTCTTTTTCCTAAATCGCCATCTAACACCTCAGTGACATGCTCTCTATTGACAAATAAATAAGGAGCATCCAATAGCTTTGCATAATCATTGATACTTGCTACAGGGGAACTTGAAACACCCATATCAATAGTACCAAGCTCAATGCCTTCTTGTATCTCCCTATCTGCCCCTAACTGTCCTCCCGAAAAAATATCAATAGTTATCATACCATCAGTCCGAGATTCAACTAATTCCTTAAATTTGATAGCACCAATATGATACATACCATTCTCTTTATGATTATGAGCTAAAGTAAAAGACACAGAAGTATCTGAATCTTTTGTACCTTCACTTTCTCCTCCTGCCCATACTACCGCACTTGCATATAATAATGCTATACATATAAAAAATATACTTTTTTTCAACACAATATACCTCCTAACTTTCATCTATTGCATGATCTTTCTTAAACTGCTCTTGCTCAAAAGGGGGCGAAACAGCAGCTACTACTTTGAGAACTTCTTCTCCTGTATTGATAAGCTGATGAACACACCCAGCAGGAACATAACACACATCTCCTGGAGAAAAATTTTCTTCTTCATCATCAACTCTGATTCTTCCTTTCCCTGAAACACAGTAAAAGACTTCTTCTTGATCTTTATGAGAATGAGGATTACTCGTATAGCCTGGCTCTATAGAAGTAGTCCCTAACCACAACTGTGTACTACCTAAAGTCCACGGAGCAGAAATATGTCGTATAACACGCTTAAATGGTGCATCAATTACTTGTGCTTCAGCGTTACTCTCATGAATAATATTCATATAATAACCTCCTAATTATATTTGCGATATTATTGCTTTATTCTCTTTATAAATTCACTTAACTCTTCCTGAGCATTCTCTGATTCAATAATAGGCGTACCTATGAGTATAATACGTGCCCCTCGTGCTACTGCCTCAATGGCTTGCTCCAATGTAAACACAACCACCGCTACTGGAATAGTTGCCACAGAGACTACTTCATCTAATCCTTTGAGAGGATCTTTTTCTCCTTGAGGATCACGAAATTCATCTATACCAAGATGCACAAGAACATAATCTGCTCCTAATGCCTGTATTTGCTGTGTTTTTTTTGCCATGTTCTCAACGGGAAACGAAAATAAATCTACCATTACTTTTACATTATGATTACGACCAGCTTCTATGGCTTTTTTGAGACTGTACTCATTTGTAATTGCCATTGTAGTAGCAATATGTGCCCCTCGTTGCCCTGTTGCTTCAAAATACTGAGCTACTCCATCAAGTGTCTTATAATCTACTAATACTTTTTGTGAATCAACAAGAGACACAAAAGAATCTATTGCAGATAATCCCTCAAATGTTATAAGCGATGTACCAACCTCTATCCAATCAGCTCCTGACGCTAGAGCTATTTTTGCTTGACGAACACCTTCTTCTATAGTTTTGGTATCTATTGATACCTGAATAATAGGATATGAAACAGACATATTATACTACCTTTGAAATTGAGTAAGTCCCATACTCTCAGTTTCTATATCAACAAGAGACTTCATATCATCATCCACTTTCATAAGTGTCAATGTTGCCCCTTTCATTTCAAGAGAAGTAAAATAGTTTCCTACATATGATGCATGTACCTGTATACCTTTCTTCTGTAGTACTTCTTCCACCTTATTATACAAAATATATTGTTCCATAAAGGTTGTTGCTCCCAACCCTGATAATAACACTACTACATTATCACTTGACACAAAAGGTTTATCCTGCACTACTGTTTCTACCATTTCTGTGGCTATTTCATCTGCTGTTTTAAGATCCTCAATACGAATACCTGGTTCCCCATGATGCCCTATGCCAAACTCCATCTTGCCTTCCTCTATCGTAAAATTAGGCTTACCTACCTCAGGAATACTACAAGGAGCTAAACCAACTCCTATGCTTCGAGTATTATCTATTGCTTTCTGTGCCCCAGATATGACCGTGTCCAAATCTGATCCTTGTGCAGCTAAAGCCGCAGCAACTTTCCACATCATGATTTCGCCTGCTACTCCCCGCCTTTTTTCCCTCTCATTAAGAGATGCTGATGGTACATCATCATTTGCCACCACAGTTTTTACAGTAATTCCCTGTGCAGAAGCCATCTTTATGGCCATTTTCACATTCATATTATCACCTGCATAGTTACCATACAAACAGGCTACCCCTTTTCCACTATCAGCAGCCTTAAACGCATCTAAAAAAGCCTGTGCCGTAGGAGACGAAAATATCTCGCCTACCGCTACAGCATCTACCATATTACGCCCAATATATCCTATAAAAGCAGGTTTATGTCCTGACCCTCCTCCTGTCACTATACCAACTTTATTGGCAATAGGAGCATCCTTGTATTTAAGGACTCTTGGATTAGAAGTAGTGGACACTAGAGACCTATGATGCTTTACAAACCCTTTTAGCATATCATCAACAACTTGGTTTGGTTGATTAAAAAAACTTTGCATAACTTCCTCTCTCAGTACTCATAGTTACTTTCTTTAGTTACTATTATAAAGTAAATAAAAAAATAATGTAACTGTGGATTTTGCACTTCTTTTTCACATTTAATACTTGAACTTGTGCTTTTCATTGACTAAAAAACTATATAATATGCTATTATAAACTTATGAGTAAAATGAAAAAAGAAAATACTACAAAAGAAGTAAATTTTTCTAATACCATACCATCTTTTAGTATTAGCAAGTACATGAGAGCACAAGAAAATGTAAATTTCCCCTCAAAAACTAATAAAGAAAAAAACAATTACGCAAAGAAATAGTACATATAACAATTTTATAGCACCCCTAAAAGTAACATATATTTTAATAATGGTGTTATCACTATGTGCATTATCAAAAATAATATGAATGCACAGCACAACAAAACAATCCCTTTTTGAAACATTTTTTTTCCTTGAAGAAATAGTTTATCTTTTTGTACTGTCTTTTCATAGTTTTCATGTATTATATCTTCTAATAATCGTATTATTCCTATTTTTATTTTTATACTATTATTCTTATATAATTCATTATCAAAAAAAGCTGAAGGAGTTGGGTATGGAAAAACTTCACTCTCTATTCCTAATATATTATTAAATTTCAGAGCTGCACGAAAAATATATACGAAAACAAGCACAAACAATATCAAATATAATAGTAATGGAACTGATAGTATAATAGTACTTATCATACTATTAAGATATATATCTTTTGGTACTGCAGGTATTATTCCTTTAATTATAGGTATCATTGCAACTATTATTAGTATGCAGCTTGTTAATAAAACTGTAGCTTTTGAATTATGTTTATCTGATACTGTTTTTATACTATTAATAAGTTTTATTGCATTATCATAAATAAAGTTTAGTATTTCAGGGTTTTTTTTAAAATGTTTCTCATCTACTATATATTTCCAATTTATTTTGACTTCTTCTTCCATAGATAGATTATAACAAATACAAAACAAATTGTAGAGGCTATAGACATACAAATCACGAGTTCAAGCATTACATGCGACATGAAAGATTTTCACACTATCCTGCCATAAATTCTACAAATTTGGCAGCTATAAAAATAACGCTCCCTTCCCTCCCTGAACAACAAAAGATAGCATCTTTTCTACAGAGCCTCGACACAAAAATATTACTTGCACAGAGGCAAGTAGCACTTACAAAGCAGTATAAGAAAGACCTACTCTACCACAAAGGATGTTTGTGTACATATGTAAGTTTCATACCCTGATTACCTAAAACACTGGATCATTTTGTTCTTCAATTTGAGCATTCTTGCGAATTTCTTCTTTTTCAAACTCTCTTTGTTCCAAAATTTCTTGCACTTTATCATCAAGATTTTTTGAATCTTTATCAAACAACTCTATATTTCTATAATACGATAATCCTGTCCCAGCAGGAATCAGCTGCCCTAGTATAAGATTTTCTTTTAATCCATTAAGGTTATCCACTGCTCCTTCTATCGCTTTGTTGGTAAGTACTTTTGTTGTTTCTTGAAAAGAAGCAGCAGAAAGGAAAGAATCAACATTGATACTTGCTTTCTTTACTCCTAACAAACATGGTTTTGCAATAGCTGGTTGTCCACCCTTTTTAATAATAGCTTCATTCTCTTCACGAAACTTAAATCTATCAATAAGCTGCCCTTGAATAAGAGGAGTATCTCCTACCTGTACTACTTCTAACATGCGCATCATTTGACGAATAATTACTCCAATATGCTTATCGTTTATATTCACCCCTTGCAATCGATATACTTCTTGAATTTCATTGATAAGAAACAACTGTAATACATTTTCTCCTAAAATATCTAACATATCATGTGGACTAATTTCCCCTTCACAAAGCAGTTCTCCTGCCTTTACTTGATCCCCTGCTCGCACTAGCATATGCCTTCCTAACGGTATTTGATGTTCATATTTTTTTGCAAAAATATCCTCAATCACTACTGTACGCCCCCTATCCTTTGATTGAATACTTTTCACTGTCCCATCAATTTTAGCTAACACTGCAGATATTTCTTTTGGATTATGAGCTTCAAAGAGCTTACTAATCTTAGGAAGTCCCCCTGTAATGTCACGTGTTTTTACACTTTCTTGAGGCATCTTAGCCATAATCTGTCCAATCTCTACCTCTTGCCCATTATCTATACTGAGATAAGAATTAAAAGGAAGTGAGTATACTCCTAACTCTTCCCCATTCTGATCAAGCACAATAATACGAGGGTTAATAGAAGGCAAATTTGTTTCAATAATCTTTTTCTCACTACGCCCTGTCTCTTGGTTTATTTCCTCTCGCATAGTAGTACCGGGAATAATATCTTCATATTTTACAAATCCCTGAAACTCACTAATAATAGGTTCGCTAAAAATATCAAACTCAGCAATTTTCTCTCTCTCTGCTACTATCTGATTTTCTTCTACTGTCAGTTTAGTTCCAGTACGAAGTTCAATTTCCTGCTCCACATTCACCAGTAATAATATATCATCAATAACCCTTGCAATACAAGGCTTATCAGTATGTATACTTTCTTTATTTTTTAAGTCTGCAATAACAAAATCTTTAGGTACTTTTTGAGCATCTTTCACATGCAATTTCTTCACATCAGAAAGAGAGTATTGATTAAAAATACGCGATACTTTCAAATACCCTTTCCGTGTCATCATGATGCTTCCATCACCTAAAGTTACCTTACTCCCACTGATGCTTCCTATTAGCACAGGATAACTAAGAATAATAGAATTATCTTGGTTTTCACTGGTAGCAACTCCCCCTACGTGAAATGTTCTCATAGTAAGCTGGGTCCCTGGCTGTCCAATAGATTGTGCAGCAATCACCCCTACCGCTTCACCAATACCAATGGTATGATTAGTTGCAAGATCGTATCCATAACATTTTTGACATACCCCATGTCTTGCTTCACAAGTAAGCACCGAACGAATAATTACCTGTTCTATCCCTATTTCTTCTATATATTTTGCTTTCTCTTCGGTTATTTCTGAGTTAATATCAAGCACCATTTCATTTGAAATAGGATGTATAACACGTTCAAGCGTATAACATCCTTTAATACGATCAGCAAGAGATTCGACTATCTCTTCCCCATCTTTAATTGCTCTTACCTCTATTCCATTAATAGTACCACAATCTTCGGTAGACACCACTACATTTTGTGCAATATCCACAAGCCGTCTCGTAAGATACCCTGCATCCGCTGTTTTAAGAGCAGTATCTGCCAACCCTTTCCTTGCCCCATTAGTAGAAATAAAAAACTCTAATACACTCAAACCTTCCTTAAAATTAGAACGAATAGGAAGTTCAATAATATCCCCCGAAGGCTTTGCCATAAGACCGCGCATTCCTCCAAGCTGTCGTATTTGATTTTTACTTCCTCTTGCTCCTGAATGTGCCATAACAAATATAGGATTATATCCATTCATATCCCTCTCAAGATTATCCATAAGATCATCAGTAAGCTGATTATTTGTCTTATTCCAAATTTCTACTACACGATTATAGCGCTCTTCGTTTGTAATAATTCCTGATTGATATTGATTTTGTATATTTGTAATTTCTTTATCTGCATTTTTAATAAGCTCTGGTTTATTATCAGGAATAATAATATCACCTACCCCAATAGTAGATCCAAACAAAGTAGAATACTTAAATCCTAACTCTTTAAGAATATCAAGCATATCAACCAAAATAGCAGTACCATATTCATTATATACGGTGCTGATAAGAGTACGCAGTGCTTTTTCATCAAAAGTCTTATTTTGAAATGGAATTTCATTTGGTAATGCAGAAGAAAAAATAATACGTCCAGGCGTAGTTTCAAGCAATTTTCCTCTATGTCGTACTACAATACATGCTTGATAATCTACATATCCAGATTCTAGTGCAAACATAACCTCTTGTGTATTTCTAAACCGCTTCCCTTCTCCTTTTGCTCCCTTACGTATTCCTGTAAGATAATAATTTCCTAATACCATGTCCTGTGAAGGAAAGACAATTGGCTCTCCATTGGCAGGATTGAGTAAATTTCGAGCAGATAACATAAGCCCCCAACATTCCGTTTGTGATGCCTGTGAAAGAGGTATGTGTATCGCCATTTGATCTCCATCAAAATCAGCATTGTATGCATGACATACAAGCGGATGAAGTCGCAATGCTTTCCCTTCTACCAATATAGGTTCAAAGGCTTGAAACCCTAACCTATGGAGAGTAGGAGCTCGATTAAGCAGTACTGGATGCTCGCTTACTACCTCATCAAGTATTTCATACACTTCTTCAGCTTCTTGTTCAATAAGCGTTCTTGCACGTTTAACATTAAATACAACTCCCTTATCAATAAGTTTTTGCTCAATAAACGGCTTAAACAGTTCCATTGCCATTTTTACAGGCACTCCGCACTGATGAATTTTTAGCTCAGGCCCCACTACCACCACCGAACGTCCAGAATAATCAACTCGTTTTCCTAAAAGATTTTGTCGAAATCTTCCTTGCTTTCCTCGTAGCATATCAGCTAGGCATTTCGATTTTCTTCCTGTCGTAAGTTTTGTATCTTTGGTATTATCAAACAGTACATCTACTGCTTGTTGTAACATTCGCTTTTCATTTTCTATCATAATTTGTGGAGCACGAATAGAAATCATTTTTCTTACACGATCATTTGTCCGAATAACACGGCGATATAAATCATTTAAGTCAGAGGTTGCAAAACGACCTCCATCTAATTGCACCATAGGACGTAAATCAGGAGGAATAACTGGAATAACATCCATGATCATCCATGAAGGCTTATTTCCTGAATGACGAAATTGCTCAGCTATTTCAAGACGTCTTAGCAACTGAGAATTAGATTTACTATCCTTTTCTTTCATTTCACGCCTAAGATCTTGAATAAGCTGTTCTAAATCTATCTGCATAAGAAGCTGTTTTATTGTTTCTGCTCCTTTTCCTACTGAAAATTCAACATTTCGTTGCTCTAAATCTTCATATTCTCGTTTACTGATGACATCCATTTGCTTACGATCAGTATTCCCTGGATCTACAACTATATATTTATCATATAATAATACTGAACGTAAATTAGCACCAGAAATACCTAAAAAATCTCCTAGCTTAGAAGGCACAGATTTATATACCCATACATGAGCAACAGGAGAAACTAACTCTATACTTCCCATACGCTCACGCCTCAGTTTACTATGAGTTACCTCTACTCCACACCTATCACAAATAACGCCTTTATAACGACTTGACTTAAATTTTCCACATTGACATTCCCAATCCTTTGTAGTGCCAAATATTTTTTCACAAAAAAGACCGTCTTTTTCGGGCTTAAGAGTTCGATAGTTTATTGTTTCTTGTGTTTTTACCTCACCATAGCTCCACGAACGAATCTGTTCTGGAGAAGCTAAGCTTAATTTTACATTATCTATATCTAAGTTTGCTGCTGAAAATTTTTGCATACACTGCACTCCTACTTTATTTTACTATGTATCTCTTATATGCTACTACTGTAAACATAATCTCTAAAAACTCTGTTCCATTTTTTTGATAATTTCATCATCTCTTTCAGTTAAAGCTACTTGATTTCCTGACGGAGAAAATACAGTAATATTTAAGCCCAAACCACGCAACTCGTGCATAAGAACCCGAAATGATTCTGGCACTCCCCCTTCGGTATAATTTTTTCCTTTCACGATAGATTCATAAATCTTCAATCGCCCTTGTAAATCATCAGATTTTACTGTCATAAATTCATTCAATGTATGAGAAGCACCATATGCTTCCAATGCCCATACTTCCATCTCTCCTAGCCGCTGTCCGCCAAACTGTGCTTTTCCTCCAAGTGGTTGCTGTGTAACAAGAGAGTAAGTACCAGTACAACGTGCATGCATTTTTTCATCAACAAGATGATGCAACTTTAACATATACAATACTCCAACTGTTACAGGATTTTGTAAGGCTTCTCCTGTTTTTCCGTCATACAAAGTAACCTTACTCGACTCTGGAATACCTGCCTCTTTTTTCAACTCATTGATTTTTTCACGTGTCGCTGATTCAAAAATAGGCGTAGTAACATACTTATCCAATTTATGCACTGCAAAGCCAAGCTCAGCTTCCAGTAATTGTCCAATATTCATACGTGAAGGCACTCCTAAGGGACTTAAACAAATATCAAGCGGGGTACCATCTTCCATATAAGGCATGTCTTCTACAGGAACAATTTTTGCAATTACTCCCTTGTTTCCGTGACGCCCTGCCATTTTATCCCCTTCTTTTAATCTTCGTTTTGCTGCAATAATAACTTTTACTACTTCTTGTACTCCTGGTGATAATCTATCCCCTGTTTCTCGAGACAATCGCTTGACATCAATAACAGTACCATCAACACCATGAGGCAAACGCAAAGAAGTATCGCGTACTTCTTTTCCTTTTTCACCAAATACATGTGTTATCAATCTTTTTTCTGGTTCTATTTCAGAATCAGCTTTTGGACTTATTTTTCCTACTAAAATATCATTTGCATATACTTTTGATCCTACTGTTATAATGCCTGTATCATCAAGTTTACCCAAAATTCTTTCTGATACATTAGGAATATCATTTGTTATTATTTCTACCCCTTGTCTCGTTTCATGTACTTCAACCTGAAATTCTTTCAAGTGAATAGAAGTAAACGCATCTTCTTGAACAACACGTTCAGACACTACAATAGCATCCTCAAAATTATACCCATTCCATGGCAAAAATCCTACAAGCACATTACGACCTAAAGCTAACTCTCCCCCATCAGTAGAAGGACCATCGGAAATAATTTCTCCTTCTTTGATATTTTGATTTACTTTTACGACAGGCCTTTGAGAATAACATGTATCCTGATTTGTACGCTTATATTTAATAAGAGGATATGTATCAATATGCTCTTTTGCATTTTCATTTTTAGAAACTATTTCTATAACATCGTTTGTAATTTTCTTGACTTGACCAGCTCTTTTTGCTATTTGTACTACTCCAGAATCATATGCTGCCTTAAGCTCCATACCTGTCCCTACCCTAGGAGCCTGTGGCTTCAGCAAAGGCACTGCTTGACGTTGCATATTTGAACCCATAAGAGCACGGTTTGCATCATCATGCTCAAGAAAAGGAATAAGCGAAGTAGATACAGACACTAACTGTTTAGGAGACACCTCCATAAACTGCACTTCATCAGGAGAAGCATTAAAATAATCTCCTTTACTTCGTGCTGGCACTAATTTTTGCTTAAAAGTACCATCTTTATTCAATATCGCATCAGACTGTACAATGATAGAATAATCTTCTTCCATTGCAGAAAGATATTCTATTTTATTAGTTACTTTTCCTTTTTCTACTTTTCGATACGGAGTTTCTAAGAAACCATATTCATTTACCTGTGCATAGTTTGTCAGAGACATAATAAGCCCAATATTAGGACCTTCGGGCGATTCAATAGGACACACTCTCCCATAATGAGAAAAATGAATATCACGAACATCAAAACCTGCTCTTTCTCTTGTAAGTCCTCCAGGACCTAGCGCATTTAATCGTCTTTTATGAGTAAGCGTTGCCAGAGGATTTATTTCATCCATAAATTGACATAATTGCGATGAACCAAAAAATTCTTTAATTGCACTCAGTATAGGTTTTATAGTGAGTAAATCTTGTATTTTTAAGTCACTTCGCCTCTCTTTTATTGAAAGTTTTTCTTTTGCATTTCTTGAGACACGGATAAGTGCTTTCTTAAACTCAAGCCCTATCAGTTCTCCTACTGCTCTTACTCTTCTATTTCCTAAATGATCTATATCATCAACCTGTTCCTCTCCTTTATACAGCTTTATAAGATGCTTGAGAGTATGTACTAAATCCTCTTGCATGAGGGTAGTATCTTTAATATCTTTCTTATAGTTCAGTTTTTTGTTTATTTTATACCGACCAACACTCCCTAAATCATAGCGTTTACTATCAAAGAACATACCGTGCAGTTCTTTTTGTGCAATCTCGGGCTCATTACGATCACTCATTTTTAAGGCCGTAATAAATACCTTACATACTCTTTCAAATTGAGGTTCTAATTCCCCTGCTTCTTGGTGCAATGCCAGTTCTTGCTCAAAACAATTTAAGAGTAGCATATCAGTTGTCTGTGAAGAATCAATACCTTTAATAAGAGATATTTTTTTTATGCCTGACGCTAACATATCATCAATATCAGCAACAAGAATTTTTTCTCCTGCAAGTTTCTTAAAAAGAATAGTATCATCTTCATCTTTTACTACTATAGTTTTGTACAAAACTCGACCATCCAACTCTACAGCAGGTACTTTTGTAATATCCACCATTTCACTATCAGAGTAAAAAGCACTCACAATACTCTCTCGAGTATCAAAGCCTACCATACGTAAAAACAGAGTAGCAAGCACCTTAGAGTATTTATCAATACGCACCCACACACATTTTTTTCTCACATCAATTTCAAACTCTATCCAAGAACCACGATACGGAATAATCCGAGCAGTAAGAGATTCACGTATTCTACTACTTCCTCCCCACTCAAACACTACCCCAGGACTTCTGTGTATTTGACTTACCATTACACGTTCTGCCCCATTGATAATAAAAGTTCCACGCTCAGTCATAAGAGGCATATCTCCTAAATAGAGTTCACGTTCACGTATCTCTCCTGTTTCTTTTGAAAATAAACTTACACGAATGAGTAAGGGAGCTGCGTAACTTATTCCTTTTTCCATACATTCTTTTGGGGTATATACTACCTTATCAAACTCTAGAAAATAGGAACTATATTCTAGTATCAACGCTCCTTTATTACTTTCAATGGGAAATACTTCCTTAAAAATCTCTTCTAATCCTTGATTTTTTAATTCTTCCCCTTTTTTAATACGGGATAACTGAATAAAATTTTCAAATGAATTGAGTTGTATTCCTATGAGGTTTGGGATATCTATATCATAACGCCCATCAGTATCACTAAGATTTTGTCGTCCCACTGCATTTTTAGGTGCAATCATTATGCCTCCATATAGTAGATGTACCTCTTTTTTCTTGTGAAGAAAAAAGAGGTATAAAAAATTGTAATATAAAGAATAGCTTGCTTATACTATTTCTACAGTAGCGCCAGCTTCTTCCACTTTCTTTTTGATATCCTCAGCTTCTGCTTTTGGAATACCACTTTTTATTTTTTGGTTTTCACCTTCAACAAGCTCTTTTGTTTCTTTAAGTCCGAGTCCAGTAATAGTTTTTACTACTTTAATTACTGGTATTTTCTGAGACACTGACTTAATAACTACATCAAAACTCGTTTTTTCTTCTGCATCAGCACCACCATCTCCGCCTCCTTGAGCTGGAGCAGCAGCAACTGCAACAGGGGCTGCAGCAGAAACACCAAATTTCTCTTCCATTGCTTTTACAAGCTCTGAAAGCTCTAATACTGACATATTGGAAATAGCTTCCAACAATTCATCTTTTGTTAACGCCATATTATCTTCTCCTTTTTTTTATTCGACAATAGCAGGCTTACTATAGAAGACTAAAATCGAATTTTATTTTACTTTTTTGAATCTGCTACAGCTTGTACTGCTCTTGCAAAACTCGCTATAACTTCTTGTAATCCTGAAGCCAAGTTTCTCACTGGAGCTTGCATGGTCCCCATTACCATAGCAAGCATAACCTCTTTGCTTGGTAATTTTGATAATGTTTCTGATTGTTGTTTATCTAAGAATCCAGTATCTACATATGAACCACGTACTTCAATAGGATACTCTTTTTTGACATATCCAAATAATGTTTTAAGTACTGCACTTATATCTCCTTGTATATACACAACAGCATTTGGCCCTGTCATTTGCTCTATCACTTCTTGGGGATACTCTTTGTCTTTTAAGGCTATTTTTATAAATCTATTCTTATGAACATGCATTTCTGCCTCATGTTTCATAAGTTCTCTGCGTATTTCACTTATCTGTTCAACAGTAAGTCCTCTGTAATCACTAATAACAAAAGAATCTGAATTATCAAGATACTGCTTTATTTTCTCTACTTTCTCTTGTCTTTGCATTCTTCCTGGCTTCATTTTTCCTCCTAAATACTTTTTTTACGGTATGTATACCAATATACTACTCATTTGTATACTATATTGATACTATTTTTATTCCTGGCCCCATAGTTGAAGCTATAGCTACAGAGATAATAAACTCTCCTTTTGCTTCTGCAGGCTTTTTTGTTTTTACTTCTTTCATAACAGCTTCAATATTCTCAGCAATGCTTTGTATGTCCATAGATGCTTTTCCTACCACAAGATGTATTACTCCTGTTTTATCGGCACGAATTTCAAGACGTCCTTTTTGTAGCTCCTTTACTGCCTGAGCAACATCAACGGTAACTGTTTTTGTTTTAGGGTTTGGCATAAGCCCTCTTCTTCCAAGAATGGGACCTAACCTCCCTACATCTTTCATCATATCAGGAGTAGCAATGACTACATCAAAATCCATCCATCCCCCCTGAATTTTCTGAATAAGATCAGTATCTCCTACATAACTTGCCCCAGCTTCACTTGCTTCGCTTGCTTTATCGCCACGTGCAAACACAAGAATTTTCTGTTCTTTACTTACTTGATATGGCAATACCATAGTATCACGTACACTCTGCCCTTTTTTAATATTTACCTTAATTGATATTTCAATGCTTTCATCAAATTTTGCAGTAGCAGTTTCTTTTACTAACTTTGCTGCTTCATTACTTGTATATAGCTTATTTTTATCAACAAGTACATTAAGGCTTTTTTTTCTTTTACTCACTTTTTTTGCTGACATATGCTACCCTTCCACCTTTACGCCCATACTACGCGCGGTTCCTGCAATAATTTTCATTGCCTGTTCAACACTGTTAGCACTGAGATCAGGGAGCTTTATATCAGCTATCTTACGTAACTGCTCTTGATTGATAGTTGCTACTTTTGTTGTATGAGGTACTGCTGACCCTTTTTCGAGTCCCAGTTCCTTTTTTATCAACACCGCCGCAGGGGGTGTTTTTACTACAAAACTAAAAGAACGATCTTCATATACCGTTACTACAACAGGCACTTTCATTCCTTGTTCAATATTTTTTGTTCGCTCATTAAATTGAGTACAAAACTGAGGAGCTGCCACTCCTAAAGGGCCAAGTGCTGTTCCTACTGGTGGTGCTGGAGTTGCTTTTCCTGCAGCTACCTGAAACTTGACTTGACGAAATATTTCTTTAGCCATATTACCTCCATGTGGTACAATGTTTGTTTTTCACTAAACAGCAAAGCTCTCATTTAAGCAAAGCAGTATGCCTTTCATTTAGTTATATACAAACTCCCACATTTTTATTTCTCTCTCCCATGCAAATTAGCATGTTTTATTTTATATTTTTTCTACTTGATCGTATTCTAACTCTATGGGAGTTACACGACCAAATATTTCAACTTCTACTCGCAACAGCTCTGATTCTGGCACAACTTCTACTATTGTTCCATTAAAAGAGCTAAATGCCCCCTTCACTATTTTAATTACTTCTCCCTTTGCATATAACTGCTTCACAGCTAATGTTGTTTTTGAAGCTCCTTTGCCGTAATCAAGCAAGCCTTTTGCTTCCTCTTCAGTGATAGGTTGCGGCTTATCTTCTTTTCCTGTTACACTTGCAAAACCAATAAACCCATCTATATTTCTAAGATACATAACCATAGAATGCCACCCAGCATCAGGAAAATCTATTTCCATAAGAAAATATCCTGGAATCAACCTTCTTTTTTGTTGATACTGCTTTCCTTTCCGTGACATAGATATAATTTCTACCGGTATATGAACACCTCCGACTTCAACAGGAAAATCTCCCGTTTCTTTCATTGATTGAATAAGATTGACTACTTTATTTTCTTGCCCTGAAACAGCTCGAGCTACATACCATTTTTTACTCATTATTTACAGTTCCATTTTATTATTTAATAGATTACTATATTATAAGCCAAAAAGAAAATTTAGGCTTGAGAATAAAAAATAATCTGCAAAACCTAAAATAATCGCCAATACTGTTACAGATATTACTACTACGCGTGTAGAAAGAATAACATCATCCTTTGTTGGCCAACTCGCTTTTTTTAACTCACTAATACACTCTTTAATAAATGTTTTTATTTTTTTCATACTTACACCTTATATCACTTTATTATTCAGGTCAGGTAGGATTCGAACCTACAACATACGGTTTTGGAGACCGTCGCTCTACCATTGGAGCTACTGACCTAAAGCCCTCGATCGGACTTGAACCGATGACCCCATCCTTACCATGGATGTGCTCTACCAGCTGAGCTACAAGGGCAATTCATATATAAATTGCCACTATACTAGTAATAGTATACAATAATTGTTAAAAATATGTCAAGCTCACAGAAATTTTTTGAAATTCAAGTTTGAAATTTCTATAGCAATTCAAAACTAAGTGCAAAAAGAAATGCTTTCTCGTATACTTTCACTACTACTTGTATTGCCTTAAGAGAGAATAAGCGTATGTTTTTTTTCTAAAAAAAGAATCTAATCCGTTATCCACACTTGCTACTACTATCCCTTCTTTTCCAAAAAAATGTAATGTTGATTTCCATGTTTGCACTATAAATACCTTATTTATCCATTGACTTTTGTTCTCAAACATATATTGTAATACCACATCAAGATGACTCCCCACAAAAAGTAAAAACACTACCGAACTACTGTTTAGGTTAAAAGCATCTTGTATAGTTTGTTGTTCTTCTCCTAAATGCCGTGCTTTCCAAAATATCTCAGTCGAAATGGTAGGGGCAATTTGATATAAATGCTGTAACACTATACGAATATTCTCAGATACCTGTATTGGATTTTTAAGATCAGCTAAAATAACTAATCGTTCTAATGTATCATTATCAATAAACATGGTTGCTATATCTTTTGCCATAGCATGCAACGCATATGCATTATCAACTTGTAGATCTGTTTCTCTATTATTTCTTGGTTTTATAGAAAACACAAGAGGAGTACTTCTTTGCACAGCTTTTCTATAGTTGCGAAGCATGCTTACAAACTCAGGATTAAACTGAGACAATAAAGGAGATATAATTATATCTTTTGCATACAGTATATTACCTATATCTCTATTATTCAGAGGCGTATAACTTGCTAAAAATGTATCTTGTAAAGCAGTGGTATCATATGCAGTATCAAGCAAAGTAAATAGTTGAGCATTCATCCCTAAGCGCATTGCATTATAATAAAAAAGCTCAAAATTATTAAAATTAAGTGTATTAAAGATAGCAGGAAAAAAAGGATCGCTTACAAGTGCTACATCCATACTATGAGCTATTCTCTTTTTGAAAGGACTAGCATTAGTATCTTGTTCATTTACAAGAACATCATCACTTGATATGGTACTTTGCTCTTCTGTATCTTGAGTACTTGTGCTTTCTTGTGTATCTGCTTGTGCTTTCTGTTCTGGAGCGTTCTCTGAGCATGACAATATTACCAAAATACACAATAGAAAGAAGAGAGAAAGTTTATACATTGTTATATAGCTTACCTTTTGCATAATAACATAACGCTAAGCCACCCCAACCAGCTATTACAGAAAACAACGAATAAGCATATGCAGCAAAATAAAATGAAAGATTGCTAAAATATATCACTACTACCGAATTTACAAACGAAGCTATGAAACATACAATGGTGGTACTCTTACATAGAGTAAGAAGAAGTGCATCATTAGAATCTTTAGACTGAACAGAGGCAGCTGTATTATCTGCTATCTTACCAGTATGAAGAGTAATGTTTTGTAAAAGCATAAAACATATAAATAGCTGTATACTTGCCATTTTTACTAGTGGAATAATAAGCACATCTGCAAAACTAAAAAAAGAATATCCTATAACGATATTTGATATATTTATCATCAATTCTACAAAAATAATCACAATAATTATATCCTGTGATTTCCACCATACAAATGTACGAAGCAGAAAAAATAAAATAAGGACAAGAGCTATAGGTAATACAGCAATATGGATAAGAATAAAAGGAATATTTTCAAAGAGCAGTAAATAATCTATATTTCTATACATATAACGAATAAGAATAAGCACAAAAGGACTTAATGGCAATACAAATATTGTACTTATGTAAAATATACGTATCATTTTATGAAAACATACAGTTCCTTTTGCATGTAAAAATAAGAGAATAAGTATTGGATATGCTACCATAAAAAACATACTTTTATTATTTTACTATAAGTACTCTAATTAGTGGTACAATATGAGACATTACTTTCAATTATAGAAAAAAAGGAATACAAGAACATCTTGTATTCCTTTTTTGTCTCCTATATAGGATGATTATCCCCCTAAAACCCTAAACATCTTTTATCGGTATTTTTATCCAATGCTGTTGGGTATTGAGCGTCTTTACTCTCCATAGGAGTATCCTTAAACACCTTCAAGCTCTTAAAAGTTTGCGATGTACATACATTCCAGCTTGATAAATCTTGATCAAATTTCGCTGCCATCCAAAACATTTGTCCGATGTCTACAATTTCCTTCACTTTCCAAGATGATATATCCTGATTAAATGCTGAAGCTGCAGTAAACATAGTGTCCATATTCTCAACATTACTCACTTTCCAAGATGATATATCCTGATTAAATGCTGAAGCTGCAGCAAACATAGCATCCATATTAGCAACTTTACCTACATTCCATTGCGATATATCCTGATTAAACTTTTTAGCACCATAAAACATATACTCCATAGTAGTAACTTTACTTACATCCCATTCCGATATATCCTGATTAAATTTCACAGCACCTCTAAATATAGAGTCCATACTAACGACATTACTTACATCCCATTCCGATATATCCTGATTAAACACTAATAATTGAAAAAACAGATAATCCATAACTATAACTTCACTTGTATTCCAATTTGAAAGATCTCCATTAAATGCATTTTTTCTAAGAGATTGATAGTTATAACCACCTACATCAGAAAATAAATTATTCATATCAGTAATAGCACTGGTATCTATCATGTTAAGATTAGGATCTTGTTTATTCTGTGCCTTTACCTCTGCATCTATAATATCTCTCAACGTATTCTTTGTCGTTGGCCTATAGTAATTAGCTGCTTTTCCTTGTACTGCTTGTAGCTCTGTTTGTATTGTAATGCTACGCCTTTGCTGTCCTGCATGCAATCCTGTTCCTGTACATACTAAAGTGTATTTATACTCTCTGATAAAAGGATCATGCTCATTCGATTTGTTAGGCGTGCCAGTGATACCATCTCTTACAGAAAATTGTAAGCCTGTCTCTTTCGTTAGTGCATCAATAGTACAGCTAAATGTTGCATTGCTTGGATCTTTTGTTATTGTTATTGGCGTAATAGCAGTACCTACTGTATATGTACTATTACTATTTTGCAACTCTATAGTAAAGGTTGCAGTGGTAACACTTTCTGCAGAAGTAGGGGCAGATCTATTGTTTACAATGCTATTTACTGCCTCTACGGTAATAAAGTACTTCTGTCCTTTGTTGAGATTGTCTAGTACATATATTGCTTTCGATGTTACATCATTTTTTACTCCTCCTACCTTTGGATCACTTGCTGTTCCTGCTTGTGTTTTTACCTGTGCTGCTGTCAAGGTACTTGTCGATGCATAGTAATATAATGTATAGTTGATCTCATCTTCTGTCAATCCTGTACCATCTGTCTTTGTTCCTCTAAAACTCGGTGCAGTAACATCTACCTCTATTGTATTGCCATTTGCTTCTAGTGCTACAGTAGGAGTACCAGGTGCTGCTCCTTGTGCTGTCTTAAACTCTGCCCTCTTACCCTCTGACATTTTTGTAGTATCGGTACTGTTTACTGCTTGTACTACTACTTCGTAATTTACCCCTGCTTTAAGGCTTGTCAATCCTGCTGTCTTTACATTTGCTCCTATTGTCATAGGGCTATTATCTGCTGCTTTAATCTGTGCTACTGTTCTTGCTGTTGCTCCTTTTTCTGCATGATATACTTTATATGACACTTGACTGGCTTGCAATGCTGTTCCTGTCTTTGTCTTATAATTATTCCCCAATGTAGGAGCATTCCATTGTACTGTTGCCGTGCCATTAGCTCCTCCTGAAATTGAAGTAAATGTAATGGCATTTACCTCAGTAGGAACAAGGGTATCAACAAGAATACTTTCCACATCTGACACTACTTTGGCAGTAAGATCAGATTTTACTGCTATTTGAAATACAAAATAATACTGCTTTCCTTTAATAGAAGATCCGCCTACTGTTGAAAGTGCATTTAGTGTATATCTTCCTCCTTTCACTGTAGATCCACTTAGTGCAGGAAGTGCTATTTCTGATCCCTTATCTATCACTTCTTTTGCAGTAGGCACTGTATCCTGTTGAATACCAAATATCTTATACTCTAAATGCTCATTACTATTTATTCTTTTTCCACTGTCTACTCTTGTATATACTCTATCAAAAGTACTACCATACTCAAAATCAGACAACTGTGTCAACACCAGCTTTATTGCTCCTATTGGGGATGACTGTGATACTGCTAACTTATTTGCAAGCAATGCCTTATGGGGAGCTTCTGCTCGTGACACATTGTTTGCTGAGGTAATGTTTTTTACATTGCTATATACTGTTTTTGTTGTATCTGATTTTATTTCTACCTCCAACACAAAATGATACTTTGTGTTTAGTTCCACCACAAAGAAATTTTTACTAGCAGAATAAAGAGATTTTCCTTCCACTAAATCCACCAAAACACTTATTTTTGTTCCTTGACGAACTTCTGCTGCTGTTGGTGTACTTCCTGTATCTTTTAGCAGATATACTTTATATTCAAGATCACTGTTTGCAGTTACCGATGTTCCATTAAATTTCTTTGCATCAGTAAATGCAGTGGCCAGAGTAACTTCCACAATGATGCCTCCTACAGAATCTGCTGTTAGTATGAGGTTATCTGCTATCACTGATTGATTTAGAGGGGTTGCTTGAGACACTGTTATCCTTTGTACCGTACTGTACACTCTTTTTCCTGGTGCTCTTGCTATTGCTACCTCTGCCACAAAATGATACTTCTTGCCTCCATCTAGGTCTATTTGTGCTGCTGAATCGCTTGTTAGCCCTAGCTTATCCAACGCTTCCACTGTGTACTTGCCTCCACTTACTGTGCCTATGGCTATTTTTCTTCCATTGCTTACTATCTCTTGCACATTTGCTGGGTTCGTATCTTTCTGTAAGCCGTACACGGTATATACAAGATTACTGTTATCTGTTATTGTTTGTCCTGTACTGTCTTTTGCATTCGTAAACTGTGTCAGTTGTGTGAGTTCTAGCTTTAATTTTTCTACTGTGCTTGATTGTCCCAGCGATAGTATATTGTTCACTAAGGATTGTTCTGGCGGTACTGCTGGTGATACTGTAATGCTCTCTATAGTACTCAATACTTTTTTTGTCTTGTCTGTTGCCACTGCTACCTCTGCTACAAAATGATACTGCTTGCCTACTACAAGCGATACTTGTGCTGCTGAATCGCTTGTTAATCCTAGCTTATCCAATGCTTCTACTGTGTATACTCCTGCAGTGTTTGCTCCACTGGCACTGCCTATGGCTACTTTTCTTCCATTGCTTACTACTTCTTGTGCATTTGCTGGGTTCGTATCTTTCTGTAAGCCGTACACTGTGTAGCTTAGCCCTGTGTTATCGTTTATCGCTGCTCCTGTGTCTGCTTTGAGTCCTGTAAAACTTGTCAATCTTCGTAATGTGAGCTTTACGGCTCCTGTGCTACTTGATTGTTCCATAGAAAAATTGCCAGACAATGCCCCTGCTGATGGTGCTACTGCTTCTGAATCTGTCGTCACACTTTCTATATTGCCTACTACTTTCTTAGTCGTATCTGTTGCTACTGCTACCTCTACGACAAAATGATATTGCTTATTGCCAAGTATCCCTACTTGTGCTGAAGAGTCTGTAGTGAGCCCTAACTTATCTAAGCTATTGACTGTATACTTGCCTGCACTTACTGTGCCTATGGCTACTTTCCTTCCTGCAAGTACTTCATTTTTCGTAGGTGTGGTATCTTTCTGTAAGCCGTACACTGTGTAGTTAAGGCCTGTGTTATCGTTTATCGCTGCTCCTGTGTCTGCTTTGAGTCCTGTAAAGCTCGTGAGTACTGTTACTTCTAGCTTTACTTCTCCTACTGTTGTCGATTTACTCACTGCTAATATATCGTTCACTGAGGACTGCTGAGGTGCTACTGCTTTTGACGCTGTCTTTACTGTCTCTACAGTACTGTACACTTTCTTTGTTGTATCTGTTTTTACTGCTACTTCTGCGACAAAATAGTAATCTCTGTTGCCTTGTATCGTTTCTACTGAGGGACTTGCTCCGAGTGTTGTGAGTGCATTGATTGTGTACTTTCCGCCACTTACTGCTCCTAATGCTACTTTCTTGTTATTGTTTACTATATCCTGTATACTTGGGGCTGTTCCTGTCTTTTGTAGTCCATATACTGTATAGATAAGTCCTGCATTGCTAGTAATATCTACTCCTACATCATCTTTTGCATTCGTAAATTGCGTCAATACTGTGAGATCTACTTTTACTGCTCCTACTGTTGTTGATGTATCCACCACTAATATATCGTTCACTAAGGACTGCGCAGGCGCTACTGCTTTTGATGACAGTACTACCGTCTTTATTGTTCCTACTACTTTCTTTGCCACATCTGTCTTTATTGCTACTTCTACCACAAAATGATACTGCTTTCTCTCTACTATATCTATTTGTCCTCCTGCATCTGTGGTAAGCCCTAACTTACTCAAACCAGAGACTGTATACTTGCCGCCTCTTGCATTTCCTATGGCTACTTTTCTCCCGTTTGTTATTACTTCTTGCCTATCTGTTGGGTTCGTATCTTTCTGTAAGCCATATACGGTATATACCAGTCCTGCATTACTGGTGATTGCTGTTCCTGTATCGTCTTTTGCTTGTGCACTTGAAAAGTCTGTCAACTCTGTGAGTTCCAAGTCTATCGTGCCTGTTGGTATTGGGTTTGTTTCCTCTACTGTCAAGAGCGGGTTTATTGCAATTTGTAGCGGTGCTTTTGCTTGCGAGCCTGTTGTCACACTTTCTACTGCTCCGTATACTTTCTTGGTCGTATCTGTTTTTACTGCTACTTCTACCACAAAATGATATTGCGCTTTCCCTTTTATTGCTATTTGTACCTTTGGTGTTTCGCTTGTCAAGCCTAATTTATCTACTCCATCCTGGGTATACTTGCCTCCACTTGCACTTCCTATGGCTACTTTTCTTCCATTGCTTACTACTTCTTGTGCATTTGCTGGGTTCGTATCTTTTTGCAAGCCATATACGGTATATACCAGCCCTGCATTACTTGTTATCGGATTTCCTGACGCATCTATTGCATTGGTAAATGCTGTCAACTCGGTCACTTCTATTTTTATTGTCCCTTCTTTTGTCAGCGACTTACTCACTGCTAAGATATCATTCACTAAGGACTGGGCTGGAGGTACTGCTTGTACTCCTTCCATTGTCAGCTTCTTTATTGTTCCTGCTGTTCCGCTTGCTACTTTTGTGCTATTGAGTGTATTTATCGCTGCTACTCCTACCGTATAGGTCTTTTTGTCTTCTCCTGCAAAGGTGATACTGTGCTTGGTCGCACTATTGCTTCCTTGTACCACACGGCTTCTTACTCCGCTTTCTGCTTGTATTTCGTCTAGGGTGCTATGGTCTCCTTCTGCTATGTACACTCTATACTCTACTTGTGATTGTGATAACTCCGTCCCTGCTGGTGTTTTATACGATGCTCCAAATGTTCCTATACTAAACTCATAGATCCCCTTAAATGATTGTGCTTCTTTCAAGGTTGCTCCACTGGGCATAGGGGGGGCTGTCGATACACTATCCCATACTTTGAGCTTTGTACTTGCTATGTCTGTTGCGGGACTTACTTGCCCGCCTTTTATTTCTATTAGAAAAAACCCATACTCTTTTGCTGTTCCTTCTGTGCTTGCTACTTCTAGGCCATCTGCTATCCCAAAGTATACTTCTTTTGTACTTCCTGTTATGCTCTTTTCTGCTACGACTGTTGCTCCTTCGTTCATCCTTACTCGATAATAGATACTACTTCCAGGGCCTGTCTTAAATGCTACCTTTGCTCTTATTGCCCCGCTCTTATCAAGCGTAATCCCTTCTACTCCATCCTTTGAGGGGGCTGCCAGTGCTGCTGGCACTGTCACCTCTGCTGTTTTTTCACTCTCGTTTCCTGCATAATCTTTACTCAGTATCTTTACTTCGTAGGTCTTTCCTGATTCTAAACTTGCTATTTCTTTATAGAAACGGGTCGCTGGATACTTCACTGCTGTCGATGGCAACACTTCGGTATTGGGGGCTTCTTTCTCTGCTACACTTACTAGATATTCTTTTATGTCTTGATTTTTCGCAAGTGTAGTATTTGGTGCTCCCCACTCTATACGCAACGCTTTCTTGCCTCCTGAAAGTACTACTCTACTGGTGATACTTCCTACGGCATCAGGTGCTTCTGTATCTGCATTTGTGAGCGTTGTCACTTCTTTTTCTGCTGCTGCTCCTTCGTTATCAGCACTATCAAGCGATACGACTTTCACTTTGTACTTTGTTGCTGCTTCCAAGCCTGTTATTTCGGCATTCCTTACACTACTGCTCCTTATCGTCTCTGTCTTTACTACTGTTATCCCTTGCATTACTGTTATCTTTACTCCTGCATAATCTCCTACTTGCGGTGCTTGCCAGCTTACTATCACTCTGGTTTGCCCTGCTACTACTCCCACATTTGTTACTGCTTCTGTCTGCTTATCGGTGGTTGTTCCTTCTTTCTCTACTGCCGTATAGTATCTCCCGTTCTTATAGGGTCGCACTATCGCTTTGTAGCTCTGTACTCCATAGAGCTTGGTTACTGCTACGCCATTCTGCCCTACATACAGCATCCCTTTTTCTTCTGTCGCATTTGCTACTTGGGCAACACTGTTTTTTGTCACACGGGCATCTGCTACTACTTGTCCCGTGCTTGTCTCTACCACTACCAACAGTTCTACTTCACCGCTTACATCGTAATTCCCCCATGTAATAAGCAGACTCTCATCTGCTGCTGCTCCTGTTTTATCTTTTGCTTCTACTTTTACATTTGATGCTTGTAACGCAGGCACTGCTTCTCCGAGCTTTGAGGGATCTATATCTGTCAATTCTTCTTTTACGCTTGCTTTGTTGCCATTGATATCTTCATAGACTATCTTTACATCGTAGCGTACATTACTGCTTGTCGCTACCGAAAATGCAAGCTCTCCGCTCTCTACATTGGTTATTTCTTTTTTCGCTACTACCTCTCCTGATGCATTTTCTATTTGCACTTCTGCTTTGCTTATATCGGTTTTGCCTTTCCCTAGCCTCTTTGTGTCCCATACTACTTTGAGCTGGTTGTCTCCTGCTTTCTCTACTCCTACATGAAAAAAGCTATCTTGCGGGGCAGTGGTATCCGCTGCGGTAATAATTTCTTGCGATACCTTTGACGACTTCTGACTTCCTGATTGCGCTTCTACCTCTATCGTATAGGCGGTATGCTCTTTCAAGCCTTTTAGCTCGTATTTTAGCCTTCCCAGAAAGAGTTCCTTATATTCCTGTGCGGGTACTGTTACGCTAAAGGACTGCCCTGTAGTGCCTACAGGACTTGCGGTGATGACCACACTGTCTGCTGCTACTGGTGCTTCCCAGCTGAGCTCTAGTGATCCATTATCTGCTACTGATGTTATCGATAAATCTGATACTGACCCAAGTGTTGTCGGTGTCGGTGGAGTAGGATCAGACCCTCCTCCTGATGAACTGCTACTACTATCTGTACATGCTATGAGTATAGCAGCTATCACTATATATACGAGAAAAGAGAGTTTACCCCCCCCCCCCCCCACATTTTTCGTGTTATATTATTTCTTATCATACATCACTCCTTATGATATAATTTTATTCTTACATTTTATATACTATTTCTCATTTTGTCAATACATAAATTAAAAAAAAAAAAAAAAAAAATACACTTTTTTTTATCATATATCTCTTATATCTGAAAGTATTAGTACATAAGTATGTAACGAAAACCTAAAAATATCACTTTTTGAGATACTTCTTTTTCTATGAATTTTTATACTGCTTCCCAATCACTCATGTGTGCAGTAAAGCATATTATGATTTATTTTTCTTATAAATACATTTAAAATTAGTAAATATATGCTTATCGTTAAACGACAAAGAACCTACATAGTCCTGTAAATAAACAAGAAATCTCAAAAAACAATTTAACTCCACATATATGGTACTATTATTCATTTGCTACTTTTCTAAGATATGAAGATTGTTGATCATTCTTATTTATACCTGTCTCTTTACTTAAATTTATATCAGCGACAAATTCCTGTATTTCTTTTCTTTCTTGTTCATGTATATTTATAGGAATTTCATGTTTACTATCTTGTGTATAAGAATATAATCTATACACTCTCCAATATTCATCCATAAAATCTGATTGTACCATTTCTTCAAAAAAATTATTCTTATGATCAAATACATTCAATCGTATGCTCTCTGCTATTTTGTTTGCAGTTTCTTGTATCAAACTTGTAATTGTATCATCTCTTTTTGATTCATCATCACAACTTTTAACATGAAATTTACCTAATTCAAGACATGCACATTCATATGCATAATCATGTAAATTAGAATCAATTTTATGTACCATAAAATGCATTACTGGAGTTACATACTTTTCTTTTACTGTCTGTTGTTCAACTTCAATAATAATACGAAACTTTACTACCCCTAATATATCTTCTACAGAAGGAACATCAGGGTATAACTCTTCTAATAACATCATTTTCTCACTCATATAGTATATACTAATAAATATCATTGATTCTTTCAATAAAAATAGGTATTTTTTATGTACTTTTACCATCTTGTGTGAACCCCCAAAATCCATGATAGTAATTATACTATCATGGAAATAATAAACAAAAACAAAAAAAAGGGGGTGAGTACATGATATACTCTACACTTTATAATACAAGAAATCAAAAAGAACTGCATAAGGTACGCTTAGCTATAGCACTTTCTGCGAAAGAACACGGTATCAAAAGTACTGCTCGTATCTTTCATGTATCTCCTAATACCGTACGCAAGTGGTTGCAAAGATACAAAGAGAAGCCTAAAGCTATGCTCTATGATAGACGTCCTGCTTCAGTAGAGCATCCAGATACTATGATACTTTACTATCAGTTAAAACTCAAAGAGATATGCGAAACATTACAGCACTATCATCAACGATGTATTGCCTCTCATATAAAACGAGAGTATACCATTCCTTATTCCATAAAAACTATTATTAAGTATCTAAGAAAGATGGGGTATTATAAGACAAGTAAAAAGCAAAAAGCACAAAGAAACCAAGAAGTACGCCTATGGAAAACACTACTTCAATTTTGTCACAAAATACAAGTAGACATTAAATATCTTACTGATATCCCCGAATTATACTTCTCATTACGCAAGTTTTGTCTCCCAAAGTATCAAATCACCGCACGTGATGTCGCTACGGGGGCTTTATGGATATGCTTTGCCACTCAAAAAAGCTCTTCTCATACCGCTTTGTTTATTGAATATCTGCTTACTCATCTTGCTTCTTTTCACGTTGATACTTCCTCTATTACTATTCAAACTGATAATGGCTCTGAGTTTATCTCAGGGGCTTTTAGTACAAAACAGTCTGCTTTTGTTGCTTCTCTTGCGGCATACGAGGCACGCCATACTACTATCCCATATGCTTCTCCTACTTACAATTCTGATGTCGAGGCTTCTCATAAACTTATTGAAACTGAATGCTATGCAAAAATGCAGAATCCTACTCTCAGTACTTTTTTACACTTAAGTAGTGAGTATCAATATAGCTTTAATCATCAACGCTATAACTCTTATAAACACGGCTCTCCTGCTGTATTACTCAAAGAAAAAAGTCCCTCTCTGGATCCTTGTGTACTTACTCTGCGCCCTCTTATTGTTGATACTTTCCTTACAACACGAACTTTACACACTTGGCATAATAGAAATTTTACGGTATACTGATTTTATCAAAAGGGTTCATACGAAATAGTAAAACTCCAAATAGGTATTTTTTACATGATTTTTTGCATAATCGTATATTATATTATACATAAAATAAGTTAAATAAAAAACATAACTATCATAATATCTAAAGTGATATTCAAAGCATTACATATTTTAAATGCATCACTCATTGAGGGTAAAACTCTATACTTTATTTTTGCATATATCTACAATACAAGGAATACATATAAAAAAATAGAATACAGAAAAATAGGATATGTATTTGTTACTCTTTTTTGGAAGTTGTTTTTTTTACAGAGCTTTTTGATACAGTTATTTTCTTTGTACTTTTTGTATTACTTTTGCTGTCTTTTTTTATAGAATCTTTTTTCTTTGCTTTATCCGTAGGAAATAGTAATGGTACATCTTCTTTATTTTGGATAATTTGATATACTAAGCCATATTCCAATGCATCATATGCATGTAGCCAATAATCTCTATCAATATCAATACCTACTTTAGAGATATCTTGTGTTGTTTGTGTAGCAATAATATCACTAATCAATTTTTTAATGTTATCTAACTCTTTTGCATGAATCTCTAAATCACTCACAGTCCCCCTCATCCCAGATAAAGGTTGATGGAGTAAAAAACGAGTGTGTGGTAAACAATATCGATATTCCTTATCAACCGCAAGATAGATAAGAGCTGCTGCACTTGCTACTAATCCTGCACCAATAATATATACAGGAGAATTCAAAAAACGTATACAATCATAAATGAAAAAACCAGAATATACTTCTCCTCCAGGAGAGTTGATAAATATTTTTATAGGATCATTACTTATTTCATCATATAATAAAAGAGTTTTATTCACCTTAGCTGCCAAATCTTTATCAATAGGATCAGCAATAAATACTATTCGACTCTTTCTTTCAATTTCTCCGAAAGCTCCTTTTGTCTTTAATTCATTATGTTCCTTTTTATTTAATCTCATATATTCTATAATAGTACTTGTGTGCAAGCTATGCAAGACAAACAGAAAAGAGAACTATATATAATGTTACCCTAAATGAGAAAATTACCTTTTATGAGGTTTTTGGTACTTCTGTTTGATTTCTTATTTTAATTATCAAATAATTTAATTTACATTGACAATATATCCGATTTTAAATATAATATATGTGGTTATGTTAGAAAACAATATAAATAAAAATCCTATTACCAATGCCTTTCGTGTTAGTAACAGTATTGTAAAATTTTTTCATGATTTGTTTAGTGAAAAGAAAGAACAAAAAAAGATTGATGTGCTTAGGACATTAAAGCTAATTTATATTTGTTTTGGGGTTATTAGTACTCTAAAAAAACAATATTTATTCTCAGAAAGAATAGAGGCATGGAAATTAGGACCTGTTGTTCCTGATGTATATGACTTACTTCGCGATGTTAGGAATCCAAAAAATTTCTTATTAGAGAGTAAAGAGTCTTATAGCATTAAAAACGAGAAAGAAGTAGAGGACAGTGAAATTACAAAAATTATACATAACATTTGTAATGTATATAAAGAAGTATCAATTACAAATTTGGTAAATCTTACCCATATAAAAGGTTCTCCATGGTATGAAAGCTATACTGGATTACCTAATGTAGAAATACCTAAAAATCTTATAGTTAAATACTATGAAAATTTTATTCTTAATTTGAAATAAATATTCGTGAAAGATAAAAAAAGTAAAAATGATGATGACTCTCAATATGTACAATCTTTACAAAAAGACCTTGAAAATGAGAAAAAAATATATGATGATTTTTTTAAACATCAAGCAAATATAGAAGTAATAGAAAATTTAAAAAAGTTAGATGATAAATACGCTTTTTTTGATACTGATACTGATACTTCTACAAAACAAATTAATCTTTTAGCAACGTATACATTATGTCTAGATATTAGAAAAAGCACAGATTTAATGGTTGTTTGTAAAAGTATGAATGATTACTATTCTTTTATAGAAGATATTATAAGTACATCAAATGAAATAATAACAAAACATAACGGAATATACGATAAGTTTACAGGAGATGGTATTTTATGTCATTTTATAGAAGAAATAGATGAAAAATCATATTTAAGTTGTATGCAATGTGCAATAGAATTACACAAAAATTTTAAAAAATGGTATAAGAAATATACAAAAAATGAAAAATTTAAGTTAGATATACTAAATATAGGAATAGGTATAGGCATTGATTATGGACAAGTATTTTTTAAAGTAAGAACAAATCAATTATTTGCTATTGGAGAAAGTGTCAATTATGCTTGTCGTTTATCTTCTGCTCCTGCAGGTAGAACTTATTTTAATACTAATGCTTATTTCAATATAATCAAAAAAGATTTTTATCTTTGTCATTTATTTACCAATAAAGAGATAAATATAAAAGGAAAAGAAAGTTCTATTATGGCTTATGAATTTAATAATTAACAAAAGGAGAAAGACAGAATTATCAAATGCACAACTACCTTTTCGTTCTTGCAATAAAAAAAAAGCATTAAATTCTTATTGCAAATTTAAGAATTCAATGAGATATCAAAAGATTCAACAGAATAAAATTTTTTGACACCATTTATAGTTCCCAATAAAAAAATATGAATATACAACATACAGAACATCCCTCATTAACACAATGTGGGTTTATAGCAGTAATAGGCCGCCCATCGGCAGGTAAATCAACTCTCTTAAATACATTGTGTAAGCATGAGGCCTCAATAGTCTCTCAATACCCTCAAACTACCCGTACTATTATACGTATCATAGTCAATACAGAAAAAGTTCAATATATTTTTCTTGATAGTCCCGGTTATCATATTTCTGAAAAAAAATACAATAAGCATCTTAGTGCTCAAGTTACCACTGCTATTAAACACTGTGATGTCATTCTTTCCCTTATAGACACAAGCCGAAAAATAGGGGATGAAGAAATGGCTCTTATACAAATACTAAACAAAGCTCCTCAACCGCTAGTTGTTGCATTTACAAAAATAGATCTAATACAAAAAGAACATGATTCGCTATCACAATCAGAAATCAATACTATTATACAAGAACATCCTGCTACAAAACAATTATCCCAGCGAGTTTCTCAAACGGAGTTTGTAGCAATTTCTTCATTGCAAAAATATGGCTTAGAAACATTGCTTACTACATTGGCAAAGTATCTTCCAAACGATACTTTTCATTATCCTATTGATTATTATACTGACCAAGAAGGTGAATTTCGCATTTGTGAACAAGTAAGGTCTGCAGCTATTCATTTTTTATCACAGGAACTTCCTCATGCAATAAATACAAAACTAGCAAGGAGTACTGTACTTACTACAAACAAAGCAGGAAAGACAACAGCAATAGCAGTATTAGTAGAAATTATTGTTGATACAAAAAGTCAGCTTGCTATTGTTGTTGGAAAAAAAGGAAGCATGATAGCAAACATACGCAAACGAGCCTCAAAAGCTATCAATGATATTTTTGATTTTTCTGTCAATCTTCAATTAAAGGTAAAAGTACAGAAAAATTGGCGTAACGCTACAGTAGCATAAAAGAAACTATATATTACTGTATTGTTTTTGCCTCTATTGAGACACAGTCTTAATTAAGCGTTTGTATTGTTCCTTCATTATCAATGCTTACTATTATCACTTTCTTCTTACTAAAAAAACCATTTTCAATAACTCCTGGTATAGCATTTATAGCATCCTCAAAAAAAGAGACATCTACCGCTTTTGATAGCAATACATCAAAAATATAATTTCCTTCAGGAGTAATCCAAGGACCGATATTTTTTGCATCTTTTCTTAACACAATAGAGGCTATAGGGAGCAATTTCTGTAATGCAGTATATACTCTGCTTTGAGCAAGAGGAATGCACTCAACAGCAAGAGGAAAACGTATAGCTAAAGCATCCACTTTTTTATTTGCTTGTACTATCATAACTCCTTGTTTTGCACTGTATAAAGCAAGTTTTTCATATAAATGACATCCTCCCCCTCCTTTTAATACATACGCATTTGTATCAAACTCATCTGCTCCATCTATAACAACATCAAGTTCTGTCAACAATGGATGATCCATATTCATACAAGGTAATCCCAACGTCTGTGCTTCAAGCTGTGTACCAGGACCTGTACTACAACAAAATATGTTGTGTAATTTTTTTTCCTTGTACATAGCAGCAATCTTACGTACTGCATAAATGGCAGTAGTCCCAGACCCTAACCCTATTGCCATAGAGCTTTTTATATATGCATCAACAACATATTCCCCTACTTTTTGTTTTAATGAGACACCTTGATACGATATAGCACTATCATTCATCATGCAAGATACTCCAAAATACGATCTTTTCCAATTATACGCATAAAATTACCTAAACGTGGGCCTTTTTCTTTTCCGATTAAACGTTTATATATATCCTTAAAAAACCCTATATTATCTAATTGGTGTTTGTGTATTGCTTCATATATGAGCTCATTTATCCCTTTATCATCTAAGCTATCCCATCGTTCTGCTAAATTTTTTCTAAGATATGTCCTTGCAGCAATAATTTTATCCCCTAAATCTTTATCTAATGAAATCTTTATTATGTCTTCATGCCATACTCTTATATCTAAATTCTTTCCATATTCTTTTAAGAAATCCTCTACATCTTCATCGTTAAACTTTTTTAAAAAGTTGCTTATCTCTGCTGTTGGATATTTTTTTGATTCTTGTCTTAACTCTTTTATTGATACTTTTAATTTTTCAAAAACATCCTCTGATTTTGACTGCTCATGTAAGGCTTTAATGAATGATTGTAATTTTTCAATGAAAAATTTAATCATCTTTTCATCATCGTCACTTATTTTTTCTAAAAAGTCACTTATCTTTTCTAAAAATTCGCTTATTTTTATTGCAGGGTATTTTTTTGATTCTTGTCTTAACTCTTTTATTGATACTTTTAATTTTTCAAAAACATCCTCTGATTTTGACTGCTCACTTAAATCTTTAATGAATGATTGCAATTTTTCAATGAAAATTTTAATCAAAGGATCCTTCAAACGAAACTTAAAATCTTCAGGAGCATAATGCCGTATCCAATTCCATGCACAAGTCATTCTCAAAGTAAGATATTCACCGTGTTCTTGTATTTGGACATCGCTTAATTCACCATTTTCTTGCAACCGAGAAATTACTGCTTTTTGATCTCCATGATAAATTTGCAGTAAATTACAAAGATGACGAAATGGAATTTGAAAAGGCTGTACTTTACTTACATGATGTGTCTGTGATAGTTCGTACATACGTCTTCGCTTTGCTAATTTAGGATTAGCATTTGCATCATCTGCAGTACTTGCATAATATTCTCTCTCTAATCTATCATAATCTTCGTATATCTTAATCACATCAACATCAAAAGAAATAGCAAACTCCGAATTAGGTCTTGTTCCTGCAAACAAAAATCGAACAAGCTGAGGGGTATATACTTTCAAAACATCTTCAAGGCCAATCACATCTCCACTAGAAGATGAAATTTTGCCTGTTCCTCCCTTTATACGAACAAAATCGTATTGAAAGGTTACAGGGGCTTCATAATGATACACTACATCTACAATTTCTCTTGCAGTATCAAAACTGCCTCCCTTTGAATGATGATCTTTTCCTGCAGGCTCAAAATCCACTTGCTCTTGTTTCCATCTCATAGGCCAATCAATGCGCCATAATAATTTTACTAAAGAACTATCTCTAATATCAATAGTATCTTCTTTGTTAGTATCAAGACATACATAGCGTACATTCCACTCTCCATCCCAGTGAAGAATCTTTGTATTATCTCTATTGGTAAAAGCACTAAAAATACTAATTGGATACCAATCATCTCCTAAAGGAGTATCACGATGAGCATTGAGAATTTCAAGAATATCATTTCTATATTGCAGTGCAAGACGTATCCCTTCAGTATATGTTCCATTTCGATATTCTTTTGCCTGATATATGTATTCAGGGAAAATTCCTACACGACCTAACAAGCTCTCAATAGCAAGCTCATTTCCTTTTGCATAATTGTTTGCACGATTCCAGGGATCTGGAATATCAACAATAGGAACTCTCAGATATGCTTCATAATCACTTGCATTAGAAATATTCTTGGGTACTTTACGAAACACATCAAAATCATCCCAAGAAAAAACATATCGAGTATTTTTGCCCATATCTTTAAGAGCTCGTATCACTAACTCAACTGATATAATTTCTCTAAAATTACCAATATGTACTGTGCCTGATGGAGTAATACCAGAAGCACATACATAACACTCTTTTTCACCTTTATCACGAATTACTTTTTCTGCATATATATCAGCCCAATGCACTGCTTTACTCATATATATAGTATAACAGATATGAGTAAGTATTTATATATTAAGAAATGCCATAAAACTGACGATAGTTACGAGTATGAAGATCATGCAGTATTTTCTATTTACTATTCTCAGTGTATTTGGAGCTATGTATCCTATACATGCCCAAAACTATGATGAGCCACCTGAGTATGTGCCCAACAATTTTGATTTACTCTATGTCCATGATGGAGTGAGTGTTTCAACAGATACTATACAACATGCAAAAACACAAATGTATGACGATCAAAAGAATAAAACATATGAACTAGAGGGCTACGCATCTTATTATGCTGAAAAATTTCATAACCGATTGACTGCAAATGGTGAGCGTTTTAATATGAATGAAATGACTGCTGCTCATAAGTCCTTACCTTTTGATAGTATTGTAAAAGTAACAAATAAAGCAAACAATACCTCAGTCATTGTCCGTATAAATGATAGAGGTCCTTATATTGAAAACAGGGTTATTGATGTCTCTAAACGGGCAGCAGAAGAATTAGGCATGATTGCATCGGGACTTGCCTTAGTGAACATAGAAATTATAAGTTTAGGAGAAATAGAAAAGAAAAAACCCAGTGGTTTTAGCAGTGCTGAAAAATACTTTAAGAATGAAAATGATACAGTCAGTATACAAGTGGCAAGTTATAGCAAACGAACAAATGCACAACGGCTTATAAATAGATTATACGAACATGAAATATATGCCATCATTGAATACAATAATGGATATTACCGAGTCATAGTTGACAAACTTAAAAAAGAAGGGTATCTTACTATATCTAGCGTACTCAAAGATCTCGGGTTTACAAAAACAATAGTGCGAGCAGATATTTACTAATACTATACTAATAATACTTCAAACATATATGATACTAGTTGGCATTTTAGCAGGGTTTATAGGAACACTCTTTGGATTAGGGGGTGGGGTTATTATGGTTCCTTTTCTCAGCATTGTATTTGATTTTAACATTCATACTGCTATCACATTATCACTTATCTGTATTTTATGTCGCAGTCTTTTTTCTAATATTTTATTCTTAAGAGAAAACAAAACTAATATAAGTCTAGGCTTAGTACTTGCTATCACTGCTATTGTTGGCTCTTTTATAGGAGCAAATGTCAGCCTCATTACCTATACCATTGTTATCAAAATACTTTTTGCTTGTTCAGTATTTATTTTAAGCTTGTATATGTTACGTATCACTCAGCCTACATTGAGTACCAATAAAAACAGCTTCTTCTTTCATGAGTATACTGAAAAACAAGATACAAATCAAAAAAATTCCCACAACAATAGCATACAATATGTGCCAATTCGGATAAAGACAGCAGTGGGTATTGCAAGTACTGCAGGATTTTTAGGAGGGATGCTTGGATTAGGAGGAGGAAGTGTACTTGTTCCCATTATGGTATTTATCTGTAAAGTTCCCATTAAAATAGCTATTGCTACAAGCTCATTTATTATTAGCTTTTCGACAGTACCTGCATTATTAGTGTATACTCAATCAATACAAATAGATATAGTAACTGCTATGTTGCTCATTACAGGAGGATATATAGGAACATACATTGGAAAATATACTCTTTCAAGAATAAAAAATAAACAATTATCTTGGTTATTCATATTAGTAAACTTTATTATATCAGCTACTATGGTATACTCTGCATTAACAGAATAATCTATAATAATGTTCCTATTACAATAATGAAAAAAACAAAAATACAATATCAATATACTTACACAATACTTTATAGCCTACAATTACTTATTATAGGACTGTCTTTACTTATAGTCAGCATGAATGTTTTTTCAATAACAGAAAATGGCACTATAAAAAACAGTATAGAATTCTTCCTTTCATGTATTGTCATAGGCTCTCCTTTTTTCACTTCATTGGGCTTACTCATTGACTTCCTTGTATTCAAAAAAAGAAAACATGTACTGTTAGTAAGTATTTTTATACTATTACTCTCTCTTTTCTTTCTGTTCTCTTTCTCCTAGTGTTTAATGATGATATGGCTACTTTACTTTTGCTATAGTATGCTTTTTCATCAAGATATAGGTGAAGGGTATTCCTAGTCCATTGATAAGGATACTTATAACAATATCTGCCGTCCATTCATCATTATAGAAAAACATCGTGCTTAGCACAGGAAGATCCATAGCAACTAAAAACGAGAGTAAAAGAGAGCCTACCACCATTGCTAATATTGTTTTATTCATATGTCGGGACTTAAAATATATAGCACCAAAGAAAAAACATGTTATCACAGTAACATAATCAAATATTGTTCGTATATTTATTGCATCCAACAATTCATATAGCTTTAACGGGAGATTGGGTATTGAAGCCAGAGTGTACATATAGTTTATAACAAACGCTATAAGGACAAAACTCAAGAAGGATACTATTGTTTGAAATACATACACAAACCCACATAATACAATAAATTTCACTTTTTGTGTTATAGGAAGCGGATGAAACAAAGAAATATTTCTTTTGTTATGAAGATGAAAAAATACTCTGCTTGTATGTCTTATAATAATTATCATAAGGGTTATTAAAGCAAGGTTCGTAAACACATCTTGTATAAGGAGAGAAAGATTATAAAAAATTACATTATATAGAACTATATGAAGTAAGCTAAATCCTACAGTAATAAGTATAAACATAAGTATGCTTTGTAGAAACGGTATTCCATGAGTATGGGTTACGAGCTTACTATATCGAATGAATTGGCTATTAATGAGCCTATAAAAAAATGTGTTTTGTTTGTTCATATATCATCCTTTCATAATAATGTTTCATATAACATGTATTATGCACTATCTTTATATGCTTTCTGTTTTATTTTTTTATGTAAGAGTGTACGAAAGGCATACTTTGCAAACAAAATATGCTTCCAAGACTGAGGTACATACATATATCGCTTCTTATGCTCAATGGCATATATTATTTTTTTTATACAGTCATCTAAAGCTATACTTGATCCATGATCCCTCTTATTATTTTTTCGAGTATGGCTAATAGATCCATCGCCTGCTAAGGCATTTTTTCTAATATTAGTATCACGAATCCATCCTAACTTTAATTCTACAATATCTATATTTGGTTCTTCTAGTTCAAGAGTTTCTAAGTAGGCTGACACTGCATGCTTGGCAGCAGCATACGCTCCATGAAAAGGAACACCTATAACAGATTGCACCGAATTCATCGATACAATCATCGCTTTACGTTCAATAAGTTCTGGCAACAAGGCCTGAGTAATTGATATAGATGTTATGCAATTATATTCGTACATGCTCCTGTACAACTGTACAGTACTCTCTATCACTTTTGCATGCATGCTAGTACCTGCACTTAAGAGTAACACATCAGTATGAATATTTTTTTGCTCAAGAAATTGCATAAACGGATGAATGTGTTCTTCTTTACTAAGATCTACAGTGTATATATAATGCTGTACTTCCTTATGAGATCGCTTACTCCGTTTATAGCATTCAGCAAGACTGTGCTCTAGCTCAGCGGTATTACGTCCAATAAGAAGTAATTGAGCCCCTTTTTCTGCTAAAGCATAGGATAATGCCCTACCAATCCCTGAGCTTGCTCCTGTAACAAGTACCCATTTATTATTGCAAGAAAATTTCATATATTTGTTTGCTCATATATAACTGGCTGTCCTAGTGTAGCAAGCATATTTTGTAATCCTTGCTCATTTAATGCCATAGTAAAAAATATTTCAAGATCAAACTCTTCTAGTTTATGTCTCTTATTTTCAAGAAGAGACGCGTATCCATCAAATACCTTACAAGTGTACAATGCATTTTTTTGTGTAGGAGTCCCATGTTTCTTTAAGATAAAATTTGTAAAAATCGTTTCGGTATCAACAGTAAATAAATGTTCTCCTTTATCAATAAAAATATAACTGCTTACTAAATTTTCTATATCTCTGATGTTATGGGTAGATATGAGTACAATCTGATTATTGCTATGAGCATTTTTATATATCACACTCTTGAGTGCAGTACGACTTGGAATATCAAGACCGTTTGTTGGCTCATCAAACAATAATACCTGCACCTTTGTTGCCAATGCAAATGCTATAAACACCTTTTTTCTCTGCCCCAACGAAAGTTTATGTAATAAGGAAGACAAGCTATCTTGTATATCTAAATCTTGTGCTAATGTTTGAAAATAATATCTATCAAAGTTAGGGTAAAACATTGAGTAATGATCAACAAATTTCTGCGCACTCATTGATATATCAAATATATCTTCTGGAAACACATAAAAGTTCTGTAATACTTTAGGGTTGCGCATGGTAGCTGATATACTATCAATAGTACAAGCCCCGTTCTGAGGAAACAATAAACTGGAAATAATATAAAGTAATGTAGTTTTCCCTGAACCGTTTTTTCCTAACAAACCGTATACATGTTCCTTTTGTAAAGCAACACTCAGCTTAGTAAGCCCTTTGTTAGATTTTTTATAAATATACTTTAGATCATCACATAGTACCATATAGGGTATTATAACATATATGGGAAAATATTATTCTAGTGCTCCAATCTTTTCTTCTATGAAAGAAGCAGTAACACAGCTGTTTACTCCATCAACGATAATACAAAGAAAGTCTCCATTAAGTGTCAGAGATGGTGCTTCCACGCATATACTGTTACTTCACGATGAAACAAAACACTCTTCAAGCAATAGTGTTTTGAAACAAATAGTAAGTAAAGAATATCAAGGAAACCAAGCTATGGATAGATGCCAAGCAGAAGCGAGTGGGCTTATGACTATAGCTTCGACACATAGTATTGCTACAGTGCATGTATATGGCATTGTAAGCAATAACAACAATAACAGTACTTTATTGCTTGAGTATTGGGAACAGCACAAAGCATCTCCTCATTTTTGGGAACATTTTGCACAGACACTTGCACATATGCATATGCATCCTTCTGTACTTGATAACAATACACAACATACAGAGCGCCCCTTATTTGGTTTTTTTCATGATAATTATCTAGGAGATACAGTACAGAAAAATACGCTACATCATTCTTGGCTACATTTTTTTACTAACGAACGATTGCTCTTTCAATTACAGTTAGCAATACATAATACACGTATTACTCCTCATGATGCTAAAAAAATAGAACAACTGTGCAGTAAACTCCCTCTTCTTATCCCTGATATATCAATGCCTTCTCTTCTTCATGGAGATTTATGGAGCGGAAACTATTTATGCGTGAAAAAAGAACAGGCTCTTCTCATAGACCCTGCTGTATACTATGGACATTACGAAGCAGACATTGCTATGACAGAACTTTTTGGATCTTGTGATGCTCAATTTTATAACACATATAATGACATACTTCCCTTAGAAAAAGCATATCAAGAAAGAAAACATATCTATAATTTATATCATCTCCTCAACCACCTCAATCTCTTTGGTACTTCATATACTCCTTCAGTTATGAATATCGTACAATACTTTTTATAATCTCCATATACTAAAAATAGGCACTAAAAAAATATATCACTACAAAAAAAAAGCACCTTACAAATTGTAAGGTGCTAACATATATAAAGAGGAGGTATTATATATATTCTAATATAGTATATATACACTTCATAAACATTACTCCAGTATTACAATTTTGTAATACTATAGCAACTATTGAGGCTTTTTATAGCGTATGCGTGATTGTAATCCGTATCTTTTTGCAAGATCTTTTACTAGCAATATTGTCAAGAATAGCTCTTCTCGTGCTTGTATACTGATATTGATGGGGTTACCAAGTAGCGATTCTAAATTGTTGAGACTAAGATTCACTGTTGCCTCTATGGCAGCATCATTCCCATTTGCAATAAATACAACAAGACGATCATCATATGGTTCAGTTCGTATACTGATCTCAGATTTTGAGAAAGAAGCATCAAGAGTTTTTCTATAAGAATCATAATCTGATATTTTTATATTTTCCCCTCTTATTTCAGTAAATGCTTCCTTATTGGGAAAGTACGCATAGTAGGTTCTTCCTACTAAAGGACTAATAGAAACTCCATCTTTTCCACTAAACATAAAAGGAATACTGTAAAATTTTCCCTCAGTATTAAATATACGTACATCAAAATGTAAGTGAGGTCCCGTTGAAACACCAGTAGAACCACTTAATCCTATCACGTCTCCTACCTGTACTGTATCTCCTTTGTTCACCAATGCTCCGTTATATTGAAGATGAACATAATTTGAAAAGCTGCCATCGCTATGCTGTACTAATACATAGTTTGTATGATCTGCATATCTTGCAGAAGCTCCCCCTATCTTAGAATCTTCTTTCAAAGAGACTACTATGCCTTCTCTTGCTGCATAAATCTCAGTTCCTTCATCCATGTTAAAATCAACAGCATAGGTATTTTGCCCTCTATGAGAAAAACTTCCATTCCATCCCTGCCCTATTCTATGAGCAGTCCCATGCTTAAATGGAAAATAGTACAAGTAATCATCAGGAACAGTAGTACGTGGTTCGGTAAACATAAAAGAATAACGTACTGAGTAAGAAAAACGTTGCTGTCCTTCTATCTTATGTAACTGTACAATAGTATCTGTTGTTCCAGACTCTAGCTTAATGATTGCAGGCAACTCTACCGATGAAGTGTAAGAAACAAGTGAAAAATCAATATGTATGTATATTGGAAATGGCTCTTTGTTAACTGCATTTACAGAGTATCCGTTATTATCAGGGAGTGCGACAAACTTAATATCCGCATCTATATCAAGAGCATGTATATTTGCATGAACAAATATAAGTATGAAAAAAAGAAAGATTTCTATTACATGCCCTCTTAGTGCTTGTATGCATCGTAGTATTTTTATCATAGGAGCTTTTAATACCATATATTTTTTATTCTAAAAAATGGAGTGTATATGTCTTATGCGTTGCGTCTTTTTCATCGTTTTTATGTACGGTACGATAAAAACAGCTTTTTCTCTGTGTATGGCATGCAAGCCCATTATTTTCTATACTTACAAAAAGCAGTAATGTGTCTTGATCACAATCACAGCGTATAGAGTGTACCCGCAATACATTACCACTTGTTTCTCCTTTACGCCACAATGTTTTTCGTGAACGACTGTAAAATACTGCTTCCTTACTATCAATGGTAAGCTGCAACGCTTCTCTGTTCATATAAGCAAACATCAGTACCATGCCTGTCGACTGTTCTTGCACAATCACTGGTATAAGGTTCTGCCCCTCTACTTCAAGAGAAAACTGTGGAAGAAACTGGCTACTCTCTTCAATAGTTTCTTGCTTTGTATCCTCTGCCATATTTTGTGTTACTCTCTATTGGGGTTTCATCGGTATCTCATCAATATCATCTGCTTCTTCTCCCCATACACGATTCAAAAATTGATCTCTTCCTGAACCAGCACGATAAAATTTATAGCTCAATGCATTTGTTTTATAATAGTCTTGATGATATTTTTCTGCAACATAAAATGTATCAAAAGGAATAATTTCGGTAACAATGGGACGATTAAACCATCCTGATTTTTGTAAAAACACTTTTGATTCCTCAGCGAGACGCTTTTCTTCTTCATTTGTATAAAAGATAGCAGTGGCATAGTGTTTTCCTCTATCAACAAACTGCCCTCCTCCATCAGTAGGGTCTATTTGTCTCCAAAATACCTGCAACAGCTCCTCGTAAGTAATTTTCTCTTCATCGTATACTACGACTACTGCCTCATAGTGTCCTGTCCTTCCACTTGCTACTTGCTTATAGGTAGGGTTTAGCTCTTTTCCTCCTGTATATCCCGAAAGAACTTCACTTACTCCTTCTAGCTTTTCAAAAGGAGCTTCCATACACCAAAAACACCCTCCTGCAAAATACGCTTTTTTCATAGACAACTCCTCTTCTGCTCCATACACAAAACTTACCATTAAAAAAAACAGTACTATTATACTGATTTTTCTTTTTATACTATATCTATCATACATTATAGACTCCTTTTTTACTCCTGCTTAAAATGGCAATGTTGCTGCATCTATAGCAAATAGTAGCACAGACACTCCCAACACTTTTACTTTACCATTCTTATGATTTACATTCAAATCAGTAAAATCATTGTTCCTAATTTTTGTTCTATCTATGTCAATAAAATTTTGTACTAACATATCAACAGAAGATCCAGAAACTTTTTTATCAAAACCAAATTTTTTAAGCTCAGCTCTTCTTGTGGCACTTTCCACTTTATTTTGCTGTAAGCTCTCAACTGACGCATCTTTAAATTCTGCAAGACTGCCATTATCAACTTCAAACACAAGAAAACGTGTATAATGCCTCCCTGAGTATGGGTTTGACAAGGGTCCATCATATCGCTTTCGGATAGGAAGCGTTGTTAGATCTGGCTTTGCAGTATCATAGCATTTAGTAAGATTATAAAATCCCAATAGCTCACTCGATGAGAGAGAATATACATTATGAGACAAGGTCCCTGCCTTAGGAGTAGGCGTACTGTCAAATAAGGGATTATCCTCATCTTTCTTATCACTAGTACCGTTTCCTCCATCTCCTTCGGGCATTTTTTTTACATTAACAGGGATATTATACTGAAACCACAATGAAAAGTAAGGAGAGGCTGCTGTTTCATTTAATTTGCCAACGGGATTTTTTTGAACAGGATCATAAGCAAGAACAACAAAAGTACTGTTATTGGACTTTGCTGTTTTTTTTGACCAATCTAATGCTGGCGAAACACTTTCTCCTAAGTACCCCGAACAATTACCAGAACTATGCTTAAAGCCTTTTTCGTCTGGTAATATCCCTATAACTTCCCCATTACTCATACTGGTACTTGTCAACTCAAACGCACTTGGTGTTTTTATAAGAGGAATGCCTGCAGTGTTCCCACTGAGAGAGGCGTCTATAATTTTCTGAGCGTCTGAATCTCTATTTTTAAAGGCATTTTTTCCTTCAATCCGAGTAGTATATTCCTCTTCACCATATCGTGCAATATCAATCTGAGCTTTCTTTTCTAATGTAAGCTCCTGTGTCAATTTTCCTCCGCTGACTGTTATGTTCCCCGAAGCAGAGTCAATGCTCCATGTTCCTGCTTCAAGTCTTGTTACTGATACACGATACTCTACAGGAAAATCTTGATGAGTAGAAAAATTACTGGTATTGACATAATCGGCAACTCCAGCTTCTTTAGTAGTGCTATCTCCATCTACAATACTTGAAAAGAATATATCACTTGATCCTCGCTTATACATAAGTACTAGCCACTTACTAGGATCACTCAATTTATTTTCCCATGTTACTTTTGGAATATCTGACTTAGTACTAAAGTTAGTAGCTTGTAAAATTACGCTATTTGTAACAACATTACTTTTTTCCACACTACTCACATAAAACTTAATATCGTAATCAGTAGAATCGGTACTCTTAGGTGCAGTACAAGTATATAACAATGCACTCATGAGTATCAACAAAATAAAAACACAATACCGATACATTCCATACATGGATGTATGCCTGTTTCTTTCTCTCTGTTTATCCTTTTTTTTCATCATATGTCTCTCTCCATTTCTTATCATATTTTTGCATACCTTTCGGGTACTAGATTTAGTGTATCATATATATATGTCTAAGTATGTAATGATACTGTAAATATCTATATATAATACTAACTTTTCCATTATTATGCTACAGTATATTGGAGATTTTTTCTTGCTCTTTTTTTGCTCCTTTGTCGCATTTAATCTTTGAACTCATGAATTTAATTATAGATTGCTTGTAAATAGGATATAAGTATTATATACTTGGAGCAGGAGGTTGATTATGGAAAAAAAATTAGGGGAATTAAAACCTGTGAAACTTCGAGAGATTTGGGGACATGAGGAACGTGACTTCACACCCTGGCTCGCAGAAGAAGAAAATCTTAAACGCTTGGGAGATACGATTGGTGGCAATATTCACCTTGAGTCTGTAGAAAAAGTAGAAACAGAAAAAAGAATTGGTCCATTTCGTGCCGATATAGTTTGTAAAAATGAAGATGACTCTTTAATTTTGATTGAGAATCAGTTTAAGAAAACAGATCATAAACATCTTGGACAACTGACGACCTATGCTGCTGGTCTTGATGCCGTTAATGCCACTATTATCTGGATAGCAGAAAAATTCTCAGAAGAACACAGAACTGCACTTGATTGGCTCAACAAAAACACTAATGAAAATTTACGTTTTTTTGGCTTAGAGATTGAACTCTGGTGTATTGATAATTCTCTTCCTGCACCAAAATTTAACATAATATCACAGCCACCTGAATCAGAATACTACTCTGCTCTCTTTGAATATCTTAAGCAAAATCCAGAGATACCAGATTCCTCTTCAGTAAATCAAGGCTACGCATATTTTCCTCTAAAAACAAATGTGAAATTATGCATTTTTTGCAATACGCGAGCTAAAAAATTAACTGCTAGAATATGCCTATATAAAAAAATGAAGGAAAAATTTAAAGAGCTTTATGAGCAAAAAGATACTATTGAGAAATCATTTGGAGAAGCTTTAGAATGGCAAGATGATAGAAAACACTCCATTATAAAATTAAAATCAGATTCGGAAAAATCTGCTGATATTGAAAATAAAAATAACTGGCCTGAATATCATGCATGGTTCAAAGAAAAATTAGAGACTTTTATACGAGTATTTCAACCAATTGTCGAAAAATTTTAATTGTTACTGAGTTTTTTGTTGACTATAATTATGTAGAAATTCTTTTTCTACATCAGCTATCATTTTTGCAGCAAGCTCTCCTCTATACACGAGAGAAGATTCATAGCGTTGATATTCTGAGGATAGATCTCTAACAGCAGAAAGCCAGTTAAATGAACTCTCAATAATCATTTTATTATCAATGTACAAAACTTTACTATGAAGCCTTTCTTTATGGATTACTTCTGCCCCTGCTTGTTTCAACAGTTGTATAGAATCTTTAAGCTCATGACGTCTCACACTATTGAGTTTTGAATCATAAAAAATTTTAACTTTTACATCACGTTCTACAGCGTTACAAATTTGCTTTTCTATTGAATCTTTTACGATTGCATATTTTGTAATAAATGGACTTGATATCACTATGCAATCTTGAGCATCTTGAAACGCTTGTTTCAAAATATTTCTATGAGCATCTAAAGATGCAATTCTCTCTATATTGGCACGCAATTTAGCAAGAGCACTATCTTTAGATTTAAAGGCTAATGCAATAGCATTCTTCTTAAGGTGCTTTGCTAAAATTTGGCTTGGCAAACTTTCATTGTCATTACCGTAATGTAAGATTCTTGGATCGCCCATGTAAATAAATGTTTTCTTTGCTCGAGAAACTGCAACATTAATCATGCTAGAAGAAATATCAAAGAACATAGATTTTCCTTTATTTTCAAGTGCGTGTCTTACATATTCAATAGTATAGGTTGGAGCAAACACAACAATCGGAAATTCAGTACCCTGCAATTTATGAACTGTTCCAACAATAACACCTTTAATACCATTTTTTACAAGACCTTGACGAATAGTATCTGCATGCTTCTTAAAAGGCGTAACAACAGCAATAACATTGTTAATGTCTTGTTTGTAATATGCTTCAATTTTATTTCTTTCTTGAAATATCCAAGAAATAATACTATCTGATTCATCTCTATTTTTTAAACTACCTGAAGTATCTTTCTGGCAAACCCCATATATATCTAGAAATGATAAAGGTGGATATAATCCATGATCCTTAGTAGTTTTAGGGACAAGCTTGTTTTGATAACAAAGCTCATTTGATATAGCAATAATATCAGAGTGACATCTGTAATGCTCCAACAAACAAGTGCTATAGTCAGCAGCAGTATCAGCCATGTTCATGAAATTGCCTTGAGAAGATTTGAAGAAATCTTTCATTCTATTCTTTTTTATTAGCTTATCATCTTCATTTTCAGAGATAGAATGAATAGGTTCCAATTGCATGCTATCACCAACCACGAGAGCTTTTTTGGCAAGCAATAATGAGAAAAAACCAGTTTCAGGACATATTTGTCCTGACTCGTCTAAAATAAGTAGACCTATAGATTCTGTAGCAATGTTAGGATTGTTAGCTCCTCCAAAATGTTTAGCAAGCTGATGTAAGGTCATACCAATAAATGGGGTGAGCAAAGATATAGTCTCAATCACATCAAGAGACGACTTAAATGCAAGTTTTCTCTCTTTCCCTTGAACAGTAAAGAGAGCATCAATCTCTTCAATAAAGCGAGCTTCCCAATAATGTAGAGCATCAGTAAAAGACTGCTTCATTAATGTAAGGTAATAATTCCATTTGTTTTTCTTCAAGCTATTGTAATAATTTGTATCATTTTTACTAAAAATACTAAGCAAATAGCTACTCAAAAGATTTTTAATCTTTAATGTAAAAAAAGAAAATGCAATCTTTCTTTGGGAAGCCAATACTTTTTTCTTTAGCTTTTTTTCTATTTCTTGAAGATTGGCATTATTATTAAGCTGTAGATTTTTTCTAGCATTTGCTATGAATGTTTCTTTTATCTTAGAAAATTGATTCCATTGCATGAATGGCTCAAGATAATCACTATTTATATATACTTTATTGCTTTTGGAGCTTTTATTTATGGTGATGTTAGGTATCACTACCCCATCAGATCTAGCTGGCACATACATACCAAGCCCAACATCTGTTGGAAGCCATCTATCCGAAGAATCTAAAATTAAACTTTCCACTGCATTTGTAACAGCCTGATTATTTGTTGAACAAATTGTCGTGAGTGTCGGGTGGCTAGCATTGTTACACACTGAATTAACAACTTCTGACGCAATCACAAACTGAAGTAAACTTGTTTTTCCTGTTCCTGGTGGTCCTTGAACAGCAGTCATTTGACCATGCTTAGATTTCAATACAGTTTCAATACTTTTCCATTGTTCAATATTCGGGATGAATTGACTTTTTGGAAGCGCACCAGAAAGTTTAGATGTTAATGTAATTCTCGCATCTTTTTTATACTTATTACCTTGTAAAGCTACCTTCGCAACTTTTTTTGAAAGCATTGAATGCGTGTTTTTAAGCCTAGAGCTTTCTTGGTACATGGAAAGGATGTTTGTATTTATTTTTGCAATTAAATTACCCTGAAAAATATAGTGTTTAGTATCTTTTATTTCGGACATCATTCCCTTAAAATCTATTTCAATTTTTTTAATAAGCTCTTTTTTAACTGAGAAAATAGCTTGAATATAATCACTCCATTCCTGAATATCAGTTAAACGGTAACTGTTTTGAATATTTGCAAATTCATCCCATGAAGAACCAACAGAAATAGTATTAACAAAAGGAGCTAAGTAAGATTTAGAAATTGTGTAACTTGGAAAATCTGATATCTTCAAAGTGCCATCACGTTTAAGGGATGCTGTTGCCCACATAGCCGATTTGAATTTCTTGCTATGCTTAAAAGCATCAAAGGCAATAGTGATATCAATTACATTATCTTTTGAGCTATCAAAGAGTTTATATACTGTTGTTGTATCAATTTGTCCGTACAAAAGGTTTTTTTGTGTAATGGTATAGCCATCACAAGGGTAATTGCCTGTTGGATCTGCTAAGACACTCACCTCAGCAAGATCTGAGTATTCAATAACATTTTTGTAGTAATGAGTTATTTTAGAAGTAGAGTTCAACAATACAGTGTTACCTTTTCGTATGATCCTATCAATAAAATCAGTATACTGCAAAATCTCTATTATGCCAAATATTTAATTTCTATATCTGTAATGCAGATTCAAGCATTACATACAACAAAAGAGAAAAAAGCAGCAGACATATAGTTTAGTATTGAGAGAAGTATACAAGGCAGTAATTCATGCCTTGTATACTTATAGTATTATTGTAAACGTGTTGGGGTATTAGGAACTGTATGGCTTCCGTCTATTATTTTTTGTTTCCATTCATCTATTATCATGAGTGTGTCATTGTCTAAATTTGGATTTTTTGCTGGAATACCAACACCATCCTGCGATAAATCAAAGTATAACACTTCTTGTCCAGGAAAGTTTCCTTCTGTTTCTTGCTTTGACACCGAATATGCAGCAACATCTACACGCTTGAGCATTGAAGTGAGAATCACTGATTGTTTGCTTGCAGTATTGAAAATACCTTCTTCATATTGGTCTCTATCTACCCCTATGACCCATGCAACAACTTTATTGTTTTGTATTGCTCTGTCTTTTGCTTCTTTGATAATACCATTTCCTGTTCCTCCAGCAGCATGAAAAATAACAGAAATACCACTATCATACATTTTTGTAGCGATGGTTTGTCCTATTTGAGGGTTTGCAAAATCACCTGCGTATTCTACCACTACTGCAATACTACTGTCTACTGCCGCTACGCCTGCTTCAAACCCTGATTCAAAACGTTGAATAACATCAAAATCAATACCTCCAATAAAACCAACTTTCTTAGCTCCATCTTTCTTTGCTTGTATTGCAGCTGCTACCCCTACAAGAAAAGAGCCTTCATGTTCGGAAAATACTGCACTCGCGACATTTTCTCTCTCTCCCACAACAGAGTCAATAATAAGAAAATGAGTATCAGGATAATTACGTGACACCTCAGCAATAGAATCTATAAAAAGAAACCCTGGTGCGACAATAAGCTGATACCCTTCATCTGCTAATGTACTTAAGTTTGGAATATAATCAGCATCAGACTCTGATTGTAAATAAGTAACATTGAGTCCCCCTTGACTTGAGAAATCTTTCTCAAAGCGAAGAATTCCTTCCCATGTACTTTGATTAAAAGACTTATCATCTATACCACCAATATCAGTAACAAGTCCTATACTATAGCTTGCTGTAGAAGCACCTTCATTATCACCTCCAGCAAATGCAAGTGATGGCAGTATACTCACTATCACAATAAATGAAAATAATGTTCTCATATAACCTCCTATATATTGAACAATTTATTTTTATTATATCACTTTTTTTATTTATAGCAAGCAAAGAGAATTTCCATTTGTATATCCTATAATATCTACTATTTGCTTTGTTTTTGTTATAATCTACCTATGGAAGAAAAAACTAAACATAGATGAGAAACTCTTAGAAAAAGATCCTAAAATGCTAGAATTTATTTATGAGAATGCAATAAATCTTAATAATAATATCAGAACAATATCAGATAAAAATAGTTCAAAAGCTACAGTATTATTAACAGGGTGTATAATACTAATAGTGGCAATCATGCCTATGATACAGGGAATATTATCTATAATACAGCAGATGGAGTCTGACAATATATTCTACACTAGCAATAGTATTACTGATACTTTTTTATAGTTATCCTGTTAGTAAATTTTTATTCTATTTCTTGCCTTTTTGCCCTTTACTGTTTTTGCGAAATAGTTCTACACTTTCTTGTGCTATCATGTATTTACTAACATCAAACGATGATGTGTTACTACTAGACGCATTTTTTTTCTCTGAATAACTATCTTTGCTTGTTTTATTACTCATAGTTTTATAATAACATATTTTATATTTTTTGTCTTTGTACAATATAATTTATAGAGCGTATTTTTTTATTTATAGCAAGCAGAAGAGAATTTCTAGTTTCCTATAACAATAGTATTTAAAAACAAAATAGATTAATATATGCTATTCTAGTAATAGAAGTGGCGATAGAGGTATGCTTGTAAACAAAAAAAATGTTACATCGCAATCAGATTCTCATAATCACGATACATACATAGTAAAAATGCTAGGAATTCGTAAAAGCTTTCCCGGTATCGTTGCAAATGATGGAGTTTCTTTACAAGTAGAAAAAAATAGCATCCATGCTCTTTTAGGAGAAAACGGATCGGGAAAAAGTACTCTCATGAGCATTCTGTTTGGACTCCTCAGTCCCGAAGAAGGAGAGATATACCTTCGTGGAGAAAAAGTTACCATTAGTAATCCATTGATAGCAAACAAACTAGGCATTGGCATGGTACATCAGCATTTTCAGCTTATTGATACATTTACAGTAGCAGAAAATATCATACTTGGCATTGAGCCAAAAAAATCGTTCAATAGACTTTTTCTAAAAGAAACGACAAAAAGAATTGAAGAAATATCAGAGACCTATAATCTCAGTATTGATCCACACGCTCTCATAAAGGATATACCAGTAAGTATGCAACAAAGAGTTGAAATATTAAAAATGCTGTACCGTAATGCAGAAGTTATGATATTTGATGAGCCTACTGCTGTTCTTGTTCCCAGTGAAATTGAAGAGCTTATGAATATTATGCAATCATTGATACAAGAAGGAAAATCTATTATCCTTATTACACATAAACTCAAGGAAATAAAACAGGTAGCAGCACATTGTACAATATTACGCAGAGGAAAATACATAGGAACTGTCAATGTAAAAGATACAAGCGAGCAACAGCTTGCAGAAATGATGGTAGGACGCAGTTTATCACAGGGCATACAAAAGAGCAATATACCAGATAGCAACACTGTACTAAAGATACAAAATCTAAGTGCAAAAAAGAATAATAAAACAGTTGTACATTCGGTATCTTTAGAAGTAAAGAAAGGGGAAATTTTAGGAATAGCAGGAGTCGAAGGAAATGGACAAATTGAATTGTTTGAAACATTAGTAGGCACTCGAAAAATAGAAAATGGTGAGATACTACTTGATGAGATCAGTATAGAACACACAAATATTTATGAACGTATACAACAAGGTATAGGCATTATTCCTGAAGATCGCCAAAAAGACGGACTTATTCCTCACTTTACACTGTCCGAAAATATTATTCTAAAAAAATATCGTACAGCCCCCTACTCTAAATACAGCATACTCAACTTTAATGCTATCCATGCATTGGCAGATACACTTATTCAAGATTTTGATATACGTTCTGGGCAAGGACGAAATAGTATCGTATCAGATATGTCAGGCGGAAACCAACAAAAAGCAATTATAGCTCGTGAGATAGATTATTCACCAAAGCTACTGTTAGTGGTACAGCCAACACGTGGACTTGATGTTGGTGCTATTGAATATATTCATAGCAGACTCATTGAAGAAAGAAACAAAGGTAAGGCAATACTTCTTATCTCTATGGAGTTAGATGAAATAACTAAACTCTCTGATAGAATTGCAGTTATGTATAATGGAAGTATAGTAAATATTCTTTCTTCTGAAAATATAGATCCAATAGAAATAGGACTTATGATGATAGGAAAAAATAAAAAATAATGAAAAGGCAACACCATTGAAAGAAAAAATACCATTGACAGCTTCAATAGCAAAACGTTTACTTGCAAAACAAAAAATATCCATCCCAATAATAGCAGTACTCTGTGGACTGTTAAGTGGTGTCTTTCTTATGATCATCACAGGATACAATCCTATAGATCTCTTTATTGCCATATTACGCGGAACATTTGGGATAAATCTACAGTCTAACTCAAGCAAAAATTTCTTTAATTCACGTTATATTGGTGAATATTTTGTGTATGTCATGCCAATTATTTTAACTGGATTATCAGTAGCCTTTGCACTACGGGTAGGATTGTTTAATATTGGAGCAGAAGGACAGCTTATGATGGGAAGTTGGGCAGCCGTAAGCACAGGCTTACTGTTTCCTGAACTTCCAAAAATACTCCTTCTTCCTATGGTAATTATTGCAGGTCTCATTACAGGAGCATTGTGGGGAGCCATTCCCGGAATATTAAAAGCAAAATTTAATATTCACGAGGTAGTAGTTACCATTATGCTAAACTATGTTGCTTTGTATTTTACCAATTTTGGTTACTTACAGCTCCCCAGAAACAGCATGGTAAAAACAAACCCTTTGCCAGAATCAGCATTATTACACAGTGATTTTCTTTCTTCTCTTACCCGTAATTCCCGTTTACACTGGGGACTTATTGTAGTGATACTCGCTATTATAGCATTTTGGATTATTATCAACAAAACTACGTTTGGATATGAATTAAAAGCTACAGGCTACAACCAAAAAGCTGCACATCTTGCTGGCATTAAAGTCAATACTAATATTGTCTTGTCTATGATGATATCCGGTGCTTTTGCAGGACTAGCAGGAGTAGTAATCTCCATTGGCACTTTTAGCTACGGTCGTGTGCTTGCTGGCTTTGAAAACTATGGCTTTGACGGAATTGGGGTTGCTCTCATAGGCAATAATGCTGCTATAGGAGTGCTGCTAGCTGGGTTATTGTTTGGATCATTAAAATCAGCACAACCTATTATGCAAACGCGTAAAATACCACGCGATATTATCACCATAATAATTGCTACAATAATTATCATAGTAGCTATGCAACATGGCATTCGTATGTTTTTGCACTATTTACAAAAAAGAAAGCATGGACAGAAAAAACAAACTCAAAATGAACACGATCCCTCTCCTACCATACATAACGAAAAGGAGGAATCTCAATGACAGTCATATATGCTATACTCACCCTTACTCTTATACTTTCGGCTCCTATCATTATTGCTGGATTAGGAGGACTCATTACTGAACGCAGTGGAGTAACAAATATAGCACTAGAAGGACTTATGATGCTAGGGGGATTCACGGCTGCTACTACTGTAGTTTTTTTAGAACAAAACATTCCTACACTTGCTCCATGGATTTCTATTATTCTGGGAGCTATTATTGGTATGCTTTTCTCAGCGATACATGCCTTCATAAGCATACAATTAAAAGGAGACCAAATAGTATCAGGAGCTGGCATCAACTTTTTAGCAACTGGAGTCACTATTTATTTTTGTCAGATTATATTTAATCAACAAAGAACAGAAAATTTTACTCGTGGGTTTGTAAAATCTACATTCCCTATATTATCAGATATTCCTATTATTGGACCAATATTTTTTAGTAATATCTATAGCTCAGTATATGTTGCTCTCATACTTGTTGCTCTTGTTTGGTTTATTATCAACAAAACAGTCATAGGACTACGATTAAAAGCTGCAGGAGAACATCCCGGAGCCTTAGAGAGTGCAGGAGTAAGTGTGTACACAATTCGATTTTTTTCTGTACTTAGCTCAGGGTTTCTTGCAGGATTAGCTGGTGGTGTTATGGTGCTTACACAAGACACTCAATACACAGTACTCAGTATTCATGGAACAGGGTTTATTGCATTAGCTACTATGATATTTGGAAAATGGCGAGCATTAGGAGTGCTCGGAGCAGGACTTCTCTTTGGTTTTTTACAAGTAACAGCAATCTACTCTACGAGCGTTCCTGCCCTCAGCTTTATTCCTAAAGAAATTTTTAAGACATTACCGTATATACTCACTATTGTAGCGTTAGTACTATTTAGCAAAAACAACAATGCCCCAAAAGCACTTGCTATTCCTTACGACAAAGAAAAACGATAGTAGAACAGAAATAGAACATAAGTAAATCAATAGTCCTATATACAATACTTTTCGGAGTGTTCACTTAATGGGTTATACGGGGTGTACTGACTTATCTATTGTTTTTAGTGATACAAACTTTCATTTATTCTTCTTGATTTGTTGTGCTGTTTGTTGTACTGAGATCATGTTTATCAATATCATCATGAGGTAATTGCATTTCTTCTAATATTCTATCCCTTAATAATATACCAAAGATAATATACATGCTTTCTATCGTAATACCTTCATCAAAAGCGATAGATTTCATATTCTCGTATTCATCCACTTCAAAATACTGTTTTTCTTTTATAATTTCTCTTGAAAAATCAAAACAATTTTGTTGTATGTCATAAGCATTTATTGATTCCTCTTTACATACATTTTTTTTGAAAGATTCATAATTTCTTCCTATTATAGCATCAGCTTGTATTTTTCTTGAGAGATCCTTCCCTCTCTCGTTTAATGTAATTGGACTACTAATAGTAGTTAAATCAACTCCATCATTCTTAAAAAACAAACTAATAAATTTTTTAATAAAGTCCAGATTTGATGTATCAATAGAAATGTTTTTTATATTTACTTCAATATCCTTCATTCTTTTTTTAATCTGAAAAATTTCAGACAAGACAAAAAATATAAACAATGCTATCAAAATACCAATAATTGTAAATATTATCACGCTAGGTGTAGACCAACCTTGATTATTAGGTAAACGATCTCTTATCTCATTTATAGCTGTGGATAAATCATTGATTGTTATTTCTGTTTCCATAATAATAAAATCGGTATCTTTTGCAATAGCAAAAATAAAAAAATTATTGTGTGTCTTGCCTCTCCCTTAACACATCACCAATATAGTTGACAGTATTGTAATACAATACAATAACTATACATTCATTATAATATATATGATTACATTACCTCAACCTCTACACATCTGATTTTTTGAATAATATACACTATAATAAAACTAATCATTTGATGATTCATCATTCGGTATATTTTTCTCAAATTCATTTACTATATCAGATACCGTAATGCCTAATCCTACAGATAACTTATAAATCACTTTGATAGTAGGATTCTTTTTTCCTCTTTCAATAGAAGACATATAAGTTCTATCTATTTCTGCCCTATGAGCAAGCGTATCCTGTGATAAACCGCTTCGCTTCCGTAAAGTTCGTATAGCATTTCCAAACAATTCGTTCACATCTGACATACTTTACATACAGGTTACTATATCTATATTCAAAAATAGAACGGACTATATACTACAAAATTTGCACAAATACCCACTACATATCTACAGGAGAAAGAGAATACTAATGTAAAAAATAAGGCAATATTCTTACTTTTGACTCATAAGTGTACTATAATAGTACATAAGTTATATAAAATAACTTGTTATACTATACCATTATGAGCATCACCGCTAAAAAAAGTAAACCCCCTGTACTCCCCTCCTCTACTGCAATACAAGAGAACAAAGCTACAAATAAGAAGAGATATGTATTCATATGGATAAGCATACTGTCCTTGCTTATCCCTCTTGCTATCTTTATAACAGGTATATATTTTAAGACACATACTCTTAATACAAAAGATTTCTTTTATCACTCATATCAAAAGCATAAGAACAATGAAATAATTTCTATGTATCTTATAGAAAAAATAGCATCAAATATATATGAAAAACAAGATACTGCTGATTCTCATACCTTTATTCAGCTACTCCAGAACCATATACACCACGCTCAACGTACAATGCAAAATAACAATACTCTACTATCCTTGATGATGTATTACAAATACCTTCTTGGCTTAGAATTTTTAGCATTACATAATACTTCCTATGCACAATTCTACCTTAACGATATCATACATAATTATGATTTGCTCAAAACTTCATCATCAAAAAAAATGCAAAACATTCTATACAATAGTCTTACACAATTAAGTGCTATTGAACAAGATCCTTATACATATATTACCACAATAACCCTTCTTTTACAGCATTTCAATAATAGAATTCCAAATAAAGGGAATATCTATTATTTTCTTGGAAAACACTATGATGACACAGCACAATGGAACAAAGCATATACAGCATATCAAAACTATCTCTCCTATGACGAAAATAATCTCATACTTGAAGCAAAAGAAATGAGAGAAGACATTTTTCTGCGCATACGAAGAAGAGTGCTTTCAAGACAGAAAAACAGCACCACTTGGGAAAACGCAAGTGCTGCCCGTACGTCAATACTTCAAACATTATACTCATACAATAGTGTACAAATTAAACGTCTACAATCCCCTATATTTTTTACTGCACATTGGTTTGAAAAACTTACTGATTCTAATACATTTATTCCTAACTTTGATATTAAACCTATATTGACACGCTCAAATATTTCTGTAGCTAAAAATTTCAGCCCTTACTCTACCGAAAATACTAAGTTATGGAAAACAAGTGGATGGGGACGAGTCCCTGTTTGGTATTTTGTTATAAAAAAAATAGCATTACCTGATCGCCCTGATATTAACGGAAAATGGGAATGGGTAGGAATTTATTTTGGAGTAGGCAATGAACGCTATATTCCATCGTTATAGACATATGTACAGAATCATATCTCAACATTGTATGCTGTGCTTGTACATTTTGCTCTTTATAGGCACTCAATTTTCTCTCACATTACATGCACAAACACTTGAAGCACAAGTTGAAACATGGAATACTACTAACCCTCATTCCATTGTTATTGATTCTATCCACTCAACCATAGATTGGACAACATTTATCATTACCTCAACAATAAAAGTAACATGGCCACAAAGTGGTTCTCCATACATTATGCCTACAAGAGCCTTAGATCATATAAAAACAATATTTCCATCCATCCTCACCTACTGTATTAAAAACATCCCCTCCATGAGCAATGTCACCTTATTAGAAACAATAGATACATTCTCTCTTAGTTCAGAAGTATTTACACAATTACTCAACAATTCTCTATTACAGCAATATCTTCCTGATAAAAACATTTTCAGTATAAACATTATTTATACTACAGAGCTACTTCCAGCTATATATCAATTTATTCTTCCTCAATATAACGAGCGTGAAATTCCTTCTACTATCAGTATTGAATATAAAAATGATATTCAGTATAGCTCCATTATTTTTTCTACTGAAAATGATATTGCCACTATAACCGATAAAAATACACTTATACGCTTTACGCCTAAATTATTACCACAGGTATATGGCTGGGATGGTTCACTGATATATACCCCAGAATATTATAAGAAAGATGCTCCGCAATCGTTTCAACGTACTTATTTCTATTTTGATATTGAAGATATCTCGACAATAGAGATAGGAAACAACCCGTATATTGTTATCCCTCAAACAATAAATAATGAACAAAGAGGAGATATAATAATATCTAAAACTGATACGCTTACTATACTTAATAATAATTCTTTAAGAGATGCAATACAAAAAGGAAGAGTATTTTTTGCCCTTTCAAATAAAAATACCGATATACTCCACTATTCAGTAACCGCTTACAATGATACTACACAATAACATTTCAAAATACTCTGCTCATTATTTGTTACTCCCATTCCTGTTTTTCTTTCTATTGTTTATGCAATCATGCAACAACAGTAGTGCAGAAAAGGATATGTTTGCTATTGTCATCAATCAACATAGTAGCCCTATAGACTCAACAATATACAAAATAGTGCTAGATACAAGTGATAACAGCATTTCACACATATATCCTGCACAACAACACAATACAAAAACATTATTACAAAAATCAGTGCAGGAACATAGTATACTTCTCTATAAAAAAGATATGCTTCTTTTTCAAACATATGCAGAAGCAAATCAATTTCTCAGTTCCTTTTTACCATATATTGGATCTTTTATCCATACAAATAAGAAAACTCCCTTACGAGAAGCCTCTTCTGTCAATGCAGTACTCACTGCCTATGCTCCTAACAATACCTCTTTATATGTTATATCGTCTCCTTACTTCCACTATAACGAAGATACGCTGTTTTCTCCTCTTCCTGAAACAAAGCTATTCACTAAAGCGGTAGAGCTTTGGATAAAAGTACGGTACATACATGACAGTACCTACACTGATGCATGGACCCTTGTTACTCATACAACCGCACTTCAATATAAACAAGAAAATCCTCTTAGTAGTACTTCTGTATTCTCCGATATATCAAAAGAAGGTATTATTTGGAAATCACAAAAAAATATCATCGCAGATACCAATACTGCAACTATTATCCCTTCTACTATCATGAACACTGGCCTCTTTATCAATATGGACAATGTTCCGTACCCTCACCTAAGCTTACAAACACATCAACAAACATATAGCACAGAAAGATATGCCTATACCACTCCCTCTCACTCTAGCAGTGCATCATCAATTTCAAACATACAAGCTACTACTATAGCTTTATCACAAATATTGCCCTATACAAAAAACATATTTCTTGTTCCTTCTAAAAATATGCAAATTTCCATACTTCCGTCAAAAGAAATTACAATACACTATCCTGATGCCAGTAACGAAAGATACTATCCTTTTTCTTCTCATGCACTACAAATGCTACAAGCAAAAAATTCTGCTAATACACTTAGGGTAGAAAACACCCTCTCTCGTTATGCAACATGGTCAAGTGCTTTATATGGAAAAATACACCTCTCTTTACAACAAAATCCTCGTGCTGTATTTATAGATTGGAAAATCCCTCTCCCTCTCCGCTCACAATATGCAATACATACCACTCGTTCATTACAGTCAGTTATCATTACTAATACTATTCCCGATACTTCTCTTTCAGTACAGACCGAGAGAGTTATAGCGCTTATACATCCTAATAAATCTCAATATATATTTTTTGCTCTTACTATACTTTCAGAGACAAAGTTTACATTACAACATATTATTCCTACTATTCCTCATGAAGAAGACAGCTTATCAACAGCACCGCATTCTCCCTCACTTGTCGATTATACAAAAGAATTTGGCACTGTTCTTAGAGTACAAGGTACTCTTAGCGGACCTATCATGACTTTCAAGGCTATACAATAACATAACACTGCTTGCTATTACCACTACTCTAAATAAAAAAACTGCTATACTTGTAATATGAAAATTACAAGTTGGAATGTAAATGGAATTCGTGCTGCTACAAAGAAAGGCTTTCTTGATTTTCTTGCACAAGATAACCCTGATATACTCTGTATTCAAGAGACAAAAGCAGAACCAGAACAATTAACAGAAGAGCTTATTTCTCCTCTTAATTATATGAGTTATTGGAGCTCAGCTATAAAAAAAGGATATAGTGGTACAGCTATATTTAGCAAAAAAAAGATAGATGTGCAGTACATGAACATACAGCAGTTTGATAATGAAGGAAGAGTGCTTGTTGCAGATATAGGATATGCCATTCTTATCAATGCATACTTTCCTAATAGTCAAGATCAAGGAAAAAGACTTGACTACAAATTAGAGTTTTGTGATGCTATGCTCAATTTTTGTAATTCTTTACAAAAATCTAAGCCTATTATTCTCTGTGGAGATTACAATATTGCCCACAAAGAAATAGATCTTGCCCGTCCTAAAGAAAATGAAACGAGTCCTGGATATCTTCCTGAAGAGCGTGCATGGATGGATACTTTTACACAAGCAGGGTATGTTGATACATTTCGTGCTGCTAATAGTAATCCAGATAACTATACATGGTGGTCATATCGTGCAAAAGCACGAGAACGCAATGTAGGATGGAGAATTGATTATTTTTGCATAAGCCCGCTATTACAGAAAAAAGTAACACAGAGTAACATACAATCTGATGTATATGGATCTGATCACTGTCCCATATCTTTAGAGTTACGCTAGCTACAGAGAATAAGTTTAATCTCATTTTGCCTGCCTCTATTGTTTGTCTGTATTTTTTGTACCAATACTTTTTATACAAACATTCTTTGTAGTAAGCCTTTCTTATACTGCTTTGTAAGGACTACTTGTTTCTGTGTAAGCGATATTTTTGTGTCGAGGCTCTGTAAGAAAGAGCCTATCTTTTGTTGCTCTTTTATTGATACAGGAATTTTTATACGAATAGAACTCATAATATTATTCATCAATTTTGGATTACCTACATATGATACAAACCTCTTTGTTGTTGCATTAAGTATTTCTGCAATACATGTATTAGCATACCCTTTATCACTTTTTAATACTCCACATACATTAGTACAGTAAAATTTTCCTTTTCTATAATTCACATCCCCAGCATTAGCTCCATCTGTTGTCCATGTAATACAATTTTCAAATAAACATTTATGATAGTATCCCATTAAGCCTTTATTTTTTGTTTGTGAAGAAAAAACAGGATAAACATAGTGACTTGTTTGTATTGGGGATATATCCTTTTTTGATAAAACAATACCTCGTGTTACATAAAATATCTCACCTATCTCCCTCTCTTCCCAGTCGGGATACTCGTTTCCTTGCTCGTCCTTAAAGCGTAGCTCCTGCGAAAAGAGTTTTTGTATGACGCCTTTTTTATATGACTGCAACAGTGTCACTTTTCTTTCAAGGAGCTGTATCTTTGTGTCTACACTCTGCAGAAAAGATGCTATCTTTTGTTGTTCAGGGAGGGTAGGAAATGGAATAGTTATATTCTGGTATTCTGAAATCCAATACCTTTTATGTCCTTTTAGTGAAAAATTTATTTTCTGCATACATTCATATACTAATTTAATATTAGCTTGTATATTCTTTCTTAATTTCAATATTTTCATGGCAGATGACTTAACCTTAAAATCAAAATCTACAAACTTACTCACAGTAGTAAAATCATCAAAAATAATAACTGGGTGATTTGTAAAAACTCCGTAAGTTTCATTAGTATACCCCAGTATAAAAGTTTTACCAGCTGTCAAAACAGGTATACTATAATTATCATCATACTTTGAAGAATCAACAATATATTTTGTAGGTTGTTCATACTCTAAAATATCCCTCAGCCTTCTCTCTTCCCAATCAGGAAAATCAGAGCCATCGTCACGCTTGAAGCGTATTTGGGGGGGGGGGGGGGTAGGTGCTAATTTTTTGTCTTGCTTACTCATCATAATAGTAGTATAGCAATATAGCCATTATGTGAATCTCTATCTTGTGAAAGCCTTTTATGTTCTATTTAATGCTTAAACTTGCGTACATACATTAATGTAACTGCTACTTAATTTACTTTTTTTGATATAGTACATATATGAGTGAAGCACAACACATAGTATATCCGAGAATAGATAAAAAAGAATTATCTTTTATGGGTATTCCTTTGTCTAGCAAGAGACATAAAATACATAGGTATCCTGCTATGCTTCATCCAAACTTGGTAGATAGTTTAATTGATGAGTATGCACAAGAAGGAGATACAGTCTTTGATCCATGTTGTGGAAGCGGTGTTACACTCTTACAATCAAGTCTAAAACAACATACATCTAATAGGATGTGATATAAATCCATTGGCATTATTGATAGCAAAAGTCAAGACTATAAACTACGATATTGCAGTGCTTGAAACAGAATTTGAAGCAATAGCTCAAGCAATTTTAAGTACAGCTCATACCGATATACCAGATATACATAATATAGATTATTGGTATATTCCTGCTGTAATTGAAGATTTAGGTAAAATTAGGTATGTATTACAACATAATACATACCTATACAAAGATTTTTTTGTTGTCTGCTTTGCCTATATATGTAGACATCAATCATTAACAAGAAATGGAGAGTTTAAGCGATACCGAATATCAGAAAATAGTATAGAAAAGAAAGAGTATGATGCTATTAAAATGTTTCTCAAGCATACAAAAGAAAGTATAGAAACATATAAACAGCTTTCCTATAAGTTAGTTGAAAGTACTCCTTTATTGCAAAATATGGAAAATCCTATGAGTAAAGATACTACTGTATCATATGATTTAGTTATCACTTCACCTCCTTATGGGGACAGTTTGACTACTGTAGCGTATGGACAATACTCCAGTTTTGGTATGGATTGGACATATGATTTGAATAGTTTTGGAAATATTAAGTACAAGGTAGATAAAGAATCTTTAGGAAAAAAAGAAACAATTATAGCTGAATTAAAAACATGTAAAGTACTTCATAATACTGTAGAATGTATCAAACATAGTAATCAAAAAAGAGCAGATGATGTATTATATTTTTATAATGGTTACTACAAAGTACTTAAAAATGTAGTAGCTAATTTATCACATAATGGAAAAGTATGTTTTGTGGTAGGGAATAGGACAGTAAAGGGTATACAGATACCAATGGATCAAATAACTGCCGATATGCTAGTTTCATTAGGACTTTCTTTTGAAGCTATCTATGTAAGAGAGATATTGAATAAAGTAATGCCTTCCAAAAATTCACCTACAAACAAAGCAGGAAAGACTAAAAATACTATGCTCAATGAGTATATAGTAGTATGTAGTAAGTAAGTATATGAATATAGATACAATAAGAAATAAATTATCAGAAATTAAAAAACGATATATTTACATAACATGTATATTATTCTATAATATAAAAACAAACATATGGAGATCGTAGTTCAATTGGTAGAGCACCAGATTGTGGTTCTGGTTGTTGCGGGTTCAAGTCCCGTCGGTCTCCCTTGCCTTCGTAGCTCAGTTGGATAGAGCATCGGACTTCGAATCCGCAGGTCGCACGTTCGAGTCGTGTCGAAGGCGAATATATTTATGCTATCATTGTTTGTGTGAACATGAATACTGTACAGATCAAAGAGGTACATACTAAATGGAATTTTTTACAAAAAAAGAAATTGACACATTTAGGGAAGTAGCAAATAAGGAATATAATCCAGATGATCCACATCACATAGAAGAAATACGTCCTGTCTTACTAGGCATACAGAAAAAAACAAATTATTGGGCAAAAGAAATTGTTAAGAGCAATCCAGAACTTACCTATGAGAGACAAGGAAACTATAATAAACTATACCATCATATTTATAAACCTTACGCATGGGCTATAATATACAAAAAAACTGACAAAGGAAAAGGAATCTTTTTTACAGTTGGGGGTGATACTAACTCTATGGGACTTGTGTATAAACTTGATTATCAATACGAAGGAGACACTCTCTCAGAAGACAAAAAAAAGCTATGCAAACCTCTCATAAAATTGCCAAATGCTCCTTGGATTTGGAATCAAGTTGATTATGATATAATTGAACAATACGCATGGAAAAAACTCATCAATGAAACGAGTGATTTTATACATAAATATTTATCAATATATTCTGAAATCATTGATAAGATATGGAATCAACAAAAAAAGCAAACTGATACAACAGCAAGTAAGAACAACGATTTTATTCTCAAGAAAAAATCAAAAATAAACAATGCCAATGATAGCACTGGCACACCAACAATCTATGAACGAAAGGAACAATCAATTATAGTATCATATCTCCATAAAACTATTTCAAGTGAATTATATGCTTATCTATCCGAGAAATTTGGTGAAGAAAATATTTACGATGAAAATAATACAGGCTTTGGTACTTACGTTGATATTGTTGTTGAACATGAAAATATATATACTTTTTATGAAATAAAAACGTACAATTCTGTCCGTTCTTCAATTCGTGAAGCTATAGGTCAATTACTAGAATATAATTATTGGATAAATAGAAATATTGCAAAAGAAATGATTATAGTTACACAAAAATCCAATGAAGAAAGTGAGAATAAAGACGGCATTACCTATATTAAGCACCTCCGAGAGACACTACACATACCAATATATATCATATATTACGATATAGAAAACAAAACTTTCTCTGAAAAATACTAACCTCACTTGCACTTTTGCAACTCTCTCGCACACTCTTAGCACCATGATTGCTTTGTACCACCATCGTATACCACAGCAAGCCCTCTATCAAGAAGCAACGATGCAAGAGATACATCATCTATCATAACCGAAGCCAGTACCCGAAAATACTTACCGCGCTCCACATTCACAAGATCAACAACAGTAGCATTCTCAAATAGCTCAATCACAAAATCTCGTGTAATATATGCAAGCCGTTTCTCTTTCTCACATTTCCCTCGTATCTCAGGCGTATCAATCCCCCGAACTCTAATACCAATATCATCCCCAAACACCGCAGGCACATCAGCAATATCCACAAAAAAAGTATCGCCATCATATACCCGCACAACACTCACATTAAGAAAATCCTCAGAGCATACAGGAAAAATAAGCAACAAAAAGAGAAATGCTATACTCATGTACTTCATGGAGTAAGTATAGCAAAAGAATTGGAATATTGTAGAAAAATAAGGTAATATATAGATATATTTAATGAAATATGTACTATAATAATGACATATTGTAATAATCAATATAGTTATGGGCCGATAGCTCAGCTGGCAGAGCAGCAGACTCTTAATCTGCGGGTCGTGGGTTCGATCCCCACTCGGCTCTCAAAAGCGAAAGTGGTGGAATTGGTAGACACGCAAGATTTAGGATCTTGTGCCGAGAGGTGTAAGGGTTCGAGTCCCTTCTTTCGCAAAGTGCCTTGTTATGAATAACTGCATATTAAATAAAAATATGCTATACTTAAGAGTATAGTTATAAGAATATGCTCGTGCGAGACTAACGCGAGAATAGCTCAGTGGTAGAGCGCCACCTTGCCAAGGTGGATGTCGCGGGTTCGAATCCCGTTTCTCGCTTTTCTTATTACAACAAACATTATTTATAATTGGAGAAATATCATCGTGGATTCTAAAATACAAGATAAAACACAAGAAAATACACAAAATAATACTCCTGCATCATCCCCTTATTCTCATACAGAAAAAAAACATGACAATGCACAAGTAGAACTCACTATCACTATCCCTAAGGATATAGTGCAGAAAACATATAAAAAAATAATCAAAGAGCTACAAAAAGAAGCAAACATAAAAGGGTTTCGTAAAGGACATATCCCCGAATCAGTCTTATTCAATAAATTTTCCGACTATATACGTGCAAAATTCTTTGATTCTATGGCAAATGAAGCATTTTCTGCTGTTATTCCCTCAGTTAGCTATCCCCCACTGAGCTATTCAACTCCTAGAGCAGTCAATCTTGATGAAAAAACGCCTATTGTCCCTACCGAAGATTTTAATTTCACGCTTATATATGATACATACCCTGGCATAGAGCTTGCTAGTACAGATACACTCACCCTCACCACACATGACATACAAATAAGTGAAGACGATATACAGAAAGAATTAGAAATATTGCAAGAACAAAATACTTTTTCAGTAGAAAAACAAGGAACTGCAGAAGAAGGAAATATTGTTATTGGTAGCTATATTGAACTTGATGCAGAGAATACCCCCATAGAAAACACAAGAAATGAAAAGTATACCATCACCTTAGGAGCAAGCAAAGCACAGCACGAAAAGAATATAAGTGATGCTCTTATAGAAAAAAAGGTATCTGATACAGTACGTATTTCCCAAGATTTTCCTGAAGAGTATGAAGTTCCCTCGCTTGCAGGTAGATCGTTTACGGTTGAGATAACAGTACAGAACATACAAGAAAGAAAAAAGCCTGATATTAATGACGAACTTGCTCAAGATATCAATGAAAAATATGAAACACTTGCCGAATTAAAAAAAGATATTACTACACAATTACAAGAACGTGCAGAAACACTGCAATTTTCATCAAAACAGCAGACTATTCTTAACTACTTAAAGAAAAAATCCTCTATTGAAATACCTCAGTCAGCGGTACAGTTACAGCTTGATTCTCATCTTAAGCGGTTTGCACAGCAATCAGGCACTGATGTTGATACATTACTATCCACACTGCAAAAAACAAAAGAAGAATTAACAGAAGTATGGCGTGCAGATGCTACTGCACAAGTAACAGAGCAGTTTATTATAGCAAAAATGATAGAACAAGCAAAAGTAAAAACAAGTAATGAAGAAGCCGAAGAAATTTTGCGTAAAGAAGCTGAAAAGCATGATCGTAATGCTGACGAAATTATTGATTACTACAAAAAGAATAATCTTATGCAACAAATACAATATGAACAGGATGAAAAAAAAGCATTTGACGCTTTCATACAACAATGTAAAGAAGAAAAAAGTACTTCTCTTTCACTGAGTGAATATATAGCATTACAAGAAAAAGAAACAAAAGATAACCATGATAAATAATATAACTCCCCCCCATAATATGTTAGTTCCTATAGTAGTGGAACGAACTGGCGGACATGAACGCTCATTTGATATATATTCACGATTACTAAAAGAAAGAATTATATTTATTGGTGGAATCATTGATGATCATGTTGCTAATCTTGTTATAGCACAACTATTATATCTTGAATCTGAGTCTTCCGAAAAAATTATCAATGTATATATCAATTCTCCCGGTGGTGCAGTGACTGCAGGGCTTGCGATATATGATACTTTGCAATACCTTAACAATCCTATACAAACTATATGTATGGGACAAGCAGTATCTATGGGAGCATTTCTGCTTGCTGCAGGAAAAACAGGATTACGAAAAGCCCTTCCTTCTTCACGAGTAATGCTCCATCAACCATGGGGCGGAGTCGAAGGACAAGCATCAGATATACACCTACAGACGAAAGAGATGCTTCGTATCAAAGACCAAATTACAGAATATCTTGCATATCATACAAAAAAAGAGAAAGAAGTAATCTCTAAAGACATAGAACGTGACTATTACATGTCCGCGCAACAAGCATTAGAATATGGAATTATTGACGAAATTGTTAATAACCGTAATACTATTCAAGAGAAAAAATAATAGTAGCTTCCTGTATAGTGAAAAAAATATTCAATAGTTATTAAAATATACTTACCTAAGTCCCCTATTTACTATATTATATAAGTAAGGACACATATAATGGAAAAATCAACAAAACAAAGAAAATGTTCTTTTTGTGGTAACAAAGAAGATCTAAAACGAAGGCTTATTCAAGGCCCTGATGCAGTCATCTGTGAAGAATGTATTATATTTGGATACAACTTCTTTAGTGCTCTTGATAAAGAAAAAAATAATGAGTTTAATTATAAAGATTATTCAAATCCTCCTCCTCCTGAAACAATAAAAAAATATCTTGATCAATTTATTGTAGGACAAAATTATGCAAAAAAAATACTCTCTGTAGCAGCCTATAATCATTATATGAGAATCTATCATAACAATAAGGTAAGACAAAAAGAACGAGAAACAGCAGAAAAAACACACTCTTCCTCTACAAAAAAGAAAAAAAATAAATTTCCTTTGCATGTACAGACAGACGATATACAACTTGAAAAATCAAATATTCTCCTTATAGGCCCTACAGGAACAGGAAAAACACTTCTCGCAAAAACATTAGCCCAACTATTACATGTTCCTTTTGCTATTGCTGATGCAACTTCACTGACTGAAGCAGGGTATGTAGGAGAAGATGTAGAAAATGTTTTGTTAAAGTTATATCAAGCAGCAGATAACAATATAGAACAGGCCTCGCATGGAATAATCTTTATAGACGAAATAGACAAAATTACACGTAAAACAAAAAATACCTCCATTACAAGAGATGTATCAGGCGAAGGCGTACAACATGCTCTCCTGAAAATTATTGAAGGGACTGTTGCCTCTATTCCTCCACAGGGAGGAAGGAAACATCCTAACCAGAGTACTATCAAAATGGATACTTCCAATATATTGTTTATTTGTAGCGGTGCATTTGTTGGACTTGATGAAATAGTATCTGCACGCATATATGATACAAATGTAGGGTTTGAACGTACTCAACAACAAGAGCAAAAGAATATCCATTCTCCATTAAAAGAAAAAACAATATTAGAAAACATTCATCCTGATGATTTAATTAACTTTGGGCTTGTCCCCGAACTCATAGGAAGAGTGCCTATAGTAGCGACATTACAAGAACATACCATAGATACTTTGTATAAAATTCTTGTAGAACCAAAAAATTCAATTATCAAACAAATGCAAATGGTATTTTCGTATAACAATATTGAGCTGATAGTACAAGAATCAGCAAAACAAGCAATAGCAGAAAAAGCGTATACACAAAAAATTGGAGCTCGTGGTATTCGAGCTATTATTGAAAAAATATTGTTAAATGTCATGTTTACATCGCCATCTCAAAATCAAATATGCAAAGTTACTATCACAAAAGAATGTATAGAACAAGAGCTTGAACCTCTTATAGAATATCTGACAATTAGTCCTACTGCTCGTTCACTAGGATAATGCTTATACTTATATATGGATATAATATAATCGTATGCAATCATTCTTAAACATAACAAAAAACATAAAAGATTTTTTAGATGAAAATCTATATATAGCACACAATCTTGTAGACAACAAAAGAGAAGAATCTGCTCTTGATACACACCATTCTCCTTATAGTTTGAAACATAAAAATATAGTCTTATTATTTGAAAAACTATCTACAAGAACACGTATTGCCTTTGAACTTGCTGGGGTTGAATTAGGGGCTCATGTCAGCTTTCTTTCTTCTCAGACTATACAATTAGCAAATGATGAAAGTATGGAAGATACCGCACGATTATTAGGGGCTATGTATGATGCAATCGTATACCGTGGATATGAATATACAGCCTTGCATACCTTACATACATACTCCAATACTGCTGTCATCAATGCTCTCACAAATGAAAACCATCCTAGTCAAGCTCTTAGTGATTTGTTTACCATACAACAGCATTTTGGGAGCAATGCAAAACTGCGCCTTACTTTTATTGGAGATACTATCAATAATGTTGCAATATCACTTACAAAAATATGCCTCCTCTATGGCATACACATAACATTATGTGCTCCAAAAAAATACTTACCGTCACAACAATTACTTGATATTTACAGCTCTTTTGATCCTACACAAAAATTCTTACATATGGAAACTAATCCACATATAGCAACAAAGCAGGCTGATATAGTATATACTGATGTTTGGGCATCAATGAACACATTACATGAACAAAACACACGTGAACAAGATTTTAAGGACTATGCAGTAACTCCTACACTTATGGAACATACCAATAATGCAATATTTTTACATTGTCTTCCTGCAAAAAGAGAAAAAGAGGTAAGTAATGCAGTAATAGATTCCGATAATTCTCTAGTATGGGTACAAGCAAAAAATAAAAAAATAATAGCAAAATCACTTTTAATAACTTGTATCAGATAAAAAAACATAGTATAATTACATACAAACGGAGAAAAAAATGAAAAAAACTATTTCTTTACTTATCTTAATTCCACTGTTATGGAGTGTAGCTTCTCTCCCTCTTTTTTCTCAAGAGCTTGAAGATGTTAATTCAGTTGTTCGCCCTATCTATTCAATGTTTAAGACTAAATATGGGGTTATCGTATATTACGAAAGCTATCCTAACCCTGATAAGCCACGACCAAATACTGGTGAGCGAGCGTTCAGTACTCCATTATATATCCCACACGATTGGTTTCTTCCTCTTAGCACCCGCCCCGAAGACACAACAGTTACCAAGATATATGCACAACTATCGCCTTTATACAAAAACCTCAATGCTCCTTATATTGAATTTTTTTATGATGGAGATCAAATAAAAGAAATAAAAGTACATCTTACAAAAAAAGATCTTAATGCTCCTTTAAGCTACCTCCCTCCAGAGCTTCGTTTACGTTTAGATGAGATAGAGCAGGAATTTGAAGCTCAAAAAACTAAAACCATAGAAATTTATTAGTAACTCCTCTCTATGAAACGCACTACGAACAAAGATACCTCACTAAAAAAAGTAAAGCAGTTTATTGATTCTTACGAACTATTTTACATCATCGGTCATGAAAAGCCTGATGGAGATTGTATTGGATCACAGTTGGCACTTGCTGGACTAGTAACACAGCTAGGAAAAAAAAGCATTTTGCTTTCTGCTGGTCCTTTTAATGACTTTGTTGTTCAGACATATCAATCTCTTTTTTATACTTCTCTTGATCACTGTCCGCATGTTCCTGATACAATAAAGGCAGCGATACTCTGTGTTGATTGTTCATCTCCTGATAGAATGGGAAATGTGTTTGATCCTATTTATCACCTTCCTGTAGCGGTTATAGATCATCATACTTCTGGTGATAATTATGGTAAGGTACGATACATAGACTTTACTGCCCCAGCCAATACATTGCTTGTATATCGTTTATTTAAGGAGTACGGTATTACTCCTCGCAAAGAAGATGCGTATTTTTTATTTCTAGGCTTACTTACCGATACTGGTTTCTTTCGGTTTACAAGAGAAAACAACCCTGAACCGTTCCTTACTGCTGCCGAACTTACCATGTTGGGAGTAAGTGCTGCAGAAATTTATCAGCAAATTGGCTACGGACACACGTTTCTTTCTCGAAAAATTATTGCAAAAGTGTTAGAACGCTCAAAAAGAGTAAACAATAATCGTATCATTATGAGCTATCTGAGCCACAATGATGCAGTACATTTAGACGATATTCCGCAAACCTATGAAATTTATCAGCTTCTACAGGGTACACAAAAAGTAGAAATAGTAGTGTATATACAAGAAGTAATAAATGATAATGGGAGCATCTCATGTAAAATAGGATTACGTTCACTAAACAAAGTAGATGTTGGAGCATTAGCAAAACATTATGGTGGCGGTGGACACAAAAATGCAGCAGGCTTTACTATAACAAAAACACTGGATGAAACATGGAACGAGCTTATGGAGTTTTTTGATTCTTACAAAATATAATATTCTCTGCTTTATGACTTACACAAGAGTGCAATTATCTTAGATATAAAAAAAATACAACAAAAGAATAATGCAGCAAAAGAGCTTATTGGTATATTAAAAAGAAAACTACATATCAGAGAAATACTTAATACCAATACCGAAATTCCAATAGAAAATAAAAGTACTGTCCTATAACTTTTTGCAAACATTGCAGCAATAAGTGTAGGCAAAGTGACAATAGTAAGTAATAGTAAAATTCCCAGAATTTGAAGTAATAAAACAATACTTATTGTTATTACCACCATTTGTATCTTATGATATAACAGTGTATTAATTCCTTTTACTTTTAGAAAAATGTCATCAATTCCTAAATAGCTTAATTTTACATGAAATAACGAAAAGAAAAAAATACTCGCAATAGTGAGAATAATAAGCAGATACATATTATTTTGAGAAATTGTTATGATATTTCCAAAAAGAAAAAAATCTAAATTAGTAAAATTAGGCGATATATATAAAAATATAACCCCTAAGGCCATACCAAAACTCCATAAAATGTTCATATGCTGTGCTTGTCGTAGTTCACCATTTTCATTAAGAGGAAGTAGCAACATAACAATAGAAGCTATTACAGCACTAAATATATATGGATTTATTTTAATAGAAGTGATATGTTGAATAAAAAAAGCTATAGCAATAGGGCCAAGCAAAAAATGAGTAAGTCCCCCTATTACAGAAGAAAAATTTCTTCGATATATCACTACTCCCACTAAACTAGACAGTACTCCAACAAGCAGACATAAAAAGAAGAACGGTAAAAGCCATAGTATTACTTTATTTGTAGTATCCATTACTTTCCTTCATGGGTAGAGCATAAATGTTCTACTACGATTGTATTATTTTGTTTTTCTAAAAACTCAAAAAATTTATGATCTTCTTGATTCTGATACGGGTTGGTAATACATATTACACGATCTGCAAGAGAAAAAATAAAATCAAAATTATGACTTGATATGAGAAATGTTATGTCTTTACTTAAGGTTTGAATAAGAGAGCTTAATGTATCACGAGATACAGCATCAAGAAACTCTTCTGGTTCATCCATAATAACAATAGACGGTTGCGATGCTAGTACCCGCGCTAGCAGTACACGTTGAAATTGTCCACGAGAGATAGTATGTATATTTTTTTTTGCTATTGATTCTAGCTGTACCTGTTGTAAGCATTGTCTTACTATTGCTTTATCTTGTTTGTTAAAGAAAAATTTTTTAGGAGTAACTCTTCCCATACTCACCATCTCTTCTACCGAAAGAGGTATAGTATTAGCAACATGCACATCCTGCTGATGATACCCTATACGAACAGTATCGGTAAGGTACTGTATACTCCCTGATTGAGGACTAAGGATTCCTGCTGCTAATTTAAGAAACGTAGATTTTCCTGATCCATTCACACCGACAACAAATACTATTTCATTAGCGTTAATACGAATATTACAAGCATTAAAAAGAGGAGGAGAATCTGTGTAAGAAAATGATACGCTCTTAAACTCTAACATATGCCTGATATATACTGTAGTATGCCTTTTTTAAGGCATACAGCATCATCATTATTATATCACAGCACAACAAGAATATTATTATTTCTTCACACTCATTTGTAAAGCAGATGAAATATCAAGCAAATTTTGAAAAATATCTTCTTTCAGAGGTTGTATCTCTATAGTTCTTAAATTAAACTTTTGTATAAGGCTCTGAAAATTGTCAACATTCATGGTAGATTGAGTAAACAAAACAGATATGTTATTTTCGGCAATGATATCTTCAATAGCAATTATATCACGCATTCCACGTTCCTTTCCAAGCCATTCTAAACTCACTTGAGTAAAATCAAATTTCTTAGCAAGGTATCCCAATGCAGGATGCATAACAAGAATTTTTTGTTGCTGAAGTATATCTAGTGCTGCTAACTTTTCTTCAACAGCTTCTACTTTTTTCAAAAAAGCATCATAATTTTTTTCATACATCTCAGTATTTTCTGGATAGTGCTGGCTGAGTGTAACATACACTGTATGTGCAATAGTCTTAAGTATATCGGTATCCAACCATACGTGAATGTCATACGCTCCGTGTTCATGTCCTTCATGTTCACTTTCATCATGTCCATGTTCGTCCTCTTCATGTTCACTTTCATCATGTCCATGTTCGTCCTCTTCATGCTCACCTTCTTCGTGTCCATGTTCATCTTCCGAAGTGGGTATCACTGTATCGTAAAATGGAACTAGTGCTACCTCAGATGCAAGCGGTACTATAGTAACAGGGCTGTTTTTTTGCTGCAATGTTGTTTGTATAACTTGCTCAAAATTAAAAAAGGGATAGGTAGTAGCATCCCCAAGACTAAAATATATATCAGTATTTTCTAATAAAAAAAGCTCTTTTGCACTCACATTGTATACTTCGGGAGATTCTGTACTATTTACCAAAGAATATACTGTTACAGAAGTACCTGCAATGCTTTCTACAATGTACTTTAGAGGGGGTATACTGACAATAACACTTTTTTCCTTATCATTACTTACTTCTTCTGTACCAAAAGATACAAGACTCAGTCCAAGAACGATGAGCATGACAATCACTATTATACGAGATATAGGTGTAGTATGTGTATTTTTATGATATGAATGAAACATATGGTTGATCCTTACTATTGTTTGATAGTTTTTGATAGTTACTATTTGATAGTATCAATTAACTGTATAACATATAGTATACTACAAAGATAAAAATCGTGTATAATAGGTATATATAATATTCTCTATAAGTAAGTACATATACATACTATGTACTTACTTATTAGATATATGTACTATCTCATTATATGAAAAAAAGTAATGATAAACAAAACTATCGATATACCCTCCTTTCTCCACTTGATTCGCGGTATTACTTTAGCAATACCCCTTTATTTGAATCACTTTCACAGTACTTAAGTGAAGATGCTTCAGTACATTTTAATATACAAGTTGAGCTAGCATTACTCTTACATTTGGTAAAATCTCATTCAGTGTCGTCTGCGTTATTGAATAAAACAAAACATATTATATCAACAATAACTGCACAAGAAGTATATCATGAGGAAGAGAAAACAAAGCATCATATGCGTGCGTTAGTAAATGTAATAAAACAAAAAGTTCCTGTTGATATTAGAAAGTATATCCATCTAGGAGCAACATCACATGACATCATTGAGACAAGCACTGCATTACGGATAAAAGCAGTAAGCTATCATGTACTCATACCATTACTTGCTCGTATTACCACTACTCTCATACAGCTTGCTGATACTCATATAGATGTAGCTCAAGTAGGACGTACTCACGGACAGTTTGCGGTGCCTATTACTGTTGGACATTTTTTTGCAGAATATATAAGTCGGCTTGGACAAAGTATTGAATCGTTACTCTTGTTAGTAAAAAAAGTGCCCGGAAAACTATCAGGGGCAGTAGGTACTTACAATGCCTTATCTCTCATTGTTGATAACCCTTTACAGTTTGAGAAAGATGTATTAGCTTCGCTCGGATTGATGCCTTCAGAACATTCTACACAAATTTGTAGCCCCGAACCTTTATTGCGCTTGTTATTAGAATATAACATTGTTTTTGGTATTCTTGCAAACCTTGCTGATGATTTACGTAATTTACAACGAAGCGAAATTGCTGAGATGCAAGAATTTTTCTCTGATACACAAGTTGGTTCTTCTACTATGCCACAAAAGAAAAATCCATGGAATAGCGAACATATAAAAAGTTTATACAAGGCCTTTAGTCCTCGTGTTATGACATTTTTTATGGACCAAATTTCAGAACATCAACGCGATTTAAGTAACTCTGCTTCTTCACGCTTTATTTCTGAGTACCTGAGTGGCTTTGCTGCAGCAGCCAACCGTAGCCTTAGTGTGTTACAATCTCTTCACATCAATAAAGATCAAATGCAATACAATCTAAAACAAGCAGGAGATTCAATTTATGCCGAAGCTATCTACATACTCCTCTCTCTTGATGGATATAATGATGCACATGAAATAACAAGACAGATAAGCACCACATATACTCATTCATCATTAAGCGAAACATTAAAAAGCTCCTACCCTACATTATGGGAAAGTATTGCTACACAGCTAAAAAAGCATGCCTTTCATGATCCTGATGCATTTTTTAATACTCCAAAACAGTATACAGGATATAGTGTACAGAGAACAAAAAAGATTATTTCAAAATACAAAAAATATATGACAAAAGTGCAGGAACTATGTTCCCAATACCAAGACAAAGCATCTAAAGAAAAGGATACCTCTGTATGAAATATCAACTTCTTGCTATAATACTAGCACTCTATTATTTAAGTATGCCTGTGTACGCTTCAGGATCTAACGAGTATATAAGTATTATTTCAGGAAAAAGAGAATACTATCATAACAGAGCTTTAGAAAAAGAACTTTTATCGCAGGCATATAATAGTAATGTACAAATTATTTTTAACTATATTGAGACAAAAGATACTGACAACAAAACAGTCAGTATTATCCAAGATAATGTAGAAAACAGCATTCCTATTAGTGTCTTTTCTCTAAAATCTAACGAACAACTACAAACTATAAACGATACTATTAAAGATCAAGGCATATTAGAGCATTCCTTCATTGACTATACATTAGTTACTGCACCATTTTTTTCTTCGTTACTATTTATTGACGCCCTTCCTGATGAAACAGTAGAAACTCCTGTTCCATGGGGGTTTATAGGCTACGATATTTCCGCTATAGTAGAGATGCAACTATCCTACCTACGAAAAACAAACACTAGCAATACTATACTCGTGCTTATTTCAAACAAAGATGCTATCTTTGAAAAAACATGGCTACAAACACTTGAAAACAGTATTTCTTCAGATGAAAAAATACTTATTGAATACTTAGAAAATGACACGAGAGAAGAAATCATGTATTTATTTGATAACAAAAAGTATAGTGATAAAAATAATTGGGGTATTCTTACTTTATCTGATTATGTAGCAATTCTCACAGGAACGATAGTAAAGATGAAAACAAATGGCAACAATAATTGCAAAATAATAGGATTTGGGGGCAGTCCTGAAGCAAAATTGGCAATTACTAAAAATATCATACATATGAGTATTATGCCAAATTATAAAGAGTATGGAGAAAAAATAATTGCACTTGCTAAGATATTACGAACAAGAAAACAAGAGCTCATAACAAATAACTATCATCTTGACATGTTACAAGAAGCAAGCAATATCTCTTATGTCTCTGTTTCAACAATACCGTAGTTTTTTACCATAGTTTTATATGCATATACATCCTATACATACAAGAGCATTTCTTCCTCCTAAAGATGATATATACACCCTGTTTGAAGAATACTGTACTCCGCTGCAATCAAAAGATATTATCGTTATTAGCTCAAAAATAGTTGCTATACATCAAGGAAGAACAGTAGCAAAAGATTCTGTGCAGAACATAGCAGATTTACAAAAAAAAGAAGCAGAACACATCATAGTATCTAAAAAACAAAACTCCCCAAATGCTGTTCCATTGAGTATAAAATACAATACATTCACGCCTATGTCAGGCATAGATGAAAGCAATGCTAATGGCTATTACATACTGTTACCTCAAGATCCTTATAAAGAAGCATATACTATTCAACAAACATTACGAAAAATGTACTCCATTGAAGAACTTGGCATTATTATTTCCGACAGTTTTCTTATTCCTATGCGGTATGGATCCATAGGTATATCCATTGGTTTTTTTGGCATGTACCCCTTAAAAGATTATAGAAACACCTATGATATATTTGGAAGAGAACTAAAAATGTCACAATTAAATATCGTTGATAGCCTTTCTACTATGGCAAATTATTATATGGGAGAAGGCAATGAACAAATACCAATAGTAATACTACGCGACACAGAACATATTGTTTTCTCCAATGCCATCATTCCACAAGATACCTTATGTATTCCTAAAGAACAAGATATATACTACCCTCTTTTAGAACCCTATACAAAAAAATAATACTATACATATGAAAAAACGATATTTTGCACTTGCAGCAAGCAGTATAGACGGTAAAATTGCTCTCCATGAAAACCATTTTACTGATTGGACGAGCAAGGAAGATTATGCGCATTTACAACACATGTTAGCTGATAGCGATTGCATATTAGTAGGCAACAATACCTATAAGGTAGCAGAAAAGCCGCTTTCAAAACGAAATTGTGTAGTGTTAAGCAGGAAATATACAGTAGGAATACAGTACGAAAAGAGCAATCTGTGTTTTTGTAACCCTGCATATATTGATATAAAAACATATTTTGAACAGAGTACATGGAACACTATCTGTATACTAGGTGGTACGCAAACCTACCATCTAGCATTACAAAAACAAATGATAGAAGAAATATATCTTACTATTGAACCTATACTATTTACACAAGGACTCAATTTATTTGATTCCCCTATAATAGAAGATAACCATTTCTCAGAATATATTCAATGTACATTACAAAATTATACAAAACTCAATACACGAGGGACCTTACTATTACAGTATACCATTGATTACCAGAGTAAAAGATAATACGTAACACTATTTTGCTCTCAATCGCACTTAGTCCTTGAATCTGCAAACAATAAACACAATAAAAATAATAGTATGCTAATATATAGTATAAAGGTTTATATAAAACTAAAACTGATAGAAAAGTGAGGACTGTGCAAGTATGACTAAATTGTTAAGTATTGCAAAAGATTTCAGTACAATTCTAGGAGGAAGAAGGAAAGAAATATATAGATATTCTGGTGAAGAATTTTTACAAGATTATTTCCTCCCTCAATTAAAAAAAAATAAAGATGATGATCTTTTAGAACTTGACTTAAATGGTGTTGAGAAAGGATACCCCCCTTCTTTTTTAGAAGAAGTATTTGGTGGTGCTATTAGAAAGGGATATGATATAAAAAAATTAATAGATGAGAAAAAAATGAAACTGATATGTGATGATAACGATACGCTTGAAGAAATACAAGAAATTATTAACCTAGAAACCTAACAAAAAGTAAATATACTTAAAGGATACAAAAATCGATACTATAATTCCTTACTTGATTTCTGTTATTTGCAATAATATACCTTCTATAATTTCTTTCGGTGCTGCTATTATTGTCAACTACTTTATTAGTAAAAAGATAAACAAAGATTTACAAAAAAAATCAAACATGAGCACAACAATAAATAAAATAGAAGCCATTACAACCCAAATAATCTTTCTCATAGAAAATAAGGAAGTCGCAGTAGAAACACGAGTAACTTCAGAGGTAGAGAAATTAAAAAATAATATCAATAATTTAGCTCAAGCCAATAAAGAATACAAAAAATATGAATCTATACCAAAAAATATTCGTAAAGAATTATACAAAGAACCTATGTCAGAGTATTTAGAAAATAAATCTGAGAATCTTGCAAAAAGCCATGCAATTAAGAACATCATCAAAGAAATACAAGATGAACTGAAAAAATTAGATCTTAACTCTATTGATCCATTGAATAAATCAAAAAAAACGTAATTCTCCTCCCTCTAAACAGCAGAATAAACATGCCATATGATTATGGCACAGTATACTCCATATATATAGCATTTAATCCTTAAATTTGCTTTCTGTTTCCTCTTTATTTGACAATATACCATGTTACTACTACAATAAAAGACATGCAACCATATAATAACAATCGATTATTGTTACTTTTTGCTTTATTTATCGCTCTCATAGTTGGAATGAACCTACTTGGGCTTAAAATAATCAATTTCTTTTTTATTTCAACATCAGTTGGTATTTTTATGGCTCCCCTTACATTCCTCATTACCGATATTGTAGAAGAAGTATATGGAAAAACAATTATACGATCTTTTATTATAGGAGCAGCAATATCATTAGTAATAGTGATGGTATATGTACAAATTTTTGTAGTATTAGAGCCCGCTGATCGCTTTACCTCTAAAATAGATGGGGCATATGGGACATATACAATAAATGAAGCATATACAAGCATATTTAAAAATTCACTGCGGCTTATTTTTGCAAGCCTCCTTGCGTTTCTTTTGTCACAGTTACATGACATGCAAGCCTTTGATTTTTGGCGAAAAAAAACAAAAGGAAAAGCACTGTGGCTACGTAATAATCTTTCCACTATTGTGTCTCAGCTTATAGATACAAGCGTGTTTATGTTTGTTGCTTTTTATAAAATAACACCTGCTTTTACCGCAGGATTTATTATCAAGCTCATTATTCCTTATTTCTTTCTGAAACTTATCTTTGCCATTATTGATACTCCTTTTGTATATCTTGGAGTGAAATGGCTTAAAAATGGAGAAAAAACACAATAATTATGAAACAATTTGTAAAAAAACATTATAGAAAAATATTCTATATCATTATTGCCATTCTTGTTCTCTATATAGCATTTGGTGTTGTATTGTATTTACAAATATCTACTGTTCCTTCAGGATACTATATTCCAGACAATAGGCCTAGTAGTTTTGTTATAGCAGAAGATATTGCAGATACAGTGCTAATTGATACTAATAACTATAGCATGTCTTCCTTTGAGGAAGTACAGTTTCCAAGCCTTGATACTGACATTACATTATCAGCATGGTACATTCCCAGTAAAACAGATTCTCCTATTGCTATTATCATTGTACCGGGCTATAGAGAGAGCAAGGCAGGGTATCGACAGCTGATGATAGCAGGGTTATTACATGAGCATTATAATGTGCTTATTCTTGATCTTCGAAATACAGGCTTTTCTTCTATCACCACTGGTAGAACTACTATGGGCAACACCGAATACAGAGATGTCTTAGGAGCAAAACAATGGCTTAGCACAAAAGGCTTTACGCAGATTGGTCTTATTGGCATTTCTATGGGAGCAGCTACTGCAGCTTTAACATTTAGTCATGATCAATCTATACAAGCTACTCTGCTTGACGCTCCGTTTACTTCATTACGCAGTATTATGCAAGAAGAACTAGCTCGATTGGGATTTCCACGATTTTTATGGTTCTCGGGGTATATCATAGGACGCATATTTTTTAGAACTAATTTACTAGAACATGACATTCAAGCCATGCTTACTCAGAATACTAACGATAGATGGCTTATGTTCTATCATGCCATCGATGATCCACGAATAGATGTAAAGCATAGTAAAAAACCATACGAAGCATTACAACAAAAAAATGCTCCTTCTGTATACGCATGGTTTTATAATTCTGATGAACATTGTACAGAGATGGTACGTAACCCAGAAGAATATAAAAATAGAACGCTTCAATTTTTTAATGCAGCATTCAATATTTCAGAATAACATATCCCTATAAAAAAAGTCATCTTATTTGATAAGATGACTTTGCACTTTTGTCAAGAAATACTGTATATCTACTGTGTTATAAGCTCAAGCTCAACATTTACCACAGAATCTACCTCCTGTTTATTGATGATTTTATATGCTGTATCGACAGACAAAGCACCAATAAGAGTTGGTTTTTGTGCTACAGTAGCGTCCATAGCCCCAGCACTTACTGCTGCTACCGCATCATCAGTAGCATCAAACCCTACTACTATTACCGAAGTCATTCCTGCTGCTTCCAGAGCTTTTACTGCCCCTAATGCCATCTCATCATTATGAGCAAATACTCCCACAATATCTTTATGTGTCTGTAGTATATTTTCCATGACAGAAAGCCCTTCTGCTCTATTAAAGTTAGCTGTTTGACGAGCAACAACATCAAGCGTATTGTCTACTACTTTGTTAAAACCCGTTCCTCTGTCACGAGTAGCAGAAGCACCAGGCACTCCCTCTAGCTCAACAACTTTTGCTCCTGAGCCTACCTGCTCTAGCAGATATTGCCCTGCAAGCATACCTCCAGCAACATTATCAGATGCTACATGAGAAGCAATAACTCCACCACTTGCACTTCTGTCAACGGTAATAACAGGAATGCCTGCCTTATTTGCTGACTTTATGGCAGAAACAACAGCATCAGAATCAGTAGGATTTACAAGTATTACTGCAACTTTTTTTCTTATGAGATCTTCAATATCATTAAGCTGCTTACTAGGGTTATCCTGTGCGTCAAGCACTACAAGATCTAAGCCTAATTCTTGTGCTTTTTCTTTTGCACCTTGTTCTAAGGTTACAAAAAATGGATTGTTAAGTGTAGAAATAGAAAAGCCTACTGTGTTACCAGCATTTTCTGATTCTCCACCAGCAAATAAGAGTGATACACTCATTGATACAATGATTAAAAATAATATTATTTTTTTCATCATTTCCTCCTTAATAAAATTTATTTTTTTCTTAAATCAAACAATACCGCTAATAAAATTACTAGCCCTTTCACTACTTGTTGATAAAACGAAGATACCCCAAGTAAATTAAGGCTATTGTTCAGTACCGCAATTACCAAAATGCCCAACAAGGTCCCTAAAATTTTTCCTCTGCCTCCTGCAAGAGTCGTGCCACCAATTACCACTGCAGCAATAGCTTCTAGCTCAAAGCCTGCACCCAATGTTGGTTGAGACGAACTTAAGCGTGAAATTAAAATCATTCCTGCTAAAGTAGACAACAATCCTGAGCTTGCATATACTACAATTTTAACACATTTTGTTTTAATTCCTGCTATATAGCTTGCTTTCTCATTTCCTCCTAGTGCATATATAGATCTGCCTAACACTGTTTTATGTAACACAAACCATAACACAATACAAAAGAAAAAAAGAATATAAACAGGAATGGGAATACCTAACCAATACCCTGTACCAAGATTTTCAAATAAAGCACCAGAGTTTGTTATACTCACTGGCCTCCCTTGCGTTATCACAAGCGTAAGCCCTCTAAAAATAGTCATAGTGCTTAATGTTACAATAAAAGGCTGGAGCTTTGCATATGCTATCAATATGCCATTACATGCTCCTACCAATACTCCAATAAACAGCCCAAAGATCAACACTATAGGAGGAGCAATGTTAGTTTGCAATAACAGTGCCGTAGAAGCACCAGAAAAAGCTAAAATTGATCCTACCGATAAATCTATGCCTGCAGTCAATACCACTAAGGTCATTCCAAAAGCAATAAGTCCATTGATAGAAGATTGACGTAATACATTGAGCAAATTTCCAATAGTCAAAAAATCTGGACTTAAAACACTCACAATCATTATGAGTAATACAAACACACACAACGAACTGTTTCTCTGAAAAAAAGAAAAAAAAGATTGTAACTTCACTCCCTGATTCATATACTGTTCCTTCCTATACTTGTTTTGAATTTGTTGAAAGATGCATAATAGTCTCCTGATGCAGTTCTTCTTTCTGTAATATTTTCATAAGAGAGCCTTCATGCATCACGGCTACTCTATCAGCTACTTGAATAATTTCCAGTAAATCAGAGGATACCATAATAATAGCAATTCCCTGTTCTCCCAAAGAACGCATAATAGCATAGATGTCCTGTTTAGAACCAACATCAATTCCTCTTGTTGGCTCATCTAATAAAAGTAATCGTAATGGATAATTAAGACAGCGAGATAGTAGTGCCTTTTGTTGATTTCCTCCACTTAAAGACAATATAGAGTTATGAGAGTTTGATACTTTTACCGACAACTTATCTATAAGAGATTCCACAGTAGCATATTCTTTTTTTTGTTGTATATATCCAAACTTTGATATTTCTGAAAAATTACTAATACTTATATTCTTTATCACATTAAAATTGGCTAATACTCCCTCTAATTTTCTGTCTTCGGACAAAAACCCAATTCCTTGTTGTATTGAATGAGAGGGACTACTATATGTAATAGAGGTATTGTCAAACAAAATAGTACCACTATCAACATGCTCCGCACCAAAAATAGCTTTTAATACATCAGTACGCCCTGATCCAACTAAGCCATAAAAACCAAGTATCTCCCCTGCATATGCATTAAAGGTTACATTCTTAAACTGTGTTTTTTTACTGATATCTTTCACTTGTAGTAATGGCTCTTTATCGTATATACTTGTATCAACATGTACAGTGCTACCATACTGCTCTTCAATTTTCCTTCCAATCATTCTGCTTATTACTTGGTCAATAGTAGTATCCTTTGTAGGAGTGCTTGTAATGTATGCTCCATCACGAAGTATTGTAATACTATCACACATACGAAATAATTCGTTCATACGATGAGACACATATATAAAGGATACTTTTTTTGTATGTTTAAGATGTAGCATAACTTCAAATAACTTTTCTATCTCTGCATTTGCCAACGAAGAAGTAGGCTCATCTAAAATAATAAGTGCAGGATTATCTGATAACAATGCTTTTGCAATCTCTATAATTTGCTGATGTCCTAAGGAAAGCTGATATGCTTTTTTTGTAATATCAATATCCAATCCTAGTGTGTCAAAAATTTCATGTGCTTTTCTGTACATTTCCTTTTCATTGAGTACGCCAAAAGAGTGCAACTCTTTTCCTAGAAATAAATTTTCTATTACCGATAACTCGGGCAATATAGTAAGTTCTTGGTGTATATGAATGATACCTGCTTTTTCTGCCTCTGTAGGATGATGAAACACACAAGGTTTTCCATTAACATATATCTCTCCTTCGTCTTTAGGGAGCATACCTGAGACTATGTTCATGAGAGTAGATTTTCCTGCCCCATTTTCCCCAACAAGCCCATGTATCTCTGATTGTTGTACTTCAAACGATACTTTGTGCAGTACTTGTACTCCAAAAAAGGATTTAGATATATTATGTATACGGAGAATATTCATAGAGTGTATACTATATATAGTATCATATCTCAAGCAATTATGTATAATATGCTGAGAATTAGGTATGTTTCTTCATTTCTATGAAATGGAGAAATAGTAAGGAATACAATACTACTACTTCCTTTTGATGAAGAGGCTTATTATGCAACAATTTTATGTTATCGGCAGTATCAACATGGATATTATTAGTACTGTTGGACATTTTCCTCTCCCTGGAGAGACAATTATAGGATCAAACTTACTTACTCTCCCTGGAGGAAAAGGAGCTAATCAAGCAGTAGCGTTAGCACGTCTCAATGCACAAGTAAGTATGTTTGGCAAAATAGGGAAGGATCAGTACGGAAACATGTATAAGGACATATTTGCACAAGAACATATAGAGAGTAGTCATATACAAGAACATGATACTGAACCTACAGGAATAGCATTGATTGAAGTAGAAGAAGCGACAAGTCAAAACAGAATTGTAGTTATTCCAGGAGCAAACAACACAGTGGACTCAGAGTACATAGACTACGCTTGCTCTATTATTCTGCAGCACGCTCAAAAGAATACCACTGTACCACATTTTATATTGCTTCAACTTGAAATTCCAATAGATTCAATTTCTCTTGCGTTAGAAACACTAAAACAACAGGATAATATTATATGTATACTCGATCCTGCTCCTGTCCCTGAAGACAAACATTTTTCTGCTACTTTTTATAGCAATATAGACTATATTACCCCTAATGAAACAGAAATACAGCAGCTTACAGGGATTAGGGTAACAGCTCATAAAGATGCAGAACATGCAGGCAAAAAACTTATTGATTTAGGTGTTAAAAATGTTATTATAAAATTTGGAAAAAATGGAGCGTTTCATATTGATGCTCACCGTAGCATCTATGTGCCACAAAAAAATACTTTCTCTGCTATTGATACCACTGCAGCAGGAGATTCCTTTAATGCAGGATTTGCCTATGCTTTGTCTCAATCAATGTCTATACAAACAAGCATAGAGTTTGCAAATACAGTAGCAGGTCTCTCTACTACCACAATGGGAGCACAAAAAAGCATGCCTACATTAGCACAGATAGAAGCAGTTGCAGGTTCAAGCATTCCATAAAAGAAAGAGAACAGATGCCTATAGCAAGAAAGAGCTATTCTTTCTTGCTATAGGTGTGTTTCTATAGATGCGCTACGATGTTCTACACTGTGCAGATCCTTTGAATTTTGGGTACTGTGCTGTTTTTTTGTACATAGGTGAGCTTATAAAGTAATTTGTATCAACTAAAATGGGAGGTGCTACTTTACATAATCTCCACGATGATAAATCTTGATTAAATGCAGAAGCAGAAACAAATATACCGAGAGCACTAGTAACATTTCTGACATTCCAGTTGCGTATATTTTGATTAAACTTAACAGCAGCAGCAAATAGACTAGATATATCTTTTACCTGACTTACATCCCAACTTCCGATGTTTTGATTAAAGACACTTGCTTTAAAAAATAGACCTGCCATATCCGTTACATTACTAGTATTCCACTGTGTTATGTCTCCATTAAAAGTACTATCCTCCCCAAATAACTCCCTCATATCAGTAATGGCACTCGTGTCTATCATGTTGAGGTTGGGGCTATTGGTGTTTTGCCTCCCTGCTCCTCTTTCTGCAGTGATAATATCTTGTAGTGCTTTCTTTGTCGTTGGTCTGTAATAGCTAGCTGACTGTCCTGCTAGCTTCACCAGCCCTGTTTCTACATTGATAGTCGCAAGCACCTTTTGTCCCGAGTATGCTCCTGCAGAAGTAATGGTACACTCCACTACTCCATAGTTATACTCAGTTATAGCAGTATCATATATGTTTGATTTATTTGCTGTGCCTGTTATTGTTACTGTATTGGTATTTTTTGCAAATGTTACTGTTAGACCTGTTTCTTCTTTGAGTGTGCTGTCATCTAAGGTGCTTTCATCACAGGTAAAGGTAAGTCCACTAGGACTGATACTGGTAAGTACTCTTGTAGTATTTTGTGCGAGTGCTGTGCCTACTGTTGCTGATACCTTTGTGGCATTTCCTATCGCTACTGCTGGGGTGCTAGCAGATACTGCTGTTGCTTCTGCTGATACTTTTGTCTTTTTGAGGCTGTTTACTGCTACTGCGGTGATATAGTACTTTGTATTCAATCGTAGATTGCTTATTGTATAGCTTGTTGCTCCTGTTGGCACATCATCTTTTTCTGCTCCTTCTTGTGCATCGCTTGCTGCTTTTGCCTGTGTTTTTACTGTTGCTCCATCTATGTTTGTTTTTGAGGCTGCATAGTATACTATATAGTCTATTTGATTATCTCTTAAATTAGTCGTTCCATCTTCTGTCGTTCCTTTCACAGTAGGGGCTGTTATGGTAAGTACTATGGTTGCTCCTTGTGCATTTGCTTGTATGGTAGGCTTTCCTGGTGCGGCATAGGCTTCTTTTGCGATAAACTCCTTGCGTGATCCTGTTGCTTCTTTGTTGGTATCGGTGCTGTTTACTGCTTGCACTACTATTTCGTAAGTTGTGCCTACTGTCAATCCTGTCAGAGTGCTGTTGGTTGTGCCTGCTGCTACTGTTGTGGAGCTTCCTGCTGCTGTTTTTATTTGTGCTACTGTCCTTGTTGTACTGCCACTTTTGGCTACTTTGTATACTTTGTACGATACTTGTGCTACTGTTAGGGTGTCTCCTTTGTTTGTTTTGTGGCTTGCATTGAGGCTGGGGGCTGTCCACGATACTGTTGCACTCCCTCCGTCTACTCCTCCTACTTGTATGTTGCTTACTTCTGCGGGGGCTGTCGCTTGTGATGCGGTTGTTACACTTGCCACTGTCGATACTGCTTTTTTGCTTGTGTCTGTTTTTACTGCTACTTCTACCACAAAGTGATACTTTGTCGCTCCTTTTATTGCTACTACTGGTGCTGTTTCGCTAGACAAGCCTAAACTGCTAAGGGCTGGTACTGTGTACACTCCGCTCCTTGCTATGCCTATACTTACTTTTCTGCCTCTTTGTACTTCTGCTACTGTTGGTGTTGTGTCTTTCTGTAAGCCGTACACTGTGTATACTAGCTCATCATTGCTTGTTACTGTTGTGCCATCTTTGTTTTTTGCTCCTGTTATTGTGCTTAACTGTGTGAGTACGAGCTTTATTGTTCCTACTGTGTTTGTTGAGGGTGATACTACCAGCTTGCCTGTTAAGGATGATGTAGGGGCTGTTGCTTTTGAGGTGGGGATAGTGCTGAGTTCTAGTTTTTGTATCAGTGCAGGGTCCTTGCTTTGTGCTTTCTTTGTTGCATAGGGATTGAGGCTGTTTATTGCTTCTATGCCTATGGTGTATACTGCTCCTTTTGTTCCTATAAATGTTCCTCGTAAGCTGCTGTTTCCTGCTATCTCTTGCGTTTGTACTCCTCCCATTGCTTTTATTTCACCTATGCTTTTAGTACTCTGGTCTCCTGCTACTATGTATACTTTGTACTGTATTTGTGCCTGTGTGAGTTGTCTGTCATTGGGTGCTTTGTGATTGCTGGTAATTGTTCCTTTTTGAAATTCGTACTGTACGGTATCGCTTGTCTGTGTTGATGTTTCGATAAACAGTGATAGGCTTTCGGGTGCTGGCGGGACAGTGGATACTGCATCATACACTGCTACTTTGTCAGTAAGTGTTGTTGGGGGGCTTACTCTGTTATTTTCTACTGTGAGAAAGGTAAAGCTATAGCTTTTTGCATTTGCTTGCGTTGAGGATACTTCTACGCCATCTGCTATGCCAAAGCTAATGGTGGTTGCTGTACTTGTTATGCTTTTTTCTGCTACCAAGTTTGTGCCATCTAACATACGCAGAGTGTAGTATCTTCCTATGCCTGGAGCTTGCTTAAAGCTTACTTTTATTTGTATTGCTCCTGTTGTTTTGTCTAAAGCAGGCTTGCTTTGAAAGAGATCTTCTGAGGGAGCTGTGAGTGAGTTGGGGGTGGTTATGTCTTTTGTTGCTTGGGTGCTTTTATTTTCTGAGTAATCAAGCGTGAGTATTGTTACGGTATATGTTTTGCCTTGCACAAGTTCTTCTACAGAGAGTGACTTTGTGGGATAGGGTATTTTCTTCTCGCTCAGTACTGTGGCACTTGTGCCTTTTTCTGCTATGCTTATGCTGTATTCTTTTATGTCTTTGTTATTGGCTTTTGTTGTATCAGGAGCTGTCCATGTTATCTGTGTGCCTACCTTTGTATTTGATACAAAAGGATAGCTTGCTTGTATGTTTGTCACTGCATCGGGGGCGGTGCTATCTGCTGCTGTGCTGACTGTGGCTGTTGCTTCTGTTCCTTTGTTGCCTGCACTGTCCATTGATACGACTGCCACTGTATACTCGGTGGTTGCTTTGAGGCCTGGTATCTGCGTGTTGCGTACTGTTCTCTCTGTTATTGTCACTGTCTTTGCTGGGGTACTGCTGTCCTTTTCTGTTGCTGTTATAGTCACTCCTGCGTAATCTCGTACATCGGGGGCTTGCCAGCCTACTACTATGCTTGTTGCTCCTCCTACTACACTTACATTGGTCGCGGGCTTTGTTGTTTTGTCTGTTGTTGCTTGTTCTTTTGACACTGCAGTGGAGTACTTTCCGTTTTGAGAAACATACACTTCTACTTTGTACGTAAGCGTGCCATAGAGTTTTGTGAGGGCTATGCCATCTTTTGCTACATACACAGTGGCGTACTCTTGATTGTCTGCACTTGCAGAGCTGAGTTTGGCTGTACTGCTATTGTTCACAGTTTCCTCTGCTACTACTGTATTGGTTGCTTTTGCTGTTACTCGTACTAAGAGGCTTTTGTCCGTAAAGGTAACATTTCCCCATTTGATAAGCAGGCTTTCATCGGCTGGGCTATTGCTTTTATCGTTTGCTGTTACTGTAAGGTCTGCCTCTGGCAGTGGCGTTACTGTTTGTGAAAGCTGGGATGCTTGCACGCCTGTCAGTACTGTTGTAGGACTGCTTGTGTTGTCATTTCTGTCTTTGTAGCGTATTTCTACATCATAGGATATGCCTGCAAGCGTGGAGACCTTTGAAAGTA
>CBDDCA010000003.1:0-162075 GCA_965226055.1 Spirochaetia bacterium | reverse complement strand
CACTAGATGAAATAAAAGCCCTTGCAGGAGTACAAACACGGGAGCTAGCAGGAAACAGCACTCCATTAAAAGCAACATTTATAGGAACGAAAGGAGCAGACTATACCGCAGGAGTAGAAGCGATAAACAGCCTCAATCCCTCGTATAGTGTAGGAGCATCAGCAACAATAAAGAAAGCAACGCTTACTGCTCCCCCAAGCACACCAAAAGTAACAACCTATACTACAAATAATGCAGTAGTATTTGCAGTGCCTACTTCAGGAGGCAATAGAGGGAAAAAAGTAATAACAGTGCAAGTAAATGCCTCAGATATAGCAGGAGTGAGCAAGGCAAATGGCAATGTCCTTGAAGCGACAGACCTTGCCTACTATGTGCTATATCTCAAGAAAGAAGATAGCATTGGAAAGCCTGCCAGCGTATCAGCACTATGGGCAACAGAAAAGAGCAGTACGAGAGTAGCAAAATACACAAAAGCAACAGGAACAACTCAAGACACAATATCCATAGCAATAGTGGACAGCACCAGTGGAAGCAGTGCAGGAGCAACGCCCATAGAAACAGCAAAAGATTACTACATAGGAGTAAGGATAGTAAACACAACATCCCCCAATTACGATGCAACAAATAGCGACAAGCTCTTTCCTGCAGGCTTTTACACCGATGTAACAGAAATAAAAGAAATCTATACTTCCAAAGCAGTAGCCCTCAGCCAGTCATTACTCACAGGAAAGCTGGTAGTATCACAGTCAACAAATACTACAGGAACAATAAAGCTGGTACTTACCGAGCTAAGTACATTTACAGGAGCAAAAGACTATGATGGCACAAACATAACAGCAAGCAATCAGCTAGTATACACCGTGTACGGCTTACAGAAAGACGGCACTGCTACCGTAGCAGAAGTACTTGCAGGCAGAAAAGTAAACCTAGGCAGTGCAAGTAGCGGAGTGTACACAGTGCCAGCCCTTGCGAGTTTAGGCTTATCATCAGACCACAGCACCAGTAGTAGCAATAAAAGGAGCGACAAAGTATTACTTTGTGGTAGAAGTAGCAGTAAAAACAGATACAAGCAAAAAAGTAGCATCTTCAACAGTGGCAAGCGTAACGACAGCATCGCAGGCGACTGCCCCTGCAGAAGTATCAACTATACAGACGAGAGTAGCCCAGACAGGTATGAGAGTATCGTGGACAGCTCCCAGCCTCAGTGCAAGCCACAAAGCAAATACAGGGGACACTCTAACAGTAGCACAAGTATCGTACAAAGTATACAAAGTAGCCAAAGGTGGCAGTGCAAGAAATGTAGCAGCAATAAAACAAGCAGACTCAAGTCCTACAACAGTAGCAGCAGGAACAACAAACACTACCCTGACAGGATTGACAAACGGAACGACCTACGAAATAGTAGTACAAGCAGTAAACAGCACCGATCCTACAAAAGCATCAACAGGAGAACGCCACGAGTTTGAAGTAAGTGCAATAGCTATAGGAAACACTAGCATAGTATCAGCAACAGTAGGTACAGCACTTGCATCAAATACTACAAGAGTACTAGCAAGCACACCCAGCGGCAATGCCTTTACCTGTGATGCCACCATACTAGAGGCAGATGCAAAGAAAATCAAAAAAGAAACAGGCCTTACAGTATCGTTTGATCAGAGTAGCAAAACAGTTACCATAACAGGCATAGCAAATAAGTCCAATATACGTGATACTGCTATTACTGAGTATAGCTATGATGTAGCACAGTGTACTCTTACTGCTTCAAAGAAAAAAGTACCAGCCACTATTGTTATACAGACAGAGCTAAGAGCAGCACCCATCAGGAAAAGCAGAGGCCTATTACAGACCAACAACAAGGTCACATCTCCTAACTATTATCAGTGAAGAAAAGACAAGGCAAGGTTCAGGAGGGAACAGCAACCCTAGCCCCAACCTCAACATGATAGACACCAGTGCTATTACTGATATGAATCGATTATTTAATGAAGATAATACTTTTAATGGAGACATAACACGGTGGAATACCAGTAATGTAACGGATATGAGTGTTATGTTTTATCGAGCACATGTTTTTAATCAAGATATAGGAGATTGGGATGTAAGTGAGGTTACTAGTATGAGTAATATGTTTGTTAGCGCTCGTAAGTTTAATCAAGATATAACTGGATGGGATGTTGGAAATGTTGCTAATGCATCAAGTTTGCTTGTCTTAGCTTTTGCATTTAATCAAGATTTATCATCGTGGAAACTGTGTCGTTTCACACCAATTGCTAGTGGTGATGGTATGTTTTATAGATACACTTATATACAAAGTTCCAAACAAATATCCAAAATTTAAGGGATCTCCACAGTGTAGCACATAGTAGGAGCATAAGAAATACAACCTATAGCAAGAAAGGAAATATTCCTTTCTTGCTATATAAGGATAATACTCTATTATCGTGTCTGCGGATTCAAGGACTAAATGCGACAGAAAAGGCTTCAGCAGGGGTCAAAAAATGAAGACATTTTCGTGGTCTATGATTGATAAGCGTTTGTACTTGTAGTATATCACTTTGCTTGACTCTATGAAACAAAGTCTTCTTAGGAAAGTACTGACGTAATAATCCAATAGAATGTTCGACTAATCCTTTTTCCCAAGCACAGTAAGGAGTACAAAAATAAGAACGAGCATTCAAGCGTGTATTTATTTCAGTATGGAGCATAAATTCACTCCCATTATCATAAGTGAAACTGTTACATAAATGGCGTGGTATGTTCCTTAGAGCAAAGAGCATGCCATACTGTACGGTATGAGCAGTTTTGTCAGGTATCTTATGAAAAAGAACATAACGGGTATGTTTTTCCACTAAAGCAAGCACAGTAGCTTTTGAAGAAGAGCCAACAAGATCTACTTCCCAGTGGCCATATTCATTAGAAACATCGCCTCGTTCGTGTACTGAGACACGATGAGGGATACGAGAAACAGAAAAAGAGTGAGATATGGTTCTTTTTTTGCGTGTTTGGTGCTGTTTTCGCAGATACTGTGTCAAATGAGGAGCGAAACGGTAAATAAAGTGATATATCGTCTCATGACTGATAGCATACTGAGGCATATCAATACTGAGCCTTCCTGCTATTTGTTCGGGCGACCAGCCATCGAAAATAAGGTGAAAAACGATATAGGTACGAATAGTATGAGAAAGAACAGAGTGTTTTGTATGACTCTGTTCCCATCGTTTTCTTGCCCGTCTGTGAGCAATGACTTCATTATAGACACGTTTGCCCCCATTGCGTTGTATTTCACGATAGACAGTGCTGCGATGGACACTGAGGCGTTTGGCTATAGCATTGACACTGTACTTTGCATGACGGAGCGTAGCGATAATAGTACGATCTTTCTCTGTCAGATGACGAAATGAGTTTTTTGGTATACTCATAAAGGAGACCTCCTAATTTGTTTCGTTTATACAATTATAGAGTGTCTCCTTTTTTTATTTTTTCTTACTTTTTTTGCTCCTTTGTCGCATTTAATCCTTGAACTCGTGGTCCTCCATGAAATGCTTTTGCAAAAAATGAGATAAGCTATTATAATAAAAGAAGTATTTATCATTATGTCTTTGCAACTGTTTAATTACTATAAGCGTACAGTAGAGTTATTTGTTCCTATCTCTCAGAATACAGTAGGTATGTATGTGTGTGGCCCTACAGTCTATGGAAGCCCTCATTTAGGACATGCACGCTCTGCTATTGTGTTTGATACACTGTATCGGTATTTACAGTATTTAGGGTATACCGTTCGGTATGTAAGAAATATAACAGATGTTGGTCATTTAGAAGATGAAGTACAAGAGCAAGGGGAAGATAAACTTATAAAGCAATCAGTGGTTGAAAAAAAAGAACCTATGGAGTTAGCGCAGTTTTATACTGGTAAATATCATCAGGCATTACGGTATTTGAATGTACTCCATCCTTCTATAGAACCAATTGCCACTGGACATATACCTGAACAATTAGAGAGTATTGAACAGCTTATAGATCTAGGCTTTGCGTATGAAAAACAAGGGTCAGTATATTTTGATATACAACATTTTCTTATGAAACATGCTAATGTGTATGGGGGCTTATCGGGAGTATCAATTAAAGACATGCAAAATTCTACTGAAACATCTGCACAACATAGTGAAAAAAAATCCCCTTTTGACTTTGCCTTATGGAAAAAAGCTGATCCTATGCACCTTATGAAATGGTGCTCAAAGTGGACTAATCATGGTTTTCCAGGATGGCATACAGAATGTGCCGCAATGAGTAAAAAGTATCTTGGAATACCATTTGACATACATGGAGGAGGATTAGATTTACAGTTTCCTCATCATGAAGCAGAAATTGCACAAACATATGCATTGTATAATACATTGCAGGCAAACTATTGGGTATATAATAATCTTATTACTATTAACCATCAGAAAATGAGTAAAAGTCTTGGTAACTTTATTAATCTTGAGGATTGCTTTACTGGTAATAATGAACATATAAGCAAGGGATATGGCCCCAATGTATTACGATTTTTTCTTTTACGTTCGCATTATCGTAGTATTCTTGATGTTACTGATGATGCACTGAAAGGTACTGAGAAAGGTCTTAAAAAACTATTACATCTTTTATGTAATATAGAAATAAGAGTATTACAGTATGCTTTCTCGTTGTATCAGAAATCAGAACAAGAAAAAACATCACTTCCTTTTAGTGTAATAAGCAATAATCTGCAATACTATGCTACTAATCTTTTCTTTGATGATATACATAAGATGCTTATAACAGCTGTGCAATCTATTAAAGGGAAGAAAGAAAAAGCTACAGAGTACCTTGAAGAATTAGAGCATCATATGAATAATGATATGGATACTCCAGCGGTGATAGCAACATTATTTTCTATTGATAAATACTTAGAAAAGCTACTTGAAGAAGAAAAAGATGATATTGATTGTATGGTAGTATTTTATGTGTTCTGTACAGTGGTATTAGGATTACGGACACACCAAGAAGAAACACAGTTGTTTACTCGTTTAATAGATGCCATTGTAGACATGCGAACAGTGGCAAGAAATGAGAAAAATTTTGCATTATCAGATCATTTAAGAGATATGCTTCTTTCAGCAAATATAGTCATTAAAGATAGAAAAGATGGTTCTAGTTATTGGGAGATGTAGTTATGTCAATAGAAGTATCACGTCAAACATTTCATTCTCTTTCGAATGAGCTAAATGATTTGCTATTATTGGATGCAAGCGATATGTTTCATGGGATTATTGCATATCAAAGCAAGCTCAGTGTATTAACGCAAGAAGAATGTAATGAGCATACATATGTACATGGATGTATATCTAACGCGTATGTAGTAGTAGAAGAACACGATGAGAAAGCAAAAATACGAGGAACATCGGATGCTATGATTATTCAAGGGCTTATGGGAGTAATGGCGTTTGGCTTTTCTTTTTTAAGCATTGCCGAATTAGCACAGGAAGGACAAGCTCTAATACAAGAATTTATTCGTTCTATTGATTTACATATTATGCTTACTCCTACAAGAGCAAATGCTTTTGGCAATATAGTACAAAAAATTATAGATGAGGCACGATTACTTTCGAATGGATAAAATAAGTGCTTTTTTTGACTTTACAATTCTCTCTATAAGAGGGGAAGTATTTACTGTAGAATTTTTTATCATACATTTAATCATTCCTCTTGTTCTGGTGTTTATTCTCTCCAGACTGTTTAGGCATATCATTCTCTTAATAGCAAGCAACGATAATGAAAAAGCAAGTAGAGATACTCATACATCTTATACGAAAAGCAAAGGCATCCGTACACGGTATGATATTGCACTAAAGGTAATACATACAATCACTTTGATAATAGTAATAGTTATTGTAGTACGTTTGTTGTTGTTATTGTTATCTCTACGAAACATTGTAGAAATATTTACCACTCCTTTTTTTACAAATGGTAATATCACTATTTCCTTTTTCAATATTGTACAAATTATTATTCTTTTGTACATAGCAAACTCTTTGTCTAAGATAGGCATGCAAGTATCACAACGCTATGTTATCCAGCATGTTACTATTAAGAATAAGAACTCATTAGGCATACTCATACGCTACGGTGTCTTTACCATAGTCATTTTTATTGGGCTTCCTTTTATAGGAATTGATATAAGATCGCTTAATCTTGTATTTGGAGCATTGGGCTTTGGCATAGGGTTTGGACTACAGGATGTTGTTGGTAATTTTATATCAGGTATTTCAATGAACACCTCTCGAGTCATCAATGAAGGCGATAGGGTATTAGTGATGGATATTGAAGGTACTGTTGAACATATAAACATGCTGCATACTGTTATTCGTAATCTTTCTGGAGACGAGCTTATCATTCCTAATAAATACCTTACCAACAATCCAGTACAAAATTATACGCATAGTGATAGAATTTTTTATATAAATTGTAAAGTACAAGTCAGTTATCAGTCTGATTTATACATGGTAGAAAAAGTGATGAGAGAAGCTGCAGAAACTATGCCGTACAGAGAAACAGAGAAAGATATGTTTTTTAGAGTACAAAAATTTGCAGACTCAGGGATTAAAGTAGCAATATATGTATGTATTCGAGACGTAAAAGACAGATACCAAGTAAGCTCAGATTTACACATAAAAGTATGGGAGCTATTTAAGAAATATGCTATTGAGATTCCGTACCCTCAATTAGATATGCTAATAAAAAATAAAAATAATGTATTCACTCAAGAAACTTCTCAAGAGATAACTACTGATGAATAATATGTATCGCTAGTATAATACTGTTATCATCAATGTACGGTTTCCTCCGTAGTTACGATGTTCATTAAGATAGATTCCCTGCCAAGTACCAAGTACAAATGTTCCATTATGTACTGGTATGGATAATGACACTCCATACAAAGAAGATTTTATATGAGCAGGCATATCATCGCTGCCTTCGTAGGTATGGGTAAAGCCTGCAAAATGTTCAGGTATCATAGTATTGCTAAATGTTTCAAAATCTACACGTACTGATGGATCTGCATTTTCATTGATACTTATGCTTGCACTTGTATGCATTAAAAATAAGTGGGCAAGTCCACTCTCAATGTTCTGTAGTGTTTTAGATTTGCTTTCAATCTCATTACTAATGAGATGAAAGCCTCTCTTTTTTGCCTCTAGTACTATTCGTTCTTGTATAGCTGACATGATGCTTCCTTAATATATAGTATTATCCTTTTAGTTTATAGTGTATAATAAAGAGCATTTTTACAGGAATAGGTACACCATCTTTTACACCAGGATTATATGTTGAATTTTCAATCATCTCTAATGCAGAAGCGTCAAAATTTTTCCCTCCACTTTCTTTGATGCGAGTATCTTGTAATATGCCATTTTCATCAATATATACCTCTATAGCAACTCTCCCTTCTTTTCCTGCACGTTTTTCAAGAGCAGGATATCTTTGTGGTGCTCTATTCTTAAATGAAGGCCGAGTATCTACTTTATAAAAAGGAGTAAACTCCTTTGCTGTGCTAGTAATCTGCTGTACCACCTCTTCTACTGCTTCCTGTTCTTCTTCAGGTTCTTTTGTTACTTCCGTTACTGATGATATAACTTTTGGAGGAGGAGCTTTCTTTACTTCAGGAGGGGGGGGAGGTGCAGTTTTTACCACAGGATTTACTAATTGAAATTCAAGCACTTCATATTGTTTTTCTTCTGTAAGTTGACCTAATACTCCAAAGTTTAATGCTATTATATAGAAAATAACTATATGTGCTACAATAGAAATAATATAAAAAAGTATTTTTTTCATAGGTATCCTGTATATTATTATTCTTTCTCAATCATCATAAGTATTTTTTGCTTATTACTTTTCTGCAATTCGTTTAAGGCTGTTGCAATAAGAAAAAATGGTGCTATTTTATCAGCATAAATTCTATAGATAAATTCATTACTAAGCTCTGATAATAGAGAAGGAAGCTCATTTAGATTAGTTTTTTTACTTTCAACAAAGATCTCTCCATCACCTGTTACTTCAATAAGAATAACCTTATTTTCAGTTGCTAAAAACTCAGTAGTATTTACAATTTTTGGAGCAGTAATCTCAGGGTTATACTCTAAGTTAGCAGTAACTATCAAAAATATCAATAATAAGAAAGCAATATCACTTGTAGCAACAAGAGCAAAAGCTTTTCTTTTTTTTCGTTTTAATAATTGCATAGTCTACTCCTCATCTATAGTAGTAAGAAAATTCCCTTTTTTTGAGAAATTTATTGGTATTAAAAATGTCTCTATTCCTTGTGAAGTAATAGTAAAATCTTCCACTCCTGCCTGCTCAATAACAGAGAGGGCTTCCATAGCTTTACTATACGATATGTCATCGCCAATTTGTAAAATTACAGTAGGAGGAGTACCAATTTCTTGTATTTTCTCCTGTATTAAAGGGGTGATAATCTCCTTAAACTCTTCAAAAGGATACTCTTTTGTATCTACAATAATGCTTTCTTCGCTGAGTAATCGTATTTGTCTTATCTGTAAAACTTTGTCTTCTAATTTTTTTTGTGGCTCAAAATCTTCGTTCGGTAAAAAAAGAACAAGCCCTTCATCATTGATAAATACTGCGGCAACAAGAAAAAAGATAATAAGTAAAAAACATATGTCGGTCATAGACCCCGAAAGGTCACCAAGCGATTTACGCCCTTCTTTAACGATTTTCATGAGCGTCTTCTTCTGCCTTAAATATCTTTTCTAGCTTTAACTCAATACTTTGAGTAAAATTTCCAAAAAGATACATTCCTACAGATTCAGCAAAAATACATATTACAGCAATGATAAGCCCAAAACCAGTAGTAATTAAGGCTTCTGAAATACCTGCTGCTACCAATTTAATGGAAACTTTATCTGCATTTGCTATAGATTGAAACGCCCCTATCATTCCAGAAATTGTACCAATAAACCCAAGAAGAGGAGATACAGCTCCTACTGTGTTGAGTATTTGATATGAGCTTGTGCGTTTTTCGCATACAGCTTGAAAGTTGCTTTCTGTTTCTTGTTTGCGATCTTTTGTATTTTTCTCCCAAAAACTTTCACTGCTACCGGGAATTTTAGTACCCTCAATACCACGTGTTTCTATAAATCGTACATATTGTTTCATTGTTCTTGTCCAAGCAATGCTACTTATCATACGCTCTAATATAAGCGTGATTGCTAATACTGAAGCAAGTAAGAGAGGGTACATAAATGGTCCCCCAGAAATAAAAAAATCTACTGCGTTTTGCATAACTACTCCTAATTATTATTGATAGTGTATAATAAAGAATATATACCTATTCTCGTATTATTGTATAGTTATCAGTAAAAATTGTCAAGTAAAAGGCATATTTTACTAAAATAGTATAGTAATTAGTTTTTTATAGTAACTATATAAGAAAAAAATGTGTTTTATGTATAGTAGCACAGGTGATTTTTTTCTTTTTTTTAAATTTTAGTTAAAGTACACACGTGTTATTTGTTTTTTTGTGTTATAATTGTAAATATTTGTTATAAAAAATAGTTCTTAATAGAAATATCTATGACAAAATATAATATACTATGGAGGAATATAATGGTATATAAGAAATTAAGCATGTTTGTATGTTTCTTATTATTAGTAGGAAGTATTACTGTATTTTCCGAAGATTATTATGGGAGCATTATACAAAATGATGAACCTGTTGTTGAAGCAACGGTCATACTCATTGAGTTAGATATTATTGAACTAAGTGATGAAGAGGGTAATTTTGCTTTTTTTGATATAGATCCAGGTGAATATACGCTTAAAGTCATCACTCTTGCTGCTGATGAAGTTGATTTTTCTTTTAGCGTTAATGCAGGACAAGATAACAGCACTAACCCGACAGTATTTGAGATTGTAGTGGAACAATCTTCACAGGCTGAGTTAGTAGAAGAAGAGATAATAGTTACTGCAGACAGAGATATACAGCAAGAGCCAAACATTACAGAATATGAGGAAGCTGAGGTAGAAAATGCCTCTCTTGCAAGAGGCGATCCTTTTAGTATTATTATCTCTGAAGCAGGAGTGGTGCAAGATGATATAGGAAATGCTTCTATGTCAAGAATTATAGAGCCCGGTGCAAGTTCATTTTTTACATTAGGAACAAGTTATTCTGTATTTGGAGGAGACAGTGCATGGAATCAGAACTATGTTGATTTTTTGCCTGTTCCGACTAATGCACATTATTCTAATAGTAACCAGCCTATTATTACTAAGGAAACAGTAGGCTCTATTAAGACCATTAAAGGTCCTCCTCCTGGAAGGTATGGACAATCTCTTGGAGGAACAGTAATTGCATATCCTAAAGATGTACAGAATAATCGTCTCATGTTAGGGTTGAGTGCTACTGCTCCTTATATTGGGTATAGGCAGAAAATAGGAAAAAATGCAACATTATTTGCGATAGCACGGCAATCTATTGAGAGGTATACCTTAATTCCACTTATTGAAGTGTTGGCTACTGATAATGATAGTGACATAAATGTTGATTGGTATACATATGGAGATTATTTCTTGTCTTTTACCTATAAAAATCAAAATGATGTGATAAAAGTACTGGGACTTGCCTACTATGATATAGTACAGCTGGATGTAAAAAATACTTCAAAAGACGAACCATTTGAAGGAGAAAAGCAAGATTTTCCCTACTTTTTTGGGGGAGGAGTGCAGTGGCGAAAAGTAGTTGCAGATAGAGGCTTACATGTTATAGATATTATTTCATACTATTCTGTAGTTTCATTAAATTCGCAGTATACATTAAAAAAACTCTCAGATGATGCTATAAAGCGCTTAAAAGAAAGAGGGGAGACGAAGGGAACTATTGGCTACGATTATGATGGAACATCAAAAGTATGGTACTCTGCGTTGAATGATGCTTTTTCATGGGCATTAACTGATAAGCATATAGTGAGTGCAGGCTCTAGTGTTGAATATTCTGTCTTAGATGCTAGCTATGGAGATACTTATACATATGCTAATATAAGTAATCCTACAGATCAAAAAAAGGATGTGCTACCAAAGTATACAATAAACGAAGATTATCTCCGATTGTATCTATACGGTCAATATGACTATGAAGATTATTTTGATAGAGGAGATGTTAAATTTTCTATAAGTCCAGGGGTATCATGGATTGCTCAATCAGCTAGCTCTTTGTATCCTTCGCTTCGAAGTGAATACGCTACCACTTTTTCTGATATACATACTATTTCTTTTTCATTAGGATGGAGTCCTGCTTTTTTAGAAAAATTGCAGTACATAGACAGAAAAGTATTAGAAAAAACAGTAGAGTATACAGACAGCAAAACATCGTATACAGATCCTAATTATGGCATCATGGCTTCTACAAAATACCTTATTGAGCTTGGAAATCATCAGTTGTCACTTACTCCGTATTTTGGCTGGTACTATAATTTTCATGGAATATTTAGTCAGTTTAGATATAGAGATACAGATGCTACTCGAAGCTATGCATATAAGCCAGTAAATTATGGCTATGGTACTGGAGCAACCACTCGTTGGAAGTATAGTAAAAATATTCAAGCATTTGAGCTTTCCTATACACTAGGATTTTCTTATTTCTATACAAAAGACAACGAGTGGTTACCGTCTAATGATGATACACGCCATACTATTGGAATGAAATACTCAGTAAGCCCCCACGAAGTGTTTACTTTTGCACTGTCTAGTTCTTTTGCAATAGATAAACCATTTACTCCTAACGAAGTAGTAAAAGATGATAAAGGAAATCTCATCAGGCAAGAAAGAGAAATTAATTCAGCAAGAGAGTACATTCCCGTGATGACCTTAGTGCCTTCTTTTACAGGAGTGTTTGTGGATAATAAAGTTCTTACTTTTAACTATCGTTTTGCGTTAGGTAATTTGCTTGCTTTCTTGGTATTTAAGAGAGATATAAAAGATGATAAGATAGAAGGAGCATCAGATAAAGAGATTGATGGAAGAGAATATACATATGACATTGATGCTAATAGTTTTACGAAATATCTTGAATTTTCACTGTACTTAACATTTAAGTTATAAATTGAGAGACATTGCATAAAAAAAAGCAACAGGATTGTTGCTCTTTTTTTATGTCTTGTAACTCTAGCTATTCTTTAGAGTTGAGAGAGGGAGGCTTATGTTGTTAAAGTGTTTTTTCACAAACATTACATACTTGGCATAGCAGAGCCTTTGCAGTATACTGATTATAACAAAGGATATATACAAATAATAACACTCTAAATAGTTTCTCAACAGAGATATTATGACAAAATAATACACTATGGGAGATATAATGGTATATAAGAAATTGAGTAGGGTTATATGTTTCTTATTGTTAGTAGGGAATATTACTGTATTTTCCGAAGATTATTATGGGAGCATTATACAAAATGATGAACCTGTTGTTGAAGCAACGGTCATACTCATTGAGTTAGATATTATTGAACTAAGTGATAAAGAAGGTAAATTTGCTTTTTTTGATGTAGATCCAGGTGAGTATACGCTTAAAGTCATCACTCTTGCTGCTGATGAAGTTGATTTTTCTTTTAGCGTTAATGCAGGACAAGATAACAGCACTAACCCGACAGTATTTGAGATTGTAGTGGAACAATCTTCACAGGCTGAGTTAGTAGAAGAAGAGATAATAGTTACTGCAGACAGAGATATACAACAAGAGCCAAACATTACAGAGTACGGGGAAGCTGAGGTAGAAAATACCTCTCTTGCAAGAGGCGATCCTTTTAGTATTATTACCTCTGAAGCAGGAGTAGTGCAAGATGATATAGGAAATAGCTTTCTGTCAAGAGTTATAGCGCCTAGCACAAATTCATTTTTTACATTAGGAACAAGTTATTCTGTATTTGGAGGAGACAGTGCATGGAATCAGAACTATGTTGATTTTTTGCCTGTTCCGACTAATGCACATTATTCCAATAGTAACCAACCTATTATCACTAAGGAAACAGTAGGCTCTATTAAGACCATCAAGGGTCCTCCTCCTGGAAGGTATGGACAATCACTTGGAGGAACAGTAATTGCATATCCTAAAGATGTGCAGAATAATCGTCTTTTGTTAGGGTTGAGTGTTACTGCTCCTTATATTGGGTATAAGCAGAAAATAGGAAAGCATGCAACATTATTTGCGATAGCACGGCAATCTATTGAGAGGTATACAATACTTCCAATTATTGCAGTGTTAGCTTATGATGATAGTGACATAAATATTGATTTGTATGCATATGGGGATTATTTTTTATCTTTTACCTATAAAAATCAAAATGATGTGATAAAAGTATTGGGGCTTTCCCATTATGATATAATACAGTGGAATGTAGCACTTAATTTGCAAAACGATCCATTTGAAGGAGAAAAGCAAGATTTTCCTTACTTTTTTGGGGGAGGAATGCAGTGGCGAAAAGTAGTTGCAGATAGAGGCTTACATGTTATAGATATTATTTCATACTATTCTGTAGTTTCATTAAATTCGCAGTATACATTAAAAAAACTCTCAGATGATGCTATAAAGCGCTTAAAAGAAAGAGGGGAGACGAAGGGAACTATTGGCTACGATTATGATGGAACATCAAAAGTATGGTACTCTGCGTTGAATGATTCTTTTTCATGGGCATTAACTGATAAGCATATAGTGAGCACAGGCTCTAGTGTTGAATATTCTGTCTTAGATGCTAGCTATGGAGATACTTATACATATGCTAATATAAGTAATCCTACAGATCAAAAAAAGGATGTGTTACCAAAGTATACAATAAACGAAGATTATCTCCGATTGTATCTATACGGTCAATATGACTATGAAGATTACTTTGATAGGGGAGATGTTAAATTTTCTATAAGCCCAGGGGTATCATGGATTGCTCAATCAGCTAGCTCTTTGTATCCTTCGCTTCGAAGTGAATACGCTACCACTTTTTCTGATATACATACTATTTCTTTTTCATTAGGATGGAGTCCTGCTTTTTTAGAAAAATTGCAGTACATAGACAGAAAAGTATTAGAAAAAACAGTAGAGTATACAGACAGCAAAACATCGTATACAGATCCTAATTATGGCATCATGGCTTCTACAAAATACCTTATTGAGCTTGGAAATCATCAGTTGTCACTTACTCCGTATTTTGGCTGGTACTATAATTTTCATGGAATATTTAGTCAGTTTAGATATAGAGATACAGATGCCACTCGAAGCTATGCATATAAGCCAGTAAATTATGGCTATGGTACTGGAGCAACCACTCGTTGGAAGTATAGTAAAAATATTCAATCATTTGAGCTTTCCTATACACTAGGATTTTCTTATTTCTATACAAAAGACAACGAGTGGTTACCGTCTAATGATGATACACGTCATACTATTGGAATGAAATACTCAGTAAGCCCCCACGAAGTGTTTACTTTTGCACTGTCTAGTTCTTTTGCAATAGATAAACCATTTACTCCTAACGAAGTAGTAAAAGATGATAAAGGAAATCTCATCAGGCAAGAAAGAGAAATTAATTCAGCAAGAGAGTACATTCCCGTGATGACCTTAGTGCCTTCTTTTACAGGAGTGTTTGTGGATAATAAAGTTCTTACCTTTAACTATCGTTTTGCGTTAGGTAATTTACTTGCTTTTTTAACATTTAAGAGAGATATAAAAGATGATAAGATAGAAGGAGCATCAGATAAAGATATTGATGGAAGAGAATATACATATGACATTGATGCTAATAGTTTTACGAAATATCTTGAATTTTCACTGTACTTAACATTTAAGTTATAAATTGAGAGACATTGCATAAAAAAAGAGCAACAGGATTGTTGCTCTTTTTTTATGTCTTGTAACTCTAGCTTTTCTTTAGAGTTGAGAGAGGGAGGCTTATGTTGTTAAAGTGTTTCCTCGTATCATTACGATAGACCCTGTACGTATAATTTCAATAATACCAAATGAAGCAAGTAGATTTTCAAGTGGATCAAGCTCTAATTCTGTTCCTGAGAAACTGAGAGTGATGGATTCATGTGATATATCTACAATTTCGCACTTAAATGATTGTGCGATAAGCAGTATATCTTTTCTTGTGTTTTCATTGAAGTTAATTTTTATGAGTGCAAGTTCTTGTTTTACAGTATTGTCGTATGTTCTATCAGAAGCATGAATAACATCAATGAGTTTGTTAAGCTGTTTGAGAATTTGGCTCATCACTTCTTTTTTTCCTTGTGCAGTAATAGTGATAACTGATTTTGTAGGATCATGGGTAGGGTGAGTTACTAACCCATGTATGTTATACCCTCTTCGTGAAAATACAAGAGCTATACGAATAAGCACTCCTGGTTTATTTGATACTAAAACAGTAATAATTCTTCTTTCTTGTTGTTTATCCATTAAATTATGTACTCCCTACTGGTTTTTCTAATTTTTCTTTTGGTTGAGTTATAAGCATTTGTTCATACGTAGCTCCCGCTGGTATCATAGGAAAAACATTTTCTTCTTTTTGTACTATTGCTTCTACTAAGCAAGGTCCGGGATATGCTAGTACTTCTTTGATTGTTCGCTTTACATGTGCACTATGCCGAATACGAAATGATTTTATGCCATAACTTGCTCCTAGCTTTGCAAAGTGAGGATTTCCTTCCATATCTACACCACTTAATCTATTTTCATAAAATAAACTTTGCCATTGACGTACCATACCTAAGTAGTTGTTATTGAGAACAAAGATTTTGACAGGGAGTTTGTGTACAGCAATGGTAGAGAGCTCATATAATGTCATTTGAAATCCCCCATCACCTACAAAGGCAAATACAGGCTTGTCTGGATGAGCAAACTGTGCTCCAATAGCTGCAGGAAGTCCGTATCCCATAGTGCCAGCTCCTCCAGAGCTAAGCCATTGGTATCCCTCATCTACTAGGTAATATTGAGCTGCCCACATTTGATGTTGTCCTACATCGGTGGAAACAATAGCTTTTCCTGCACTTTGCTTGTACACTTCCTCTATGATATGAGTTGCTTTTAGGCTTCCTGTTTTTCGGTAACTCATGGGGTATTTCTTTTTCCATTTTTTGATTAGATTAAGCCACATAGTATTATTTTTCTTTTGAGCTATGCTTGCTATGCGTTCTACTGCTGTATTAGCATCTGCTTGTATTATGCAGTCCATCTGTAAAATTTTATTGAACTCAGAAGCGTCAACATCAATGTGGATTTTTCGTGCTGTTTTACAAAACTCACTTGTTTTTCCTGTAATTCTATCATCCCATCGTGAACCTACAGACATAATAAGATCACACTGCGATACCGCAAGATTAGCATATGCGGTGCCATGCATTCCTAGCATGCCTAAACTAAGCGGATGTGATTCTGGAAAAGCCCCTTTTCCAAGAAGAGTGGAGGTAACTGGAATTTGCATTTTTTCAGCAAGGTGAATAAGAGGTTTTTGTGCATAAGAAAGTACTGCACCATGTCCTGCTAATATCAAGGGGCGTGAAGATTGCTGTAGCAACTCAGCTGCATATTCTATGTTTTCTGTTGTAGGTTCAGGTACTGGATGAATGCCAGGCAATTCAATTTCCGTTTCAAAATTTGGCACAATAGTAGAAGAAGCGACATCTTTTGGTATATCAATAAGTACAGGGCCAGGTCTTCCTTCAGTAGCAATATGGAATGCTTCTTTCATAATGCGTACTGTATCATTCGGTTCTTTTAGCATATAGGAATGCTTTACTACTGCATAGGTAATGCCCATAACATCTGCTTCTTGAAATGCATCGAGTCCTAAATTGCTACGTATTTGTTGTCCACAGATAACGATAGTTGGCACTGAGTCCATAAGAGCAGTGAGGAGGCCTGTTATAGTATTAGTGGCTCCAGGCCCTGAAGTTACCAGTACAACCGCTGGCTTTCCAGATGATCGTGCATATCCATCAGCCATATGTATAGCCCCTTGTTCATGTCGAGTAAGGATAAATTTTATAGGGCTATCCACTAAGGCATCAAAAATTGGTATGGCTGCTCCTCCAGGAAGACCAAAGATATAATCAATACCAAGTTGTTGCAAAACATCTAACATTACTTCTGCAACAATATATTCTTTTTCTTTCATATCATATATATTATATGTAAATAATAAAAAAGTCAAGGTTTTTTTTATATTTTTTTGTTATATTTTATATTTTTTTGAAATTTTAGGGAAAATAATTGATAAAAAATTAAGTTATAAGTATACTATAAAAAATGAGAACGAAAAAATTAGAAAAAAACATCTTTGAGACTATTTTTTCAAAAGGAAGTACTACTTATTCTAAGTCTTCACTCTTTTTTTCTAAAGAAATATACAATAAAGTCATGATTTTTTATAGTTTTGTGCGTATTGTTGATAACTTTGTTGATTTACAACCAAAGCAAAATGAAGCATTCTTTTTTTTAAAAAAAGCATTTTATGATCGAATAAAAAGAGTGTCTATATCAGCACCAGTGATTATAGAGAGAATATGTACGCTTATTGAACAAGAGTCTATACCAGTAGAGTATTTTGATGCTTTTTGGTGTGCAATGGAAGCTGATTTACAGGAAACATATATTATCACTACTATGGAAGACTGTAAAAAGTATATGTATGGAAGCGCTGATATTATTGGGCTTACTTTGTGTCGTATTTGCCATATTTCTGATGAAGCAAAAGAGTATGCTGCTTTGCTTGGTTCTTGTATGCAGTATGTTAACTTTATTCGTGATATAGGAGAAGATTATAGTAAAAATAGGCAGTATATTCCAATAGGGGAATATACATTTCAAAACTTAAGCAAGCAAGAAGCTATGTCATGTCCTCATATGTTTGAACAATTTATTCGAAAAAACTTGGATATATATGCAGCTTGGTTACAAAAAGCACAAAAAGGACTGCACTATTTACCAAAGCGTATGCTTATTCCCATTGTTACTGCTGTACAAGGATATCATTACATAGCGCAGAGAATCTATAAAAATCCATTTTTAGTATATGAAAAAAAGGTGCGTCCAAAGAAGCATTATATTCTTTTTAAGGGAATAATGAATTGTTTCATCGTAAAGAAAAGATTAGTACAACAGAGACTCACGTTACAGTAGTGGTAGGTGTATGTGATAGAAGCTTGTGTAAGATAAGAATATAAAAATAAGGATAACTATGAATACAGTAAACAATAACTTTTCTCATTTTCTTGTAAATATTCGTCCTTTGATTGAAAAGGGGATTTATAGAACTATACATATGCTCTTTGAACGGAGTGTTGGAAAACATAGTTTTCACTATGCTTTAAAAGAACCTCTCACTCAGTATATGTTAGGAGGAAAGCTATTTCGAAGCAGTCTTATGTTATATATGTATAGGTTGTATGAATATTATGGTGCTAGCCCACATTCAAAGCAAGAGAAAGATGGGAGTGTAGCTGACATGAAAGATACACCTATCTCTGTTGATTTTTCGGATGATATGATAGATATGGCGTTGAGTGTAGAGTATTTACAAGCATTTCTTCTTATGCATGATGATATTATAGATGAAGATATATTGCGAAGAGGAAAAAAAAGTTTTCATATTACTGCAAAACATATCGCACAGAATAGCAAGGGGTTTGATGATGCAACAGATAATGCACTAGGGAAAGTAGGAGAGTCACTTACTATTTGTCTAGGAGATATTTTGTTTTCTTATGCAGTGGAACTATTAGTAAAGCATGTACCAAGCAATATGATGCGATTGATAATGTCCTATTACACTACTATTGTTTCTGAGGTAGGGGTTGCTCAAATGGACGATGTAGTATGGGGAGAAAGTACTATTGAGCCAGATACACACGCTATTCAAAACATGTATGCAAAGAAGACAGGAGTGTATACATTTTCATTGCCCATGATAATGGGGTTTTTGTTAGCAGCTGATGATACCTATGATATTCAAAAGGAAATAGATAACTTATATACATTGGGTATGCAGACAGGCACATTGTTTCAAATCAAAGACGATGCCATAGAGGTGTTATATGATGCTAGTGTTACTGGAAAGACAGAAGCCTCAGATATTAAGCAAGGAAAAAAAACATTTGTACGGTCTCTTTTGTTTGAGTATGCAAAAAAACAAGGAAGAGAAAAAGAGCTTGTTCAAATAGTACAGAAAATACAGGAAGGGCAGTCATTACAAGATGCAATGGTATCGTTTCGTCACTTTATTGCAGATATAGAGTTTGAAGCACTTTTAGATGTACATTTCATGCGTTTACAAAAGGGTATTACAGCACAGCTGGCAAAGCTGAATCTTGCTTCATATGCAAAAACACAGTATATCAATTTTGTAGAATTTCTTACAGTAAGACAACAATAAATTATGCATTTCTAATATATTATTCTGGAGCATGTTTATCTATATCAGATACTGGTATGTTAAAATCTTTGAGTGTTTTATCTCTTAGTAGCAATCCAAATATAGCTAGTATATCATCTTTCATTAGCCCTCTTGTAAAAGCTGCGTTTTTAACTTTAATTATTTCTTCAGAAGTGAGTTTGCTTTCTATGTTTTCTTCTGCGTATGCCATTGCTCTTGTTTGTATATCGTAAGCGTTTTTTTCTGAAAATTCTTTCTTAAATTCATCTTGAATAGTGGGGAGTATACGCTCAAAAATTTTTTCGGCATGTATTTCTTTCATTATTTCACGTCCACTTTCCGTCAATGAAATAGGGCTTTGAGATTTTATGGGAAAGTTTGGAATTACTCTTTGGTAAATGACATCAATCTTTGCAGACATTTTTTGTAAATCATCTATTTTTTTATCATGCTTGTCTACATTTTTCTTCCATTCCTGTAAAGATGATATCCAAGAGCCAGACTTAAAAGTAATGATAAGAACTGCTATCAACAGTATTGCCAAAATTATCACACTGCCATTGAGTTGCTGTATTAAAGTGTTCCATAAACCTATCATATTCATAGTATGTAAGTCGGTATTTTTTTATTGTTACAAAAGGTATAAGAGATATGCACTTCGCTTGTTAATACATTACCGTATGATATGGTGTAAGTATTTTTCATAATGTCATCCTTGCATTTAGTATAGTACATAGACTAAGATATTTCAATATCATATATATAATTGGAAATGTAGCTCTCTATTGATACAAGCGCTAGGAGAGCTTTTTTTGTATACACTGTACTAAAAAGAGCGTATGGAGTATAGGAGATGTTATTGCTTCAGGGTGAAAGGTACTCAATAATTTACTGTCATGTTGTACGATAACGGGATCATTATTATGCATAAACAGTGTTGTGCAGTTATCTCCTGTTGCTATAATACGAGGAGCTCGGATAAAAAGGCCTTTAATATTTCTAATTCCTAATGAAATTAGTGTGTTATTTACGCATATAGAAGTAGCAAAGAAGCTAAACGCCTGTCTTCCGTATGAATTTCTTTCTATGCTTATATCGCAAACAGCAAGTGGGCTTTGAAAAGATTTGCTACTATCACGTTTGTTATCTAAGTCTTCATTGTTGCTGTGTTGTTCTGTATGCTTTCTATTTCTTGTAAACACTGTTTTAGACAGCAAAATGCACCCTGCACAAGTACCTAATGTAGGCATGTGTGACTGTATAAGAGAATACAAATCATCTTGCATATTTTGTTTTTGAATAAGTCGGACTATGGTGCTACTTTCTCCTCCAGGGAGAATGAGTCCATCTATACCAGCTATGTCTTGTTTTTTGCTAATCAAACGGCTTTGTATATTTTTTTCTATAAGGTACTTGTACTCTTGAGGATATTGTGTTTTATATGGATTGAATACTACGTTTTTATTACTCTCTATGTATGATAATAATTCTGAATGCTGTGAGAAATTACCCTGTAATGCTAGTATTCCTATAGTGATTGACAATTATGGTATCGCTGGTCTACCAGCCTCTTGAAGCTAATTTCTGATGTTCCTCTAATGTTTTAGAAGAAATGCTTTCCATAGCAGTCCCTAAATCATAAGATATTTTTGCAAGTGTATCAGGATCGTCATAGTTAGCTACTGCTTGTACTATTGCCTTTGCCATACGAGGAGGATGAGAAGACTTAAATATGCCAGAGCCTACAAATACTGCTTCAGCACCCAATAGACGCATAAGTGCTGCATCTGCTGGGGTAGCAACTCCTCCTGCAGAAAAATTAGGAACAGGGAGCTTTTTTGTTTTTGCCACTTCTTTAACTAATGTGTAGGGAGCTCCTAGCTCTTTTGCTGCATTCATTAACTCTTCTTCAGGAAGCACACTGAGGCGAGCAATTTCATTGAGTAAGGTACGCATGTGTGTTACTGCTTCCACTATATCACCAGTACCAGCTTCTCCTTTTGTGCGAATGAGTACTGCTCCTTCTCCTATGCGACGCAAGGCTTCGCCAAGATTACGGCAACCGCATACAAAAGGGATAGTAAACCGTTCTTTATCGATATGAAATTTGTCATCTGCAGGAGTAAGCACTTCGCTTTCATCTATAAAATCTATTTCAAGTGCTTGTAATATGCGGGCTTCAGCTATGTGTCCTATACGACATTTTGCCATAACTGGTATATCAACTGCTTTCTGTATAGATTCAATCATTTTTGGATCAGACATGCGGGCAATGCCTCCTGCTTTTCGTATATCTGCAGGTACTCTTTCTAATGCCATCACTGCTTGTGCTCCAGCGTCAGTAGCTATCTTTGCTTGCTCAGCAGTTACTACATCCATAATAACGCCTCCTTTCAGCATTTCGGACAGAGAGCGTTTTATTTTCCATGTTTCGTTTTGTAGAGAAGTCCATTCTCCATACTGAACGGCTGGTGAAGAAGCATGAGCTTGTGTAGTTTGTTTTTGAGTATTCATAGTCTAGCCTCTATTTTTACAGTTTACTATACTATAACAAGACATAACAAATTAGTCAATGAAAAGTAACACATATTTTGTAAAAAATAACATTAAGTATATACATCTCGGAGTTTCATTATTATAGCTATGCAGTTTCCTCATATACACGATACTATTCAAACCTCATTACAGCAAGTACTTGCTGATATAGAGACTATCTTAGAGAAACATAATCGCAAAAAAGAATCTTTACGATTGCTTGTGGTAAGTAAAACATATCCTTTTGAAAATATTGTAGTGGCAAAGGACTGTGGCATGTTGCTTTTTGGTGAAAATAAAGTACAAGAATTTATTAAAAAGAAGCAGGATTATGCCACTGCTTTTGCGTGTGATACTGAGCAGATAGCGAAAGATATTGAAGTGCATCTTATTGGTACGCTTCAGAGTAATAAAATAGGGAAGGCTTTGCAGCATTTTTCTTGTATTCAAAGTATTGATTCTTTTGCTCTATTAGAAAAAATAGCTGCACATCTAAAACAACAGGAGCAAAAGCAGTATAATGAGAGTACTTCTGAGGCGACATATACACAAGCAGTAATGCCATATCCTGTTTTTTTGCAAATTCGTTGTTCTCAGTATGATTATAAGCATGGGTTTGATACTATAGATGCATTGTTATCTGCTGTTGAGTTTTGTATGCAACAAAAAGAGTATATTGATGTGCGAGGAGTTATGACTATTGCTCCGTTTTGTGACGATGAAAAAATAATACGCGAAGGATTTTCTCTTACGAGGCAGTGGGCAGAACATGCATGGAAATACTTTGGTATTATGCGTTCTCCTGATATTTCTATGGGAATGAGTAATGATTACTGCTACGCTATTGCAGAAGGGAGTACTATGTTACGACTTGGTTCTAAAATATTTGGAGTGCGAAAATGAAAAATATCCTTATTCAATGTATATCTTCTACTAAACAAAAGATTGTTGTTTGTGTATTGCTTAGTATTGTGTTTATAGGAATGCCTCTTGTTGCACAAGAAGGAACAAGAAATGAAAATATCAAACCACGTGAAGATAGCAAAGATTTGCCTAATATCCTTGATCCTCCTAAAAAAACAAAGCCTGAACCTGTCCCTTATGAGCAAACAGAGGATGAGTTTTCTCTTGGAGCATACTATACCTATCGTTTTTTTGCTATCACTGTTGGGAGCTTTCCTTTTTCTATATTGCTTTCTTCGGTGATATTTGATAGCTACCGAACAATAGATTTTAGTATACAAAGTAATTCTTTTCAATCGAAGTATCTTCCTTTGTTTTTTGGAGGTGCTGATAAACCTGTGTACACTTCTGATGAAGTTGTTTCTGTGCTGTTTATCGGATTGGGAGTTTCTATATCTATAGCTCTTGCTGATTTAATTATTTCGCTTATCACAGATAATACTAACGCTGCCATTGATGAGTTGTTTGAGAGTGTGCAGTAATATCTTTGGATAGCATGCAACATCAGAATATACAGAAAGAGGCTGTTATGTCACATATACCACCATATATGGTATTGAAATGCTGTGTGTGTTTTTTGAATGATATACGTGTTGATACCTATATATCATTGTTGCCATTACAGCTCAGTCGTTCACAAATACGACAGCTTTGTTCAAGCATAATAGTAAACAAAAAAAAAGTAAAATTTTCGTATGCAGTACAGCATGGAGATTATGTGGAGGCTCATTTTGATCTTCCTATGGTAAAAAAGATATCAGAGAAAGAAGGAGCAGAACATAGGCATCTTTCTACTATATCAGAAGCATATGCATTGGATATTATGTATGAAGATTCGGTGTTAATGGTGCTGAATAAGGCAAAAGGCCAATTAGTACACTCAGGAAATGGGCATAAAGATAGTATTACAATAGCTGATGCAGTAGCGAATAAACTATTAAGCTATCGAAAAGAAGATATGTTGCATGCTCGGGCAGGTATTGTTCACAGATTGGATAAAGACACCAGCGGTAGTTTGCTTATTGCAAAAACATCTGAGGTGCATACGATACTGAGCAAACAGTTCCAAGAACGTCTTGTAGAAAAAAAATACCTTGCCATAGTAAAAGGAGTGCCTCCAAAGGAACAGGATACTGTTATCGTCAATATGGAGAGAAACAGAGTACATAGAAAGCGCTTTTGTGTAGTACCACAAGGGGGGAGAGAAACAGTCACTCAGTATCAGATACTCTTTACTAATGGAAAGTATACAGTGCTATTGTATATGCCTCGTACGGGTAGGACGCATCAGTTACGGGTAGTAGCACAGCATCTTGGATGCCCCATTATAGGAGATGAGCTGTATGCGAGAAAATCGCAGGAATTTCCTGCTGTTAAATTGATGTTGCATGCATGGACGATATCTTTTTATCATCCTAGTGCTATCCTTACTCACCTGCACACACAACAGCATGCACATAGCTCTCTCCATAAGGAAAGAGAGCATAACAAGAGTAGTTATGGTGTGAGTGATGGAGATGCTATGTTACGTACTATTGTTCAGAAGTTAGGGGTACAAGCTACAACCTATACTAGTCCTGTACCTGCAGATATGCAACAGCTGTGTAAGGCAATAGGGTATGTTATATAATATTGTGTGCGGAGTAACTTGCATCTTTATGTTGAGAAAATATCTTTTTGTTGAGAAGAAGAACTAGGAAGAAACTCTAATAATTCTACTGGTCCAGTGGAAGGGAGGATAATAGTATCTTTCGGTATTTTTTGTAAGAAATTGAGAATAGTTTTAGATATTTTATGATAATGTAATTGGTTATCTTGTTGTCTTTGTAAAATTTCTCCGCAAAATAAAAATGGTTTTTTATATGCTAAAAGACAATGATCTATGTCATATTTGCCTCTTATAAGTGTTACATTTGCAATATTCTGTTCTATTTTGTCTTGGCTTTCTTTTTGCTGTGTTTCTGTACTATGAATATTGTAATCAAAGTATTCTTGGTTATGTGCTAAAAGCTGAAACGGAAATAGTTGATTCCATTGTTTTAAGTTTTCTAGTTTTGTTCTATGATGTCGAGTGAGAATATAATAATATTTTTTTGCCCGTAATGAATGAATACAGTCCACAATCTGTTGTTGAATATTAGGAGGATCTATTAAAAACACAGCATAAGAACAAGCACAGAAAAAGATCCAAGTGTTATGTTTTTTGTGTATATAACAGAATAGTTTGTCATATGTAGCGTGTGAGGGACCAAGAGAAAGTGTGTTCATTTGCTGATATATATGATTATGTGTAAGTATATCACTCATTAAAGTAGGCATCCTCATCGTTGCTGCATTGTATCATAATATTACGAGTATGAGCTTTGTCTAAATAAAACATAGTTCCTTGTAAGTTGCAGTCTTCAATATATAATGATGATATAGTGCCATCAATAAAACGAGAATAATTCAAAATGCTTTCTTGTATGGTGCAGTCTGTAAAAGCACAGTTAAACAATCCCATAGTTTCTAAAGAGCAATCAGAAAAACGACAATCATAGAAATTGCAGTTATAAAATGTACACAGAGAAAAATTGCTTTCATTAAACTGTAATGATTCAAAGGTACAGTTGATAAAAAAATGGGCGTTGCAGTCAACATGTAAGGTATCTCTTTGCATATTAGAAAATACCTTATTGGAAATTTTATGTGATTGCTTAATAGTATGTAAGAAATTATTTGAGAAATCAGTAGATGCAGTCGTAGTATCCTTAGCATCAGTATCAATATAAGAATAAAGTGAGAAAAAATGATAATCCACAAAATTAGTATACTACAAATATGATACATGTGTCTTTTATAGATTCAGGAGTGGGAGGGTTAGTGTATTGTGATGCGTTTTTGCAAGCCTATCCTGATGTAGAGGTGAGTTATATTGCTGATACACAATTTTTTCCTTATGGAAACCATGAAGCAGAACATATACAACAGAGACTTCTTGCTTTGTGTCAGTATGTTATTGATACATGTAAGTCTAATATTATTGTGTTAGCGTGTAATACTGCCTCTGTATCTGCATTACAGGTATTACGTGCAACATACTCCAAAAAGCTGTCAGTCAATTTTGTAGGAGTTGTTCCAGCAATAAAGCCTGTGTTCCATGCAAACGGAAAGCGTATGTACATGATGAGTACTACCGCTACAAAGAAAAACAAATATACAGATGCATTGCTCCAAGAGTTTGCGGACGATATGCAAATATTTTTACGTGGTTTTCCCGAATTAGTAGAATCTATAGAAAAGATGGTGCTTTCTCATTCGGATGCGTATGGACAGTATGTAGCTTCTTTACTTGAGAAAATTGTCATAGAAATAAAAGAGCTTAACATAGATAGTGTTGTGCTTGCTTGTACTCATTTTTTGTTCATTAAAAAACAATTAGAACGCTTATTGCCAGAGGGTATTACGATATATCATTCATTGGAGGGAGTAGTAAAGCAAATTGGTGCTATTTTGCATGCTATTGAACATAAAACAGGACAGAGAGAGGGAAGTACAGAGCAAGAAACAGCAAACCATACACAAACTGATACAGTGAATGCATGTGTTCCTACGCTGTACATTACTGATGTTGAAAGAGAAGAAGAATTTAAGCAGTATGCACAAAGTTCCCAGTATCAATACGGGGGCATTATTGTCCATGGTATATAATGCTATGCAAAAAAGTAATATAATGTACAAAATATAAAAAAGGAATAGTATGTCTGATGTTATTGGTGTTGTAGTACGTGGTACCCGAAATATTTTTCTTGTTCTCCCTATAGAAGCATATGAAATGTTTTTGCAAAATGCGAGTTATCCTGAAAAAATATATGAACAATGTATTGAATGTAGAATTAAAGGAAAGAGGGGGAATATTACAGAAAGCACACTAGAGCTTAATAATTTTCTTATGGCAGGCGACAGGGTATATTTTGAATATATTGACAATAGACATGGGGTTATTACAGGAAGCATACAAAGAAAAAATAGTTTACTTCGTGTGCGAAGAGATATGCATCACTGTATGGCAGTAAATAGTGATGCTATTATGGCAGTGTTTTCTGTACAAGAACCCGAATTTAATGCTGTTTTTTTTGATAAAATAGTATGTCTCTCTCTACTGGAGACACTTCCTGCAATTATAGTGATAAACAAAATAGACTTACTCCTTGAAAAGTATCTACGCAGTAATAAAGAAACTATACAAGAGAACGCTCCTTGTTCCCATGCCTCTTTTCCATTACAAGCTGTGCTTCCAGAGCCTATTCGTTTGAGAGTAAGCATATTGTCGCAGTATATGCCTCACTTTTTTTCTTTTGTATATACTAGTACCCATACGAACAAACATACAGTATTACACGATTATACTCCCACACACCTTAAGCAGCATGTCTATGGAAAAATGATTGCTGTGCTAGGTCGCTCTGGTGTAGGAAAGTCTTCTTTGTTAAATGCACTGTACCCAAGATTACAACGAAGAGTCTTGTCTTTATCAGTAAAGTACAAGGAAGGAAGACACACTACTACCATGCCCGAGCTATGCTTTGGTGATGGATATGCTATTGTAGATACTCCTGGAATGCGAGATATGATACCATCACAACTGCCTCCCACGTCAGTCATTTTAGCATTCCCAGAATTTGAACAGTATGCCAAGCAGTGTAAGCTGCCAACCTGTAGTCATCGAGATGAGCCAGGATGTATGCTGCTTCCTCAAGTAGGAACTATGATAGCAGAATCGCGGTATGAGAGTTATATGAAACTTCGTGCTGAAATAGAGTTTCATGAAAATAAGCGTAAGAGATGGTATAGTAAGCCACAAGAAAAACATCAGCGTAAAAAATGATATATACAAAAAGGATTGTTCCATAGATGCAAGCACACACACAGGTACTTGAAGCTCTTGATTATTACAAAGTTATTGAAGCAGTAACACGGTATTGTGTTGCCTCTGATTCTCATCAACAGTTTCTTGCACAACGACCCATGTTCAATGCTGTAGCGGTATTTGATGTACATAAAAAGGTGAGAAATTTTTCTGTTGCTACAAGCGTGAGAGAGTTGCCTGCAACACACTCTTTTTCTTCGCTTTTTGCGTTTCTTGCTCATATAGAAAAACGTGAGCTTTACATTGAAGAAGCGATACAATTACGTATTGCACTGGAAACTATGCAGGCATGTCATATATGGGCCCATGCTAATGAATACAGCTTTTTTGCTCAAACGCATTTTCCTAAAAGCCTATATGATACCTTTATCTTTTATTTTGATAGCAAAGGAGCATTGCGTAGTGATAATATACCAGAATTGAGTACTATTGAAACAAAAAAATCTTCTTTTCAGAAACAACGTATGAAAATTGCACAAACCTTTATGAGAGCAAATATGTCTATATGCCAAAGTGATCAAGCAACTATCCGTGACAATAAACTACTGATTCCTATAAAATCATCGTTTCGTTCACAAGTACCGGGAACTATTTACACTAATTCTGCTAGTTTTGAGACAGTATTTATTGAGCTGTACAGCATACAAAATCACAACAATGAGATAGAATATCTGCATTACCAAGAACAAAAAATCATCTATGATATATGTCGAAAGATAAGTGAAACATTAAGGCGTCAGCTAGATACATTCCGTACATTTTATGAGCAATTTCTTGATTTTGATATGATTCAAGCTCAATATATGTATGGAAAACATATCAAAGGACAATTAGTGCAAATACCTTCCATAGAAAAAAGCACTCAGCAGAAGCAGAAGTACCCTCATGCTTATGAAAGCACAAAAAAATCAATACAATATCAAGAAATTTTTTCTGTAAAACTGCTAGGAGCTACCCACCCTTTACTTGCACAATCTGAGCCAATTGATATACATGTTCCTCATAACTGCAAACAGCTTGTTATTACTGGAGCAAATGGTGGCGGAAAAACATTTGCTCTTAAAGTACTTGGTTTACTTGTTCTTATGAATCAAAGCGGTATTCCTATCCCAGTACAGCAACCATCAGAATTGCCTGTGTTTTCAAATATTGCAATGGTGATAGGGGATACTCAAAATATAGATACAGGACTTTCTACATTTACTGCACATTTGCAAGCTATTCAAAATGCTTTACACATGGTAAGTGATACAGCAAAAAAGACAGAAGATGAAAGGCAATATGAGAGTACCGAAAATGCTATTTCGGTAGCCCATACCCAATCTGCCGCACCGTCATTACTCCTTATAGACGAAATATGCAGTGATACAGACGATAGAGAAGGTGGCGCATTGGCATGGGCAATACTTGAATACTTAGAACAATATGATATATATACAGTAGTGACTACTCACCTTGCTTTGCTAAAACAATATGCTATCAGTAAAGAAACAGTAGAAATAGCCTCAGTTGAAGGAGGGAGAGGAGATGATAAGCATACTATACGATATGGAGTAATAGGCACCAGCGAAGCCGAAAAATGTGCAAAGCAAGTAGGAATGATCTCTTCTATTGTACAGCGCCAGCAAGCGTTACTCAATGAATACGGGAAAGAGTATCAAGAATATTTGCGGAAACTTCAGCAATATATTGTGCATTGGGAGCAGAGGAATATACAACTGGATATGCTAGAAAAAAAACTGCAGCGTAAACAGAGGGAGCTATCGCAAAAAGAGGCTGTTGTTCATGAAAAAGAAGAGAGCTTACTGAAAGATAACTATATACAAGGAACACAACTATTACAACAATTACGAAAATCGGTAGAACAGAGCCAGTCCTTACAGAATAATTTACAAAACATTTCAGAAGAGTCTTCAAGCACACAAAAAAAAGTGAAAGAGCTTCGGGAAGTAGCAAAGCATGCAAAGCAAGAACTTGGGAATATGCAAATGAATTTGAAGCAGAGACAAGAAAAAAATTCTGTCGTTTATTTTGAAGTAGGGGCAACAATACACTTAAAGAAAAATAAAGCAAACGGCACTGTGATAGAAGTGCTTGCAAATAACTATTATATTGTACATGTGGGTATCATAAAAATGAGAGTGCATGCAAGTGAAATGTACATACAACAAGAAAATACAGAGAGATCAGAAGAACATTATGTACATCATAGTCAGTTTATTGTTGAACGAAGTACGATAGAGCAGCATTTTAAAAAAATACTGGATCTGCGTGGCAATAGAGTAGAAGAAGCTATACAGCGTTTAGAGAGAAATATTGATATGGCATTGTTACAAAAAGAAACATCTTTTTCAATCATTCATGGTAAAGGAGAAGGAGCATTACGTAAAGCCATACACGAGTATGTAGCACAGCATACTGCAATACTTCGGAAAGAGTTTGGAACACCTGAAGAAGGCGGAGAAGGACTTACTAAAATTTACATAGAATAATTGTTAAATACTAATTTTATCAAAAGGGTTCACACCAGATGGTAAAACTCCAAAAATCTCCCCTACCTTCTTGACTTTGATTGCTTTTTTTTCTATACTAAATATAAATAATAATTAAGTATACAAATAAGTCTTTGTAAGCATATTTCACAGGAGTATCTATGGATGTAAAGTTAGATGAGATTATTGATAAAATAAAAACCGAAGGGGTAAACAAAGGAAAGGAAGAGGCTTCCTCGCTTGTTTCACAAGCAAAATCAGAAGCTCAGAGTATTATAGATGATGCCCGCACACAAGCGAAACAAATAATACAGCAAGCTGCACAACAATCAGAATCTATCGTAACACGAGGTACATCAGCACTGCAGCAGGCAAAGAGAGATTTGTTGCTTGTGGTAAAAGAACAGCTTGCAAGCATCATTGCCAGCTTTGCACAGAAAAATCTCGCAAAGGCCCTGAGTACCGAAGCTACGATTGAGCTTATTAAAGTAGCATTATCAAAGTGGGATTTTCAATCAAATAAATCGTTGTTTGTTCATGTATCAAAAGAAGATGCACAAAAAATAAGTGCAGCCGCTCTACACAGTGCAGGAACTATAGAGATAAAAGTAGACGAACAGCTATCAAAAGGCTTTCGTATTTCCAGTGATGAACAAGGATCTTTACAATATGATTTTAGTGAAACAGCAATAAACGAAGCATTGACACATTTCTTAACACAAAATATTCAGGAGCTATTGCAGTAAAATGGTTGAAGCTGGATATATTCTTGCTAGTGTTCCTGATCTTTTATTTGATATTGACAGTATTGTTCCCGAACAGTACAGTATAGAAGACTTTATTGTAAGCTGTGAAATTATACTGTCAGAAAATGATGCTCGTAGTATACGCATAGCAATAGAACGCCCTGCAGAATCATCTCTTGCAATAGCACAGGAATGGCAAAGTTTTGTAGAGTCAATACAACATGAATCAGCACGGCTTCGGTGGACAAAAGTAAAATCAGGGATATTTCCCCAAGCAAAAGGGGGAGCAGTAAGTGCCGAAGCAATAAAAATGGCATCTTCCATAGCACAATCAGAAACACCACTTCAAGCACAACTAGTAGTGTTTTCTACGCTGTGGGATATACTAGAGGCACTTGATTCACAGTATCAGAGGAGCAAAGAGAATCTTGCTATTTATGCTTGGAAACTACAGCTCCTTTCAAAATTAGTACAATTTAGAAAAAAACGAGGAAAAAAAACATGGGGACAACTTGTAAGCAGTATAACACAAAAAGCTGGATTTTCCCCTACTGCAATTTCAGGAGGCATAGAGAATGAACACTAAAGGAAGTGTAATAGGTGTAAATGGTAACCTTGTAACAATAGAGGTACAAGAGAAAGTATCAATGAATGAAGTTGCCTATATTTCAACTTCTGAAGGAAAGAAGTTAAAAGCAGAAGTTATCCGTGTAAAAGGCACTACTGTTGAAGCACAGGTATTTGAATTTACAAAAGGCATTCAAATCAATGATACAGTTGAATTTACCGACCTGCTCTTATCGGTAGAACTTGGTCCAGGATTATTAGGGAGAGTATACGATGGATTACAAAACCCACTCAATGAGCTAGCTGAGCAATGTGGCTTTTTCCTTGAACGAGGAGTATACCTGTCTCCATTGAGTAGAATAAAAAAATGGGAGTTCACTCCTAGCCCTGCTTTGCAAGAAAGAAAAAAAGTAAAAGCGGGCGATCAATTAGGATCAGTAAGAGAAGGAGTATTTACTCACAAAATATTTGTTCCTTTTGATGTATTAGGAGAATGGACACTTACTTCGCTGGTACAGAAAGGATTGTACACCTTAGATGATACAATAGCAAGCATCAGTTCTTCAGAAGGAAAGCAACGAAAGCTGGGTATGAGTTTTCACTGGCCTGTAAAAGTTCCTATCAAACTATATAAAGAACGATTAGTGCCTAAGGATCCTATGGTAACGAAAGTGCGTATTATTGATACTTTTTTCCCTGTTGCATTAGGAGGCACTTACTGTGTGCCCGGTCCCTTTGGTGCAGGCAAAACTGTGTTGCAGCAAATTACCAGTAGAAATGCAGAAGTTGATATAGTCATTGTGGCAGCTTGTGGAGAACGAGCAGGGGAAGTGGTAGAAACATTACGTGAGTTTCCTGAACTGATAGATCCTAAAACAGGAAAAACTCTCATGGAGCGAACTATCATTATTTGTAATACAAGCTCTATGCCTGTAGCCGCACGGGAAGCCTCAGTATATACAGCCGTTACATTTGCAGAATATTATCGTCAGATGGGCTTAAACACATTGCTTTTGGCTGATAGTACTTCTCGTTGGGCACAGGCAATGCGTGAAATGTCAGGGCGTTTAGAAGAAATACCGGGAGAAGAAGCGTTTCCTGCATATTTAGAGTCTGTTATTGCAGCGTTTTATGAAAGAGCAGGAAGAGTACGCTTAAACGATGATTCGTTTGGTTCTGTAACTATTGGAGGAGCAGTGAGTCCTGCAGGGGGTAATTTTGAAGAACCTGTTACACAAGCAACATTAAAAGTAGTGGGTGCATTTCATGGACTATCACGAGAGCGTTCTGATGCACGAAAATACCCCTCTATTCATCCCTTAGAAAGCTGGAGCAAATATACAGGCCCTATTTCTGCTGATATAGTATCCTTAGCATATAACCGTTTGAGTCATGGAAATGAAGTAGGACAGATGATGAAGGTAGTTGGTGAAGAAGGAACAAGCATTGATGATTTTATTATATATCTAAAAGGGGAATTTTTAGATAGAGTGTACTTACAACAGGATGCTTTTGATAAAGTAGACTGTTCAGTCAGTCTTGAGCGACAACAATATTCCTTTGACATGGTATTTAAGGTACTGTTTGGTACTTTGCGTTTTGAAAATAAAGATGAAGCACGAAGTTGGTTTGCCATTCTTACTCAGAAATTTCTTGATTATAATGGTGCCGAATGGAACAGTAGTCAATTTACTGATCTTGTCAATGAAATAAAAGGGAAAATTGAAGAACGATTTGAAGGATATGAGCAGCAGGTACAATCGATAATTTCAAAGCAAGATATGTCTAGCAATACCGCTAACAATACATCTAAAGAAGGAGTTTCACATGCATAAGGTATACAATAAAATTGAATCAATCACTGGTAATGTTCTTAATGTGCGAGCAGAAGGAGTTTCTTATGGTGAGACTGCAGTAGTACAAACTCGTTTTGGAGAATCATTAGCAGAGGTTATTCGTCTTAACAAAGATATGGTGAGCTTGCAAGTGTTTGCAGGAGGCAGAGGAATATCTACCCAAGATTCTATACGCTTTTTGGGAGAGCCTATGAAAGTTGCTTTTTCCGATAATTTGTTAGGAAGAATTTTTAACGGAAGAGGAGAACCACGCGATAAAGGCCCACATCTTCGGGATAATCTTATTGAAATTGGTGGACCTTCAGTAAATCCTGCAAAAAGAATTATTCCTACTAAAATGGTACGAACAGGTATTCCTATGATTGATGTGTTTAATACTCTGGTAGAATCACAAAAAATACCTATTTTTTCTGTTTCGGGAGAGCCATATAATCAGCTTTTAGCACGTATTGCATTGCAATCAGAAGTTGATATGATTATTCTTGGAGGGATAGGGCTTAAGTACGATGATTATCTTTTCTTTCGTTCTGCTTTGGAAGAAGGGGGAGTACTATCGCGTACAGTATTTTTTGTACATACAGCATCCGATCCTATTGTAGAAGCACTTATGGTACCAGATGTGAGTTTAGCGGTAGCAGAACGCTTTGCAGTTGCAGGAAAAAAAGTGCTGGTACTATTGAGCGATCTTACTAACTTTGCGGATAGCTTAAAAGAAATTGCTATTACTCAAGAACAAGTGCCTTCTAATAGAGGGTATCCAGGAGATTTATACAGTCAGCTTGCATCGCGTTATGAGAAAGCAGTGGATTTTGAAGGAGCTGGATCTATTACAATACTGAGTGTTACCACAATGCCAGGGGATGATGTTACTCATCCTATTCCTGATAATACAGGATATATTACCGAAGGTCAATATTATTTAAGAGGAGGACGTATTGAACCGTTTGGATCATTATCACGCTTAAAGCAAATGGTAAATGGAAAAACACGTGAAGATCATCGTGCTATTATGGATGGACTTATTAAGCTATATGCAAGTTATAAATCAAGTCTTGAAAAGCGTTCTATGGGATTTCGTATGTCTGATTGGGATAGCAAGCTCATTAAGTTTGGAGAACTGTTTGAGTTAGAGCTTATGACACTTTCGGTAAATTTACCCTTAGAAAAAGCGTTGGATACTGGATGGAGCATTCTTGCTGCTTGTTTTGAAAAGCATGAAGTAGGACTGAAAAGCGATTTAGTAGAAAAATTTTGGCAGCCTACTGCTAACAATAAAGATGAGTCTTCTGATACAGTATCTGATACTATAGAAAGGGCTGTGTAAATAAGAATAGTGAATGTAACCATAGGTTTATAGCCAGTAGTATACGGTGGAGAAATAATGTCAAGTAGAGTAAAGCTTACAAAAAATGAACTCAAAAAGCAGAAGGATGACTTAAAGCGTTTTGATAGATATCTTCCAACTCTTAAATTAAAACAACAGCAATTACAAAGTATATTGCAAAAAATTCTGTATCAAATAAAGGCGCTACAGGAAAAATATCATGAGTATGTACATTCAATAGATACGTGGATTGCAGTATTTGGGGATAGTGATGCCAGTCTTATTGAACAGTACATTGAGCATATTAAACTTGAAGTAGAGATGCAAAACATAGCAGGAGTGGATGTTCCTATTTATAAGGAATTATTGGTTCAGTTGGTAGATTATGATATATATACTACTCCCTATTGGTTGGATGATGGTATCTCATCTCTTATTGATGTATTAAAAATTGCAGCTGAAATTGAAGTGTATCAGCAACAGTATGAGAAGATTGAAAAAGAACTTCGTATTACTATACAGAGAGTGAATCTATTTGAGAAAATAAAAATCCCAGAAACAAAGCATAATATTCGTGTTATTCAAATTTATCTTGGTGATCAGCAAACAGCAGGAGTAGTGCGAGGAAAAATAACGAAAGGAAGAATTGTAGAGGCGTAACTTATGATAGAGAAAATGAAAAAAGTCAACATCATCTTCACTTCTCATGATGCAAATAACTACTTATCTAAACTACAAGAGTATGGCTTAGTGGATATTGCATATAATACAATAAGTGATGCAACACATAGCAGTGTAGTAAAAAAATATAATGATGTATGTCAAGTACTTGATATACTTGAATCTACAGATGCACAGGAAAGCACAAGCGTAAAAGCACAGTTGCAATCATTAGATGATGGTGTTATTGAACAGGTACTACAGCATGCACAGGAGTTACGTACACTGAAAGAGCAGTATGAGGAGCACAATAACACTATTGGAGAAATGCAGCCTTATGGGGAAGTTTCGGCAAAAGATATAGCATATCTGAGAGAAAATAATGTCTTTTGCAATGTGTATTGTTATTCTGCAACTGATAAACAAAATAAGAAGAGAGAAAAACACACTATGCACTATACTTGCTTTGATCTTTTTAAGAAAAAAGATTACATGTACTGTTTAGTAGTGTCTACTGAAAAAGATGCTTTTTCTCCTCCTTCTCAATGGGAAGAATGTATAATATCGGATTTTTCTCCTCATGAATTACATACTAAAATACTTGATATTTCTAATGCAATGGGAATTGTGCAAGAGAAGATTTTTGCGTATTCTGTGTATAAGCAAACATTGTTAGATATGAAAATAGCATTAGAAAATGAAATTTCTATTTTATCAGTACAGAATGAAGCAAAACAATATGATACCATTCTGGTAATTGAAGGGTTTATCCCTCAAGCAGAATGTGATTCTTTCTATTCTTTTTGTCGTAAGCATAAATTAGGGGTAGTCATTGATGAAGTAAAAGATGAAGATGATGTTCCTACGAAACAGAAAAATTTGCCGCCTATTAGAATTATGAAGCCTTTATTTAAGCTGATGGACACAGTGCCTGGATACAAAGAGTTTGACATAAGCGGTATGTTTCTGCTTGCTCTCACGCTTTTCTTTGGTATGATTATAGGGGATGCTGGATATGGGATAGTATTATTGATAAGTTCTCTTATGGGTTTTCTTCTTATAAAACAGCGAAATGATATAACAAACCTCACCTTACTGTTTCTTTTATGGAACTCTTTTGCCACTATAGCATGGGGAGCAATGTCAGGAAATTGGTTTGGCTATGCTCCATTTGCAGAAACTGGCGTTTTGTCTTATTTTGTAGTGCCTGCTATAGCTATTACTAATCCAAATAGTGCACAAAATATATGGTATTTTGCTTTTACTGTTGGGCTTATTCATTTATGTATTGCTCATTTTTGGGGCATTATTCGTGGTATACGCTTAAAGGATATATTTTTTGTTATAAATCATTTAGGATCTGGCGTTATGATATATGGTTTGTATCATCTAGTGCTTACTCTATTACTTGGAGCAGAGGCTTTTCCTTTTCCTTCGTATGCCCTTGCTTATATTATTGTTGGTTTTGTATTAGTAGTAATATCTGCAGATCAAAGTCCTAATCATAATTTTTTTGTAGGTATTGGTATTGGAATAGCGAAAATTTTATTACATGCCCTTGATAGTTTAGGGAATTTTGCGGATATTATTTCTTATATTCGTTTATTTGCTGTAGGGTTAGCGTCACTTTCAATTGCAAGTGCTTTCAATGATATGGCACAATCAATTATGAGTTCTGGTACTGTTATGGGATATGTTGGAGGGGTAGCAGTGCTTATATTTGCTCATACTTTCAATCTTGCAATGGGATTATTAGCTATTATCATTCATGGTGTACGATTAAATATACTTGAATTTGGTATGCACATTGGAATGGAATGGAGTGGAAGAGTTTATTCACCGTTTAGAAAAAAATAAAAAAAATTAATCTGGAGGATATGAATGGATAATTTTGGTTTAGTAGGAGTTGCAGCAGCTCTTTGTTTAGCAGCAGCAGGTTCAGCATTAGGAATTGGTTCTGCTGGTGTATCTGCAGTAGGTGCTTGGAAACGTTGTTATTTGCAAAATGAAAAAATACCGTTTCTTCTTTTTGCTTTCATTGGTGCACCATTGACACAAACGTTTTATGGTCTTATTTTAATGAATGCATTAGTAGCCGCTGTTGGTTCTGTTGCATCAGGACAAATATTAGGTGCTGGACTTTTAGGAGGTTTGGCTATGGGATGTTCAGCTTGGTATCAAGGAAAAGCCGCAGCTGCAGCATCGGATGCTTTTGCAAAAACAGGGAAAGGATTTACTAATTATATTATTGTGCTTGGATTGATTGAATCAGTTGCATTATTTGTAATGGTATTCTTGTTTTCAATAATTTCATAGCAGTAACATTTTGTTAATTGTTTGTGATAATATATCATATGTATTATCACATTGCAATACTTAGGGTTTGGGCAGTATGCTATTAGTGCAGATAAAGAAATATATGTTGCTTATTGGTATAGCAATTATGTCTCTTACTGCCCAAAATTCTCTCTTTGGTCAGACAGAGGAGCATTGGGTTGAAAATTTATTGCTAAAAGATCCACTTCTTTTTTTTCAAAAAGAGGACGACACGATAAGTGTAATGGAGTATCAGCAAGCAAAGCAATTTCAGCAAGCAAACATTTATATTGAAAGTAAAAAATTTCTTAAGGCCTTAGAGCTGTATGTATCAGCTTACCAAAAAAATAAAGAAAATAGAACTGCTCTGTTGGGAGTAGCTAATGTTTATTTTTTACTTGGTGATCTTATCAATGCAAAAAATTATTACACTATTTTGTATGATACTCTCCCTACCTTGCACTATGATGCTAGAAATATAGTACGCTATCGTTTAGCACTGCTTTATTTTTTTGAAGAAAATGAAGAGTCCTTTGTTGCTATGCTACAAGAGATTGTTCAAGAAAAAGAAGCATTGTTTACAAATGATTTAGATGTACTAAAAAAAATCTTAGTAGAAGATGGATTAGACGATATACATGTATTTGTAAAGGTTGATTTTGATTCATCGTTCTATGCGTTCCGTGAGCTTGGCATTTATTATATCAGTGCTGGTCAGCAGGAAAAAGGTATTGAGCTGTTGTTATACGCTTTGTCTATGGCAATGACTCATATCAATAATTACCTCGCATCAGTGTATCCTACCTATGAATATACTGATATATCTCGTATGATTGACTTAGTGTATTCTTATCAGGAATCTCTTTTAGACTTGAATGTAATGGAGTTTAATCGTATGTTGTTATCATTGTATAAGTATATAGAAGATATCAATACTGAGAATCTAATGTATGAGAAATGGTATGTATATTCTCTCATTACAATGTTTGATAGAAATGCTGAATTATTAACTGAAAATTTTTTGTTTGTACCCTTTCTATTATAATTTTTTTATGCTATAATAAGTAATAAAATAAGGAGTGAGGAGTATATTATTATGAATATTGGCTATAAATAGTAGCTATAAAGCATGAAAAAATTGAGGAGGTGTACCTTGATTTTGCAAAGAATAACTACAGTTACGCTGGCATGCTTGCTAGTAGTGGCTACGCTTTTTGTGCTAGGATGTACAGAAACAGTAACTACCACAGATATACAGACTCCTAACCCTCCTCTTAAACCTATAGCCCCATCAGAAGATATCTTTCAAAACAAACCTAGCTTAGACAAAACAGGAGCAGTACAGATAAAAGCAACCTTTAAGACAGCTCCTGGCGTGGGAAGATACTATACCTTGCTTATGTACGATAGCAAAAACTTAATAGCAGACAAAAGCACAGCAGGAACAGATACCACCATTAGCTATAGTAAAAACTCAATAGCAGACAAGAGCATAACAGGAACAGATACCACCATTAGCTTTGGCATAGCAGATGGTTTAGAAGTACCCAAGACAGAAGCAACAAAGAAGGAGTATCGCTTTATCTTTCTGCAAATAGAAAATAATATAGTAAGATTCATAACCTCTCTTGCTGGTACAGTAGCAGTATACGATGATACTTCAACAGCACCGCCTGCTCCCAAGGACGCAAAGCTCTCTGTAATTTCAGCAACACAAACAACTGCAACAGCAGTCTACGAGTTTAGTGCAGGAGACATTACTATTGATAACAAAGCTCCTAATGGAAGCAAACTTACACAGGCACAGATACAATACAAAGTGTACATAGCAGAAGGAGATCACAGCACAAAGACACTAGAAGAAATAAAAGCCCTTGCAGGAGTACAAAAAAGAGAGCTAGCAGGAAACAGCACCCCATTACAAGTAAAATTTATAGGAACAAAAGGAGCAGTATATACCGCAGGAGTAGAAACTATAAACAGCCTCAGTCCCTCCTATAGCATTGCAGGAGCATCAGGAACAATAATAACAAAAACGCTCACTCCTCCACCAACAACACCAAAAATAACAACATACACTAGCAATAATGCTGTAGTATTTTCAGTGCCTACCACAGGAGGCAATGCAGGAAAAAAAATCATTACAGTACAGGTAAGTGCCTCAGCCACAGCAGGGGTGCGTAAAGCAGACGGTACTCCTCTTAAAGCAACTGATCTTGCATACTATGTGCTGTATCTCAAAAAAGAAGACACAAGCCAAAAGCCTGCAAATGTATCAGCCTTATGGGCAGTGGAAAAAAGCCATTCAAATACAGCAGTAAAAGTAGCAAAGTACACAAAAGCAACAGGAGTGACAAATCAAGCGACTATACAAATACCAATAGTAGACAGTATCAGTGGAAGCAATGCAGGAGCAACACCTATAGAAACAGCAAAAGACTACTATATAGGAGTGCGGATAGTAAACACAACATCCTCTGATTACGATGCATCAAATATTGACAAGCTCTTTCCTGCAGGCTTTTACACTGATATAACAGAAATAAAGGAAGTCTATACTTCGAAGGCAGTAGCCCTCAATCAGTCATTACTCACAGGAAAGCTAGTAGTATCACCGTCAACAAGCACAGCAGGGAAAATAAATCTGAGGCTCACCCAGCTAAACATATTTACGGGAGCAAAAGACTACGATGGCAAAGATATAACAACAGATGCACAGCTTGTGTACACTGTGTACGGCTTGCAGAAAGATACAACTCCTACGGTAGCAGAAGTGCTTGCAGGCAGAAAGATAAACATAGGCAGTGCAAGTAGCGGAATGTACACAGTACCAGTCCTTGCCAGTTTAGGCTTATCTTCAGACACCGCACCAGTGATAGCAATAAAAGGAGCTACAAAGTATCACTTTGTATTGGAAGTGGCAATAAAAGCAGATCCTAGCAAAAAAGTAGCTTCTTCATCAGTAGCAAGCGTAACAACTACATCGCTAGCGACTGCTCCAGCAGAAGTAAGAAACATACAAACAAGAGCAACTCCAATAGGCATGAGAGTATCGTGGACAGCCCCAAACCTCAGCGCAAGTCACAAGGAAGATACGGGCGATACTTTAACAGCTGCACAAGTATCGTACAAAGTATATAGCATTGCTAAGAGTGGTAACACAAGAAGCATAGCACAGATAAAAGCAGCAGACTCAAGCCCCAAAACAGTAGCAGTAGGAACAACAAACACTACCTTGACAGGATTGACAAACGGAGTAACCTATGAAATAGTCGTGCAAGCAGTAAACAGCACCGATATGACAAAAGAATCAACTGGACTACGATACGAATTTGAAATGTCAGCAGTGATTATAGGAAACACTATGGAGGTTTCAGCAGAAGTAGGCAAAGCCCCAAGATCAGCACATACTACAAGAAGGTTAGTAAGCAGTCCCAGTGGCGTTGCATTTACCTGTGATGTTAATATACGGGAGGCAGATAGCAAAAAAATCAAAGAAGAAACAGGCTTAGCAGTACAGTTTGAACAGAGTAGCAAAACAATTACCATATCAGGCATAGCAAATAAATCTAATGTACATGATCTTGCTATTACTAACTATAGCTATGACGTAGTACAGTGTACAATTACCGCTTCGAATAAAAGAGTACCCGCAAGCATTATCATAAAAACAGAGCTAAAAGTAGCTCCATCAGGAGAAAAAGCTACCTATTACAGACCAGTAACAAAGAAACAGCTTAAGGCTATTATCAGTGCAGAAAGAGGAGAAGGGAGGCAAAATACCAATAGCCCCAACCTCAACATGATAGATACCAGTGCTATCACTGATATGAGTAATTTATTTGATAACGATAGTACTTTTAATGGAGACATAACACAGTGGAATACCAGTAATGTAAGGAATATGTTTTCAATGTTTACGAGAGCAAGTGCCTTTAATCAAGACATAGGAAATTGGAATGTGAATAATGTAAGGGAGATGTTTGCAATGTTTAATAGAGCAAATACCTTTAATCAAGACATAGGAAATTGGAATGTAAGGAATGTTAATAGTTTTGCTGCTGCGTTTGAAAAAGCCTCTGCATTTGATCAAAATTTATCATCATGGAGATTGTGTAAGGTATTCCTTGACAGTTTTGATTTCTCAGATTCAGCTATGGCAGGAAAAACAGCACAGTACCCAAAGGACATAAATAGTAAAGAATGTAAGTCATAGTAATACATAGAGATGCGTACCATTTACTTTATAGACATATAAAATACCATATATGCTATAATAATATTCGTATATTATACTAAATAACATAAGGAGGACTTTATGATACATAGAGATCTACAAGCTGTGAAAATCGGGGGGGGGGGGGGGTACACTCTCGATATAAGCAAAACCTAACTATAGTTGCACTGACATGGGTGCTAGCAATGACTACCCTCGTACTCGTAGGATGTTCGGAGAGTAGCAGCAGTTCCTCATCAGGCGGAGGGGGAACGCCAGTAACCCCGACACTTGCATCAGTGTCCAATGTGCAGATACAAGCAGCAGGCAACGATGGGACGCTCTCGTTACGCTGGCAAGCTCCCAGCGAAGCCACGCATGTAGTCGTAAAAGCTACATCAACTGCGCCAGCACAATCTATACAGGTGCGTGTTCCTGCAATAGAATATCGTGCATTGTTTCAACAAAACAGACCCTACACACTCAGAGGCTTGCATGCTACTACCGATTATACTGTAGAGATAGAAGCCCAAAAATCAGGCTCAGACACAGAAGTATCACCAAAAACAACTCGCTCTGTGACAACACTGACCGATGAAACTGCACCACAGGACACCTTTACCCAAGTAGCAGTAGAATCAGCAACAAATGGCATAAAGCTAACATGGGACAAAGCACTGCTCTCGTCAGGCAAAACAGACATAGCAGAAGCCACAATACAGGTGATAGAAAAAACTACTAATGTAAAGACAGAAGTATCCGTACAAGATGTAACACAAGGAGAAGTGAGCATTGCTGTCCCTACGATAGACGGCATAAGCTATGATATAGTAGTAGTATACAAAGATAGCAACGGTAACGAAAGTACGGCAAAGCAAGCACTCAGAGGCATAGTGCCATCAGCACTCTCACAAACAGTAACGCCACTGCCAGAGGCAGATCTTACAGTAACAGCAAACGATAAAAGCAATAGCCCAGCAGATGAAAGCCTGCTTATTATGTGGGATGATAAAGATGACAGCTTTGACTTTTCAAACAAAAGTCTCCAAGTACGAGTGATAGCAACCGCAACAAATACAGTAGTAGCAGAGGAGACAATAGACAAAGATACAAGTGCAACAAATGTCAGCGGAGCAAGTGCAGACAATCAAGAGTACGCCACTGTGTATGTAGCAAAAGATGGCATAGCCCTCACAAAACTCTACGGCACGCTTACTTACAAAGTAGAAGTGTATGTTTTTAAAAACGGAAAGTACTCCACTGCAGTGTCAAAAGAACAAGCAACAACAGACAAAAGTACAGAGCCTGTAAGCAATGTGAGTGCCATAGGAGGAGCAACAAGCCTAGTAGTAGGCTGGCAAGCCCCCGATGTACGAGACTACGCAGGAGTGACTATAACAGCAACAGAAAAGGACAGCAGTACCGCGGCAAAGACAGTAACAATAACAGAGAGAGCAGTACGCAACACGCAGATAACAGGCCTCAAAGCAACCACCGAGTATACAGTGGCAGTCGTATCAATGGACAGTGCAGGCAACAAAGGAACAGCAGAAAATGTTACAGTCACTACCGCAGCAGATAGCACCGCCCCCGATGCAGTGACAAGCATACAAGCAAGCTATCCCTTTGTATCAGCAGCAAAGATAGGCACACAGATAACATGGACAGCCCCCGATACAACAAAAGCCAATAACAAAGACATAAAAGAATACAGCGTAAGCATAGCAGAAAAAGGCACAAGCACCACAGTACTGAGCGAGAAGAAAATACCCTATCCCACAACATCACTCTCTGTCGAAGAACTCACGCAAGGCAAAACATACACCATAACAATACTCACGCTTGATTACTCAGAAAACAAAAGCACCCAAGCAACAAAAGACATAACAACCCCCAACTCACTCACAGCTCCCTCAGAAGATCTCTTTCAAAGCAAGCCTACCCTTGACACAACAGGAGCTATACAAATAAAAGCAACTTTTAAGCAAGCTCCAGGCATAGGGCGATACTACACTTTGCGTATGAAAGATGGAGCTACCTTAATAGCAGAAAAAAGCATAACAAACACAGCAACCACCATTAGCTTTGGGATAGCAGATGGCGTAGAAGTACCCAAGAGCCAAGCAAATGCCAAGAATTATCGCTTTGATTTTCTGCAAATAGCAAATAACAGAGTAAGCCCCGTGACCGCACTGAGTGATGCAGTAGCAGTATACGATAGCACCTCGACAGCACCGCCCGCTCCCAAAGATGCAAAACTCTCCATAGAGTCAGTAACACAAACAACTGCAACAGCAGTCTATACATTTAGTGTAGGTACTATTACCAATGATAACAAAGCTCCCAGTGGAGCAAAACTCACGCAAGCACAAATACAGTACAAAGTATACATAGTAGCAGGAGACCATAGCACAAAGACACTAGACGAAATAAAAGCCCTTGCAGGAGTACAAACACGGGAGCTAGCAGGAGATAGTACCCCATTAAAAGCAACATTTATAGGAACAAAAGGAGCAGACTATACCGCAGGAGTAGAAGCGATAAACAGCCTCAATCCCTTGTATAGTATAGGAGCATCAGTAACAATAAAGAAAGCAACACTTACTGCACCACCAAATACCCCAAAAAGCACCACCTACACTAACAGTAATGCAGTAGTATTTGCAGTGCCTACAACAGGAAGCAATAGAGGGAAAAAAGTCATAACAGTGCAAGTAAATGCCTCAGCAATAGCAGGAGTGAGCAAAGCAAACGGCAATGCCCTTGAAGCGACAGACCTTGCCTACTATGTGCTATACCTCAAGAAAGAAGATACTACAGGAAAGCCTGCCAGCGTATCAGCACTATGGGCAACAGAGAAAACCAGTACAAGAGTAGCAAAATACACAAAAGCAACAGGAACAACTCAAGACACAATATCCATAGCAATAGTAGACAGCACCAGTGGAAGCAATGCAGGAGCAACGCCCATAGAAACAGCAAAAGACTACTACATAGGAGTAAGGATAGTAAACACGACATCCCCCAATTACGATGCAACAAATAGCGACAAGCTCTTTCCTGCAGGCTTTTACACCGATGTAACAGAAATAAAGGAAATCTATACTTCCAAAGCAGTAGCACCCAGCCAGTCATTACTCACAGGAAAGCTGGTAGTATCACAGTCAACAAACACAGCAGGCACAATAAAGCTGGTACTTACCGAGCTAAGCACATTTACAGGAGCAAAAGACTACGATGGCACAAGCATAACAGCAAGCAATCAGCTAGTATACACAGTATATGGCTTACAGAAAGACACTGACCCTACAGTAGCAGAAGTACTTGCAGGCAGAAAAGTAAACCTAGGCAGTGTAAGTAGCGGAGTGTACACAGTACCAGCCCTTGCCAGTTTAGGCTTGTCATCAGACACAGCACCAGTAGTAGCAGTAAAAGGAGCGACAAAGTATTACTTTGTGGTAGAAGTAGCAGTAAAAACAGACCTAAGCAAGAAAGTAGCATCCTCAACAGTGGCAAGTGTAACGACAGCATCGCGAGCGACTGCCCCCGCAGAAGTATCAACTATACAGACGAGAGTAGCCCAGACAGGTATGAGAGTATCATGGACAGCCCCCAGCCTCAGTGCAAGCCACAAAGCAAATACAGGAGCTACCCTAACAGTAGCACAAGTATCATATAAGGTATACAAAGTAGCCAAAGGTGGCAGTGCAAGAAATGTAACAGCAATAAAACAAGCAGACTCAAGCCCCACAACAGTAGCAGCAGGAACAACCAACACTACCCTGACAAACTTGACAAACGGAACGACCTACGAAATAGTCGTACAAGCAGTAAACAGCACTGATGACACAAAAGCATCAACAGGAGAACGCCACGAGTTTGAAGTAAGTGCAATATCTATAGGAAACATTAGCATAGTATCAGCAGAAGTAGGTACAGCACTAGCATCAAATACTACAAGAGTATTAGCAAGCACACCCAGTGGCAATGCCTTTACCTGTGATGCCACCATACTAGAGGCAGATGCAAAGAAAATCAAAAAAGAAACAGGCCTTACAGTATCGTTTGATCAGAGTAGCAAAACAGTTACCATAACAGGCATAGCAAATAAGTCCAATATACGAGACACTGCTATTACTGAGTATAGCTATGATGTAGCACAGTGTACCCTTACTGCATCAAAGAAAAAAGTACCAGCGACTATCGTTATACAGACAGAGCTAAGAACAGCACCATCGGGAAAAGCAGCTACCTATTATAGACCAACAACAAAATCAGCACTACAAACTATTATCAGTGAAGAAAAGACAAGGCAAGGTTCAGGAGGGAACAGTAACCCTAGTCCCAACCTCAACATGATAGACACCAGTGCCATTACTAATATGAATAGTTTATTCGATAATGATAAAACTTTTAATGGAGACATAACACGGTGGAATACCAGTAATGTAACGGATATGGGGGCTATGTTTGCTGGTGCTGCTACCTTTAATCAAGATATAGGTGCTTGGGATGTGGGGACAGTAGCTAATATGCACAGTATGTTTTATAATACTTTTGCCTTTAATCAAGACATAGGAAATTGGAATGTGAGCAATTTAATGAATATAGGTTTTATGTTTGCTTCTGCTACTGCTTTTAATCAAGACATAAGTAATTGGGATGTACAGAAAGTATCAGCAAGTCAATCAGCGCTTTTTATATTTCGTGAGGCTTCTAAATTTGATCAAGATTTATCATCATGGAAATTGTGTAACAGATCAAGAATAGATCCTAATGATTTCAAAGGTTCAGCTATGGAGGGCAAAACAGCACAGTACCCAAAGGTTGCTGGTAGTTCAGCATGTACATCGTAATATAGAGATACATACATACTTATAGCAAGAAAGCGTAACTCCTTTCTTGCTATAAGAGATTATAAAAAAGAAACTCCTCTTATAAAAAATATATTAATGGTATATAATTGATATAGATATGTACAAGAAAAGTAATATTACACTTAATCGCTATTTTGGTACATATGGTGGTAGATATGTCCCTGAGATGTTAATACAGCCATTAGATGAATTAGCTACTGCCTTTGTACAATGTATTGATACTACTCAATTTATTGATGAACTCAACAATGTACAAAAAAAATATAATGGCAGACCAAGTCCTCTCTACAAAGCAGATAATCTAACACATACTGTTATTAAAAAAGCAGGCTTACATAAAGACTCTAAAATATTTCTAAAACTTGAGCATCTTAATCATACTGGTGCTCATAAAATGAATAATGCACTAGGGCAAGCCTTACTTGCAAAATATATGGGAAAAAATAAAATTGTAGCTGAAACTGGTGCAGGACAGCACGGGCTTGCTACAGCTGCAGCATGTGCTAAATTAGGGCTTGATTGTATTATATTTATGGGAGAAACTGACGTAAAACGACAGCACCCTAATGTATATGCAATGAAATTGATGGGAGCAAAGGTTGTTTCTGTAAAAGAAGGAAATAGAACGCTCAAAGATGCAGTAAATGCTGCAATGAAATATTGGATAGAACATGTTTTTGATACTCATTATATACTTGGATCAGCACTTGGCCCATTTCCATATCCTAATATTGTTCAGTTTTTTCAATCTATTATCAGCATAGAGTTGCAAGAGCAATTTCAGGCATATTTTCAGGAACAACAGGCATCAGTGAAAAAAAACAGCAGTACAGAAAAGCAGCATCCTTCTCTCTCTGATACTCCTTCATCAGTAGCTCCTGATATGATAATAGCATGTGTAGGGGGAGGATCAAACGCAATGGGTATATTTTCCAGTTTTTTTGAACATACTAATACCGCATTGCTTGGTGTTGAAGCTGGTGGATATGGCTTGTCTAGTAAGAAACATGCGGTACGTCTTCAAGGGAATGCAAGTATTGGTATTACTCAAGGATATAAATCATATTTTTTACAGAATAAAGATGGACAAATTGCAAATACACACTCAATTAGTGCAGGATTAGATTATTCGGGAATTTCTCCACAGCTTGCACATTATTATGATATAGGGCGCGTTCATTTTACCTATGCAAGTGATGCCCAAGCTATACAAGGGTACAGCTTACTTTCAAAAACAGAAGGCATCATCCCTGCACTTGAAAGCTCTCATGCCATTGCAGTGTTGCCAAAAATAGCATCACTGCTAAAGCAAAAAAAGATGAGCAACACTAACATAGCAAAAAAAGTAGCTGCTCAGCGTCCAGTAAACATAGTGGTGAATATATCAGGAAGGGGAGATAAAGACATATTTATTGCTGCACCACATATTGATAAAGAAGGGTGGCTTGCATATCTTACAGATCAAATAGCAAGACATACGGATAATAAAACATAAAATGAAGAACATAAAAAAGAAACATACACTAAGTACACAGCTATCTCAACATTCAAATAAGCCTACTACTCTCATGACACATGTTGTTGCTGGATACCCAAATTTTGACACTTCTTATCAGCTTATTAAAACTATGGTAGATGCAGGAGTTTCACATATTGAAATACAACTGCCGTTTAGTGATCCTTTAGGAGACGGCAGTACCATTATGCAAGCAAACCAAACAGTATTAGAACAAGGAGTGAGCATACAACAGTGTTTTGATTTTATCGCTCACATTCGAGATGAAATTTCAATTCCATTGTTATTGATGACCTATGCAAATATTCCATACAGTTTTGGTATTAAAAAATTTTTGCGTTGTTCAGAAGCATTGAACATTGCAGGATGTATTATTCCTGATTTACCATTTGATGAAGAAGAGTTTTCTGCATTTACTTCTCATGATACTATCCCTATGATACCAGTAATTTCAGCCAATGTAGATACAATTCGTTTGAAAGCTATGGCAGATATTTGTACTTACTTACTCTATTGTACGCTTCGTATTGGCATTACTGGAACAAAGAAAACTATCGACTCCTCTGTACTGTCTTTTTTACAAAATATACGAAATTACTTTTCTGTTCCTATTATAGGAGGGTTTGGAATTTCAAGTATTAAGCACATTAAAGCACTCAAAGGGTATGTTGATATTCTTGTCATTGGAAGTCATATCATTAACATATTACACCAAGATGGTATCTCAGGAGTACATACTTTTTTGCATGAAGCATTGCATAGTGTTTAAGATACTCATGAAGTAGATGGAAAGAATGTAATATCTCTTACACACATGAAACAATTATTTTTCTTTATTGCTCAGTTTTTATTATTACTTTTTGGACTTGCTTTTATAGTATACACAATAAGTGTTATATTACCAGGCAATGCAGAAGAAATTCTTGCAGGTATGGAACATACGAGCATCCAAACGGATGATACTACATTTTCTACCTATATATACTCTTTTTTTTCATGGGTATGGGCGTTGTTGCATTTACAATTAGGAACATCAGTATATCTTGATATTCCTATTGTTGATCTTATCGTATCACATTGGAGTATTACGCTACTCTTAAATGGACTTTCTTGGATAATAGCATTATTTTTTTCACTTTCCATAGTAAAAATACTTTTTCAGTATCAGCATATACATTTCATAAAGAAAATCTATACTGTATTAGAAACTGTGTTATTGTCTTTTACCCCCCTCACGTTAAGTTTGCTTATAATAATGTGTGTTACTTTTTTTTCTATTCCAATTCCTCTATTTTATACTTCAAATGGTGCTTCTCTTGAAAGTGTGATACGGTATATTGTTCCTCTCATAGTGTTAGTGTTGCTACAAATACCTTTGTATGTGCGTTCTTTACTAAAAGCAGTAACTATGATCAGTAAGCTCCCTTTTGTACATTTTTCTTATAGCCTTGGGTATTCCCAATCACAGATATGGAAAAATGATATACTCCCAAACGCTCTATTATATACTATTGCCATTTCGTCAGTACAGATAAGTGTATTGATGGGAGGAAGTATTCTCATAGAATTTACTTTTGCAATTCCCGGTCTTGGCACTTTACTTGTAAATGCAGTAAACTCCCGTGATTTGTTATTGATGAGAACTATTGTATTAGTATACGGGGTAATTATAGGCACTGTGCATATAATCTTAAAGTTACTCTATAAGCATTATTATACAACTATTTCTTATGGTGATACGCTATGATGCTAGCTCGCAATCTTACTGTACAAAAGCATGAAACATATGTTCTTAAGAATATTAGCATATCTTTGTCAGAAGGGGAGGCCCTTGCTGTAGTAGGACATTCAGGAGCAGGAAAAACTACTTTACTAAAAACGCTCGCGGGAATAATCAATTCTATTTCAGATACTTTAGAAATAAGCGGGACGCTACAATTTCCTTCTCCACGTTTTGGGATGATTTTTCAAGATTCAAAATCATCCTTAAATCCGTTACGTACTGTATATTCTTCATTTAAGAAACTCCGTACCATAGCTCCTCATATCCATATAGATGATGAAGTAATACACAAATCTTTACGCAATGTTGATTTACCAGCAACAAAAGAGCTACTATCTTCTTATCCGCAACAGCTATCAGGAGGGATGGCACAGAGAATTATGCTAGCAATGGTACTGGCATGCGGGTATGACTGGATTCTTGCCGATGAGATTAGTTCTTCTCTTGATAGAAAGCATGAAATGGAAATACTACAGTTATTAAAAAAGCACACAAAAGCACTTGTTCTTGTAACACATAGAATGCACCTTATTACACAATTTTGCTCAAAAATACTTGTTCTTCACAATGGAGAACAAGTAATAATAGGAACAACACAAGAAGTACTGACAAAAAAACATCCCTATATTCAATCTTTATTTTATGATTCATTGCAAAAATAATATATACATTATATGGAAGCTATTACTACTAACAATATATATACACATAATGCCTCTCTTTCTTTTGTAAGATTTGAGCAGGTGTATTTTTCTTGGCATACTGTTTCTTCTTCCAAAAAGTATACTGCCTTAAAAAATGCAATACTACAGAAAGACAATACTCATAGCAATGCTCACAGTACGAAACAAAAGGCATTACTGCAATCATTTCTATTACATGATGTATCTATTGATATATCTCATCATGAGTTTGTGGGGATACAGGGATATTCTGGAGCAGGTAAGTCTACACTTGCAAAGCTACTAGCTGGCACTATCTCTCCTTTATCAGGAAACCTTTACTTTAAGAATGAAAAGCAACATTATTCTCAATATAAAAAAAACATGCATTTACAATGTCAAATGGTATATCAGCAACCTCTTGCAAGTTTCAATCCTCGTCTTAGCATATATCAAAGTATGTACGATACTTTTACTGCATATAAAAAGACATACTACGAAACAATGTATACAGATAACAACACAATAAAGACAGAAATAAGTAAAAAAGCATTACAAGAAGCGTTTCAGCATGAGTTATTTGAACTTTTACAAAAAGTAGGAATATCCAATGCTCTTTTGCATCGTTTGCCTCATCAGGTATCTGGGGGAGAATTACAACGATTATCGTTAGTACGGGTATTTATTGTAAAACCAAAACTTATCATATTAGATGAACCAGTAAGCTTTTTAGATAGCAGACTACGAAAACAAATACTCGATATAATACTCCATTTATTTTCTTGCTATAAAAGCTCAGTAGTGCTTATTTCTCATTTAGAAGAAGTACTCCGTTATACCTGCTCTTCAATATATACTTTAGAAGCAGGAATGTTAAAAAAAATTAGTCCTTAAGGCGATGATAGAATATATGTAAATTAATTGTAGTAGGTAAAACAATAATATATAAATATGCTATTATAACTATAAATGAGTAAAGAAGATACTTTAGAAAATTATAAATTTACTTCCATTTTACTAAAAATTATAAAAATTATTTTTAGTAAAAATAGGATATTTTCACCATATTTGTAGTAGTAAACAAGGTATAGAACTTTAAGGGTATCTATCAACTCAGTTAAACAATTATGTCAGTAAAATCAAAAATTAACGAGATTATTAGTATTAGAGAAAAATGGATTAAAAAAATAGAAAATCTAAAAGGTTCATTTAGTGATAACTCCGAATTTTTAGAAAGGGAATTAAATGCAGAAATTAATGAAAAAGGTATGGAGGCTCTAATTGCACACTTACATCTTTGTGGCAACATACCAGAATCTTATGGGCATGATACCACTGAAGAGAAATTATATTCAAAATATACAGATTGCTTATTAGCAAGTGCCTACAAAATGATGGGAATAAAAAGCCTTGTATTATCTGAGAGAGCAGATGTTGCAGATGTAGAAGGCTATACAGATAATTTTGAATTTGTTGCTGATGCTAAAGCATTTAGGCTAAGTAGAACTGCTAAAAATCAAAAATATTTTAAGATTCAATCTATGGATAGATGGAAACATGGAAAACCATTTGCCATGGTAGTGAGTACAATATACCAACTACCAAATAGAACTAGCCAGATTTATGAGCAAGCAATAACTAAAAATGTTTGTATTTTTACCTATTCTCATTTATCTTTATTAGTAAGATTCGCCTTTGAATCTGGAGCAAAAAAATCAAAAGAGTTGCTATATATAATATTTAAGACTATTCCTGCTTGATCTACTTAATATAAAATAATATGCAAAAATATCTAAATCAAATAATTGAAGGAAATTGTACTAATTTAATGGGATTTTTTGATGACAATTTTGTTGATTTAACGATAACTTCACCTCCCTATGATAATTTACGTACTTATAAAAGGTATTCATTTCCATTTGAAAAAATAGCTAAACAATTGTTCCGTATAACTAAAATTGGAGGAATCTTAGTTTGGGTAGTTGGAGATGCTACAATTGCTGGCAGTGAAACTGGAAGTAGTTTTAAGCAAGCATTATATTTTAAAGAAATTGGTTTTAATCTTCATGATACAATGATATTTCAAAAAAAGAATCCAATCCCTCAGATATATAGAAAGAGATATAATAATGAGTTTGAATATATGTTTGTTTTTAGTAAAGGAACTGTTAAGACTCATAATCCAATAAAAATAGATTGCTTACACGCAGGTCTACAGTTAAATGGAACTACATATAAAAATTACTCAAAAGGAGAACAAAAGAGGGAAAAATTTGCTAATCCAGTACAAAGGCAAAAAATTAAAGGTAATATATGGACTTATGTTGTTGGTAAAAAAGCTGAGGATCAGGAAGCAAAAAAGCATTCTGCTCCTTTTCCTTGTGCATTAGTAAGAGATCATATCAATTCATGGACTAATAAAGGCGATTTAGTATTTGATCCAATGTGTGGTAGTGGAACTACTTGTGTTACAGCTTTAAAATTAGGAAGAAATTATATAGGTATTGATATATCAAAAGAATATTGTCAGTTATCAAGAAATAGAATTAAAAAATATAAAGAAGAAAATAGTGTATTGATGTTCTAAGCATTTAAAAATTTTTATAATATAAATTATAATCAAGCACGAGTTCAAGGAGAAAAAAGAAATACTTCCTATATTATTTCTTATGTACTAATTGACTCTTTCTTAGCACTTCTCTCTGCATTATCTCATTTTTCAGTTATTCATGCCAGCCTTTTTTTATATGTTATTATTACAATGCAGCTAGCTATACCACTACAAAATGAAAGACATTATTTACATAATGTTGCTATACTAGACTAATATATGAAACTTAAATTAGATGAAAATGTTCAATTAATTTTAGATGCAGCAAGTGATGAAGCTATATACTATCAACATCAAAAAATTACCCCTGAGCATGTTCTGTATGTGCTTCTTTATCAGCCTGCAATTCGAGCAATCTTTGATATGATAAATATTCGTATTGAAGATATGAAAAGAGAACTAGTAGACTATCTTTCTCATATTCCTGTGAGTGCTACTAAAAAAAACTCTTTGTTTAGAATCGCATATTCTTTAGAGTACAGACAGCTTATAGAAAAATCATTTCTATTTTGTGCAAGCGAACAAAGAGATATATTAGGTATTAAAGATTTACTTATTGCGTTGATTCAAATAGAAGATAGTCAAAAAATTTCATTTTTCAAAAATCAAAATATAAAAGAGGAAGATATCCTTGAAATAATGAAAGATGAAGATTTTATTCAAGATTTTTTTAATTATGATACCAATACAGAAACAAATAAAAAAATTAATTTTTCTATACCATCCCTTGAAGGAGACGAAGATATTTCTCTCTTTGCCTCTCAAGAAGATGAAGAGCATGATGAACATAAAAATGAAAACACATTACAAAAATATACAGTTGACATAAATGCATTGGCAGAAAAAAACATGCTAGAACCTTTTATAGGGCAACTAGATTGCCTGAGCGAAGTGACAGAAGTTTTACTAAGAAGACAAAAGAATAATGTTCTTTTAGTGGGTGAAGCTGGAGTAGGAAAAACATCATTGGTCTATGAATTTGCTCATCTTATACAGAAAAATGCAGTACCTCATGAGCTTAGTAACACAAAGCTTTTGTCTCTTAATGTTACAGCATTGGTAGCAGGTACTCGATACAGAGGAGATTTTGAAGAGAGAGTAAAATTGATCATGCAGTCCTTTTCAAAAGAGAAACAGTATATTCTATTGCTTGATGATATATATAGTGCTATGAACACAGGTTCTAGCACAGGAAATGGAAATGATTTTGGCGATCTTATAAAACCTGTGCTTGCAAATAATAAGATACGCTGTATAGGTACTTGCACATATGAAGAGCTAAAGCTCATAGAACGTGAAAAAAGTATATTTCGTCGCTTTCATGTAGTAGAAATGCAAGAGCCAAGTAATAAAGAAGTAAAAACTATTTTACTACAATTAAAAGATACATTTGAAGCATTTTATAGAGTGAGTTATTCCCATACAGTGTTTGATTATATTATAGAGTTGAGTAAAAAGTATATTACAGATAGAGCGTTTCCTGACAAAGCTATTGATATTCTTGATGCTATAGGTTCATCTATTAAGCTTAAAAATCATACCAATAATAAAGAAAAAATAAAAGTTGTAAAGAAAGAAGATGTAGAATTAGTCATGAGTAAAATAACAAAACGATCATTGAAAAGTATTAAAGGAAATGAACTACAAGAGCTTTTAGATTTGAAAGTAAAGTTAAAAAAAACTATTTTCGGACAAGACGAAGCTATTGATTCTTTTGTTAATGTAATACATCGTGCAAAAGCAGGACTGAGTGATGAGAATAAACCACTTGCTTCGTTTTTGCTTGTAGGGCCAACAGGAGTAGGGAAAACAGAATTATGTAAACAAGTGGCATCTGAGCTTGCTATTACATTTCATCGTTTTGATATGAGTGAATTTCAAGAACAAAGCTCAGTATCAAAATTTATTGGTTCTCCTCCTGGGTATGTAGGACATACGAATGGGGGAGTACTGATAGATTATATAAGGCGTTCTCCGTATTCTTTACTTCTTTTAGATGAGATTGAAAAAGCACATGCTGATGTATACAACCTTCTTCTGCAAATTATGGATTATGCCACTATTACTGATAGCATGGGAAGAAAAGCAGATTTCCGTAATATTCTATTGTGTATGACTTCAAATGCAGGTGCAGAACATGCTATTCAATCAGAGGTTGGTTTTGAAGGAGAAAATTATCGTGGAAAGAATGCTATGCTTGATGCAACCTCCCATATCTTCACACCCGAATTTAGAAATAGGCTTGATGAGATCATTACATTTAATACATTACAGACACAGCATATTCGACATATAGTGATAAGAGAATTGCATATCATTTCCGTAAAATTAAAAAAGCTCCATATAACATTGCATTGGGATAATTCAGTAGTAGAATATTTAGCAAATAAAGGCCACTCTCCTATTTTTGGAGCAAGAAATGTAAAGAGAATGATGGCAAAGGAAGTACACGATATCTTAACAGATACAGTGCTCAGAAAAATAGTACATAAAAATACTTCTCATCATCGTATATTTCATAGTATTTTACTTACAGTTACCAATAAGCGCATACATACAAAAATACAAGTACAGAGAAAATTGAGCAAAAAGGAAACAGTAGAATGATGCTTTTATAAAAAATGCAGCGCTAGTATTGATACAGAGATTTTCTGTGCTTATGAAGTGCCATACTTTCTTCCTCAGAAAGAATACTGCTTATACTAAACTCTTGTGAATCAACAGTGATAACCTTTAGATCAGCTACTGTGTTATCATGTTTTGTAGATAATACCTGAAAGGAAGCGGTGTTCTCAGGTTCCATATTTGGAGAGAGTATCATCCCTTTTGATTTATTAGTCAAAGACACATAGGTACCAGGCGGTATAGTACTGATGACATTGACAATAACCTTTATAAAATCAGGATTAAACTCTTTGTTTGCTTGTTGTGCAATGATTTTTATTGCTTGAGGAGGAGAATGCTTTTTTTTATTGTAGCCACCCACTAAAAACAGATACGAGTTAATGATAAAAGAAAATTCATACAAATTGGATGGATGTATCAATGTTGAGCTTCTTTTTTGTATTTTCTGTAAATGAGCATATGGTACTTTAGAGAATAATATGCCTTGTGTAAGAGAAAGAGGAAAAATTGAATGACTGAGTATTTTACTGCTTAGTTTAGGGATTGTTTTTCGTAATTGAGGAGTAAACAACATACCTATTACTTCTTCTTTTTCTAATGTATTAAGTACGATAATAAGCCCTACATTTGCTAGTATAGAGGATATACTCACTTGCAGCTTTTTTTCGATACTGATAAATGTTTTACTCGTGTCAAGTTCAAGCAATGAGGTAGTGAAAAGTAAGTTCTGTAAAAAAAAGTTAATAAGTTTACATTGCATGTGATTTTCTTTAACATAGAATTCATGAGCAGCTAAATATACAAGAGGTTCTTTTTTTATAAGCGGTAACACTTTATCATACATAAGATTAGTAATTTCTTTATAATCTACTGTTTGTAATAGAGCGATATTATGTACAATATTCTTGATTTGATGATACAGCTCTTCATATTTTATTTCATAGTTTGGATATAAGGTGAGAAGTCGTACATATTTGCTATCTACTTTTTTTGTAGTATGCACAAAAGAGAGAGCTTTGATATTTTTTTGTGCATCTTCTGAACTAGTTGTTGCGACATGCATACCTGATGTTTCATCTGTTTGATATTCTGTTATCTGATGTTCATTGAAAATTTGCTTAATTGTATTGTTAAACTGTGTTTCTGGAAGAAATAAAATAAAATCTTTATCTAAATATCCGAGAGAGTCTACACTGCTGTTTCTTTCAATTTGTGTTATTTTTTTTGTAAGCATGGACCTACCATTAGCATCGGCTATCAAAATTGATTTCTTTAGTAATCAAAACAAGCACACTATTTTATATTTTCATATAACAGTATATAATAAATATAAAAAGAATGGTATTATATGGATATTAAAAATATTTCTCATACAGTAAAGAAAGTACATTATGCTATCAGAGGACCTATTCTACAAGAAGCCCTACGACTTGAAGAGGCAGGTGAAGAGGTACTGAAACTAAATATTGGTAATACATTCCCTTTTGGTATTGAAACAGATACACATGTACTAGAGTATGTGCGTGATAATATAGCTCTTGCCCAAGGATATGTTGAAAGTAAGGGACTTCTTACATCGCGTGAAGCAGTTGCACACTATTATGCACATAATTACAATCTCGCTATTTCTCCCGACTCTATTTTTCTTGGAAATGGAGTAAGCGAGCTTATATCTCTGAGTATGAGTGCATTCATTAATCCAGGGGATGAAATTCTTGTACCATCCCCTGATTACCCTTTATGGTCAGCTATGATTCATCTTAATCATGGAACACCAGTATATTATTCCTGTGATATTGAAAATGATTGGATGCCACGCATTGAGGATATAAAAAAGCTTATAAATAACAAAACTCGTGCGATAGTCATTATTTCTCCCAATAATCCTACGGGAGCGGTGTATTCTAAAACATTGCTACAACAGATAATCAATGTTGCAATAGAACATCAGCTTCTCATTTTTTCAGATGAAATTTATGAGCGTATTGTATATGATGCACAAGAGCCTTGTCCTATTGCAACATTGATGAATGATGTTCCTTGTATTTTTTTTAATGGTATATCAAAAACATACAGAGCTCCTGGATTTCGTTGCGGTTGGATGTGCATATACGATCCTAAAAATGTATTAGTATTGCTCAAGGATGCGATGGAAAAATTATCCAGCTTGCGTTTATGTAGTAATGTTATTGCACAGCTCAGTTTGCAAGCAGTATTTCAGCAACAAGAGCGTATTGACGCATTGATGAAGCCTAAGGGTATATTTTATGAGAGAGTGCAAGCTGCTTGTACAGGACTTTCTTCCATAGCAGGACTACGATTTATGCCCCCTAAAGGGACGATGTACATTTTTCCGCAGCTTTTAGAAGAGCATGCTATACAAAACGGAGAGCAGTTTGTCCTTGATTTTCTACGCGAAAAACATGTGCTGTTAGTTCCTGCATCTGGATTTAACTATCATAAAGAAAATTTTTTTCGTATTGTATGTTTAGCCCCAGAAGACACTATGAGAGAGGCTATGCTTCGTCTCAAAGATTTTTTACAAAGCTATAGACAGATAGCAAAGGAATGATGTATATGTATCTCGTACATATTGGTTACCCTCTTTGTAATCTATTATGCTTTTTTGATATACTAATTATATGTCAATACGAGTAAGATACGCTCCTTCTCCTACAGGACTTCAACATATCGGAGGGCTGAGAACAGCACTCTTTAATTATCTCTTTGCACATTCACAAGGAGGTACATTTATATTGCGCGTTGAAGATACTGACGCAAGTCGTAGTAAACAGGAATATTTAGATGATATGCTAGAGTCATTACAATGGCTCTCTATAGAACCTGATGAACACACAGACAAAGGTCCCTATGCTCCATACATTCAGTCACAACGGAAACAGAAATATCAGGAAATAGCTGAGAATTTAGTTGACAAAGGCTTTGCATATTATTGCTATACTTCTTCAATGCAAAGAGAAGGAGACTACGATCGCTCTTCGCGTAATTTGAGTACAGAAGAAATTACTGCATATAAGCAAAAAGGCATAGCTCCTGTCATTCGTCTAAAGTTACCACTAGAAGGAGAACAGCAGTTTGATGATAGAATACTAGGATCTATTGTTCGTAAATTTCAAGACATGATAGTTGATCCCATACTCTTAAAATCAGATGGAATGCCTACCTATCATCTTGCAAATGTGGTAGATGATCATGCTATGGATATTACTCATGTATTGCGTTCCCAAGAGTGGATTCCTACTACTCCTGTGCATGTGTACATGTATACCGTACTAGGATGGGAAGCTCCTGTATACGCTCATTTACCTATGGTACTAGGCAGTGATGGGCAGAAGCTATCAAAACGTAATGGGTCAATAAGCATACGAGAGTTGCGTGATATGGGCATTTTGCCTGCAGCTCTTATAAACTGTATTGCTCTTTTAGGGTGGAGCTTTGATGATTCGCGTGAATTTTTTAGCCTTACAGAACTCACAGAACATTTCATGCAAGGAAACATACAGAAAAATCCTGCAAAGTTTAGCATGGAGAAATTACGCTGGTTTAATGCTCATTATATTAAAGCATGTTCTGATGAGCATCTCACTGATATGATAGTACCATTTTTAGAGAAAAAGTACAAGCGATCTATTTCAGTTTCGTTTAAGGAGATGTTACAAAAAAGCATTGTTCCTAGTATCAAAGAACGTATGGAGCTTCTCTCTGATGCAAATGATTTATTAGAGCCTTTGTTTGTTGCTCCTGATATGGATACATCTATTGCTTTAGTAGAACAAAAATCAATATCACCATTCATTGATGGATTACATTTAGTGCAAGCTATACTACAGGATAAAAAATATAGCTCCTCTGAGGAGCTTGAAGAGAAGATACGCAGTGCAAGTAAGGAGAGAGGGATAAAGCTAGGAAACGTGCTTATGCCTTTGCGTATAGCCCTTACTGGAAGTAAAATATCACCTCCCATAACTGCAATGACTGTTGCAATAGAATATGCTATAGGGCATGATGAGGTATTACAAAGAGTGCATACATTTTTAGAATTATTAAAGAAACAAAAGGAGAAACATAATGGCTAGTACTATTGATCATATTGTATCTTTGTGTAAAAGAAGAGGATTTATTTTTCAATCATCAGAAATATATAACGGACTTGCTTCTGCATGGGATTATGGCCCCTTAGGAGTAGAGCTTAAAAAAAATATTCAAAACTATTGGTGGAAATGCATGGTGCAGCAGAATGAAAATATTGTAGGGCTTGATTCTGCAATCTTAATGCATCCAACTGTATGGAAAGCAAGTGGCCATGTAGACAATTTTATTGATGTTCTCGTAGAAGATACAATAACAAAGGAAAGGTATAGATACGATCATCTTACACAAGAACAAAGGGATACCAATACCAGTCCTAATGGTAACCCTTTGAGTAAACCGAAAAACTTTAATCTTATGTTTGCCACACAGCTTGGTTCAACAGAAGAATCAAGAATGACTGTATATCTTCGTCCAGAGACAGCACAGGGAATTTATGTAAACTTTAAGAATGTGCAGCAATCAAGTCGCCTTAAAATTCCTTTTGGTATAGCACAAATAGGAAAAGCGTTTCGTAATGAACTTGTATTTAAGAACTTTATTTTTCGTACCTGTGAGTTTGAACAGATGGAAATGCAGTTTTTTGTTTCTCCCGATACAGATGCTAAATGGTTTGAGTTTTGGATGGAAAAGCGTATGCAATATTATCGTGATTTAGGCATTAAAGAATCATGCCTGAAATTTAATGAGCATGGTCCTGATGAACTTGCTCATTATGCAAAAGCTGCCTTTGATATTTATTATAATTTTCCTTTTGGATGGAACGAAGTGGAAGGAGTGCATAACCGATCAGACTATGATCTTACTCAGCATTCTAAGTACTCAAAAAAAGACATATCATATCAAAATGAAGAAGGAAAAAAGTACACTCCTTATATTATTGAAACATCTGCAGGACTTACTCGTTCTGTGTTGCTTGTTTTATGCGATAGTTATGAAGAAGACAATGCAGATGGGGAAGTGAGAGTAGTATTGAAAATGCATCCTACACTCAGTCCTTATCAGCTTGCAGTGCTGCCTTTAGTAAAAAAAGATGGCTTGCTGGAGCTTTCAAGAGATATTTTTACTTCGCTACAAAATGAAGTGCCTGTATGCTTTGATGCAGGAGGATCTATTGGAAAACGGTATCGAAGGCAAGATGAAATAGGTACTCCACTGTGTATTACAGTGGACTATGAAACAAAAGATGACTCTAAAGTTACGATAAGAAATCGAGATACACTTACACAGGATAGAATAGCAATTTCTCATATCAGAAAATATCTTACAAACTATATTCATAATTACAAGCGAGTATAATATGACACTTTGGGAAGAACTGCAATGGCGTGGCTTCTATTATCAATGCACAAATGATACAGAACTCCAATCACGTTTTGAAAAAGAAAAGATTACTGCATATGTAGGAGTAGATCCTACAGGAGAAAGTTTACACATTGGTCATTTTGTGCCATTGTATCTTATGTGCCATTTCTATCGATACGGACATAGCCCTATTATTGTGCTTGGTACTGGTACCGCAAAAGTAGGGGATCCTTCTGGAAAAAGTAAAGCACGTCCTATTCTTTCCGCTGAAGAGCTACAGAGCAATACTAACAAAATTAAAGATCAAGTACAATCAATTTTCTCTCGCTTAGATATACAAGCTCAGTTTGTCGATAATAGTGCATGGCTTGATAATTTACAATACATCAGTTTTATTCGTGATATAGGAAAACATTTTTCTGTAAATAGAATGTTGAGTTTTGAAACATATAAAAAGCGATTAGAAACAGGATTGAGTTTTTTAGAGTTTAATTATCAACTATTACAGTCCTATGATTTTCTCCATTTGTTTCAAGAGCATCAATGTACATTGCAATTTGGAGGAGCTGATCAGTGGGCAAATATTGTGGCGGGATGCGAACTTATACGGAGAGTTCATGGAAAAGAATGCTTTGGCTATACCTTACCATTGGTAACGCGTTCTGATGGCATGAAGATGGGAAAATCAGAGGATGGTGCAGTATTTATTGATGATAGATTAACAAATACATTTGATTTTTATCAGTACTGGCGCAACGTTGATGACAGGGATTGTGTCCGATTCTTAAAACTCTATACATTTCTCCCAAAAGAAGAAATAGATTTTTGGAGCAGCTTAAAAGAACAAGAGCTAAACACAGCAAAGGAAGTGCTTGCCTATTACGTTACTGCAATTATGCATGGAGAAACTACTGCATGGAATATGCTCATGTCTGCTCGTGCAATGTTCTCACAGGCAAAAATAAATGCTGTAATATATCGTATTCTTGCTCAGCATAAAGATGCCTTAAGCAAGGACACCATTACCTTGCTTGAAAAAATATGCAATAATGATTCTAGCAATAGTACACAAACGCAAAGCGATATTCCTACAGTACAGTTACAGAGAGAGGATTTACAAAAAGGAATGTCTGTCGTTGATATATTTTTATATAGTGGCTTATGCTCCAGTAAAAGTGAAGTGCGGAGACTTATACAACAAGGAGGAGCTCGATTGTTTGATGATGTAGTGGACACAAGTGACTTAATAGTCAATGAAACATTCCTGTCTCCGACCGATGATATTATTGTAAAATTAGGGAAGAAAAAAATAGTGCGACTGCAGTTTTAAGCTATTTTTTTAAGATATTTATAGCATTAGCATAGTCCGTACAACAACAAACAACCATTAAAGAAAAGGGTTACTTTGCGAAGAAATATCTTCATCTGAGGGATCGATAGTAGCAGTATTGTTAGAGTTGCTATTTGTAGGAAGTATCGTATTAGTATCTTTTAATCTTCGTATGCTGGGAACTTTTAATCGAAGATTGAGGCTTCTTGTATTACGTGTGTTTGTGCTAAGATTACCATAGGGATTCTGTTGCTGATATGCCTCAGAAAAAAGGAGAGTATCTTGTGTAAGTTTTTGGATAGTGCTTTCAAATCTTCCTTTTGTTGCATAAGGAATATGTATATGCCACATTGAATGTTGCAGCTTTGCTGTAGATTCATCAAACTGTAGCGTTTTATATAAAGTATCATCTTTTTCTTTTGGTTCTGTTCCTACAATAAATACTTCTTGACGCACTTTATTTGATTGAGATGTTGCAATAGTATTGTTATCGGGATTTATATTGACAGTAATGATATTGCCTGGTTTTGTAAAATCTTTTTTAGGGAGATCTTTATTTATATCTTCCATGTATTTCCCCCAAACAGGGCCTGTGGTAATTGCACCAGTTTGATTTGTACCAAGTGATTGTCCTCCTCTATCAAAGCCAAACCATATGGCAGTGGTAAAATACGGAGTAAATCCTAAGGTCCATGCATCAGACCAATTTTGAGTAGTGCCTGTTTTTCCTGCAGTAGGTTGTGTAAAGCCTTTTGCTTGATACTTTGCATAGCGTAGAGTACCTTCGTTTACCGTACTTTCTAATATTGAAGTAATAATATACGCTGATTGAGGAGAAATAATTCGCTTACTCTTAGTGGCAGCATCTGTTTTTATTTTTTGTTCTACATTTATGATAGTTTTGCCATCTTTGTTTTTTATATACTGTATAGCAATAGGGGGGAGTGATGATCCACCGTTTGCAAGAGTAACATAGGCATTTGCCATTGCAATGGGAGCTACACTTACTATTCCCAGTCCTACAGGATATTTCTCTACAAGTCCATATGCTTCTCGTTCTTCCACTGGAATATTGAGAAGTCGTCCCGTTATATCCAATACTTTTTCAAACCCTACTTTTTGTAACACTTTTAACGATGGTACATTCATAGATTGCGACAAAGCCGATCGCACGGACACAGCACCTTTCCATTCGCCTTTATAGTTACGAGGAGTATATGTTTCAGTTTCGTCATAAAAGAATACCACAGGACTGTCCCATATAATACTTGAAGGACTGATGATTTTATGTTCTATCCCCGCTACATAGTAGAGAGGCTTAAAGGAAGAACCAGGTTGTACAAACGCACTTGTTGCCCTATTGAATTGATTTGATGTTTCAAAATTACTCCCTCCAATCATAGCAAGAATATGTCCAGTGTTATTGTCTATGGTGACCATAGCCCCTTCAACTGTCTCTTCGGAAAATTTTTGCTGTACATGTTCTTTCCCTTTTTTTATAACATTTGCAAGCAGTGAATTTGGAGATGGTTCAAACATACCATGTAACATAGAGAGGGTAGGTTGTAATGAATGAGAAAAATAATTCATTACACGTTGTTCTAACAAAGAACTACGATGAAAAAAATCTCCAGAACCATCAAAAAGAAGAGAACTAAGCGCTATGGTAGGCAGAATATTTTCTTGTTTTGAACTTGACGAGGTTTTATTTTTCTTATACATAGCATTTGCTTTTTTCAATCCTTCATCAAAGTATTTTCTTGCTTTTCTTTGAAAAGATAAATCTAATGTAGTATAAATAGTTAAGCCACCAAAATTTATATCGTTATCACTAAACCCTAAATCTTCTTTCAATATTTTTCGTATATGCTCACTAAAGTAAGGTGCTTTATCATCACGTTCTAAAAAAGCACTGCTATATCCTTCCCGCGTATAATCAAAATTATCCCAATAGAGTTGTATTTCTTTTTGCATAGTATCATCACTAATAAATCTAAGATCTACCATTTGTTGCAGAATAGTGTGTTGCCTTTCCCGTGCTATATTAGGGTTCTTAAATGGGGAATAATACGCAGGATTGGCAAGCTGAATCATCAACATTACCGCTTCGGCTGCATTTATCGATTTTGCATCATGATCAAAGAAAAATTGACTTGCAGTTTCTACTCCGTAATTTCCATGCCCAAAATACATTTTATTGAGATACTCTTCAATAATTTCTTGTTTTGACCAAGAAAGCTCTAATTGAAATGACCACCATAGTTCTTTTAGTTTTCTTTTTATTGAAAACTCTCGTCTATCTGCGTATTTTACCCCTGCAACTTGTTGTGAAAGGGTACTTCCTCCTGACACAAAATTATCAAGTAAGATATTATATGCTGCACGAATAGTGCCTCTTACACTAAAGCCTGAATGTTGAAAGAATGTTTGATCTTCACGAGTAATAAGCGCTTGCATGAGTATCTTTGGAATCTCTTGAAAATGTACAATTTTTCTGTTCTCTTGAGAGAAAAAGGTAGTGATGAGCGCTCCATTTCTATCAAGGACACGTGAAGGAAGCGATGTTTCACTTACAGTCGAACGGTTGATTATTCCTATTTTGTATGTTGCCCCTAATCCTACCCCTACAATAATGCCAAAAAATAAAGCAAATGTACCATACAGTATTGATTTTGTGGTAAAAAATCGAGGCTTTTTTTTATTCTGCGATTCTTTATTCTGTAGTTCTTTATTTACGTGAGAATACTCTGCCATATACTACCATTATAGTACAAAAAGGCATCCTGTCTTCAATATTATAACAGAAAAATACTATAGAAATATTTACATAATGGCTATATTGCTATACTACTATTAGATGATCAAACAAGACAAAAATCAGCACTTACCCCCCCCCCCCCCACAAATACGCTTCAAGCAGGACGATGGTTCTGATTTTCCCGACTGGGAAGAGAGGAGGCTGGGGGATATTGGAAAAATTAAAATGTGTAAAAGAGTTTTTAGCAATCAAACTACTGAAGTTGGAGATATTCCTTTTTATAAAATCTCAACCTTTGGTAAAAAAGCAGATGCGTTTATAAGTTATGAGCTTTATGCAGATTATAAAAACAGATTTTCATTCCCTAAAGTTGGGGAGATTTTAATATCAGCATCAGGTACTTTAGGGAGAACTGTCATATATGATGGAAGTGACTCATATTACCAAGATTCAAATATAGTTTGGATTGAAAATGATGAAAAATTAGTTTACAATGTTTTTTTGTACTACATATATCAAATAGTCAGATATGATTCAGAAGGAGGGACAATACAAAGACTTTACAATAGTATTATCTCTAATACAAAGTTTTACAGTCCCACCCTCCCTGAACAACAAAAGATAGCATCTTTTCTGCAGAGTGTAGACACAAAGATACAGCTCCTTGAAAGAAAAGTAGTGCTATTGCAGTCATACAAAAAAGGCATCATGCAAAAACTCTTTTCACAGGAGCTACGCTTTAAGGACGATCAAGGAAACGAGTATCCCGATTGGGAAGAGAGGAGGCTGGGGGAGGTAGTAACTAAAGTATCTTCTGATATTACCCTAGATAGTTTGAAAGAATTAAGAGGAACATATGCTGTTTATGGGGCAGCGGGAGAGATTAAAAGAGTAGATTTTTTTAGAGAAACAGAACCTTATGTAGCAATAGTAAAAGATGGTGCAGTAGGAAAAATACATCTCTGCTCACCGTATTCTTCTGTTTTAGGAACACTCGATATAATTAAACCAAAAAAAGAAAAAATTAATGTATATTTTTTATACAGTGTATTACAAAGAATTGTATTTTCAAAATATATTATTGGAAGTGTTATTCCTCATATATATTTTAAGGATTATTCTCAAGAAAAAGTATTACTTCCCACCCTCCCCGAACAACAAAAGATAGCCTCTTTTCTGCAGAGCCTTGACACAAAAATATCGCTCACACAGAAACAAGTAGCACTTACAAAGCTGTATAAGAAAGGCCTATTACAAAGAATGTTTGTATAAAAAATTGCAATTAAAAAGACTAAGTACAGCATCCTATTTTTCTTCTTTTTTTCACATTTAATACTTGAACTTGCAAACATATAAAACATTCACAGAATATTTTATGCTATACTATATATAATAAGTTATTTATATATTGAGGAGGAAGCATGAAAAAGATAATTATATCTTTGTTAGTAACACTAATGGTATTGAGCGTATTTATTAGCTGTGCTAAAAAATCAGAAGAATTGAAAGTAGGCATGACAGTAGGAGATCTAGGAAACCCTTTTTTCTACACAATGGGAAAAGGAGCAGAGGATAAGCTAAACCAACTTACTGATAATAAAGCATCTCTTACGCTCTTATCCAGTTCATATGATTTGAATAAGCAGGTGAGTCAGATTGATAATTTTATTGCAGGAGGAGTAAAAATTATCATATTAAATGCAGCAGACACAAAAGGAATAGCCCCTGCAGTAAAAAGAGCAAAAGCAGCAGGGCTTACCATTATTGCTGCAGATGTGGGAGCAGACGGAGGAGTTGATGTCACTGTAACATCCGATAACTATCAAGCAGGATATTTACCAGCAGAATTTTTAGCAAAAAGACTCAATGGAAAAGGCAATGTAGTCATCATCAATGGCCCACCAGTCACTGCAGTGATAGACAGAGTAAGAGGAGCGAAAGATGTATTTGCTCAATACCCTGATATTACCATCCTTTCAGATAATCAAAACGCAGGAGGAAGTAGGGAAGGCGGGCTCAAAGTTATGACAGATCTTCTTACTGCATTTGACTCTATTGATGCTGTATTTGCAATTAATGATCCTACAGGCATTGGTGCAGAATTAGCAGTAAAACAAGCAAAAAGAGAAAATGAACTATTTATAGTAGGAGTTGATGGTTCTCCTGATGCAGTAGTAGCCTTAAAAGATCCAGATTCTATTTTTCTTGCAACAGCTGCACAAGATCCATATCTAATGACAGAAACAGCAGTAGAAGTTGGATACGATATAGCAGTAAATAACAGCAGTCCTCCTGCAGAAGATACAATATTAGTACCAGTAACATTGATTACAAAAGATAATATAGACAGCTATGACGGTTGGGATGTACCAAATTAGAACTATATTAGAACTATTCATAGTACATGGAAACTATATTAGAAATTAGAAATATTAGTAAAAGCTTTGGTCCAATCAAGGTGCTTGATGATGTTTCTATGAAAGTATATAAAGGTGAGGTGCTTGCTCTATCTGGTGAAAATGGAGCAGGAAAAAGTACCCTTATGAAAATTATATCTGGAGTATATACTCCAGATATAGATAAGGGGATCTTGCTTTTTAAGGGGAAACCATATGAGCAATTTTCTCTATCATATGTCAGAAGCATAGGAATCTCTCTTATTTATCAGGAGCTTAGTATAGCTCCTAACATTACTGTTATGGAAAATATCTTCATGGGAAATGAAACGCAGTCATGGGGATTCTTAGATAAAAAGAGCATGATAACAAAAGCAGATGAAATACTTCGTACCCTTAAAGCTGATTTTTCTGCAACAGATAAAGCAGGCATTCTGAGTATTGCTCAGAGACAACAAATAGAAATAGCAAGAGCCATTTCTCATAATAGCAATCTTATTATTATGGATGAGCCAACAGCCTCATTAAGCGATAAAGAAGTGAAAAATCTTTTTGAGCTTATCCAATCATTACAATCACAGGGCATAACTATTATTTTTATTAGTCACAAAATGGATGAAATAGAAAAGATTGCAGACAGAGTTGCGGTATTACGTGATGGTAAGTATATTGGTGAATCTCAAGTACAAGACATAGAAAAAATTATCTATATGATGGTAGGAAGAACTATTTCTTCGTTTTATGATGAACAAGATAGCAGTACACAAGAAAACAATGGGAAATTACAAACTCGTCTAAAACTAGAAAATATACACGATGAATCTGGCTTTGTAAAAAATATATCATGTGAGCTATCCTCTGGACAAGTCATTGGTATTTCAGGCTTAATAGGATCAGGCAGAAGTGAACTTGCAAGACTACTATTTGGAGCAGATACCTTAAAACAAGGTTCAGTCTACTTAAACGAAGAAAAACTTTCTATAAAAAGTCCTATAGATGCTATCAAGTATGGTATAGGAATGGTACCTGAAGACAGAAAGCTACAAGGCTTATTTTTAGACATGAATTCACTAGAGAATATTGTGGAAAATAAACAGAGAGATAATGCGTATATCAACATATTTATCAACAATAAAATCAATGATGCAATAGCAGAACGGTCTATAGAGGAACTAAATATCAAAACAACCAAGTCGACAAAAGTAGATGAACTTTCAGGAGGAAATCAACAAAAGATTTTATTAGCACGATGGCTCAATATAGCACCTAAAGTATTGATATTAGATGAACCCACAAGAGGCATAGATATTGGTGCTAAACATGAAATATATAAAATCATCAAAAAGCTCGCTAGACAAGGCACACTTATCATTATTATTTCAAGTGAGTTACCTGAGATTATCCATTTATCAGACAGAGTATTAGTAATGCGAGAGGGGAGTTTAGTGGGAGATATTACTGATAAAAACGCTATCACTCAGGAATATATTATGACATTATGTACCCATAAAGAATCAGGAGAAACAATATAATGCTTTTACAAAAACAAAATTATACAAAATTATTGAAATCACTCGGTATGTTACCAGTACTACTATTGATAATAATAATTTTTACAGTATTAAACGAAAATTTTTTTAGTATAAATAACTTTAGAAATGTGTTTATGCAAACAGCTATCAATATAGTATTAGCAAGCGGTATGACTATTGTAATACTCACAGGAGGCATTGATTTATCTGTTGGATCATTGATGGCAGTAACGGCAGTAATCTCATTACTGTTTTCAACAATTACGCCTTTTGCTCCAATCATAGCCATATTAGTAGGAGGACTTATAGGAGTATTGGTAGGAATACTTATTGCGTATGTAGACTTACCACCTTTTATTGTTACTCTTGGAGGACTTACTTCTTTAAGTGGAGTAGCATTTTTACTTGCTAACGGTACTACAATTATCAACAATGATTTAAGTTATGCATGGGTAGCAAACTCCAGTATCATTGGAATACCGTGGCTCATTATTATTTCTCTTCTGTTAATATTTGTATGTTGGATAGTACTTCGAAAAACAGTACTAGGAATATGGATATATTCTATAGGGGGAAATTTAGAAGCTGCAAAACTTACTGGTATTCCTGTCAAAAAAGTACTAGTCTCTGTGTATGCTATTAGTGGACTTTGTGCAGGACTGACAGGAGTGATGGTATCAAGTAGATTGTATAGTGCAAATGGGTTTCTAGGCAGAGGTGCTGAACTTGATGCTATTGCTGCAGTAATTTTAGGAGGCACAAGTTTTGTTGGAGGCATAGGTGGCATAGGCGGTACACTTATTGGAGCGCTTATTATAGGAATGTTGGATAACGGCTTAACTCTTATGCAGGTATCAGATTTTTGGCAATCGGTAATAAAAGGAATAGTTATTATTATTGCCGTTATTATTGATAAAATACGAAACAAACGATAAAAACTATTTTTATAATTAGTGGTAATATATAAGAAACAAATATCTCAGTAAAAAATAGAGAGAAATATAGACATAATTTACTATATACTCTATAATACTATTATATGGGTGAATAACTCAGCTGGTAGAGTGCCTGCCTTACAAGCAGGATGTCGTGGGTTCAAGTCCCTCTTCACCCAAATAACTTCATGTTACATCAGCCTTTTTATATATCTTCTTCAAATTTTTTATTACTGGTATTATTCTTTTTCAGTATTGTTATATTGTACTTAGGAAGTCTTTCTCTATTAAAAGGAAGTGTTCTTTTTGCAAAATTATTGCACATACGACAATATATTATTGGTCTTACAGTGGTTGCTCTAGCAACATCAATGCCAGAGTTTTTTGTTTCCATAAATGCAGCTTTTTCAAGGCTAACATATATACCAGTAGCAAATGTCATAGGAAGTAATCTTTTTAATTCACTTTTAATTTACGGGATATATTTGCTCTTTTCTTCACAAATATCTAGCATTTCAATTAAAAATATTTTATTAGTAAGTATACTCAACAGTATTATTTATATAACCACAATAAAAAGTATCAACACAATACCATGGTGGATAGGGGTATTTTTTTTATTAGGCCTACTATTATATTTTTATCATTTACTTATTGCAAACAAAGGCTCTCATAACAAAGTATGGCATAGTAACACAGAAAATTCTGATAACAATAAATTGCCACACACTCCGCGTACTCATACTGTAGAGAAAGAAGAACAACATATCTCTACAAAACATTTATTCTCACGTAACAACATAATACAAGTATGCATTGCCACTGTTGGAGTAATAGGGGGAACTGTTTTATTATATGTTGCATCCGAAATATTTTTATCCAGCATTATCGAGTTAGCAAAACGCTTTGGTATCAGTGAAAAAATAGTAGGACTCCTTATAGTATCATTAGGAACAAGTATTCCTGAACTCTTTATTATACTCGCTGCAATTATTCCTCTTGTTATTATGTATTTTCGTAAGAACAAAAAGAGTGGTACTACAAATTTTTCTGATATTGGAGAAGGCAATATATTAGGAAGCAATATTATAAATATCCTGCTTATTATTGGAAGTACAGCCCTTATTTCACCTATAGACAATATGCATCATTTTTCTTCTGAAAGCATATTGCTACTTATATCAAATGCAGCACTTTTATTGCTCATGATAAAAAAAGTATATATACAGAAAATAATTGCTCTTGTATTTATAAGCACATTTATACTATACGTATACATTCTCTATCATCAAATATAAGCAATATTGATAACACTATGTTTGCTGCAATTCTTGCAACACAGTAGACATATATTTAGTAAGGCAAGTAGTTGGACTTACTCGCAAGGAACGTGCAACATCTATAAGCTCATAAAAACATTTTCCAATGTTTAATTGTATATCATCATCAGTAGGGATATAGCTATCTTTATCAGGAAGGGAAGATTCTGCATCTGTCAGTGCTTCAAGACTTTTTTGTAGCTTTTGTAGTTTACTTGAAAAAGGTCGCTTTTGAGAGAGAGAAAGTTTTTCTGCTTTTTTTTGAATTTCTTTTACCCGCTCAAGTATATGCAAGTAGGGTTTATATTCATGTAATGTTTCTGGCTCTCGTTTTCCTTCCACATGATACTTAATATGCTGCCATTGAGCGTATAAATCATCTTTGTTTTCATTAAGAACTGTGTGAGAAAAAACATGAGGATGCCTTCGTATCAATTTATTTCCTAACTGTACAAAAATAGCATTAAATGTACTCATATCAAAATGAGAGGGGGTATCATTATTATCTTTTGTACTATTAGTATCTGTAAAAATAATCATCATCATAGTCAATACAAGCTGTACATCACCAAACTCTTCTATAAGATCTTGCATCTGTTTATCGTTATCTGTTATAACAGACGCATCCTTTTTTTTATGAGAATACATATGTATAGCATCAATAAGCTCTGATACTTCTTCCACTAAATTTACAATAATACTCTCCATCGTTTGTGCTTTATCCCAGCTACATCCTTGCTCTGTGCGTAAAAACAGAAGAGTATTCACTACTTTTTCCCACGATTGTATTTCTGTACTTGTAAGAACATGAGGTATATCTTTTTCATCAATCATATGTATATTATAAAGGATATAGTATATTATTGCGATGAAGGTATACATGATACCTAAAAATAGTGTAAGAAATTCACATTAAAATGACAGTATGAGATACATGATAAGCAATAGTATTATTATGGTATAATATAAAACATTATATGATAGAGTTATTGACAATAAAAAAAGCAAGTACATGGGCAAGTGAATATCTCAATAAAAATGTTACTCCTTCAAATATATCGTATTTACTTCAATATGGCAAAGTTAAGAAATACGAAAAACAAGGAAAGGTAGTAGTCAATAAATATGATTTACTATATTACTATGACAGTTTTAAGAATCAAAGAGAAAGCGATTGGAAAGAAAAGTTAGGGGAAGACATACACTTATCTTTGTCTTTTCATACCCTTACAGAAAAAGAAACTACAAAGCACATTCATAGATTGCATCCATATAAAGGCAAATTTATTCCCCAATTAGTAGAATATTTTTTAGATGATCATATAGATACTATTAAGAAAGAGGTGTACTTTAAGAAGGGGGATATTGTTTTAGATCCATTTTCTGGAAGTGGTACAACAGTAATACAAGCAAATGAACTGGGAATACATGCTATAGGCATTGATATTTCCCTATTTAATACACTCATATCTAGTGCAAAGATAGAAAAGGTACATTTTGATACTATACAACAGGAGCTACAATACATAACTACAGCTCTTCAAAAGTTTATTGCAAATAATATAAATATACAATTTGAAAATGAGCTTCTTGCAGAACTTTCTGTATTCAATAAAAAATATTTTCCTTCTCCAGAATATAAAATACAAGTAAGAAAGCATGAGATAAATGAAAAGGAATATGCTTCTGCAAAAGAAAGTGAGTTTGCACTTATTTTTGACAGACTACAAAAAAAATACCAGCTTACAATACAACAAGAAAAAGCAAATACATTTCTTGAAACATGGTACATACATCCAATAAGAAAAGAAATGGATTTTATATATGAACATATCAAGCGCATCAAAAATCAAGCTATCAGAAACATTATTACTATCATATTAAGTAGAACAATACGATCTTGTCGAGCTACTACCCATGCTGATTTAACCACATTAAAAAAGCCTGTAACACAAACATATTATTGTAAAAAACATGGAAAAATATGTAAGCCTTTGTTTTCACTTCTTTCTTGGTGGAAAAGGTACAGTGCTGATACAATACATCGTCTTTTGGAATTTGATGCATTACGTACCGATAGCTTGCACAGTTTCTTACAAGGAGATGCAAAAAATATTGATATAGCATCACAATTACACAAATATAATCCTGCGTTAGAAATTTTGTTAAAAAAACATAAAATTAAAGGGATTTTTTCAAGCCCTCCGTATGTAGGCTTAATCGATTATCACCAACAACACGCATATGCATATGAATTATTTGAGCTTGAGCGTAATGATAAACTTGAGATAGGCCCTCTATATAAAGGACAAGGGAAAGATGCTCGTACATCATATGTTGAGGGAATAGCAAATGTTTTAAGTAACGCAAAAAGATACCTACAAAAAGATTACAATGTTTTTTTGGTAGCTAATGATAAATATAATCTATACCCAACTATTGCTGAAAAAGCAAATATGCAAATAGTAGATCAATATAAAAGGCCTGTCTTAAACAGAACAGAAAAAAATACATCTGCATACGCAGAAACTATTTTTCACCTAAAGGAGCAATAATGGTGCTTACACCACAGCAAATACAATCTATTGAAGAAATAATCAAAGGGAGCTTAAGAAAGAAATTTTCTAGCCATAATCCTGAACCAGCAATAATGCCGTTTCATACAAGGTTGCTAGGAAAAGATAGACTTGCCTTATATTCATTTATCCATTCACTTAATACAAATTTTGGTACTACCATTTTTGAGCCAATAGCAGTATCTCTTGCCTCAAATAGATTTAAAGTGGTAAAAACACAAGTAAAAGCAGGGATAAAAATAAGTAACTCTGCTCATTTTGAAATTCAAAAAATAATAGATAGCTTATCTTCTGCAATTACAGAACCAAATAAACAGAGAGATATTGAAATCATTCGTAATGTTTGTCAAAGCGGAGAAATGAGAGAAGTAAAATTAACAAAAGTAGATCTTTATTTAGAAAGTATGGAAGGTGAGATATATCTCATTGATATTAAAACAGCAAAACCAAATAGAGGCTCTTTTAAGGAATTCAAAAGAACTCTTTTAGAGTGGACAGCTTCAGTATTAGCTGAAAAGCCTCAAGCAAAAGTACATACACTTATTGCTATTCCATATAATCCATATGATCCAAAGCCTTATGATAGATGGACAATGGCAGGAATGCTTGATATAAAACAAGAATTAAAAGTAGCTGAAGAATTTTGGGATTTTCTTGGTGGAGAAGGAGCATATCATACTCTACTTGACTGCTTTGAAAGAGTAGGAATACAAATGAGAAAAGAAATTGATGATTATTTTTTACAGTACTTATAATCGTAAATACATGTTACAGTATTTACATTGTAATTGGTAGACAGAATAGGACTTATAGGAAGTAATAATTGAGGGAATTTTCATAGGTGAATATACGTGAGTAATAGTAATACTAAATCAGTATTACTACTTATTATGACTTGGGCTTGTAAGGAGAGTCAATATCAATATAAAGGGTAAAATACTCATTTTCTATATCATTCTTCGTTTCAAAAAATTGTATTTCATTTTTGTTCTTGTCTTTCTCTTTCTCATCTTTTTTTTCATCTGACAGTAATGTATATAATAACTCTTTATCTTCCTCAGGTGTCTCTAATCCAAAAATAATTCTCTTAACAACAGCACCACCATTAATACCATTAATATATACTCCTGTTCCACGTTTTTGTTGTTTTTCTTTATCATGCCCAAAAAGTATAAAGCGATATTCTTCCTCATATTCCCATTTTTTACTCTTAATAGCGAAGACATATGCTATATTATCTAACTGTTTATAAGGTGTATTTTCACTATATTCTACACGAGTATGCCATATTTTGCCTTGATTTAGTAATTTTTCGTCTATCTCATATTCTATGCATATTCCTCTATGTCTATCAGCATAATGACTAAACAATAAGGTATTTTTTATTATATCATCTGGTTTATTCTTAGTATCAACAACAAAGGAACATATGTATGGTTCATAATCACCTTGAAATATCTCATTTTTAAAGTATTTATCATATAATTTAAGTATAGGGCATTCCAATGGATCATTTAGTGATGAAACATCACTAAAATATATTTTTTCCTTTATTAACATATCTATTGTATCCTTATTGATAGGCTTAAATTTATATCCTATTTTATATTCTAATTTTCCTTGTTGCTGCTTCTCACATTTTATCCTAATTGCTTTTTCGATACATTTTCTTGCTTCCTTAATTAGCTCTTTTTCTTTTTCATATTTTTCTAATTTATTTGCTTTTGCTGCTAACATAGCTATCTTAATACCTTGTATGTAATATTTTTCTTCTTCATTCTTTTGATTTACGAATATTAAGAAATTCGAATATTTCTCATGCTTCTCTTCTATGAAGCGATTTGGTGTTGCTGGTGTTATTATATTAAGATCTTTCATCTGTTTTTGTATATTGTTGCATCTTTCGTAGTACCACTATTGTTGTATGCCTCTGCAAAACTTGGTTTATATTTTATTGCTCTTTCATAATCAATTGTTGCCTCTTCGTATCTTTCTAATTTAGCTTTCGTAATTTCTTTATTGAAATTTACTTCTACTACATCTTCTGGATTTAACTCTATAGCTTTGTCATAATCAGCTATTGCTTCTTCATATTTTTCTAATTTAGCTTTCGTAATTCCTCTATTGAAATATACCCTTGCATCTTTTAGATTTAGCTCTATAGCCTTGTCATAGTCTACTATTGCTTCTTCATATCTTTTTAATTCATCTTTCGTAGTACCACTATTGTTGTATGCCTCTGCAAAACTTGGTTTATATTTTATTGCTCTTTCATAATCAATTATTGCCTCTTCGTATCTTTCTAATTTAGCTTTTATATTTCCTCTATTGAAATATACCCTTGCATCTTTTAGATTTAACTCTATAGCTTTGTCATAATCAGCTATTGCTTCTTCATATTTTTCTAATTTAGCTTTTGTATTTCCTCTATTGAAATATACCCTTGCATCTTTTAGATTTAACTCTATAGCCTTGTCATAGTCTACTATTGCTTCTTCATATCTTTTTAATTCATCTTTCGTAGTACCACTATTGTTGTATGCCTCTGCAAAACTTGGTTTATATTTTATTGCTCTTTCATAATCAATTATTGCCTCTTCGTATCTTTCTAATTTAGCTTTTATATTTCCTCTATTGAAATATACCCTTGCATCTTTTAGATTTAACTCTATAGCCTTGTCATAGTCTACTATTGCTTCTTCATATCTTTCTAATTTAGCTTTTATATTTCCTCTATTGAAATATACTCTTGCATCTTTTAGATTTAGCTCTATAGCCTTGTCATAATCAGCTATTGCTTCTTTATATCTTTTTAATTCATCTTTCATAGTACCACTATTGTTGTATGCTTCTGCAAAATCTTCTTTATATTCTATAGCTTTGTCATAATCAGCTATTGCTTCTTCATATTTTTCTAATTTAGCTTTTGTATTTCCTCTATTGAAATATACCTTTGCATCTTTTAGATTTAGCTCTATAGCCTTGTCATAGTCTACTATTGCTTCTTCATATCTTTCTAATTCATCTTTCGTAGTACCACTATTGTTATATGCCTCTGCAAAACTTGGTTTATATTTTATTGCTCTTTCATAATCAATTATTGCCTCTTCGTATCTTTCTAATTTAGCTTTTGTATTTCCTCTGAAAAAATATACTCTTGCATCTTTTAGATTTAGCTCTATAGCTTTGTCATAATCAGCTATTGCTTCTTCATATCTTTCTAATTTAGCCTTTGTAGTACCTCTGAAAAAATATACTCTTGCATCTTTTAGATTTAGCTCTATAGCTTTGTCATAATCAGCTATTGCTTCTTCATATCTTTCTAATTTAGCCTTTGTAGTACCTCTGAAAAAATATACTCTTGCATCTTTTAGATTTAGCTCTATAGCTTTGTCATAATCAGCTATTGCTTCTTCATATCTTTCTAATTTAGCCTTTGTAGTACCTCTGAAAAAATATACTCTTGCATCTTTTAGATTTAGCTCTATAGCTTTGTCATAATCAGCTATTGCTTCTTCATATTTTCCTTTATTAAAACCTTGCTTTGCATTTTTTAGTATATTTCTTAATGAATCTTTATCCATAATTCTCCTCCTATCTCTCCAATACTATTATACTACATATTCACATTGCACACTCACACATATTCACACAGTAGAGAAAATGGAAATTCAAATGAGAAAGCTAGCTAAGGAGTGCTGCCGTAATCAAGGGTTACGTCTTCTGATATTGCTATGTTACCATATACTACTTGTACATTAGCAAGGTTTATGCCATAAGGAATAACTGCAATAACAAGTTCTAATGTATCGTTATTAAAAGAAGATATCATCTTTCTTACATCGTAATCGGAACTACTGAAAGATGTGTTAGTCTGTGTATCAAAAAATGGTTTAGTGGTAGTATTGAGGTTTCTATGTAATACTTCTGTGCTGTTGTTTTGGTTAATAAGGAGGGCCTGATAGCCATAAAATTCCCCTGTTGTTCCAGCAGTGTATGAATACTCACTTGGATTAGATACACCAAAATCTAAGATTACTCGTTGATTAGAGCTGTTTATAGCAACATTAGGGGTATCAGTAGTATCATTAAACTTATTTTCATCTGCACTAAAGTTTACGACTTTCAGTTTAAGAAAATTTTTTGAAGTTAAGACAGAAGTGGAAGGGACTCTCGCAGAAGTATCTGTAATATAATTTTTATCCTCTGCTCTCTTGTCAATATCACTAGATTTATATATTTTATAGTATACTTCATATCCTATAAATTTTACAGATGGTAATGCATCATTACTGCTATTATGAACAATAGTTATCGTTTTAGCCCCTGCGTCTGTTATAACTTCTGCAGCATTAAATAAGATAATGGTAGGAACACCGCAAGAAGAAATAATCAGAAAAAAGAGTACTAACAGTAACGGTATATTTTGAGCTCTAAAAGGAAACAAAGAATACTTTCTTTTCATCTCTATTATATTACCATATTTATTGATTTTCGTTTGTGCTGTCTTCATCCATAGTTTCATCAGTGGCTTCGTCTGTGCTTTCTTCATTCTTTGCATCGTCTATAGTTTCATCTGTATCTTCATCTACAAGTTTTTGTAAAAGAGCTAAGCGACTTTTAGCAATGCTTACCCATTCCGAATCTTTCCAATCTTCGTTCTCTATTATTAGTTGGTAATAGCCAATAGCTTCTATTGAAGTCTCATTTATTTGTTCATTTATTCTTGCTATATTAAACATAGCATGAGGAGCAATCAAATCAGTTGGATATTCATTGATAATACGTTGATATGTAGCAATCGCTTCCATAGGGGCATCTGCATTTTCCTGCATAGCAGCAACATTAAACAAAGCACGAGGAGTCAGATAGGTACGATACGCAATAGACCCATTTTGTACCGCAAGAGAAAAATATTGAAGCGCTTCCTCATTTTTCTTATCTATAGCATAGATAGTACCTATATTAAGAAATGATTTTTGCGCCACAGTTTCCCTAGGATATTTTTGCGTTATCTCTTTATAGCTTTGTATCAATGTATCCATTTTTTCCGTATCAATAGTATCACTGTGATCTTCATACAAACTATAATCTTGAGTAAAATTTTCGTAATCTTCCTCAAGAGCTTCAAATGCTATAGTAGCCTCTATACTCTTTGTATTGCTTTGTTGTGTAATAAATAGCACGCTTATTCCTATAATAATAAGCACTATAAACGCAATAATAAACACCCACTTATACTTTGAGATAAAAAATTCAAGTGTATTATGCGATTCGTAATTCATTGCCATGCTTTGTGTTTCTCCATTCCTTCAAAAATTTAATTATATGTCATATACTATTGCCATCATTCTTCGTCCGTTGCTATACTATTTTTCATCCCCTGATTTTAAGTTATACATTTTCACTAACTTAGAAAGATATGAACGTTGAATCTTAAGAACTTTCGCTGATTTTGTATAACTCCAACCATTATGGAGTAATACTTGATAAATATACCTCTTCTTAAATTCATTTATTCCGTCTTGTAAGGTAACAAAAGGCTCTTTCTTTTTTATTCCATCAGCATCATTAGAACCAAAATTATGGAGAGCAATATGATGAATCCGTAAAGTAGTTTCATCACAATTCCACACAGCTCTTTGTATAACATTATACAATTCAGCTACATTATTAGGCCATGAATAACTTTTTAGAATATACAATACTTTTGGTTCAATACTGGTAATAACCTTTCTACTTTCACTCACACATTTCTTAAAAAAATACTCTGTTATTGGTACTATGTCTTCTCTTCGAGCACTTAATGGTGAAATTGAAATATTAACAGAGTTCAGTAAATAAAATAAATCTTCTTGAAATTTATGCAATTCAACAAGCTCTTCAAGTTTTTGAGAAGTAGTAACAAGAACTCGAACATTGACTGACTTATTGCTATCTGATCCATAGGGAGTTATATGACCAAATTTTATAAGGAGCATAACTTTTTCTTGAATAAACAATGGAAGATAGCCAATCTCTTGCAATATTACAGTGCCTCCTGTAGCTAATTCAAAAATCCCTTGTATATCATTTCGTATTCCTAGTTTAGTATTTTTCTTTGCACCAAAAATATGTATGTACTGTTCTTGTTCATTTTTTAATAACGATAGATCTACACAGTTAATATACTCAATAGGCTTATCATTTCTGTTACTAAATCGATGAATCTGTGTTGCTAAGTTTGTTTTCCCTGTACCTCTTTCACCATAGATGAGTACTCGAGACTGTGAGTCTGCAATCTTCTTTGCAAAAGTCAACTTTGTTTCTGACTCTTTGCTTCCATACACAAACGAAGGATGCGATAAATCAGTCAATTTTCTATTAGCAAAATCTAATTTTTTTCTAAGATTTGCTATTTTAATAGTATGCCTCAGCGCCCGTTCAGCTGTTTGACAAAAAATGAGTAAAATTTGATAATCCTCATTAGTAAAATTTTCATTATTTTTCTTATTACATGCTTCTACTACCCCTATTACTTCCCCATTATGATCTAACATAGGAAAAGCCATAAGATTTATTGTCTTAAAATTTAATATTTTATCTATCTCTGTATAATGCTTATCCTTTACCTCATCCATATCATTGATTATCATCCCTTTTTTATCACGAATAGCAGTATGAGCTATTCCTCTTCCATTAGGAACAACAAGTCCAAGAAGCTCATGAGTATTTTTACCACTCGCTAATCTAAAGGTAAGATTTTTTGTTTCATTATCATACAATAAAAAAGATGTTACTTCACAATTTGTAATCATCTCAATGGCATGAAGTAACCGTTGAAGGACAACTTCAAAATTATCGTAATTTTCAGTAACGGTAAGATTTACATTGATAAGCTGATGTAATCTATCAAGATTTAAATTTTGGAATTTACTCATATTACAAAAAAAAACTAGCTATTTTTATCACTTACAATTATATCACCAAGACTCATTGCACGTTCTGATTCTACATCATTTACCATATGCTTTTCTAACTCTTGTTGATCTATCATTTCTTTTAATGCTTGTACAGACAGTAATAATCTTTGTTCATTTTTTTGAATAGATACAATCACTGCTTGAATTGGCTTTCCTACCTTAAACTTTGGCCTTACATCCTCATAAGAACTATGCTCCTTCGTATCAAAAGTTTTATTTTTTGGAATAAGCCCTTCTACCCCATTAGGAAACCGCACAAATACCCCAAAATCAGTAACAGAAGAAATAACTCCTTCTACAGATCTCCCTACTCCTAAAAAGTCGCTTTCCCAAGGATTTTCACTTAGTTGCTTAATGCCAAGATTGATATGACAATTTTCTTTATCATGAGAAAGCACTATACATTCAACTTTTTGTCCTTGTTTATAATTATGTCGTTGCTTACTCCATGATATATTTTCACTGTCAATAACACCTCTATACCCTTCTTCAAATTCCACTACAATTCCCTGTGGCGTTACTCGTTTAATAGGCAACTGTAATTTGTACCCTACAGGATACAAAGAATCAACTGTTTCCCATGGATTACGCTCTGCCTGCTTAAGACCTAAAGAGATACGTTTCTTTTCATTATCTATATGAAGAACTTTACATTTTACAATACTTCCTTGCTTTAACAATTCGCTAGGATGTTTTATGTGCTTTAACCATGACATTTCGGATATATGAATAAAGCCTTCAATTTCTTGATCTATTGAGATAAAAGCTCCATAACTGAGTACTTTCATAACTTTTCCTGGAACTATGGTCCCAACAGGATAGTTTGTTTGAATACTATCCCAAGGATCAGGCTGTAACGCCTTCAATGATAAGCCTATTTTTTTAGTTTCAGCATTGATAGAAATCAGCTTAAACTCATGTTCCTCATTCTTTTTAAGTGCTTCAGTGGGACGTACGCTATGTTTCCAACTAATGTCAGATATATGTAATAAAGCATCAAACCCTCCTAGGTCTATAAAAACGCCAAAAGAGGTAAATGTTTTTACAGTGCCTTTTACTACATCTCCTTCCTTATGCTGTGAAATAAACTCATTCTTTGCATTTTCATATCTTTCTACAAGCAATTTTTTACGGGAAAGAATAGGCTGCAATTTTTTATTTCTATACAGTTCAAGAATAAGAAATTCATATTCATTATTAACATATTTATGTGCATGCTGTTCAGAAATATGAAATGTATCCATCTGTGAAATTGGAACAAATGCCTGTACTGAACTTGCTATCTGAGCAATAAAGCCATGCGCATGAACACTCTTCACTGTAGCTTTCACCATTTTGTTATTCTGATACGATTCGCGTAATTCATTGATGGACTGTAATTCCTGTGCCTTTGCAAAAGAAACATTTAAATTATCAGTGTTATTCTTCATTACAAATACTTGAATGCTATCCCCTACTGTAGGGACAACATGAGCATTTTCAAACTCAGTAATTGAAATTCTTCCTTCGGTTTTTAAGCCAAGATCAAGAAATACATCACTATCTGTGACCTTAATTATTTCACCATTCACTATATCTCCATGATGAATATTTTGTACATCATGCAATCGTTGAAAGCTATTATCAATCATTTGATCAAAGTTGGCAGGGACATCAACTTCGACAGGGTTAGTAGTATTATTTATTTTTTGTTCACTCATACTTAATACTATGTTAGTATACATTATTTCATAAATTTGTTCAAGTGTTTTGTCAGTTGAATCTATATAAAAAAGTTCACTATTATTACTTTTTAGGCTATATTCTCCCTTATTTTTATCTAAAGCATCTCTTTTTACTAATGCTTGAGCAACAGTGTCATTATTTTGTGTTTTTGTTGCACCAGAATATTGATGTACCCTTCTTTGAATACGTGTATTGATATCTGCATCAAGATAAAATTTCCATTTAGTGTCAGGAAAAATATGTGTGCCTGCATCACGTCCTTCAATAATCCATTTTCCAGCTTTGAGATAATAACGAATGTGAGTATTGATTGCTTGTCTTAGTGCTGTGTATGTTGAGAGCAACGATGCGTATGTATCTATCTTTTGAGAAAAAAGCTCATCATGAGATACCGATGTGTATGTTTTTTCTTTTATTTGTATTGGATGTAAAAATTGCATCGTATGATTTTTCCATTGCATAGCGGGAACATACATATTGATAATTGTATGAAGATGAGAAAGATGTACTTGTATATCTTTTGTTTGAGATAGTATATCAAGATCCGTATCAGACACAAAATGACAAAATAAGAACGCAGTGCAACGATAAAAAGCACCAGAATTAATGCTGTTAAATGAAAGACGCTCTTCAAATAACCGAGCAATACTACTTTTTCCTGACCCTGCTGGACCATCAATAGTTATGACTATATCGTTCACCATTTTGTATACCTATTTTGTATATCCATTTTATACATACAGTATAGCAAGATATGATATATGTTGTATAGTGTAAAAAAGCTATGATACCATTTTTTTTAGCATATGTAGTTCTTTAGAAGTCAAGGCTCTATAATCACCAACAGCGAGATTATTCAACGTAATATTAGCAAACTGTGTTCTATGTAACATCAGTACCTTTAATGAGAAATACTCTAACACTTGACGTATTTCTCTTTTTTTCCCTTCACATAACGTAAGTTTGACTGTATTATTGTGATGCTCATGATACGAATGCAGTGTATAGAGTATGTTGTTGATACGTATTCCTCGTTTCCATGTATCAAGAATAGACTTTGAAACAGGAGTAGCTGTTTTTACAAGATATATTTTTTTTACCTGAAATTTAGGATGTGTGAGCTTATAGCATAACTCCCCATCATTGGTAAACAAAAGTAATCCTGTACTAAGATAATCAAGCCTTCCTATTGAAAAAAGATGCCCATTGCATATATGCTGCAAAAAAGAACGGCTTGTCTTTCTCTGTGAATGTTCTCGCTGGACTTGATTTGTAGATTCTACTTTTAGTGGCTTATGAAAAACAAAGTATACTTTTTTTTCTGCAAGCGTATATACTTGTTTATTATGCAATACACGATCTCTCTGAGGAAATACCCTATACGATGCATCGTTGCAAACAGTATTGTTTACCGTAATACTGCCTTGTTCAATATATATCTTGGCTTTTCTTCGTGAACAAAGCCCTGCTTTAGAGAGAAAACTATCTAAACGCAGAGAATATGTAGATGTAGTTTCTGCTTCATTTGTATGCATATAGGATATACATTATTCTCCTTCTGTATGTGTTTTCACAAACAACGCTCTGTCTTTTTCTTCTAACGCAGGCAATTCGGTAATACTGCTGAGCTTAAAAATAGTAAGAAATTCAGGAGTAGTAATATACTCGTTCGGTTGTCCTGGAATAGCACGTTTTCCTGCTACGACAATGATATTTTTCTCTAATAAATATGATATGGCATTACTAGAGTTTACTCCGCGAATTGAATTTATTTCCGATTTTGTAATAGGCTGAGAGTAGGCGATAATTGCCAATGTTTCTAATACTGTACGCGACAACCCTTCTTTTTTTATTCCTTCATAGGGAGCTATAACATCTTCAATGCCATTACGATTGATCATGAGCATCAAACTATTTTTATTCTGTTCTATACAAAATGCATGCCCATTTTTTTTGTATATATCAGTAAGTACCAATACTGCGTGATCAAGCTCTTCTATACTGCAAGAAAGTTTTTCTGCAAGCTCTTTTTTATGACTGTATTTGCCTTCTAAAAATAAAATAGCTTCCAGCTTTTTTATGAGTACCGTAGTACCTTTCTTAGTTGTTCTTTCTTTTTTCTTCTTTTGTTCTTGAGGATTCATGTTCTTTTCTCTTTTTCTCTGTTTTTTTATGGTAGTACTGTTTCTTTCTTTTGTAAGTATATAATACCATACGATTGTTTTTGTATTGCACGTATAACTTGTTGTTTTAACAGTTCTAATACAGCAAGCAAGCTACATACTAATGAGAGTATACTTTTTGTACCAACGATATCACTAAAAGTAAATTGTTTGTGCTTTTCCATAAGTTCATATATAACAGTAATTTTTTGTTTTATTGTTACTTCTTCATGTAAGTCTATTATTCTTTCTACTTCCTTATTAGAATCAACTATCTTTAAGAAAGATTGGAGCAGACTTAATGGAGTCATCTCTTTCCACTCTAACTCAGTTGGAGCAGTAAGTGGCAGTGTATCAGGTTCTTTTCGTAAAAGCAATGGTGGAGATTCATATAATTGTTTTTGTAATAAGCCTGAGAGTTTCTTAAATTTTTGATATTCTATGAGTTTATCTACAAGTTCTGTGCGTGGATCTTCCATTTCTTCTAAATCATCAACGTGTTGAAGAGGAAGTAACATACGAGATTTTATGTATAACAACAATGTTGCCATTTTATAAAATTCAGTGAGATTTTCAAGATCCTTTTCTACTAACTCACGTAAAAAAACAAGATACTGCTCTGTTATTTCAGCTATAGGAATATCATAAATATCAATTTTATTTTTTTGTACTAATAAAAGCAATATATCTAAAGGTCCGTCAAAATGTTCTACAGAGACATGTATATGGCTCTGTACCGAACGCTCTTTATCAGAAATATGTTTCTGATCATCTGTATGTTCTAAATGTGTATGTTCCATATTACTTATTATTTCTTCCTATGATGTCATTTCAGTATCTTACTGCGATTCAGCTGTATTATCAACAGTTACTTCGTTTGTTTGTTCTTGTGCATCTTTACTGATATCTTTTTTGGCATCCTCATTGTCTGCTGTATCAACATTACTGACATCCGTTGCTTTTGTAGGTGTTTGTTCTTGCTCATCTTTACTGGTATCTTTTTGGGTATCCTCATTGTCTGCTGTATCAACATTGTTGGCATCTTTTGCTTTTGTAGGTGTTTGTTCTTGCTCATCTTTACTGGTATCTTCGTTGGCTGCTGTATCAGCACTGCTGGTATCTTTTGTTTTTGCAGGAAATAATTGTTCTTTTATTTTATTTTCTAAATTTTGTGCAATATCTTCATGATCTTTTAAGTACTGAATAGCGTTTTCTTTTCCTTGCCCCATCTTTTCCTCTCCTAAAGAGTACCAGCTTCCTGTTTTTTTAGCAAAGTCCATTTCAATGGCAAGCTCTAATATATTTTCTTCACGAGACATGCCTTTTCCATAATAAATGGCAAAGGTAGCTACCTTAAAAGGAGGAGCCACTTTATTTTTCGCTACCTTTACTTTTACTTTGTTTCCTATATAATTTTCTGCTCCTTCGGATATTTTATCAATTCTACGTATGTCAAGACGCATAGAGGCATAAAACTTAAGAGCATTTCCTCCGCTTGTAGTTTCAGGACTTCCAAACATAACCCCAATTTTCATACGTATTTGATTGATAAAAATTAAACAACAAGAGCTTTTGTTTATAATACCAGTAAGTTTTCGTAAAGCCTGACTCATAAGGCGTGCTTGTGCGCCTACTATGGAATCTCCCATAAGTCCTGCTATTTCTGCCTTTGGCGTAAGTGCAGCAACAGAATCAATAACAATGATATCAGTAGCACCAGAACGTACCAGTTGTTCGGCTATCTCTAAGGCTTGTTCTCCATTATCGGGCTGAGACACCCATAGTGAATCAATATCAACACCGAGATTTTTTGCATAATTTGGATCTAACGCATGCTCTGCATCAATAAATGCTGCAGTTCCCCCTCCTTTTTGTGCTTCTGCAATAGCATGCAAAGCTAATGTAGTCTTTCCTGACGATTCAGGTCCGTATATCTCAATAATTCTGCCTCGAGGGTATCCCCCTACCCCTAACACTCTATCGAGGATAAGTGAACCCGAAGGAATACATTGAATATCTTGAGAAACACTAGAATCACCAAGTTGAATAATAGCTCCTTTCCCAAATTGCTTTTCTATCATCTGACGAGCTGCCTCAAACGCTTTTTTGCGTTCATTGCTATCCTCTATTTTCGTATTTGCATTCAATTTCAATTTTTTGTCCATAAACCCTTCCTTAGTTATTTATTTTTTTTCTTATACATATTATACTATGTTTAGCATGAATTCACTTCAAATTTTATCTACAAAATCTATGGAAAACTACGCTAATGCAGTATTTGAAGAATTATGTCTTTTTCCAGAGTTTTATGCAAGAGGATATTCTAATCATAAACCGCATAGTGTTGGCATTACAACATTTGCTGACGGAGAAATAGAGGCTGTCCTTGACTTAACTATTCGAGGAAAAGATATATTCTTATTTGCCAATTCTGGGAGGAGCATGATTGATCATGATCCAGCAAAAGCTAAAATTCAACTCTACAATACAGTAGATGCTATTCGTAGATGTGATCCTGGGCGTGTTATTTTGTTTGAGCCGTATTGTTCCCCTGCACGCTCTGATAGAGCTATGGGAAGAAGCAGTGTTGCTTTATGGGTTCATTTTAAGATTCTTGCCAATTTAGGAGTAAACTATATTCTCACGTATCAATTACATTCAAATAAAAGTAAATCGATTGTAGATCCTACTACTTGCTCAATAGAGGATATACCTGCCACATTACAACTTATGGAGTTTATAGCAAGCAATTATGTAAAAACAAAACAAAAGTTAGACGAAGAAGTAAAGAATAACTGGCTTTTTTGTTCAGTAGATTCAAGTGGAGAATCTATGGCACGTGATTTTGCTCTTGCGTTTCATACCGATTTTATAAATAGCTACAAACAAAGAGATTATACGCGTGTAAATACTATTGAATCAGTCAATATTTTAAGTTCTACTGATCTTGGTGAAAAAGAAATATGGATAGTCGATGACATGATAGATACAGGAGGATCTGTTGAGGCAATTTTACGATCACTTGCAAAAAAGAAAGTAAAATCAGTGCATGTTGCGGTAATACATCCAGTGTTTTCACATCCTGCATTAGAAAGATTTCAAACATTATATGAAGAAGGTTTATTTGAAGACATAGTAACGCTTGATACTATTCCACGAGCTAATCTTGAAAAGGAGTACCCTTTTATTAAAGTGGTACCTTCACAAAGAATGTCTGCTCAAATTGTTATGAGATTGCACGAAGGGAAAAGCTTTTCTCCTTTCTTTGATAAGTTTGATATAGATCGCTATTTATCTCAACTATCATATCAATTATTTTAATTTTGCACAGTATGTTCAGAAGTATTGTTTAGCACCGAAAGAACAGTTTGTAAATGAGTCATAGCTTCTAAGGGAGTGATATCATGCAAGTTTATCTCTTTTAATGCATCCAGCTGTTTCAGATACGATTCCATTTGATTATTTTGTTGAGATGTTTGAAATAATTGCGATTCTTGTACTGTTTCTCTTTGAGTATTATTTTCATTTGTATCCTGTTTGTTCATAAGCAACTTTTTTGCTCTTTGTATAATATTTGTATCAACTCCAGCAAGCTGAGCAACTTCTATCCCATAGGAGCTTTTTGCTATACCTTCTTTCAGTTTCCTTGTAAAGATTATTTGTTCACTATGAATACTAATGCTCAATGTGAGATATTGTATGTTAGTATGCTTTAATTGTGTTAAAGAGTGATAATGTGTAGCAAATATGGTAAAAATTTTTTTATCGATAAAATATTCAGCTATTGCTTGTGCAAGTGCTTTTCCATCATTGATGCTTGTCCCTCTGCCTATTTCATCCATTATCACTAAGCTTTTTGATGTAGCATTTTTAATGATATAGGCTGTCTCACTCATTTCTAATAAAAATGTTGAATCTCCTTTAATAAGATTATCTGACGCTCCTACCCTACAAAAGATTTTATCTCTGATACCAATTTCAGCATATTCTGCAGGAACATATGATCCTATCTGTGCCATAAGAACAATAAGTGCATTTTGTCGTAAAAAAGTAGATTTTCCTGCCATATTAGGGGCAGTCAATATAGCAAATGTATGTGCTTGCTCATCTAATTTAAGATTATTAGGGATAAACTGAGTAGTATGTGCATAATACTCAATAACAGGATGTCTTCCTTGCTTAATGTATAATGTATTGTCTTTACACATTTTTGGGCGTGTATAATGATAATTACGAGCATTAGATGCAAAATTACATAACACATCAATTTCAGCAATATATGCAACTAGCTTTTGAATATCAGGAATGATTCTCGTAATAGCATCAAGCATTTTTCGAAAGAGTAGTTGTTCTCTCTCAAGTCGCTGCTGTTCTGCCTGTAATATCCTTGATTCAAGCTCTGATAATTCAATAGTTTTATATCTATCTGCATTTGTAAGTGTTTGCCGAAGTATGAAATAATCTGGGAGCTTTCCTCTTAAGCTCGGTGAAATTTCAAAAAAGTACCCTACTACCTTATTAAATTTCAAACGTAAATTCTGTAAGGTAGTTCTGTTTTCTCTCATAACATATTCATTCAAGATATCTGTTGCGTTTTCATAGGTATGACGTAAATCATCTAAAGTAGCATCAATACCTTTACGAATAATATATTCTGTACCAAAATGTACCGGAGGATCATCACTGAGAAAATTATCCACATATGATATAAACTGTGCTATTTTTTCCTCATCAATGGCCTTATGTATATCATGTTCAATAATCCATTTATAATCATATTCTTTTAATAATTGTACTATTTCTAAAGCATGTTTAGTACTGTGTAATAATGAAGCTACATTTCTTGCATGTGCTTTGTAAGTAGCTATACGGGTAAGTAAGCGAGGGATATCATGTATTTGGGATAATTTCTGTTGTATTTGTGCAAGCAATGATGAGTGTTCAAGAAAAAAAGCAATAGTGTTATGACGATGATTGATATATGTTTCATCAAGTAATGGATGAGCAAGCCATTGCACTAAACAACGATGCCCTATTTTAGTGATAGTAGAATCTAAAATATGTAAGAGGGAATGCTCTGTTTTTCGTTCTCTCATTGAATAAAAGAGTTCAAGGTTATAGATAGCATCAGAATCCAGTTGCATATATTCTTGATCATTATGGATAATGATACTATGAATTCTTTTCATAACATAGCTGTTGTTTACATGGATATACTGCATAATAGCAGAAATTACTAATAATAGCTTCTTATTTTCTCCTTCAAAAGATAATGATTTCAGTGTTGCTAGTTTTAATGCATCACGTAGATAGCGTTCTCCTTCATCTTCAGAAAAAAACCAATCTTGTACAGAAGTAATGCACAATGAGTTTTGTTCCTGTTGTAATCGTAGTATACTTTTATCCTGTAATTGAGATTCAGCAACAAGTATTTCTTTTGGTTGAATTTGTACTACTAAAGAGTACAGTTGCTCATAACTTTGGCTCATATGCTTTACAGTAAAATCTCCAGTAGATACATCAATCCAAGCACAAAGATATGTGTTTGATACAAGATATATAGCTAAAAGATAATTATGCTCTGCTTTTTCTAAATATTCACTATTACTGATGGTCCCTGGAGTAATTTTTTCTACTACTTCTCTTTTGACAAGATTTCCTTTTTGAGCAGGACTTGTTTGATCACATAGTGCTACCTTTTCTCCTTGTTTGAGTAAGCGTTTTACGTATGCATCAATAGCATGTGCAGGAACCCCACACATAACTACATTATTTCTTTTAGTAAGGGTAATATCAAGTAATTTTGATCCTCTAATTGCATCATCAAAAAATAATTCAAAAAAATCTCCTACTCGAAAAAATAAAAGATGATCTTTATATCGAATTTTTTCTTTATGATATTGCTGTAACATAGGAGTCAATTTTTTATGAGATTTTTTATCGCTTGAATGCATTGGATTATAATTTACAGACATTATTATAATTATCCTTTCTATTGCACAAATACATAGTTTCTTATGATTTTAGTTTTTCTATCACTTTTTCTGATATATCTACAACAGGAGCCCACCATTGAAGCCCTTCTGTTCCAGTATTTAAGACAACAGTAAAACCATTTTCTTGTGCAACAAACTCAATAGCTTTCTGTAATCTGTCCAGAAAATTTTTAGATATAGGTAATTTACTTAATCTAATAAGCTCATCTTGTCTTCTATCACTGAGTACATTTATATAATTACTCAGATTAGTAATTTGAGTTTCATAGTCTGCTGCTTCATCATACAGTCCATTCTCTAAAGCATTTTTTCTTCTTTGTTTAATGATATTTAATCTTTCGATTTGATCGTCAATCTCCTGTTGATATTGTTCTTTTAAGACAATAAGGCTATTATATCCTCTGGCTTCACTAGGAAACGCAGCATAGATTACTTTTATATCAATAACAGCTACCGTTGTAATGGATATTGAAGTATTATTTGTTTGCTCTTGAGATGAGAGTGAGTACACAGATATAAGACAAAAAAGAATGCCAAATAATATATTATATTTCATCATGGTTAGATTATACTGTAATTTATTATCTATTTACAATCAATTTAATCAAAAATTGATATAGCAAAAATAAGATCTAATCCTCCTGTATCAGAGGAACTATTTGAAGAGGAAAGATTTCCTCTTTGCCATTTTAATTCATTATTTTGAATTAAAAAACGTTTTGCAATATATATCCTTAAAGGAAATTGGCGCAACACAAACCGAAACCCTGAACCAAGAGTAAAGTAATAATTAGTATCTTCCTGATTATAAATGTCATTCAATTTTGTCCATAATGATGCAACTTCAAATATTTGGTCCCACCAAATAACTGTCTCATAGAGTGGCATACGAAGCTCAAACCAAGTATTCCATAATGCTTCACCATTATATATTCTATACCATCCTCTTGCATTTGATATTCCATTAAGCCTTAGTTTTTGATTGAAAGTAGGCCCATCTGTTTCGTATGAGGTTCCTGGAGGATAATACCATTGAGGCAAAATAGTAGAAAAAGTAGTTTGAGTAGCAAATACCATCTTCCATGACCAATTTTCTGCTACTTGCCAATCAAATAGTGTGAAATGAGCTTCTGCTGAAGTACTTGTTTTTATGTAATGTGAATCTCCAAACAGAAGACCTCCTACAAAGATAACATCCTGCTGCACTCTAAATCCGTTACTTGGCATAAAAAATATATCTCGATTATCAAAGAACAAGCTGATACCTATGCTATTATATACTTTCCATGTTTCTAAATTCTTTCTTGTTTGAACATTTGCTGCTCTATACGCAAACTTATCATAATATACATACGAAAAAGTAGGACCTGCACTTACTCTTGCTCCTACATCCCCAATAGGAGTATTATAGGTATACCCTGACCCAACACTAGCCCCAATTTGGTAAATATCATAATTCATAAAAGAATTATTATTGACTGAATTAAGAAAAGAAGAAAAATACTTTCTATCAGTGATTAATCCTAATTCTTCTACTTCATCATCAGTAGGAGTACCCTTAAAAGGATCACCTGCTTTGTATTGCGTTCCTTTGTATGTTTTATCAACAGGAAATACATATTTTCCAGTATAAGGATCGTAATTAACAGTGCTTGCACTTGCATTGAGGTACGGAGAAAGAATATCCTGCGGTACTTTATCAACAAGCTCATGGCTAAAACTCAACGATGCACTTAATAAAAAATTTGTATTAAGAAAACGTGGTTCAATAAAAGAGCTTCTAATAGATTGCTCGTAAAAAGAGGCTGTTATACTGTTATTCCAAATAAGCCCTCTTCCGAACAGGTTATTCTGATTCCAGCTAAAGTAAAGACTGATAGGAAACTGAGAAGCTCCCCCAAAAGTCATACCGAGACGGATATCACGCGTACGATCTTCTTCTAAATTGAGAATTAAGTCTATAAGGCCAGGAGCCGAACCAGGTTTTGTTTCAGGAATAATAGTACGAAAATAACGAGTATTAAATAAATTATTACGAGCATTATTGACAAAACGTGCAGTAAAAAGATCGCCTTCTTCAAACCCTAGTTCACGTTCAATAACAAAATCTTTTGTATCAATGTTGCCTCGAATAATAATATTTTCTACGTGGCTTTGTCCTGCCTCGAAAATTTGCAATACATAGTTCATTTTACTTTCTACATCATCTCTATTTTCTTGAATACTGTACTGATTGAACATAAATCCTTCATCAGAATACTTCAATCGTACTCTGTCATAGCCTCTTTGTATTTTTGATGTATCAAGAACATCCCCTTCTTTCACAGAAAATAGCTTGCGTAATTCATCAGAAGTATAGATTGTATTGCCAGAAAAATCAATAGAGCCTAACATAAACCGTTTCCCTTCTTGAATGATAAATTGAAGTTCTACACTCGTGTTTTCAGAGGCTTTTGGATCAGGATATTCCTCTATCAATACCTCAAGTACCTTTGCATCAATAAATCCATTTTTTCCATATTCTTCTTCTATAAGTCGTCTATCATTTGTTGTTTGCCTTTCTGAGTATGTGCCTCTAGAAAAAATAGATTTCTTTTTTGAGCTAATAATACCTTCAAGTTTCTGTTGAGAAAATAGTTTATTTCCAATAAATTTTATTGATGTAATAGATATTCTTTCATTTTCTGCTATATAAAAAGTGACAACAACTTGATCAGGAACTGTTATATCTGGGGTAAGCTCATACTCAACTTCTGTTTTAGGATAGCCTTGTCCGTAATAGTACTTCTTCAAAGCTTCAACATCTTCTTTGATTTTTCTTTCATTGGCTATTTCATTTCTTCGTAATCTAATAGTTCCTAATAACGAGCTTACTCCTATTTTTTTATTGCCAACAAATTTAATTCTGGAAACACTCGGATATTCAACAAAAGAAAAAAACAACACCAGCTCATCATTAGGTCCTCTTCTTGCTTCAGGGGTTAATTCCTGAAATAAATCAAGTTCATATAAAATACCTTGAATTTCCTGTAATATTTCATATGTAAATTTCTTTCCTATATAATCAGACAAAACATTGTTCATTGCCGAACGACTAATTATTTTTAGCCCTTGATATTGAAATGAGCTAATTTTTTTATCCAAAAACCAATTAGGATCTTCTGAGTTTGTAGTACCAGTGTCCTGAGCATATGCATTATTTAGTATGTATAATAAAAATATACCAATAGATATTGAGGTTATTATAGCATTTTTTTTAAGAATCAAACTAACTCCTTCCTTGTACTTTTATAAAGATTTACTACCTTATTCTAACTATATCAAACAAATAATTTAATGTCAGTACCTTTTTTGCCAGGATAATGTAATGGTATTGAGAGGATATTGAGTTACAGTATTATTGTTGATAAAAGAAGCAAAATTGAATGACCAACCGACATTGACAATAGGAGTAGGAATTTCAACATTGAATTGAGGGGAAAAAGCAAAACTACCATACAGAGGATCGGATAAAGACAACGCTTGTCGTTCTTTTATTTCAAGAATAAAACTCACATACGCTAAATCTATGTATTTTCCAATTTCAATAGATGATCCATCTACTAAAGATGCCAATGTAGTATTTGCTAACAAGGTACTATTATTTTGTATATCAGAAGTACTTGAGTACTCTACTAAATTCTTAAAAATTTTCGTCTTAAACGAAAGATAATCAATATCCAATGCTGTTGTAAGTGTTTGTTCAAATTGAGATATACCTATATTACTTAATTGATCTCCAAAACTAGCTAAGGTTTTATTTACATTATCAAAAGGATCATCAAAAGATTGATTTACACTATTATTATCTTCAAAATTAGAAGTTCCTAGCACAATATTGAGGTCAAAATTAGATAGTAATGGAGTACTTGTTATAGTAAAATCAAGGTCATCAAAGGCACTTCTTTGTGTGCTTAATTGTATAACATAACTTTGATTATTCAATCTTGTTTGATATGTTGCTTCAAAATCTTCAATAATAGGGACAGCCTGTATTTTTTTATTAAACACTACCTTTCCTTTTACAATCTTAAACCCTTTGTTAAAATAATATATCAACCCACTTTGTAAGGTTATAGTACCTTGTAGATCAATAAGCTCTAACGAGCTATTATACAGAATGTTCAATGTTTGATCTTTTTCTAAACTACTTTTAAGTAAAGGAAATGTAGGGCTCGGCCAGTAATAGACAACATTGTTTTCAGAATGAACATTAATATCTATATCTGTATGTGTGATATTGCTCTCTGCTACTTCTTCTCTTTCATCAATAATATAAAAAGAAGTATTTTTAAGATAAATGTCTCCTGTTATTTTTATCGTTTGTGGTTCTAAATGCAACGAAGCTGAACCTTTTGCAAACCCCGTAAGCATTACATTTGCAAGAGGTAATTCAGAGATTCTGAGATAATTTTTAAGACTGAAAAAATTAAGTGTCAGATTTCCAAAAGAATAATTATTAAGATACCCAGTTCCACTGATAAGTACCGCTGCATCAGTAGTAGTCAATAGAGCATTTGAAATGCTTATATGATTATTGTTAATATTAATAGGGAAGGTATCAATAGAATATGTATCTTCTGATTGTGGATAATATAACTCAATAGCAGCCCCTTCTACTGAGGCATAGAATTGTGGTACATTCAATGTACCTCTCATAAAAAATGTTCCTTGTAGTTTCCCTTGAGATACGGTTAAAGGTAACATTTCTTGTATTGATGCTTCAGATACCAACCTCGCAAGATCAATATCAGTGATATCAAAACGCATTCTTACATCATCTTCAAATAGTGAGCCTGACACAAGCATATTCCATGCTAGAGTACGATTTCCAATCTTTCCATTGATAGCTCCATCAACAGTTCTTGTAAGATACAATTTGTTTTGTTGTTCTGTAAAAGTAGATACATATCTACTTGATTTAAAGAATAGTGTATGCGTAAAATCTTGAGAAAATTTTCTCTCTGTCTCAAAAAAAGGAGTTATAGTGATTTTTCCTTCTGCTATTGGTAAGCTCGTGGTTTTCTGTAATAACGATCGTAGATCCATGAGTGAATTTTGTGTTGAAAGTGAAATACGTGTATGTACTGTAGGTATATTCGAAGATTCTTGTACAGATGAAATAAGTGCCTCTATTTCGGCTGTTTTCTTTGAAAATAATGCACTGTGTAATTTGTATAATACATCATTCCTCTGAATTTGCATATGTTGTAATTGAAGCTCATTATTATTCATACTTGCTTTACCATTTACTATATACCTATCATTTGAAGCTACCATCGTTACATCAATGTTTTCAATACTGAGAAATATATACGATAGATCAAGATTAATGTCTAAGGTAGCATTGATTACTCCATCTACTCTTTTAGTAAAAAGAGAGGTAGTGAGATTATGTATATGAATACGTACAGTATTACTCAATGAGTTAAATGAGCCGTATACTTTTCTTAGATCATCATTTATACGAGCGGCATTATGATTAGCTTCGGTTACCTCAAAGCTAAATCCTTTGCCATTATCATCATGAATAAATATTCCTGTACCCCGAAATATATCATCTTCGGAAGCAAGAATTAAATTTTGTATTGTGCCAGTATGATTTTCATATAACACATCTGTCTGGAACACAATAAAGTTATCATTTGATACTGTTATTTGTGATTCAATATAAGAAACAGTATTTTGATGAAATACAATACTCATATCTCCATCCAATGTATTCTTAAACCCTGACAGAGTAAATTTATCAAAACTAATAAATATGTTGCTAATATCAGTTGTATCAAAATTAATGACTGTAGAAAAAACATTATCAAGGTATACTGATATTGATTCTTTTGCAACAGTACCATGCAGTACAAAAGTATCTTGAAATGTGGTAAACGCTATATTTTTATTACTCTCTGTTTCAAGCTGATTAACTTCATTCTCGTTTGTGATAGCACGTATATCTACTGTATCATTAAATGCTGGAAGAGTGTATTGAACTTGGGTGAGAATATGAAAATTGTTGTTAGAAAATACTCTTTTTTCATCATCAGTAGTTTCAAACTGTACATTGAGAGAAGTATTGAGTACTAGCTCTCCTTTGGCTTGAAATCCTTCATTAAGTGTGTATGTTCCTTCACTCTTAAAAGAGATGTCATCTTTTGTTTCATGGTATACATCTATGGTATAATCAATTTTTTGTAATTTACTGTGCAGTGTAGTAATGTTGACATTTCCATTAATGGTAACATTCGAAAATATCTGAACAGTATCATTATTAAATAACCATCCATCTATAACTTTTAAGTTTAATGTATGTATCTCTAAATATATATTTCTTTCTGTCGGTAGCACATAAGAATCATCACGTATTGATGATACAAGCTGTCTTGGTGTAGTATATACCCTACTCTGAATAACAGGAGCTGTTTTCCCTTCTTCGTACACCTGTAAAACATCAGTAGTATAATTAAATGCTATAGTGAAGTTTGATTGAGGAATACTATGTAACTTAAAGTCATGAATATATGCTTTAGAAGTATTTGATACAGTTTCAAAAGAGAAATCAATAGACATATGGAGAGGTATACTTACAAAAGGAGAGTCAATGTAACTCTTTATTGTTCCATAAGGCACCATAGTTTGTACATTCAAGTATCCATCCCAATCAATAATTTGCTGACGATATGTTAATAAAAAGCTGTTTATATCTAATATTTGCTCATTGCCTTCAAGGTTAATATTAACATGCATATCACTTTTATTTTGCTCACTTTCTAATATAAACACATAGTCAGCCTTATTTGCTTTTGTATCAAAATTACCGCTAAAATATCCATTTAATGTAGTGTTTAGTAAAGTATCAAATTGAGAAGGCACACGAAAACGAACGATATCCTTTAGTGATACTGAGGATATAGAGGAAGATATTTGCATGAGCGTATTTTCAATAGAACTGCTTACATTAAAAAGAAGCGTATCTTTTTGATGCACTCCCACAGAGATTCCTTGAGAAAAAGTATCAACAACAATACCTAAAGGCATAAGTGTAAGATAACGATTAAGCTGAATATCAGAGGTTTGAAATGTGTGCTTGAATAACACTTTCTCTACATCATACATATAAGAGTTTCCACTTATAATTGTTTTATATTGATTTGCAAGAAAGTGTAATTGAGCTCTTATAAGATAATTATCTACTGTTATTCCTGTATCTTCATTCAATCTTACATGTATTTGATCTGAAGCTAATTCTGTTTTTCCATTATTGAACTTATAAAGAAGCGATGAATTATTTATATATAAGGAAGCATTTTTTGGATAAAAGCGCCCACTAAACATACTGTCTATAATGTTATTGATAGTAGTAATATCTTCCTGAATTGCTATGTTTACTTTTGTATCATCAACTTGTATATGTTGTATTGATTTTATAAGAATAAAATCTAACGATTTATTATCTACATCTAGCCTCTGATGCATAGGAATATCATCAAAGGCACTAAATATCACTTTCATGATTGTTGCTACATTAAGCTGAATTTGTATATGTTCTGCAGAAAAAGGCTCTGATCCATAATTTTCTGTAATAACACTAAGATCGTATATATGTACCGATGCATCGGGAGTAAACAGTATTTTATCCCACTGTAATGTAATATCAAATGTATTTTCAATATTTTTTACTGTATTTTTAACAAAAAACAAAGTAATATTAAATACAATCAAACACAATACAAGGCCTACTAATATAATAAGTGACATAAAAAGAGGGATAATTTTATTGTGAGTCTTGCCTAGTGTGTGATAATGTGGATGAAATAATCTCATAATTTTCTATAAGTAACCTATTATACTCTATATTATACATTATATGACGATAAATAATATAAAATGAAGTATAATTATTATAAGAAATAATACATTATATAACAGCTACTTATATGTTTAACGGAAAAATAGAAAAAAAATTCATTGTTTTTGAAGGAATTGATGGAGCAGGAAAAAGCTCTTTGATTCATTCTGTGCATCAGTCTTTAAGTAATAAAGATCATACAGCATTTAAGACTCATGAACCAAGTGCGGGGCCCATAGGCATGTTTATCCATGATATGCTATCTAAAAATGATAGCAATCGTCCTATCCACAGCAACTCTTATACTTACCTATTTGCAGCTGATAGACATGAACATTTGTATGGAGAGAATGGTATTTATACCCATCTAGACAATAATAGTATAGTATTGTGTGATAGATATTTGTTTTCATCGTATGTATATCAGGGAGTATCTGAAGAAACACAAAAACTTGTTGAGCAATTAAACCAAGATTTTCCCTTACCATCTATACTATTCTTTCTTGATATTACTCCAGAAGAATCAATGAAACGTTTAGAACACAGAAAACATAGCACACAACAAGAAATACATACTACTGTTGAAAATATCACTACCTTACAAAAAGTGCATCAGCGATATCATACCGTTATACACCAATTATTACAGCAGAGTAATGTACAACACTGTAATTTAGATGCAAATAAACCAATTAAAGAACTCACTGAACAGTGTATGAATTATTTAGAGAAACATTTAGGAATATAGAGGGAGACGACCTTTTTACTGCACTTTCTCCTTCTGTGAGTTAGATTCTGGGAATTAGGTATAGAGCAATACCTCTTTTTTTGCTTTATTCTATGTATGAGTATCCGAACTTATAATAATAGTATCTTTTTATTGTAAAGATGCCATACTCATGTATTATAGTATGAAAAAATATTTCTTGTATCCAGTATTTATGTGCATTTTGCTGTTCTCTGCTACCTATACTGTCTTTAGTTGGCCTGGATATCGATTACGATATAAAGAACAGTTATATGAGCTCTATCACAGACATCTTACTATGTATCCTGAACAATTCGCAGAAAATATCCATTGGCTAGAACAAGTATTACGTTCTGATTTTGCAAACCCACTCAATGCTCTCGCAAGAATAAACACAAAAAAAGAATGGGAATGGTATCGAAACCACTTTAATTTACATGTAAACCTGTTGCTTACCAAGTTATATTTAAGCTGGGGCAAAAAATATGGAAGAGAAAAAGTATATTTTTATAATGCTCCATGGAAAGAAGAAAATATAGCTAGCTTAAAAAAAGCCATAGCTTTATTTGAATATGCAAATGTATATTGGCAAGAATCTTTACAGTATGTAGAACAAATTGATAATATGAACGAGTTATTTCTTAGCTTAGAAGCCATTCAGTACTGGGAAGATGAGTATATTAGAATAAAATTAAATACTTTAGATTATCATGCCATTATACAACGTGAACTACAAAAAGCAGAAAATGCTATCGCAGAATTTGAAGCAATGGATGAATCTACATACTAATAGACAATATTGTAGATGGTACTATATACTGGTATGAAGACACAGGGATATTACAATAGAAACTGTGTTGTATTGAGAGATGTATCTATTTTTTGTAAAAAATCTATTGCTTTTTGCGTTGCTTGTCTTCCTTGTGCGGTACGTTTAACATAGCCCTGTATCACTAAGTATTGTTCCCAGTAATCTTCCAGACTTTCTGGAGTTTCGTTTACTGATAACGCAAGTGTTTTTAATCCCACAGGCTTTCCTGCATATTCTTGTACCAATACCTTAATAATTTTTCTATCAATCTCTTCTAGTCCAAATTCATCAATACCTAGCTCCTGACACCCCGTTTCTACTACTGTTGTATCTATTACGCCATTTCCTTTTACTTGTGCAAAATCCCTCATTCTCCTTAACAGTTTATTTGCCCAACGGGGAGTCCCACGCCCTATTCTACCTAAATAATCAGCAGCTTCTTTTTCAATAGGCATATTTAAAATACGAGAAGAACGAGAAATGATTTCTGAAAGATCTAAAGGAGAATAATACTGTAAACGCTCAGAAATACCAAAACGACTATGTAAAGGCAACGCTACTTTTCCTGGCTGTGTTGTAGCTCCCACTAAGGTAAATTTATTTAAGGGAATACGAACTGAACGTGCATCAACCCCAGAACCAATAATCCAATCTACCTTAAACTCTTCCATAGCAACATATAACACTTCTTCAATATTAGATTTTAGACGATGTATTTCATCAATAAACAGTACTGAACCTTCTGATAAAGTCGATAAAATACCAATAAGATCCTTTGGTTTTTCAATGGCAGGAGCATTTGTAACAAATAAAGGCACTTGTAATTCGCTTGAAAGTATATTTGCAATAGTAGTTTTTCCTAATCCAGGAGGCCCACTGAGAAACACATGATCAAGTACTTCATTACGCTCTTTTACTGCTTTTATATATAGAGCAAGATTTTTCTTTACCTGTGTTTGCCCTACAAAGCCATCAAAATTGAGTGGTCGTAGCTCTGTATCAAGAGTATCCTGTATTTTTTTTTCTTCTGTGTTCCAAAAACTGTTGTGCATAAAACTAAAGAGTAAACACTCCTTTTTGTAAATAGACAATAAGTGCTTTTAAGATACCCGAAAGATTTTCGGAATGTAAATCTATTTTTTGCGTATCAATAGTATTTCTTAAAGCATCTTCAATCTGCTTTCTAGTATACCCCATTTCCATAAGCCCTTCAATGACTTGCTCGCGTAATTGATGCGTTGTATCCCCACTACCTGTAGAGGTTTCACTGTCTCTATAAGACGCAATGCTTATCCCTTCCAGCTTTAGAAGAATGCTTTGGGCTTTTTTTTGGCTTACCTTTGCTGTTTTCATGAGCATTGGTATATCTTTCTCTTTAATGTGAGTAATAATACTACTAAAATGACCATTTGATAGAATTTTTATTGCTCCTTTTGCTCCTATACCATTTACACTAATTAAGGCAAGAAATACATCACGCTCTCGTATATCTGCAAAACCATACAGAATCATAGCACTATCAGTTACTTGTAGCCATGTATAGACACTTGCTTCCTCTGATTCCTTTTGAGCTAGTAACTCTAAGGTTGTTGTTGTTGCGTATATCAACCAAGAAAGACCATGCATATCTATAATAACATACGATTGAGTCACTGATTGTATAATTCCCCTAATACTATGTATCATATCTCTATTTTATTGTATACTATATATCTATTCTTTTTTGCTTTCTTCTCTATTTGCCTGTATGAGAGGCAGGAACTACCTTTTTAAGCGTATTATTACTGTGCGTTCGAAAGATATGGGTTAATGCCACCGCAAGAGCATCAGCAGCATGATGAGGAGTAATGTTATGTACTCGCAACGGTAATCGTACATAAGTGTTTACGGTATCTTTAGAAGCATTCGCATTTCCTGTAATTTGCTTTTTTACATCTTTTGGAGTATAATGAGTTACTGATATATTATGCTTTGCTCCATATAATAAAATGATGCCAAGTGCATGGGCAACTGGTAATGCACTGGTAACATTTTTTACAAAAAATTGATACTCATATGCAAGCTCCTGCACTTGATAGCGTCTCATCACTCTATCAAACTCAACATCCAATGTATATAGCCTATGATGAAGCTCTCTATCAGAAGAAGTTTCTATAACCCCATGTGCAATATATTCAAACGAAGAAGCATGCGAAACATCGCTATATTGTATAATTCCCCATCCTAATGATGCTAATCCTGGATCTATACCGATAACTGTTTTCAAAAAAACCTACTTACAAGCATTGATTAACTATCTTGTATCTCTAAATTATGCGATACCATTTGAACATCGTCTAAATCTTCTAATATACCAACAAGTTTTAATGCTTTCTCTTGAATCTCATTTGATTGAGAAATATAATTTGATGGCAACAGTGTAATTTCAGCATTCATAGGTGCTATATCTATAGTACGCAAAGCCTCTACTACTGCATTAAAATTTTCTGGTGGAGTAAGAATTTCTATTTCTGTATTGTTATTAAATACATCTTCAGCACCGTGTTCCAGTGCTAAAGAAAATATTGTATCTTCATCAACTATATTTGCATCAACTATGATAATACCTTTACGAGAAAATAAATAAGAAACAGAGCCTGCTTCTCCAAGATTACCTCCCGATTTTGTAAAAGTAGAACGTACTTCAGAACCAGTTCTATTTTTATTATCTGTCAAGCAAGACACAAGCATGGCAACTCCGCCAGGTCCATACCCTTCATATTGTACTTCTTCAAAATGAGTGCCATCTTGCCCTCCACTCCCTTTTTTTATTGCTCGCTCAACATTATCGTTAGGCATATTTTCTGATCTTGCTTTTATAATTGCCGAACGAAGACGATGATTAGTATTGGGATCTGCTCCTGCTTCTCTTACTGCTACCATAATTTCTTTAGAAATCTTACTAAATACTTTTCCTCTTGCAGCATCATTTGCACCTTTTTTTCTTTTAATAGTTGACCATTTACTATGTCCTGACATACCTGTTTCTCACTCCTTATTTTTTCAATAATACTATACATAGTATATCATAGACTTACACAATATATAACTCTCCTTTTTATTTTTGTACTTTTAACAAAGGTATACACGAGATAGCAAAACTCCTTTCTCAAATATGCTTAGTAGGAGTTATTTTATATGTACCTACAATAAATACTTACCGATTTTGTAAAAGTTAGCTCTTTTGCTTTCGGTAATTTAGTAGACACAGCATAAATAATGCTGTGTCTACTAAAGGTAATACTAAAGTACCATATATGTAATCATATCAATATAGTAAAATACTACCTAAATGTACTAACACTAAAAGAAGTACGTGCTAATCGTCCATCTGATGCAGTAAAGACTATTGTATATGTTTTCTTTGATGCAAGTTTTTTTGCTTTCCCCGATAGTACGCCAGTATTAGTATTAAATAAAATTCCAGTATTTTGCGTTAAATCAGGAGTAATAAAAAATATACCACTTACACTCGGTGTTACTACTGAACGAATATTAACACCAACAGAATCTACCTTTATGTGTAAGTTTGTTACTATAGTATTGCCTCTCTTCATAACTAAATTAAGAGAACTAAGAGTAGTTACTTCTATTCGTTTGCCTGTAGAGACTTTTGTGGGATCGGTGGAATTGACTGCCTGTATTACTATTTCATAGGTAGTGTTAGGCTTCAAGGGTACGTCTTTATCAGCACTAAGAAGTAAAGATATATTTGCAACTGTTAATCCTTTTAGTAATTCGTGAATAAAACCTGTTGCTTTAATTGCTGCTATTGATCGGCTTCTTGCTCCTTTTTCTAAAGCGTAAATTTTGTAGGATAGATCTGCCTTTGTTAATGCTTGTCCGTCTGTTTTTTTGTGACTGCTTGTAAGCGTGGGAGCTGTCCACTCTAGTTCTATATTGATATCTGTAGGGTCTTTTACAATATTATTTACCTCTGGGGGAGCTGTTGCTGGGTTAGCAATTACTTCTACTCTTACCCCTGTAGAAACTTTTGTAGTATCTGTTGTATTGATTGCTTGTACTACTATTTCATAGGTGGTATTAAATGTAAGATTAGTTATATCTACATTTGTGCTTGTCGTTCCTTTTGCTACTGCTGCTTCTTCTATCGGGCTAGTATCTGCTGCTATAATCTCTGCTACTGTTCGTTTCTTTGTTCCCTTTTTTGCTACATGATATACCTTATACGATACATCTGCCTGTGTTAGTTGTGTTCCGTCTGGTTTCTTGTGACTATCGGTAATATCTGGGACTTGCCATGATACCTTTACAGCTTTATTGGTAATACTTGCTGCGGTAACATTGCGGGCATCTGCTGGTTCGGTTGCATAGGACACAGTAGTTACTTCTGTTTTTATTCCTGTAGAGACTTTTGTGGTATATGTTGCATTGACTGCCTGTACTACTATTTCATAGGTGGTACTAAATGTAAGATTAGTTATAGTTGTACTTGTTGTTCCCTTTGCTACTGCTATCGGGTTATTATCTGCTGTTTTAATCGCTGCTATTGATCGGGCATTCTTTCCCTTTGTTACACGATATACTTTGTACGATACATCTGCCTCTGTAAGCCTTTGCCCGTTTGTTTTCTTGTGACTAGCAGTAAGATTTGGGGCTTGCCATGATATCTCTACACTGTCATCAGTTGATCTTACTACTGTAACACTGCGAGCATCTGGCGGTGCGGTGGCATTATTAGTGGTAGTTACTTCTACTCTTACTCCTGTAGAGACTTTTGCAATAGCGGTGGAATTGACTGCTTGTACTACTACTTCATAGGTAGTATTATGGGTAAGATTAGTTATATTTGTATTTGTTATTCCCTTTGCTACTGCTAGCGGGTTATTATCTGCTGCTTTAATCGCTGCTATTGTTCGGGCACTGCCTCCCTTTACCACACGATACACTTTATACGATACATCTGCCGTTGTGAGTGTTTGTCCGTCTGATTTCTTGTGACTATTAGTAAGAACAGGATCTTTCCATGATATAGTTGCACTGGTATCAATAAGACTTTCTGCGGTAACATCGCGGACGTCTGCTGGTGCGGTTGCTAAGTTAGTGGTAGTTACTTCTATTCTTACTCCTGTAGAGACTTTTGCAATAGCGGTGGAATTGACTGCTTGTACTACTATTTCATAGGTAGTACTTCCAGTAAGATTAGTTATAGTTGTGCTTGTTGTTCCTTTTGCTACTGCTAGCGGGTTCTTATCTGCTGCTTTAATCTCTGCTATTGTTCGGGCATCCTTTCCTTTTGCTATATGATATACTTTATACAATACATCTGCCGCTGTGAGTGCTTGTCCGTCTGTTTTTTTGTGACTGCTTGTAAGATCTGGAGCTGTCCATGATACCGTTATACTGTCATCGATTGGGCTTCCTGTAACACTACGAGCATCTGGCGGTGCAGTGGCATTATTAGTGGTAGTTAGTTCTACTTTTTCTCCTGTAGAGACTTTTGTGGTATCAGTGGAATTGACTGCTTGTACTACTATTTCATAGGTGGTATTTTCATTAAGATTAGTTATATTTATACTTGTTGTTCCCTTTGCTACTGCTAGCGGGGTCCTATCTGCTGCTTTAATCGCTGCTATTGTTCGGCTCTTTGCTCCCTTTACTACACGATATACTTTATAAGATATATCTGACGCTGTGAGTCTTTGTCCGTTTCTCTTTTGATGACTATCTCTAGGCAAAATTGACCAGTTTAGTGTTATGCTGTTATCAGTTTTACCTGTCACCACACTAGATATGTCTGGCGGTGCGGTGGCACGATTAGTGACAAATACAAATTCTTTGACTCCTGTAGAGACTTTTGTGGTATCGGTGGAATTGATTGCTTGCACTACTACTTCATAGGTAGCATTAGACTTAAGATTAGTTATATTTATACTTGTTGTTCCTTTTCCTACTGCTAGCGGGTTCGGATCTGCTGCTTTAATCGCTGCTACTGTTCTGAATCGCCCCCCCCTTTCTACACGATACACTTTGTACGATACATCTGCTTTTGTGAGTGCTTGTCCGTTTGCTTTCTTGTGACTGCTTGTAAGCGTGGGGGCTGTCCATGATACCGTTACACTCCCATCATCGTTTAGGCTTCCTGTAATACTGCTTGCCTCTGACGGTGCGGTTGCTGAGTTCTTGGTAGTCACTTCTATTCTCACTCCTGTAGAGGCTTTTGTTATATCTGTTGTATTAACTGCCTGCACTACTATTTCATAGGTGGTAATAGGGGTAAGATTAGTTATACTTGTGTTTGTTTTTCCTTTTGCTACTGCTATCGGGTTCTTATCTGCTGTTTTAATCGCTGCTATAGTTCGAGCATTCTTTCCTTTTGCTACCCGATACACTTTGTACGATACATCTGCTGTGGTGAGGCTTTGTCCGTTTGCTTTTTTGTGGCTAGTATCAAGTGCTGGGGCTTGCCATGTTATTCTTGCACTTGTATCGGTAGAGCTTCCTCTCACATTGCTTGCGTCCGCTGGTGCAGTGGCGGGGTTAGTGGTGACTACTTCTATTCGTATGCCTGTAGAGGCTTTTGTAGTATCGATGAAATTGACTGCTTGTACCACTACTTCATAGGTAGTACTTCCTGTAAGATTAGTTATAGTTGTACTTGTTATTCCTTTTGCTACTGCTATCGGAGTCTTATCTGCTGTTTTAATCTCTGCTATTGTTCGGCTCTTTGCTCCTTTTACTGCACGATATACTTTGTAGTATACATCTGCCTGTGTTAGTTGTGTTCCGTCTGGTTTCTTGTGGCTATCGGTAAGCGTTGGGGCTTGCCATGATACCGCTATACTGTCATCGTCTGGGATTCCTCTCACATTGCTTGCGTCTGCTGGTGCTGTTGCATGATTCTGTGCAACGGTAGTTACTTCTATTCGTTTGCCTGTAGAGACTTTTGTAGTATCGGTAAAATTGACTGCTTGTACTACTATTTCATAGGTGGTATTAGGGGTAAGACTGGTTATAGTTGTGCTTGTTGTTCCCCTTGCTACTGCTAGCGGGTTCTTATCTGCTGTTTTAATCTCTGCTATTGTTCGGGCATCGCTTCCTTTTGCTACTCGATACACTTTGTAAGATACATCTGCCGTTGTGAGTCTTTGTCCGTCTGCTTTCTTATGGCTAGTAGTAAGCGTTGGAGCTTGCCATGTTATTCTTGCACTAGTATCGGTTGGGCTTCCTGTAACACTACTTGCCTCTGCTGGTGCGGTGGCAAGGTTATCGGTAGTTACTTCTATTCTTACTCCTGTAGAGGTTTTTGTGGTATCGGTAGAATTGATCGCTTGTACTACTATTTCATAGGTGGTACTAGGGGTAAGATTAGTTATAGTTGCACTTGTTGTTCCTTTTACTACTTCAAGCGGGGTCTTGTCTGCTGTTATAATCTGTGCTATTGATCGAGTGTTTGCTCCATTCTTTGCTACTCGATATACTTTGTAAGATACATCTGCCTTTGTGAGTTTCGTTCCATCTGCTTTCTTGTGACTGCTTGTAAGAGCTGGGGCTGTCCATGATACCGCTACACTGTCATCAGTTGGATTTCCTGCAACACTGCTTGCATCTGCTGGCGCGGTGGCAGGGTTCGTGGTAGTCACTTCTATTCTCACTCCTGTAGAGACTTTTGTAGTATCGGTGGAGTTGATTGCTTGTACTACTATTTCATAGGTAGTACTTCCTGTAAGATTAGTTATAGTTGTGCTTTTTGTTCCCTTTGCTACTGCTAGCGGTGTCCCATCTGCTGTTTTAATCTCTGCTATTGTTCGAGCATTCCTTCCTTTTGCTACACGATATACTTTGTACGATACATCTGCCGTTGTGAGTCTTTGTCCATTTGCTTTCTTGTGGCTAGTAGTAAGCGTTGGATCTGTCCACGATAAAGTTGTACTTGAGGCTGTCGTGCTTCCTGCGGTAACACTGCGGGCGTCTGCTGGTGCAGTGGCGGGGTTCGTGGTAGCTACTTCTATTCGTATGCCTGTAGAGGCTTTTGTAGAGTCGGTGGAATTGACTGCTTGTACTACTATTTCATAGGTGGTACTTCCTGTAAGATTAGTTATAGTTGTGCTTGTTGTTCCCTTTGCTACTTCCATCGGGGTCTTGTCTGCTTCTTTAATCTCTGCTATTGTTCTGCTCTTTGCTCCCTTTACTACTCGGTATACTTTGTAATATACATCTGCCTTTGTGAGTTGTGTTCCGTCTGCTTTCTTATGACTACTTGTAAAGGCTGGGGCTTGCCATGATACCCCTACACTGTCATCGGCTGGGCTTCCTACAACACTGCTTGCGTCTGCTGGTGCTGTTGCGTGATTATTTGCAAGGGTAGTTACTTCTATTCGTTTGCCTGTAGAGACTTTTGTGGTATCGGTGGAATTGACTGCTTGTACCACTATTTCATAGGTGGTAGCAGGGGTAAGACTGGTTATATTTGTACTTGTTGTTCCCTTTGCTACTGCTAGCGGGTTATTATCTGCTGTTTTAATCGCTGCTACTGTTCGGACACCGTTTCCCTTTACTACTCGGTATACTTTGTAAGATACATCTGCCTCTGTGAGTCTTTGTCCGTTTGCTTTTTTATGACTGCCTGTAAGCGCTGGCGCTTGCCATGTTATTCTTGCGCTGGTATCGGCTGGGCTTCCTGCAACACTGCGGGCGTCTGCTGGTGCAGTGGCGGGGTTCGTGGTAGCTACTTCTATTCGTATGCCTGTAGAGGCTTTTGTAGAGTCGGTGGAATTGACTGCTTGTACTACTATTTCATAGGTAGTACTTCCAATAAGATTATTTATAGTTGTGCTTGTTGTTCCTTTTGCTACTTCAATCGGTGTCGTGTCTGCTGTTTTAATCTCTGCTACTGTTCGCTCATCGCTTCCCTTTGCTACTCGGTATACTTTGTAAGATACATCTGCCGTTGTGAGTTGTGTGCCGTCTGCTTTCTTATGGCTATCGGTAAGATTTGGGGCTTGCCATGATACCGCTACACTGTCATTGTCTGGGCTTCCTGCAACACTGCTTGCATCTGCTGGTGCGGTTGCATGATTCTGTGCAAGGGTAGTTACTTCTATTCTTACTCCTGTAGAGACTTTTGTGGTATCGGTGGAATTGACTGATTGTACTACTACTTCATAAGCAGTATTTTTATTAAGGTTAGTTATATTTATACTTGTCGTTCCTTTTGCTACTTCAAGCGGAGTCTTATCTGCTGTCTTAATCTCTGCTACTGTTCGCTCATCGCTTCCCTTTGCTACCCGATACACTTTGTACGATACATCTGCCGTTGTGAGTGCTGTGCCATCTGCTTTCTTATGGCTATCGGTAAGATTTGGGGCTTGCCATGTTATTCTTGCACTTGTATCGATAGGACTTCCTGTAACATCGCTTGCTTCTGGAGGTGCTGTTGCGTGATCAGTGGTAAGGGTAGTCACTTCTACTCTCATTCCTTTAGAGACTTTTGTGGTATCGGTAGAATTGACCGCTTGTACTACTATTTCATAGGTGGTATTGGGCTTTCGATCATTTATATTTACTGTTACTATTCCTTTTTTTACCTCAATAGGCGATTTATCTAAAGCTATAATATTCTCTACTGTTCGGCTCTGTGATCCTTTTTCTACTATAAAAACCTTATGCGATACATCTGCCTTTGTTAGCTGTGTTCCGTCTGCTTTCTTATGACTGCTTGTAAGCGTTGGGGCTTGCCACTTCAATATAATACTTCTGTCGGTAGGATTTCCTGTAACATTGCTTACCTCTAATGGTGCAGTTGCAGAAGATAGTGTACTCCCCCCACTACTAGAGCTAGTCGAGATATCAGCTTCACAAGCACTTATCAAAATAATAAAAACACTAAAAACAATAAAATATATATGGTTTATTTTCATATTTTACTCCTTTTTCAAACTTAATACTTGCATTTTAGATGCAGATATATTATTATACAACAAAAAAAAAAAAAAACCGCAATAGCAAAACACCTATTTTCTTAAAAAATAGCCTTTTATTCTCAATTTTAAGTGCTATTTACATAAAATATCTGAATGGAGTTTTACCAAAGGTATACACGAGATAGCAAAACTCCTTTCTCAAATATGCTCAATTTGTAATAGTAATAACAGTTTTCTCATCTTATATAAACTTACTAAAGTGTAGGGATGATTGAAAAGATAAGAATAACAAACATCTGCATTAGTAATATAATAAAGATTTTATATTTCTCATCCCTACACAAGTTTACTATACTTTAATTTCCACTTTTATACCATGAAGGCGTTGTCTTTACTCCACTGCCATCAAACATTAAGGACATATCTACACTATCCCCTATATGTTCCCCCCATGCTTCTAAATCTTTAGTAAATGAAGTCGCTAGATTAAACATTCCAAACATATTGGTTACACTCTCTACATTCCAGTCTGATATATCCTTATTAAATGCAGAGGCTTGATGAAACATAAGGCTCATATCCGTTACTTTGCTTACATCCCATTTTGATATGTCACCATTAAATGCTGTTGCATTAAAAAACATCCTGTCCATATTCGTTACTTTCCCTACTTTCCAGTTTGATATATCCCCATTAAACTTTATAGCATTATTAAACATCCCGTCCATATCGGTTACTTTACTTACATTCCAGTTTGATATATCCCCATTAAATACCTTATTACTGGCAAACATGGTAAACATAGTAGTTACATTACTTACATCCCATTTTGATATATCCCCATTAAATACATGTAATTTTGTTCTCGTGCTAAATAATTTGGTCATATCTGTAATATTACTTGTATCAATAATGTTTAAGTCGGGGTCAATATCATCTATTTTCCCGTTGTCATCGGTGTCCATTATATCCTGTATTAGTGTAATTAAATCGGCTCTACTTTTCGGGCTATATTTTCCCACTACAGTAATATCAATAGTGGTCTGTGCTGTTCTGCGGTCTGTCGCTGTAAAGGTTATTGTATAAGTAGTTTCACTCTGTATATATTTCGCTACCCCTGATATTGTGCCGTTGCTGGTATTGAAAGAAATGCCTGTATTTTCTGTTAGGCTGGGGCTGATTGAAAATGTACCACTGCTTACTACACTACTGGGCGTTACTTCCATTACAATAGGAGTAATTTCTGTTGTTCCGTCTTTTCCTTGTGCTGTTGCTGACAAAGTAGTAAATGTACTGCTGCTTCCTTGTTGCTTTGCTCTCATGCTAATAGAGGCAAGGGTAGTTATTTCTATTCGTATGCCTGTAGAGACTTTTGTGGGGGCAGTGGAATTGACTGCTTGTACTACTATCTCGTATGTTGTATTTCCTGTAAGGTTACTTATAGTTGTACTTGTTGTTCCCTTTGTTACTGCTAACGGGCTTGTGTCTGCTGTCTTAATCTCTGCTACTGTTCGCTCATCACTTCCCTTTGCTACTCGATACACTTTGTAAGATACATCTGCCTTTGTCAGTGCTGTGCCGTCTGCTTTCTTGTGGCTAGTATCAAGCGTTGGGGGTAGCCATCTTATCAATGTACTGGTATCAGTAGAGCGGCTTCCTGTAACAACACGGACGTCTGCTGGTGCTGTTGCTTGATTTGTGGCAAGTGTAGTTACTTCTATTCGTATACCTGTAGAGACTTTTGTGGGGTCGGTGGCATTGACTGCTTGTACTACTATTTCATAGGTCGTACTTCTAGTAAGATTAGTTATACTTGTGCTTGTTGTTCCCTTTGCTACTTCAATCGGTTTCGTGTCCGCTTCTTTAATCTGTGCTATTGTTCGGCTCTTTGCTCCTTTTGCTACTCGGTATACTTTGTAAGATACATCTGCCTTTGTCAGCTGTGTTCCGTCTGCTTTCTTATGACTGCTTGTAAGCGTTGGGGCTTGCCAGGATATACTTGCACTTGTATTGGTTGGGCTTCCTGTAACATTGCTTGCCTCTGCTGGTGCAGTCGCAGAGGAAGCATCATTCCTACTGTTATCAATAGTCGGAATCTCAGCTTCACAAGCACTTATCAAAATAATAAAAACACTAAAAATAATAAAATATATATGATTTGTTTTCATATTTTTCTCCTTTTTCAAACTTAACGCTTGAATTTTGAATAAAGATAGATATAATATACAAAGAAATACAAAAAAACGCAATACCAAAACACCTGTTTTTTTAAAGAGATGGCCTTCTATTCTCAATTTTAAGTACTAATTACATAAAATATCTGAATTGAGTGCTACCAAAGGTATACATGAGATAACAAAACTCCTTTCTCAAATATGCTTAGTAGAAGTTATTTTATATGTACCTGCAATAAATACTTACCGATTTTATAAAAATTAGCTCTTTTGCTTTCGGTAATTTAGTAGACACAGCATAAATAATGCTGTGTCTACTAAAGGTAATACTAAAGTACCATATATTTAATCATATCAATATAGTAAAATACTACTTAAATGTACTAACCCCGATAGTATGCCAGTATTAGTATTAAATAAAATTCCAGTATTTTTCGTTAAATTAGGAGAAATAAAAAATGTACCACTTACATTCGGTGTTACTATTGAACGAACATTAACACCAACAGAATTTATCCTTATGTTTACTTCTGTTTCTATAGTACTGCCTTTCTTCAAAACTAAATTAAGAGAACTAAGAGTAGTTACTTCTGTTTTTATTCCTGTAGAGACTTTTGTGGTATCTGTTGCATTGACTGCCTGTACTACTACTTCATAGGTGGTAGTAGTTGTAAGATTAGTTATATTTATACTTGTTGTTCCCTTTGCTACTGCTAGCGGGCTTGTGTCTGCTGTCTTATGATTATTATCAAGCGTTGGAGCTGTCCATGATACCCTTACACTGTTATCGGTGGGACTTCCTGTAACACTGCTTGCCTCTGGCGGTGCGGTGGCAGGGTTACCTTTAGTGCTACCTACCTTGTTGCCTTCGCAAGTAAACAGTAAAAACACAAGAACGATAAAAATATAATATGATACCATTCAATAATTTCATTGCAGCCTCCTATTCAAAAATTATTCTTTTTCAAAGTGTAAAGATGATAGAAAAAATTATACTCTAATATCTGCATTTATTAGGAGAAAAATATACAAATTCTACCATCATTACACTACTTAATTATATACAATATATATGTATTAGTAGTTATTTCTTGTTACTTTTAAGAGAATTGTACCCCGTGCTATTCGTCCATCGTTTGCAGTAAATTTTACTGTGTAGTATTTACGAGCATTGAAGGTTTTAAGCGATTTCGTGGGTTGTCCGTATATCCTGCCTGTTTTTGTATCAAAGGACAGTCCAGTGTCTGCTGTGAGGTTGGGACTTATTGAATATTTACCTGTTGCGTATGGCGTTTGTTCTATTTCAATATTTGCAGTTTCAGGGTAATGTACCCATTCATAAGTAACTTTATTTCCCTTTACCTTAAATACTAATTCATTAAGCGTTACTAAAGTAGTAACTTCTATTCGTATGCCTGTAGATTTTTTTCTTGTATCAATAGAGTTGACTGCCTGCACTACTACCTCATAGGTAGTATTGGGCTTAAGATTAGAAATAACTACATTTGTAGCTCCATTGAGTACTAGTATAGGGATTGGCTTTCTGTTTTTAATTTGTTCTACTGTTTTAGAAATGCTGGCCTTTTCTAAATGATATACATAGTAATCTATATCTGTTTTCGCTAATTTCGTGCCGTCTGGTTTCTTATGATTATTAGTAAGCGTTGAAGTTATCCATGATATTGTTACTGCTCTATTAGATGGCTTTGCTGCATAGCTTAAAACACTGCGGGGGTCTGGCGGGGCGGTGGCGTGATTAGTAGAAATGGTAGTTATTTCTATTCTTACTCCTGTAGAGACTTTTGACGTATCGGTGACATTTACTGCTTGCACTACTATCTCGTATTTATTTTTAGGTATAAAAACTATATCTTTTGCAATAGTATTAATATTCGTACTTGTAGTTCCTGCGGGTAAACTAATTGGGTGACCACCTGCTATAATTTGTGCTACTGTGCGTTCTTTGTAATAAACTCCGTACTCATCTCTTTTCCTTCTCGCTGCATATACCTTATACGATACCTCTGCCGTTGTTAGTTGTGTTCCGTCTGATTTTTTGTGACTGCTTTTGAGTGTTGGAGCTTCCCACGATATTCTTGCAGATTTATCAGCGGGAGTTCCTGTAACATTGTTTACTTCTGCGGGATCAGTGGCGTTACTATTGAGAGTAATGTTTTTCTTTATTCCTGTAGAGATTTTTGTGGTATCGGTAGAATTGACTGCCTGCACTACTATCTCGTATGTTTCGTACAAAACAAGATTAGTTATATTTATACTTGTTGTATTCTGTGTTACTTCTAGCGGGCTTGTGTCTGCTGTTTTAATCTGTGCTACTGTTCGGGGGTTATTCCATCTTTCTGCCACTCGATACACTTTGTAAGATACATCTGCCGTTGTCAGTGCTGTGCCATCTGCTTTCTTGTGGCTATTATCAAGCGTTGGGGCTGTCCATGATATAGTAATACCAGTGCTGTAGGGAGTGCCTGCAATAAGATTGCCTGCAGTAATATTGCTTACTTCTGCGGGAGCATTTGCGGGGTTGGTAGTAGTAACTTCTATTCTCTTGCCTGTAGAGGCTTTTGTGGTATCGGTAGAATTGACTGCCTGTACTACTATCTCGTATGTTGTACTGCCTGTAAGGTTACTTATAGTTTTGCTTATAGTTCCTTTTGTTACTGCTAACGGGCTTTTATCTGCTGTCTTAATCTCTGCTACATCTCGGGCATTCTTTCCTTTTGCTACTCGATACACTTTGTAAGACACATCTGCCTTTGTTAGTGCTGTGCCGTCTGCTTTCTTGTGGCTATTATCAAGCGTTGGGGCTGTCCATGATATTGTTGTACTGCTAGCAGTTGTGCTTCCTGCACTAACATTGCTTACTTCTGCGGGAGCAGTTGCAGAGGATAAAGTAGTAACTTCTGCTCTCACTCCTGTAGAGACTTTTGTGGTATCAGTAGAATTTACTGCTTGTACTACTATCTCGTATGTTGTACTGCCTGTAAGGTTATTTATAGTTTTGCTTATAGTTCCTTTTGTTACTGCTAGCGGGCTTTTATCCGCTGTCTTAATCTCTGCTACTGTTCGCTCATCGCTTCCCTTTGCTACTCGATACACTTTGTAAGACACATCTGCCTTTGTCAGTGCTGTACCGTCTGCTTTTTTATGGCTATTATCAAGCGTGGGGGCTGTCCATGATATAACTGTACTGCTAGCAGTTGTGCTTCCTGCACTAACATTGCTTACTTCTGCGGGGGCATTTGCGGGGTTTAGAGTAGTAACTTCTATTCTCTTGCCTGTAGAGGCTTTTGTGGTATCGGTAGAATTGACTGCCTGCACTACTATCTCGTATGTTGTACTGCCTGTAAGGTTACTTATAGTTTTGCTTATAGTTCCCTTTGTTACTGCTAACGGGCTTTTATCCGCTGTCTTAATTTCTGCTACATCTCGGGCATTCTTTCCTTTTGCTACTCGATACACTTTGTAAGACACATCTGCCTTTGTTAGTGCTGTGCCGTCTGCTTTCTTATGGCTAGTATCAAGCGTTGGTGCTGTCCATGATATAACTGTACTGCTAGCAGTTGTGCTTCCTGCACTAACATTGCTTACTTCTGCGGGAGCAGTTGCAGAGGATAAAGTAGTAACTTCTGCTCTCACTCCTGTAGAGACTTTTGTGGTATCGGTGGAATTGACTGCCTGCACTACTATCTCGTATGTTGTACTGCCTGTAAGGTTACTTATAGTTTTGCTTATAGTTCCTTTTGTTACTGCTAGCGGGCTTTTATCCGCTGTCTTAATCTCTGCTACTGTTCGCTCATCGCTTCCCTTTGCTACTCGATACACTTTGTAAGACACATCTGCCTTTGTCAGTGCTGTGCCATCTGCTTTCTTGTGGCTAGTATCAAGCGTTGGGGCTGTCCATGATATAACTGTACTGCTAGCAGTTGTGCTTCCTGCACTAACATTGCTTACTTCTGCGGGGGCATTTGCGGGGTTTGAGGTTGTTACTTCTATTCTCTTGCCTGTAGAGACTTTTGTGGTATCGGTAGAATTGACTGCCTGCACTACTATCTCGTATGTTGTACTGCCTGTAAGGTTATTTATAGTTTTGCTTATAGTTCCTTTTGTTACTGCTAGCGGGCTTTTATCCGCTGTCTTAATCTCTGCTACTGTTCGCTCATCGCTTCCCTTTGCTACTCGATACACTTTGTAAGACACATCTGCCTTTGTCAGTGCTGTACCGTCTGCTTTTTTATGGCTATTATCAAGCGTGGGGGCTGTCCATGATATAACTGTACTGCTAGCAGTTGTGCTTCCTGCACTAACATTGCTTACTTCTGCGGGGGCTGTTGCAGAGGATAAAGTAGTAACTTCTGCTCTCACTCCTGTAGAGGCTTTTGTGGTATCAGTAGAATTGACTGCTTGTACTACTATCTCATAAGTTGTACTGCCTGCAAGGTTATTTATAGTTTTGCTTATAGTTCCCTTTGCTACTGCTAACGGGCTTTTATCCGCTGTCTTAATCTCTGCTACATCTCGGGCATTCTTTCCTTTTGCAACACGATACACTTTATAAGACACATCTGCCGTTGTAAGTGTTTCTCCGTTTGCTTTTTTGTGGCTATTATCAAGCGTGGGGGCTGTCCATGAAAGCGTTGTACTGCTAGCCGTTGTACTGCCTACAGTAATATTGCTTACTTCAGCGGGAGCATTTGCAGGGTTAGTAGTAGTAACTTCTGCTCTCACTCCTGTAGAGGCTTTTGTGGTATCGGTAGAATTGACTGCCTGCACTACTATCTCGTATGTTGTACTGCCTGTAAGGTTGGGTATAAATACAGTAGTTATTCCCCGTGCTACTTCTAACGGGCTTGTGTCTGCTGTTTTAATCTCTGCTACTGTTCGCTCATCGCTTCCTTTTGCTACTCGATACACTTTATAAAATACATCTGCCGTTGTTAGTGTTTCTCCGTTTGCCTTCTTGTGATCATTAGTAAGCGTTGGTGCTTGCCATGTTACTTCTATTCTTTTATCGGTAGTACTTCCAGCAGTAACATTGCTTACTTCTGCGGGAGCATTTGCGGGGTTTAGAGTAGTAACTTCTGCTCTCACTCCTGTAGAGACTTTTGTGGTATCGGTAGAATTGACTGCCTGCACTACTATCTCGTATATTGTACTTCCTGTAAGGTTACTTATAGTTGTTCTTGTTGTTCCCTTTGCTACTGCGATCGGAGTCGTGTCTGCTGTTTTAATCTGGGCTACTGTTCGCTCATCGCTTCCCTTCGCTACCCGATATATTTTGTAAGATACATCTGCCGTTGTAAGATTTTGTCCGTTTGCTTTCTTGTGACTGTTTGTTAGGGTGGGGGCTGTCCATGATATAACTGTACTGCTAGCCGTTGTACTGCCTGCGGTGATATTGGTTACTTCTGTTGGGGCGGTGGCTATATTAGGTATACGATTAGTAGTAACTTCTTTTCGTATTCCTGTAGAGACTTTTGTAGTATCAGTAGAATTGACTGCTTGTACTACTATTTCATAGGCGGTATTATAATTAAGGTTTGTTATAGTTATACGGGTTGTTCCCTTTGTTACTTTTAGTGGAGTCGGGTCTACTCTCTTAATCTCTGCTACTGTTCGGGCTTTGCTTCCCTTTGCTACTCGATATATTTTGTAAGATACATCTGCCGTTGTAAGCCTTCCCCCGTCCGCTTTCTTATGGCTAGTAGTAAGCGTTGGAGCTGTCCATGATATAACTGTACTGCTAGCTGTTGTACTGCTTGCAGTAATAGTGCTTACTTCTGTTGGGGCATTTGCGGGGTTTAGAGTAGTAACTTCTATTCTCTTGCCTGTAGAGGCTTTTGTGATATCGGTAGAATTGACTGCCTGCACTACTATCTCGTATGTTGTACTGCCTGTAAGGTTATTTATAGTTTTGCTTATAGTTCCCTTTGTTACTGCTAGCGGGCTTGTGTCTGCTGTCTTAATCTGTGCTACTGTTCGCTCATCGCTTCCTTTTGCTACTCGATACACTTTGTAAGACACATCTGCCTTTGTCAGTGCTGTGCCGTCTGCCTTCTTGTGACTAGTATCAAGCGTGGGGGCTGTCCATGATAGCGTTGTACTGCTAGCCGTTGTACTGCCTGCAGTAATAGCACTTACTTCTGCGGGGGCAGTTGCAGGGTTCGTGGTAGTAACTTCTATTCTCTTGCCTATAGAGGCTTTTGTGGTATCAGTAGAATTTACTGCCTGCACTACTATCTCGTATGTTGTATTCCCTGTAAGGTTACTTATAGTTGTACTTGTTGTTCCCTTTGCTACTGCTAGCGGGCTTGTATCTGCTGTCTTAATCTGTGCCACTGTTCGCTCATCGCTTCCTTTTGCTACTCGATACACTTTGTAAGATACATCTGCCTTTATCAGTGCTGTGCCGTCTGCTTTCTTGTGGCTAGTATCAAGCGTTGGAGCTGTCCATGATATAACTGTACTGCTAGCTGTTGTACTGCCTGCAGTAATAGTGCTTGCCTCTGCGGGTGCGGTGGCTTGATTTATTATAACAGTAGTAGTAACTTCTATTCTCTTGCCTATAGAGGCTTTTGTGGCATCAGTAGAATTGACTGCCTGCACTACTATCTCGTATGTTGTACTGCCTGTAAGGTTACTTATAGTTGTACTTGTTGTTCCCTTTGCTACTGCTAGCGGGCTTGTGTCTGCTGATTTTATTTGTGCTACTGTTCGCTCATCGCTTCCCTTTGCTACTCGATACACTTTGTAAGACACATCTGCCTTTGTCAGTGCTGTGCCGTCTGCTTTCTTGTGGCTAGTATCAAGCGTTGGGGCTGTCCATGATATAACTGTACTGCTAGCCGTTGTACTGCCTGCAGTAATAGTGCTTACTTCTGCGGGAGCAGTTGCAGAGGATAAAGTAGTAACTTCTGCTCTCACTCCTGTAGAGACTTTTGTGGTATCTGTAGAATTTACTGCCTGCACTACTATCTCGTATGTTGTATTTCCAGTAAGATTACTTATAGTTGTACTTGTTGTTCCCTTTGCTACTGTTATCGGTTTTTTATCCACTGTTTTAATCTGGGCTATTGTTCGGCTCTTTGCTCCCTTTACTACTCGATACACTTTGTAAGATATATCTGCCTTTGTGAGTGTTTTGCCATCTTTCCTTTTAAGATTAGTAGTAAGGGCTGGAACTTGCCACTTTAACACAATATTACCATTCACAATACTGTTAGTAATATTCGTTACATCTAGCGGGGGAGATGCCACACTACTTAAATCAATAGCGTTGTTACTTCCTCCGCTTCCTACATTGTCATTTTCACAAGTGAAAAGTGAAAACACAAAAACGATAAAAAATATATATGATATATTCAATAATTTCATTTTTGCCTCCTATTAAAATTATTCTTTTTCAAAGTGTAAGAAAGTTCTACCATCCCTACCTCTATATTTTAATGCCATGTTGGTGGTGTTTTTACTCCACTCCCATAAAACATATTTGCCTTAAATACTCTTTTTTTGCCTATGTGTTTCCCCCATGCTTCTAAATCTTGCTTAAAAGCGGTAGCATTAAAAAACATCGCTGAAAACATAAAATAACAAACCATATACGATTTTTTTTCATATTTTGCTCCTTTTTCAAATTTAATACTTGAATTTTTTATAAATATAGCTATATTATACAATAAAAAAAAAAAAACCGCAATAGCAGAACACCTATTTTTTTTAAAAAATAGCCTGCTATCCTCAATTTTAAGTACTAATTACATAAAATATCTGAATTGAGTGCTACCAAAGGTATACATGAGATAGTGAAATTCCACCTTTTTGTTTTTCTGCTCTTTTTTGCTGTATCGCATACTAATGCACTTTACAATACTTTAATCTGCATGTGCAACATTTTACAGAAAAAACTATACAAACCTATCTATAATAGAATGACTATGAATATACTCCTCTAAAGCATCGAGAAAATCAGTACAAAACTGAATGAGCGTAGCATCAACCTGCCTTGCTATCCCTTTAATGCTAGCATGTACTTGGCCATCTCTTATATCAATATTATAAGTATAGTTATAGTACACTACAGAATCTGTGTAGGCACTGTCATTAACTATTTTCACATTGAAATTGCCTATTATTTTGCCATCTTCTTTATCAAAAAACTCTACGCTCACTTCGGCATCACTTATATGAAACAGTAAAAATTCATGAGTAAGTATGTACAGTTCATTTACTGATACCCCTTCTTTCGTTATCAATCTTTGTTCTCCATAATCAATAGCTATATCAGATTCAGACAGAGACACACAACTAAATAAAAACGGTGCAAACATACACCATAACAACAAAATGTTTCTCATACCATTATTCCTTTATTATGTGGTAATCATATCATTATATGGAATTACAGTAGTATTGTATATAATTAATTTACCTATTGTATTTACTAAAAACTTTTTTTTAATATTATAGTATACTATATAAAAAACATTAAGAGGGTTATTATGAAAAATATTACTTTTTATGTAATGTTATTCTCTCTTGTATCTACTGTATTATTTGCAGGAGGCAACAACGAGAATACATCAGATAGTACTGAAACATTAGTACTAGTACCAGAAACAGCAACAACAATCAATATGATTGGGTGGCGCTTTCCTGTTACCGAATTTTTTGCAGAAGAGCTTGAATCGTTCAACTCTGTAGATAAATTAACGGTAAGCACTCAGCTGTTAGATTCCCAAAGTGTGCGAGAACAAGTACGTTTGGCATTAGCAGGCGGAGGAAAATCTCCGTATGAGATCGTACAAGGAGATGCAACGTTTCTCACGGAGTTAGCAATAAATAAACAGATTCTTGCTCTTGATGATTATATTGAAAAATATAAAGATGTATATGATTTTGGTGATATTAGTGATACTCTCTATACTCTTACTTCTCCTGACGGAAAGATTTATGGTATTCCTTTTACTGCTAATTCTATGCATTATTTCTATAATATGGATATTTTTGAAGAATATAATATCAGTGTGCCAGAAACATATGCTGATGTCATTGCGTCTGCAAAAAAACTAAAAGATGCAGATATTGATCTTCCTTTTGCAATTAATCTTCATGCTGGATGGGCATGGCGTATTGAATTTATCAATTTTCTCAATGCTTTTGGAGGACAATGGCTCAGTGATGAGGGAGAACCTCTTTTTAATAGCAAAGAAGGAGTTGCTGCATTAGAAATGATACTTGACATTGCTGATGCCACAATGGGTAAAGAAGGCCTTTCCTGGAGTATTGACGATGTAGAGATTGGGCTTGAGACTGGTCGCCTTGCATCTGCAACAACATGGACCTCCCGTGCTGCAAATATGGACGATCCTACAAAATCTCAGTTTGTTGGGAGAATTGGCTTTGCCCCTGCACCACGTGTAAGCCCCTCAGAAAAAAGAGCTGCTCCTGCTACTGCTGATTACTATATGATTCCTATAAATACAACGGTAGATCCAGAATATATTTTTCGTGTTATTGCAGAAGCCACAGATTTTGAATCACAAAAACGTGGAGCAGACTATTCTCTTATGACAAGAAATAAAGTATCAGAAGCAAGACAAGATGTACGCTATACTAAAGCAGCGTTACAATCAATTAGTGAAGGAGGTGCGGTGACAAGCACTCATCCTGGTAATCCTATTGCTATAGCAATAGCAGATAATTATCTTCCACAGGCAATTAACAGAAGAGATGATATTCAAGGGCTACTCAATGAGATGGCTGATGCGTATAGAAAAGAAGCTACCCAACAAGGGGTACTGTAACACATATTGTATTATAAGTGTATTGCCGTACATAATTGACAGTACACTTATATCTTTAGTGCTAACTGTATGAAAGATACCATATATATCTTACCATAAACTATTATTGTGAAAAGAGCAACTTTCCTAAAATTTATATCACCAAGTCTTATTGTTATGACTCTCATGATGATAATACCATTGTTCACTGCTATATGGCTAAGCTTTCATTACCTTACCTATGCTACACTTGATCAGCCTCAGTTTATAGGACTAAGAAACTACATAGAAATAATACAAGATCCAGACTTTTGGAGTTCTTTTCGATTTACTCTCCTTTTTATTTGTATTACTATCCCTTTTGAATTATTACTTGGGTTTTTTCTTGCCTTATTAGTAGATCAGATAAAGAAAGGGCGTGGATTGTATGTAGCAGCTATTCTTATTCCTTTTATTATAACTCCTGTTGTTGGTACTTTAATGTTTAGAAACATGTTTGATAGAGGGGGGTTATATTATTTTCTGTTAGATTTCTTCAATTATGATTTTATTCTCACTACTAACACTGTACGTTTTCTTATTATTACGCATGGCATATGGTATGTTACCCCCTTTGCAATGATAACATTTTTTGCAGGATTACAAACGCTTCCACGAGAAACAATGGAAGCAGCAAAAATAGATGGAGCAAATATTTTTAAGAAAATACAGCATGTTGTTATTCCTCACCTTAGTCCTCTTATTGTATTTGTATCATTAGTCTCTATTATGGACGCATATCGTATATTTGATAGCATTATAGTTATGTCACGGAGTAACCCCGCCTTTAAGGTAGATACTATTATGTACTATAATTTTAAGATAGCTACTGCTGTACAACGATTAGGAAAAGCAAATGCTGTGTCTATTATTACTGTCATAGGAATTTTAGTAGTGCTTATACCATTTCTTATTATTACCTATAAACAACAAAAGGAGGAACGCTAAATCGATAAAGTAAAAAACATATATCTTCGTATTCTTATTCATCTCATATTAGTGATAGTATCTATACTGTGCTTGCTTCCTTTTTTATGGGCACTTCTCACTGCAATTAAATTTCCAGTAGAAGCAAATAAAATAGTGCCAAGTATATGGGGCTTTATGCCTACCCCATATAATTTTGCAAAACTCTGGCTTCTTGTACGTGGTTCTGCATATCAAGAGCCTGTAGCCGAATTTATGCCTGTTGGGATAACAAGTATTATCTTACTGATAGCATGTATTGTAGTATATCGATATAACCGCAAAAAACAGATACTTTCAAATACAACTATGGGGATTATCATTACAAGTATCATTATTATCATGATTGCTATTACTCCTCTGTTTGTTACTGTATCAAAATTTTATGGATACCTTATCAACAGTATTATTATCACGGTATTTACTTTATGTATATCCATTACTATTGGATGTTTTGGAGGATACGCATTGTCTCGCTATAAAGGAATAATGAGTACTATTATACTCATAGTAGCCTTGAGCTTTCGTGCGTTACCTCGTACTGCTTTTGGGCTTCCTTTCTATTATGTAGGACAGATTACAGGACTTTATGACACTCATCTTTTGATGATACTCGTGCTTGTTGCGGTAAATCAGCCTTTTACTATTTGGATGCTTCGTAGCTTTTTTATGGAAATACCAAAGGAAATTGAACAAGCAGCGTTAATTGATGGAGCGAGTAGATTTACTGCTTTTTGGAGGGTTATTCTCCCTATATCGTGGCCTGGTATTATTACCACTAGCCTCTTTACCTTGCTTTTAGCCTATAATGAATTTTTACTTGGTCGTTTGCTTCTTCAATCAAACTGGACTCTTCCTGTGGCCATTGCATCATATACAAGCGGAGAAGATGCAGCATATCGTACTATTGCAGCAGCAGCATCAATTTCTATTACCATTCCTATTATATTCATTATTATATTCTTTCAGAAATATCTTGTAAAAGGCCTCTCTGCAGGGGCAGTAAAAGGATAATATATGTCTGTAAGTATTGAGCATGCAAAACAATTAGTACTTTCATACTATACAGAATTAGAAACAGCTACACAAGATACGGTGGCATCAATAGTGCAAAAATATGTATCACAAGCATATACATGGTATGGAGTACATCCATTTAACAAGCAAAACGATAGACAACAGGTAATAGAAATATTCTGGAAGCCGTTTTATGCTTCTTGGTCTCATGTACAAAGACGACAAGATATTTTTATTGCAGGAAAAAATATATACGATAACAAAATATGGACTATCAGTATGGGGCATTTTTTAGGAATACGACAAGCAGAGTGGCTAGGTATTCCATCCAACAATGCAATGACCTTTCTTCGTTATGCTGAATTTCATTGTGTTGAAAACGATAGTATTACCCAAAGTGCATTTTTCTGTGATATGATCGATGTTATGCAACAATCAGGCATATATCCTCTTCCTATGCAAACGGGAGCCTCATTTCTCTATCCAGGTCCCCGTACCCATGATGGACTTCTTTACAAGACACAAGTTCCAGAAGAAGGAGAAAAAACACTCAATCTTCTTAACACTATGATTGATGATTTAGATACACTCAATAAAACAGGAAATGATGAATGCAATCCTAAATATTTAGAGAGAACATGGCATAAAGATATGATATGGTACGGTCCGACAGGCATTGGAGCAACCTATACTATTCCTCTGTTTCAAAAACAACATCAATACCCTTTTCGTAAAAATCTAAAAGACAAAACATTTAATGGTCACATATGTCGTTTTGCAGAAGGACAGTACGCAGGTTTCTTCGGCTGGCCTAACTTAACCAATACTCCTACTGGTGGGTTTCTAGGGCTTCCTGCTTCAAAGCCTGCTGATATGCGTGTTGTGGACATATACCGCAGAGAACATGATAAACTTGCAGAAAACTGGGTGTTTATTGATATTCCTTACTGGCTATTACAACAAGGTCTTGATGTATTTGCTCGTTGTAAAGAATTAGTATAATATATATATGATTATAAGAGAATATTTACATCAAAAGCGGCTAAGCTCTTACAGTACTCCTCCGGGCTTTAAGGATATATATACCAGTTTTCCTCATTATATACTTGATATTACTGAACAGATTTGGGAAAAGAGAGCTATTTGGCTTTTATATGATACTTATGATAAAGATATTGCTATACATAGTGGAGCAAGAACTATACACGGATTAGATCAAGTAATAGAAGGAACATTAAAAACACTGTATTCTTTTCCTGATAGAACAATGGGAGCAGAAGCTGTTATATGGGCCCATTATCACGATAGTACTTGTGCTAGCAAAGAATCTCTCATCAGTAGTGACGAGCAGCGTTTTTTTTCGTCCCATAGAATTTTCTCGACTGCTACAAATACTGGTGCTACTGTATATGGAGCAGCAACAGGAAAGCATATTCATTTTCGTACTATAGCAGATTGCCTTGCAAAAAATAATATTATTTATGAAGAATGGCTTGTACGTGATAACTTGTTTGTTATACGACAACTTGGCTTTGATCCCATACATATGGCAATACAGGATACCCGCTACAATGCCATAGATGTACTTGCATATGACGATGGCTGTACCCCTATACAGTACAGCCAGTACACACCGCACGATACTGACGAAGCAGCTATTGATTTTGTTATGTCCTTGTACAAAGCTATTAGTAACAACCAATCAATCGATTCTTTTTATCATGATACTGCTGTAAGCAATGGCATATGCGATAGTTCCTATCGTTCTCCCGAACAAAGAAAGTTTCTATGGAGTACATTGCTCTCCCCGTTTGAAGAGAAAGCCTTGAGTATATACCAAATTACCGCTACTTTCTATGAAGAAAAAACTGAAATAGCAATACGATGGCGACTAAAAGGCGTACATGCTCATGATTCACAGGTATTTGGCACTGCAACAGATATGAGTGCCAATACTTTAGGGATTCATCATATAGAAATTGTAAACAATAGCATTACTCAAGAATGGCTTGTGTACGATGCATTTGATACATTGTGTCAATTATACCGAAATAAAACATAAGGACAATACTATGAAACAACATATATTACACAACAAACAAGTTGTATATTCATGTATACAAGATATAAACCGTGCCTTAGAAAATGGCACATATACCGCAGAAACATTACAAACATATATGGCACATGATAGTGAAAGCTATGCTACCGAGCCTTTTTCTCATGCTCCTCAAAAAGGCATAGAAGAGCATATGACTCAATTTTGGCATACTCTCAGCTATTCATTTCCTGATCTAGAAATTCAGCCGTATCTTTTGTTTGGTGATGTATACAAAGATATGGAATGTGTATGTTGTGCAGGAAACATGATAGGCACATTTGCACGAGATTGGTTTACTGTTCCTGCTACTCAACAAGCAACATGGATTCGCTTTCATGCTCATTATATATTACAAAATGGGCGTATACAAAAGGCATGGTATTTTATTGACTCTCTTGCTATCATGAGACAAGCAGGGTTACAACTATTACCACAACGAGGAGCTGAGATTGTAACTGCAGCACCAATGACACAGGACGGTATTATCCTCTATGATACCAGCGAAGAAGAAAGTATTGCTTCTCTTAATTTGGTAAATGCTATGCTTGATGGATTGCTTTCCTATGATGGAAACAGTCTTGATTCAATGGGACAAGAACGTTTCTGGGATACAAAAAACATGATGTGGTACGGCCCTTCTGGGATAGGTACTACACGCGGATTGAAAGGGTTTCAAAAGTATCATCAAATTCCATTTCTCACTGCATTTCCTGATAGAGGTATACTCTCAAAAACAGAGACTCCGTATACAGCACAGCTAGCAGAGGGAAACTATGTATGCGACTTTGGGTTTCCTTCTATGTATGCGTCTCATACTGGTGATGGATGGCTTGGGTTGACTGCAAGCAATACAAAGATTACTCTACGTGTTGTTGATATATGGAGACGAGAAGAAAATCGTCTTGTAGAAAATTGGGTGATGATAGATATACTTGATATACTAAAACAGTTTGGCTATGATATTTTTTCTCTCATAGAGAAAGAAATATCTATGAGAAAAAAAAGAGGATATTAGAGAGGAAAAACGAGAGTTATCCCAACCCCAAATAGATAAGGCACATAAACAAGATGAAAAAGAATATTACCCACTATCACCCGAACCTATACTTAGTATTGATGTGAATAAAAGTATACAGCTATCTATCGAGCAGGAACAGAAAGAAAAACAGTATCAACTTGAAAGACAACATATCGAGCAGGAGAGACAGGCAGAAATTAAAAGAGTAGCTCAGAAAGTATGTGACAATATGTTGTATGATGAAAAGAAGACTATTTACAAAAAGAATAATTTTACAGATAAAGAAAATAAAATGTTAGAAGAAGAAATTAAACCAAGTATAACATCATATCCTACCTTAAAAAAACAATCGTAGAGAAAATAAAAGAATTAAAAAGAGAATATGAACAGGAGCAGCAACAAAATCAGAGCTACAAGAGCCCAAGTCTCTAAACTAAAAAAATAAAAATATGCGATAATAGGATTATGAAAGATATAAAGAAAAATACAGATGATGGTTCATTAGGCACACCAGTAACTCAGTATGATTTACTCGTAGAAAAAATGAATAGTATGAATACAAACTTAAATGAAAAAATAAATAGTTTGAGCAATAGTATAAAAACTATTTATTGGATATTTGGAATAAACTTTGCAATCATGCTTTCTGGATTCGCTTTACTCTATAATGCAATAAACCAATAAACATCTAGGCCAGGCTTGGGGCTATGATTTTGCGATAGGATTTTAGGGCTTAACCTTATATTTAATTATATAGTGTTTCCTGTTTTTACAACGCGGTAGGTTTCTGAGATTTTGATAAGTAAATAGTTTTTATTTTTCTATAGATTATACTCCTATCATTTGGGAACTATATACATAGTAGCCAGCCATTGATAAATAATTGGGAATAAACATCGGATAATACATTATATAGGAGTATCTATTTTCAGTCTCTCTATACGAATGAGATTATCTATTATTAAAAAGCTACTTATACTTTCAGTCGCAGTTTAGAATTATCAGACTTATTTTTTTCTTTCTTATGTAGAGCAATTTACCAAACTCTTAACTGATCAAGGTATGTGTTGCGATGTGGCCATACATGTACCCAACAGAACAGGTAAGAGAGGTAAGCCTGATAGTATTAATTGTCATGCACATATCTTACTTAAGTACATTGCAGGATGTTACTGAAGATGGATTTGGTAATAAAAATAGGCTGTGGAATAAGTCAGAATTTTTAGAAACCTTGAAAGTTGAAAATCAAAGAATAATAGAAGGTATGGGGCTTGAAATTGATAGTCTTACTAACTCTGTAGACAGAGATATAGAGAAAGAAATATCTATGAGAAAAAATAACTAAGCTCCCCTATCGTGCTGTCCATCCGCCATCTACTGTTATTGCAGTGCCTGTTACTAAACGAGAGGCATCAGAGGCTAAGTATACTACCGCTCCGTATATGTCCTGTAGTTCACCTAAACGTTCAAAGACAATAGATTGGGTTATTTTTTTTCGTTTCTCTGCATCGACAAGCGTAGAACGTGTAAGCTCTGTCTCAATAAAAGTAGGACAAATAGTATTGATACGCATATTCCACTTTCCTATTTCTAAGGCTATGGCTTTACACATACCTTGCATGGCATGTTTACTTGCACAATATATGCTACGCTCATCGCCTCCTACAAATCCCATCTGTGAAGATATGTGAATAATCGATGCAGGAGATGACTGAGTAGTTCTTTTTTCTTTTTCTGTCTTTGCTGCTACAAAACACTGTGTTTGAAAAAAAGCACTTTTTACATTTGTGTCCATAAGCGTGTCATAGTCTTGTTCGCTCATTTCAAGCAAAGGCTTTGGTATGTTAGTGCCTACACTATTGACAAAGATGTCTGTATCATTGTGATTGGAAAAAAATTTTTTCATTGCAGCTATATCGTTACAATCAAGCTGATGAGATTGTGCTTGTACCTTATTCTGATGAACAGTCTGATGATTAGGAGCATGCTGAGTAGCATTATGATGAGATGTTTGTAGCATATCTTTTTGTAGACGCTGTTCTATCTCAATAAGTTTTTCTTTCTTTCTTCCTACTATAAGCACCGAAGCTCCAAAAGATAGTAGTGCTTGCACACAGGCATATCCGATAGACCCTGTTGCTCCTGTTACAATGGCTTTTTTTCCTTTTAAGCTAAATATTTGTTCTATCATAGTGTAAGCTATAGCTCCTTACTATTATTTTTTGCATTATTCCTTTGTGGCAGGAGTACCATACGGAACATCTTTTTTGCCATATCTACGAAGTCGTATATTCGCTTGCTCTGCATGTCCTGCAAAGCCTTCCATATGGCAGATTCTTGAACAGTACTCTCCAATATGTACTGTGGCTTCATCACTTGTCACTCGTTGATAACTGTGCGTTTTAATGAATTTTCCTACCCAGAGTCCTCCTGTATAGCGTCCTGCTTTACGGGTAGGCAAGGTATGGTTGGTGCCTATCACCTTATCTCCGTATGCAACATTGGTACGCTCACCAATAAAGAGGCCTCCATAGTTTACCATGTGTTCCAAAAACCAATCATCACGGCTGGTCATCACTTGTACATGTTCTGATGCAATACGCTCAGATTCAGCAAGCATTTCCTCGTATGTATCGCATACAATAATTTCGCCATAGTCTTGCCAAGATATTTTTGCGACATCTGCAGTAGGAAGTATGGTCAATAAGCGATCAATTTCTTTCAATGTTTCTTCTGCTAGCTTTTTTGAGTTTGTCAATAATATTGCAGGAGAAGTAGGTCCATGCTCTGCTTGTCCTAATAAGTCAGTAGCACATAGCTCGGCATCAACTGTGTCATCTGCAATAACTAAGGTTTCGGTGGGGCCTGCTAACAAATCTATGCCAACTCTTCCAAAGAGCTGTCGTTTTGCTTCTGCTACAAAGGCATTTCCTGGACCTACAATCATGTCTACAGGTGCTATTTCTTCTGTGCCTATTGCCATAGCTGCAACGGCCTGCACTCCCCCAAGAAGATATATCTCGTCTGCTCCTGATAAATGCATAGCAGCAATAACAAGAGGATGAGGCTTTCCGTTTTGCGGTGGCGCACATGCTACTATGCGTTTTACTCCAGCAACTTTAGCTGTGAGGATGCTCATAAAACAAGAAGCTATAAATGGATGTGTTCCCCCTGGCACATAACATCCAACAGAATTTACAGGAATGTTTTTATGACCAAGAATAACTCCAGGATAAGGCTCTACTTCTATGTCCTTAAACATAGCCTTTTGTTGTTCAGCAAAGTACTTAATCTGATTGTACGCAAAGGTGATATCTTCCATATCCTCTTTCGTTACCTGTGAAAGACAGTGTTGTATTTCCTGCTCACTCAGTCTAAACTGAGGCGGATTAAAGTTGTCAAATTTCTGTGAAAGCTCTCTTACTGCATTATCTTTTCGTTGAGTAATGTCTCGTAAGATAGACTCTACTGTTTCTTTTACTTTTGTATCAACATGCCCTATATCACTTACTTGCAATGCTTTTTTTACATATTGAATCATACACATCCTCCATAAATATATATACTATTATTATATCATGTATTGAAGTTATGGGGGGAGGAGGTGGATGTTCTAATTGAAATATTTTTTTCATTTAATGTATTTGTCATAATGTTCTTTATAATCTGCCTCTTCAAAAACCTTCCTAAATGCTTTCTTAAAAAATTCTATATTAATTTCTTTGCTGTCACTAAAATTTGTTCTATCGGAGTGTGATTCTCTCTCTATGTATCTTCTAAAAGATTGATATTCATCGCCTTTAAATTCTTCTTTCTGAAAAATATTATTTATACTTTCTTCTTTATCAACGAAACAAAAAAAATGCTCTATGATATTTCTCATAGCATTAGCTACTATAAATCTATTTGCTTCATTTGCTGTTTTCACTATATCCCAGTAAGAATCATATTCATTTTGGATTTCATTACGTTTCATTTCTTCAATCTTACTGCTATCTGATTTGGTAATTCTAAATAACCCTTGTTTTTCTTCTTCCTCCTTCTTTTTTTTATCCATTAGTTCATAGAAAAAATATAGACTATGCGTCAAAATAAAACATTGTTTAACCTCGCTCTTTTTGTCACTGTTTTTTGTAAAATGTGTTTTAATAAGCTGTGCTACATTGAAGACATACATATGGGATAAACTTGACATAGGGTCATCAATTACAACAATTTTTTCTTTAATGTCTTCTGTATTTTCTTTTCCAATACATAACTCTACAAAATACAAAAAGCTGATAACGGTTTTTTCTCCTTCACTTAGTGATTTAAATTTATTTTCATCTTCTCCCGTTCTCTCAATTTTATTAATTTCATCTTCTCCTGTTCTTTCAATTTTATAAGTTTTTTCATCATTCTTTACAATCTTAAAATTTTTTATTCCAAAATCTGATAAATGAACATTAATTTTGTCAATTACAGTTTCTATACTGGTTGTTTTTCTTTGATTCTCCTTAATAATTCTATTTTGTTCCTTAATTTGTTTGCTTATATCTTCAATTTCTTTGTTTATATTATCTTGCTCTTTTTGTAATGTTCGTTTCTTATTATTATAGTTAGAAATATCTCTGTCGTATTTTTTTCTTTGAATTTTCCAAAAATCTTCTTTTAATTCTTGAATTGTCTGCTCTCTATTTGTTAATTTCGTATTAAATGCTTCAATCTCTTTATTTTTATTTTGGATTATTTGATTTACCTTCTGTATTGCTTCTTTACTTGATTCTAATTCTACTATCTGGCTTGGCTGACTTATTTTTTTCTTAATCTTTTCCAAATTATCATCTAAAATTTTAGTTACACTATTAAATAATTTTTCAATTTCTAAATTCTGATAGTCTTTGAAAAAATTTCTTTTATAACTATCTAAATTTAGATTATCCCTAAAATTTTGGTATTCGGTTTTTAATTTTTTTATTTGAGTAATCTTTTCTTCATATGTCTTATCAAAATAGCTTTCAATCTCACTTACCAATTCTTTAGTCATAGTCTTCTCTTGACAAAAAGGGCAATTCTCCCTTTCTTTTAAATTGACATAACCCAAACCTTTTCTAACCCAATCAGCATTTTTTAATTCTTTTATTAGATTAGAAACAGCACTATTTTCATTACCTATAATTCCTTCTTGAAAAATCTGATTACTTTCTATATTACTGTCATAGGTAATTTCTTTTAATTCTTCTCTTGGATTCGCTCCTTCTCCTAATTCTAACAACTCTTCTTCTATACTTTTAATACTTTTAGTTGATTCTTCTAGATTCCTACTCAGCAAATATTCAAATAATTTATCTTTCCTCTTATATCCTTCTAAACAGAAATCAAATACACCATGTTCATATTCTTTCTTTATTTCCCAAATATTTTCTATTGCTGTACTATGATTCTCGTCTATTTGTGCTTTCTGATCACTTAAAGCATTTCCTTCCTCCTGTAACTTGCTTTCCAAAATTTTCTTTTGTTGTGTTGCTTTGTCTATATTTGATAGTGCTTCCTTATTATCTTTATCTAAGGTAAAAATTCCTCTTTGTGTTTCATTGCCATCAAACTTATCATCTACAAATTTTTGGTTATATACTAATATCTTTTGCTTGTTTGCATCAAATCCTTCAATCCCACAATCTTTATATTTATCATTTTCCATATCCTGTAAATAACTGGATAAAATTGTTTTGCCTGTACCATTTAGTCCATAAATAAGATTTACTTTCTTTTTAGTCTCTAAAAAAGTTTCTTCTTTATAGCTTGCTATATTATTTATCGTTATTTTGTTAATCATAATTCCTAGCAACTCCTCTGTACATTTATACAAAATGCCATTTTTGTATCATGTTACTGCTTTCGTTTATACAAAATGCTATTTCTACATAGTAATAATATCACTTTCATAGCAAAATTTCAATCAATTTGAGATGGAAATTGCAATGGTTTTTTAGATGATATATGTATATATACTTTTTTGTTCGTATAATAGTCAATTACTATTATGGATGTAGAGGCGTACAAAAGGAGAAATACAGAGAGGTAGTATTGTAATTACACTAAAATTGAATATTCCATTTTTCTACCGCTATGTCTGCTAGCCAATGCTGATAGTCTAAAATACTCTTATGATTCCAATCTTTATACTCACAAATCTTTTGTAAAATTTTTAATGTATTTTTTTTATAAATTTCCTTTTTTTCATCAAAAGAACCATTGCTTGCTTTTTCATTGTCTTTCTTTCGTAAGAGAGTAAAATTTCCTAATTTCTCAATATCTTGTTGCTTTGAATTCCTAAACTGTTCACTCCAATAAGTATCATCTGTAGGTTCTTTTTTTGGTAATATATGCTCTAGTGTATAATCTTCAGAGTGTATTCTATTGCTTTTATTTATATGGTTTTCTAAAGAAGAAAGGATATATATGGCTTTTTTGGGTTCTACCATACTTTTATAAGCAAAACTTTTTTTAAATCGCTCATCATCAACATATGATTTTTTAAATTTCATTTTAATATCGTTTAGCGATGGCTTTTTTGATATGCTGTGAGATAGCTTACTATAAAACGGCTCTAGCTGATTGGGTGGTAAATTACAAATAACATTATATCGCATACAAAATGCTAATACATATTTACAAAATTTTTCAAAATCTTTTTTAGGATATATTTTAAAGGCTCTCAGCAAAGCCCCCAGAGGCTGCACAATACTAAATATCTTGAGCATATGTATACATTCCTTCACTTCCTCAGTATATTCTTTCCACATATCATCCTTATAATTCTGTAATGATACATACACATCCATATCTTTATGTATGGCTATAATATAATTTTTTGCATCTTCTGGTTCTTTAATTTCATTTCTTATAGTTTTAAAAAGATCTGCTTTTGTACTAAATTTATATAAACTATTCCATTGTACTCTTATGAACTTAGTAAAATCAGAATCTCCTAAAGATACGATAATATCATGCCATTTATCTTCAAAATCATCAATCAAATTTTCTGAATGTTCATCAGCTACAGAAAAAAGATAATTTTTCAATAAGTCTGGTATAGATAACTCTACCCCTCTCGCATTTAAGGTTTCAAAAATCTTATATGCATTTACATCATCATCAATAGTCATAACGGTAAATAGTAACCCATTAAATACAACACTTAAAAACTCTCCTAATTGCTGTGGAGATAAATTTTTTTCTTCTAATTTTTTTTGAAAAAATTTTTTGGCTTCTCTTAATAAGTTATTTGAAGCTATTAAATTTCGGTTTTTTGGATTCTCGGTTAATGAGACTAATTTATCTTTATAATATTTATCGTTATTTTTATTAAGTTCAAGTTTATATTCTTCAACAAGATCGTCCATTCTTTTATATATGATGAAATTTTCTCGGATATTATCTAAACGGCTTTGTTCATTTTGTTTTTTTAAAATTTGTAATATAGCCAGTACTAATAGTGTTAGTGTTGTAATTCGCTGTTGACCATCAATAATCTCAAATTTATTATTTTTTTGAATTTCTTTTAACACTAAGTATCCCATATAGTGTTCCTCACGCTCTTTGTCATTAGCATTATTATATATAGCTTCTAAATCATCCCATAAATCTTCTAATTGTTCATAATCCCAAGAGTAGTTACGTTGATATTTTGGCACAATGTATCGCTTACTATTACCTATTATTTCACTAAAAGGTCTGTTGCTTGTTTCAACATAAATTTTCACGCTAACTCCTTGTTACATTCTAATACACTATCTTTATATTATCTCTATTTGATATATTTAAGTTTAGCCAATACTCTAAAGATATGTCACTATATCCATCAATATAAATCATTTTATCTTTCATATCCTCTACTATGTTAGTGCTTATATTACCTAGTACAAATATCGTATCATCGACACTATATAGGATGTCTTTTTCTTTCTCTTCGATAGTACTGTGCAGAGGCTTACCTGTAGCACATAGCATATTTACAAGTGTATGTATCGTGCCTGTACGGGCATGTTCTAATTGGAATACTGTATTTTCATCTTCAATAAGCTGCGGTTTAGGGGTAAGAGAAAACACTCTATAGCCTATATCCAATGCATCTGCTTTTTTCTCTGCTTTTATTTTTTCTCCTGCACGATGTAAGCGTTCTATGGTAATGCTGGAGATGACAGGCTTAAAGTTATTTTCCGTACAAAATGTATAGGATTCGCTATTTTTCTTTTTGTCTATCTTTTCATCCCACTGTACTAAAATAAATTTTCTATTACCGCCATCGTCAGCATTAAGTTGCATTACCGCATCGCCTGTAGTACCAGAGCCTGCGAAAAAATCTAGGATGAGATCGTTAAAATTGGTGACAATTTTTAAGATATCTTGAACTAAATACACTGATTTTGGAAAATCAAAACATTTTTTGCCTAATAATTTGAGTATTCTATTTGTTCCGTGATGGATAGCATGATATTTTGTCTGATGCCAATATGTTTTTAATATCTGTTGTTCTCTGTACTTTTCATAAATTTGAATTTTATCATTTTCTTTTTTTACTATAATGTTTCCTGCTAACATATTTTGGTAAAAAGTTTCTTTTTTGTTTTCCATGTTCTCTCTTGCTTTCCGTTTGTAACTGGTAATACCTCATAATATCCTTCTATTTTATCCAAACTTATAATTTGTAAATTCTCACTTACATAAATAGGATAAAAAAACTCTGGTTTATTTATTCGCAAATCAGTATCACCACCTCCCGTTCTTAGATAATTATTTAGTCTATATTTTCCATACTTATCTTCTTTATCAAAAGTTTCAACTACTTTATGATCTATGGCTACAGTATTGAAATTACATTTTTTTTCATTTTTAGCATAAAAAAGCATAAATTCATTACTTGGTGCAAAGAATTTTGCTTGATTTCTTCCTTCTGCTTTATGTACAACACTAACTAATCCCAACCTATTTTCTTCGCCAAAAATTTCATCTGCAATACAAGTGAGATTATTTAATTCATAATGATCTATTGCTATAACAATAACACCATCCTCTGTAAGTAATTCTCTTGCAAGTTTTAAGCGTGGGTACATAAAGGCAAGCCATCCACTATGGCTTTTTGTTCCATATACATTGTGTAAAAAGTTGGTAGTATTTTCATCTAAGCCAAAATTCTCAATCAGTTCCTCTTCATTTTTTTTGAAATTATTGTTATAAATAAAATCATCATTCCCTGTATTATATGGTGGATCAATATATATCATTTTTATTTTCCCAAAGTAGTTTTGTTTGAGTATTTTCAACACTTCTATATTATCACCACGTATTACCACGTTTCCTGTAGTATCAAATTGTTTGCTTTGCTTATGTTCTACTTGTAACTCATACTTCGTCTCACTGCTTGCTTTTGCTTTCGCAATGCCTTTGCCCGCAAAGGTAAGCTCATAGCCTTTGTTGTTGGCAGTAGTATGTGAAATATCTATAACATCTTTCAGCGCTTCTGTGTTTAGCTGTCCATCAGAACTTACTATCTCTGGAATGAGTTTTTTTAGCTTCTCTATTGTTTCGTTTTTGTGTGTACTTTTTGTATGTGTGCTGTCTATGGTGTTTATTCCATGATGCTGTGCTTGTGTTTTATCTATCATTGCTTATCCTCTCTTTTATTTACATACATATTATCACTTTCGTTTATACAAAATGCCGTTTTTGTATAATGTTATCACTTTCGTTTATACAAAATGCCGTTTTTGTATAATGTTATCACTTTCGTTTATACAAAATGCCGTTTTCGTATAATGTTATTGCTTTCATTTATACAAAATGCTGTTTTTGTATAATTATAGTATCATTTCCATCGCAAAATCTCAATCAATTCAGGATGAAAATTGTACTTTTACCCTCTATTTGAACTTGTAAAATTTCTTTACAAGTTGAAATTTCCTCTAGTTCTTGAGTTTCAAAAATATTTCTTAAATGAGTAGTAATATTTTGAGGAGTAACATCGAATAAAGTCGCTAATTGTTTTTGATTAAGCCATATAGTCTCATTTTCTTTATCTATCAATACCCTTACATTTATATTTCCATCATCACTTGCATAAACAATAAAGTCTTTTTCAGAATTACTTATTATTTCTAATGATTTATCAATCTTTTCTATAGGGTTATGTATCTCTTGTTTATTTACAGCTTTTGCTATAAATGTATCAAATTCATCAGGTTTATTTTCTATTGGTTCTATTATCTTATCTTTCATGCTTTCCTTCTAATATCAGCAAAAATGTTTATATGATCCTCCCGCTTAATAAATGTCTTTACAATACTATAAGACAGTTTCTTCACAGGATACGCTATAACTTGTCTATCCTCTCTTTTATTTACATACATATTATCACTTTCGTTTATACAAAATGCCGTTTTCGTATAATGTTATTCCTTTCGTTTATACAAAATGCCTTTTTCGTATAATATAGTATCATTTCCATCGCAAAACCTCAATCAATTCTGAGTTAAAATAATAATTGCTTTTTCCCATTTTTAATTTTATCAATAAGCCTATTGTATCAATTTTATTTAAGTATTTACGAGCAGTCTGATAACTAATATTCAAATCATTTGCAAAAAAATCTATTTTTGTATACGGATGCTTGAATAAGCTATTTATCATATCTTGGGAGTACATTTTAGGTAATTTTTCCCGTATTTCTTGCTTATATTTTTTCATTAATCTGTCTATTTCTTTAATCACTCCAATAGTTTCAATAGCAGTAACTTCAATGCCTGTAAGTAGGTATAAAATCATACTTTCCCAATCGTTTTTCTCTCTTACGCCTTGTAACACCGTGTAATACTGCACTTTATTCTCAATGATGTAATTACTTAAATACAAAATAGGAACATCTAACAACCTTTGCAATACAAGATATAAAATATTGATAATTCTTCCTACTCTCCCATTTCCATCATAAAAAGGATGTATGCTTTCAAATTGATAATGTATTATTGCCATTTTTATTAAAGGGTCTATATTAGAAAAATTATTGTTATTGATAAATTCTGCTAAATTATTCATTAAATGTAAGATACTATCTTTGTCTTGTGGTGGAGTATATACTACTTTTCCATTATTGTCCTTAAGTGTTGTGCCTACTTGCGTTCTAAATCCTGCAGTATTCTGTAATAATATTTCTTGAATATCCATAATAGTAGCATTAGTAAGCACTTCTTTTTCTCGTACAACATTAAATCCAAATAATATCCCTTGCACATAGTTTTCTACTTCTTTTGTAGAGAAATTTTTATACTCATCAAATAACTTTGCTTTGTAGAGATCATCCTGTGTTGTAATGATATTTTCAATAGCACTGCTCTCTTTTGCTTCTCTTAATATCAGCGTTTCAATTAAAATAGTTTCATTGGGAATAATATGTGCAGTTCCTTTCAGCTCGGCTAAGGCTTGGTGAGCCTTAGTTGCTTGCTTTAGGGCTGTAATAGTCTCTACATTGTCAGGAGGTAAAGGCTGTGGTGTAAAAGGGATAGTCTCTCTCATTGTTTATTTTCTATAATATCGCTTAAACTTTGTGTGCTAATACGAGTTTTGTATTGTATGTCAATATCAGGTAATTGTTGCTGTAAGATCTCAAAAAATTTCTTAGCATATGCTATTTTATTCTGCTCTTCTATAGGAATATCGCCCTCTCTTTTATATCCTTTTGTTTCCACTACCAAAAATAATTTTTTGCAATCTTTTGTTTCTATCAAATAGGCAAAATCAGGATTATAGTTTTTATACGGAGTTGGAATAGAAATACGAGGCAGTTTTGCAAAAACTGTTATTGTTTGTTTATTTACGTTGGAAGGTTCTTTTTGAAGCTCTTTTTCTATATCTGAATCATAGCAAATAGTATCATATAATAAATGTTCTGGCTCTGCTTCTAAAGTATGATATTTTCCAAGTAGTGTGGAGTTAATGTTTTGTATTGCATTTCCTTTTTTATCTTGCAATTTATTAGGATAAATAGTTGTTTCATTAAAATTATACGATACCTGATTGATAATACTTGTATGAATAGTTTCTTTTAAGATACGTAAAAGATGTTCTTTTGCTTTTTGAGGATCACACTTTATTTTCTGTATATCAATTTTATTGAACAGCTTTAGTAAAAAATGCAGTGGTAGTTTTTCATCTTTCATAAAATAGGAGATAAAATCGCTATACGTTTGTACTTTAAAAAAACTCACCTCTTCAAGCCTTTCTTCTTGTATAGATTCAATTTTATCTTTTTGAGTGTTATATATTGCTTTATGTATTTTTATTGACACGGGTTCTATAGACTCTTTATTAAACAACTCTGCTACTTGCTCTATAATGCTTTCCTCTTCAATGTCTTTGTACACGATGGTTGCTTTTTTATTGATTGTTTCCCATAGTACTTTGAAGCTCTCCCATTGTTTTGGTTTAATGTTTACTGCTTGAGGAAGTTTGTTTTTATCAGTGACAGGATAGGTGTTTTCTGTAAACTTATCTAGCATTTCTTGATAGCGTGTTTCAGATATACCTAGAACGGCAAGTTTATCTTTGAGATTATCTTTGTTATGTTTCAAAAACTCATATAACGATGATCGTATCTTTCTTTGAGGATCAATAACACCATTCTGTAGCAATATTGTAAACAAAAAGCATCGTTCTGTATCATTAAAGCCTAACTGTTCTAATTTTTCTAAAGTAATGGTATCACCTACCAAAGAAAAACTTGCTTCTTGAATCTCGTTTTGAATTCCTTCTATAAAATCTTTTTCTTTTCCTGACACCACTATGTCCAGCGTATTTATTTCATGAAATGCATCTTTGTCTTCATTTAGAAACAAATGGGTAAAACGATGCCCTTTTTGATTGACTGCAATGCGTAAGCCTCTCCCCACTTGCTGTCTCCTACTGGTATCTTTGCTGGTAGAAGATAATTTACAAATAGTAAAAATATTGGGATTATCCCACCCTTCTTGCAAAGCCCATACGGAAAAAATAAAACGTAATGGAGTATCAAATGAAAGCAATTTTTCTTTTTCATTTAATATCATATTCACCCCATCAGCTTCCCTGTCCTCCTTCGTTTTTCCTTTATCTCCCGAAAAATAGCCCTCATGTACCTGTAGCATGCCATCTTCCGAAATATCTTTCGATAGATATTGTTTATACATTTTATTTTTTGTATCTCGAAAAATAACTTCCCTCTGCTTTCTGTACTCTTGCTCAAATATCTTTTTTATTCTTGGACTTTTATTGTCACTGTCTCTAAAATCTTTAATCTTGGGAATAAAAAAGAGTGAGAGTGTTTTTATTCCTTTCTCAAAAAATTTCTCTTCTTTTTCAAAATGATTTTCAATAGTCTTTTTCACCATATGACGAATTTCTATATCAGTTACATCGTAGCTTGTACTCATATCTAAAGTGGACTTATCACTTAAAAACACTTTCCCTTTGTTAATCTTTGTAGCAGAAATAGTATTATATTTTTTTATCCCTGTTTTTGCTCCAATATCATCCCCAATAAAAATAGTTTCCTTAAATATAATTGAGTTTTTAGCATACATTACAGTAAAAGATTTTTTATTGGTATCAGTAACCTTTAATTCACTTTGCTCACTATCAGAAATAATTGTATCTACTGCAATTCTTTTTACTAAGTATTGATTAAAAGCCGATATGCTATCCAAAGCATATACCACATTGCTTAGGTGTTGTTCTTCATCTTTTGTATCTTTAGGAAATGTAGCACCAAAACGAATTTGCAGAGAATCGTTTAATGTTTCCAAGCCTTTTTGTGTCTTGCTCCCTTTCAGAAGATGTGGCTCATCAATAATGATAATCGGTTGTTTTTCTCTAATGCCTTGCCATACAGAACCATGTTCAAACAGTCTTTCAGTGCTTTGATTAATTTTATTTTTATCAGAGTTAAAGGCACTATGAGTAGTAATCAAAATAGTGAGATCATCCGTTTTCAAAAAATCATGTTCAATCTTTCCCAGTCCTTCTTCTGGATAGTTAATGTACGATAAGTACTTTCCATATTCTTGAAAGAAATAATATTTTGTAAGTTCAATATTTTGAATAACACCAAGTTTAATAGCTCTTCGAGGAACAATAATAACAAACTTATTTTTATTAAAATGTTTATGTATTTCAAAAATAGCTTTTAAGTACGTAAATGTCTTGCCTGTACCTGTTTCCATCAATACATCTAAACGGTTTCTCATACTTTTTTTAAAACGGGTATCTATTGCTTTAGACATATTGTCAAAATTATTTTGATATACATCACACTCTTTTAATACTGTAATAATATTATCAACACATTGATCTTGATACCGTTGTTTTTCAAATTGCATTGCCATATTCTTCTCTTCCTCATTTTTATTATATACATAACTGTACATTCTAGCAAAAAGCAGAAGCATGCTGTTATATCATGTAAGTATTACAAAACACTACATGCTCACCAGAAAAATATAGGAGTATGATATAATACAAATATCAATGATTATAATAAAAACTCAAGAGCAAATTCAAAATATTCGTGTAGCAGGTAATATCATAAAACATTGTTTCTCAGTACTCAATGAGTTTTTACTCCAGCATTTAGATGGCTCTACAAGTACCCATGATATTGATAAGTTTATCCATGAAACCATAACCAAAGAAGGCGGTGAGCCTGCTTTTTTAGGACATCAAGGGTTTCCTGCAGTAGCCTGTATATCAATAAACGAAGAAATTATTCATGGGATACCTAAAAAAGATAAGTTCATACACAAAAATGATATTATCAGTATTGACATTGGAGTAAAATATCAAGGATACTACGCAGACAGTGCATTTTCTTTTTATTTTGGGCAAGATAAAAAAATACAACAATTTCTACACACAACAAAAGAATCATTACAAAAAGGAATACAAGCAATTTCTCGTAACTCTTCTGTGCTTGATATATCTAAAACCATAGAAAGCTATGCAAATAAAGCCTCTTTAGGCATTGTAAAAGAATATTGCGGACACGGAGTTGGCGTTAACCTCCATGAATCTCCAGAAATTCCTAATTATGTTCATTCTGCATACCATAAGAAATTAAAAAAGAACATGGTCATTGCAATAGAACCAATGTTTACACTAGGAAGTGGAGAAATAAAGCTCGCTGACGATGCATTTACGGTAGTAAGCAAAGATAATACCCTTGCAGCACACTTTGAACACACCGTTTTAATTGATTCACATAATGCAGAAATTCTCACGTAATAAACACTATGATTAAAGCATATATATTTTTCTTATCTTTAGTATATTCTTTTTTTTCTATTGCTGTCATACATGCACAGTTTGATACCGCTCTTTTATCTTCTGTGGTAACTATTGAACAAACTCGTATTGAACTTGAAAACCCCTACAAAAGCACAGATGACTACGGTTCTTTTTTTTCGTTCAGTAGCAAAAAATTTACAAAACAAAACAATATATCAACTATTTTTGGTACTGGCATTATTATCAAAAAAGAACAAAATACCTATTATATTCTCAGTAATTATCATGTTGTTAAAGATGCAGATGACTTATGGATTACCTTCTATGACGGAACATTTATACAAGGAACACTTTACAGTGCAGACAAAGACAATGATCTTGCCATCATATCCTTTGAAAGCGATCAAGAATACCCCATTGCTTCATTACAAAAAAACAGAGATATAACAATAGGAGAAACAGTATATGCAATAGGACATCCCTACGGCTTTCCTTTTACTGTAACAGAAGGCATTATCTCTGGCCTTGATAGAAGCAGTGACACTATTCAAGGCCTCTTTATTCAAACTGATGCAACACTTAACCCAGGTAATAGCGGAGGCCCAATAGTAAACAGAAACGGAGAAGTTATTGGTATTAGCACTTGGGTGTTTTCTATTTTTGATGAACAAGAACTAGGATTAAATTTTGCTATTGATGTATTTAGTATCTCTCATATTATCTCACAACTCATTGCAAAAAAAACTATTGAACATTCTTGGCTTGGTATTACAGTACAGATTGCAGATATTCCCATGCTTCATACACTTACTATTAACAACAGAAATGCTGTCATTATCAGTAATATATTTTCACATAACACATACATACTTGATACACTACAAATTGGTGATGTCATCATTGCTATTGATAATCAGCCACTAAACACCGTATTGAGTGATAATTACAGCTCCATTTTCTCTATTATTGCAAACAAACATATCAATGCCCCTGTACACATTACTCTCATGAGAGACAACAAAACTATGCAAGTAACCACTACCACAGCACTGCGTCCACAACAAAAAACATTCAAGGATATACAAGCCTCGTTATGGCCTGGATATATCACTACCGTACTTCCCCAGAATGAAAAGCAAACATACGGACTAGAGAGTACTGAGTTTGCACTATTTGTAGACGATGTATATGAGTTCACTGCAGCAGAAGAAGCAGGCTTAGAATATCAAGACATTATCTTAGACATAAACAATCAGAACATACAAAGCTATTATAACTACTTTCGTATCATAAACAATGCTCTGCTACAAGGGCATGAGATACACTTAAAAATACTAAGAAATGGAAGCAACATAGAACATATTTTGTTTCTGCCTCCTATTCTTGAAAATAATACTATAGAACAATATCCTATTATTAATCCCACATAAAAATTACTCTTGAAACCAATCTATGCTTGCAGAACTCTCATAGCTCCCTCGCCACAACCCTTGAGAAGAAGTAAACACAAAAAAATTATTTGTTTTCTTATCAAGAAAAAACCCTATCACTCCCGACTCATCAAGCACTCCTGAGGTATATTTATTACCACTCGGCTTACGTAACAAGGAAATGTCTCCTTTGTCAAGTTCATAATATCCTTCATCTCTTGCACTATCAATAACCGAAATACCGCTCGGCAAATATTTTGTACCAACAAGAAGCCCATTAAAGTTTGATGATGCAATTTCTAAAAACTGAGTAAACATTCTCTGTCGATAAAAAGAACGTTTCCATGTTATTCCATCTAAAGAACTCCAAAGATACTCATGATTTGCTATATATAACAGTGTTCCATTACTATAAATACTACCAATATATCCTGTTATCTTTTCTTTGTCATCACCATCACCTACCTCCACTTTTTCATCAACCTTAAGCGTTCCCGAAGCAAGTTTAAGAATTTGAGATTGTGTAGAAACATATACAGTCCCCTTAAAGCTCACCACTGCAGTCATAATATCATTTCGATCTGTAGCTAATGTAGTAGGAGTATCAGACTGATAGTTCTCATAATAATCATAGCGTGATACACCAGTATAGGGAGCTTTTAATACTGCTGCGTATACATTATCTTTTCCTCTCACCACAAATATCTTAGCAAGCTGTTCTGTTCCAAAAGAGAGAGTCTTTTTTACTTCAAAATCAATACTAGAGCCATCTGCAGTAAGTTTTACCAACGCTGTTTGCGATATCTCTTTATGAAAATCTCGTACAAGTATAGCATACGCAGTAGAATCATCTACAGAAACAATTTGTGAAATACCATCAAAAACAGAAGTAAGATCTGCTCGACTCCAATCTTCACCGTCTACCAACCGTTCATGCAAAGCACCGCCACTTGCTACATAATACTTATCACCAAAACGTATCATACCAGATGGAGTGATAACATTTGAAAGGTTTGAAGTTTTTATCAACTCTTCTTTTTCTATCTCTGCATAAATAGCTTTTGAGTCTGAACATGCCATAAACAATAGAGATACCACCATACTTATACAGATGATACAGAGAAAAAGTACAATTCTATTTTTTTGAAACATACTAAAAAACATACGTAAACCCAACACCAGCTTCAAAAAAGTTTCCCATACGAGAATATTCATTTCCTAATGTAAACTGATAACTTTGCACATCAAATAAATAAGAACCAAAAATAGACACTATCCAGTTTTGATTGATTCGATACCCTGTACCAAATTTTGGTTTTAGTACAAAGCCTGACTTAAAAATACTATCGTACGACACTAAACTAAACCCTATCCCCAATGACAGAGGAAACTCTATAGGATATGCTTGAAACACATACTTTACATGAGCGGTGATAGGAGCAATAAGTAAAAATCTATTATTAGGCGATAAAGCAAATGCTCCATCAATCTCCATCCCTACAGACAAAGCCTGCCACAAATAAATATCCCACTCAAGCCACGCTGACCCTCCTACCGTTAAACGAGTATCAGTAATATATTCACCAGTAAATTTTTGAAAAAACAATGGTACCAACACATTAAGCCCAAGACTGATACTTCCCTGTCCTGCTTCATATTTTGGAATATATCTCTCACCAGTAATAATACCTGGCAGTTCCTGATCAGGCTCTTCTGGAGTTTCTTCTTGTGCGAAAGAAAAAGAGATACCTATCATATATATGATAGTAAATAAGACGATACTTTTTTTCAAATAGTGTAACATATACTCTTATATTAAGAGTAGCATTACATAATGTACTTGTCAACAATACTCACATGGGGAACTGCATACAATAATACACTAAAAAGACAATCAAGTAATAATAATGATAGTATTATAAATGATTATTTTTCAACAGTAAAATAAGGGGCAGGCATGGATAATTTTAACGATGAAAAAACACATTCTATAATGAATATTTTGCTTATTATTATATCAATAGTTATCGGTTGCCTAATTATTTGGAGCTTTATGTTCAATAACATCATAATAAACAAAAAAGATATATGCTATTATGAAAAGATAGACCAAATATCATTACATTTAATGATATTTGGTGTATTTATTACATTTTCTGCTGTTGTAGCCAGTATATTAGGATTTTTTGGATGGAAAGAACTTAAGAGTACAGCAAAAACTGCAGCAGAAAACACAGCTACATTAAGAACGGAAGAGATATATAGAGAATTAAATGTTAGTAAAATTGAAATGATAAGAAAGTTAGAATATGAAATTTCTCATATAAAAAAGGTTATTTACTTAGATGACAATATAAAAAAAGAGAAAAAAATAGATATAGATAAATAAATGGAATATACACAATTTTTAACATATTTAAGAGAAAACCATAAAAAGCCACCAATAAAATTATCAAAAATAGCAGTGTACTTGGGTTTAGACATATACGGTAGTAGAGAGTTTGGTAAAAATATATCAGGTAAAATATACATAAAAAACGGTAAATACAGAATAGTAGTAAATTTAGAGAAGGAAAAAGTAAGACAAAGATTTACAGTTGCACATGAAATAGCACATTTTATATTACATAAAGAACAAATAGGAGATGGATTAATTGAGGATGAATTATACAGAAGTGAATTATCTAATGAGCAAGAAAAGGAAGCAAATGAACTGGCTGCTGATATAATTATGCCCATGCCAATTCTTATGACAGAAGCAAGAAAATATAATTTTGATATATCAGAGTTAGCAAGATTATTTCAAGTATCCGAAATAGCAATGGCTATTAGATTAGGTTATGTTTCTTAATTCTTTAATGAGACTTGAAAAAAATATATTTTGAGTGTACTATAATATTTCATTCGTCTGGAGTATTTTTAGATTGTTCAAGCATATTTTGTAACAACTGTATATAACTATTAGTTGCCTGCAACTTTTGTAAAGAATCAATATATACCTCTGCTAAATCATAGTTTTTTTGAAAAATAGCTATACGAATATACTGTATAAGATATTGAATTTGCAAATAATTAGTAAGATAAGGAACAGTATCTTGAGAAATTTGTAAATATTGTAACGCTGTCGAAAAATTCTTATTCTCAGTATTCCATATTGCTACATTAAATGCATTCCACCACGATGTATCTTCCAAATGAAATAGCATTATCATATTTTCTTTTTCATCCTGTGCAAGATCCTTAAGAGAAGCTCTTTGCAAAAGATAATACATTTTATATGGAAACAATATATTTTCAAACTCAATATACTGAGAAAAGAATACCGAAACGGCACTTGAATCATAGTACTGTACTATCTTTCCTGCTCTTAATAGCAAAAGATCATAAAATAAATATCGATCATCTATAGAAAAAAAACTTTCCAATTTTTGTTGAAGAAATACATCCTGATACGGTATATCATATCCTTCCAAAAGAATTTTTAAGTATTGTATATACGGAGACTCTAAAACGCTTGCACTAAAATGAAATGTGTTTAATACTTGCATCCCTTTCTCTGGATCTACAGTATATAAATATAACATATACTGTAAAGTCAAAGGGACAGAGTTATATATCCTATGTTTTATTTGTAAAAAATAATCACCAAGTTTTTTTATATCATATTCCTTTGAAAAATTTCTGCTTAACCAAAAATAAAGCTCTAAAGCAGCATCATCTAACTCGTGTATACTGTATGTATCTACCAATCTTTGTAAGTACAGTAACGCAGAATTTATGTCTTTAGCATATAAATCCAAAGCAATAGCATAAAAAGAATCATGCGATATACCAGTCAAAGACGATATATTTCTATTCATGGGATACGAAAGTAACAATGTACTTTTTTCTATCAGATCCTTATGTTCCATTTTCCATGTATCATCAATGTTCGCTAAAAGAACTGATGACATAGTGCTATCATTTTTTATACTGTAATACAGATATAAAATAAATTGAAATATATCTCTTTTTGTAAGATTATAGAGCAGATAATAATCATATATAGTTCGTGTATATTCTTGAGAAAAGTACAGAAATTGTAACAGCTCATCATAATGTATAAAATGATTTTTCTCTAATAAGTTGACATTAGAATCCCCTATAGCAATATGACTAAGAAAGAAAAATGGATCATCTTCATCAGCATGTGTAAGTACATACGCTTTTTTATATCGTACATACAGATAATACCGCACTAACGCAGGATACTGCTGATATATTTCAGCTACATTAAAGGTAAATGAAGAAAAAAGAGAAAAATTATTAGTATAGATCTGTTGATTCAATGCTAATGCCTGTAGCTCTATCGTAGTATACTCTTGTAATGCTGTTTCTAATGCTTTTTGAAACACAGCATTCATATCATAGGCATCTAACCTTTTTAGTAGCATAAGATATTGCGGTGCAGAATTTGCACGCGAAAGAAGCTCACTATGATTATCATATAAGTCTTTTGGAGTACTTGCTTTCTTTTGTATTTGTCCAATGAAATGCCTGTCACTACGAAAATATAACAGCATAAGAAACATACCTATCACTATAACAACACAAAGAATAATCAGTAAAAAAAAGAGCTTTCTTAAAGACATTCTCTTAGTAGCGATATTTGATCTGTCTGTATTATTGATTTTTTCCATTATACTAAATACATATCGTATGATTACCTATCTCTCATCTCATCAGGTACGACTAAGCTCATGTATCACTGTCTTATCAAGTAAGGCATGTACGAGCTTATATGCATTATCTTCGGCATATATCTTACTGAGAATAATAGCTTCATCAATAACCAAAGATTTTTTTTCAATAGCAGATACAATGTTCTTATCAGCATGCAGTTGAGAAAAGAAAAGCAATTCTGCTATTGCAACACGGAGTATTGATACCACTGTTATTGATAGTACTTTGAAACTAATGCTATCGGTAAAATATTGTTTGATAGTTCTTTGAATAATAGAATCAATTATTGAAATATGAGCAACAGCAGAACAAAATATATCTACAGCAAATGTTTGTACAGAGGATGTATATGTTTCTGATAAAAAAGAATTAAGAACATACTGCTTCTTTTTTTCTGTATCTTTTAGAGCACTACATTCATACATATACATTGCCTGAAACGACAGAACTCGTTGTTTATGAACACCCAATGCTTTTACTTAAACTGATCATCAAGAATACGCACAGATGCTTTCTTACGTAATTCTTCTACCTCTTTTTGTATGAGATCTGCAAATTTTTCTTGACGGTACTGAGTTTGTAATGTTGTAATAATTCTTTGCTTTACAGTGACTTTTTCTCCAGGTAAAATAGGATCTTCTAAACCTAATAATTTTGCAGGACGCTTATCAGTAATTTTTACAATATGATACCCACTGTTTGAGGTAACCAAATCACTCACTTGATTATCTTTGAGTGCAAAAACTATATCCAAAAAGCTAGCTCCAAGAATCTCTTTTGTCTGCTCATCTCGTATAATATACCCCAGATCTCCTCCTTCAATAGCGGGGTTTTCAAGTGATTTTTTTAACTCTGTATCAAATACATCCACATCATTATTGATAGTCTGTGCCATCTTTTGTGCTTCTTGTTTTAATGTTTTTCTTTCTGCAGCATTTAATCCACGAAAATCCCAAAATAAGTGTTCAGATCGTAACATAGAAGGGTTGATAAATCGTGTAGCATATTCATCATAGAGCTTTTGTATCTCTGCTTCTGTAGGTTCTCGTACTACTTGTAAATCTTTTTGATATTTTGTAGCAATATACTGTTCTTGTAAAATACGCTTACGAATTTGTTCTCTATAATCTGCCCATTGCAACCCTGTTTGTTTGACCATTAATGATTGAAAATCTTCATCAGAAATAGGAGTGCCATACGCCTCCTTTTGAAATTGTATAATATCGTCTATCTGCTTAGCAGTTACAATTACCCCGCTTTTATTTGCTTCTTGTGTAATAAGTATATCATTGATAGCTGCTTCTAACACTTCTTTCTTTGTAATAGATGTTTCAGCAACTCCTGTAAGATTTTCTGCTTGTCTTTGTAATAAATCATACTGCATATCTACCGTCTTTAATGATACATTTTCTGTTTTATAAAGAGACACAACAGCAATGCTTTTATCCAATATCTGAGACCATAGCCCTATAGCATTACTTATCAATAACACGCATAGGAAAATATATTTTACAGCACCTGCAGATCTTACTCTAAAAGATAATAATCGTTCCATATTTATCACTATATACTAATATACATATAAATACAAGCTATAATATACAATTTTATGTACTTTTATCATCTTGTGTGAACCCCCAAAATCCATGATACTATAGACACTATAGAGAAAAAACAACAATATATACATTTCTTACTGATAAAAAGTTTGTAACTCTTTCATTTTTTTTACTGCAGAGGGAGTAATTTCCCAATTAAGCACATAGACAAACAAATCGTGTAATGCGTCTTTTTGTTGTATGCTTTCTTTTGAATACAGTAACATATGTTTTTCTAATAAACTTTGCATCTGCTCTATCAATACATTCATATAATCCTTAAAGTAATATATTCTCTGTTCTAATTGAAATATTTCTCTATATAATACAATACACTTATCAATATCTCCATATGCAGCTCTCTCTTGATAGTACTCAGCCATAAGAGCAAGACAATCAATGTAATCAAAACGACCTAACTCTGATTTTAAGAGCAGTTTCTTTTTCTCAAAAAGAATATTTTCATAGATCATTATAGCTCTTTTTCCTGACTTATATACTAAATCATACATAAACAATTTTACACGATAAGAAAAAATATGCTGTCTTTCATTCAAAAATTCTTCATAATTAAATTCTCTTTTTTTTCTTTGAATATATGATGGGGCTTTAAGCACATGCTTATCATATCGCTTACGTTTTATGGGGCTTGATAATACGGTATATGCTTGAATTAACTGTAACAGTTCATTGTTCTGCGAGTGAGCAACAGCATCTTTAATAAACGAGCTTTGAATATCACTCTGCAAATCAGGGTGAAGAAGTTTTAGTTTATTTCTAAACGATGCTTTAATCTCACTTATAGTTGCAGATGAATCAATATTTAAAATAGCATAATAGTCAATGAAATAGTCCATATATCATAAAAAGTATACTACTAATACTCTCTATACATTTTTTAACGAGGTATCATCTATCTGTATCTTTCAAAATTAATTTTCTATAGAAGAAGTAGTATCTGTATTATCTGTAGATGTATCGTCTGCTCCTGATTCCTTGTCTGTATCGGTAGTCTCTACACTTACCTCTGTATCATCACTTACATCATTTGTTATCACTGCTTCACTTTCCTCTCCGTCTGCATCGGTAGTAGTATCAGTGGCTTCATCTTGTGCCCACCATTCTACAAGTTGATTTTCGGAGTCCCCCTCTACTTCACTTTCTATAGCTTGTAAACTTGTATCGCTTTCTCTAAACAAAAACACTAATACTAATGAAACACTTATAAACAACGTAGCTAAAATTCCTGTTGTTCTTGTAACAATATTTCCTTTTCTTGCACCATACTGTTGACTAGCACTGCTTCCCAATAGCATCCCTGCACCTTCTGCTCCATCATCTTGAGCTAACACAATTAGTATCAACAATATTGATACTAATATCAGTATAACAATTAAAAAACCAATTAAAAACGCCATATTTTCACTTCCTATTTCTTCTAAATTATCCGCTGTATAATTATATCACTATCCTTTCATTATAGAACAAAACGCATCTTTTTTGAGTGAAGCTCCGCCAATCAATGCTCCATCAATATGACTCATAGCAAGCAATTCACGAGCATTGGTATCATTTACTGATCCTCCATAGAGTATTGGAGTAGATGCAGCAAGAGAGCTATCATATAAGGATGCAAGTATGGTACGAACAATACTATGCGTTTGATTTGCTACTTCATTAGTTGCTGTTTTTCCTGTACCAATAGCCCACACTGGCTCATACGCAATCACTATATTTGAGAGCTGAGTTGCATTAACTGCCTGTAAGCCTGATGATAACTGAGTTTGCAATACACTTTCTAGCTTGTTGCTTTCTCTTTCTTCAAGTGTTTCGCCTATGCACAATATTACTTTCAAGTTATGCTGTAATGCCAACAATACCTTTTCATTGATAAGTGTATCATTTTCATGAAATAATGTTCTACGCTCAGAATGCCCAATAATAGTAGCTTGTACTCCAATATCACGAAGCATTGTAGGAGATATTTCTCCTGTAAAAGCACCAGATTCTTTGTTTGAAACATTTTGTGCAGACACTATAATGCGTGTCCCTTCCACTGCTTTTACTATATCAGACAAATATACAAAAGGTGGAGCTATACAAACAATAGTATCATCACTTACATGAGGCATAGTGTGCTTTACTGCTTCCACAAGAGAAAGAGCATCTGCTTTCTCTAAATTCATTTTCCAGTTTCCTGCAATAAATCGTTTCATTTTCGTTCCTTTCTATGTTTATTTCTATTAGTATCTATCGTAATAACACCTGAATACCATGCAGTTTTTTTCCTTCCAAAAATTCTAATGATGCACCTCCGCCAGTAGAGACATGCGTATACTCTTGGTATACATTAAATTTATTTGCTGCAGCAACAGAATCTCCTCCTCCAACTACGGTAAGCCCTTTATTGTCAGCAATAGCCTTTGCTATTTGCTGAGTGCCATAGGAAAAAGCATCAAATTCAAATACTCCCATAGGACCATTCCAAATAATTGTTTTTGCTCCTTGTAGCATCTCAATACCTGCAGCCATAGTCTTTTTGCCAATATCCATAGCTATCTTTCCATCAGGAATATCAATAGCATCCACTGGCTGTGCATTTGCGTTTGCATCAAAAGTATCTGCTACAACATGATCCATAGGAAGCAACACTGTCTTGTTTTGTGCTTTTGCTTTCTCTAAAAATTGCTTTGCATGAGCTGTATAATCTTCCTCATATAAACTTGCTCCAATGCTATATCCCTGTACTGCAAGAAATGTGTATGCCATTCCTCCAGCAATAATAAAAGCATCTGTATGCGGCAAGAGATTTTCTAACACAGTAATCTTAGAGGAAACTTTAGAGCCACCAATGACTGCTACAAAAGGATGTTCAGGAGAAGACAATAGTTTTTGGAAAAAAGAATATTCTTTTGCCACTAAATATCCTGCATAAGAAGGAAGATACTTTGCTACTCCTGCTGTTGAAGCATGTGCTCTATGCACAGTACCAAACGCATCACTTACAAATATATCCGCATAAGAGGCGAGTGTTTGAGAAAATGCTTCATCATTTTTTGTTTCTTCTGCATAAAAACGGATATTCTCTAACAAGAGTATATCACCATCATTGAGACTTTTTATCTTTTGATGTACAGAATCACCAATGACATCGTCTGCAAAAAAAACATTGGTATCAATGTCCTGTTCTTTTATTATAGCACATAGCTGTGCATACACAGGAGAGAGACTGAACTCAGCTTTTTTTTCTCCTTTTGGTCGTCCTAAATGACTCATCAATACAACTTTTGCTGATGACTCTACTAATTTTTTAATCGTAGGAATTGCTGCTCTTATGCGTGTATCATCGCTTACAATAGCATTACTCAACGGAACATTAAAATCTACCCGTACGAGTACTGTCTTAGATTGTAAAGAGGTAATTTCATCTATAGTTTTAATAGCACTATCTGACATATATATAACGTGGCAATAGTTTAATTATTTGATATAAATTTTGCTAAATCAACTACTCGATTAGAATATCCCCATTCATTATCGTACCAAGAGAAAATTTTTATCATGTTTCCAATAACCATAGTACTCTGTGCGTCAAAAACAGAAGATGCAGAATTATGAATAATATCAGCAGAAACAATTGGATCTTCAGTATACTCAAGTATCCCTTTTAGTTCCTCTTCTGCTGCTTTTTTTATAGCTGCATTTACCTCTGCTATGCTTGTTTCTTTTTCAACAAAGGCAACAAGATCAACAATAGAGCCTGTAGGAGTAGGAACTCTCATTGCAGTCCCATCTAGTTTTCCATTAAGCTCGGGCAGTACTTTTCCTACTGCTCTTGCTGCTCCTGTAGTTGTAGGGATAATTGATACTCCTCCAGAACGTGCTCTGCGCAAATCTGAATGTGGTGCATCCAATATCACCTGATCGTTTGTATAAGAATGCACTGTTGTCATAAATCCTTTCGTAATGCCAAACGCTTCATGTAATACTTTTGCTACTGGGGCAAGACAGTTTGTGGTACACGAAGCATTTGAGACACAATGATGCTCGTTTGCGTTATAGCTTGCTTCATTTACTCCCATAACTATCATGTTATCTATGCTGTCTTTTGCAGGCACTGTGAGTATTACTTTTTTTGCTGGAAACTGCGTATTCTCAAGGTGATCACCATAGCCTCCTTTTTCGGAGCTTCTCTGAGTAAAAATACCAGTTGATTCAATCACTACATCGGGCTTCTCTCCCCATGCTATGTTTTTTGGGTTTCTTTCTGCATGCACTTTGTATTCTTTTCCATCTACAACAAGTGCGTTGTCAGTATACTCTACTGAACCAGGATATCTTCCTTGTGTGGAATCATACTTTAAGAGAGTAGCAAGTGTTTTTGTATTTGTAATATCATTGATGCCAATAACATCCACTTTTTTCTCAAGAGCTATCTTAAATACATTTCTTCCTATTCTTCCAAATCCATTTATTGCAATTTTCATTGTTTTCTCCTTGTTTCTTTTATTAAATATTACTTATTTATTTTATTGTAGAAACTAATAGGTGAATTGTCAAGGGAGCTGAGCAGATTCTTGTAGTTTTACCATCTGGCGTGAACCTCTAAAATCCACGATAGCAACTTTACACAAACATCCTTTGCAGTAAGCCTTTCTTATACAGCTTTGTAAGGACTACTTGTTTCTGTGTAAGCGATGTTTTTGTGTCAAGGCTCTGCAGAAAAGAGGCTATCTTTTGTTGTTCAGGGAAGGAAGGAAATAGAATAGTTATATGTTGATATTCTGAAATCCAATATCTTTTATGCCCTTTTAATGAAAAATTTATTTTTTGCATACATTCATATACTAATTTAATATTAGCTTGTATATTCTTTCTTAATTTCAATATTTTCATGGCAGATGACTTAACCTTAAAATCAAAATCTACAAACTTACTTACAGTAGTAAAATCATCAAAAATAATAACTGGATGATTTGTAAAAACCCCATAAATTTCGTTAGTATATCCTAATATAAAAGTTTTGCCAGCTGTCAAAACAGGTATACTATAATTATCATTATACTTTGAAGAATCAACAATATATTTTGTAGGTTGTTCATATTCTAAAATCTCTCCCAGCCTCCTCTCTTTCCAATCGGGGTACTCGTTGCCTTGCTCGTCCTTAAAGCGTAGCTCCTGTGAAAAAAGTTTTTGCATGATGCCTTTTTTGTATGACTGCAATAGTACTACTTTTCTTTCAAGGAGCTGTATCTTTGTGTCTACACTCTGCAAAAAAGAGGCTATCTTTTGTTGTTCAAGCAGGGTGGGATATTTGATATTATAAGCTGATATTTGTGGTACAGTAAGTTGAGGCACTCCTGTACTTTCATTATGTATTTTGAGTAAATTAATTACTTCTGCAAAAAATTTTAAACTTATGTTACTTTGACTTCTAAGAACCAATAACCTTATAATAGGATAAAATTTTTCATATCTAACAATAGCTTTTCCCAAAGTACCTCGCCCTGTTACTGTTATACAATTTTCATTTTGTTTATAAGTACTTGCATAACTATGTAAGCCATTATCTTTCTCACTGTTAGCATATACTGGATACTTATATTTACTTGTTTGAGTAGGATTAGTGGCTTTTTGATCAATGTCACCTCCTGCAGTAATATCAAAAATCTCCCCCAACCTCCTCTCTTCCCAGTCGGGAAAATCAGAGCCATCATCCTGCTTGAAGCGTAAGGAGGGAGTTTTTTTTGTTAAAACAGTAGATTCTTTTTTGTCTTGTTTGCTCATCTAATAGTAGTATAGCAATATAGCCATTATGTAAATCTTCATCTTGTGAAAGCCTTGCACATCGCACTTAGTCCTTGAATTTGCACTTGCTCTTTTTTTCTCCTTATACTAATTTACCAAAAAGAATCGTATGAGATAGTTAAAAGCACAGATGAGCAGATTCTATGGAGGTATATATAAAAATGTGTGTTATGCTGTAGATTGATCTTTCTCTATTCCTTTTCGTTTTGCTTCTTTTTTTGAGATTTGTATGATTCTATCAACTCAGTTACTTTTTTTGTGTCACACTTAAGTAGTTTCGTGAGATTATCTACGCTGTTAATATATGTTTTATATGCTCCAGATACTAATAGATTACCCAAGTCCTGATGTGCTACATTGTTACGTATATATTTTATAAAAATTTTTACTAATTCTTCCTTACACTTTTCACATACTAACATGTAAACAAAATCTTCATATACTCCATTGTTACATATATCTTTTATGATTTTTTTTATAAATTCTCTTTCCTTCACATTAGACAATTTAGAAAATGAAGTAATAAAATTAAGCATTTCATTAAAGCTAATATAATCCTTTTTATTGTTATCAAATTCATCTAATAAAGAATTTCTCATTATAAGATCAATATTTTCTTTACTATTTTCTTCACGAGATAATATTCTAGACTCTATTTCAAGGAGTACCTGTATTATTGCAGTACTAAATGATTTGTATGTTGGTAATACTATCTGCATAAAATATCCAATATTCCCCATACCATTAGGCTTTTTATGTGGTAAAATTGCTGTATCGCCTTCATTTATCAATTTTATCCCTTTGATAAAATCTTCTTCTCTAAAAAGAAGACTTAGATTTTTAAGATAGCGAAGTGGAATATGATATGGTTGAAGAGAATTCTTGTTTTCTTTTATTATTACCTTAGAAGATGGACAAGATAAATCAAAAGATTTCTCTAATTTAAAATACAAGTTACTTTTTGGATCACTATTGTTATCATCTATACATCTAGTTGCAATCTCTAATAATAATCTATCATTTTCATAATATATTAAGGCATCATATAATTTTTCTTTCTCTATCTCTTGATCTTTTTTTGATAAATCTTTTATTTTTTCCTTTATTATAGTTTTATCCAGTTGTAAAAAATTTTCATTTTCATCTTTTTGTAAAGAATAATGATAATTTTCAGGATGAAAATTTACGCCTCGACTTTTTTGTATATATTGATGATAAAATAATTTAATCTCTTGAGGGTTAGAAGTTCTTTCTTTTTGTTCATAATCACTAAGCCCCCAATGCTTAGAAAGCCATATAATATTACGATAATCCTTAGGATGCTTTTTTGGTTCTTTTATTCTCTGCAAGACAGGATGAGTGTCTTTTTTAGTCCTTGTAAAACGAAGAGAATGTTTAGTAAACAATTCCTCCTCTTTATTTTCAAAAAATTTTTCTTTTTTAAATTTACTGGAATACTCAAGCAATATTTCTTTGTCTGTCTCTAATTCTTTTTTTGCTGCTTTTACAACATATTTAAAAGTTTTTACAATATCATCCTTAATATAATCTCTTAAATATTTACATTTCTCTGGTATTTCACTTTTTACTTGTTTTTGAAAAATAGTTTCTTCGTCCTGTTTTTGAACATCAGTTATATCATATACACTATAATAACAAAGAGCTTTGCTAATGTTCTGATAAGTAATTTTATCTATCTTTAATATATTTTTTCCCTCACTATTGTCATAGTTCCACAAGGGCCTTTGTAATGCCCACAGTATAAACTGCATCTTACCATGTATCTCTTTAGGAGGTTTTTTTAAAAGATTGTCATAATACTCTATTCTTTTCTTTATTTTTGCTTCTAATTCTGGTGGATCCTCTAGCTCTCTCTTAGCACTTCTTGGAAGACTTGATTTTAATGTTAATGAATTTTCTACTCCAGCATCAAATGGAATTGTATATTCTTCATTAAATTCCTTTACAGCCTTAATATTTTCAAGCATAGATGAAATAATAACATCTTTAACTTCTTTAACTTCTTTATCTTCTTTGCCCTCTAATATCTTTTTTGCAAGTCTTTGTAAGTGAACTCTATGCATCTTAAAATCAATATATTTTTGTGACTCATCATTATCCTTAATTTTACACCAGTACATGTCATTTATTCTAAAATACTCATCAATATCATCTTTCTTTTTACTACCTTCAGTAGTAAAATATGGTATCTTAGTAATTTTTATTTTATCCTCCCTCCTTTTTTCGCTCTTTATTATTCTTTCTACTTTTTTTGTTTTAGCAAATTTTAGTTCAGGAAGTTTTTCTCCTAGCTCTATCCATTTGATAATAAAATTATCCATCACGTACTTATTTTTTGTTCTTTTGTCAAATTTTTTCTTTTTCGATTTCTTTTTATCTGTACCATTATTTTTCTGTTGTGCAATGTCAGCATCATTTTCATAATTTGGACTATGCTCTATGGGTTTTCGAATATAGTCAAGAATTTCCACAAAAAGATCCCAATTACTATCTATAATTTTATGAACTTTTTTTCTACTATATTTTTGTATCACTGAATCTAAAGCAACTGCTACAGCATCTTCTTTTTCGTTAATGCTACATTGTTGACTTTCAGTTTCTGAACCTAAAGCAACTGCTACAGCATCTTCTTTTTGGGAATTAGTAAAATCAAATTTATCTCGTAATTGGTAGGCTCTATCTTTCTCCAAATTCATGCACAAAAACATAATTACACCCAAAAGAGTAAAAAAGTACTTATCCTCACCTTCACTCTTTTTAAAGAATTTCTCTTCCTCTACTGAGAAAAAGCGTTCATCTATATCAGGAAGTTGTTTATGGGGTGCGGATGCTTTTCTATCTGTATCAGGAAGTTGTTTATGGGATGCGGATACTTTTCTATCTATATATGCCTGCTCATACAATTTACATAGTACATCACATAACTCATAATCTAGCTTTATTTTACTATCTGTATGCTTAGTATGATTGAGATAATTACGGATAGAATTATATTGATTAAAAATTAAATTAATCTTTTCGTCTGTAATAGTACCCCCCATCTTTGGGGGTAAAGATAACAATTTTTTCTTGAATGATTTAAGAAAAATAGGATCTTTTTTTAATATACTGTTAATATGTTCCGCTTCTATTGCTAAAATAGCTCTTTCTTTAAATTGGAGCTTATCTATATTCTGATTATTTAGTACCAAACTAGCTTCTGATTTTTCATTATTGTTATCACTCATAATTAACCTCTTTATTCAAAGTTATATAGGTTAAAAGTTAGAAAATTCTAAATATAAAACCTTAATTAAGTATAAGAAATTTTCTTGTATATTGCAATACATTTCTACAAAAATTTGGAAATTCCAACTCTCATATTTACAGTGAATACAACAACTAACACTTGAAATCTTATGAGTAAAAATTGTGATTATATCGAAATTTACAGCTATCTACAGACCTTTATAGAAGGCTCATAGCCTTTAGTATGTTGTGCTTCGGCTGAAATCTACAGCTGTCTACAACTTTAAGTTTCTTTTTATTTATCATCATACTGTTGTGCTTCGGCTGAAATCTACAGCTGTCTACAACCCCTGTTGCTGAAGGCGGAAGCGATGAACTGTTGTGCTTCGGCTGAAATCTACAGCTGTCTACAACACAAAGGTTCTGACTTTGAGACACAGGTCGGTCGTGCTTCGGCTGAAATCTACAGCTGTCTACAACAAAAAAACAATAACATCTTTTACACCAAAAGTCGTGCTTCGGCTGAAATCTACAGCTGTCTACAACGTAACAATAGATGATATTATATTCATGTCTGTCGTGCTTCGGCTGAAATCTACAGCTGTCTACAACTAAAAACATTATCTAAAGTAGAAAATGATAGTCGTGCTTCGGCTGAAATCTACAGCTGTCTACAACATTAGGATTTACTGATGAACTAGAATCATTGTCGTGCTTCGGCTGAAATCTACAGCTGTCTACAACTTGACCAAAATTTTCTTCGAAACTTTCTTCGTCGTGCTTCGGCTGAAATCTACAGCTGTCTACAACCTAGACAATTAATTGGCAGATTAAGACCTTGTCGTGCTTCGGCTGAAATCTACAGCTGTCTACAACAATAAAGAGGTGACATATGTTAGAAAAAAAGTCGTGCTTCGGCTGAAATCTACAGCTGTCTACAACATGATTATTTTGATGAATTGTGTGGGAGTGGTCGTGCTTCGGCTGAAATCTACAGCTGTCTACAACTTTATGGATAAAATTGATGAAAAAAAACCAGTCGTGCTTCGGCTGAAATCTACAGCTGTCTACAACAATATAAAAATTCATCAAATATTTCTTCTGGTCGTGCTTCGGCTGAAATCTACAGCTGTCTACAACGTCTCATAGGTGAGAGAGGTGGCATTCCCTGTCGTGCTTCGGCTGAAATCTACAGCTGTCTACAACTACGACGAAATGGGTAGAGGATGCGGCAAGGTCGTGCTTCGGCTGAAATCTACAGCTGTCTACAACTAGAATCTGATGATAATCCAGTTCGTACTCGTCGTGCTTCGGCTGAAATCTACAGCTGTCTACAACAAAAAGGAGTAATTTATGTTAAAACATATTGTCGTGCTTCGGCTGAAATCTACAGCTGTCTACAACAAAAAGGAGTAATTTATGTTAAAACATATTGTCGTGCTTCGGCTGAAATCTACAGCTGTCTACAACCGTTGAGCTTAGAGATACAAATAGAGAGCGTCGTGCTTCGGGCTGAAATCTACAGCTGTCTACAACAAAGTACAGAAAAGAAAGAATTCACCAATTGTCGTGCTTCGGCTGAAATCTACAGCTGTCTACAACAGTAGTGTGCAGCGATTTCCTCTTTAGTACGTCGTGCTTCGGCTGAAATCTACAGCTGTCTACAACAGTAGTGTGCAGCGATTTCCTCTTTAGTACGTCGTGCTTCGGCTGAAATCTACAGCTGTCTACAACAATACTAGGAATTGAAAATGTAGACGCTCTGTCGTGCTTCGGCTGAAATCTACAGCTGTCTACAACGATAAGTTAAAATATCATGATGTTCGTAAGGTCGTGCTTCGGCTGAAATCTACAGCTGTCTACAACACCAAGCAAGCTATGGACTACTGGACAGATGTCGTGCTTCGGCTGAAATCTACAGCTGTCTACAACATATCTTCTTCGATTCCAACGATGCCACTAGTCGTGCTTCGGCTGAAATCTACAGCTGTCTACAACAATTGGACATTAAGCAGAAGAATGATTTCTGTCGTGCTTCGGCTGAAATCTACAGCTGTCTACAACATGGAGTTATTAATGAACATCATACAGAGTCGTGCTTCGGCTGAAATCTACAGCTGTCTACAACCATAAATAGGTGGTAATAAATTATCTAATTGTCGTGCTTCGGCTGAAATCTACAGCTGTCTACAACTGTCAAATATTGATAATAGACACTTAGGTGTCGTGCTTCGGCTGAAATCTACAGCTGTCTACAACATGGAGTTATTAATGAACATCATACAGAGT
>CBDDCA010000002.1:0-145498 GCA_965226055.1 Spirochaetia bacterium | reverse complement strand
CATTAACGATGACCCTATCTCTCAAGTTATCATTGCACAAGAAGCAAAATCGAAACATGTTGTTGGTATTATAAACATATGTAAATATTTGCAAGATTTCAAACCTCTCTATGACAACCTTATTCTTGCTCAGAATGTTTATTTTAGTGTTGGCATATCTCCATCAGAAGTAACCCACACCCATTTTAAGTGGGAAGAAGAAGTGGAAAAACTTGCCATGTTAGACAAAGTAGTGGCTATTGGAGAAACAGGCTTAGATAGAAAATACGGAAATAAAAATCAACAGATAGAATTTTTTATACGGCATTTAGAAATAGCGGAAAAAATTCAATATCCTGTTATCATTCATAACAGAGAAGTAGGAAAAGAAATTATTGATGTGCTACGACAAATCAAGCCAAATATTCCCGTCATACTTCATTGTTATTCTGAAAATTGGGGAGTACGCTCAAGAGATATTGTCTATCTTGCCTAATGCATATTTTTCTTTTACAGGAAGTGTAACATACCGCACAGCAAAACAACTACGCGAAACAGCCGCTAATATTCCTGATAAAAATATTCTTGTAGAGAGTGAAAGTCCCTTTATGATTCCAGCTGAACTAAAAGGAAAACGTAACAAGCCTAGCTACATACATTACACTGTACAACAAATAGCTACTTTACGAGAACAAGAAGTTGAAGCTATGGCTGACATTCTATACACAAACGCATGCAATGTATTCAAAGTAGATCCCTACCGCATAACAGTAGTATGATTTCTCTCTCTATTACTCTGTAGCTACGAGAGGAAACTGTTTTCTGTACTCATAGCAAATAATACCATTGCTGACACTCACATTTAAGGAATCGATAACATTTGTTGTTGGTATATGTACAGTACAGTCACTATGCTGTTTTAGTAAGCGAGATACCCCACTCCCTTCTGCTCCAAGTATAAAAGCACTCCTATCAGAAAACAAAGTATGATGTACCGCTTGCCCTTCTATATCGAGGGCATATATCCAAAACCCATGTTTTTTTAGCATATCTACACTTGCGGTAAGATTAGGCACAGAACATATTGGCACTGAAGAAATAGTACCTGCAGCACTACGGACAGTATATTCATTTATCGGAGCAGATCTTCGGTTAGGAACAACAATCAAATTAACCGAAAAAAGAGCAGCTGAACGAAATATAGCTCCAAAATTTTGTGCATCTTGAATATGATCCAAAATTAGTACCAGCATATTTCTATGATGTGTGTTAGTATCAAGCCAGCTTTTTACACTCTCCACTGAATGAGTAATAGAAGTCTGTACTTGTAGTAATATATTCTGTCGTATATTATCTTGCTTAAAAAATACAATAGGCTTAATGGAAATACGACATTTTTTTTTCCTTTCAAGTTCCTTTAGTTTAGGGAGCAAACTATGCTGTGGGCTAACATATACGGTACCAAAATTACCATTTTGAATAGCAGAAAGTATCGCATTATTTCCTGAAATTTTCATTATTATTGAAACAACACAGTACTATCAAACACTCTGTCTATGTCTACTACCCCATCTCCATTTTTATCTCGCTGAAAACGTTGTACAAACTTTCCTTGTTTTACCTGTATCCATAAATCTGCATTTCCATCTTTATTATGATCAATAATCTGAAAATTCACTTTTCCTTCCTCATCATAAAACGTATAATCATCAATGATACCATCATAGTCTAAGTCTAATACTTCCATTTTCTTTACATAACTTCCTGGATATACGAGGGTAGCAAAATCAGATTTCCCATCTAAGTTTCTATCAGTCACTATCCAAGGTAACGAATATTCCTCAATATTCTTGTTATATTCTCCTGCATATTCTTTTGGGACAAACGCTTTGCTTCCGACATTGGGGCCTTTAATATATTTTGGAGCATCTTTTTTTGTATTACTCTGAGAAAACAAAGGAAAAATAAAAACTATCAATAACATAGCTATGTTACTAAAAAATGTTACTCTCATATTCTTAATTTCGCCCTATTACGCAATATAAAAAGCTATTTTACATACTATGTATACATATCATGTATACTATTAGTCATCATTTCTATGCAATGGCTTTACGGTATCAGAGCTTAAAGAAAGCTCATTTTTTACCTCTTTTAACAACTCAATAGCTTTTTTGTTGACTTTTTTTAGTGGCATAATACGAAATACTACTATTAAATCTCCTGTATACCCTGACTCTGGTTCTACTCCTTGTCTCGAAAGCGTAATATGTGACTTATCCTTTGTTCCTGCAGGAACAGTGATTGTCACTTTTTTTCCAGTAATACAATCAAGATATACTTCTCCTCCTAGTGTAGCAGTGATAAAATCAATAGGAACTTGAACAATCAAATTATTATGATCACGAACATAATAACTATGAGGAACAATCTTTATTGTCATGAGTATTTTGCCTGTTCTCCCTTGCCTTTCATGCCCTAGATCATCCATTTGTAAAGTATGATTTTCTGCTACTCCTTTTGGAATACGTATTTTTACAGTAGTCTTCTTTGTCACTAATTTTTTCCCTCGACAAGAAGAACATGGATTTTTTAATATTTTCCCTTCTCCATTACATTGAGTACATACTGAGCTAAAAGAGAAAAAAGATCCTAAGGAACTTTGTGTAGTACCTCGTCCTCTACAAGCAGGACATTGTTGATACTCTGGATTTCCGTCCGCTCCTGTCCCTTTACATTGAGAACATGATACGCTACGTTCATATGCTATCTTTTTCTCCACACCGCGTATAGAGTCTTCTAAATGTAATTCAAGAATAAAATGAATATCAAGCTGGCTTTGCGAAGAGCGAGATGATCTCCGTCCTCCCGAAAAAAAGCTCCCAAATCCCCCAAAGTTACCAAAAATACTTTCAAAGCTACTTCCTGAAAATATATCACCAAATTCCCGAAAAATGCTTGAAAAATCATGCTCTCCACCCTGAAAAGATGCATTTACTCCTTCGTGTCCGTATTGATTATAAATGCTTCTTTTCTCTTGATCTGAGAGAATTTCATAGGCTTCTGTTGCTTCCTTAAAAGCTGCTTCGGCTTCCGCATTTCCCTGATTTTTATCAGGATGATATTTAATAGCCAGCTTCCTATATGCTTTCTTAATATCTGATTCTGAAGCATCACGATCGACTCCTAATACTTCATAGTAATCTCTTTTTTGAGACATGATCCCCCCACATACTATTCATTTACATAATCTATTATGAAATTACAAAAACCTTTATTTACTTTCTTCTTCATCAACCACTTCATAATCAGCATTCTTGCCATTTGCATCAGTAGTAGTATTAGCATTTGTGGTATCTGATGCTCCTGATGCTTGCTGTTGTCCTTGTGCATCTTGATACATTTTTTCTGCAAGAACATGAGATACTTTTGCTAAGGCTTCTGTTTTTTCTTTAATTTCATCACTGTTATCTTTATTTTCTAATGCTTTTTTTAGATCTTCCAGTGCTACTTCTATTTTCTGCTTATCATCAGCTCCTATTTTATTGCCAAAATCTTTCAAAGATTTCTCAGTAGAATAAAGAAGCTGCTCAGCATTATTTATTACTTCAATGGCTTCTTTTTGTTTTTTATCCTCTTCAGCATGTGTTTCTGCATCTTTTACCATTTTTTCTATTTCATCATCCGATAAACCAGAAGAAGTTTCAATACGAATTTTTTGTTCTTTGCCTGTTCCAAGATCCTTTGCAGATACATGTACAATACCATTTGCATCAATATCAAAAGTAACTTCTATCTGTGGTACTCCTCGTGGTGCAGGAGCTATACCAACAAGCTCAAATCGCCCTAAGGTTCTATTATGCGATGCTACTTGTCTTTCTCCTTGTAATACATGTACTGTAACTGCTGTTTGATTATCTGCAGCAGTAGAAAATATTTGAGATTTTTTTGTAGGAATAGTAGTATTTCTTTCAATGAGCTTAGTAAATGCTCCACCTAATGTTTCTATCCCTAAAGACAAAGGGGTAACATCAAGTAACAACACATCTTTTACATCTCCTGCTAAAATGCCTCCTTGTATAGCAGCTCCCATAGCAACAACTTCATCAGGATTTACACTTTTGTTAGATTTCTTTTGAAATACTTCTTCTACTGCTTTTTGAACAAGCGGTATACGTGTCGAACCTCCTACTAATATTACTTCATTTATATCATTTGCATTTAGCCCTGCATCTTTTAGCGCTTGAATACAAGGCTGTTTTGATTTTTCTACTAAATCTATAATCAGCTGTTCAAACTTTGCACGACTGAGCGTTAGCTGTAAGTGCTTTGGCCCATTTGCATCAGCAGTAATAAACGGCAAATTAATATCTACCGATTGAGTGCTTGAAAGCTCTTGTTTTGCTTTTTCTGCAGCTTCACGAAGACGCTGTAAGGCTATTTTATCCTGACTGAGATCTATCGCAGATTGAGACTTAAATTCAGCAATAAGCCAGCTTACTACTGCATCATCAAAATTATCTCCTCCAAGATGGGTATCCCCATTTGTAGAGCATACTTCAAATACGCCATCCCCTAGTTCAAGGATAGATATATCAAAAGTTCCTCCTCCTAAGTCGTATACGGCTATTTTCTCATCATTTGATTTTTTATCTAAGCCATACGCTAAGGCTGCCGCTGTTGGTTCATTTACTATTCGCTTTACATCTAGCCCAGCAATTTTACCTGCATCTTTTGTTGCTTGTCTCTGAGCATCATTAAAATATGCTGGTACAGTAATAACTGCTTCTGTTACTGTTTCTCCAAGATAATCTTCTGCTGTTTTTTTCATTTTTTGCAAAATGGCAGAAGAAATTTCAGGGGGAGTATAGCGTTTATCATCACATTCAATAATCACACCATTTTTATCTTTTGCTATCTTGTATGAAATACGCTTCATTTCTTCAGAAACTTCATCAAAGCTCCTACCCATAAAACGTTTAATAGAATATATTGTTTTTTCAGGGTTTGTAACTAATTGATTTTTTGCTGATTGCCCAACAGAACGTTCAAGTGTATCTCCTTTTTTTGCAAAAGAAACAATAGAAGGCGTAGTTCGCTGTCCTTCTGAATTTTGTATTACAATAGGATCTCCTCCTTCTATTACTGCAACACAACTATTTGTAGTACCTAAATCAATCCCTATTATCTTTCCCATTTTCTCTCTCCTTTTTACTTATTATTTTATTTTTTTTATTTATTATCTTTTGGCAATGCAACTTTGACCTTAGCGGGTCGGATAACCTTACCTAAATATGTGTAACCTTTCATAAACTCTTGCACCACTGTAGGATGGTCTATTTTTTCGGAATTTTCTTGCATAACAGCTTCATGCTCATCGGGGTTAAATTCTTTATGTAATGCATCTATGGTATTAAGTCCCCAATTATTTTTTAAAGTGGACACTAAATGATTTTTTATCATTCCAAACCCATCAAAAATAGCGTTTGTATCTGTGCCTTTCTTTACTTCATTGTTATCACTACTACTTATCATTTGTTTATGCGAATCAAATGCACGTTCAAAATTATCAATATGCTCAATAATATCCATTAAAATAGCTACCGTTTTATCTCTTACTCTATCTTCAAAAAGACGTGTTAATCGCTTCTTTGTGTTCTCCATATCAGCATGAAGACGAAGTAACTCTTCTTTTAAGCGAGCGTTTTCATCTGCTTTATCTAAGACAGATTCTTTTTGCTGTATTTCATGTGCTGTTTCTTCTTTAATATCAGGAGTGTTTGGAATATCACTCACAGTAGCGGTAGTATCTTTATGTACCTCTTTTGTTTTTGTTGTTTTAGTGGCATCAGCATCTCTGGCAACATGTACTGTATTTTCTTTATTTGTTGCTTTATTTTTAGAGTGTGTACTGTTATTGTGTGTATTTTCATCTCCTACATGATTATCAGAAGATTTTTGCGGTGAAACATGCTTCATAAACCCTCCCTTTGTTTTTCTTTATAGAATGGAGATACTATATTAATTTTTTTCATATCATTTTTATATTTCTGTGTTTATCTTATTATACAATTATATAAAAAATTGTGCAATGTTTGTGTAACAAAAATTGCGGTTTCAAGGACTAAATGCGACAAAGGAGCAAAAAAATACCCAAAATTTACTAGAATTTCAACTTACAAATTATCTTTTTATGAATAACAAGTATCAAAGTATGCTTTCCATTGAAGTTGGAAATTCAATTTAGAAGCCGAACAGAAGTACCACAAAATACCTCAATGTAAAAATACGAAAAGAAAACAAAAATATAAAAAAACGTATAGGCAACATCCTAATAATTTAAAAAAATCATTGAGGAGCCTCTATGAGCTATACTCCTATGTCATTATGGCTACTTATCACCTGATGAATACAAAGAAAATTCTCTTTTTATCAGTGCATCATCATAAATAATGATACTATCTTTTAATACATTGATAACTTTTCGCTGTACAAGTCCTTTCAGTACTGTATTACACTCTTCAACAGATAAACCTACCCATTTAGATACATCAGCAGAACTTGAATTGATTATAAAGCACGACTTTCCTTCGTTTGTTTTTCCAGGTACTTTTAATGAGTTTAAGAACGCTAGAATACGCACTATAGGAGCTTTATATGAGAAAATTTTTATTCTTTGCTGCTGGATAAATATTCTGTTTGCAAATGTTTTTATCAAACGAATTAAAAAATGAGAGTTCTGTAAAATAATTTCTTGAAAATTTTCAGCAGGAAATTTTATCAAGGAAAGTTCTCCTACAGCAATAGCGGTAGCAGAACGAGGATTAGATTCTATCACGGACATTTCACCAACAAAAGTTCCAGGCTTCAGTATATCTATAATAGATTCTTTTTTTTCAATAACTTTTACTAATTTTACACTTCCAGATTTAATATAATAAAATGAATCGCCAGGTTCAAATTCACAAAATATTATTGAGCCATCACTGTATTGTTCTTCAAATCTATCTATTTTGTCTGCCATAACTATCCCTATATTCTCTTTATACTGCCGCCTCAATTTTATTTTTCATATCTTCAATTTCCTTTGCCATTGCCTCAGAATGATTAGGGTACATCCTTAAAAAAGTATCGATAACATGTTTCGCTTTCGCATACTCATAATTACGCGTATATACCTGTGCATAAGACAGTAATCCTTCTACTTCATTTACTTTTCCTTTTTTTTCTGTAAGAATTTCTTTTGCTTGCTTATGAGATTTTCGTAGCTCTTTTGACAGGAGCTGTAGTAACTGCAATGATAAACTCGATTTTGTTGATATAAGTTTTTCAAATTCTTCCACAGTAAACAGCATGACCTCTACATCAGTTTCGGTAATAGCATCTTCTTGATAAGGAAAATTCCCTAATGCTGCGTATAGCCCTACAAATTCACCTTTCTGATGTTTTTGTTGTATTTTAGAATTATTGAGTTCGCTTGATAAAAGAACGGTACCTTCACTAATAAGATAAATATAATTAGATTGATCCCAACGAAAATATAACGCTGAATTTTTACTTAACCGCATGCTCTTAGACATATGTTTATTATATGCTTTTTTAAAATAAAAATCAAGTATGTTAAGCACGGGATGTATCGGAAAGCTGTACTCAAACATCAGTTTTCCTTCTCTGTTTCTGCTCCTACTCTTGTAAGTGGCTTGGTATCTCTCAATGCTCATTCTTATTATGCTTATCAGTGACATTTTCAGCTTTTCGTTACATATTTTTTATTATAATAAATGCTTGAATAAAAATTTTTTAAATTAACTATTGAAAACTGTTTGAATTTGGCTATAATATTATTTGTATAATTTAATTATTTTTTTGTAATTATTCTCATACATTATTGTATATTTGGAAGTGAATCTTTCTTTTATACAATATACATTTTATTTTTATACATAAGGAGCTTTTATATGAAAACAAAAAATTCATATTTTATGTTTTATTTTTTAGTTATGTTTACTACATTGTTAGTATTTAGTTGTGCAGAAGATATTCCGTCAAGCAATGATGAAAACACTGTACTGCCTAGTGTTAATACTGTCCCTTCTACACGATCGGAGTTAGACAGCTTACTTGCTAGTAGGTTTAAGAATTCAAAAGAGAAAGTAAATCTTAATGATATAGATACAAGTAACATTACTGATATGAGTGATTTATTTAAGAAATATCCTAATTCCGATTATGATATATCAAAGTGGAATACCAGTAAAGTTACTGATATGTCAGGTATGTTTGAAGGAGCAACAAAGTTTAATGGTGATATATCAAAGTGGAATACAGAGAAAGTCACTGATATGTCTTCTATGTTTACGAGTGCAACAAATTTTAATAGCGATATATCAAACTGGAAAACAGAGAAAGTCACTGATATGTCCTCTATGTTTAAGAGTGCAGCAAAGTTTAATAGCGATATATCAAAGTGGAAGACAGAGAAAGTCACTGATATGTCTTCTATGTTTAAGAGTGCAGCAAAGTTTAATAGCGATATATCAAACTGGAAGACAGAAAAAGTCACTGATATGACGAGTATGTTTGAAGGGGCGAGTATATTTAATCAGAATATTTCTAAATGGAATGTAAAAAAAGTACAGTCAGTAGCGTTTAAGAATATGTTCAAAAATGCTAAAAGTTTCAATCAGTCTTTAGATACGTGGGATATGTCTCTCAATTCTGTAAAGAAACTATTAGAAATGGAAAAAACAGATAAAGAAACTATGTTTGCTGGATCTTGTTTAGATTCTACTGTTACTCAAGTATGTGCTAACAAACAATCTTTGCCAGGATGGTACACAGGTACTGTTTCTTTTGGTACTACTGTTATCACAAAGCTAGTAGGAGAAGCATTTAGTGTAGCTATAAAAAAATATCCTTCGTTTATTACTGGTACTTACACAATAGATTCTAGTAAAAGTACTTTGCCTGTAGGAATAACATTTGATGATGCTACAGGAACAATATCAGCACAAAAAGGAGCTACAAAATCAGTAACTTCTGGTGCAGTAGAGATTACTGCTACTTTTACAGGTACAGGTGATTTTAATAATTCTGCTAATAGAAACAGAGTTGTAAAATTTTCAATTACTCTCATAGATTCCACTACTGCTCCTAAATCAAAATCAGGATTGTTGAAATTGATACGATCATTGGTAGATACTGATGGTGATGGCAATGCTGATGTAAACGATCCTGATTTAACTGGTATTGATACCAGTAATATTACGGATATGAGCGATCTTTTTTCAGATAGCCTTTTTAGTAATTTTAATGGTGATATATCAAATTGGGATGTAAGCAATGTCACTGATATGTCAGCTATGTTCTCAGGCGCAACAAAGTTTAATGGCGATATATCAAGTTGGAAAGTAGGAAAAGTAACTAATTTTAGTAGTATGTTTAAGGGAGCAGGTAGTTTTAATCAAGATATATCCTCATGGAATGTAAGTAATGCTCGTTATATGCAGTCTCTGTTTGAGAGTGCGGATGCATTTAATCAAAATATATCGACTTGGGCGGTAGATAGAGTAGAGAATGTGTCACGTATGTTTTTGGATGCAGTGGCATTTTCTGTAGACTTAGAAGATTGGAAGGATCATTTTGGTGATAAAGCTATTGTTACTACTGATATATTTAAGAATGCTACTAAGATAACCAGTGCTAATTTACCCTCTTGGAAATATGATATTTCAGTAGTGTATCAAAAAAGTAAAGATATTACTGTTGTTGATGGCCCTTTTGTATTGAATAAACTTACAACAAAATCTGCCACGTTTGTAGTAGAAAATGAAGCAGTAAAAACATATAGTATGAAAGGTACATATCAAATATCACCTAATATAACTACTGATACAGGTATGACCTTTGATAGCTCTACAGGAGGAATATCAGGTACTATTACTAAAGTGTTGTCTAAAAAGAAATATACGCTTACTTTTACTGGCACTAAGACAGTTACAAAAGAGTTTTATCTTACCATTATAAGTGGGTATACTCATACTCCTACTTCACGAAGGAGTCTCATATTGGCGGTACAAGAACTTACAAAAACAAATGACAATGATAATAGTAATGATGTTCTTGATGCAGACTTAAATAGTATTGATACCAGTGGTGTTGATGATATGAATAATTTATTTATTTCTGATCATAAATTATCTGGGTTTAATGGTGATGTTTCAAGTTGGGACACTTCTGCAGTTCGTGATATGCGAGGTATGTTTAAGGGTACTACTGCGTTTAATGGTAATTTGTCACAATGGAATGTGAGTAATGTTGTCGGTATGTCATCTATGTTTGAAGGAGCTACTGCATTCAATCAGGATATTTCAGGATGGGCTGTTGATAGTGTTACAGTTATGAGTAATATGTTTAAGGGAGCTACTAAGTTTGCTCAAGATTTAGAAGATTGGAAAGATCATCTAGGCAGTAGTAGTATCACAAAAACTGATATGTTTGCTAACACGAAAGTAGTGACACTTCCTACATGGTATTTTAGTATTACTACAAGTACTCATAGTATTACCCATACTGTTTTTAGTACATTGCCTAAATCAAAAGAAATTACTTTTACTACATCACCTGATATAGCTGGTACATTTAAGATAACTCCTACTACTTTTACTACTGATACGGGTTTACAGTTTGATACTGCAACAGGGAAAATATCAGGAACTCCGAATAAAATAGTATCTAATAAGGCTTATACAGTACAATTTTCGAGTACTTCGCCTGCTCATACCTATGTAGATAGTGATAGAAGTAACACAGTTACTATTACTATTGATTATAGTCATAAACCTACTACACGATTAAAATTGATTGAGGCAATCAAGGAAATAACTAAAACAAATGATAAAGATAGTAGCAATAATGTGTTAAATGCAAACTTAAATGGCATTGATACAAGTGCTATTACTGATATGAATCTTTTGTTTGTATCTATTACGGGTCTGAATGCTTTTAATGGGGATATATCTCAATGGGACACTTCTGCGGTTACTTCTATGAAAAATATGTTTCATAATAATACTGTATTTAATGGGGATATACGTAATTGGGATGTGAGCGCAGTAACTAATATGAGCAGTATGTTTTATGGAGCTACTGCTTTTAATCAAAATATTGGGAGTTGGAAAACAGGGAATGTCCAAAATATGAGTAAAATGTTTAGTGGTGCTTCTGCTTTTAATCAATCTTTAAGTAACTGGGATGTCTCTAAAGTTTCACGATTTAATGAGATGTTTACTGATGCGGTAGCGTTTGATGGGGATATTACCACTTGGAAAATAGGTGAGAACTTAGGGAGTACTCCAGGATTTAATGTTCTTATTACTATGGAATCTATGTTCAAAGGAGCAAGTGTATTTAATCAGGATATAGGGAATTGGGACACAAGTGCAGTATCTACTATGAGCAGTATGTTTGAGGATGCTGTTGCTTTTAATCAAGATATAGGGAATTGGGACACAAGTGAAGTTACTGATATGTTAAAAATGTTTAAGGGAGCTACTGCATTTAATCAGGATATAGGGAATTGGGATACAAGTGAAGTTACTGCTATGTCAAAAATGTTTAATGAAGCTACTGCATTTAATCAGAATATAGGGAATTGGAGTATAGGTTCTGTTACTTTTATGGGCAGTATGTTTGCGGGTGCTACAAACTTTAATCAAAATATAGGGAGCTGGAACACCGCAAATGTTACTGTTATGAGAGGTATGTTTGAGGATGCGGTTGCTTTTAATCAGGATATTTCAAGTTGGAGCGTAAGTAAAGTTACTGCTATGACAAATATGTTTAAGGGAGCTACTGCATTTAATCAAAATCTTGAGACTTGGAATGTGAAAAAGAGTGTTGCAAAAATTGATATGTTTAGTGATTCTGGGGTAGTAACACTTCCTACTTGGTATTTTAGTGTCACTACTAACAAAACTACTCTTACTGCGTATATGCACTTTCCTCTTGTAAGTAATGAGAGAGTATTACTGACTAAAAAACCTACTATAGCAGGAAGTTTTAGTATTACACCAGATATAACTAATACAGGATTGTCTTTTGATACTACTACTGGTACTATTTCAGGTACTGCTGTTAATGTAACAACCAGTACTTCTTATACTATAACCTTTACTAGTAAAGATGCTGATGGGAATGTTATCCATGAGTATACTGATTCTGATAGAACAATAACTATTTCTGTTTCGAGTGATTATAAACATAAGCCTGCTAATAAATCAGAATTACAAACTGCTATTGCTACTGAGATTACTGCACAAGGAAACACTGCTAATCTTAATGTGATAGATACCAGTAGAATTACTGATATGAGTGAGTTGTTTAAGGATAATGCTACTTTTAATGGTGATGTGTCTAAATGGGATACCAGTAAGGTTACTAATATGTTTTTACTGTTTAGGGATGCTACCAGTTTTAACGGTGATGTTAGTGGATGGAATACCAGTAAAGTATCTCTTATGACAGGGGTATTTCAAAATGCTTCTGCTTTTAATCAGGATGTGAGTAATTGGGATGTTTCTAGCGGTGTTAGAATGAACCAGATATTTGAAGGAGCTACTGCGTTTAATCAAGACATATCAAATTGGAAAACAGGAAATGCTACTACTATATCTCGTATGTTCAAAGGTGCTACAAAGTTTAATCAAGATATATCAAGTTGGGATGTAAAGAAAGTTACTACTATGCATAATATGTTTAATGGTGCTACTGCGTTTGATCAAAATCTTGAGAATTGGAGTGTTATGCGTTCTACGGATACTACGGATATATTCAAAGGGATAACAATGACAGTACTTCCTTCTTGGTATTTTAGTATTACTCCTAATAGGACTCTTGTTTCTGCAGAAAAAAATAGTTCTATTACTGCTCTTACTTTTACTAAAAGTCCTAGTATTACAGGTACTTTTGCTATCAATCCTACTACTTTTGCTTCTGATACAGGACTTACTTTTGATTCTGCAACAGGAAAAATATCAGGCACTCCTACAAAGAAAGTAAAACAAAAATATACAGTACAGTTTACAAGTCAAGATTCAAGTAAGAATAATATACATACTTATACTGATGATAAAAGATCACATACTGTTTTAGTGGTTGTTTCTGTTGTAAAACATCGCCCTACTACTATTAATGAATTAAAAGCTGCTATAAATACTGAAATTACTACACAAGGAAATAATGCAGATTTGAATGTTATTGATGTAAGTGGAGTTACTGATATGGGTGATTTGTTTAATGGTATCTTTTCTGCTCATACAGATTTTAATGGGGATATTAGTGGATGGGACACAAGTAATGTTACTGATATGAAAGCAGTGTTTAAAGGTTTGACAAAATTTAATGGGGATATTTCGTATTGGAATGTAAATAAGGTTACCAATATGTTAAGTATGTTTAGTGATGCAAGTTCATTTAATCAAGATATAGGTAATTGGAATGTAAGTGCAGTAAAAAATATGGGTCAGATGTTTTCGGGAGCCACTAATTTTAATCAGGATATTGGTAATTGGGATACTAGTAGTGTAGTTAGTATGTCAGGGATGTTTAAGAATACAAAAGCATTTAATAAGGATATTGGTAGTTGGGATACTTCAGGTGTTACTATTATGGATAATATGTTTAATGAGGCAAGTTCATTTAATCAAGATATAGGAGGCTGGGATACAAGTAAAGTTACTACTATGTTTCGGATGTTTCAGGATGCAGCTGTTTTTAATAAAGATATAGCTGATTGGGATACAAGTAAAGTTATTCGTATGGATGAGATGTTTGAAGAAGCAAGCAAATTTAATCAAGATATTGATAATTGGGGTAAAAATAATGGTCTTGCTAAAGTAACAAATTTTACAAGTATGTTTGAAAATGCTAGTGCATTTAATCAAACATTAGGAAGTTGGGAAACTCCTGTGAAAGCAGTTACTTCTAAGGCTAACATGTTTAAGGGTGCTGGAGGTACTCCTAGTTGGTATTAGGTGTACTTTATTTTTAGTAATGGAAAGAGCAAAGATATTTTTATATCTTTGCTCTTTTTTTAGAAGATACTAGAATACAAAAACCCTTATAAATTTTTTAGTACTTCTGTTGCTTTCTCTTTTGAATGTCTAAAGAAGCAGTTCCTTTCTTGCTATAAGATCTATTTCTATACTATGCTACGATTAAGGACATACTGTTTTATCAGTACTGTCTTTTGGCCACCGTGCTTTTTTGCTAGCCATAGCAGAACCCTGAAAAGGATTTTCAGGGCGTTATTGAAAAGAGGAGTGTATGGGATATTCCATAGTATAAGTAAAAAGCGCTTACAACGCTATGTCAATGAATTTAGTTTTCGGCTCAATATGACAAAGGCTCCCGTAAAGCAATTTATCACTTTTACTTATAAACATGGCTTAGACAAAATAAGAACATTCCAAGATATAAAAAAGGTATAATAAGTATATGAAGGAAAATATAATGCCGCCTCTTCCTCTATCTGTAAGTTTTGAAGAATTGGTAAAGATGGTCGCTACTACTCATCCTAAGGAGTTAGAGGAATATAAAAAGCAACAGAAAGAAAAAAATAAATCTGATAATTCTAAACAGCGACAGAAAGTATAAGTAGCTTTTTAATAATGGATAATCTCATTCGTATAGAGAGACTAAAAATAGGATATTGCTATACAATGTATTATTTGATGTTTATTCTCAATTATTTATCAATGGCTTCAATGTATATAATTCCTGCTTTGTTTGCTCTGCTACCCACTGTGCTACTTCTACCTCTTCTATGCCTGATTCTCTAAACTTTTGTGCTTTCTCTTGTAACAGCTGTATTTCTGTTGCGTGCATATTGCTCCATTCAACAATCACTTGCTCTCTTGCTTTTCTTTGGGTAGTCAAGTAAGTTGATGATACTTGTGTTCCTGCCTCTTGCGTTTGTACTGCTCCTACTTCCTGTAATGCTTTTTGTGTTCCTTCTATTCTCTGATTCAATAATGTTCTGTTTGCTATGGCTTTATTATATGCTTCTGTATCAACATCTTTTCCCTCATGTTTTAAGTCAATAAGCTCTTGCGCAAGAGATTTCTCTTTGTTCAATGCATCTAATTGTGCTTCTAATTTTCCTTTGTCGGTAGTGGCATAATAATTATTAGTAGCAAGGGTAAGAGCATTGATAGTTTCTTCAAGTTGTTTTGCTCCTTGCTGGCTTGCTTGATAGCCTTCATTGCGTGCCTTGCCTCTTGCTGCATCCACTGCCTGATTATATTTTGTTTGTACTGCCACTAAATCAGTATACAGACTTGTTGTTTGTGCTATTTTCTCTATTGCTTGTTCATCTACTATACCATCTTCGTTGGTATAGTACCCTGAAAATACTAGCTCGTCCTTAAACCGCTCTACTTCTTGCTTGATGCTCTGCATCCTTTTTCTTAATGCATCCACATCATTCTCAGTAGGCAAGGCATCCTCACTTAATATCGCATCTACTTTGTTGCTTTCTAAAAAAGCGCTTCCAATATTCGTTACCCAATCTACTGCAGACTTTAATAATGGGATAGTACCCGTTGCTAACTCAGCCCCTACCTGTGTCATAACATCATTAAAGGTTGACCACTTGCCTGTTAAGGTAGTGCTTGCATCGTCCATAAGCCCCGCAAACTTGCCTCCTTCATCAGTAAGCGATCGTATGGCTCTATCAACATCACTAAAGCCTACCTTGCCTGCCGATACTAATTTGAATACTTCTTGCGTGCTCACGCCTAATGTATCAGCAAGCGCATCCATTAGAGGCACTCCATTCTCAGTAAACAGATTTAGCTCCTCAAGAGTCGCTTTGCCTTTTGCCTTGAGCTTGCCATAGGCATTGGTAAGAGACGATAGCTTATCGGCTTGCCCTAAGGATATATCGCCAAGCCTTCGCATCGTGTCAATGACATCTTCGTTGGCTACCCCAAACGCTAAGAGCTTCTCCGTACCACTGGTAATATCATCTAATCGTAAGGGGGTAGTTGCCGCAAACTGCTTTAATTCCTCAAATAATCGAGTGCCTTTTTTTACATCCCCTAATAAGTTTGCAAACTTCTTTTTTTGTAATTCATAGCTTGCTGCAGTAGCAATACTTGTTTTTGCTACTGTTTTGAGTATCGACCCTAATGCTGATACTCCTCCTAACAATGCCCCACCAGTAAAATACGCAGCAAAATGAGATAAAAAAGCACTTGATTGTTTTGTCGATACCCCAAAGGTTTGTATCGCAGCAGACGACTTTGTTGCCTGTGCAAGAAACTGAGCGTTTTCAAGTACTAATTTTATTGATATGTTTTGCATAGTATACTATCCTTATTACATGAATATTGAAATACATATACAAGAACAACAAGACACCCCCTGCCTTTTTGAGCGTATTGCTACCAAAGCAGCGGTTACCTCACTCTGTATCGTACTCGGCTCTGCTGCTCTTGCATTAGCAGGAGTAATTACTCTGTTTGCTGCTTCTTTGTTCATGTAATCCTCTTATACTTTGCCTCTTGATACCGTTGGCATTCCTTTCTTTCTTGTTCCCACACTCGTATTGCCCAAAGGGTAATAGATCGTTCGTTATTACTCCCTGCTCCATGCGGTAATACTTTCAATTCTTTCCACATGCTCCATACCTCTAAAGTCCACACAAATATATCACTGTGCATATACTCTCGTGCTTCTTTGCCTGTAATTTTGCCTAGTGGGATAATAGCAAACGCACCATCATCCCACTTATCGCCTTTTTTTAGGGTACTTACACGACCACACAGCACAAGCTGTGCAGCCTTTCTTACTTTTTTTCCTCTTCCTCTGGCACAGAGTCCGCTTGCAACAACACTGTCGCTAGCTCTTGGACCAGCTCGCCTGCCATAACACTGCGCGATGCTAACAGTTCACTTGCAGTACGTATTTGCTTTGCGGTGCCTTTTGGCTGAGCTATCCTCAAGCCTTCAATAGAAAGCACACAACTTTGTATTACCTTCTCGGTGTCCTGTTCAATTTCTACTCCTACCGTAGTAGAAAGCGATGGACGTGCAATAAACCTACGCCATGTATTTCTCTCTAATGCCGTAGGTAATTGTAGCACCACTACAACACGCTCTTCTTTCTTTGCATCGGCATTGCCATTGATACGAGGCACATACCTCACTTGTGTTTGTTCTGTAATTATCATACATCACTCCTTATGCTTTATGTATTACTATAGTATGAGGGTTTGATTTCCCATCTAAACTATATTCTATGCTTAATATCACTTCGCCCTTTAAGGGTTTGTTGATAGGTAATTTACTCACCTTAATAGGAGCATATCTCCATATTTCAGGATTTGCATGCTCATCGTGTGAGATAAGCAAATGAAACACTTTGTTTTGAATATCACTATTACTCATTGTCCCATCAGCAGCAACCTCAACTGCTTGTGAAAACTCTTTGTTCATATCCAAATACAAAGGGTCGCTTGTTTGCAGTACAATATCCATACTGCCTGAGCCTTCTACAATACGAGACATTTCGTAAGTAGTGGTGGTGTCTGTTTGCGTAGTAACATCGTACTTTTCTTTCGTTAAGTCTCCTGTAATGCCCTGTGCAACCCCCGACTCAACAGGCGTAAACTCTAACACTTCATCCCCTCCCGATAACGCAAGCTGTTTTCCTGCACGCACAATTTGCCCTATTTCTAAGTCTGAAAGCACAGAAGCTTGTGCTTTCTTTGCTTTTACTTGAAACCATGTACCAATTTCAATATTACCATTATTGGTAGCATTTTTTTCAAAATCCATTAAATAGATTTTGCCACTGGATCCAATCGTTCGCCCAGTGTTGCTATCAGCTGTTGTATAATTAAGTGACATATTTTCCTCCTTATGTCTTTTGTATTACTTGCATACTAAAGTCAATCGTGATAAAACACGCATAGTATTCTGTCATATTTGCGATATGGTCGCTGTGGGTAACCCCTATAATATCAATGCTTCCATCGTTTCCCTCATACCGCCAGCTCGTAGGGAGCTTTGACAGTACCTTCTCTGCTATATCCATTGCTTTCTTTTCTGTTGTTTCCCATATTCGTATCTCTATGGGAATGGTGCGAGTGCCCCGCACTTCATAACTATTGTTATTCTCAAATCGTTCATCTCCTGTAATAATACTCACTACAGGATACGCTCTCTTATATAATGCTTGCTTCTCATCTTTTGCATGCTGGTGTATATGAGTAGCCGTTATATTGCATCTCGTGCGTAAGAATGATTGTACATCATTCTTTATTGTCTCTATCATATTCATAATTGCATCTTCCTCACTACAGTACTCAACGCTTTTTCTATGTTCTTTGTATACCACAACTCCTGTGTTGGTAAAAATCTCCGTTGTGGTATATGCTTCGTCCCTTCTTGGTGATACTTTGCGTATTCTATGCCATACAACACTGCTAAGGTAGTATTGTCTGTCTCATACTCTCCTGCCTCTCGCCACAAATCACCACTTCTATACAAAGGGCTTTTCCATCCCTTCTGTCGTTTTGTCTTCTCTTTTACTGCCTGCCATTGCTGTTTTGTATCAGGACTTGATTGACTTTCAATAGCATGCTTACTTACAGTACGTACGCTTTGCCCTACACTCTCAAGCACCTTCTCTATTGTCTGGCTTCTCTTCAGAGACGAAATAAGCGCAACTGCCTTGTCTATTCCTTGTATCTGTAGCACTCTCATACATAGCCCCCTAAATCAAGTTTGGTATAACTTTTCACTGCTACCGATACTCTCTTGTCCTCATCCGTATTGACTGTTGCAACAGGCAGTGGTAATGTGCCTTTTGCTACTTGCTCAAAATACCGTATTGCCTGAGCATACCCGTCTTTTATTCCCTCTTCGCCTGGATCGTCTTGGCCCATAAACCCATAACGAGACAATAACCGATATACTGCCATGCTTATTGCATGTGTCTTTACCAGTGCAGGCACATCAGAGAGAGGCAGAGGATACCCTCCCCCTACAATATAGCCATCAATCTCAGCACTCGTATCCTCACACACTTTTGACACTATTGTAGCATCGCTGTTTGACCATGCGTCTATTCTTTCTGAGGTGTACCGCTCTTTCAAATCTGCACTGCTACAATAGGCCATAGTATCCTCTATATTACATCCTTGATAACATGAATTAAATCTTTTGCTACTAACAACTCATCTACTTCATGTCCTACTTGAAACCAAGTCCCCCCAGTAACACCGATGGCTTCATCTTGCCACGAGCGTGCTATCCAGCCATCTACCCCGCCTTCTGCATACTCATTGATGAGAGTGTGTCCTGCCGTAGGCTGATCAGGGTCTCCTGTGTTATCAACATAGGCACAAACAACATTGTTGCCCCAAATCACATCAATGTTCCCATTCTTTGTTGTCTTGATTTGCCCACTAGCAATCACAACATTCTCAACAGTAAATATCGCCTTTAACGCTTCTACCGTGAGCGTTTGGTACATGGTCCCTGGTAGCTTGCCCGTAACATCAGTGTGGTATTGCAATTTTTGCCATACCGAACGAGGAATCACAAGAGTATTGCCTCGTATGGTCATATTGTCTAAGGTTTCCATGATTACCGAAACAGGTTTTCCTCCAGGAGAGCCTGCGTTGTCCCATTTGTTTGCTTCTGCATTCCCAGTGCCTGCAAGCGTGGTAGCGTTATTACCTGAGAGTGCCTTTACAGTAGTCGCCACTCTATTCTCTTGCGCAAGCTCTAATTTTACCACCAGTTGCTCTACCGTTCTTCCGATAACGCGAGGAAAGGGACCTTTTGCTTTTTCTATCTGGCTGTTTGCAATAGATTCTTTTAAGGCATATTGCTCACACGCAAACGCTTGAAATGAATGTGTTTGTTCTACCTCTACTGCCTTATCTTTCTTCTTGGCAAGTTTCGCATCGGGTACATACAGCAAATCAGCCCTGTCAAAGAGTGGAAATTTCCCTGTCGCTTCTTGTACTTCTGTTCTTGGAAACAGTATAGGGGAAACCAGCCCTTTTCTTGCTTCCTTTGTATAATCTGATGAGATGTTTGCTAAAATCTCTGGTGACATTTCTCCTGTCATATATTACTCCTTATCTTTTGTGTAGTATTCATATATTGCATAGCAATATAGCACTCTAGCCCTGCTCTGCTTTAAGCTGTTTTGCAAACTCAGCATCTTCTAACGAAAGCCGTTGTAGTGCATCAGCATAGCTTCCTATCCCATGCTTTGCTTGATATGCTTTTACTTTGTCAGAGAGCGACAGTGATCCTGTAGTATCTGATACTGTCTCTTGTTTACTCAACTGCGTAAGCACAGGACTTGCTTTGAGCGTCTGCCCATACTGCTTTTGCTGCTCACCGCTGAGGCTTGCATGTAAACTTGCTACTGCATCCTTTTGCGATGGCGTAAGACGGCCTTCTTTTACCAAACTATCAGCAAACGCTTCACTTTCGCGGAGCTTCTCCTTTGCTTCAAGCTCTGCTATTCGCTTGTCTTTCTCTGCAAGCGCTACCTCGTTTTTTGCAAGTGTTTCTTGCATTTGTTGCACTTCATTCATATCTTCCTCCTTTGTTTCTGGAATATTTGTATGTTCTTCGAAAGAGGATACTACTCCCCCTTGCTCACTCATATCAAAATTTACACTGGTACGATACGTATCGTCTTCTTTCTCTTCTGAAAACTTTACTATTCTCGCTCCTTTCACTGCAGGGGCATGACGCCCTAACAATGCTACCCGCAATAAATCAGGATTTTCTATCGCTTCATCTTTCCCAACACTATACTTAAACTCTATAGACGCATAGCGTAATCGCTTGTCTTCTATATACCCCTTCAAGTTCTCGCTCACCTCATTACACAGAGCATATACAATACCCGAATCAGTATATTCTAGCTCCGTTACCCAGCCTTCTGCAAGTTCATTTTCAATCTTCGTCTGCCATTGATGCCCTATTACCAGCGGTGCTTTTACTGCCCCTTTTTGTGCATTATACCGCTTTGCAAGTGCTATACAAAACTCTTTACTAAACTGTATCCCGTTCCATTTGCCAGGCCTAAATATCAATATCTTCATACTCACAACTCCTTCTCTTTACCATGCAAAGAGCAATAACAACACCGCTATCGTTATGCCAAAGAGTACCCATAACAGTACTTTCTTGGTGCAATGCTGGAATATCCAAGCAAGAAACAATGCCATTACTACCAGCACTGTAACCAAAAATCCTACACACCACTTTATTAGGTTGCATAAATAGTAAACCGCAAAAGGAATACATACCAATCCTAAAATAATCAACAATACTTTCATTGTTTCCTCCCTTGAAACCTCTTTCGAACAATGCTAATCATTGTACTTTCCTGATGGAATGCGAGAGCCATTTTTAGAGTGCTTGTACTTGTATGTAAGTCCTTTTGCTACGATCACACATGCCACCGCTGCTATTACAACGATCCCTATGCCAACAAAAACCCCAATCCAAAACATTACCCGCTCCCTCCATTACACCAGCTCTTTGTTTTCTTTCCCCCGTAGTATCTTACTCCAAGCCTCTTGCGGATGAGCTCTTCACTTATATGTATTTTCTCATCAACCACAACAGACGCCACAATTCTAAAGTATTTCCCTCTCGTTACGTTTAGTAAATCAATGCGCTCAGCACTCTCAAGCACCGCTGCCACATATTCTTTTGCTTGATACGCCAGTGCTTTCTCAGTAGGACAATCGCCACGTATTTCGGGAGTATCTACTCCCCGTAATCGCACTCCTACCCCCTCCCCAAAGACATCAGGCACACCATCAATGTCTACGAAAAAAGTATCCCCATCGTACACTCTCTTAAACTTTACATTTTCAATGTCTTCTGCAAATACAGAAAACAGCACACTCGATAAAATCAAAAAGACTAAAAACATTCTTTTCATTTTACTCTCCTTTTTTACTTGACTTTATTGTCAGTTTCTTTCATACTCTTATATAGAGTGATTGCATGATGGCAACAGGATGGCTTAGAGGCGTGTCCTCAAAAGGTGGGTTCGAGCCCCCCCATGCAATCATTTTATTTTTCATACACTTTCACCTTATTTTTTAATACATCATCTTTCTTTAACGATCCTTCTAAATAATCAAAACTCCTCATACGCAATAACTTCTTATTCTTATAGCCAAACGCTACTCGTATATACTTCTCTTTCTCTACTTCTTTCCAAAAAATAAGCTCGTTGTCTTCTTCATACACCACATCAGGCTCACTCATCACACTACTTACATGCTTTAGTGCCTCATCAGGCACTTTATGCACCTTCTTCTCTCGCATTGCATGCGCAACATCTTCTGTGGTGCCCTGCAGTCGTACATCTACTTCAGGCAGTTTTGTTTTTACTGCATCCCACACTTCATCACTCATTGCTCCCAATAGCACTGGTACATTGGGTACTTGATTGCCTTTGCCATAGTTTGCTATCTTCTTTGCAAGGGATGCCAATTCACCACTGGTCAAGGCACTCCCTCTCATATCCTTTGCATAGGCACTTTGTATCTGTTTCATCACATCAGGACGGCTTTGCAAATACTTCATCTCTCCAAAGCGGGGTACAAGTGTCTCTAAAGCACTGTTTTGCTTCCATTCTTGTGGAGTAGTACTTGCTAATCGCTGTGTATCAAGTGCATCAGCTTTTACAATGCTATACTCTTGTAGCTCTTCTTCGTCCATGCTCACCACATAACACTGACATCCCCAGCCATTGGGAGGATAGTATTCCTCCCAAAAGCTGTCATGCACCGCATAGGCTTTGTTATGCATCGCTACATGGCTTACTCTTCTATTCCTGCAGTATATGTTGCATCTTTCTTTCTTATAAATATTGCTTTTAATTCTGCACTGTTTCCTGCTAGCTCCCGTGTTTGTACTCCTGCAAGGACTTTTATTTCGTCTAGTGTCTTTGTGCTATGGTCTCCTGCTGCTATGTATACTTTGTATTGTATTTGTGCTTGCATGAGTTTGCTTCCACTGGGTGCTTTGTTAGTATCAGTACTGTCTCCTGCACTAAATGTATAGACTGCTGTTGCGGTTGTTTGGGTTACTGACACTATGGAGAGCTTTGCATCTTTGGGAGCTGGCAGTGGCTTTGAGGTACTGTCGTATACTGCTACTGCATCAGCAAGAGTGGTTACATGGCTTACTCTATTATTTGCTATTTGCAAAAAATCAAAGCGATAATTATTGGCATTTGCTTGTTTCTTGGGTACCTCTAAGCCGTCTGCTATCCCAAAGCTAGTGATGGTTGCTATTCCTGTTATGCTTTTTTCTGCTACCAGTGTAGTGCCATCTTTCATACGCAGGATGTAGTATCTTCCTATGCCAGGAGCATTCTTAAAAGTTGCTTTTATTTGTATTGCTCCTGTACTTGTGTCAAGTGTAGGCTTGCTTTGAAAGAGATCTTCTGAGGGAGCTGTGAGTGAGTGAGGTGTGGTTATGTCTTGTATAGCTTTGCTACTTTTGTTTTCTGAGTAATCATAGCTGAGTATTGTTATTGTATATGTTTTGCTTTGCGTGAGTTCTTCTACAGAGAGTGCTGTTGTGGAATAGGGTATTTTATTCTCACTCAGTACTGCAGTACTTGTGCCTTTCTATTGTATGCTTATGCTATATTCTTTTATGTCTTTGTTGTTGGCTTTTATTGTATCGGGGCTGTCCATGTTATCTGTGTGCCTACTTTTGTATTTGATACAAAGGGATAGCTTGCTTGTATGCTTGTTACTGCATCGGGTGCTGTCCTTTTCTGTTGCTGTTATAGTTACTCCTGCATAATCTCGTACATCGGGGGCTTGCCAGCCTACTACTATGCTTGTTGATCCTCCTATGGCACTCACATTGCTTACAGGCTCTGTGCTTTTGTCTGTTGTTGCTTGTTCTTTTGACACTGCAGTGGAGTACTTTCCATTTTTAGAGACATGTACTTCTACTTTGTAGGTAAGCGTGCCATAGAGTTTTGTGAGGGCTATGCCGTCCTTTGCTACATATACAGTGGCGTACTCTTAGTTGTCTGCACTTGCAGATCTGAGTTTGGCAGTACTGCTATTGCTCACTGTTTCGTATGCTATGAGAATATTTGTTGCTGTTACTCGTACTTAGAGGCTTTTATCTGTAAAGATAACATTTCCTCACTTAATAAGCAAGCTTTCATCTGCTGGGCTATTGCTTTTATCGTTTGCTGTTACTGTAAGATCTGCCTCTGGGAGCGCTGCTACTGTTTGTGAGAGTGCTGAGGGTACTATACCTCTGAGTGCTTGCTTTGCGGTACTTTTGTTACCGTTGCTATCTTTGTATAATACTACTATATCATAGCTTATGCCGTCTATGGTGGGGACAGCAATGCTGTACTTTTACCATCTTGTGTGAACCCCCAAAATCCATGATAGTAATTATACTATCATGGAAATAACAAACAAAAACAAAAAAAGGGGGTGAGTACATGATATACTCTACACTTTATAATACAAGAAATCAAAAAGAACTGCATAAAGTACGCTTAGCTATAGCACTTTCTGCAAAAGAACACGGTATCAAAAGTACTGCTCGTATCTTTCATGTATCTCCTAATACCGTACGCAAGTGGTTGCAAAGATACAAAGAGAAGCCTAAAGCTATGCTCTATGATAGACGTCCTGCTTCAGTAGAGCATCCAGATACTATGATACTTTACTATCAGTTAAAACTCAAAGAGATATGCGAAACATTACAGCATTATCATCAACGATGTATTGCCTCTCATATAAAACGAGAGTATCATATTCCTTATTCCATAAAAACTATTATTAAGTATCTGAGAAAGATGGGGTATTATAAGACAAGTAAAAAGCAAAAAGCACAAAGAAACCAAGAAGCACGCCTATGGAAAACACTACTTCAATTTTGTCACAAAATACAAGTAGACATTAAATATCTTACTGATATCCCCGAATTATACTTCTCATTACGCAAATTTTGCCTCCCAAAGTATCAAATTACCGCACGCGATGTTGCTACAGGGGCTTTATGGATATGCTTTGCCACTCAAAAAAGCTCTTCTCACACCGCTTTGTTTATTGAATATCTGCTTACTCATCTTGCTTCTTTTCACGTTGATACTTCCTCTATTACTATTCAAACTGATAATGGCTCTGAGTTTATCTCAGGGGCTTTTAGTACAAAACAGTCTGCTTTTGTTGCTTCTCTTGCGGCATATGAGGCACAGCATACTACTATCCCATATGCTTCTCCTCCTTACAATTCTGATGTCGAGGCTTCTCATAAACTTATTGAAACTGAATGCTATGCAAAAATGCAGAATCCTACTCTCAGTACTTTTTTACACTTAAGTAGTGAGTATCAATATAGCTTTAATCATCAACGCCATAACTCTTATAAACACGGCTCTCCTGCTATATTACTCAAAGAAAAAAGTCCTTCTCTGGATCCTTGTGTGCTTACTCTGCGCCCTCTTATTGTTGATACTTTCCTTACAACACGAACTCTACACACTTGGCATAATAGAAATTTTGTGGTACACTGATTTTATCAAAAGGGTTCACACGAAATGGTAAAACTCCAGGGGACAGCAATGCTCACTTCTCCTTGTGTTACATCTTGTACCGATACTTCTGTCTTTATCACTTGTATGTGGCTTCTGCTATGTCTGTCTTGCCTGACGATAATAGTGCTTTGTCCCATGTTAGCTTTATACTATCGTTTTATGCTTTCTCTACTGCTACCCGTGTAAAGGTGTCCTGCGGTGCAGTTTCATCGGTCAGTGTTGTCACAGAGCGTGTTGTTTTTGGTGATACTTCTGTGTCTGAGCCTGCGTCTGATTTTTGGGCTTCTATCTCTACTGTATAATCAGTGGTAGAATGCAAGCCTCTGAGGGTGTAGGATCTGTCTTGTTGAAATAATGTAAGGTATTCTATTGAAGGAGTACACGCTTGTATTGATTGTGCTGATACTATAGATGGCGTTATAGATGTTGTCGTTATAACTACATGTGTAGCATCACTGGGAGCTTCCCAGCGTAACGAGAGTGTCACGTCATTGCCTGCTGCTTGTATCTGCACATTGGACACTGATGCGAGTGTCGGTGTTATTGGTGTTCCCTCTCTGCCTGAGGAACTGCTACTGCCCTCCGAACATCCTACGAGTACGAAGGTAGCTATTGCTAGCACTAAAAATAGTGCAAATACTATAGGTAGGTTTTTCTTATATCAAGAGTGTACCCCCTCAATTTTCAGGCTCTGTAGCCCTTTACTTTTGTAGCTATCTTTCATACAAATACTCCTTACTGTTTGTTTTATTGCATAATAGTATCATATACAATAGTTATTGTAGTATAAAAAACTTTCTTTGTGTTGTTATTTCATAACAGAAATATTATACTGTTGTACAATATTTGCTATGTTTCTCATAAGCGTATGATCTTTTACTCCTGGAGTTTTTTCTATTCCTGAGCTTATGTCAATACCATATGGAGCATGCATGAGTACCTCTTTGACATTTTCCTCCCTAATACCTCCAGCAATAAAATAGGGTATTGAGATAGCTGTATTTTTAAGTACATCCCAGTTAAATGCTTCCCCTGTTCCTCCATACGCAGTAGCAGAATAGGAATCAATAATAAGTGCATTTGAATGCAATATTTGTTGAGCACTCATAGCGGTGAGACTCCCTTTATTATGTTGTATATCCGATACCGTATTGACACCTCTGTTTTCTTCTTTATCTTTCTCATAAAGTATAGTTTCTAAAGCAACAATATCGTTATGTTCTTTCACTCGTATTGAAGACCAATACGGACATGTATATTGTGCATATTCTATATATCCAGAATACAGCTGAACTATATCTAAATTAAGATACGCTATAGCTGTTTGAATTTCATCAAAATGGCTATCAACAAATACCCCAACAACTTTTGGAAAAAATATTCCTTTCCTCTGTTTTTTTGCTTGCTCCAGTACAGATTTTGCCTGTTGTATAGAGAGAAAACGTGATGATTTTTTATAAAACATAAGTCCTATATAATCTATATTACATTCTGATGCACACAAAATATCATCGACTGTCTTTAAGCCACAGTATTTTACATGTACCTTATGCAATGATGTATTATCACTTTTTTTATTCATAACAAAGTTAGGATATCAACTCCCGAATGACAGTAGATATAGAGCCATGCTGTAATATGCCTTGCCCTACAAGAATTGCATGAGCTCCTGCATTTTTTACAAACATAGCGTCTTGCTTACTAAATATTCCTGATTCTGCAACAATAGCTATGTTGGAAGGAATGTATGGTGCAATGCTTTCTGTTGTATATAAATCTACAGAAAAATTATGTAAGTTTCTATTATTGATTCCTACGAGAGCATGCGCTTGTATTAGCTCTTCATTTGAAAATACAGAAAACACTCTTTCTAACTCTTGCTTTGTGTGTACTTCAATTAAACTTTGCATACCAAAGCCTCGTATATAATCAAATAACATTCTCAGCATAGAATCATCCAATGCTGCTACAATAAGTAACATTATATCTGCCCCATATATATACGCTTGGTACACTTGGTAACAATCTACTATAAAATCTTTACAGAGCAAAGGAAGCGAAACTTCTTTTCGTACCGAATATAAATCTTCGAGACTGCCCTTAAAGTAATGCTTTTCTGTTAATATCGATATTGCATGAGCTTTTGAAGTAACATATTGCCTAGCAATGTTTACAGGATCAAAGTCTTCACAGATTATGCCTTGCGAAGGAGACGCTTGTTTTATTTCAGCAATGAGTTTGAGTGGAGCATTCCTATGAGTATCAATAGTAAGGCAAGATGGTATTCTATACTCTGTATGTAACTGATGTTGGTAAAGAGCTTTCTCTCTATCAAAAATATTCCATTTATGAGCTTCTTCTTGTATTTTCTTCTGTATAATGGTATCTAAAATTGTTGACATATGCTATATAAGATATAGTATACTACAATATACTAATACTTACTTTTAGTATATATGATCATGAATGAGTAAGATACTGATGTATTTCTTCTGCTGCCTTGCGTCCTTCATGTATAGCCCATACTACTAAAGATTGTCCTCTGCGCATATCTCCTGCAGAAAATACTTTATCAAAAGAAGTGGCATACTTATTGAGTGATGTTTTTACATTCGTTCTTGTATCACGTTCAAGCGATAATGTGTCAATGAGATAATCTTCAGGACCTAAAAATCCTAGTGCAAGCAATACAAGATCAACATCCCATATTTCTTCTGAGTGAGGAACTTCTACTGGTACAGGACGTGATGCTGAATCTTTTTTCTCCCACACAACTTTTACTGTACGCACCCCTGAGACAGTTTTTCCATCTTTACTAAGAAATTCTTTTGTGAGTATAGAAAATTCTCTTGGATCTTTCCCAAATTTTGCTTGTACTTCCACATGTCCATAATCATTTTTGAGTACTCGAGGATACAAAGGCCATGGATCTTGGGCACTTCTTTGCGGATGAGGCTTAGAGAGAAGCTCAAAATTGAATAGAGAAGTACACCCATGACGCATAGAAGTACCTATACAATCATTCCCTGTATCTCCCCCGCCTATAACAAGCACCTTTTTTCCTTTTGCACTAATAAACTTTCCGTCCGATAAATTGCTATCCAAAAGACTTTTTGTATTTAGTTTTAGAAAATCCATAGCGAAATGTATGCCTTCTAAATCACGACCAGGAATAGCAAGATCTCTCGGCTTTGTTGCTCCACAGGTAAGCAATAGAGCATCATTGTTTTCTAATACTTGTTGAACTTTAATATCTTTTCCTATATCCGTATTTAATGAAAAAATAACGCCTTCTTCTTGCATAATATTATTTCTTTTTTCTACTAATTCTTTGTTGAGCTTCATATTAGGAATACCATACATAAGTAAGCCGCCAATTCTATCATCTCTTTCATATAGGGTAACAGTATACCCAAGATGATTAAGCTGATCTGCTGCAGCTAATCCTGCAGGGCCACTGCCTACTATAGCAATTTTTTTATTATTGCGAAATTTTGGAGGATCAGGCTGTACCCATCCTTCTTCATAGGCTTTTTCGATAATGGTATATTCGTTATCTTTAATGGTAACTGGCTCTTCGTTAATGCCTAACACACATGCTGTTTGACAAGGGGCAGGACACACACGTCCAGTAAATTCTGGAAAATTATTTGTTTTTCGCAATCTAACATATGCTTCTTTCCATTGCCCTTTATATATAAGATGATTCCACTCAGGTATCAAATTATCTACAGGGCATCCGTACGAAGAATGACAAAAAGGAATACCACAATCCATACAACGCGCCCCTTGTAGTTTCCGCTCATCTTCAGGAAAAGATAATAAGTATTCATCAAAATCTTTTATGCGTTCCTTTGGATCGCGATATTGGATAGATTCTTTTTCATATTCCATAAAGCCTGTTGTTTTTCCCATTATATAGCTCCTTTTTTTGATTCAAGTAACATGTCTCTCTGATTATCAATTATCGAAACAAATTCTTCTGTGCCTACTTTCACAAAGTTTCGTATTTCAATATCCCAGTTATGTAATAAATACTCGGCTCGTGAAGAAGCTGTTCTTTTATAGTGTTCTTGCAACATTGATTGTATCTCATCTACATCATACGCATTTATTTTATATATTTTTGCAAGAGGGTTATGTAAATTAGGTGATACAGTTTTTTCTATATCCCACACATACACTAATCCACCACTCATACCTGAACAAAAATTTCTTCCTACTTCTCCAAGAATAAGAACACGGCCACCAGTCATGTATTCACATGCATGTGCTCCTGCTCCCTCTACTACTGCATGTGCTCCACTATTTCGTATACAAAAACGTTCCGCTGCCTTTCCGTTAATAAATGCTTTTCCTAACACTGCTCCGTAGAGTACTACATTTCCTACAATAATATTATCTTCAGGAACAAAGGCTCTTTTTTCTTGAGGTACTATTTCTAAAACTCCTCCTGATAAGCCTTTTCCTACATAATCGTTTGCATCGCCACTTAGTCGCAATGTAACACCATGTGCAAGAAAAGCCCCAAAACTTTGCCCTGCATGACCATCTACATGTACTTGAATACTATCTTCGTGCAACCCTTTCAAGCCATATTTTTTTGCAATAGCATTACTCACAATAGTCCCTACTGCTCTATCAGTATTTTTAATACGATATTCTTTTTTCTGAACTGCTTTTGTATCAATACTTTCTTGAAAATCAGCTAAAATTTGTCTATCCAGTACAGAATCTAGTCCATGATCTTGACTTATACTACAATACTGCTGCAAACTTGCCTCTTCTCCAATTTCTTTTCCTAATAAAGGGTTGAGATTTAAGGTACGAGATTTCCAATTTAAGACAGTTTCATCTATTTCAAGTAAATCTGTTCTTCCTATAAGATCCTCCACTTTTGTAATGCCAATGGAAGCCATGACTTCTCGTAAATTTTCTGCAATAAAGTGCATCATTCGTTCAATATATTCTGGTTTCCCTGTAAATTTATCTACTAGCTTTTCATCGTGGGTAGCAACACCGACTGGGCATGTATTTAGTTCACATTTTCTCATCATAATACAGCCTAACGCAATAAGTGCAGAAGTAGCAAACCCAAACTCTTCTGCTCCAAGTATCGCTGCTATCGCAAGGTCACGGCCTGTTTTTAGTTGTCCATCTGTCTGTAATATAACTCTTGAACGTAAGCCATTGCGTACAAGCACCTGATGTGTTTCTGCTATCCCTAATTCCCAAGGAAGCCCTGCGTGTTTAATACTCGTAAGAGGCGATGCCCCTGTGCCTCCATCATGCCCAGATATGAGAATATGATCTGCTTTTCCTTTTGCTACCCCTGCTGCAATGACTCCTACTCCTGCTTTTGATACAAGTTTTACACTAATACGTGCATCTGGATTAGCATTTTTTAAGTCATAAATTAACTGTGCTAAATCTTCAATAGAATATATATCATGATGAGGTGGCGGACTAATAAGCCCAATACCAGGTATAGAATGTCGTGTTTGTGCTATTTTAGTGAGAACTTTCTTTCCCGGAAGCTCACCTCCTTCACCAGGCTTTGCTCCCTGTGCCATCTTTATCTGTATTTCATCAGAATTTGCAAGATATTCTATGGTAACCCCAAAACGCCCCGAAGCTACTTGTTTTATTGCAGAACGCTTACTATCTCCATTTGCCATAGGAATAAATCGTTCAGAAAGTTCTCCTCCTTCCCCTGTGTTAGATTTTGCTCCTATTCTGTTCATCCCAATCGCTATTGCTTCATGTGCCTTTTGTGAGATTGAGCCATAACTCATTGCTCCTGTGGCAAAACGTTTTACAATTTCACTTACAGGTTCTACTTTTTCAATAGGCACAGGCTCTTGCTTTGAAAAACGAAATAAGCCTCGTATGGTAGCCTGTGATGCTGAACGTGTATTTTGTCTTTCTGCAAATGCATCAAAAAGCGTTTTATCGTTTGCACGTAAAGCGTGTTGAAAAAGAGCAACTGATTCGGGATCCCACATATGCTGCAATCCTTCTTCTCTCCACTGAAAGTTTCCTAAATTGATAATATTTGCCCCTACTACAGTAGTATCAATAGTACCACTGTAGCCTTTTTGATGTAGTTGCATATATTCTTTTGCAATTTCCTTAAAGCTAATACCTTCAAGGCGAGATACAGTACCTTGAAAACAAGAGTCTATAACATCCTTTCCTAATCCAACTGCTTCAAAAATTTGTGAACCTCGATAGCTATCAATGGTAGATATTCCCATCTTTGCTATTACTTTGCATATACCGTATTCAATGGCTTTCAAAAAACGGCTATCAATATCTTCTTTTGCTATGCTGGTATCAATAACGTGTTCACCATGCATTTTATACAGTAATTCAAATGCAAGATAAGGAAAGATAGCATCTCCCCCATAGCCTATAAGAGTACAAAAATGATGTACCTCACGTGGCTCGCCAGAATCTATGACAATAGCAACATTTGAACGTAATTTTTTCTCAATAAGATGATGGTGTACTGCACTTACTGCCATAAGAGCACTCATGGCAACTCGATCTTTGCTTATACGCCTGTCACTTAAAATAATAACTTGCACATCGTCTGCTGCCACTTCTTCGGCTTTCTTTTTTACTGCTTCTACTGCTTTTTGTAATCCCTCTTCTCCGTCAGCAATAGGATAACTTATATCAATAGTACGCGATTTCCATCCTTTATAGTTCAAATGTTGTAACTTAAAAAATTCTTTATGAGTAAGCACTGGATGATCTATCCAAATCCTATTACATTGATGCTCATCCATGTTCAGTATATTACTCTCTCTTCCTATATACGATCCTATACTCATAATAACTCTCTCTCGTATTGAATCAATAGGAGGGTTGGTCACTTGGGCAAACCACTGCTTAAAATAATCATAGAGTAATCGGGGTTGTTCTGATAAACAAGCAAGAGCAACATCATTTCCCATAGAACCTATAGGCTCTTTTGCAAGCTCTACCATTGGTTTTAGTAAAAACAAAGCATCTTCTTTTGTGTATCCATAACTCAGTGTTCTTCGCTCTATCTCTGCTTCTGAAATTGTCTCAATGTTCTGCTCTTCTAAGTCTTGCATTCTTATTTGCTGATTCTGTAGCCATGAACTATATGGTTGTTGCGTTTCTAAATGCTTTTTAATATCTTCATCACTCACTATTGTATGAGTATGAGTATCAATGAGAAATACTTTGCCTGGCTGCAGTCTATCTTTTTTTATGACTGTGTTTTGATCTACTTCGACAACTCCAAACTCACTTGCCATAATAACAGTATCTTGATTGGTAACATAATATCTGCTTGGACGCAATCCGTTTCTGTCAATGACTGCTCCAACATAACGACCATCAGTAAATGTAATACAAGCAGGGCCATCCCATGGTTCCATAATACAGCTATATGCTTGATACATTGCCTTTCTTTCTTCTGTCATAAGATCATCATGCTGCCATGCTTCGGGTATCATCATACATACGATTTTATCAAGAGAACATCCATTATTATAGAGAAATTCCATAGTATTATCAAGCGCGCCACTATCAGAAGTGTCCTGTGCTATAATAGGATATATATCAGACAACAGCTCACCATAGGATGCACTTTCCATTATCTGCTGACGTGCATTCATTTTGTTTTGATTGCCAAGCAGAGTATTTATTTCTCCATTATGGCTCATCATACGAAAAGGCTGTGCTCTATCCCAGCTAGGAAAGGTATTAGTAGAAAAACGGGAATGTACAAGAGCAAGATATGACTTACAGTTTTCATGTTGTAAATCAAGATAGTATTCTTGTAATTGTTCTGTAGTAAGCATTCCTTTGTATACAATAGTCTCAGAAGATAATGAACAAATATAGAATAATTTATATGGATCATAGTGAGAACCACGAATGCTATTGCTTGCCTTTTTCTGCAAAAGATATACTTTCTGTTGAAAATTGAGCTTTTGTAACTGAGAAGACACTTCCTTTTTAGCAACAAGATAGACTTGTTCAACAACAGGTTCACAGGCTTTTGCTGATTTTCCTAACGAGCTATTGTCTACTTCCAGTGTTCTCCATCCAATGATAGCAACTCCATACATATCGGCAAGCATTGAAAAATGCTTTTTACACTCCTGCCTATGCTCCTTATCTTTTGGAAGAAAAATATTGCCTGTGGCATAACTCCCTGCCTCAGTTGGCAGGGTCATTCCTAGTGCTTTTGTTTTTTCCTGCAAGAGCTCGTGCGGGATAGAAATCATAATGCCAACTCCATCCCCAGAGTTGACTTCGGCTCCTCTTGCTCCTCTATGATCCATACGCTTGAGCATAGTAAGAGCATCATGTACTAATGTATGCGAGGCTTGTTTTTTTAGATGAACAATAAATCCTGTTCCACAACTGTCTTTTTCAAGACTAACATTGTGCAAGTCCTTATCTTGTGGATATGCATATCGAGGTTCTGGTTGTTTCTTTTTTTGTTTTGTGCTACTATTCATATTGTATACTCCTAGAGTTATAAGCATTTTTATTATACCATTAAATATTACATAGATGTAATTATTACACTACAAAATAATAAAAAATACGATTATGTAGTAATTTATAGTAAAAATACACAAATGTCTTATATAAAAGTGTGTCAAAGCAAGAAAGATTACATTTTATCTACATAGGGAATGACCAGCAAATGCAGTGCATTTTTCATTACCTGTAAAAGTGCTGTGCATATTCTCAATCTCAATGACTGTATGGCAGGGTTCTGTTCTTTCACAATGGGAACACTATGGTAATATCGTGCAAAATCGCTTGCAAGCTCGTACACATATTTCGCTAGGAGTGAAGGATCGTGTTTTTCTATTACTTGCGTAATGATGGAGGCAAAATTATCCATCTTTATGATGAGCTTCCACTCTTCATCTTGCATGCTATAGTTTTGGGAGAGGCTTTGCATATCTTGGGGGGCGGGAGCTTCAGCAGTCTCTGTGTCTGTGCTGTACTTTTGACTGTGCTTTAGGTTGTGCTTGCGATTATACTCTCGTAAGAGTGAGGTGATTCTTGCACAGGTATATTGTAGATAGGGGCCTGTGTTTCCTTGAAACGATATAGAAGATGCAGGGTTAAACAATAAATCTTTTTTGGCATTTACATGAAGCAAATAATAATGGATAGCTCCTAATGCTATGTTATGTACCACCGACTCTACATCTTCAAACTCATCGTGTCTGTTGCGTTCATATACTTCTTCTTTGATAAGTGAGGACACAGTAGCAATAAGATCATCGGCATCGACAACCTTCCCTTCTCTTGATTTCATTTTTCCTTCGGGAAGATGTACCATACCATAGTGGAGATGCTGCATGGCGTTATTACAGGCAGGAGCAAAGCCTAGTGTGCTAAGCAAATAAAATAATACTTGAAAATGATATGTTTGTTCATTTGCAACAACATACATGTGTGTGTCAAAGTTCCAATCTTCATATCGTTGCAGTGCAGTGCCTACATCTTGGGTAATGTACACACTCGTACCATCGGAGCGTAATAGCACTTTTTCATCAAGGCCTATTTCCTTTAACGAGAGGCGTATAGCTCCTTTCTCATCTTTATAGAAAAGTCCTTTTTTGTACCCTTTAAGAATTTCTTCTTTTCCTCGCTGGTAGGTTTCACTTTCATAGTAAATTGTATCAAAATGAATATCAGTAACTTTGTAGGTTTCAAATATGCCTGCCAACGCCCATGTATTCATCTGTTTCCACAATGCTCGGGTTTCAGGATCGTTTTGTTCCCACTGCTGTAGCATGGTGTTTATTGCTTGCTCTGCTTTCTCAGGATGCTGTTCTGCCCACTTACTGTATTTTACATAGTAGCTTCCTACAAAATGATCTGGCTTTTGCTGTGCTTGTGCAGGGGTTTCCCCATGTGCAAACATCTGATACGAAAGCATGGATTTACAAATATGCACGCCTCTGTCGTTGATAAGATTGACTCGCTGCACTTCTGCTCCAGAAAAGGCTAGTATACGACTTATAGATTCTCCTAGTACATTGTTACGCAGATGCCCTATGTGCAAGGGCTTATTGGTATTGGGGGCAGAATATTCTATCATTATGCGTTTGCCTTTTAGCGTAGGTTCGGTGCTATACTGTGCATCAATATAGGCATGTGCTATCGAATGGAGTGTCGCTCCGTACTGCTGTCCTTGTTGTTCAATATCCTGTAGTACCAGTTTAGTAATGGCTATCCTTTGAAAAAATACATTCACATATGCCCCATCAGCTTGCACTTTCTGTAATAGATGCAGGGAGTTTTTTGGAGAATTATTATAACCATTGCTATTTTGTGTGTCTTTTTGGCTCATAATATACTCAACAAGCTGAACAGCTATATCTTTCGGGCTTTTCTTTGCAATCTTTGCAAGAAAGAACATGGGAAAAGCCACGTCTCCTTTGTCTATGCTAGGGGGAATACCCATAATAGTAGAGAGTGTAGCATTATCTACAGTGGCATTGCTTTCCTTTAGCATGGGAGCATAGAGTGCCTGTATAGATTGCTCTAGTATATGTATTGCGAGAGAGTGAAATACCATTTATTTTATATTATAGTGTATTATGGCGTTATTGTTTAGTTTGGGTGGGGGAATAAAGTTATATAAGCATCTATATTTTCTATTATATTACAATAAATAATTTTTAATAATAGATTTTTTACTCTTTTTCATCTGTTCTATATTTCCCTCAAATACTATATTTCCTTCATTTTTTTTATTTCTGTCAAGTTCTATTATGTGATCACTATTCTTAATTGCTTCTAATTTATGTTCTACAATAATAATTGTTGCTGATTTTCTAATCAACTCATCAAACAGCTGTAATATATTTCTAAAATTACTTTTATCTACTCCCGTAAATGGCTCATCAAAGATAAAATATTTATTTTCAATATTGGTATTGATATACTTAATCATTTTAAGCCGCTGTGATTCACCGCCTGAAATACTTTTTACAGAGCGAAATAATGTTAAATATCCTAATCCTAAAGTAGCAAACAATGCTAGTTTATTTGTTAAAGAGGTACTCTCTTCAAAAAGATTACTATAAATTATTTCATCTATTGTCAAATTTAATAACTCATATATACTATGATCCTTAAATGTATACTGCAAAATATCATTATTAAATCTCACACCATTACAACTAGGACACATATATGATATGACATCATTTGAAAAACTAATTTTTTCCTCAATAAGCCCTTTCCCTTTACAAGTATGACATTGCCCATTTTCTGAATTAAATGTAAAATAACTCATATCAATATTATTCTCTTGAGAATATAACTCTCTAATATCGGTAAAGATACCTGAAAAACTTGCAATGATAGATTTGCTTATTGAATTAATTGGTTTTTGATTTATATAAATAAAATTTGGATACCTATCATGTAAGTATCTTGAAATAGAGCTTTTTCCAGAACCAGATATTCCACAAATACAATTTAGACAATTTTTTGCAATATTGACTGTCATGTGGGTAATGTTATTGATATTGATATCTTCTATTTTTATAAATGTTTCAGCCGTAATCTTATTTCTAAAACTGCTATCAAGACTTTTCTTGTATGAATTTATTGAAACTATTCTTCCTCCATCTACCCCTCCCTTTGGACCAACTTCTACTTTAATATCACTTCTTTGAATAAAGTAATCTTCGTGTTCTACTAAAATGATAGTATTCCCTTTTGATTTTATGTTTTGAATCTGATTCCATATATTTTCATACTCACTCACATGTAAATTAGAAGAAATTTCATCTCCTACAAACAAAATTCCTGAAAGCGAGGAGTTGAGTATTGAGCAAAAATGAATTTTTTGAAACTCTCCCCCAGATAAAGAAGGTATATTCCTAGTTAAATATAAATGTCCTAAGCTATTGTTCACCATAATTTGTAAAAAATTCATCAATGAATTAAAACTAGTACTTATCTCACTCCCTTTAATACCACTCTTATTACTCGTAATAAAAGACAATAACCCAGTAATATCAAGAAGCATAATCTCTCCTATTGTACTATTCAAAATAGGAATATCTCTTATTTTTTCTTTAAATAATGCTCCTTTACAATACATACAAGGCTGTTGTTTCAAAAATTCTTCTTTTATATCTTTCTTACTAGCAAGTATTTGCTCAATTTCTTGTAGTATTCCTATATAATGCTCTTTTACCTTTCTTGTTCTTTTTTTATGTGCTTTAGTATATACCTGATAGGATAATTCAATTTTTTGATCAGAAGCACCATATAGAATCATATCTTTCTCTGCAGTACTTAATTCATCAAAAGTACTGTGTATATCAATATTTTTTAATGCACAAAACTTTAACAATTTTTGATCAAATATATCCTGACGAGACTTATTATGATACTTAATAGGCTGATGTACCAATGGCTTTTTCCTATCAAGGATGTATTCAATATTAGGGGTGTATGTATGCCCAATTCCTTTACAGTGAATACATAAGTTATAGAGATTATTGAGTGAAAAATTTGTAGATTTCATATTAGAGTAATATGAGAAAATTTTTTTTAAGCAAGATGATATATATGTAAAACTATATATAGTTGAAAGACTATTATTATTTTTATTAATTTGTCTAATTGCTACCGATGGAATAATATTATTGTAATCCGAAACGACAAAAGAATAATTACTCCCTTCTTTATTATGAAGCTTATCATATTCATACTCTGAAATAGCATTAATTGTATTAAATGCTATTGAACTCTTTCCTGAACCACTCTTTCCATAAAAACAAGTTATTTTATTCTTGGCAATAGTTACATCTATTCCTTTAAGATTATTAGTAAGTATATTAGAATATGTAATATTTGTATTATCCATTATTTGAACACCATGAACAATTAGGATCCTTTTTAAATTTCATCCTATCAATTATCTGTAATGTTTCAGCATTAAACTCTTTCCGTGTATTTACTGTCCCAAGATACTTATCTAAATCAGATAATATTTTTATACTTTCCATTGAAATAATACTAGAGGCAATATTACATAATGGCAAAAAACTTCCTATTTTACGTTCTTCTCTTATCAATCTTTTCATATCAGTGTCCTTAAAACTATTTATCTCTTTTAGCTGAGTATCAAGACATTTAGCACAAGCTGTCTTAAAAGGAATTACGGTTTGAGCAATGAGGGAAATATGAAAATTATATCCTCCTCCAATAATATGAGGTATATTATTTTTTATTCCATACTCTCCTATTATAAGAGAGTTAGTATCAACAGATGGCTTATCTGCACAATTAATAATTAAGTCTATCTTGTTAAAATTATGCTGTGTAAAAAAATCTTTATCTAAAAAAGCATGTATTTTTTCTATTTTTACATTACTGTTGATACTCATAAATTTTTCTGCTATACAATCTATTTTATACTTACCAATATCTTTTTCAAAAAATGACTGTCTTGGGAGATTAGAAATAGCAACAGTATCATTATCAACTAATATGAAATTCTCTACGCCATTAGCAAGAAGAATATCAGCAACAAATGATCCAACTGCTCCTAACCCAATAATCATCACTGTGCTATTTTTAATTTTTAAAAATACTTCGTTTACTCTACTAATCTTTGAATAATAATTTTCTAAAAAATGAAATACTTTAAAGTTATCTCTAAAATATTCATTATATTCTGTATCTACTTCTAATAATATACATTGCTCATTGAGCATTTTAATTACCTTTAAAAAGGCTTCTATATTAGTTATAGATATTTTCTGAATTATATCTTGAATAGTTGTTTTTCCATCAAACAAAAACAATATATCATAAATTTTTTTACTAGAAAACTCTATGGAAATATTCTTTCTTATATCAGTAAAAAAGAAATCAATGACTATTTTATCAAGATCAATATTTCTATAGGTAAGCGCTATTGAACTTCTGAGTTTATATATTTGTTGCATATTTTACAATCTTTATTTTTTTTCATTTGAATATAATCAATTTTTATATTCTCAAAATCATATTCACCTCGAAAAATACTTTGATAGTTACCTACCATAAAATTTACAATAGTTACACTTGCTAGCGAAGCAGATAACATTGATAATCCAGCAAGCCCACCAGTTTCATAATTTGCATTTTTCATGTTTCTTGTATCAATGGCTTCAACATTATATTTAGGCTTCCAATCTTTAAGTGCTGATGAAAAATAATTCATATAACATGAGACACAAGGAGTAAGGGGAGGAAAAATTAATTCACCTGTCGATCCTAAGTGCCCATCAAAACCACCAGCTACATACAGAGGAATTTTTCTTTTTAAGCATTCTTTTTCTATTTTCAAACTAGTATAAAGAATATACGGGGTAGACATAGTGTTTATAACAAAATCTACGCCATCAAAAAAATTTTCTATATCTGTATCAGGTTGTATCAATGTCTGATGAGGAGTAACTTGTATATCACTATCTATCTGTTGTAAATATTTTTTTACACTGTTGCATTTTGATGAATGAACATATTTTTCTTCATAAAAGAGATGTCTTACTCTATCCCCATACTCAAGAGTATCTTTATCAATTAAAACAAAATTTTTTATTCCTATACGAGCAAGAAAAATAGCAATAGCACTACCAACCGAACCTACTCCAAAGATTAAAACTTTTTTACTAATAAGCTGTTGTTGTAATGCTTGTCCTTTACTGCCTAAAATACTATCTTCAATGTATGTAATTTGTCTTGTATATCTATCAATCTGGTCAGGTAATAAAATATCCTCATATTCACATGCTATAATATTTTCTTTTTCTAAAAATAGCAAAAAATCACTTATATTTTTTTCATCAACATCAGTTAATGAAAACTGTGATAAGCACTCTCTTACTGTCTTCTTTCCATCTAATTGGGAAATAAAAGATATTATATCATGAGATACCTGAATTCTTACTTCCTTTCTTGTATTGATAAAATAAAAGTGAAGTATACTTTTATTAAAAATATAAACATCTACGCTATTACGTAGATGATATATTTTATCTAGGTTAATATTGTACAACTCCTGCATTTAAGTTATAGTAAGTCGCCCACTTATCTTCGCTATTACTCACATGATCATTACCCCTACAAGTTCTTGTACAACAATAGCTGACACCTCCGCTACAAGTATAAGAATATCTTGCATCATGTTCCTTTGCCTTTGATAGAATTTCAAAATTAAAATCTATGGTATTTTTATGCTTTATCATTTATTACTCCTTAATTATATTTGTTATATTATATATAGTATCAATATACACTATATATGTCAAGTGAATATTTCACGGGAATGGAGTTTTACCATCTCGTGTGCCCTCAAAAATCCATGATAGGAGATACTAAATAAAAGAAAATTATAGTATAAAATTCTAATTAATATCTAAATATAAAGAAAAAATAAATGATTTTTTTATATCTTCCGCTCCTTCTTTGCATTCATACACGATAACGGAATAAGCCATTTGTTATTTCAAATTGATTACTCATCCCTTCAAAATCAGGAAAAATAGTATAATCATTTATAAAGAGCATATGCAATGTTTTTAATATCTCTGTTTTTAATGCTCCAGGAATAGTTATCTTCCGCAAATATTGATAGTTCTCTTTTTGTTTATTCAACTGAAGATCTATTTCTGTTCCGTGTATTGTAAATACTGATGCCTGATGTATTAATCTATCATTTTGGTATGATGGAATATATCCTATTGGGTATTCAAGGATCTTAAGAAATACTTTTTCTTCAGGAATTCTTTCTATTGCTCCTCGCATTGATAATAAGGTGTAATAAACATTGAACCTGCTGTTACTAGATAATAGAGCATGTCCTAATGAAAATGAAGATATAGAATAAGAATAAGAATGTAAGTAAGCAGTTAGAATATTATTTACATCAATGTCCATCTGTTCATAATTCTTTTCTATTTCTCCTTCTAATTTAGTAAATACATCATTTATTATTTGTTCTTTAATACCAAGGGATTTTACATATTCTTTAATATGTTTTAATTCTTTTTTATTACCCTCCCTTTTTTTATCCATTCCATCTTGTATAAACTTCTTAACATCATCTTCTCTTTTCTTGTTTTTATCTATATTCTTAAAAAATGTTTTTTTACCTATTTCTTTTTCTTTGATTAATTTTTTACAAGCAGATTCTATCTTCTGTTGAATTTTTTTTATTTCCTGTTTATCTTTATCCTTCAGCTTATCAATTAATGCTTTTTTTATATGATCAGATGCCTTCTTCCATTCCTCTATATCACTTCTATAATCAGAATAAAGTCTTTTTGTATATATTATACGAAAAAGTTCTTCTTTTAAACTAACTTGCATAATCCTAATTTGCTCACCTATAGTTTTATCATAATACTTCCAAGGATTAAATATCCACACACAAGCATCTTTTCCTTTTTCTTTTTTTTCATGACTGCCTTTTAAAGCGAAATAAAGAGCTATGATAGGAGATAGTGACCAATCTAACAACCGTGTAGGAATACCATAATGTTGCATCTCTGCTAAAATTTCTGCTCTATTTTTATCAAAATCTAAACCTTTAATGTTTATATTTCTTGGTAAATGATGCTTATAATCCTCAAGAATTCTTTTCTCACCTCTTGACTTACTCTTTTCTCTAAAAAGACTTGGTAAGAGTTTATATTCTGAACTTCCATGCCCTCTGAAAAATAGCATTTTTTTATATTTATCATTCTTTTCATCATCATCAGTAGCAAGATCATCATAAATTTCACTCACTGCTGTAATATATTCAAGAATATTTTCAACTTTATAATCAAATTTTTCTTCTTCCATATTCTCATTATACCACATTATTAAATTATTTACACAATCATTTAATAACAAAAGCCTCCCCCCAACACTCCAAACTGGTATTATACTACACTTATAATATATGAATATTCACAACATTGGCATTATTGCTCATATTGATGCGGGAAAGACTACCACTACCGAACGCATGTTATTTTTTGCAGGAAAGACGCATAAAATTGGCGAGGTCGATACGGGGACGGCTCAGATGGACTGGATGGAGCAGGAGCAGAATCGTGGTATTACCATCAGTTCTGCATGTACTACTATTGATTGGCACGAGCATAGTATCAATATTATTGATACTCCTGGTCATGTAGACTTTACTATTGAGGTAGAGCGTTCACTTCGTGTGCTTGATGGAGCTATTGGCATATTTTGTGCTGTCTCGGGAGTTGAGCCACAATCAGAAACGGTATGGCATCAGGCAGAACATTACCATGTAGCACGAATTGCATATATCAATAAAATAGACAGGCTTGGGGCAGATTTTTACGCAGTCCTTAAGGATATTCAAGAGAAACTCAGCAGTGAGGCTCTTCCTTTATACATTCCTATTGGGAGCGAAAAGGATTTTGAGGGCATTATAGACTTACTGGAGATGAAAGAAATACTCTGGAAAAAAAACAGTGACGGAGTCATCTATACCACACAAGATATTAGAGACAGCTATAAAGAACAAGCAGAAACATGGCACAATCACTTAAGAGAGAAAATTATAGAATACTCGGATGTGCTTACCGAAAAATTTCTTAACGAGGAGGCTATTAGCAAACAAGAGTTAACTCAAACCTTACGCAAAGCAGTGCAAGAGCATGCTCTGCTACCAGTGCTTTGTGGTTCCAGCTTGCAAAATATTGGTGTTCAACCGCTCCTTGATGCTGTTGTCCAGTACTTGCCTTATCCACAAGAGACACCGCCCCCTCTTTTACATGCAATGTCTCCCAGCGGAAATGTTACCAAATCGTTGCAAGAGCATAAAAATGCCCTTCTTGGCTTTGTGTTTAAGTCTGTTGTCGACAAAGATTATGGGCTTATGCATTATGTTCGCATATACAAAGGGACACTTAAGAAAGGAAGCACTGTCATCAATACTAATACACAAAAAAAAGAACGTGTCTTGCGTATCTTAAAGATGCATGCCAATAAATCAACACAATGCGAAGAGTTACATGCAGGAGAAATTGCAGTGCTTATTGGCCCTAAATCGTTTATTACAGGACAGAGCTTTAGCGACTCTACTCATGATGCATATATGCTAGAAGGCATTCAGAACATAGCCCCTGTCATTTCTACCACGCTTGAAGTTCAAACTCTCTCAGATAGAGAACAACTATTAGAAGTGTTACAAAAATTAGAGATTGAAGATCCAAGTTTTCATCATAAAGAAGATGAAAATACGGGACAAATACTTATTTCTGGCATGGGAGAACTCCATTTAGAAGTATTAGCCACAAAAATACAAAATGATTATAAACTCCCTGTTCGTCAGGGACATCCCACTGTCAATTATAAAGAAGCGGTTACTTCTCAATACAGTGAAGTGTATACACTAGATCATATTCCCGGACAAACCGATCTTGCCATTAAGCTAAGCATAGAACTCCAAGTAGGAGCAGCAGAACAAGAGGGCAATATCATAAGTAATGCAGTATCCAGCTCTGTTGCTGATATTTGGCTACGATATGTCGAAAACAGCATTGAAGATTCAATGAAAAGCGGTGTGGCTTTTGGGTATCCTATGGTAAACACCCATGTACATATTCTTGATATATCCTATGAAGGAAATGAAAGTATAGCCGAAATGTCACTTCGTTATTCTGCTGCACAGGCTTTTTATACTATTGCTCACAAAGCTACCGTAGTATGTATGGAACCTATTATGAAAGTAATTATTACTGTTCCTACTGATTTTGTAGGAGATGCAATGCAACCTCTAAATGTACGAAATAGCATTATTCACAATGTTGACACAAAGGGAAACATAAGTATTATTCATGCAGAGTCTGCTCTTAGTACATTGTTTGGCTTTTCAACAGTACTAAGAAATAGCACAGAAGGAAGAGGGAGATATAGCATGGAATTTTTACGGTATGCACAGAAAGAGAAGTAGCAACACAGTTTGCTATACTCTACCATATATCTTTATTATACATCTTTATTATGCTCTTTGCAACACAAGAGATTGTACTGGATTGCCTAGCCTGTGGGCTCTTTGTTCAAATTTAGTTTGTTCTTCCCCACTGTAAAGCCTCTCCTTGTTTGCATCATAATCAAGCATAGTCCACTGTATTCCATGTGTTTGCGCATATGCTGTGTTAATAGAGTGTGCTATCGTACGCACTTCTTGTACATACTCTGGATTATCACTTATAAACCAAAATATTCCATTACAAGGAAGTAATAACTGATATACAAGCAACATAAACTGCTTGTTTACCATTCTTCGTTTATTGTGCTTTGTTTTATGCCAAGGATCAGGAAAGAATACATGTATAGCATCAATACTTTCATTTTCCACTTCGTTATATAATACTTTAACAGCGTCATCATGATATATAAGAATATTTTCTACATTATGCGTCAATACCTCTTTTAATAAAGCTCCTATGCCTGCAGCATATACTTCAATACCGATAAACAAGGTATCCAAAAAAGTAGTGCTTGCATTGTAGAGTGTACTCCCATTCCCAAAGCCAATGTCAAGAACACATGTTGTGTAAGACTGTTTCTTTCGCATGCTAATTTTTTTCTGTAAACTGTCAGCTTCAAGAAATGGCGAGGACATGCCATATTCTTGCATTCCTCTATTGTATGCTTTTTTCTGTGCATCTGTTGTTCGGCTTGCACGTACTGCATAGGTTTTATTTGATTGTATTGCATAGTGAGATAATTCTTTTCTTTCAGAAAGAGCAGGATACACATAGCTGTAGCTCTCAGGGATATTCTTTCGCATTCTTTTTCCTATTATATAGGTTTTTGTATTCTATAAAAAATAGCTACATATATGCTGATATATTTGCTCTTTCGTTAATCCATCGCAAGGGAGCAACAATACATTAGGAAGCGTAGGATGTATTTTCATTTTTTTATCTTGCACATACTGTTGTATTTTAGCAGCAGGAAGCAGGGATAATTTTTGAAAATGTAACTCAATGTTGTGAGAACGTTCACGCAACTGAGTAATTTTAAGTTTTTTACATATAATACGTAATGTTGACAAAGAAAGTAATCCTTGCATTTCAAGGGGGATAGCTCCATATTTATCGATAATATCAGACAGTAACTGCTGATGCTCTTCTATCGTATTGGTACTTATAATTTGCTTATACAAAGACATTTTTAGCGAGGGTTCAGCGATATAGGTATCGGGGATAAAGCCTCCAAATTCTATTTCCAGCACTGGTTCAATTTCTTCTTCGCTATCCTGATGCTTCATCTTTTTCATAGTTTTATCAAGCAACTGCATGTAATACTCATACCCAATAGCATGGATACTCCCACTCTGTTCTTTCCCTAAAAGATTACCAGCTCCTCGCACCTCTAAATCTCTCATGGCAATATTGAAGCCTGAGCCTAGCTCTGTGTTATCACTTATCACAGTTAAGCGTTTTAGAGCAAGATCTGACAGAGTGAGATCATCGGGATATAACAGATACGCATACGATTGTCTGTCGCTACGCCCCACTCTTCCTCTTAGCTGATACAGCTGAGAAATTCCATAAAAATCTGCCCTATCAATAATAATTGTATTCACTCGTGGTATATCAATACCATTTTCAATGATAGTAGTTGATACCAGTATATTGGCTGCCCCATGCGTAAACTGATACATTGTTTCTTCTAAGGCAAGAGGGTTCATCTGTCCGCTTGCAGTCAGCACCGTTGCTTCAGGCACAAGCCTTTCAAGTAACAGCTTCATTTTATCAAGTGTTTTTACTCTATTATGAAGCACAAACACTTGCCCATCCCTTTCAAGCTCCTTATAAATAGCTTGTTTTATTGTGTCTTCATTAAATTTTTCTATGTGAGTTTGAATTGGCTTTCTTAGTTTTGGAGCTACATGTAATGAAGACAAATCTCTTAGTTGCACAAGCGACTGATAGAGAGTACGAGGAATGGGAGTGGCACTCATACTTAAACAGTCTACATTGTACTTTAGTTGTTTAATACGCTCTTTATCTTTCACACCAAAGCGATGCTCCTCATCCACAATCACTAAGCCTAATTTTGCAAACACTATGTCTTTCTGTATCACTCTATGCGTTCCAATAAGAAATTCAATATCAGCATTTTTTACTTTCTGTATCACTTGCTGTTGCTTTTGTTTAGAGACAAAACGAGAAAGCATTTCTATTGTTACAGGAAAATTCTTAAAGCGCTCTAAGGCTGTTTCGTAATGCTGTTCTGCTAAAATCGTTGTTGGCACTAACATGACTACTTGCATGCCATTGCTTATTGCTCTAAACGCTGCACGAAAAGCAATTTCTGTTTTACCAAACCCTACATCCCCTACAAGCAATCTATCCATAGGCACAGATTTTTGCATATCCTCTTTAATTTCTTCCCATGCACTCGCTTGATCTTTTGTATCTTCGTGTACAAAATCTTGTAAAAATTGTTCCTCCCAATCAATCTTTGAAAATCCTATTCCCTGTGAACTACTGCGCTTTGCATATAACTCTAACAGCTCATGAGACATATCTTCGATTTTCTTTTGTACTGCTTTCTTTCTCTTTTGCCAGCTATCCGAACCCAGACTATCAAGCTGTACTTGCTCAGCATTTTGCCCAATATACCGTTGCACCATATTCATCTGTTCTATCGGAACAAACAATTTTTCTTTTTTTGCATATTCAAGATGTATATAATCTCGCTCTATTCCCCTAATAGTACGGCGCACTATCCCATTAAATGCACCTATGCCATAGAGAATATGCACTACATACTCACCCACCTGCATTTGATCCATAGAGAAAATTGCTTGAGTTGCCTGAGAATCAACATTTACCATCCGTCTTCCAAAAATATCAATTTCAGTAAATACTTGCAGCTCATGTTCTGTAGTAGTATGAGTAAGAGAAAATCCATGAGAAAAATCTGCACAGATGATTGAGAAGTTTTCTAAATTAGTGAGTTTTTCTGTGCATAAATAACCCAACTGCTTTAATCTATCTTCGTTTTCGGCACACACAAACACTTTATTTGTATCTTTATTACACATTTTTTGACAATGCTTTATAAAATATGTCATGTTTGAAGCAAAATGCTTATTTGGTGCATCTGCAATACGTATGCTATCTTTTTGCTTTGCTGTGGCGTACACCATAATTGAGCTATCTATAGTACATACATCATCTAAGAGAGAACGCAAACGTGAAGCACGTGGAATAGGATAGACACGCCCAAAAGAAAGAAACGCTTGTTCAAGCTCGTCCCAAAACCGTTGTTGTTCTCTCTGGTACATTTCATACTGTGTGTATACCACCAATGGAGTTTCTTCAAAATATTGAGTGATGTGCGAATAAGTACCTTGCAAAAAAGGATAATAGAGATACTGCCTATCTTCATATCCTGTAGTTTCAATCTTTTCCACAAGCGTAATAAGCGACTTTGTGTTTATCTCTGGAAACGCCTGTTTTATGCATTGCTTGTACATATTTACATTTTCATCTTGTTGTATATGTGGCATATCGCGTTGCCACGAAAACTCCCTTTGAGGGTGCAGATGAATACTCGTTTTGCTATGAGTGCTTAACTGACTATTCAGTGAAAATTCTCGAATTTGCTCTACAACATCATATGCTATGTTTATACGAATACCTACCCCTTTTTTGTTATACATGTCACTACAAATATCTATCACTTCTCCTCGCACCGCAAACTCCCCAAAACTTTCAACTTGCGAAACTCTTGTATATCCCCATGCATTCAATGTATCAATAAGTTCAGTACTATCTAAAGATTGCTCCTTTTGTACAAAAAGCGACATGCTCTTTATATTTTCTTTTGAAGGGAGCATTTGGAAAAAAGATCGTACACTGCATAGTACTATAGATGGATTATTATGAGCAATAGCATGCAAGCTTGTTGCACGTTCTGCCCAAATTGAGGAGTACTGAGCTATGCCACTGCCTATAGCTCCTTTCCATGACGGTAAAACAGACACCTCTTTTCCAAACAGATGAAAGTCTTGTGCCATTAAATATGCTTGTTCATCGGTAGGTGTTACTATAAGCATATTCTTATTAAAAAACTGCTGTGCTTGTTGTAGCCAATAAGAAAAATAACTACTATGAGCACTGTGCAGAGTAATACTTTTCTCTTCTTTTGTAAAAGAAGGAAAAGCCTGCCTAATATGTTCAAGTGTCTCTTGTGCTTGCTTATTGAGTTCTGCTATAAAGTGAGAAAAGTCCATCTAACTTTATTGTAATACAAAGATATTTTTTAAGCTTATCTTAAGCTACGACATAAATATACCGATATATATAACTGTATGAAATATACTATTCTCATGCTATTTTTTGTAATATTATTCCCTATAGTCGTGCATTCTCAACAAAACACAAATAATATATCCATACAAATAGAGCCTGAAAAAGTAGTATTCTTAGAAAATGAATCTAAAAAAATTACAGTAACATTGCATTCACCATTTCCATCAGATATAGAAATGGCACATAATAGAATGTACAATATCAAAGTGGAAGCATATGATAACTTAAAACTCCCTGTCCCTTTTAGTACACAATTTTATTACTTACAGTTAAACAATACTACCCCTCCTTATACAAATGGAGATACAGGACATACTACAGTATCCCTTAGCCAAGAAAAAAAATATTCTTTTGATATTATGCTTGATAATTACCTAGAGTTTCGTTCTACGGGAACATTTACCATTACAGTACGTTTTTTTCCTTATCCTTTCAATAATAAAAGCATACAAGCAGCATCTGATCCGATACTCATTTCAATAGTAAAAGATACCACATTCTTTGAAAACACTACTCAAACTGAATTTGGAAATGAGAATACAAATGAAGGGAGAATATCACAAACATTCTATTATCCTGAAGATGCAGTAAAAAAAGCATTGCAATCTGCTATAAACACCAACTGGGATGAGTTTTTTAGTACTGTAGACCTGTATTCATTTTATCTCAATATAGTACAAGATACAAGGCAATTCAATACACTTGCGTACCATCAGCAACGCAAGGAACTTCTTTCATTTATCAAAAATATATCATATCAAGAAGATTATATGTTTCTCATAGATACAGCCTTTTCTATTGATGAGGTACAACGAACAAGCACAAAAGCAACAGTAGCAGCATTAGTATCAAAAGTATATGATAATCAAAGAAAAGAAATACGAAATTATACATTTTTTTTAGAAAAAAAAGCAAAAAGCTGGAAAATTATCAATATAGATATTACTAACATTGGTATAGAGAGAATAACATCACTCCAAAAAAAAGATCCTCGTCATGCAAATTTAGATTATCTTATCCCTGCAGATTTTATTGAAGCTGAATAACTCTATTCCCATTCTATAGTAGCTGGTGGTTTATCTGATATATCATATACCACTCTGCTTATGCCCTGTACTGAATTTACTATTTTATTAGAAACATGAGCAAGAAATTTCTGTGGTAATGCAGCCCATCGTGCTGACATAAAATCCACTGTCTCAACTGCTCGCAATGCAATGATATCTTCATACGATCTTCTGTCTCCTACTACCCCGACACTTTTTACGGGGATATATACAGCAAATGCTTGACTTACTGAGTGGTATAAATTATACGCATGAAGCTCCTCAATAAAAATAGAATCAGCAGCTTGCAATTTCTGAATTTTATGTGCATCTATTTTTCCAAGAATTCGTACAGCTAACCCTGGACCAGGAAAAGGATGCCTGTATAAAATACTGTCATCCAGTCCTAACGCTTTTCCTAGCTTTTTTACTTCATCCTTAAACAGATTACTAAGTGGCTCCAACAATCGTAGAGAAAGTCTCTCTGGAAGCCCTCCTACATTATGATGAGATTTTATTACGTGTGCTGTGTTTGCTTGAGAACGGGCAGACTCTATACAATCAGGATATATTGTCCCTTGTGCAAGAAAATCTAAAGAAGGAATACTTTTCGCTTCTTGCTCAAACACCTGTATAAACATTCTCCCAATTATTTTTCTTTTTTCTTCTGGATCACTACTGTGTTCTAGTGCTTGTAAAAACAGATGCTGTGCTTCTATCTTTTTGACAGTCAAGCCCATAGTATCAGAAAGAGTATGTAGTACCATATGAGCTTCATTCTTGCGGAGCAAGCCGTTATCAACAAAAAAGCAATGCAGTTTATTGCCCAATGCTTTATGGAGTAATAATGCTAGTACAGCAGAATCTACTCCACCAGAAATAGCTAAAAGCACCTGCTTATCCTGTACTGTGCGTTGAATATCAGTAATGTAATCATCAATCAATGTTGCGATATTCCATGTCTTTGAACAATGACACATATCAAACAAGAAATACGCTAATATAGTTTCACCATACTGTGTATGGCTAAGCTCGGGATGAAACTGTAACGCAAGAATTGCTTTTGTCTTATGATGTATTGCTGCAATAACACCGTTCTCTGTACGAGCTAGTATAGTATACCCACTAGGAAGTGTATCAACGCTATCTCCATGACTCATCCATACAGTAATCGATTTAGAAACATGATTGTGTTTCTGAACAATGCTTGAAAAAATCTCGCTTTTCGTATCAAAGAAAATATCGGTTTTTCCATATTCTCCATTGTTTCCATTTGATGTATGAGACGACTGTGTTGATACAGAAGATTGGACAGTGCCATTCTCATGTAACACTAAGGCTTGCATACCATAACAAATACCAAGCAGTGGAAGTTCGTATTCAAATACATACTGTGGTATAGTAGGATGATCATGTTCAATAACAGAGCCAGGTCCTCCTGATAAAATAATCCCTCTTATCACCATATGTTCCTTGATAACAAGCGAATGTATCTGCTCTTTGGTATATGTATAAGGAACAACAATAGAGAATATATTTTGTTCACGCACTCGTCTTGCAATAAGCTGAGTATATTGAGAACCAAAATCAATAATAAGAATACTATCCTGTTTTGTTTGCATACTCTTTATACTATCTTAGTATATACATTATAGAAAATAGAAATATCACTATACTCATTATGAGCAAAAAGAATCACGCACATAGTTTGGTGCTTCCTTTGTTATCTGTATATCATGAACATGGCTTTCACGCATGCCTGCATTTGTTATTTCTACAAACTCAGCCTTTTCTTTCATTTCATAAATAGACTTACATCCTGTATACCCTAAACTTTGTCGTACTCCCCCTACAAGCTGTTGTATAACCGATGAAATGTTCCCTTTATATGGTACTCTTCCTTCTACTCCTTCGGGTACTGTTTTAGCATTTACAATTTTATCTTGAAAATAACGATTTCTATCACCTAGCTTATTCATAGCTCCTAAAGATCCCATACCTCGATATACCTTAAAATTTCTTCCATTAAATATTTCAATTTCTCCTGCAGATTCTTCTGTGCCAGCAAACATACTTCCTAGCATCACAGTATCTGCTCCTGCTGCAAATGCTTTTGCAATATCCCCAGAATAACGGATTCCTCCATCAGCAATCAGTGGAATATTTGAATCTTTCATTTTCTCATAAATAGTAAGCAGAGCAGTAATCTGAGGCACTCCTATTCCTGCAATAATTCTTGTTGAGCATATGGAGCCAGGTCCCATACCAATTTTTATAGCATCAACCCCTACTTTCTGTAACGCCATAGCAGCTTCAGGAGTAGAAACATTTCCTCCAATAATATCTACAGAACTAAATCGATTACGCAAATATTGAACAGTTTCCAACACTCCTTTTGAATGTCCATGAGCACTATCTACTACTAAAATATCAACTCCTGCCTCAACTAAGGCTTCCGCTCGTTCCTCTGTATCAGGTGATGTCCCAAGAGCAGCTCCTACCCTTAATTTTCCTGCTTTATCTTTAGTGGCAAAAGGAAAATAAATAGATTTTTCAATATCTTTCATGGTAACCAGCCCTAACAAAGTATCCTGAGAATTGTTATCAATAAGTATAATTTTTTCCAATCTATGTTTATACATTAAATGCTTTATATCATCCAAAGAAGTAGATTCTGTAGCAGTAATAAGCCTTTCTCTTTTTGTCATAATTGAAGAGATAGAAACTGAAAGATCTTGAGCATAACGAATATCTCTGCTCGTTACAATGCCTTTTAGTACTCCCTCATCAACAACAGGCATACCAGTAAAATGATTCCTCTGTATTGTATCCATAAGATCTGACACTTTTTTATACGATGGTATAGTAACTGGGTTTCTTACTACTCCTGAGATATACTTTTTTACTGCAGACACCATTGCAGATTGTTCTTGTATGGTATTATTTTTATGAATAATACCAATTCCTCCTTGTTCGGCAAGAGCGATTGCCATTTTAGTTTCTGTAACTGTGTCCATAGCTGCAGATATTAAGGGAATTTCTAAGGAAATATTTCTTGTTATCTGTGTTTTAAGGGAAATTTCGGAAGGAACAACATCGCTATATGATGGAAGCAGAAGAACATCATCAAATGTATATGCTTTATATTTAATCTTACTCATCATACTATGAGTATAGTATACTACACTCTATCCTCTGTGTACAAACATAGTTCATGTTTTTTTCTAATAAACCGTGAAAATAAGTATATGACAAGAATCTGTGAGCTTACAATCATTGTAAGTATTACAATCTGATACCTTACTGCAACAAAAGGAGATATGCCTGACAATATTTGTCCTGTCATAAGTCCAGGAAATGATACTAGCCCCACCGCAAAAAAATTATTTATTGCAGGAATAAGCGCAGCATGAAATGCAAATTTTTCAGCTTGATGTACAAAAACACCATTATTTCTCTCTCTTTGGTATCTTTCAATAAAAAGACTGATACCATTTAATGAACTTGAAAATATCATTCCTGATAAGGGTATCATTGAGGTAGGATAAAACCAAGGACGAATGCGTATAATTACCTGAGTCATAAAAAATACGTGAAACCCACCACCAATAAGAATAGCTAAAAAAGCAGAGGGAAATATATGCTTTTTCCCTTTATGAAGAGTTCTGATGGATATCCAACTAGAAACCAATATCATGACTAATAGTACTATTATCACAAAAAACCCATTATTTGAAGCAAAAATAAAGTTTAATGTAAACCCAACAATGATAAGCTGTACTATCATACGTAAAAACGCATAGAGCGTATTACCAAATGCAACTTTTTTACGAAAGAGAATAGCAAGTGATATACTTATAGGAATAAACAATAAAAGTAATGTTGAAATGCTTATTGGAGAAACAGTAGTATTCATTATTTAAGTATACAGGATATTGTAGTATTAACAGTACAAAAATAGTATTTTTTCAAATAGCATTACTTTGCATATCGCTTTTACTCACCATCCGCATGCTCTCTAAACATTGCAAGGCTTTTCCGCTATCAATAGATTCGCTTGCTTTGTCAATGCCTTCTTCAATAGAAGAACACAGCCCTGAGACATACAACAGTGCTGCTGCATTCATTATACCAATATCTCTTACTACACCTGTACTCTTTTGTTGCAGTACCTGTACTATTTTTTGTGCATTATCGGTAGCACTTCCTCCTTGTATTTCCTGCTGTACTTTTTGTATATCACTTTCTTTTTGATAATGAAATCCATACTCTTTTGGCTGAATAGTATAGCGTTTTATTTCAAGATTTTTTACTTCCATGATTTCTGTGTCTGCACTCACACTTATTTCATCGGTATTGTCATGAGACCATACCACCATTGCATGAACAGTATGTAAACGGAGGAGAGCATGTGCCATAAGCTCCATTTTTTCACGACTGTATACTCCTAAAAGTATATTTGGAACAGATGCAGGGTTGATAAGTGGCCCTAATATATTAAACAAAGTACGTATCTTTAATGCTTTACGAACAGGAGCAACATATTTCATTGCTGGATGATACAGAGGAGCAAACATAAACCCCATACCTGCCTTATCAATCATATGTGCTACTGTTTCTTTTGATGCCTGAATATTTACATCAAGAGCTTCAAGTACATCTGCACTTCCACATTTTGAAGATACTGCTCTGTTTCCATGCTTTGCAACCTTCGCTCCTGCCCCTGCTGCAATAAAACCACTAAGAGTAGAAATATTGATAGTATTACTTCCATCTCCACCTGTACCTACAATATCACATAATGTATCGTATTTTGCTAGCAGTGGCAAAGAGATAGCATGCTCTTTTGCACTCATTACTACCCCTGCAATCTCATCTGCACTTTCCTGCTTCATTCTCATAGCAGTAAGAAACATAGCTATTTCTTCAGGCGATAATGCACCGCTTGCTATCTGATCCATAATAGCCTTTGCTTGAACGAGACTTATATTCTTTTGTTCAAGTATACTTTCAATACAATCTCTCAACATAGTAATAGTACTCCCTATTCTCTTTTATATATTCATGTACGCTTCATATATGACAAAGCATTATCAAGTATAGTAGTCCCATGCACTGACGAAATAGATTCAGGATGAAACTGCACTCCCTCAAAAGGCAACCGTGTATGCCGAATTCCCATAATCTCACCATCTTCGCTTATAGCACTTATTTCATACTCAGGAGACAATGTAGCTTTATCAATAACAAGAGAGTGGTAACGTGTTTGTACAATAGGATTTTCTATACCACTAAACACTCCTTTTCCATCATGTTCTATATGCGATACTTTGCCATGATACATTTTTTTTGCAGTAATGATATGTGCATCGTAGGCTTGTGCTAAGGCTTGACATCCTAAACATACCCCAAACAAAGGTATTGGTGATTTCATAGCAGCACTATGCTGTATTAAACGAAGACATATTCCTGCTTCTGTAGGAGATTTAGGTCCAGGGGAAAGAATAATACATTCTGGATTCTGTGATACTATTTGCTCAATACTCTGCTCATCATTACGTATGACTCGTATATCTTTCTTTTTGCCTTGATAATAACTTACAATATTATAGGTAAACGAATCATAATTATCTATTACTATTATCATACAACCTCGCTATATGCATTATTATACTCTATTTATTCGCGTATATCCACAAAACTCTGAAGCAAAGCACCAAGTTTTAGCTCTGTTTCCTGCCATTCCTTCTCTTCGTTTGAATCAGCTACAATACCTGCCCCTGCTTGCAAATATGCGCGATTTTTATGGACTACAGTGGTACGTATAGCAATACAAGAATCTATGTACTCATTAAAGCCCATTACCATTATCATACCACCATATATATTTCGCATATACGATTCTCTTCTTCCAATAATATTCATAGCTTCTATCTTAGGAGCTCCACTCAAAGTTCCAGCAGGAAAACTTGCTTTAATCAAATCAAAGCCATTACATTCAGGAAGTAACTCTCCTTTCACATTTGACACAATATGAAACACATGAGAAAAAGCCTGTATCTGCATAAAATCAGGAACAGTCACTGTACCGGGAACCGCAATACGATGCAGATCATTTCTTGCAAGATCAACCAGCATAAGATGTTCAGCACGTTCTTTTTCATCAGAAATAAGAGTAGTACGTAACAAAGCCTCTTCTTTTTTTGTATTCCCTCTTTGAATAGTACCTGCAATTGGCTTAATGCTCATAGTTCTATTTTCATCAAGAGACACCATACTTTCAGGGGAACTTCCTATAATGGTAAAATCATCAAAACGGAGAAAAAACATATAAGGAGACGGGTTTACATTACGCAACCTCAAATAAAATAAGACTTCATCCTTATGTTGAAAATGAATAGAAATTTGACGAGAAGGCACTACTTGAATAATATCTCCTGCATAAATTCTTTCTACACAATATCGAACATTTTCTTTAAATTCATCTTCACTTGTATGATATTGTGGTTCTAACATATCCTCTAATACACTCAGTCTTTCTAGCGTATTTAATTTTTTTATAGTATGTACACGTGCTGATCGTTCTCGAATACTTTTTTCATATTCCCACGCAATATAGGGTAATGGTGCTGTTACTTTTTCAATAATCTCTTCATGTTTTTTCGTAATAGCAGTAAAAGTATTTTCAAAAGATATACCACTTTGTTCAAGCTCCTGCTTTTCAATATAAGAAATAATCCAGAGCTGTCTTTTAAGATGATCTACTACAAGTAATTGTTGCGGAATAATAAAAATTCCTAGCGGCATATCTAATAAACTTTTCTTTTGTAAATTCTCTATTGTTTCAAAGTATTGAATGCCTTCATATCCAAAATAACCTAAAAGCCCTCCCCAAAAAGGAGGTAATGTATAGTAACTATCAGAATCAACATGAAATAACTTCATTTGTTCACTTATGTAATCAAGAGGATTTCTCATATGTTTTATTGCTATACGATCAAATTCCCCATTTATGCTATTTTTCTTCCAATCTTCCACGCTTGTTTCTTGTAGTATAAATTTTCTTTGAGCTTCTATTGCAATAAAAGAATATCGTCCCATCGATTCGGCACTTTCAGCCGATTCAAGCAAAAAATTTCCTTTTACCTTAAGAAAAATAGAAAGAGAACTATCAAAGTTCATCGGTATAAGAGAAACTACTGGCACAATAGTATGAGTACTAAGAAATTGTTTTGTCTCCTCTTGAGAATAAAACATAGACATTACTCATAGTATAAAACAAATGCAAAAATACTGCACTGAGTCTTTGAGATCGCAGCAGGCAAAAGATATTAGTTTAGTGTAACTTTTGTATCTAAGTCAGGCTCTATCAGTTTTTCATTTTCAAGAAATTGTAGTGTATAATACTTTTCCTGTTGTGACATGTTCTCTATTCTTTTTTTTGCAATAGCAATATATTCTTTATGAGATTCTATACCAATAAAATTTCTATTACATTCTAGAGCAACCTTACCTGTAGTACCACTTCCCATAAAAGGATCAAGCACCATATCTCCTTCATTGGTAGATGATAGAATTATCCTTCGTAAAAGTTCTTCAGGCTTTTGAGTAGGATGTTTGCCTTCTTTTTTTTCTTTTTGTGGAGTTAAAGGGATGCTCCATACACTTCTCATTTGTTTTCCAGCATTTTTTATCATATCTTTTGTATTATCCCAGTTTTTCATGTACTCATAATGAAATGTATGCTTTGCTTTTTTTGTTTTTTTAGCCCATAAAAGTGTTTCGTGGGCATGAGCGAAATATCTACAGGCTATATGTGGCGGAGCATTGGGTTTGTACCAAGAAATATCATTCATAATTGAAAAATGTAATTTTTGTAAAATATATCCTACAGCATAAATATTATGCATTGTTCCAGATATCCATATAGTACCATTATCAGTAAGTAATTCTTTACACTTGGCAATCCATTTTTCAGTAAACATGATATTGTTTTCAAAGCCCATGCTTTTATCCCAATCGCCCTTATTTACACTAACAGCTTTTCCTCCTTTGCAAGTAAACCCATCATTAGAAAGAAAATAGGGAGGATCAGCAAATATCATATCGATTGATTTTTTTTCTATATGTTCTAATTTTTCAAGGCAATCACCTTCAATAAGGGTATATGTATTACTCATTAATACTATTTATTACATTTTTAGTATGTGAATTTTTTGCTTCAATAAGGACTATTTTATCCTTACTTTCGTAACCTGCATCTACTTCTGTTTGTACACTTTCTACCATAATTTTGTGATTTTTTATATTAAATGAAAATTGAGGAGTATATTTTCTTCCTCGTATCGTTAGCATGAGATCTTCATCATCCATAAAGGTGCGAACAATACTACATGCATAGGCATAATCCAGATGTTGCATTTCAGAATTTCCTACCTTAACACTATCAGGAGTAAATGATAATTTAGAAATATATGTTTCACTTTCCAAAGTAATATCTGGAATATCAGTATACCCTTCACCTTTTAAGATGATATATGTTCCATTTTTAATTGGAAGCAAAAACAAACCATGCTCTATCATTATATCAGGTCTGTCTTCTCTTGAATCTTGCTTACAAAGTATTCTTACTTCTTTCTCACCTGTTTTTTCAAAATCTTGGCAGCTTTTTTTTATCATTTCACTGGTAATCTCAAAAGGAGATTTGTCAAAATTGTGAGATAATATATTGTAATCTTCAAATATTTTTTCCCAACTGTTTGAGTTTGCCATATGTACTTTATTGTAATATATTTTATTGTTTCTTGCACAAAATAATTTGTAGTGGCACCATGAGTTTCCGTTACACTTGACATATTTGTTTCTTCTACTTATAATAGAAAGAAAGATACACTATGGTATTTTTATGGAAAGAAATATAACAATACAGTCAATAATTCTTCTTCTTATCTCATAAAGATAGAAGGAAGAAGGATAAAAAAGCCGTCCTTCATGGACGGCTTTTTTATTATTCACTGTATTGTTAATGACACATACAATCTAAGGAGGTAGTATGGAAAAAGTAAAAGTATTTGACACAACCTTGAGAGACGGAGAACAATCTCCCGGAGCCTCAATGGATATTGAACAAAAAGTAAAAATTGCTCATTCTCTTGCTGATATGGGCATTGATGTTATAGAAGCTGGTTTTCCTATATCTTCACCAAAACAGTTCAATGCTACACAGCTTATTTCTCAACAAGTGAGAAATGCTACTATCACTGGTCTTGCAAGAGCGGTACAAAAAGACATTGATCAAGCAGCAAAGGCATTAGAACCAGCAGAAAAACCTCGTATTCATACTTTCCTTGCTAGCTCTCCTATTCATCGACAATATAAACTCAAAAAATCAAAAGAAGAAATAATTGATATTGCAACATGGGCAGTAGCATATGCAAAAAAACGCTGTGCAGAAGTAGAGTTTTCACCCGAAGATGCATTACGTACAGAAAAAGATTTTTTAGCACAAATAGTGCAAGCAGTAATTGAAGCTGGTGCAGATGTAGTAAATATTCCTGATACAGTAGGCTATGCTACCCCAACAGAAGTGTATGATTATATACGTTACTTAAAAGAGCATGTAAAAAATATAGATGCTATCACTATTTCTATACACTGTCATGATGACTTAGGATTAGCAACAGCAAATACTCTTAGTGCTATTAAGGCTGGAGCTCGTCAAGCAGAAGTTACCGTAAACGGAATTGGAGAACGTGCAGGAAACGCTGCTATGGAAGAAGTGATAACTGGATTAGGTATTAGAAAAGACTATTGGGGAGTAGAAACACATGTTGATCATAAAAAAATCTTCTCTATATCAAAACTAGTAAGTTCTACTATTGGGTTTCCTATTCCTCGAAATAAAGCAATTATAGGAGAAAATGCTTTCGCTCACGAAGCAGGCATCCACCAAGATGGAATACTCAAACATAGAAGTACATATGAAATTCTTACTCCTGACTATGTTGGACGCACAAGCAAAAATATTGTACTAGGAAGACATTCAGGATTACATGGGTTACGCAATAGATTACAATATCTTAATATTCATGTAGAAGAACAGCAGATACAAGAAATATATCAAAAATTTCTTGAAATAGCTGATAAGAAAAAAGAAATTTATGATACCGACCTTATTGTAATAGCAAGTAGCTTTATAGAAAATAATCAGAGTCAATTTTTCAAAATTGAAGACTTTTCTATGTTTCTTAAACCTGGAACAGATCCTAAAGCAGTGGTGAGTATTAGCTACAAAGGAAACATAAAAAAAGCAGAAGCCTCAGGAGATGGTCCTATTGATGCTATCTTCAGTGCTATATCTTCTTTAGTGGAGTATAATATCGTTCTTGAAGAATATCATGTTACAGCAATCAGCCCTGGAACAAATGCACTAGGTGAAGCAGTAGCCGTGACAAGCATAAATAATCGTGAATGCATAGGACGAGCTTCTTCTACTAATATATTAGAAGCAAGTGTCCAAGCATTTATACATGCAATAAACCATTATGAATTACAACAAGAGTAACATACCTTTTTAACATACGAGGATACTATATGCAGAGTAAAAATATAGAAATATATGACACCAGCTTACGTGATGGTATGCAAGGCATGCAAATCAATTATACTTTAGAAAATAAACTCAAAATAGCCCAAAAACTTGATGAGTTTCAAGTAGATTACATTGAAGGAGGGTTTCCTCTTTCCAGTGAAAAAGAAAATGAGTTTTTTATCCAAGTAAAAAAACTCCATTTACAACACGCAAAAATTGCTGCATTTGGTTCTACAGCAAAACCAAGTACGAATATATCATCTGACATCAAATATGATAATCATATAAATGCTCTTCTGAATGCTGAAACAGAAATAGTTACTATAGTGGCAAAATCATCAATTGCACATGTGAACGATGTTATTCGTGCATCAAAGGAAGCCTATCTTGAAGCAACATTTGAATCAGTACGAATACTCAAAGAGAATGGGAGAACGGTAATTCTTGATTTAGAGCATTTTTTTGATGGCTCTAAACTGGATAGTGAGTACTCTATTGAAGTACTCAAAGTAGGAACTGAAGCAGGCGCTGATTTACTGGTACTCTGTGATACCAATGGAGGAACGCTTCCTCATGAAGTACAGTACATTATGAGCAATCTTCCAAAACAAACGATTGCACCACTTGGTGGGCATTTTCATGACGATTGCGGTGTTGCTACTGCAAATAGCCTCGTATGTCTTGAAGAAGGAGCAATACATATACAAGGAACTATCAATGGTTGGGGAGAAAGATCAGGCAACGCAAACCTCTGCACTATAATACCTAATTTAGTACTAAAAGATACTCGCTACACTGCTCATTGTGCAAGCGAAATAACTCATCTCACTTCATTATCACGCTTTGTAGCAGAACAAGCAAATATTATCTCTAATCCTCGCGATCCATTTGTAGGACGTGCTTCATTTAGCCATAAAGCAGGACAACATGCAGATGTAATATTAAAAAACAAAGAGCTTATGGAACATATTTCGCCTAAAAAAGTAGGAAATGAGCGCCGTATCTTACTTTCTGAACTTGCAGGAAAATCCACTATAGTAGCATATTTACAAAAACACGGTGAGTTTTCAAAAAAGGATCCTATTGTACAAGGTATTATACAGGAATTAAAGCAGCGCGAACAAGATGGATATGAATATGAAACAGCAGAGGCATCATTTGAGCTTATCATCCTAAGAGCGTTGGGAAAAATGAAATCAATCATACAATTAAAAAACTACCACATTGAACAGTTTAAGAGCTTTACTAATCCTGCCCAGACAGTATGCAGAATTTTTGTACAATATAAAGGAAAAGAACTTATGGGGGCCGCTACAGGAAATGGCCCTGTTGAAGCACTTGATACTGCGTTAAGACATTCTTTGGGTCATGATTTACCTACCATTAACAATATAAAACTTATTGATTATAGAGTACGAGTGATTGATCCTGAAAATAACACTTCTGCAAAAGTTCGTGTGTTTATATCTTTTTCGGATGGAACACATAGCTGGGAAACCATTGGAGTAAACGAAAATATCATTGAAGCATCATGGGGTGCTATTATGGATGGAGTAGAATACTACTTTAATGCTCTACAAAATACCATACAATAAAACAAGTAAAAAACGATAAAAGCATCTACTCCTATAGACTACTATCATAATGTAGTTTTCTTGCACTCACTTTGTTTTTCTTAAGAAATTCTATACCTTCAATGGCTGCATTTAATGCAGGGATAGTTGAAATATACGGTATTCTATAACGTAAAGCAGCATTACGTATATCTTTATCATCTAAGAAAGAGTGGGCATCAACACTTTTTAAGATGTTTATGATGAGATCTACATTTCCTTTTTGTAATTCATCAATAATAGTTGATTCATTGCGTTTTGCCTCAAATACACGAGATATTACCTTACATGGTATATTATTTTCAAGAAATACTTTTGCTGTACCGGGAGTAGCAATAATATCAAATCCTAAATCAATACATTGCCGTGCTTGCTCTAATACACTATATTTGTACTTCCCTGCAATAGACATACACACAGTACCTGTTCGTGGCAAATGAGTAGAAGCTACCATACTTGCCTTTGCAAAGGCTTCTCCAAAACTATCCCCCAATCCTATTGCTTCTCCTGTGGATCTCATCTCAGGCCCTAATGCAGGATCAATATTATCAAATCTATCAAAACTAAAGACTGATTCTTTTATAGCATACCCTTCTACACTATATCCAACCGCAAGATTTTCATACCCTTCCATTACTCGTTCCTTAAATACTGGCTGTTCATCCAATTTCTCTCCTGTCCATATTGCAACTGCCATATCAATAATATCTACTCCTGATGTTTTTGAAATAAAAGGGACAGTACGTGAAGAACGTGGGTTAGCCTCTAACACATATAGCTTATCACCTACACTTGCAAATTGAATGTTCAATAATCCCTTAATTGATAGTTTTTTGACTATTGCAATACTTGCAGCATAGATTTTATGAGCTATCTCATCTTGCAATACCTTCGGCTCAAAGACACATGCAGAATCGCCAGAATGCACTCCAGCATGTTCAACATGTCGTAGTATTCCTGCAATGTACACAGATTCACTATCACTAACAATGTCCACATCATACTCTATTGCATTCTCTAAGTATTTATCAACAAGCAAATCATTTTCTTGTAAATGAGTACTATTATCAGAAATATATCGTTGTAGCTCTTCTTGAGAATATACAACTACCATAGATTGCCCTCCTAAAACATATGAGGGACGAATAAGTATAGGAAATCCAATAGTATCTGCAGTACCTGCTACCTCTGTAATAGTATGTACTATAGCACCTGGGATAACATCTATATCAACATCCTTTTGTATTTCATACAATAAATCAAGAAAGCGTTTCCTGCTTTCAACAATATCTATAGAATCAATACTCGTACCAATAGGCTTAATACCCTTTGATTGTAATTTTTTAATAATAGTAATAGGAGTTTGCCCTCCCAACTGTACTACCATATCTCTTGTGTTTTTCTCTTGTAACACATCGTATACATCTTCAGCAGAAAGAGGCTCAAAAAACAAACTATTAGATACATTATAATCTGTAGAGACTGTCTCAGGATTACTATTTATAATGGTTACCAAAAAACCTCTTCTCTGAAACGCAAAAGCAGCTAAAGTACAACAAGCATCAAACTCTAAGCCTTGCCCAATTCTATTAGGACCACTGCCAAGTATCACTATATTTTTATCACTATCAGGAACATGTTCTGTGCTTCCAATATAGCTTCCATAATAGTAAGGGGTACTCGCCTTAAATTCAGCTGCACATGTATCCACACAACGATATACTTTTTTTATAGAATAGGCATGCAATATTTCTTCAATGCGTTCTACTTCTACTCCAAGTAGTGTAGCAATTTTCTCATTAAGAAACCCCATATATTTCGCTGTGCGTATTGTATCTATACATACTTGCGAAACATTACCACTCTGTATATCTTTTGACAATTCCTTTAATTTTTTTTCTACATTTGATATCCTTAACAACTGATACAATACCCAAGGATGATACCCAGTAAGCTCACTTACACTTTGAATACATTCTTCTCCTTCTCGTAACAACTTGGTATAAATGGCAAAAATACGCTTTGGATGCAATGTCTGCAATTTTTCTTGTAACTCTTCATGAGATAGAAGCTCCTCTTCTATACCATCATAGCCTATTTCTATTGCTCTTATTGCTTTATTCAATGCTTCACAAAAATTAGTACCAAAACTAAGGCTTTCCCCTATAGAACGCATTTGCGTATTTAATTCATGTATGGGAAATTTTTGTAACTCAAAACGAGGAATCTTTACAGCACAATAATCAAGGGCAGGTTCAAAAAATGAAGTAGAATTTTTAGTAATTTCATTTGTTATCTCATTCAAGGTATATCCTACCGCAAGTTTAGCGGCAGACCACGCAATAGGAAACCCAGTAACTTTGCTTGCTAAAGCAGAAGAACGTGATACTCTCGGATTCATTTCAATGACTAATAGTCGTTTTGTAGCTTGATTGTATGCAAACTGTACATTTGATCCTCCACATTCTACCCCAACTGCACGAAGAATATCAATAGAAGCACTTCGCAGTACCTGATACTCAGCATCAGACAATGTCTGTACAGGTGCAACAGTAATACTATCGCCAGTATGTACTCCCATAGGATCAATATTTTCAATAGCACATACTACAAGAGCATTGTCTTCTTTATCCCGCATCACTTCAAACTCAAACTCTTGATAACCAAGAAGAGATTCTTCCACTAATGCAGTACCTACAGGCGAACGACGCAAAGCTTTTTCAAGTTTCTCTGAAAATTCTTTCTGATGATAAGCAATACTCCCCCCTTGTCCTCCTAATGTAAAACTAGGACGGATAATAACAGGAAAGCCTACCTGATCAATTACTTTGAGAGCTTCTCTTTCGTACTTTACAAGTGCCGAAACAGGGCTTTGTAATCCTATAGTAGTCATAAGATTCTTAAATAAACCTCTATCTTCAGCAAGAGAAATACTTTTTAACCCTGCCCCTATCAACTCAACATTATAATCATTTTCAAGCTGCCCTTCTTCAAAAGACATAATAAGGTTAAGGGCATTTTGTCCCCCCATAGTAGGAAGAATAGCATCAGGTTTTTCTTTTTTTAATATATCTATAAGATACTCAGGTTCTAAAGGATCAAAATACACTATATGTGCATTTCCCGGTGTTGTCATAATAGTGGCAGGATTAGGATTATGAAGAATAACAGTATAGCCTTCTTCTTTTAATGCTCGTACTGCTTGATTTCCTGAATAATCAAATTCACACGCTTGTCCAATAATAATAGGACCTGAACCAATAATAAGTATTTTCTCTAAATCTTCTCTTTTAGGCATATATTATTTTTCCATCCTGTTACAAAAACGAAATTCTATATTTCATTTTTATGTTTTTGCGTTTTAAGCAGTATTGCTTTTTGAATAAAAAAATCAAATATCCAATTTGCATCTGTTGGTCCTGGACATGCTTCAGGATGAAATTGAACACTGTATACTTTTTTTTGCTGATTAAAAAAACCTTCCACGCTGTTATCGTTTATATTTCTAAACCATATATCCGATCCTTTTGGTAAACTTTTCTCATCAAGTGCAAAGCCATGATTTTGACTGGTTATATATAATTTCGAACTTAGCATATCTTGTACTGGATGATTTACCCCATGATGCCCAAACACCATTTTATATGTTCTTGCACCAAGGGATAGTCCCAATAATTGATTTCCTAAACAAATACCGCACAACACTGTTTTTTCATGAAGATTGCAAATAACATTTACTTGTTCATTCAACACAGCAGGATCACCAGGACCATTTGATACTAATACCATATCGGGATTTCTTGCAAGTATTTCTTCAGAGCTGGCATTATTTGGAGCAACGATAACCTTACAATTTTTTTCTCTTAAAAGATGTATAATATTGTTCTTTGTTCCACAATTATATACTATTACTGTGCATATTTCTTCTCCATGTGGATTATATTCTTGCCATTGAGTAGCAAGAGAAGAAACTAAATTTCGTCCTTCCATAGGAGGTAATTGAGATAACAACTGAGCAGCTCTTTGTATTTCGTTTGCATTACTAGGATCTAATGATACTATTGCTGCATTCTTTGCACCTTTGTCTCGTATATATTTTGTAAGTCCTCTTGTATCTACTTTTTCTAATCCCAGAATAGACTGTTCTAGCATCCATTCTTCAAGCGTTTTTCTATTATTTATCACTGGGCCTCTATATAGTTCATGTACAACAAGTGCAGAGAGAGAAATATAGTTAGAATGTACTGTATTACTCGATTCTGACCACTCATCCTCTACCCCATAATTTCCTACAAGTGGATAGGTAGAACAAATAATTTGTCCTGTATACGAAGGGTCAGTCATATACTCTACATATCCAGACATAGATGTGGTAAATATGAGTTCTCCTACTCCATGAAAATTTTGTTTTTTTATATTTTCTTCAAGTTTTTCCAATGTATATGCAGGATACGCAAAAGAAATTCCACGAAAAAACATGGTATCGTCAAGTAATAATATAGCTTCTCTTTGCATGAATACATACCTTCTTTTCTATTTATCCCATCACCACAATTACATTACTACAGGGATGAGAGTATACCATATAGCCTCAAAGTAATAATTGGCAACCTTTCAGTAATCCCTTTAGTAAGTCCCTATAGTAAGTATAGAGTAGCGGTATATACATGTCAAATTGCATATCTTTGGGAATTGCATATACTCACTAGTGAACTCTTAGCAGATTACATTGAAAAACTAACACTCGTACTGAGTTTGTTGAAAAAGAGGCAAGATAACATTACATGTAACAGTGTTTAGTGTATATCAATAAACACTATACTACGATTCATTATTATCGTTTTTATCACTATATTCGCTTTTATCGTCTAATAACCCTTTTTTGTCAGCATTTTTTGCAAACATTCTTATCATACCTGCTTCTATTTTACTAAATCCATCTGCTTCACTATTTCTATTCGTTATTTCATTTATTAGTTTTGTCTGCCTATCCTCTAATGTATCTACATCCTTCCGAATTTGAGATATTTCCCCTTTCATTGTATCTACATCTTTCCGAATTTGAGATACTTCTCCTTTAACTATATCTACCTCTTTCCGAATTTGAGATACCTCTCCTTTAACTGTATCTACCTCTTTCCGAATTTGAGATACCTCTCCTTTAACTACATCTACCTCTTTCCGAATTTGAGATATTTCCCCTTTCATTGTATCTACATCTTTCCGAATTTGAGATACTTCTTCTTTAATTGTATCTACATCTTTCCGAGTTTGAGATATTTCTCCCTTAATTTCTACTGTAAACATCTGTAGTTTTTCTATTCTACTATTTATTTCTTTATATTCACTTCTCTGTTCCCTACTCGCATTCTGCGGATTCAAGGACTAATTGCGACAAAGGAGTTGCAGATTCATGGAGTATTACTTTCTCGTACGCTCTATCAAAAATGCCTTAGAAATACTTTTTTGCTACTCTTGAGGTTCTATAGCAAGAAAGGAACATTCCTTTCTTGCTATAGGTGTATTTCTATGTATCTACTATGATGTACATGCTGGATCATCTGCTCGCTTGAATGTTGGATACTTTGCTGTTTTCCCATCCATAGCCGAATTTTTGAAATCAAGGGAACTTGTTGATGCACCACAAAATATCCATGATGATAAATCTTGATCAAATGCAGAAGCATTGTAAAATATAGCAAGTAAAGCAGTAACATTCTTTACATTCCAGTTTCCTATATCTTGATTAAAAGCAGTAGCATCAGCAAACATACCACCTATAGTAGTAACTTTACTTGTATTCCAGCTTCCTATATTTTGATTAAAAGCACTTGCTTTATCAAAAACACCACCCATATCAGTAACTTTACTTGTATTCCAGCTTCCTATATTTTGATTAAAAACACTTGCTTTAGAAAACATATATGAAATAGTATTTACATTACTTGTATTCCACTGTGTTATGTCCCCATTAAAAGTACTATCATCCCTAAATAACAGACTCATATCAGTAATAGCACTGGTATCTATCATGTTAAGGTTGGGGCTAGGGTTGTTGTTTCCTCCTGTAGCTTGTCTTGTCTTTTCTTCATTGATAATAGTTTGTAGTGCTGATTTTGTTGTTGGTCTGTAATAGGCCTCTGCTTTTCCTGATGGTGCTGTTCTTAGCTCTGTCTGTATCACGATAGTGGCTGGCACTTTTTTCTTTGATGCAGTAAGGGTACACTGTGCTACATCATAGCTATATTCAGTAATAGCAGTATCTCGTATATTGGACTTATTTGCTATGCCTGTTATGGTAACTGTTTTGCTACTCTGTTCAAACGATACTGTAAGGCCTGTTTCTTTTTTGATTTTCTCTGCGTCTGCCTCCAGTATGTTTGCATCACAGGTAAAGGCATTGCCACTGGGTGTGCTTGCTAGTACTCTTGTAGTATTTGATGCTAGTGCTGTACCTACTGTTGCTGATACTATGCTAGTGTTTCCTATAGCTATTCCTCTTGCTTCAAACTCGTGGCGTTCTCCTGTCGATGCTTTTGTGTCATCGGTGCTGTTTACTGCTTGTACGACTATTTCGTAGGTCGTTCCGTTTGTCAATCCTGTCAGGGTAGTGTTTGTTGTTCCTGCTGCTATGTTTTTTGTTGCTGTATTAGCATTTGCTTTTATCTGTGCTACGCTTCTTGTTGTATCGCCACTTTTGGCAATGCTATATACCTTGTACGATACTTGTGCAACTGTTAGGGTAGCTCCTTTGTTTGTTTTGTGGCTTGCACTGAGGCTGGGAGCTGTCCACGATACTCTCATGCCACCTGTCTGGGCTACTCTTGTTTGTATAGTTGATACTTCTGCTGGGGCTGTCGCTTGTGATGCGGTTGTTACACTTGCCACTGACGATACTGCTTTTTTACTTGTATCTGTTTTTACTGCTACTTCTACCACAAAGTAATACTTTGTCGCTCCTTTTATTGCTACTACTGGTGCTGTGTCTGCAGACAAACCTAAACTGGCAAGGGCTGGTACTGTGTACACTCCGCTACTTACACTGCCTATATCTATCTTTCTGCCTGCAAGTACTTCTGCTACTGTAGGGTCAGTGTCTTTCTGTAAGCCATACACGGTGTATACTAGCTTGTTATTTGCTGTTATGTTTGTGCCATCGTAGTCTTTTGCTCCTGTAAATGTGCTTAACTCGGTAAGTACCAGCTTTATTGTGCCTGTAGTATTTGTTGACTGTGATACTACCAACTTTCCTGCTAGTAATGACTGATTTGGTGCTACTGCTTTGGAAGTATAGATTTCCTTTATTTCTGTTACATCGGTGTAAAAGCCTGCAGGAAAGAGTTTGTCACTATTTGTTGCATCGTAATTGGGTGATGTTGTGTTTACTATCCTCACTCCTATGTAGTAATCTTTTGCTGTTTCTATGGGCGTTGCTCCTGCACTGCTTCCACTGGTGCTGTCCACTATTGCTATGGATATGGTTGATTGAGTTGTTCCTGTTGCTTTTGTGTATTTTGCTACTTTTACACTGCTTTTCTCTGTTGCCCATAGTGCTGATACACTGGCAGGCTTTCCTGTGGTATCTTCTTTCTTGAGGTATAGCACATAGTAGGCAAGGTCTGTCGCTTCAAGGGCATTGCCATTTGCCTTGCTCACTCCTGCTATTGCTGAGGCATTAAGCTGTACTGTTATGACTTTTTTCCCTCTATTGCTTCCTGTGCTAGGCACTGCAAATACCACTGCGTTACTGTTAGTGTAGGTGGTGCTTTTTGGGGTATTTGGTGGTGCGGTAAGCGTTGCTTTCTTTATTGTTGCTGATGTTCCTATGCTATACGAGGGATTGAGGCTGTTTATCGCTTCTACTCCTGCAGTATAGTCTGCTCCTTTCGTTCCTATAAATCTTACTTGTAAGGTACTGTCTCCTGCTATATTCTGTGTTTGTACTCCTGCAAGGCCTTTTATTGCCTCTAGTGTTTTTGTGCTGTGATCTCCCTCTGCTATGTATACTTTGTACTGTATTTGTGCCTGTGTAAGTTTGCTTCCACTGGGTGCTTTGTTAGTATCAGTAATATCTCCTGCACTAAATGTATAGACTGCTGTTGCTGTTACTTGTGTTACTGACTCTACGGAGAGCTTTGCATCTTTTGCAGCGGGCGGTGCTGTTGAGGTACTATCGTATACTGCCACAGTATCGGAAAGAGTAGTTACAGGGCTTACTATGTTATTTGCTATTGTCAAAAAGGTAAAGCGATAATTCTTGGCATTTGCTTGTACCTTAGGTACTTCCAAGCCATCTGCTATCCCAAAGCTAATGGCTGTTACACTTGCTGTTATGCTTTTTTCTGCTACCAGTGTAGCTCCATCGTACATACGCAGAGTGTAGTAGCTTCCTATGCCTGGAGCTTGCTTAAAGGTTGCTTTTATTTGTATTGCTCCTGTTGTGTCTAAGCTAGGCTTGTTTTGAAAAAGATCTTCTGACGGAGCTGTGGGTTGCGGAGTAGTTATGTCTTTTGTCGCTTGTGTGCTTTTATTTCCTGCATAGTCTATTGCTTGTATTGTTATGGTGTATGTTTTTCCTTGTGTGAGTTCTTCTACAGAGAGTGCTGTTGTGGGATAGGCTACTTTTTTCTCATTTACTACTGTGGTGCTTGTGCCTTTTTCTGCTATGCTTACGCTGTATTCTTTTATGTCTTTGTTATTGGCTTTTGTTGTATCGGGGGCTGTCCATGTTATCTGTGTGCTTATCTTTGTGGGTGATACAAAGGGATAGCTTGCTTGTATGCTTGTTACTGCATCGGGGGCGATGCCATCATCTACTGTGGTGGTGGTTGCTGTTATTTTTGCTCCTTTGTTGCCTGTGTAATCTTGTGACTGTACTGCTATGCTGTACTCGGTAGTGGCTTTGAGGCCTGTTATCTGCGTGTTTCTTAGTGTTCTCTCTGTTATTGTTACTGTCTTTGCAGGACCGTCTTTTTCTGTTACTGTTATAGTCACTCCTGCATAGTCTCTTACATCGGGGGCTTGCCAGCCGACTACTATGCTATCTGCTCCTCCTACTGCACTCACATTGCTTACAGGCTCTGTGCTTTTGTCTGTTGTTGCTTGTTCTTTTGACACTGCAGTGGAGTACTTTCCATTTTTAGAAACATACACTTCTACTTTGTAAGTAAGCGTGCCGTAAAGTTTTGTGAGTGCTATACCGTCCTTTGCTACATATACAGTGGCGTACTCCTGGTTGTCTGCACTTGCAGAACTGAGTTTGGCTGTACTACTATTGCTCACTGTTTCGTATGCTATGAGAGTATTTGTTGCTGTTGCTATCACTCGTACTTGGAGATTTTTATCTGTAAAGGTAAAGTTTCCCCACGTAATAAGCAGGCTTTCATCGGCTGGGCTATTGCTTTTATCGTTTGCTGTTACTGTAAGATCTGCCTCTGGCAGTGCTGCTACTGTTTGTGAGAGTGCTGATGGCACTATGCCTCTGAGCGCTTGCTTTGCCGTGCTTTCGTTGCCATTGCTATCTCTGTATACTACTACTACATCATAGCTTATGCCGTCTATGGTGGGCACTGCAATAGTTACTTCTCCTTGTGTTACATCTTGTACTGTTACTTCTGTCTTTACATTAGTGGTGCTTTCTATCACCTGTACTATGGCTTCTGCTATGTCTGTTTTGCCTGACGAGAGCAGTGCTTTGTCCCATGTTATCTTTATGCCATTTGTTGCTGATTCTACTGCTACCTTGTTGAAGGTATCTTGAGGTTTCGTTGTATCTGTCAATGTTGTCACAGAGCGGGTTGTTTTTGGTGATACTTCTGTATCTGAGCCTGAGTTTGACTTCTGGGCTTCTATCTCTACAGTATAATCGGTAGTAGCATGCAAGCCTCTGAGGGTGTAGGGTCTGTTTTGTTGAAACAATGTACGATATTCTATTGCAGGAACACGCACTTCTATTGATTGTGCTGGCGTTGTTGATGTAGCTTTTACGACTACATGCGTGGCTTCGCTGGGAGCTTGCCAGCGTAACGAGAGCGTCCCATCGTTGCTTGCTGATTCTATCTGCACATTGGACACTGATGCGAGTGTCGGTGTTACCTGTTTTCCCCCTCCGCCTGATGAACTGCTACTGCCCTCCGAACATCCTACGAGTACGAGGATAGTCATTGCTAGCACTAAAAATAGCGCAACAACTATAAATATGTTCAGCTTACTATTTATCTGATAGTTTAGTTTTTCATTACTTTTTTTCATAATGTTCTCCTTATAATTATCTATTTATTGTATAATTGCCATTATACACAGTACACAAGTATCATTATAGCAAAAATACTATTTTTTGTGTTATGCCTGAAAATTAAAAAAAAAAAAAATACACTGGATTACACAAAAATGCATAGCAAAAAGTGATAATAATGCTACAATAGAGATGCTATGAAAAAGAAGAATCACACGAGGCTGCGGATTCAAGGACTAAATGCGACAGAAAAGGCTTCAGCAGGGGTCAAAAAATGAAGACATTTTCGTGGTCTATGATTGATAAGCGTTTGTACTTGTAGTATATCACTTTGCTTGACTCTATGAAACAAAGTCTTCTTAGGAAAGTACTGACGTAATAATCCAATAGAATGTTCGACTAATCCTTTTTCCCAAGCACAGTAAGGAGTACAAAAATAAGAACGAGCATTCAAGCGTGTATTTATTTCAGTATGGAGCATAAATTCACTCCCATTATCATAAGTGAAACTGTTACATAAATGGCGTGGTATGTTCCTTAGAGCAAAGAGCATGCCATACTGTACGGTATGAGCAGTTTTGTCAGGTATCTTATGAAAAAGAACATAACGGGTATGTTTTTCCACTAAAGCAAGCACAGTAGCTTTTGAAGAAGAGCCAACAAGATCTACTTCCCAGTGGCCATATTCATTAGAAACATCGCCTCGTTCGTGTACTGAGACACGATGAGGGATACGAGAAACAGAAAAAGAGTGAGATATGGTTCTTTTTTTGCGTGTTTGGTGCTGTTTTCGCAGATACTGTGTCAAATGAGGAGCGAAACGGTAAATAAAGTGATATATCGTCTCATGACTGATAGCATACTGAGGCATATCAATACTGAGCCTTCCTGCTATTTGTTCGGGCGACCAGCCATCGAAAATAAGGTGAAAAACGATATAGGTACGAATAGTATGAGAAAGAACAGAGTGTTTTGTATGACTCTGTTCCCATCGTTTTCTTGCCCGTCTGTGAGCAATGACTTCATTATAGACACGTTTGCCCCCATTGCGTTGTATTTCACGATAGACAGTGCTGCGATGGACACTGAGGCGTTTGGCTATAGCATTGACACTGTACTTTGCATGACGGAGCGTAGCGATAATAGTACGATCTTTCTCTGTCAGATGACGAAATGAGTTTTTTGGTATACTCATAAAGGAGACCTCCTAATTTGTTTCGTTTATACAATTATAGAGTGTCTCCTTTTTTTATTTTTTCTTACTTTTTTTGCTCCTTTGTCGCATTTAATCCTTGAACTCGTGGTTGAAAGTGCCAGTTATGTTGATATATTCTAATACATGTGTTATAATTAAGTAAGGTTATTGTTTTTTATTATGAGTGAAACTGTAAAATTTATTATAACAATTATTATAAGTAGCATCGGTGTACTGGTCCCAGTAATTTCTTATTTTATAATGACTGGGAAATATAAGGAAAAAATAGCTAATAATGAAAAAAATATTACTGAAATAAAAAATGATATGAAATCTCTTAATAATGACATAAAATCTCTCAATAATAAAATGGGAGATATTCCATGGAAAATACTAGAAGCAATAGGGACTATTTTGGGTTCAAAAGAAATAAAAGTAGCATCTTTTGTTCAAAGCAACAGCCCAATATCCTTGTCTGAGAAAGGTAATAATGTGGCAAAAGAAATTAATGCAGATAAAATCATAGAACATCATAAAGATGATTTGATAAAAAAGGTAAGAAATAAAAATCCTAAAACAGCATATGAGAAACAAAAGTATGCACAAGACACTACTATACCATTTAAGAGGCTAAGCTATGTAACAAAATTAGACTAAATCAATCTGATTTATCAAAAATTAAAGACATTAGTAAATATTTCTATCATTAACACAGATACAGAAAAATATTAGTGCAAATCTCTATATTTTAACTGCATATACAACTAAAAATTAAAGAAGGAGGTTTCAAAATGAAACTAACAAAATTATTATTTTTTACTCTTGTAATTAGTATTACAAGTATTTTATTGGCAAGTTGTGAAAGTGACACAACATCAAGCACAGGGTCAGTTTTATCAAAATTACCAGAATTTACACTTTCTATAAATGAGACTATTAGCAGTATATCCACAATGACTTTTGATGGATATAATAAATCTGACACATATACTACAGATAAACCTTTGCCTAATGGACTTTCACTTAAGAAAGTAGATAATGGAGTGCAGTTATCAGGTACGCCAGATAACAATAGAGATAGCAATTTTAATGACTTGACTAAAGATTTTGTTATTTACCTTGTACGAAAAGGCAGTGAACAAAAAGGACAGTTTAAGTTGAAATTAAAATATACAAAATCCTTTAGCACACCTGAAGAATTAGATAAGTATATAAAGAATATAATGGATACTAATGATGATGGTACTATTGATAATAATACTCCTAATTTACTCCATATTGATATTGGTAAAATGACATCCTTGAAAAATGTTTTATCATCAGATAACAAAAACGCTATTTATGGAAATTTTAATGGAATCATATCAGGTTGGGATACTAGCAATATAACAAATATGAAATCTTTATTTGGAGCATCCACTAAATTTAATGACGATATTAGTAAATGGAATGTAAGTAAAGTAACTGACATGACTGATACTTTTGTAAATACTACTCCATTTAATAAAAACTTATCTAAATGGAATGTAGATAAAGTTATGTATTGTAAAGATGCCTTTAAGACTAACGGAAGCAAATATACACCACCTACATGGAAGAATAGCTGTACTACCAAAGCAAGTACTAACTAAAACAGTAAGTACTGCTATTGATACGCTTTGTATTTGTAGTATATCACGTTGTTTTACAGAGAAAGACAAGTTTTTAGGAATTTTTAGGAAAGTATAAGTACTGATGGAGCATCCAATAGAATGCTCCACTCATCCTCTTTTCTCTACCTTCTTGCCATAGCTCTGTCTACATATATGCTACGATGTACATGCTGAACTACCAGCAACCTTTGGGTACTGTGCTGTTTTGCCTTCCATAGCTGAATTTTTGAAATCATTAGGATGTATCCTTGATATGCTACACAATTTCCATGATGATAAATCTTGATCAAATTTAGAAGCACCATTAAATATAGCAAGGTATGGAAAATTAGCATCAATCCAACGAAACTTCCGCACATTCCAGTTTCCTATGTCTTGATTAAAAGCACTAGCACCAGCAAACATAAATGTTGAACCCGTAACATTACTCACATTCCAGTTTCCTATGTCTTGATTAAAAGCTTCAGCATTATCAAACATTGAACTCGTATTAGTAACCTTGCTTATATCCCAAGCTCCTATATCTTGATTAAAAGCACTAGTACTAGCAAACATAGCCCCCATATCCGTTACATCACTGGTATTCCACTGTGTTATATCTCCATTAAAAGTACTATCATCCCTAAATAAACTATTCATATCAGTAATGGCACTGGTGTCTATCATGTTGAGGTTGGGGCTAGGGTTACTGTTTCCTCCTGAACCTTGTCTTGTTTTTTCTTCACTGATAATAGTTTGTAGTGCTGATTTTGTTGTTGGTCTGTAATAGGTAGCTGCTTTTCCTGATGGTGCTGTTCTTATATCTGTACGTATAACGATAGTGGCTGGTACTTTTTTCTTTGAAGCGGTTATTGTACACTGTGCTACATCATAGCTATACTCAGTAATATTAGGGTCACGTATATTGGACTTATTTGCTATGCCTGTTATGGTAACTGTTTTGCTACTCTGATCAAACGATACTGTAAGGCCTGTTTCTTTTTTGATTTTCTTTGCATCTGCCTCTAGTATGGTGGCATCACAGGTAAAGGCATTGCCACTGGGTGTGCTTGCTAATACTCTTGTAGTATTTGATGCTAGTGCTGTACCTACTTCTGCTGATACTATGCTAATGTTTCCTATAGATATTGCACTTACTTCAAACTCGTGGCGTTCTCCTGTCGATGCTTTTGTAGGATCGGTGCTGTTTACTGCTTGTACTACTATTTCGTAGGTCGTTCCATTTGTCAATCCTGTCAGGGTAGTGTTTGTTGTTCCTGCTGCTACTGTTGTGGGGCTTGAGTCTGCATTTTTTATCGCTGTTACGCTTCTTGCACTGCCACTTTTGGCTACTTTGTATACTTTGTACGATACTTGTGCTACTGTTAGGGCATCGCCTGTATTTGCTTTGTGGCTTGCACTGAGGCTGGGAGCTGTCCACGATACTCTCATACCTGTCTGGGCTACTCTTGTTTGTATGCTTGTTACTTCTGCGGGGGCAGTCGCCTGCGATGCGGTTGTTACGCTTGCCACTGTTGAGGATGCTACTTTCTTGCTTGTATCTGTTTTTACTGCTACTTCTACCACAAAGTAATACTTTGTCGCTCCTTTTACTGCTACTACTGGTGCTGTGTCTGATGACAAGCCTAAACTGGCAAGGGCTGGTACTGTGTACACTCCGCTACTTACACTGCCTAGGTTTACTTTTCTGCCTGCAAGTACTTCTGCTACTGTAGGGTCAGTGTCTTTCTGTAAGCCATATACTGTGTATACTAGCTGATTGCTTGCTGTTATGCTTGTGCCATCGTAGTCTTTTGCTCCTGTAAATGTGCTTAGCTCGGTAAGTACCAGCTTTATTGTGCCTGCTGTGTTTGTTGACTGTGATACTACCAGCTTTCCTGTGAGTAATGACTGGCTGGGTGCTACTGCTTTGGAAGTATAGATTTCCTTTATTTCTGTTACATCGGTGTAAAAGCCTGCAGGAAAGAGCTTGTCGCTATTTGTTGCATCGTAATTAGGGGATGTTGTGTTTACTATCCTCACTCCTATGTAGTAGTCTTTTGCTGTTTCTATGGGCGTTGCTCCTGCATTGCTTCCACTGGTGCTGTCTACTATTGCTATGGATATTGTGTCTTGAGTTGTTCCTGTTGCTTTTACATACTTTGCTACTTTTACACTACTTTTTTCCACTGCCCACAAGGCTGATACGCTGGCAGGCTTTCCTGTGGTATCTTCTTTCTTGAGGTATAGCACATAGTAGGCAAGATCTGTCGCTTCAAGGGCATTGCCATTTGCTTTGCTCACTCCTGCTATAGCTGAGGCATTGAGCTGTACTGTTATGACTTTTTTCCCTCTGTTGCTTCCTGTTGTAGGCACTGCAAATACCACTGCATTACTGTTAGTGTAGGTTGTTACTTTTGGTGTGCTTGGGGGAGCGGTAAGCGTTGCTTTCTTTATTGTTACTGATGCTCCTATGCTATAGGCGGGATTGAGGCTGTTTATCGCTTCTACTCCTGCGGTATAGTCTGCTCCTTTTGTTCCTATAAATGTTGCTTTTAATGGAGTGCTATCTCCTGCTAGCTCTCTTGTTTGTACTCCTGCAAGGGCTTTTATTTCGTCTAGTGTCTTTGTGCTGTGGTCTCCTGCTGCTATGTATACTTTGTATTGTATTTGTGCTTGCGTGAGTTTGCTTCCACTGGGAGCTTTGTTGGTGTCAGTAATGTCTCCTGCACTAAATGTATAGACTGCTTTTGCAGTTGTTTGTGTTACTGACTCTACGGTGAGCTTTGCATCTTTGGGAGCGGGCGGTGCTGTCGAGGTGCTATCGTATACTGCTACTGCATCACTCAGTGCGGTTACGGGGCTTACTCTGTTATTTGCTATTTGCAGAAAATCAAAGCGATAGTCTTTTTTATTTGCTTGGCTCTTGGGTACTTCTACGCCATCTGCTATCCCAAAGCTAATGGTGGTTGCTGTGTTTGTTATGCTTTTTTCTGCTATTAAGTTTGCTCCATCTTTCATACGCAGGGTGTAGTATCGCCCTATGCCTGGAGCTTGCTTAAAAGTTGCTTTTATTTGTATTGCTCCTGTTTTGTCTAGGGTAGGCTTGTTTTGAAAGAGATCCTCTGAAGGAGCTGTGAGTGAGTTGGGGGTGGTTATGTCTTTTGTTGCTTGGGTGCTTTTATTTTCTGAGTAATCAAGCGTGAGTATTGTTATGGTGTATGTTTTGCCTTGCGTGAGTTCTTCGACAGAGAGTGATGTTGTGGGATAGGGTATTTTCTTCTCGCTCAGTACTGTGGTGCTTGTGCCTTTTTCTGCTATGCTTACGCTGTACTCTTTTATATCTTTGTTATTGGCTTTTGTTGTATCGGGGGCTGTCCATGTTATCTGTGTTCCTATCTTTGCTGCTGATACAAAAGGATAGCTTGCTTGTATGCTTGTTACTGCATCGGGGGCGGTGCTATCTGCTGCGGTGGCTACTGTGGCTGTTGCTTCTGTTCCTTTGTTGCCTGCACTGTCCATTGACACGACTGCCACTGTATACTCGGTGGTTGCTTTGAGGCCTGGTATCTGTGTATTGCGTACTGTTCTCTCTGTTATTGTTACTGTCTTTGCCGCGGTACTGCTGTCCTTTTCTGTTGCTGTTATACTCACTCCTGCGTAGTCTCGTACATCGGGGGCTTGCCAGCCTACTACTATGCTTGTTGCTCCTCCTACTGCACTTACATTGCTTACAGGCTCTGTGCTTTTGTCGGTTGTTGCTTGTTCTTTTGACACTGCAGTGGAGTACTTTCCGTTTTTAAAGACATACACTTCTACTTTGTAAGTAAGCGTGCCGTAGAGTTTTGTGAGTGCTATGCCATCTTTTGCTACATACACAGTGGCGTACTCTTGGTTGTCTGCACTTGCTCCGCTGACATTTGTTGCACTTGTATCTTTGTCTATTGTCTCCTCTGCTACTACTGTATTTGTTGCGGTTGCTATAACGCGTACTTGGAGGCTTTTGTTTGAAAAGTCAAAGCTGTCATCTTTATCATCCCACTTGATAAGCAGGCTTTCATCGGCTGGGCTATTGCTTTTATCGTTTGCTGTTACTGTAAGATCTGATGCAGAAAGTGGCGTTACTGTTTGTGAGAGTGCTGATGGCACTATGCCTCTGAGCGCTTGCTTTGCCGTGCTTTCGTTGCCATTGCTATCTCTGTATACTACTGTTACATCATAGCTTATGCCGTCTATAGTAGGGACAGCAATAGTTACTTCTCCTTGTGTTACATCTTGTACTGTTACTTCTTTTTTTACATTAGTGGTGCTTTCTATCACCTGTATTATTGCTTCTGCTATGTCTGTCTTGCCTAACGAGAGCAGTGCTTTGTCCCATGTTATCTTTATGCCATTTGTTGCTGATTCTACTGCTACCTGTGTAAAGGTGTCCTGCGGTGCAGTTTCATCGCTAAGGGTTGTCACAGAGCGTGTTATTTTTGGTGATACTTCTGTGTCTGAGCCTGAGTCTGATTTTTGGGCTTCTATCTCTACAGTATAATCGGTAGTAGCATGTAAGCCTCTGAGGGTGTAGGGTCTGTTTTGTTGAAACAATGCACGATATTCTATTGCAGGAACACGCACCTGTATGGACTGGGCTGGTACAGTAGATGTAGCTTTTACAACTACATGCGTAGCATCACTGGGAGCTTGCCAGCGTAACGAGAGTGTCCCATCGTTGCCTGCTGCTTGTATCTGCACATTGGACACTGATGCGAGTGTCGGTGTTACTGGCGTTCCCCCTCCGCCTGAGGAACTGCTACTGCCCTCCGAACATCCTACGAGTACGAGGGTAGTTATTGCTAGTACTACTAGTATAGTTAGGTTTTGCTTATATCGAGAGTGTACCCCCCCCCCCCCCGATTTTCAAGCTACTTATTCTTTCATCCATATACATCTCCTTTTATTATTATGTATTGTATCACATTTATTATAACATAATATACTATTATTGTGTTTTTATTTCTTTATATGTACACGAGTTCAAGGATTAAATGCGACAAAGGAGCAAAAAAAGTAAGAAAAAATAAAAAAAGGAGACACTCTATAATTGTATAAACGAAACAAATTAGGAGGTCTCCTTTATGAGTATACCAAAAAACTCATTTCGTCATCTGACAGACAAAGATCGTACTATTATCGCTACGCTCCGTCATGCAAAGTACAGTATCAATGCTATAGCCAAACGCCTCAGTGTCCATCGCAGCACTGTCTATCGTGAAATACAACGCAATGGAGGCAAACATGTCTATAATGAAGTCATTGCTCACAGACAGGCAAGAAAACGATGGGATAAGAGCCATAAAAAACTCTCTATTCCTTCTCATACTATTCGTACCTATATCGTTTTTCACCTTATATTCGATGGCTGGTCGCCTGAACAAATAGCAGGAAGGCTCAGTATTGATATGCCTCAGTATACTATCAGTCATGAGACAATATATCACTTTATTTATCGTTTTGCTCCTCATTTGACACAGTATCTGCGAAAACAGCACCAAACACGCAAAAAAAGAAGAGTATCTCGTTCTTTTTCTGTTTCTCGTATCCCTCATCGTGTCTCAGTACACGAACGAGGCGATGTTTCTAATGAATATGGCCACTGGGAAGTAGATCTTGTTGGCTCTTCTTCAAAAGCTACTGTGCTTGCTTTAGTGGAAAAACATACCCGTTATGTTCTTTTTCATAAGATACCTGACAAAACTGCTCATACCGTACAGTATGGCATGCTCTTTGCTCTAAGGAACATACCACGCCATTTATGTAACAGTTTCACTTATGATAATGGGAGTGAATTTATGCTCCATACTGAAATAAATACACGCCTGAATGCTCGTTCTTATTTTTGTACTCCTTACTGTGCTTGGGAAAAAGGATTAGTCGAACATTCTATTGGATTATTACGTCAGTACTTTCCTAAGAAGACTTTGTTTCATAGAGTCAAGCAAAGTGATATACTACAAGTACAAACGCTTATCAATCATAGACCACGAAAATGTCTTCATTTTTTGACCCCTGCTGAAGCCTTTTCTGTCGCATTTAGTCCTTGAATCCGCAGTAATATCATCTAACGACTCCAAAATTCTCCGTTATGTATATAATCACTTCTCCCATGATATGGCATACTATCTTCATCTACAATTACTCGAAATCCTTCCTTGTTCTTAAATAATTGCAATTCCCTGTTTCCTAGTACACGGTACAGATAATAAGGTATATATACAATGCCATAACTACTATTTATACAACGAAGGGATAATTCTTCCCATGCACTTATCTTTCTCCACTTCAAACAATCTGTATATGTGCCTATTGCTGATGAAAGAAAAGAATGATCACTCTCTTTTTGCCCCTGCATCCATGATACTGTCTTTTTTCTTCCTTTATTATATTTTATACCTAAATAGGGAAGCATATAGTAACAACTATCAAGATATCCCGAACTATATTTTTTCTCTTCTCTATAAAAATGCCAATATTGATACGATATGAACCCAAACTCTTGTGCTTTCTGTACAATAGATACTCCTTCTTTTGTATTACCGACATCATACGATATAGATCCCCAATCAATAGAAATATGCTTTATTTTCGTATATATATCATACGATACCAATGTTGAAAGAGCAGGGCTAACATTGTTTGCTGTTAGCTCCAAAGCGTAACTGTATGTATGTACAGAACACAATGTAAAAGTATTATGTATTGCACTCAAGTAATTATGCTGATACAGCCATCGAAACAACATGTCATACAAAATAAAACGAAAAAAGATATGTGTATGGTTTAACAATAGGTATGAACAAAGCTCAATAATATGATATGCACACTTTGCTTGTGCAAAAGAAGACATATGTTTTACAGCATGAGAAGTAAATTTGATTTCAACACTACATTCTTCTAATAAGGGACAACTATTACATAGAGATTGTAATATACTTTTCATAGCTTCTTGTATATCATGTGTATATATACTATGCTCTATATTTTCTTGTATGTATATAAGAACATATATGTTTTGTACTTGAGAACACTGTGTACTCCAACGATTCACAAATGTATGAGCATCTTGTATAAGACACTCAAGCGAACGAGACGATAAAAATATTGGAAGGAATAATGATTTCCACTTTCCCATCAGCGAAATGAAGTATTTTTTGCTACTAATCCAATACGTTTCCAATAAGGCGCTAAAAGGAAAGTCGCCTTTCCTTTTATATCTGACACTTTCATTGCACCAAACATACGACTATCAACAGAATACTCTTTGTTTCCCATAACAAACACTTCATCATCAGATAATGTTATGTTTGTTATCATGTCAAAAAATGGAATATCCCCACTTGCTTGTTCTGCCTCTTGCTTACTTTCAAAAACAGTTTTAGCAGAATAATATACTGTTTGAGATGCCACTCCCACTACTTTCACAAATATGTATTTCTGTTGTTTGATAATTCCTACAGTACATATCTCAAGAAAAGAGAACATTATTTTCTTTCCTATGTTTTGATTTTTATAATCCATAGATTCAATAAGTACAATATCTCCTTTCTGAGGTGGCGGTGATCTCATCATAGTAATGAAGCCAAATAATGAAAAAATATAAGGAGAAGATAGAGTAAGTATTTTAGCATTCTTATCATTAGAAAATAAGGCATTGCTTACTGTATTTTTTTGTTGCACTATTTGAACACCAAACTCAACAACTAAGATACGAGTAATGATAAGAAACAAATATACATATAGTATTTTTTTTAGAAAACTTTTTCTTTTTTGTACATAATATCTCGTTTCCATAGTATTACTCTATTCTATTCTTGAAAATCGAGAAAAAGGCCAATAAATAATAAAAGCCTCTCCTAATACATTACGTTGTGGGACAGCACCATAAAATCTACTATCAAGAGAATTATCCCTATTATCCCCCATAAAAAAATAGTAATCGTTAGGAACAGTCCATCCTTCAGAATATTTTGTATAGGAATATTTTTGATGATATACAGAAGGGTTTACTTCTCGATATAGTTTTGATACTACCTGCTCAAATTCTATACGAGGATAATTTTGTGAAAGAGAAATATTTTTATGCAGTAAAAATCTATCTTTTACATATGTTCGTACATCCTTTCTCAACTGCTTTTTATCAATACTCACTCCTTCTTTTTCATTATTAAGTATATACTGTGTATTGATATGAGAATGTTTATACGTATACAAAGTATTTCTCAAGGTAACTTCATCCTGCCATGTATGAGTACCTGCCAACTTAAAATATAAAGTGCCATTTTCTACTTTTAATTGATCTCCTGGCAATGCCATTAAACGTTTTATAAGAAATTGTACCTTTGGATTTCCCTGCTTATCTCGGTTAATATCAATAAGAGACAGTGATACCATGTACAAAATTCGTTGCAGAACTTCAAATGTAGTCCCTTTGCTAATATAATCGGGACTTTCAAAAATAACCACTTCAAATCTTTCTGGAGAACGCAAACTAGGTAAACGAAAGATACCAGGTAAAAGCTCTGGACCATATTGTAGTTTATTTACAAATATTCTATCTTGTAACAGTAAAGTGGGAATCATTGAACCAGATGGAATACGATACCCTTGTAAAATATATTGATTTAGTATAAGTACCACCCCAGCAGCCCATAAAAAAGAGTATAACCAATCTCGAAAAACCCCACGCTTCTTTTGTTTTATCTTTGCAATACGCTTTTTTGTTTTTCTTCGAGAAAGAAACGCTTCTACTTTTACAACAAGAAATGTTGAAAATTGCTTTAATATATGTGTTTTTTTATCTACAACCGATGCCATTATTCTATGTTTTGTATTTATTTCCCTAATTTGTTATAGTATAACATATACAACTATGAATAACCATAAACATCTCAAAAAAAAATCGCCTTCTACTATGTATGAACCTATTCCTGAGGATACAGTAACACTAACACCTATCTTTGGTGTTCGCCCTATTGTGTACATTCCTCTTTGTTTTTTTATAGTATGCTTAACCATACTATTTATAGCATTTATATTTATCTTTCATCCTACTACAAGTAAGATACATATTACTACCACCCCTACCAATGCAGCAGTATACATAGATGAGTATTATCTTGGAGCTACGCCTATTACAACACGCATAGAAAATATCAAGCACAGTATTCGTATAGAGAAATTAGGATTTACTACAAACACTATTCAATACAATAAGCGTACTCTATTCTCAAATATATTTCGTCATAGCATACAGACTACACTTACGTTACAAGACAGAAAAGCAATAGTAGAATACACTATTCCTCGTATAGCTTCGTATGCAAATACCATATCAACAAGAAAATACATGATCCCTCCTCTCCTAAATACTACAATAGAAGAATTACTTCCCCTCCTAACCACAAGCAGAGACACAAGCAAAGAAAAAGAAGCATATACTGATCCCATACTATCGCCCCCTGAAAGTGCCTATGCATTACTATTACAGCTCATATATTTTTCACTTCCGTATCTACAAAACAAACATGTATATCAAAACAATATTACAGATGTTATGGAACAGTATCCTTCACTTAAACAAGCAGTGATAGAAAAAAATCCTCTTTCTAATATACAGGGAGCTTACAATATAAGCATGCAAGATATGGCAACAATGATAGAGTTTTATGCAGCAAACCCTATATCTGATTCTATTACACAAGCACAGCATAAAAACAGCAATCAAGAAAGAAACCCAGAAAGAAATAGAGCAAAAAAAATATCTATTTTAGGTGATGAATTTATTTTCATTCCGTACGAACCCCTTGAATATACGCTTCATTCTCACTTAGAATACCAAGATATATACCAATCGTCTATAGATACGGCAAATTCTCAAGTGCTAGAATTTAAAGAAGCAGTAAAAAATAACCAGAACAAAAGCCTGTCCATTCAAAGTGGAAATTTTTATATGCAAAGTACAAAAGTTACCGTACAGCAATATGTCAAATTTCTAAAAAACAATCCTTTCTGGCAAACTGCTTCAACACAAACACTCAGTCCCGAACATAGCGATAATCATCTTAACCTCTCTAATTATCATACCTATGAGGATGCTTCACCAGTAACACATATTACTTGGTATGACGCACGTGCATATACACAATGGTTTAATACGGTACTCAGAGAAAACAATATTCAATATAGAGCAAAACTCCCTAATGAATTTGAGTGGAGAGCAGCACAACAGTATATTGGATCAAATAACTATGATGTAGAAATTGATAGAGCTACTATTGATACGAGTCTTCTTTCTTTATACGATGATATATGGGAATGGACTGATAGCTGGTACAGCCCTCTCCCTCAATATAACGCAGACTATACCCCTGCCTTAGGAAGAGAAAAAATAGTATTAGGAGGAAACTATAGTAAAAACATAAAGACATACGAAGACTTAGATGCTTTCCTCAGCAGAAATAACGCAATGAGTCCTGATTGGGCAAGCGAGTATACTTCTTTTCGTATTATCCTTGTACCTCTCAAATAAAGATTGCTATGAAAAAAACTGAAATCGTACCACTACTAAAAAACAAAAAAGCTACATTTTTATATTCCATTATTGAAACTTATGAATGCGGTATAGTTCTCTATGGGTTTGAAGTAAAGTCTATAAAAAAGAAGCAATTCAATTTCACCGACTGTTATGCTCGTATCTCTAAGCATAACAGTGTTTTGTTATATCATATGCACATTTCTCCTTATGCCTTTGCTCCTTCCGAAACATACGATCCAATACGCATAAGAACCCTCTTACTCCATAAACAAGAAATTCATAAAATAAAGCGAAAAACAAATGAAAAAGGACTTACCCTTGTTCCTATAGAAGCATATACCAAAAATGGACTTATAAAAATTGCACTAGGATTAGCAAAAGGGAAAAAATTATTTCAAAAGAAAGAAAGTATAAAAGAACGTACCCTTAAACGTGAAGCACAACAGGCATCAGCAGATATGATGAGAGGAAAAAAATAATGAAGAGTAACAATACATCTAACATAGATATGAGAGAAGCAGCTCAATTTGCTCAATTAACATTACAGTCTACTATAGACACTGTATTACACTACTTTCATACATTTCGCTCTTCAAATAAACATAAAGTGACATATAAAACAGATAACAGTCCCGTTACGATAGCTGATAAAGAAATAGAACAGACAATTCGAAATGCAATTTCCACACAGTATCCACAGCATACCATTATAGGAGAAGAGTTTGGCACTGACACTACTCCACAGACACAGTATGAAAAAAATCGTTATGCTTGGATTATTGATCCTATAGATGGAACCCAAGCCTTTATTCATGGTGTTCCTCTTTTTACTACATTACTTGCCTTGTTTGATTTTGAAATAATGCAGCCCATCATTGGCTGTGTATCTATTCCTACATACAAAACAGTTATATGTGCTATAAAAGACAAAGGCATATGGGAAAACAATACATTGCTCACAACACATGCGTTATCTGCACAGAAAGAAACACACAATTCCCAACTGTACCTTTCTTACGATTGGGCAAAAGTGTATAAAAAAGCCCCAAAATTAGTACAGCATATATTTACACACGATGCAAACATAATAACACGAACATGGGCAGATGCGTTTGCATACTATCTTCTTATTACTGCTCATGCAGAGCTTGTTATTGATCCTAGTACTCATATATGGGATGTAGCAGCAATATATCCTCTTGTGAAAGAAGCAAAAGGAATTATATGCGATTGGCAAGGAAATGATATTCAATGGGATGAGTTTATTACCAGTAATAAAAAAGATATTATTGCATGTTCTACACAAACAGTACTAGAACATATTCTCAATTTCTTATAGAATGTATGTGTATGTAGTATACTATAAAAAATAGGGGGTGAACAGGACTCGATTAGAAGAAGTATTAGTATCATGGCAAGTGGATTGGTAACCTAATTACTACACTGCAATAAATGCAGACAATGATTTAGCTTTAGCAGCATAGATACTATGTTGCTACAGAACCGTTGATGTTCCTAGACGGCTTTCTGTTCACTTAGGGACTCACTCTCTCTGTATGTCAAAGACAGAGAGAGAACACCTTATTTGACTGAGCAAGAAAAAAATGTGTTTGCCATTTCGTTTTTTGCAAGAACCAACAGCAAACTAAACTTGTAGAGATGCTACTTTGCTCTTTTAAGACGCGGGTTCAATTCCCGCCACCTCCATCTCTCTATTTATAAATTATCTATAAATGTATGATAATTCTTAAATACCATTTGATCTCTGTCCGCTCCTACAGAAACAGCTTCAATAGGTACTTCAAGATATGACTCTAAAAAAGAAATAAATGAAAGTACATTGTTAGGGAGATGTTCCCACTTTCGTACACTGCTTGTATCTACTTTCCATCCTGCAAAATTTCGCATAACAGGATGTATTGCTTCCATATCTGCTTTACTAGAAGGAGTATAATCATAAAAATCATTCTCAATTTCGTATCCTACGCATACTTTTATTGTGTCAAAAACATCCAAGACATCAACATGCGTCAATATCAAAGAGTTAATACACGATACTTTACAGGCATATTTTAAGCTAATTAAATCTAAATGTCCACATCTGCGTAATCTTCCTGTAGTACTTCCTTTTTCATTTCCTCTCGTTTGAATGAGACTAAGTAATTGCACTTCATCTTTTCGGTATTCTGTAGGAAAAGGACCTTCTCCTACCCGTGTACTATAGGCCTTTGCTACTCCAATTATTTTCTTTGCTTGTTTGATAGGAAACCCTGTAGTAGTTACTCCATTTATACCAGTAGGACCAGAAGTAACATACGGATATGTTCCATAATCTGAATCAAGCAATACTCCTTGCGCTCCTTCAAATAATATCTTGTCAGTAGTAGTAAAATTTTGTAAAATATAATAATGATTTACTGAAATACTACTCAAAAAAGAAGCATACTTCTTTACAAAAGCTCTGTCTCTTTTAGATAACATACGTATAATAGCAGGATCATGCATATCCGCTATACGAATACCCGTTCTCAGCATTTTTTTGGCATACGCAATACCAATACCTTTTTGGGTAGTTCCTATTTTATATACTCGTTTCTCTTCTAGCTTTTTATCTTCCTTTTTATACGATGGAAGTATAAGATGAGCTCTATCAGATATAAATATCCGACCTTTCCAATCAATATTAGCGTTGCTTAGCTGTTCTAACTCATAAAATAACTGCTCAGGATCGACAACGGTAGCTGGACCTAAGAGTACCTGTGTATTTTTATGTAAAATACCTGAAGGTAATAAATGAAATACATATTTCACCCCCTTGTTTACAATAGTGTGTCCAGCGTTTGCTCCGCCTGAAAAGCGTATCACCCAGCTAAAATGTGAAGATAACACATCTACTATTTTGCCTTTCCCTTCGTCTCCCCATTGTGCTCCTAATACTATACTACTCATACCACCTCTATATATTTTTTATTGTGCTTTACTTTAAGCATAGCATATTGTAGTATAATATTTAAATGGTACATAATCATGATACTATCCTAAAAGGCAAAGATGTAGCTGAAAATATATACAAAACCCTTCTTCCAAGACTTACTCACTTAAAAAACAAAGGTATTACTCCCTGTTTACGAGTAATATTAGTAGGAGACAATCCTGCCAGCAAAGTATATGTACACATGAAAGCAAAAAAATGTAAAGAATTAGGCATTGATGGAGACGTAATTTTACTTCCTGAAAACACACAAACTTACGAAATAGTAGATCTCATTCATACACTTAATACAGACCCAAAGGTACATAGCATACTTGTACAGCTACCACTTCCTGCTCATATTGATAGTGATGCCATTTTATCAGCCATACTTCCCACAAAAGATGTAGATGGGTTTCATGAGATAAACATTGGTAAATTACAAAAAAATGCTACTGATGTACCCATCCCTTGTACAGCAAATGCTGTTATTGAATTTTTTAAGTACTATAATATTAGCACTGAAGGAAAACATATTGCTATCATTGGAAGAAGCTCCATTGTAGGACGGCCACTTTCAATTCTTCTTTCATTAAAACAAGCATATGGAAACGCTACAGTAAGTCTATGTCACTCTAAGACAAGTGAAAAAGATATTACCTCAATATGCTCAATGGCTCACATTGTCATTGTAGCCATAGGCATACCTTTCTTCTTAAAGGAACATATGGTAGCAAAAGGTGCAGTAGTAATTGATGTTGGCATCAACAGAATACACCTAGATAAAGAAGGACAAACACTGCATAACACAGCAAAAGAGTATATACTAGTCGGTGATGCCGATTTTGACACTCTACAACATAAGTGCTCATACATAACCCCTGTGCCAGGAGGAGTAGGAGCAGTAACAATAGCTTCACTTATGAAAAATACAGTGCAATTAGCAGAACAAAATACAGCATATGGTACACTTTAATCATTCATATCAAAATGAAATTTTACCACAAAAATCCCATAAACACAAAGGGCTTTGGTACACATTTCTTTTCTTTGTTTGTATAGTTCTCATTGTTATTAGTATTTTTACCATAAACACCCTGATAAAGAAAATAAATACAACAGAAAAAGAACTTGAACTCATTTTTAATACATTACATCAAATTATAGACTCTTCCTCTGCTGTTTCTAACGCTTTAGGGCTAGAATCAGAATTTTTTGAATTACAACTCCAATCAAACAAAAACAACGAAGCAGTACTAGAAACTGATACCATTGAGCTATTGGTAGATGAAATGTACAAATCATATCAAACAGAATTACACGAAGTAGTACTAGCAGATTTTTTAGAAACACCTTCATTTAAGACAATAAACAAAGAGATAGGCTTATCATTTTATCAAAAAAATAATAAAATAGTGTACCTTTTTAACGATAGCATTGTTGCTCTCTATACTCCCTTGTTTCATGCCAATACCAATACAATCACTGCATTTAATATACAAAGTGCATTTACAGACATAAAATATGTGCCATTACATTTTGATGAGCTAAAAATCAGTATTAAAAACATCAGAGAAACTATTGAACTACATTTGCAATTATCCGATCAGTTTCTACAACAGTTTAAGACAGCTCTTACAGAGCATACACTACAACAACGTATAAACAACTTTAACCTGTCAGTACAACACACTACTCCTTCACAGTATACTCATACAACAATATTATACAATAGCATCAATGAGCCTATTGTTGAAATTGTGCTCAATACACTCCATTATACATTGATAGTAAATGGCATACCCTATTCTAAATCAAATACCCCAGAACAAAGAACCGCATACGTTACTTCTGTTATACTTGATAGCTCGTATACTACCAAACAAGAAACTGCCAACTACAATTATCTCACTATACTTAAAACTATAGTATCTACAGAAAAAATACAAAATTCTTTGAAAAAACAACATATATATATATTACAAGATTGGCGCACGGATAATGACTATTATTATTTTGATGTGAATACAGACATAAAACATCCATATCCACAAAGTAAAATTGGGGCTATTGCCCTACAACGCAGTAATGGACAACTATGGATGATGGATAAAGACGATGTTCCAATACGAAATATCTCTTTTTCCATAGAACAAGAAACAGCAATACAAAATAGTACTCTCCCAGAGGAAACAAAAAATATTCTTATCATTGGCACTCATAATAATCTTTCTGATACTTTAATGCTAGCACATATTCATCCAAAAAAAGGTATTAAACTTCTCAGTATCCCTAGGGATATTTATTTTATGGGCAACAAGCTAAATTGGTATTATAAATTTTATACCAAATCAAATTTCCTAAAAATTATAGAAAAAGTTACTGGATTAAAAATAGATCATTATGTAAGCATTGATATGTATGCATTCATTTCTGTCATTGACAAAATAGGGGGAATAAATATATATTTAGAAGAAGATTTAATAGATCCAAGTTATAGAATTAAAGAAAACGGAAAATGGTCCTATGTACATTATACACAAGGAGAATACCAGCTCAATGGCATTGAAGCATTACGTATTGCACGTTCAAGAAACACAACCAATGATTTTAGCAGATCTAGGCGGCAACAACTACTACTAGAAGGAATACGAAATAAAATAAGTAGTATGGATATATTTTCCTCTATGATTTCACTTATGCAAATAGTAGGCGACATAAAACCATATATAAGCACAAATCTTAGCATATTCGAAATTGCTAGCATTATCACAAAAAATAAAGATCTTCCATTACATAAAAAACTCACACTCAGTACTTCTAATATCTTATACCAAACATATACAAAACTTCTTGCTTCTCAAAATAGCGAAAATGCTAACAAAGAAATACCTATTCCTTCTTCACAAACCATTTCTTCTAATAATTATGGAGCGTATATTTTGCTCCCAAAAAATAACGATTGGGATACATTACGTCTGTTTATTAAAAACTATATTTTAGAATAATTTTATACTATAATGGAGTTAGCATGATTATATTTATTTCTATCATAATTATTATTACATTAGCACTTTTATTTGCTATTATCAACTTTAAGTATACAACAACAATTTCTTTCTTATTCTATACTCTTCATAATGTACCTGGAGTATTGCTTTTATACATTGGTATTATTATAGGAACAATTATAGCAGTACCTTTTATTTTCTCATACTCAAGAAAATATGCCAGTAATATTCTGAACAAGAGCATACAAAAAGAAACAAAACGACTCGTACAAGAAGAAAAAAATCTAAAAAAAACAAATAAAAAAACAAAAAATACTATCCCTACTGACAATAAGATCAACTAACATTTTTTATATAGTGTATAAATCAATTCTATGTATCATTATTCTGTTACTGTTTCATACTACACTATTATTTAGTGCAGATATTACAAGTGAATGGATAGAAAATAACCCCACCCCTAGTAAACAAGAACTATTATCCTTTGTAAGCACTCACTATCCTTCTATGGAAAGTATACAAGAGACATATAATTTTTTCTACACTGTACTAGAGCAATATCCCCCATCCCTCATCCATTATTCAATATATATCCATTTTGCTAAAATAGCAACATTACGCTATGATTTTCAAACCGCAGCACTTTTGTACTACTCTGCTTTTGAAATTACTCGCTTACCTGAACACTTACTGATGGCAAGTATACAAGAATATCAAACAGGAAATATCAATCTAGCAAAACGTAATATTTCAATATTACAAGAGAGATACAATATCTCCAATATTATTATACCACTCATTACCTTAAATATAGCAATCTATATTTATGAAAAAAAATATAGTACTGCATTAGAGTACATACACACTACCATAGAAAAAAATGAAGCTATTTTATTGCCAGCGTCAATATACTATTTTATGTATAAACTAGCACTAAAAATAAACAATCATAGCAGTAAAGAATATGCCCTTACGATACTACAAGACAAATATAAAACATCCATAGAATATCAATTACTACAAAACACAATCACTACACTACCAATCCCATCACATTTTTTTTCTTTTTTAGATTTAGAAATAAACAATCCATTGTCCTTATCAAGCAATGAAATAACAGAAGATATACCTTTATCGTCAGCACCCGAACTTGGGTATCAAGTATCATCATTCCAAAATAAAGAAAAAGCAAACAATTATTATAATAAACTTATAGCACTTCTTCGTGACGCTATGTTTGATGGAGCATACCCTATTATGAGTATATCAACAGTACAAAATACTATCTTTTATCAAATAATCATACCTCTTTCACAGAGTAAAGATGTACAGAGTCAAATAAAAGAATTACGAAATATTGGAATTGAAGGGTTTCTTAAATACAAGGATAATTAACTATCGACTTCACTTTTCTTAAGAAGAATATCATTAGCGTTATCAAGCGGGTAGGCTTTACTGCTTGTAATAACATAAGGCTGTAGTAACAAAGCAAAGGACGATTCTTCATCATTAAAATCTATTTCATGAACATTGGTAAATTTATAAAACCTATGAAGCTCATCATGCTTTAGCTCCATAAAAAACTCATTTGCTATATTGAAAATTCTATAGGTATATGAGTTATTGTTATTGACAACAAAAATGGAAACAGAATCTTGGGAGAATACATAGGCATTATCTGTATTACTATCTTCCTTATTTCCAATAACCCATTCTTGAATTTGCTTCAGTTTCCTTGCTATACCATACTGTTCAAAGAGAGAAAATAGAGCGTACTTTTCCTCAATAATATCATTTACATTTACTTGTGTAAAAACACCTCTAATAGCTTCACTATATTCATCTTTTTCAAGTGCTATGCTTATTTGCTTTTCTGATAATACTTCTATTGATAAAGAAGCAAAAATATCTGGCAACACTACATTAGAAACTTGCACTTGTATACCAATATTAGCACGAAACATCCTTGATGCTCTGTTGCCCCATTGATAAAATCTCATAGAATCATTCTTTATCACACTTAGCTCAGGAGCGTTATTAGAAAAATAGAGCATATGCATTTGCTCATTTTCAACACTATTGCTATGTTGAGTATCTTTTTCGTACACCCATAACCCGTTCAGAAAAGTAAGCCATACTTGAGTATCTCGTGTATTCAATGTGTTTACACGCTCCTTTGCTTGATCTTCAAAAGAAAATACCTCATTGCGTAAAAGAGCAAAGTTAGAAATAGCATCGTTCCATACATACGACTTCTTTTCAATTACCTCTTTTGTTTCATCAATCTGGTACACGATAATACCTACAGCAGAAAATGAATCTTGAGGTAATTGCAACTCAATATCTCCTCCTCCTACTCCTGATATAGTAAATATATTTTGATAGTTTCTAAGATTATAGCTAGGGGTATCTAAATAAAATACAGTTAGCTGTTGTTGTAAGTTTTCGTTACTTCCTTCTATAATAATTTCTTTTCTTCCATCATCATTGATATCATAGATATGTAATGAAATAAAGCTGTTTCTAATAATGGTAGTAGTTTCTTGCCACAGAAAAAAATATCTTTCAGTGTTTGTATTGAACTTAGCTATCAACACATTTACAGAGTCCTGTCCTTTTTTTGTAACAACCACTACCGCCTCTTCAATATCATCTACATCTAAGTTTGCCCACTTAACGCCAATAATTGAGTAATCTCTAGGCACCAAACTAGAGAATACTGTCTCGGAAGAAACTATCGCCTCAGAAGCCTCTTGAGGAACATTTTCATTTGATCTATGAATGCTAGATTCAATAATCGGTATATTGTCTGTACTTCGTGGAGTGATATCCTTCACTATATTGCTGTTCTTCTTTCTATTGTTTGAACAAGAAACAGTCAACAATACCGAGAAAATGAGAAAGCAGTAAAAGAAACACCGTATATTTTTTCGCATAACAATAGTACTTTTACTATAGTAGCACAAATACAGTTGTTTTTAGTGCGTATGTTTGTGGGCTTTGTTGTGATACTCATTTGAAACATTTATTTGCTTGGCTCTTTAAACTGAATATCACTTGTTAGTACGTAAGTTTTTTTTCGAAAATAAATATGGTATATAGTTGAGTTCAAAGCTTTTTTTATTTCTTCAATTTCTTTTTTCATCATTTTGCATTTTTCGGATACTTTTTTTCCTTGCTCAAGCAAATATCTTTTGTTACTTTTTAATCTCTTTTTTTCTCTTTTCTCTCCCTGCCTAAATGAAAAGGATACAAATCCTGCTAATAAAGAACTAATAAGGCGGGTTTTTCCTTTGGTAAACAAAAAAACAGGAATTGATAATATTTCTACAAAAATACTAGGGCAGTGATCAATTTTATTTTCATTCACAAAATCTAATTCATTAGGTATTTTACAAATTTTTTCCAAAGCATCTTCGCAATGCTTAATTTTTTGTTTAATATCAGCAATATCTATATACTCAGGGTATTCCTTTGCATCAAACATTTTTCGTAAAAAAGCGAAGAGTCTGCGGTGTCTTTTTCTGCGTAGGTTTTCCTGTGCATCAAACATTTTTCGTAAAAATGAGATCTTTATATCAAGAAAAGAAGCAAAAAGATAAATATTAGCATATAATATTTTTGTGTTTATATCGTCTTTATTACTCTCTTTATCCAATTTTTGTTTATCATATAAAGATTCATATTTCTCAAATATAGAACCTATATCATGCTCTAAAGGATTTAATCTTTGTTTCATATCATTTGTAAAATCATTATTTACTGCATACTGCTCCTCTATACTATTAATTATTTTTTTAGCACTTTCTAATCTACCAATAACCTCTGCATTGTTTTCTGTTTTCATTCTTATAAGATCATTTTTAATAGAATCTAATTTTTCATTTACTACCTTAAAATTATTCTGAATACTTATACTTGTTATTACCTGAAGCGCAATTAAATGGGTATATATAGAAGAAGTTGGAAATTTAACAAAAGAAGCATGCCCAACAATTTTTCCTGCATTTACAATCGGACTCCCAACTCCTTCTCCAATACGCATTAAATCTGAAGGATCCTCAGTAGCTATATATAAGTCATTTGGTACAAATGAAAACCCTGCAGCTGAGATTAATGGTAACATATCGAAAGAGGATACTTTACTGCCTTTTTTATATGATCCCTCTTTTTCTAAAGCATCTACATTTAAAATATTCAAAAATTTTTCTTTTTGATCTCCTTCAATTTTTAAAAGGGTCACAGGCGAGTTTCCTTCTGTATTATTAAATTGCTTACAAATAATTCTATTCTCTTCCATTTTCTTTTTTTTAGTAAAAAGCCACATATCCTACCCTCCTAAATAATTAATAATGGGGCTGGCATGGATAATCAATATTAGATTAAACCATCCTCCTTTACCCAGTTATAAATTATATAATACTTTATACATAAATGCAACAAAAAGGAAATCATGCTTGCGAGTTCAAGGATTAAACGCGACAAAGAAGCAAAAAAAGGAAACTAAAACACCGCTCCACTACTCTTTACTCCCCCTCTCACTTTTATGCAGTGTATCAAGCACTGTCTCATACGCATGTGAAAAAGCATTCCATACTTCTGCAGAATACTGATTGTGTACCTGTAAATCAAGAAACAGTTCGGCAGAATCATTGCAGGTCTGTGAAATAATCTCTTGTAAAGACAAAAATCCCTTAGTGCTAACAGTATAGGACTGTTGTGGAATATGTTTTAAGATACGACCTACAAGATGAGTAAGCCCCTGTGTATACGCAATCTGTTTGTCATGTTCGGCAGGACTTAACTGTAAACAATGTAATCCTATAGCGGTAAAGTATACTTCCCATGCTACAAGAAGATGAGGAGTCATATGGACAGCACTAAGCACTATTTTTCTGCTACGCTCATCTTCAAATGAATCTGGCCCAAAAAGAGGATGAGTAGCCATAAAATATTGTGTTGCTTTGCGTGCAGCATTTATCCACTGTACAGGCTTTTCTTTTACCGAACATGTATCAAATACAATAACATTTTCATGACAATAAGAAAGAAGCTCTGTTGCTTGTGTCTCTAATACCGATATGGGCATACATAAAAATATAACATCAGCCAAAGCTAGCATATCTTTTGTAGCAATACTTAGCTCAGTAGTAACAGAGGCATGCAATTCTGTATGGGTAGCCCCATCTTCTTCTGTTGCTGTATATGTGTCACATATCTTCTGTACTGTAGTGTGCATCTCTTTTGAAAATGCAGGATCATATAACAAAAACTCAATATTGCTCACTGGTGCATAAGCAGTATGGGATACGCTTGCATCTACAGTAGTAACATTCTCTCTGTGTATAAGAGTACTTCCCATCTCATGCAACACCTTTCTTTGTTTATACAATAGCTCAAACCAGAACATACCAAATCTCCCAAGTCCAGCAACACAACAATGTAAAGTACGGGTATCCCTCATATAATTATTATATAAAATATACTATAATAAAGTGATATATGACACAATTTAGCGAAAAAATAATACAAAAAGCCCAGTCAATGCAGAGGAGTCTTGTGCTCCCTGAAAGTAGTGATGAACGTGTATTGAAAGCAGCTGCTCTGTTACAAGAAAAAAACATAGTTTCACATATCTGCCTTATAGGAAATAAAGACACCATTTCAAAAACAGTAGATAGCTATTCAATTCATCTCAATGAACACAAGACAGAAATAATTGATAGTGAAACAGATACAAGACTAGAAGATTATGCTCATTTCTTTTATGAAAAAAGAAAGCATAAAAATGTTGATGAAGAGACTGCATATGCTACCATGAAAAACCCTCTTTACTTTGCAACTGCACTCGTAGCAAAAGAAGAATACCATGCAATGATTGCAGGAGCTATCACTTCGACTGCTGATGTGTTACGTGCAGCATTACAGGTAATTGGAGTAGCTTCTGGATTAAAACTTATATCCTCTGCCTTTATTATTGAACATCCCAATACTCATTTAGGAGAACAAGGATGCCTTGTATTCTCAGATTGTGCAATTATCCCACATCCTAACTCAGAAGAATTAGTACAGATAGCTCTCGCTGCAATAGATACATGTAGAGTATATCTTGAAGCAGAAGCAAAAATAGCGTTTCTATCTTTTTCTACAAAAGGATCTGCCAAACATCCAGAAGTAGATGTCGTACAAAAAGCAGCCACAGAGATGCAGAAAAATCACCCAGCATTACTCATTGACGGTGAACTACAGATGGATGCTGCACTTCGTCCTGAGGTAGCACAGCTCAAAGCTCCTCATTCATCGGTAGCAGGAAAAGCCAACACTCTTATTTTTCCTAATCTTGCCAGTGCAAATATAAGCTACAAAAGCACTCAAATCTTCGGCTCTGCTTCTGCCTACGGACCAATAATACAAGGACTTGCAGCTCCCGTAAGCGATTTATCACGAGGCTGTACTACTGACGAAATTGTTATTAGCTCTGCAATGACGCTTATACAAGAAAGAAAAACATAAAAAAGGAGAACATATGAATATTCTTATTGTAGGATATGGTCGTATGGGAAAAGAAATAGAACAACAAGCTCTACAACATAATCATAGCATAGTCCATACAGTTGATCCATATGCATCAGATGCCACCTGCACTCATCTAAACACCATTAATTTTGAAAAAGAAACTATAGACATAGCTATCGAATTTTCAACAGCAAGCTCCATTGTAGAAAATGCTCACATATATGCACAGAATACCATACCTGCAATTATTGGTACTACAGGATGGTCACAAGATATGTCACACATTCAATCAATAGTACAACAGTCTTCCATTGCGTATCTGTACGGTTCAAACTTTTCTATTGGCGCACATATATTTATGAAAACTTCTGGAATACTCGCTCAATTCTTAAACAATGTTCAAGAGTATGACATAACTATACAAGAAACACATCATGCACAAAAAATTGACCGCCCTTCTGGGACAGCACTTTCTACTGCAAAAAAAATACTTGATACACTAGACAGAAAAACTGCCATTACCATAGACCTCCCTAATAGCACTCCTATCGATCCATCACAGCTTGCTATTGTTTCACAAAGAGTAGGAAAAGAGCCTGGTTACCACGAAGTAAGTGCTGACAGTAGTTTTGATACACTTACACTCAGCCATAGAGCACGTACACGCTCAGGCTTTGCTTTAGGAGCAGTAAGAGCAGCAGAATGGGTATATACAAAAAAGCCATCGGGATTGATACCAGTAGAACAATTTATAGAAGATATACTACGTGTTTCCCATACTTAAGTACAGCTTAGTACTGCTCAATACTGTATTTTTATAGGTCGCCCCAACCGTAACGATTTAGTCGCTGACTCTGCAATAATCTGTGTATGTAACCCATCCTTAAAATCAGGAATTGGTACTGAAGTCTTTTTTCCATACAACACATGTACAAACATATCCAGTGCATTGTAGTATGTATCTTTTATTCTTTCATACCAGCTATCATAAAACCCATCACTTTTGACATAATTGCCTTCATACTGTGCAAAATGCCGATGCATTTGACGTTTAGACTCCAGCATAGCTTTAGATCCCATAACCTCAATTCGCTCATCATACCCACAAGGAGAACGTCTGCTACAATCTATAAGAGCCAAAGCCCCTGATGACATACGAAGTGAAATAACAGCAGTATCTGTGTCTCCTGCAGCTCCAATTTCCTTGTTTATCAAAGCATCTGCCATAACATATATTTCAACAGGATAATCATCACTCAGATAACACAATAAATCAAAAAAATGTATTGTTTGATCACGCATCTGTCCTCCAGATGTTTTCACATATTCCAACAAAGGAGGAGATTGATCGCGGGCTGTTATCTGAATAATCTCAATATTCCCTGCTTTTTTCTGCATGAGAGCTTGTTTTAACGCACTATGACTCGCATCAAACCTACGATTAAAATCTACCATATTAGGAACACCAGAACTTTCTACTATGTCACATATAGTACGTACTTTCTTTAATTGTAAGTCAATAGGTTTCTCACATAATATCCCTTTGCCATATTTTACTGCTAGTTTACAAATATCTGCATGTGTATTTGTAGACGAAGCTATAAGCACAGCATCAACATCAGATTCCATAATCGTAGTAATATCAACAGCTTTTACGTTATATTGTTGTGCTAATTGCTTTGCTCGATCAGAATCAACATCAAATATATACTTAAAATCCACCTCTGGATGACAAACAAGACTTTGAGCATGAATATTTCCAATAAAACCAGCACCTATGAGAGCAATTTTTTTCATATCGTTCCTTTTATTGCTTCTTAAAAATCTATCATCACTTTCACTATATCTTCTCTCCCTTCTGCTGCAAAATGATATGCTTCAACTGAGTCTGCAAAAGAAAATGTTTTACTGATAAGACTTGTTATTTGTACTTTTTTTGATGAAACTAATTGTAACGCACGCTTAAAACAATTTACATATCGAAACACAGTATCAATTTTTATCCCTCTTGTTTGTATAAGCGGAACATCAAGTAATACTGGAGAACTTGACATTCCCACAAGAATTGCACGAGATGCTTTTTTACACAACCTAAATATATCAGGAAACAATACTGTACTTCCACTTGCCTCAAATAATATATCCACTCCTTTTCCTTCTGTTTCTCTCTTTACTGTCTCACTAAGATCAGTAGGGGTTGATATTACTATTCCTTCAAACTGAGATGCAATGTTCAGTTTTATATCAGATAGATCAGAAATGACTACTTTACTACAGCCACTTGCAAGTGCACTCAGTGCCACTAAAATTCCAATAGGGCCAGCTCCAGTGACAAGTGCTATATCGCCAGGACACACATGAGCTCTTTTTGCTGCTTCAACTCCTACTGCAAGTGGCTCAATCATTGCTCCTTCATGAAAGCTGACATTATCGGGCAGCTTAAATGTCAATGCTTCTGGATGCACCACGCTCTCCCTCATCACTCCATGTACAGGAGGAGTTGCCCAAAAACGTACATCATCATCAAGATTATAGTTTCCTTCCAAAGACTCTGTTGACATATAATTGGGTATACCTGGCTCCATACATACTCTCTCTCCTACCTTTACAGAACGCACCTGCTCCCCTACTTCAATTACCACTCCTGAAGCCTCATGTCCAAGTATCATTGGTTCTCGTACTATAAAATCACCAATTCTTCCCTCTTTGAAATAATGTACATCGCTCCCGCATATACCACAGGCCTTTATCTGAATTCTTACATCAGTAGCTCCAAGCACTTCCTGTACTTCAAAATCTCTCAATGATAATGAATGTTGTTTTTCTAATACTAATGATTGCATATACTCCTCCTAGCAATTAAAATATGATATTATAAAGCTCCTGCTTCTTTATGTATCTGAATAAGTTCATCAACATTACTACTATCGTATAGTGGACATTTTATATCTATATCTAATCTTTCAACTTTTCCTGTCAATAAATCATGAGCCGCCTGAAGATTTACTTCTGCTAATGTATACGCATTTTGTAAAGATGTAGAAGTAAACTTTCCCTCTTGTATAAGCAATGCAGCCTCAACTGTTCCATCAACTCCATACACTAATATATTCTCATACGCTTTATTGTCCTTTATCACTTCAATAGCACCCGCTGCCATATTATCATTCATAGAAATGACAGCGTCAATTTTAGGATTTACTTGCACCCAATCTTCCATATATCGTATAGCCTCATCTTTATTCCAATTTGCAATTTGTTCCCCTACTATTGTTACATCATTTCTTTTGTCTAAAAACTCTCTTTGCCACGCTTCCCTTCTTTTAATAGCATGTGTATTTCCTGGAGGGCCATTAAGAATGACCACATTGGCATTTTGAGGAATCTGCTGCAACGCCACTCTTGCATTGATAGCAGCTTGTTCATACGGATCAGCATCCACCGTATTTGCTCCAGCAACATCAATTCTAGGGTTAGTCGTGATTACAGGAATATTAGCAGCGACAATTTTTTCAATATAGGGACGCTGAGCTTCAGTATTATTTGGCTGTACTATAATCAAATCATACTTATTGGTAAGAGCATTTTCAATAAACGCATTCTCTTTTGCATCATCAGCTTGACTATCAAAAATATCAAGTTTTATATCAGGATATTCTTGTTTAGCAACACGCTCCAGTGAATTAACCAACCACGCGGCAAACGAATCTTGTTGTGCTCTTGCAATAAAAGCTACACGATATGTTTTTTGCATAGCATCACTCTTAACAGATTGATCAGATGATTCTTGTGTTTCCTCTTTCTGTTTTACATCATTACGAACACAAGATACAGAACTAATAGCAACTATCAACAAGGCTGCTACTATCACTATCATAGAAACTATATTTTTCATATAAACCTCCTTATACATGAAAATACTATATATAGTATAGTATATTACATTCTTAATTTACTTTACGTAATATTACTATATCATACCTGTTTTCCTAATTTTTTAGATACTCTTTTATTTTTTGCATATATATCATATATCACCGCTAATGCGATAATTGCTCCTTTTATCGTTTGCTGTAAATATGAATCAATCCCTAATAAATTCATAATATTGTTTAAGAATCCAACTATAAATGCTCCTGCAAGTGTTCCAGAAGCAGACCCAATACCTCCCGAAAAACTTGTTCCTCCAATAATAGCGGCAGTCAATGCTTCAAACTCATAGCCAACACCACCATTAGGGCTTCCTACATTTATTCTTGCCATAAATAACATACCAGCTATAGCAACAAAAACTCCATTTATAAGATATGCCATTATCTTAATTTTGCCTGTATTGATACCTGATACTCTGGCTGCATCTTCGTTTCCTCCTATTGCATACAGAGATCTCCCAAACCGTGTATGAGATAACATATACCATGTTAGCCCCATAATAGCTAGCATGACTATTACAGGAATAGGAATAATTCCAATACTTCCTTGTCCTAATACCGTATAATTGCCAATTTGATATATATCTCTCCCTTTTGTAAAGAGTAAGGCAGCTCCTCTTGCCATAGTGAGCATAGCAAGTGTTGCAATAAAAGGCGGAGCATGAAATACCTGTACTAAGATACCATTCACAAAATTACACAGCACCCCTACCAATATCCCAACAAATACCGCTGATAGCAGTGTTCCTCCTTGTGTATACACATATACCGAGATAGTTCCTGACAATGCAAGAACAGAACCACAGGATAAATCAAGCATCCCACCAATAATCAAAATAGTAGCTCCAAATGCCAATATTGTTGTCACTGATATTTGACGAGAAATATTAGTTAAGTTTCCTACTGTAAGAAAATTTTCATTCAAAAAAGTACAAAGTATAAACAGTATCAATAATACAATATAGATGCTGTACTCTCTGCTTATCTTTTGAACATATAACACAAATCTTTTCATACATATTCCTTTACTGCAGTTCTCTCTAATCCTGTAGCATATTTCATAATAGTTTCAGAATTAAAATCATGTCTCCGTATTTCTCCAGTGATAGTTCCTTCATGGAGTACATAAATTCTATCACACATACCCATCAACTCTGGAAGTTCCGAAGAGATCATAAGTATTCCTTTCTTCTGCTGTACTAATTCTTGCATCAATGTGTACATTTCATATTTTGCACCAACATCTATCCCTCTTGTAGGCTCATCCATGATAAAAATACTAGGATTTTGTAGCAACCACTTTGCAAACACTACTTTTTGTTGATTACCTCCACTGAGCACATCAACATTCACATCAATAGATGCAGTTTTGATATTCATTTTTTCACATAAATTGTTCACATCTTTTTCTTCTGCTTTTTTATGAAGTTTCCCATGATGTATATACTGTTGTAAAGATGACAATGTGATATTCTCCTTTACACTTCTTATAGGAATAAGCCCAAACCGTCTTCTATCTTCAGAGAGCATAACTATGCCTCGTTGAATGGCATCAATAGGATTACGTATATTCACAGACTGATTTCTCACATACACAGCACCATGAGCATATGCATCCAACCCAAAGAGAGCTCTGGCCACTTCTGTTCTGCCTGCTCCTATCAAACCAGCAAAGCCTATAATCTCACCTTCTCTTAACGAAAAAGAAACAGAGTGAAATGCCTCATTTGAAATACCCTTTACTTCCAAAAGCATATTCCCTTGAGGCACTTCTTTTTTAGGATATTCACGTGATATCTCTCGTCCTACCATATGGGTAATAACACTATCCATTGTAAAGCTCGCTTTGTCTCCACTTGAAACAAGAAACCCATCTCGTAAAATACTAATATCATCTGCAATTTGAAAAATTTCTTCCATTTTATGAGATACATAAATAATACTTTTTCCTTGTGATGTAAGAGTTTCTATCTTCTTAAACAAAAGTTCCACCTCATTATTAGTAATAGCAGAAGTTGGCTCATCCATAATGATAATATCAGAATTACCAATAACAGTAGCTTTTATTATTTCAAGTAATTGAATAGTAGAGATAGAAATATCTTTTAATTTAGTATCAAAAGAAAAAGGAATATGCTCATTTTTAAGAATTTGTTTTGCATTCTCTTGTATTGATTTCCAATCAATAGTGTTAAGAAATGTTGTAGGCCAATGCCCTAGATATAAAAATTCAGCAATAGTAATTTCTGGAATATAATTTAATTCTTGAAATATCATAGATATACGATATTTCTCTGCATCTATAGGAGTTTTGATAAAAATTTCTTTTCCATGTAAAAATATATTTCCCGAATCAGGACGATATACTCCACTCAGAATCTTCATAACAGTAGATTTTCCTGCACCATTCTCTCCACATACTACATGTACAGAAGCCTTACGAACAGTAAGCGTAACATTGCTCAATGCGTTTATACCAGGAAATGTTTTACTAATATTTCTAAGCTCTAGCATTCACTATAATAAGTATACCACAAATAGCATTGCTTACATATATTCTTTTAAGAGCAGTATCAAACAAGAGAAAGAAATTAATGTAATCAGCACCCAACGATACAATTTCTCTGGAATTTTATCTGATATTTTTCTTCCTAATACTGCCCCTACAATGCACCAAGGCCAAAACCCTATAGCCAATAATACTGTTTCTAAAGTATATGCCTCCCACATAAAATAGAATACCCCTGTTTTTAGTATATTCATGCTAAGAAATACAAAAGCTCCTGTACCAATAATATACCGTTTTAAGAGCTTTCTTTTAAGCAGATATATAGCAATAACTGTGCCTCCAAAATTAGCCAATGTAGAAGCAACCCCAGCAAACACACCATAGAACAACAACACAAACGGAGAAGAAGATTCTGCATACACTATACCTTCTTTCTGTCGAGATTCTTGTAAAATAGTGACAATAAGCAAGTATATGATAATAGCTACAATTACAAGAGTAAGTACTTTCTCTGATACAAACATGCCAAATATACCAGATATTGCTACCCCAACTATAGCCCATGGAATAAATACAACAAAAATGGAGACATCTACAGATTTCCGATAATGAAATGCTGCATATATATCACCAATAATAAAAAATAACAAAGAAAAAGCAATAGTCTCTTTTACCCCAAAAAAGTACATAAGTACCAAAGAAGGAATAAGATTGATGCCTTGAAACCCACTTTTAGACATACCTGAAATTACTGCACTCACCGCTACCAGTACATAGAGCCATACATTTTGATAAAGTAAGAAAAAAGAATAATGATAAATAAATTATAATCCAGTGTGTTGATAAATAAACTCTCGACTACGCTTTGCAAACTCTAAAGGAGGAGCCAGTGAAGGATCCTGCTCTGCTTCTATCACTAGCCACCCTTTATAGCGTAATTTCGCTAACTCTTGTATAATTTGAGGAATACATTGTATATCACCATCAGAAGGAATAGTAAACAATCCTCTCTTTACTCCATCAAGAAACGATAAATGCTCGTCTTTTACTTTATCAAGAATATTTTTTCTCACATCTTTCAAGTGCACATGACGCACACGATTCCCTATTTTCTGCAAACAAGCAAGAGGATCATCACCGCTCGCATATATATGTCCACAATCATAATTGATAAACACAGTATCTGGATCTGTACTATCCAGTAAAAGCTCTGTCTCTTCCATAGTCTGTATACAAGTACCAAGATGAGGATGAAAACACAGCGATATACCATATTCCTCTTTTGAAATTTTTCCTAACTCTTCCAATCCTACACTAATATTTCGCCATTGCTCTAAAGAATTATTTGGCTTCGCTTCAAATAAAGGAAGAGGTTTCCCTTGTATACTTGTGCCAACCTCTCCTCCTCCTACTACAGTAACATCAAATACACGTAAAAATTCTAATAGTGCAATAAACCGTTCTTTCACTATAGAAAGTGGTTCTGTACTCAAAGTAAAACTAAACCATTGATTACACACTTGAAGATTTCTTTCAGCGAGCATATCTTTTAATATATAGGGGTCACGTGGAAATTTATTCCCTACTTCACAGCCTTCAAATCTAGCTTCTTGCATTTCTTTAATACATGTCTCAAAGGAAATATGCCCACCAAGTTCAGGGAGATCATCATTTGACCAATTTATAGGAGCAACCCCTATTTTTACTTCTTTCGCAGAAAACATACTATAACTATACTCTATACTATCACTAAAAAGGCATTTGTAACATATGAGACCGAATTATCTTTACTAAATCATCATATCCATTTGCAAACTGTACAAGAGTTCGCACTGTTGCCCCATAGCTATCAAAATTATGATTCTTTATACCACCTACAGTATACGCTTTCTTAAATTCGGAAATTGCAGATAACTGCTTAAGATAGGCATGTGGTACTTCATCATCCATTCTTGATGTTACTTGCACTTTGCTTGCATTAAAACGCTTTTGCCATCCACAAGGAATAGTCTGAATTACATCTCCACCAATAAATTGTGACCAATGGTGATGATTCCTATATGCTGCAGATAATAATTTTGTTGCATACCCTTTTTCTTGATAATACTTATATGCCTGCTTCATAGCTGCTACCCCACACCATTCAAGAGCTTCTGGATCTACAGTAAGATTTTTCTTTGCAACTACTATTTTCAGCCAATCGTCCAATCTTCCCACCATCAATGTACATACTGGATGTATTTCACTATTACTCTTTTGTTCCTGTACTCTCCGTGCAAAAGCTCGTTCCACTGCCTCAGCAACAGCAACAGCCTGTGAAACAGTAAAAGATACAGTAGCATTTATACTTACTCCTCTGTAAGTTACTTCCTCAATAGCTTCTATACCAGCGTTTGTAGCAGGCAATTTTACTTGCATATTTGGAGCAAGAGTATGAAAATGAAGTGCCTGTTCTACTAATTTTTGAGCATTTCTATAATACTTTGTATTAGTTTGTATAGAAAGACGTCCTACTCCTTTTTGAGGATCAAATATTTTCTCAAATTGCTTTGCTCCCAATTTTGCAGCATACTCAATCATATGCCATGTAATATCATCCTCTGTAGCAGAAGCATTATTCCTTATAGCTTTTGTAAGCTCACTTTTGTAACTAGCAAATTCAGTATCAAGCACAGTCTTTACTATCACTGGATTAGTCGTTGCTCCAGTAGCTCCTCTTGCTATAGCATACTTAAGTTCAGATAAAGAACAAGAATCATTCCAAAACTGTGTCGGAAAATTTTTTACCATTTGTGTTAATGGTTCATATGTAGATGCCATACGCTCTCCTTTATTGTTTTTAATAGATTTATTTCTAACTCATCCAATCTTTTTTATCTTCAGGATTCCATTTAGTAGTTACTTTTATTATATCACTCAGAAAATCTACAATAGGCTTTCCTGTAATACCGCCTTGCCCAAAACGAGAATCATTGATACCACCAAAAGAAAAGGGTTCTCGTGGGACAGGGATGCCAATATTTACCCCTACCATTCCTGCACTACACTGCTGTACTGTTTCTACTGCTTCTCTTCCATTTTGCGTAAATATTGAAACTGCATTTCCATACGGTGTTTTTCGCTGTATTGCACATGCTGATTCCAGTGAATCTGCTTCTAGTATTTCTAAAGTAGGACCAAAAATTTCTTCAAGAGGCATTTTATCTTCATTTCCTCGCCAATCAATAATAGAAGGACCAATATAATATCCATGCTCATGCCCTTCACTTTTTATCTTTCTTCCATCCAATAGTATTTTTGCTCCAAGACTTTGTGCTTCATCAAGATACGCTGACACCTTCTCTATAGATTGTTTACTTATCATAGCACCAGTATCTCTTCCTGGAATAAGTTTCTCTGCTGCAGAAACAATAGCAGACAACTGCGTATCAAGTGTACCAATAGTAACAAGTACCGATGCTGCCATACAACGTTGACCACACATACCAGAAAATGCTGCTACAATGTCTTGTACCGACTGTGGATGTGCATGCTCACTGAGTAAAATATAGTTCTTTGCACCACCACAGCTTATGACTCGCTTTAATGATTGAGAAGAACGCTGATACACAATTTTTGCTATAGGAGTTGATCCTACAAATGTTACACCATCAATTTTCGGATGATCACAAATAGCCTCGACTGTTTCTTTTGCTCCTACCATAACATTGAGTAATCCATCAGGAAGCCCTGCTTCTTTCCATAATTCAGCACTCTTTAGTGCAGACAAAGGAGTAAGCTCCGAAGGCTTTAGAATAACAGCATTGCCAAGTACAAGGGCATTTGGCACTGTCCAATGGGGTACCATAATAGGAAAATTAAATGGAGTTATCGAAGCAACAACCCCAATCGGTACTCTATGAGTAGCACATACCACCCCTTTACTCACTTGTTGTACTTCACCAGATACTATTTGTGGCATTGATGCTGCAAACTCACATAACTCAATAGCTTTATCGGCACCAGCAAGTGCCTCTCCCATAGTTTTTCCATTTTCAATATGACATATTTCGGCTAACTCTTCCCTATGTTTTTTTAAAAGAAAGAGATAGTTATACATTACTTCAGCACGTTTTTTATGTGTTAATAATGCCCATCTTTTTTGTGCATCTGACGCAACGGTAACAGCATCATCAATATCTTTTGAAGAAGAATAATGACCTTTCGCTATTATTGACCCATCTACAGGGCTGTATAGTGCATGTACATCCGATGCACTAGCATCAATAAAAGAACCATTAACAAAATTTCTTATTTTATTTTTATCAAACATTTTTCAATTCCTCCTCTATAGTAGATATTGTGTAGATATTAGTTAAGGCTTTATTTTAATTTACTATGTTTACTAGTATATATAAAATATAAAATATAATCAAGCTATACAGCATGAAATCACAAGTTCAAGGATTAACTGCGACAAAGGAGCAAAAAAGCCATTACCTCATATACAGTCTTATATACAGTCTCACATACAGTGAATACACAATTACACGCAAGTATGTATGCTTAAATATTATGAAGAAAGAAGATCAGGGCGATATTTTTTAGTGCGTATGTACTTTTGTTCTTCACGCCACTGGGCAATTTTCTTATGATTTCCTGATAGGAGTACTTCAGGCACCGATACTCCCTTAAATTCAGCAGGACGAGTATATTGTGGATACTCTAGCAAATTTTCCCTGTAACTCTCATCTTGTACAGATTCTTCGCGTATTACCCCTTCTATTAAACGTAAGGCTGCATCAAGAATTACCATACTTGCAACTTCTCCAGAAGAAAGTACATATTCACCAATAGAGAAAACTTTGTCTACATATACATCAATAATACGTTGATCAATGCCTTCATATTTTCCACATATAAATACAAGTTCACTCTCCAATGCAAGAGATTGTGCATCACTCTGAGTAAAAAGAGGAGCTACAGGCGTAGGAAACACCACCAACGGAGAATGTTGAGACATATCCTTATGATAACATTGCTTTGGAGGTAATACTGAATCAAGCGCAGCAGCAAGAGGCTCTGCTTTAAGAATCATGCCATACCCTCCCCCATACGGTTCATCATCACATGTTTTATGTGTATCATATGCAAAATCACGTAAATGTATAACATTGACCTCAATTATATTTGCTTCCTTTGCACGACCAATAATAGAGGTAGAAAAATAATGTTCTACTAGTTGTGGAAACAAACTAATAATATGGATTTTCATGCTATGTATACAACAATAGTTAGGTCATATCTACAAGAGCTGCATTGAGCAGCTCTATACTTCCTGTATCTGTATTAGGATTAGAAAAAAAGTGCTTATTAAAAGGAATAAGTCCCTCTTTTTGATTATTCCAGCGTATACGCAATAGTGGTTGAAACGCATCATGAGACACTGCTTCAATTACCCCTACATACTTTCCATCACAGCATATTTGTAATGAAACCATATCTGATATATACCATTCTTGATGATACAGTGGAGATGCCAAAGCCCTCTCTATTGACACATCCTGATTGCATAGATCCTTTGCTGTTTCAGGGGTATCAATATGTAATAGCTTACATCGTATCTTTTTGCCTTGTGCTTTTTTTTGATGTGAAGTAGCTGAGTCAAGTCCTACCCAGTACTCTACCTGTTTTTGCTCATATGAATTACCAAGATATACCGTCTTTACTTGCTTAAAATGTTCTGTTTCTCCAGAATAGGACAAAAAAACAATTTCTCCTTTTAGACCAAAAGGTTTAAGCAATCGTCCTGTGACAATATACTGTGTATGTATTGACGTATGTTTCATTACTACAAATACTACTTGTCTATATTTCTATATGAAAATTTCTATATGAAATTTCCACATGAAGATTTATATATGAAAGTATACAAAAGTCTTACTACACATGGTAATAGTGTAGTATAGACATGAGAACGTGGTTATTGCAACTTCTTACAATGGTACTAATCTAATATATGAAGATTAACACGCTTTCCTGTTTTTGTTGCTATAGCACTTAAAAGAACACGAATTGAACGAGCAATTCTTCCTTGCTTTCCAATTACTTTCCCAATATCATTTTGTGCTATTTTAAGTTCAAGTATAATTGATTTTTCACCTTCTAATGCTTGAACCTCAACCGCTTCTGGTTCATCAACCAAAGCTTTTGCTACATACTCAACAAATTCCTTTTCCATATAGCCTCCTTTTAGCTTACATTATTTCTTTTAAATTTATTGATAATTTTAGAAACTGTATCTGTTTTTTGAGCCCCTTTTGATACCCAATACTCTACTTTCTCTAAATCAACACGTATCTGATCTTTTTCTTCTTTATTAAGGGGATGATAGAACCCAATCTCATCAATGGCACGTCCATCTCTGTTAGTCCGTGCATCCATTACTACAAGACGATATGATGCTTGCCGTTTCTTCCCAAATTTCTTTAAGCGTATCTTAACCACAACTCCTCCTTCATAGGATTTTATACTTTTTTACTACAGCATTTTAGTAGCTATTTATAATATAGTACACATTCTATAAATAGTAAACATTATTTTTCTTAATTTTTCATATTTTGTAGCATATTAGGATCTACATTTCCAAATAAAGAGGCTACTTTTTTAGGGTCTTTTATCGTTTTTTTCATCATTTGCCTCATTTTTTCAAACTTCTTTAAGAGAGCATTCACTTTTGCTACCGTATTTCCACTTCCTTTTGCTATTCTGCTTCTTCTTGAAAAACCTAGTATTTTAGGGTTCTCTCGTTCACGCACAGTCATGGACAATAATATCGCTTCTTCACGCCGTACTTGTTTTGTATCTATGTTTTGTAATTGATCAGCACTCATCCCTGGCATCATTGCTGCTATTTTATCCAATGATCCTATCTTAGTGATTTGTTGCATTTGTTCAAGGTAATCTTGCAAAGTAAATGTTTTTTTTAGAATTTTCTTTTGTAATTTCTCTGCTTGTTCTTGATCCACTTGTCCTTGCACTTTTTCAACAAAACTTACAACGTCTCCCATACCTAATATCCGTGATGCCATTCTATCAGGATGAAAAGGCTCTAACGCTTCCATTGTTTCACCAGAACCAATGAAATGTACAGGAATGCCTACTGCTGTTTTTACACTTAGCAATGCTCCTCCACGCGCATCAGAATCAACTTTTGTAAATATAAGTCCAGTAAGTTCTACTGCACTATGAAAATTTTTAGCTATATCTACTGCTGTCTGTCCCGTAAGAGCATCAAGCACTAATATTCTAGCACAGCTTTTCGTAACTTTCTGAATACTCCCTATTTCGTTCAATAATCCTTGATCAAGCTCGGTACGCCCAGCAGTGTCAATGATAAGCACCTCGTATCCTTGTTGTTTTGCATGCTGTTGTGCTTTTTGTACAATCTGCTCTAGTGATACAGTATGAGAAAGCCCTAATGTATCTCGTGTAATAACTGGAACGGCTATTTTTTCCCCTAACTGTTCTAGTTGCTGTATAGCTGCAGGGCGTGTGAGATCAAGAGCAAGCAAGGCTACTGTTTTCTGATCATTTTTGTAATATAGCGCTAATTTTGCACTACTTGTAGTTTTTCCTGACCCTTGCAGTCCACACATAAGTAATGTTGCAGGGTTTCCTTGTAACTCTATATCTTGATGTTTTTCGCCTAAAAACTGAACAAGATTATCATTTAATATTTTTATAAATTGCTGTCCAGGATTCAATGAGCGTAATACTTCTGTTCCCAAAGCCTGCTCAACAGTCCTATTTACAAAGCGTCTTACCACACGAACATTGACATCAGCTTCAAGTAACGACTGCTTTACTTCTTCTATGCTGTCTTTTATATTTGACTCTGACACATGGCCTTTCCCAGTAACTTTTTTGACTATTGATTGAAATCCTCGTTGTAATGTATCTAGCATACTATTACACTATAATATAATCTGCATAAAAATACAAGAATATGCCCACATAGTTTGCAAATTCAAGAACTAATTGCGACAGCAAAGGCTTCAGCAGATGTCAAAAAAAGGCATTTTCATAATCTATAATATCATGTATATACTGTAATACAAAAAATTAACATAACAATACAATTTTTAAAATGAGTATTACACATACTGTATAGCATATTTTATCTCAGTCTCCTTACGCAATGTGGCTCCTACCGAGCACAATTCATACACTGCTTTTTTTGCAAGATAATCAATAAGAGATTTTGAAACATGAGATGCTATGCCTTGCAATATGAAAACAATTTCAATACAAGAAAAAGGGTTAGTGCTACCTTCCTGCTTTCGTTGTCCTTCAATTTCTACAAGAATATCTTCGACTTCTATCCCTTGTTTATACAACATACTTGCAAAATCAAAACTTGCACAGGAAGCAAGTGCAGATAATAGTAGCTCCATTGGACGAAATCCAGCTTCTTTCCCTCCCATCGAAGGAGGACCATCTATGTATACATAATTATCATTTGCTTTTGCTAAAAAACGTACCTTATCATCTATGCGTGTTAATACTACTTTCATACAAAGACATAAGATTACTATGATATATCACGATCATACATATCATCTGGACGTGGACCTGAATGATAATCTCTGTCCAATCCATCTATCCTTTTCATTTCTTCTGTACTCAATTCAAAGTCAAAAATAGCTATATTTTCTTGTATACGCTCTTTTTTACTTGATTTTGGCAATACTCGTAAGCCATGCTGAATTGCCCATCGCAATGAAATTTGAGCAAGACTCTTATTATACTTATCTGCAATATCCTGTATAGGAGAAAGGGCATCAAGTTTACCTTGAACAAGAGGTCCCCAAGTTTCAACAATTATCCCAAGACTTTTACAATACTCACGCAAATCAGCACGAACAAGAAGAGGACTTAGCTCTATTTGATTTACTGCTGGTAAAGCAAGGCCTTCTTTTTGTATTTGTTGAAGGTGCTTTTGTTCAAAATTGCTCACCCCTATATGTTTTACAACACCTTCTTCCTGTAACTCTAAAAAACTACGCCATGTATCTATAAGGTCAGGACGAGGCCAATGCACAAGCAAGACATCGATACTCTCTACCTGTAAAAAATCTCTACTTCTCTTTGCTGCTACTTTTACTTTAGGGACAGAAAGTTCGTCTATCCATACTTTTGTAGTCACCTGTACACTCCCCTCTAACCCTGCATCACGTATAGCTTTGCCCACATCCTTTTCATTATTATAATACTTCGCTGTATCAATGCTTCTGTATCCAGCCTCAAGCGCAAGACGAACTGTTTCATATGTTTGCTCTCCAGGAGAGAGAAGATATGTACCAAATGCAATAACATCAAGTGATACCCCTGTATAAGAATGTACCTGTTTCATTATAACTCCTTAGCTATTATTTCTATAAGCAATAAAAATTACCGTATGTATATACGAATAATTATAAACTTTCTCTATTAAGTATAACAAAAAAACAGTATTTCATCTAGTTTTACGCTACTAATAACAAATAGTAAATTCATTATTATGCATATAAAAACTAAAATCTTTTAATATATCCATCCCCAGTATAACATCGAAATTATTACTTTTCATGATAAATTGAGAAACCATATATTCTTTCCATCCTTTTATTGATAATAATCTACGAGTCTCAACAATTTGTTCTTCTTCTACTTCTCTATTTACTGAAAATATTGGAATAAATAAATCTATAACATATGTTGGATTATGTGATATACCATTTACACCCTCTATTGGGCGAGAACCCATTTGTTGTAAATCTAATGTATCTACTACTTTTTCATTTATACAAGATGACTGTGCCCCTGTATCTACTAATGCAGTATAACTATTCTTTTCTTCTAATACCAGAGCGTTATGCTCTACATCATCACTTATTGAATCTGCACCTTTGATAAGCACATGGATAATAATCTGTTTATTGTGTACATTCCCCTTAAAACACGGCATGAGAATAATACCCTAAATTTATTGATGACTGTATAATCTCTTGTATAGAATATAAGCCATCTTCTATTAAGGATGATGCTTGCCTCACATCACTTAAAGTACTATATACCCCTTTTACTTTTCCAGCTTTTAATAAAACATATCCGTTATTATGTTTTTCCAAAATCTCAGGTAATTTTTCTTGAAATACTTTGAGATTATTTTCAATTTCTTTCTTTATCTCTTCTTTAGAGGGGGGGCTAATATTATTAGAGAGCTGATTAGACATTTTTTACTCCTTATATATTTATAATCTACTTAAGAAATACGCTGAACACCATATAATAAAAAAAGCACAGCTATCCTTAAGAACAATCCCTACTAAAGTAGTATACTAATATCCTTGCATCGTGTCAAATTATCATTACTTGGAATTACGTTGGAAATTCAAGTATTACAGCAACAAAAGAGAAAAAAAGCAAGGAAACATAAAAAAGGAAGTCTAGGATATACCCGACTTCCTTACTTTAGTAATCATCTAAATAACACATGCAAGCATGTTCATTTCTGTTGCAGTTCATACAATCGCGTGAATCTGACATTTCTTTACGAATGAATAAACTCTTTATTCCTGTAAATAAATTCATACTTTCCTCCTTTATTTATTTTTAGCCTACTAATAGCTAGTTCCTTTCACCTATTAATATAGCTATAAAACCAAAAAAAGTCAAGTTTTTTTTGCTTTTTTTTATCCTAATACCTTTATTTTTCTTATTTACTATACAAAATATACCATTTAACTCTATTTATTAGCAATTATTTTCAAACAATAGTACTACAATTTAACAAAAATCTCTCCATCTTCTACTTTTACCTTGTATGTTTTAAGGTTTACAGTTGCAGGCAAATCAATTACTTGCCCTGTTTTAATATCAAAGCGCGAACCATGACTAGGACAATATACTCTCCCATCCATAATAACTCCCTCACATAATGGAGAATATTCATGAGTACAGGAGTTATCAGTGGCATAGATACCGTCATCTAACTTAAATAAGGCAATTTCTTTTCTTCTATGTCTAAAACAATAGCTATACTTAAAATCGCCTTCGTTACATGCTTTTACCCATCCCATATTAGTTATCGGTATTATTCATCTTATCACTTAAAGATTGCAGAATACTTTCATTAAGAGGAGAAAATGTAGTGTCTAATACAGATTCCATAAAAGATTCCACAAGTAAATCTTGTGCTTCTTGCTTTGACATACCCCTGCTTTGTAAATAAAATATATGATCTGCATTAAGCGATCCAGTAGTAGATCCATGACTACACCGAACTTCATTTGTATTGATATTAAGACAGGGAATAGAGTCCATCCGTGCATCTTCACTCAGTAATAGATTTTTGTTGGTCAAATAGGCATCTGTTTCTTCTGCATGATGATCAACATCAATAAGTCCTCTATACACAGTATGTGACTCATCTACTGCAACACCATTATATATAACACGACTATAGGAGTTTTGTGCAATATGACTTTGATATGTTCGTATATCAATAAGCTGATCTTGGTTTGCAAAATAACATCCATTCATATTGATATTTGCACGACTTCCTTCAATACGAACATAGCTCTTACTGTTTGCTATCATGCCTCCAAACTGAACACTTGTTTTTTGAACATTGCTATTGTCTTGGGCTACAGTAAAATGAGATGCCATAGTAATGGAATCTAAACTGCTACGTTGAAATTCACAGCAATGATATTCTGCATAAGAATTAACAGAGCTAATATATGCAGGCAAAAATACTCCGTCTCCTTCTATAACAAGAGAAGTGCTGATGCTACTGTGCTTGCCTACCACAACAATAAACAAGGGAGCATATATTGTTTCTGTAGTATCTCCTGACAAAACAAAGTCCAGAGAATGTTTTAGCGTTACTCCGTCAGGAACATGTATGAGTATACCTGCTTGTAAGTGCTTCATTCGCCATAGATCAAATTTATCCTGTGTATGCTCCAAAGCAATGCCCATCAAGGTCAAGGCATCTTCGCTACTGTGTAGGTCAGCTATACTTTGCACCTGAAACATATCTTTTTCGGGATGAGAAGCAACCGTAGCCATGATGTTCTCTTGAATACTTGCAGTGAGGTCTGTATTGTCTTTGTATTGTTCCAACAATGTAACAGGCATAGCAGAGGGATCACTTCGCCTCCATTCTTCATCTCGTAAGGTTGGCCAATCACTTGTAGTATAGCGTTGCTGTGCCTTATCTTTTAGTGTGGTGCTGTTTGTTATATGTTCTTCTACTGTCATTATCCTACCGATCCTTCCATTTCAAGTTCTATAAGTCTATTAAGCTCCACTGCATATTCCATAGGAAGCTCTTTTACAAGCGGATCAAGAAAGCCGTTTACTATCATTGCTGCTGCTTCATCTTCATCAAAACCACGACTCATAAGATAAAAAAGCTGATCTGCACTAATTTTACTTACTCGTGCTTCGTGTTCTACTGACACATGGGGACTTAATATGTCCATATACGGATATGTATTTGTGGCAGAGTCTCCATCAATCAACAGGGCATCGCAGACAACATTTATTTTTGCATTTTTGACTTCTGGATCAACTTTGATATGTCCTCTATAGGTAGCTATGCCTCCGTCCTTGCTTATAGATTTTGATGTAATGCGACTTGATGTATTATTGGCTGCATGCACTATTTTGCCTCCAGTGTCTTGCTCTTGCCCTTTTCCTGCAAATGCAATAGAAAGCACTTCTCCATGTGCTCCTTCTCCTTTTAGATATACTGAAGGATACTTCATGGTTCGCTGACTGCCTATGTTACCGTCTACCCATTCTACTGTAGCATTTTCATATGCTACACCTCTTTTTGTGACAAGATTATACACATCACCTGACCAGTTTTGTATGGTACTATATCGTACGCGTGCCCCTGGCAGTGCAATAATTTCTACTACCGCACTGTGCAGAGAATCGGTGGTATATATAGGAGCGGTGCATCCTTCTACATAATGTACAAAGCTATCTTTATCTGCAATAATAAGGGTTCTTTCAAACTGCCCAAAGTTTTCGGTGTTGATTCTAAAGTATGCCTGAAGAGGAATATCTACTTTCACTCCTGGAGGGATATACACAAAGCTCCCTCCACTCCATACGGCAGAGTTAAGTGCTGCAAATTTGTTGTCATTATATGGAATGATAGTACCAAAATACTTTTGTAATAACTCTGTATGCTCTTGTACTGCTGTCTCAGGGTCACAAAAAATGACTCCTTTTTCCTCAAGATCCTTTGAGAGACTTTTGTAGACAATTTCAGAGTCGTACTGAGCACCTACTCCTGCGAGAAATTTTTTCTCTGCTTCTGGTACTCCAATTCTATCGTAGGTCTCTTTAATTTCGGCAGGAAGATCTTCCCAAGTTTTTGACTTTTCTTGTGTTGGTTTTGCATAGTAATAAATATCATCAAAGTTTAATTTTGATAAATCAGCTCCCCAGTCTATCATTTCTTTTTTATTAAATTCTTCCAATGAACGCAGACGAAATTCTAGCATCCACTGTGGTTCTTTTTTGTGTTCAGATATTGCACGCACTACTTCGGGGCTGAGTCCCTTTGCTGTCTTAAATACAGAGTGATCTTCATAGTGAAAACCATATTTGTAATCGTTTACAAGATGCTCGGTATTTTCTTGTATCTGTGCTTGATTTTCTGCACTCATTGTACACCTCCTTCTTCTAACCAACGATATCCTTGTCCTTCTAGTTTATCAAGTATGCTCAATTCCCCAACGCTTACGATTTTTCCTTTACTGAGTACATACACTTTGTTGGAGTTTTCAAGTTCATCTACAATACGTCTGTAATGGGTTACAAGCATAAGAGAAAATGCAGGGTTCTCCCTTCGTATGTCATTGATTGCTCCTGCAATGATGCGTATGGCATCTATGTCAAGTCCCGAGTCAATTTCATCTAAAATAGCAAAACGCGGTTTTAGTATCTTAAGCTGTAATACTTCCATACGTTTTTTCTCTCCTCCTGAAAATCCCTCATTAAGATATCTATTGATAAAGTCTTGGCTTAATCCTAGTTCTTCGACTTCTTTTCGTAACAACGCTACAAAATTTTTCGGTACTTCACCATGCAAGACTTCATACGATCTACGAAGAAAGCGCCCTACTGTGAGTCCGGGAATTTCTACTGGATACTGAAAAGACATAAAGATGCCTTTACGCGCTCTTTCGTGTGGTTCTAGCTCAAGGATATTTTCTCCTTCAACAATAACTTCACCACCGTCTACATCATAACTGGGATGTCCCATAATAACATTTGATACGGTAGATTTTCCTGACCCGTTAGGTCCCATAACAATAGTAAGTTGCCCTTCTTCAAAACTCATACTTACATCATTGAGAATTTTCTTTCCTTCAATTGATACAGATAAATTTTTTACATCAACTTTCATAAACACTCCTTTTTATCAGCTTCATTGTATAGCTTTTACTGTTATAATTATTACGACAAGTACCTACGCATAATCTTGTACTTATCCGTATGCTTAAATGGGAAAGCCTAGTTCTAAACGAGCATCTTCGCTCATAAAGTCAGCATTCCACATTGGAGTCCATACTAATGTCGATGTTACCTCTACATGAGGCATTACTGTATGACAAGCATCGTTTATGCTTTGTTCAATTTCATCGGCAAGTGGACAACCGGGAGTAGTAAGAGTAAACTCAACTTCAACTTGCTTTAGGTCCTCAGAAATTTCTACTCTATACACTAGCCCAAGATCAACAATATTTATGTGTATTTCAGGATCAATTACTTGTTTTAATGCTTCTATCATTTTTTCGCGATACTCGGTTGTTGACAGAGCGTCTGAGGGAGTAGCGTTTTCTTGATGTTCTTCTGTACTGGCATTGGTATGTGTATTGTTTTCACTCATTATATTTGATTGTATATAATATACTCATATTTGTCTAGTGAAAAGTGGGCTTGACATATAATTATCTCTTTGTTATGATATATACAATATTCCCCTGTAGCTCAGTTGGTAGAGCGGGTGGCTGTTAACCACCATGTCGTTGGTTCGAGTCCAGCCGGGGGAGTATTTTCATATTAGTTCGCATATGAGTGATGAAAACAGTCATATATCAGATTATCTCATAGATCATTATTTTCAATTAGAAGCTCCTCTTTACGCAGTCATGCTCTCTGGTGAGTGGGGTTGCGGAAAAACCCATTTTATAACGGAGGTAATGAAGACTTATACAAAAGAAAAACAGAAGGAACAGGAAAAGAATAGAAACGATGCAGAACAAACAGATAATGGAAATAAAGTAAAACAAGAAAAAATTGAAACATTTCTGTATATTAGCCTTTATGGAATAAAAGACACTACAGAAATAGATGCTAAAATTTCTCAAGAGATATTGCTTCCATTTTTTAGAGAAGAGAATGCAGGGAGTATCATAACAGATTTTGCACTAGGACTAACAAAATATATTCCTGTCGATGTTATTAACAAGCATTGGTCTAAAGCGATAGACAAGATAAGAAAGAAATTTGATAAAAATAAGCAGGATAGCAAAATAATGATTTTTGATGATATTGAACGCTGTCATATTCCACATCAGGAGTTATTTGGATATCTTAATAGCTTTGTCGAACATAAAAAACAAAAAGTAGTACTGCTTTCCCATGAAGGAAAGCTATTTGAAAATGTGGGAGAAGAAAATACAAAAAAATATAAAGAAAAAATTATTGGAGCAACTTTTAAATTGGAATCCAAATTTGATATTGCTTTTAAACAATTTATTAAGTTAGATAATACCAAAATAACAACATATCAAATAGATAATATTTATGGTACTTTTATATCATTTGATGATACATTTAAGAAAGAAACAAAAACAAAAAAAATATTAGAAACCGAAAAATATCAGAACCTAATTCGTAATACATATAATAAAATTGGAGCAAATAACCTCAGAAGCCTACGACAAGCAATTATGTCTTTTCCTCATTTCTTAAAGCAATTTCCAGAGGAAATGATTGATTTCTTAGAGAATAGATATGATTCATTGCCACCTATGTATAAAGGAAATATTACAGAATTTGGGCATATTATTTGTATATATTTTTTTCTTTTCCTCAAGGAAAAAGATGGTGAAATAACTAAGGATAATTGGATTGAAAATATCAATGCTTTTCTTTATGAATCTGAGAATAAACAGGCACTTTTTTATTATAAACCGCACATTATACATAATCTTAACTGGTATGATATGGTTATATCACATAAAGATTGCTCATCTCAACTAGCTAATATTTTTAAAAAGATGCAAGAACAACAAGAAAAAGAATCAAAAACATTTAGGATATTACAAGAATTACTAGAAGGATCACATAATACATCAGATTGGCAGATTCAAAATCAAGTCAAACAATGTGTATCTGATATAAAAAAAGGTAACATAGAGAACGCTCGGGAATTATTACACTCCTTTGAGATTGTACTATCATTATTAAAAGTAGATTATGATAGCAATATAATACAAATAGATGAAAATATTAGCATACTTAGTAATACAATACCAAACAATGTAGATATAGATACATATGTTCATCTGTATTATGAAGAAGAATTATATTTTTTTATGAGAAATATGAAGGAAAATTTAAAACAAAACCAAGACAACTCTAAGTTGAGTATATTTCGTACAGACTTCAAAAACTCTCTTGAATATAGTGACAATATTGAAGAATTTTGCAAAAAAATAACCCCTGAAAAAGAATTTTTTGATATACCAGTATTCTTGTACCCTGAACAAAAAGAAGAAATGCGTAATGTGAGAGAAGAAATAAAAAATTTATTAAATCAACTAGAAAATACAGATAAACTCTTTTTCAAAAGAATGCCTCAATTTATATCAGCTTTGAAGAAACGATATAGAGTAGGTAAGCCTCATGAAAAAATAAGAAACAATATTTTAGAAGAAAAATATTTTATTAATAGACTCATGAGTTATATTGAAACCGTAGCAGAAAATAACAAAAAAACACCAGGTTATTTAATATCAGAGTCAATATTAAATCAATTAAAACAAGATTTAAAAGAAATTCTACAGAAATTTCAAACTACCATTGAGGAAAATCAAAAAACACCTACCTCCCCTCCCTCATGAGTGTATTGACAAAGTCTCTGAGTATGGGGATGGCTTTGTGAACAAGACGGATGCCTGTTTTCTCAAACACCTGTAGCATATATTCTTTCTTTTCCAGCGGGGAAGTATTGCTTATGTTGTATATGTCCTTTTGTTGACTGCTTTCGTAAGTATTGCCCTTTTGTGCTACTTGTTCTGCTGATACAGTGCCATCAATACGATAGTACTGTATGTTAGGGATAGATTGTATATTCTGCTGTAACATAGCATTGTGCGATTGAATATTGAGATATGATATATGTTGTTCTATATCAAACACGGGATATATTGGAGGAAACATTCCTGTGCCTAAGGATAGTACATAATACTGCGTGTTTATGGCTTGCTCTTTCCGTGCATAATGATATGCCAGTAACGTGGGATTACGTGCAGTCAATGAGGCATTGATAAGCTGTGAAGACTTGAGAGAGGTGTTTTCCTCATGTTCCTGTTTTGCTCCTTGTGGTATGTGTATGTGTTGTTCGGTGCTATGAAAGGCATAGCTTTCGGGGACAAAGAAATACTGGTTTGCAAGCACTAAGGCATCATACAGTGATAGTGTATAGTTTGTATCGCCTGAAAGCATACGGGTACTATAGGTAGTACTGTCCAGCACTGGCACACAGAGGGATGTACTTAGCATAGCAAGCAATCCTTTCTGTGCAAATATCTTTGCTAACTCGTGTGTTAAGTAACGTTGCTTTATTGAAAGAGTAGCTTCAATGTTCTGATTGTTTCTAAAAAAATAATGCTCCAGAGGATCAAAATAATGCTCGCTCATGGCATGGACAGTATTGTATATTTTTGAGTCTTTTCCGCGTAATTGCCCTTTTGCATCATCCATACAAAAAAGCGTTGCTGCAGTAATTGAGCCTGAGCCACTTCCAACAATCATGTCAAAACACTGAGTCAACGACTTTGAAGAGCCTTGCATACGCAACTCTTCTTGTAGTTTTTCTAATATAAGCACTGGCAAGAGAGAGCCAAAGCCACCAGAATCAATAGAGAGTATGAAATATTTCTTTTTTTTCTTAAACAGAAGCCTTACCTCACACTCTATCGAATAAATATATAGGTATTTTGTAATTTTTCTATATGCTGCTGTGCTAGTTCATAGTACTGACTGAGAATATATTGCGTGTATATGATAGTATAAAAATCTATGGCTTTCCTAATATCAGCTATCTCAGTAGCAGTGTTCTCGTACATAGTGGCAAGCATATAGTAGGCTTCTGCTTCTTCGCTGTACTTTTCGTTACTGTGCTTTTTGTTACTGTGCTTTCTATTGTTCTGTACCCACGATACTACCAATGCTTCTGCCTCTTGCTTGTTGCCCTTGTTCCACAGTGTTTTCATCTGTGTCTGTATATCTTGCAGGCTCATACTGGCACTAGCATCAGTACTCGTACTCATAGTGCTGTCTTGACTGTTGTTTTGACTATTGTTTTGATTGTCAGCTTTATCTTGCTGTATTGATTGCTCACGGCTGTCAATGAATAAGGCAATCTCGTCTGTAGCTGAGCTGGTTTGTTGTGTGTCTTGCTGTACGGATGTCGCCTCGTTCTCTATGACAGACTGTTCTGCTTGTGTGCGTGCTGTGTCTTGTTGTACAGTAGCTTGCTCCTGTGCTTGTTCTGATACAAGCTCCTGCTCTTGCGTACTCATACGGCTGTCACTTTCTACGCTGTTACTCTGTGCATTGGCACTCTCAGAGCTGTCTCCCAGTATGATGCCTTGCTCTCTCCTAGTACTGCTTTGTGTATTTTGCTGTATGTTCAGCTGTGTACCCTGTTGTATATTTGGCTGTATGTTCTGTAATGATTCCACAAAAGAAACATAGCCTACTGTAATAATGGCATCCGAAAATAATGCTATCTCCTGCACTGCTTCTTGCTCTATACCTTGTACACTATTATCAGGCATGCTTGCACTTTGAGTATTCGTCTGTATATTCTTTTGCGTATTCTTTGTATAAGGAGTATAGGGGCTTTTCACACGATCATCATTGTTGCTTTCATTTGTACTTGTACTTTCTCCTGTTGTGTAAGCATTGATACCCATATCGGAAAAAATATCAGTGTCAATATCTGACCACTGTATTATAATGCTGTAGGTATATTGCTGTCCTGTCTGTAGATCATTGCGAGAAAAAACAAGCGTGTCCGTTGCCGCCTCTGTACGCAACACTATAAAACGTGTACTCTGTTCTTTTTCTTCAATTTCTAACAGAGATATGATGGAGCTGCTTCCTGTATTGGTGCTACTAAATTGAGACGTGCCTGCATCAAGAATCCAAGCATCTCCTTTTAAGGTGATAGAAATTTTTGAAAATATAGGAGCAGAAACTCTTTCTATTCCTACATTGAGTATCTCTGCATACACAGTAGCAGATAATAGTGTATATATTATAACACTAATACAATAACACTTTCTCATAGAATAATACGCTATTTAACACAAACATAGCATCATAGTATATGCTGTAATATTAGGGAACACGAGAAAATATCTCGTCTTTTGTAGACTCATATTCTTCTTGTAAGTACTTCCCTATTTCTTCTTCGACATCTATATCCAATTCATTAAGGATAGTATCTACATCCTTCCTATGCTGTTGTAAGTATTCAGTAACACTGGCGGGGGGAGCATTGAGAATATCATAGTCAGAGGGAACATAATAGCGTGGCTCTAAGTCTGTGGTATTAGGAACAGCAGTATATTCTTCCTTCTGCTCAGACTGCTCAGAAAGAGGTGCATTGCTACCGCTCTCTTCGGTAGATAATTTTTCATCATTTGAACATGAAAAGAACAAAACAACGAGCATACACATAACAGTAATTTCTCTTATATGAAAATTTTTAGTATGTCTTATAAAGTGCAATAGAACCCCTCCTATTTCTTTTTATCTTTCTTTTCGTCATCTACCCTTACATGTATTAAACTGCTCACTCCCATCTCTTCCATAGTAACGCCAATAATATTTTTTGCATGAACAATAGTTCGTTTATTATGGGAAATGATAAGAAACTGAATCTTCTGCACATAGTTTTTTAAGAGCATAACGAGCCTATCAATATTACTATCGTCCAAAGGAGCGTCAATTTCGTCTAACACACAAAAAGGAGCGGGCTTTACCGTATACAAAGCAAATATAAGAATAATAGCAGTCATAGCCCGCTCCCCTCCTGATAACTGAGATAACATCTGTGTTTTCTTGTTACCTGGCTGAGCAATAATCTCTAATCCTGATTGAAGAATATTTGCTTCATCACTAAATACAATATCCGCTTTTCCTCCCCCCATAACTTTACTAAATAAAGACGAAAATTCTTTCCTTACTTCATTATACGCTTTTTTCAATTTTTTTTCAGATTCAATATGAATATCAGATAACACTGTTTGTAAATGTTCTTGCGATTTTTTCAAATCATCAAGCTGTTTTTCTAGAAAATTTCTTCTTTCCTCTACTTCACTAAACTCTTCGGCAGCAAGCAAATTTACAGAACCTAGCTTTTGTAACTCCGATTTATATTGTTCAATTTCCTTTGTTAATTGCTGACGTTCTTTTTCGATACCTGCTATATTTTCGCCTTTTGCCAGATATGAGTGTAGCTGTACTCCATGTGCAGAATAAAAATTTTCCTTTAATAACTGCATTTTCATGTCTACCCTATCCTTTTTAGATTGAGTATCATATACCATATCACGAAGAGAGCTAATAAGCTCCTCTTGTTTTGATATTTTATTCTTAAAAGCAATTAAATGCTCACTTTGACTGCCTATCTTAGATTGCACTATTTCTATTTGCTTGTTTGTTTGCTTCTCTGTTTCGGTAATTTTCTGAATTTTTTCTTTGTAGGTATCTTTTTCTACTAAGAGTGATTCAAGCAATTCTTTTTCTCTTGTATGCTGACCTTGTATAGACTGTAAGAGAGAATCTCCTTGCTTAATATCCAAGCTGCTTCTCTGTATTTGCTCGTGAGAATATTTTTGTGCTTGCGTGTATGTTCCCAGTTTCACCTTGCAATCCTGAATAGTCTCTACGAGAGATGCACGCTCAGAATCGAGCTTTATCAAACTTTCATTTATCAGACGCTGTTCATCAGCGTTCTGTGCAAGATTGTTCTGTTCCCTGTGGATACTGTCATCAATAGTGTGCTTACGAGAAAGCACTCCCTCCTCTTTCACAAAATCATAGAGAAAGTTTGGCAGAACAGAACAGAATGCTAAAAAATCATCGTGTGTTTTTTTTGTTTGTTCGTACACGACACGCATCTCTTCTAAAAACACTGCTGTGTTCATGTTTTCCTTAACAAGAGAGCTGTCAGAAATCTTTTCTGTAAGGACTTGTGCTTTGTGTACAAGACGCTGTAGTTGCACTTGTAACTCCTGCTGTTTTTTATCCTGCACAGAAAGAGAATGCCCTAGTCCTGTATGTTTGTCTAACTCTTCTGCTAAGGTGTCTACCACTTTACGAAGCTCTTTTTGTAACTTTGCAATGGCATCTCTGCTTTCGGCTTCTTTTTGTATAAGCGTTTCTTTTTTTACTTTTAATGATTCTATTCTGTTTTTTGCATCGCTCTCCCTTTGCTGTAACTGTTCAATCTGCTTTTTTGTACTGTTTACAGAACGCTCTTGTTCCTTCACTTCTTTCTGATATGCTTCTAAGGAAGCATGCATATCTTTGATACGATTTTGTTGTAACTGCATTTGCTGTTCAAAATGAATAATACGAACTTTATGATCCTCTTTGTTTTTTTCAAGAGAATTAATATGCCCCTGTAACACTCTCTTTTCTGCTTGCATTTCCATAAGAACATTCTGATGCGAAATGATTGTTTTCTCTTGTTTTTTAAGTTCAGTGCCAATCTGCTCATCATTTTCAATGAGTGACTGTAGTACTTTCTCTGCTTCTTGCTTTTTCTGTTGTTTTTTTTGCATCCCTATTGCAATATTACTTGACTCTTTTTCTAAACTATGATATTGTTTACATGACATAGCAACATTACATAAAAAAACACTCTCTTTTAGATGTTTATGACGCTTTGCTTTTTCTACCTGTACTTTTAAGGTATCATAGCGGAGTACTACCTCATGAAATACCTGTTCAAGCTGTGTGATATTTGTTTCTACTTTCTCAAGACGCTGCATGCCTTCTTGACTACTTATCCTAAATTTAGAAATGCCAGCAGCTTCTTCAAGAATTTTACGGCGATCTTCTGGCTTTGCTAACAAAATTTGATCAATTTTCCCTTGTTCAAGCACTAAGTATTCTGATACCGAAATGCCAGTATCATAAAATACAGCCCTCAATTCTTTTAAGCTGACTTGCGTATCGTTTATGTAATATTCACTGGTTCCGTTTCGATATACTCTCCGCTTAATTGCTACTTCACTAAACTCTAAGGGCAACACATTATCGGTATTGGATACCACTAATGTTACTTGCGCTACACTCAGAGCAGCTCTGTCTTTGTTTCCATTAAAAATAACCGAAGCCATCTTGTCTGCTCGCATAGCTTTAGCGTTCTGAGCCCCTAAGACCCAACGAATAGCATCAACGACATTACTTTTACCACAGCCGTTCGGACCAACAATTACTGAAATATCTTCTGAAAAGTCAATAGTACATTTTTCTGCAAAAGACTTAAAACCAAACAGTTCTATACGTTTTAAAAACACTTTATTATATACCTTTCCTGTTGTTTTACCATATAATATGAATAAATGGTTATATTTGGAATAGATGAAGCTGGTAGAGGTGCTTTATGCGGCCCTGTTGCAGCTGCATGTGTAAGTTTTAGCTACAGCAACTTCACTTCTTATAGTATATTACAAGATTCAAAAAGAATCTCTGCAATACAACGAAAAAATGCCTCAATAGTCATAAAGAAACATGCGTACTGGGGCTTTGGCTGGGCATATCCTCACGAAATTGATACTCTCAATATTCATCATGCAAGCCTTTTAGCAATGCAACGAGCCTATACACAATGTACTATGTACATACAGCACCGTATACATACTGCTCATTCCCATCCGCTACAGTCTTTTTATACAAACAACCAACAAAAAGATAGAGACAATATACGAGTGTTAGTAGACGGAAAATTCTGCCCACAGATACCAGTACAGTGTCAAGCTATTGTCAAAGGTGATACTAAAGTACCTGAAATTCAAGCAGCGTCCATACTTGCAAAAGTAGCACGTGATGAACTTATGGAGCTTTTACATCAAGCATATCCACTATACCATATGAATATCCACAAAGGATACCCTACCGCAAAACACAAACAAGCAATACGACAACATGGCATGAGTAGTATTCATCGAAAAAGTTTTTCAGTACGGTGAACGAGATATTGTTGAAATAGAAAAGAATAACAGTGTAACTATAATAGCACTACAGTAGTTATGCTATAAGCTATAGTGCAACTAGCGAAAGCGAACATAGAGAAGAGGATTTTCATGCTTTCCATTCTTAAAGATAGCAAAATGTAAATGAGGGCCTGTACTATGTCCTGTGTTTCCCATAGATCCAATAACAGCACCACGACTTACCCTCTGTCCTCTGCGTACCTTCATATTATGTAGATGAGTATACAATGTTTTATACCCATTAGGATGTGCAATCTCTATATGTTTCCCGTATACTACATTAGTCCCAGCTGCGCTTACTACTCCTGTGGCTGCAGCAACGATGGGAGTTCCGATTTTATTAGCAATATCAATAGCTCCATGAAAATGACGTCTCCCAGTGATAGGACTTACTCTATAGCCATATCCAGAAGTCAATCTTCCTCTTGTAGGCAACTGAAATACTGTCCCTAAAACAAGCCCTAGATCAAACCAATTCATCTTTGCATCGGGAATAAATAATTGTTTTCCAATAGTAAGAGTCTCATTTTGAAGATTATTTATATCTACAATGGCATTTTCATTTACATTATATGTTTTAGCAATAGAGCCAAGCGTTTCGTTCCTTTTAATTTTGTGAATAATTCCGTCTTGGGTAGGAACAAAGATTTTTTGACCAATTTGTATGGAGGTAGCATCTTGAATGGCATTTACACTTACAAGCGTATCTACATTACGACCAAACTCTATAGCTAATGCAAGCAATGTATCTCCACTCTGCAAGACATAGGAATCCATACTAAGCTCTTGTAACAGAGAAGTATCAAAAGACTCTTGATTTTGTGATCCTTCATGGGAAGAGAGAGGGTTTATCATTACCGTAGTAATACCGTTGTATACTTTTTCGCTTGACATATGGCCAAAACCACCATGAATAGTGTTTATCGTACTCATTCCAAGATATAAAGACATAAAACTTAACAAAATAAACCATAATACTGGTACTGGTATTCTTGTAAGAAAAACAGCCACTCTCATAGCAAGGCTCATCATCTGTTTCCACATATACACAAGAGAGAATATATTCTTTTTAAGGGCAGTATTTTCTTTAGAAACTACACGATTGGCTTTAGCCCGATATGTATCAGTATCCATGCGCTCATTATTGTTATGAAAATAAGAATTTACGGTATCTTGAATATCATTATCAAAGACATCATATTCTGCGGTAGCGACACCATAATAATAAAGAGAAGTTTCTATGGATTTATTTCGTGATACTTTTTGAGTTTTCATAATTATTTTTATTCTTTTTTTATTGTATACTACCGATATTTTCGACACAATCAATATAATTATTGAGTACTGTTTTACTATTGTCGATATTTTAAGGAGATGAAATATCTTGTCTGGATAGTAATTTTCTCTTTATTTCTCATGCTCCCAATAATAACTGCCTTAAAAATGGTATCTCTCACAAAAAATGCTCCCCAAAACAATAAAGAACAGCAACCACTGTATATGGAAAGAGGTCCTATCTTTGATAGAAACGGCAATATTCTTGCTATGCAAGTAAAAAGCAAAAGCGTTGGACTACGGTTAATTGATACAGATAATCCAAAAGAAATACAAGAAACTCTTTCGGAAGTATTACATATTCCTCTTGAAGAAATACAACAAAAACTAATACAGCCTAACAAATATGTCAGAATAAAAAAACACATTACTAGCGATGAATATACTGCTATTACTGCTCTCAAGAAAGAAGGAAAATTAAACGGAGTGCAATTATCAGAAATGACATGGAGAAAATATCCAGGAAAAGAGTCGCTCGCACATCTTATTGGGTACTACGGAGAAGAAGGAAAGGGCTTAGATGGTATAGAGGCAAGTTTTGACACAGAATTACAAGCAACACAAGAAACACCATTAGGAAATTCTCTCTATCTTACTATTGACTCTATCTTACAAAGTAGCATAGAAGAAATTGTAAAAGAAACACTTATCGAAAGCAAGGCATCATTTATAAACACAATACTTATGAACGGAAAAACAGGAGAAATACTTGCTTTTGCTTCTCTCCCTAATTTTGATCTCAATACATACTATAGGTATTCACAAGAACAACTGAGTAATAAATTGATACGATTTAATTATGAACCAGGAAGTGTCTTTAAGATATTTGCCATTGCGAGTTTACTTGATTATGGTGCAATCACTCCTTATTCACGCTTTGATGCCAGTACTCCTTATGTTAGTAAAGAATATGGATATACCATTCAAGATATTTGGTATCCTGGAGTCATTACAACATCAGAGATTATAAAATTCTCAAGTAATGTAGGAATAGCCCGAGCAAGCGAAACAATAACAAACAATACATTCCATACATATCTCACTGCATTTGGATTTGGACAAAAAACAGGAATACAGCTTCCTGGTGAAAATTATGGGATATTGAAAGATACAAAATACTGGTCGCAACGTTCAAAGCCAACTATTGCATTGGGGCAAGAAATAGCAGTAACAGCATTGCAGTTAGTGACAGCCGCTACTACTCTTGTAAATAATGGGTATTTGCTTACCCCTCAAGTAATAAAAAAAATTATATCCTCAGAAGGAGATGTATTATACTCTTTTCAAAAAAAAGAAAAAAGACAAGTATTAAAGGCTGAGACTGCACAGACAGTGCTTCGTATGATGAACAATGCTACAAGTTCTGGAGGTACTGCACATAGACTAAAAATAGACGGCATAGACATATCAGCAAAAACAGGCACTGCTCAAGTATTTGATATTGAACAAAAACAATACTCAGAAGATAATTTTATAGCTTCAACACTCAGTATCATTCCAACACAAGATCCTGAGCTTATTATTTATGCAGCTATCCATACCCCAACTTCAGGAGAGATATATGGGGGACGTACTACTGCTCCTATGATACGTAAGATGCTTAAGTTTATTCTTCCTTATCTGGGATATCTTGAAAATACAGAAGAAACAGAAAAAGTACAGACAGTAGCGTATAGACAACAAAAAGAAAATACAAACATACGCTTAGGATCTGTATATGAAAACTATAGAGGAAAAAGCAAACGAGAAATATGGTCTTTGTTTATAAATACGGATATACAACTACAATTACATGGAAATGGAACAGTAGTACATCAAGAACCTGCACCTAACACGAGTATTGAAAATAATAAAACACTGCATCTCTATTTTGAGTAGCATAGCATTTTTGAGGCTGATCTAAAAATCTCATATCAAAATAAAAACTCTAAAATGAGATATACTAAAAAATAGAAAGGAATATAATGATACATACTGAGCATGTCTCTTATGATTGGATTACAGAGAATTTTAGTGTCTCTTTAGCAACTGTCAGAAATTGGGTAAAATGTGGATACTTGCACACTACAGGGAAAGGTTTGGTAAGTTATACATCCTTTTCTCATTTTCAAAATAATATCTTAGGCAAAGAAAAATTACATTCTCGTGCCAATAAATTACTATTAGATACACATAATCATGATGAATTAATTAAAAATATTGCAGAAAAAAAATATGCAACTGAGCAACTAAGTTCTATATATGAAAAGGGATTATCAAGTTCTTATCGGAATAAAGAAGGAATATTTTACACTCATGAGAATATCATTAAGGACTTTTTTGAAAAAATGACAGATGATATTAACGATAGTATGACTTTTTGCGATCCTTGTTGTGGTACAGGGAATTTTTTATTAGGAGCTATTGAAGCAGGGTTTGTACCTGAAAATATTTATGGTTTTGATATCGACAAAACAGCTCTGAACATAGCACAAAAACGTATTTTTGAACGCACAGGATGTTATGCACACTTAAAGCATATTGATACTTTAGAGCAGTGTTATCTAGGGAAAACTGAAACATACAATGTGATAATGACCAATCCACCGTGGGGAAAAAAATATTCAAAAAATATAAAAAATAATTTTTCTCGTATTTTTCAAACAGGTAAAAGTATGGATAGCTCAGCCTTTTTTATAGCATTGTCTATTTTATGCACTAAAGAAAATGGTTTTATTGGATTACTATTACCAGATTCTTGTTTTTCTGTGAGTGCTTTCGCTGATATTAGAGAAAAAATATTAGAGAAAGAAATAGTTAGTTTAGTAGATTATAAAAAACCATTTAAGGGATTGATGGCATCCTCTGTTGGTCTATTTCTAAAAAATAAAAAAAGCACATCAAATAATATAGTTTGTTGTTCAAAATATAATGATACAACTTCTCATGCTCGACTACAACATTCATTTACAAGAAATTGGGAAAATATTTTCAATATTGATGTGATACAAGAAGAACAAAATACTATTGAATATTTATTATCCTTAAAGCATATAACATTAGCTAATAATGCTCGTTGGGGTTTAGGGATAGTAACTGGTAATAACTCCAAATTTTTTAGTAAAAAAGAAGAAGAGGGATATATGCCAATTTTACGTGGCAAAGATATTCATAATAAATGTATTGAAGTTCCGAAATTATTTATCCCTAAGAATGTATCATTATATCAACAAGTGGCAGATATAGACTTGTATACCGCTAACAGTAAATTGGTATATCGTTTTATTTCATCAAAATTAATTTTTGCACATGATACCAAAAGACATTTTTTATTAAATAGTGCAAATTTAGTAATTCCTAGTATATTTGTTCCAATCAAACACTCAGTTTTAGCAGATTATTTGAGTTCTGATTTTATGAACTGGCTATATTCATCATTATTTAAGACTAACAAAGTATTGCGAAAAAATTTAGAATATTTACCAATATATCATGAAGTGTTAAGTAAAGAAACTATTTTTAAAAAAGAAACATTATATAACTATTTAGGGATAGAGGAAACAAAAAATGGAAATTTCAGATCATACTCTATAGCTTGAGTAGATCAATTTCATCACATGACAATGAACTATAATTAATGTCTTGCAATGTTTGGTTATCATGATTTTTTTGTGTATTCTGTGTACGAAAAGATGCTTGTTGCGATTTTTTTTTCGCTATTATCATCCTCTCTTTAGAAATACCATTACTACCAGTAGGGGTAATTAAAGTGTGTGCTTTTTTTCTTTCAATAGTTTTGAGAACATGTAATAATACTTGATACTTCTCTTCACTTAAAAATGCAAGTTTTGCATGTACTTCTTTTCCTTGTTTATTTTCATGACGCAGTTTTTTTATACTCTCTTCTGCGAGGGTTATCTGTTCATATGTAGCTTGATTAATATTTTTAATGAGATCTGATAATATTTGCTCCACTTCCAATACTATTTTTTTTGAATGATGGGATCGTGCTATCAAAAATGATGATATTACAATATTAATGAGAATTGAAAAACAAATAATAACAAAGATGCTCACCCATGACATAACACTAACACGTAATATCCACAACAACACCTTTACTTGTGTCTTTCATTATCTCTCTCTTTTCATGAGATATATTTTTATGCTCACTCAATTTTTTCTGTTTTTCTTCTTTTTCTTCTTCATCATCAAGCACTTTCTGAGCATCAGAATCTTGATCAGTAGCAGTCACTGATGTTACCTGTTTGCTAGCAATCTCATCAATTTTTTTTTGAGATGCTTCCTGATTTCTTACCCCTTCTTTCTTTAATTTATCGACTTCAGATGCGACAGTATATAGAGAAGATACATTATTTTGAATAACATCACTATTTAACACTGTTTAGCACCTGTTCAAGTTTAGCGGTATCACTTTTTAGATTATAATCACGTACAGAAATTTTTTCATCATTCAAATAAAAGACAACTTGTTGCAGATCATTTTTAGTGGTTATTCTCGCATTATCAATAGAGATAACAGTACCTTCCTTAATATCCTGAATAACATGTAATAGAGCTATAGATTTTTCTTTTATAAGATATCCATTGAGAACTTTTAGCTTTTGTACAATACCTTTTAGTTCTCGCTGTATATTTTGTATACTCCTCACTGTTTTTTTTACAGCTTCATATTTTATATACAAGCCATCATCTGTATTTTTGTTACTATCCATTGAGGAAAATTTTCTTATGAGTGCATAATCTTCTTCTCCTAAAAAATGCTTCAAACTATTTAGCTCTTTTATTTTTTCTCTCTTAGTAAAAATAAGCTGTTCATATAACTTTCGTAGCTTAGGCCTTGATTTAATCTCTAGTATACTACTTTCTCCTAGTTCAGAACCAATAGAACGAACAAAAATATCCATCCCTGCAGTAAGCGTGCTGCTCATCACCTTCCCACGACCACTTACTACTACTATTCTCCCTTTCACTAATATTTGTGATGAAATAATAGATTGTTCAACAAAACAATCCCTATCTATACTAAGATTAGCACTTTCAATAAACTTTGCAAACATATTTCCACCAACATATATTTGAGCATTTCCACGTCCCTTAATTCCATGCCCTACGGTAAGATTACCATCTACATGTATATTAGAATTTGAAATACCACCGTATACTTGTAAGCTCCCTCCTACCGTTATTTCAAAATCATCGGGAATATCTCCTTTAATAAGCACCGAACCAGGAAAATTAATATTACCAATTTCTAAAGAGAGACTAGAATCTATAACTAATAAATCTTCTACGCTTACTTTCTTTCCTTGAATAAGCTTTACTGCACCATCCTTAAGTGCTACCACAGAATTTCCATCTGGACTTAATTTCACATTTTTTCCAGAAACCATAACAACATCATTCCCTGGTTCAGGAAAAATTTCATTGTTAGTCACTGTATAGCCCTCTGATCCATATGTTAAGGGTACTTTTTCGGCTACTATATCACCTTGCTTCACCAAAGTTAAGGTATGTGCCAGATCATACCTCTTTTGCACTTCCTTTTTATCAAAAGAAGATATGAGCTTTATCCATGCATCTTCCCCATGTTGCACCTCTTTCCCATATGCCACAGCAATAGCTTCATTATAACATGGCATGTATTCTAATTGAGTAAGCATATTATCATCAATGCCATATACCACCCCTTCTGCGTAAAGCATATTTCTTATTTTTTTTCTTGAAGGATCTGCTCCATTCACACCAGGAGGAATCATATATAAAAAAGCAACCATCTCATCTTCAGAAAAAGACACACTATATTTTACATCATTATTTACATCATAAGGATAGGTAGCTATAAATGACCATTTATTTTCTGCAGCAAGAACAATTTTTTTAACGAGAGAAGCATTAACTGAAATTGTGGAGGGTATACGTTGATACACTTTATCTATTACACTATCAAATGTAATATTCTTTCCTTCTCCTACTGCCGGTGCAACTAATAGGAGTATATTCCCTGATTCATCAAAGCGAACAATAGCCATTCCATCTTTGTTATCAACATTAGTACCAAAAAATTCCTGTCGCAAATAATTAACTTTAGGATAAGTAATTACTGAATACTGTTTTGTATTAGCAGAACTAGTAATAGTTTCAATTTCAAAATTAAGGTTTTCAATAGGCATATTAAAATAGCTACTTGCCTTTTCTTGTATCTCTTCAATAGACCCAGTTTGGATACGCAGTATAGGCTCTTCGCTTATTTTTTTAGGTAGCTTATTTTTTAGTTTATATACAAAATTTTTATAGTCTACCATACCTTTTATTTTTCAAATACTCCTTTTTTATAACTATATAATTTCGTTTTGAGTTTATTGATAGCACGCCCATGTAATTGAGATACACGAGACTCTGTAACATTTAATACTTTTCCTATTTCTTTAAGCGTTAACTCTTCAAAATAATACAGCACTAGTACTTTTAGTTCTCGCTCTGGAAGTTCTTGAATTGCTAATTTTAATACACGGATAATATCTTTTTCAGCAAAGGCAAATTCAGGTGCATCTTCTATATTTGTTCCTACCTGATCAAAATAAGTAATCTGTTCACCATCATTATTAGTGAAAAGAACATCATTTAAGGATAAAATATATGCTTGACTAACATACGACATAATCTTATCGTACTGCTCTTTCTGAATTCCCATAGCTTCTAAAATTTCATCTTCAGTTGGCTGTCTTTCTAATCTGTCCTGAAGTAATTGGGTTACTTCATCAAGCTCACGAATTTTTTGCCTAATAGTTCTTGGTAAAGGATCATGAGTTCGCAGATCATCTCTAATAGCTCCTTGTATTCTTGCTATAGCATAGGTCTTAAATAGCACATTCATAGTGACATCAAATTTTTCAATAGCATCAAATAAGCCAAATGTACCAGCACTTAATAAATCGTCAAATTCAACATTTTTTGGCATTTTTTGAAACATCTTACCTGCAACATATTTAACAAGCGGAGCATATTGTTCAACGAGAATATTGCGAATTTCTATATCGCCAGTTTCTTTAAATTGTTTCCATAGTTCTATTTCTTTATCGTCCACGTTTCTATCCTATTCTTTTTTCAAAAAATGACTTACAGATTTTGCCATTTTTTCTTTATTTTCAATAGCTTCTTTTTTAATCCCTTCTAACATTATGTCAGCACGAGTTTCATCAAAATTATCACTGTTACTATTATACTCCAATTTTTCATTTTGGGTAGAAATAATTCTATCAAGTTGCTGATGTTCCATAGTTTCATTGTCTTGCTCTCTATCTCTTTCTTCTTGAATATGATATGACATATCATTTACTTCTGTGTCTTTTTTTAACATAGCAGCATCTTCATCATCGTCTTCATTTACAGCGTCAATCTCTTCGTCATCTGTAAACTCACTCTCCTCATCACCATTGGATACAGCAAAAAGCACATTTTCAAATTCAGGCACTAAAAGCAGTAAAAATTTTATTACAAACAATAAAAATATAAATCCAAGCAACGAAAACAGAGAAGCACGTAATAGTAGAGATAAAAAACCTATCCCCGAAAATAAGCTAAGTAAAAATGAAATGAGAAAACAGAAAACAGCAAAAAAAAGTGGAATACGCAATTCTTTCATATGACTATTACGATGAACCTCCAATAAATCTTTCTAGTAAACCCCATAATCCTTTTTTATTCTTTATCTCTTGACGTATCAGTCTATGAGCAACAGCTTTTAAGTTCATGGCTGCTTTTGATTTAGGATTAAACACTACAAATGGTACCTGATGCATAACCGCTTTATTTACAGCAGAATCATCCAATATAGATCCTAAATATTTTACTTTTAATCCTAAAATGTTCTCACTTGCCTGTATAATTTTGTCAGCAACTTCTTTTCCTTCCTGATGTCCTTTTACTTTATTTACCAACAGATGAATGTTTATATTCTTAATATTAATATCAACAGCCAACACTTTCATCATACCATATGCATCTGCCATAGCAGTAGGTTCTGGGGTAGTTACTATCAACATATCATCAGATACTTCAAGAAAAGTAGTAACATTTCTCCCAATACCAGCACTTGTATCCACAATAATAATATGAGCAAACGATAATGTCATCATTTCTTTTACAAAATAATCTAACATTGCGTCAGTAATATTTGCTAATCCAGAAAACCCCATAGTCCCGCTGAGAAACTTAAATCCGTATCCAGAATCTGCTAACACATCTTTCATTTTTCTATGTTTTCGTGTCACATCTATAAGGTTATACTGAGGCAGCACCTTTAATAATATATTTACATTGGAAAGCCCGAGATCAGCATCAAATAGAATAACATCTTTTCCACTACTTGCCCCTTCAACAGCAAGATTAGTAGCAATATTAGATTTTCCAACCCCTCCTTTCCCACTTGCAATAGTGATAATACGAGTATTGTTCATGATACTTTTATCAAATTCTTCTCTTAATTTTTCAAGCTGTTGTTCCATATAGTTTGTTCCTTTCTATAACATTTAACAATAGTACAAAATACTACTCTATGCCCAAATATTGAAAACATTTCTCAATACTTGCAACATCAAAATAGTTTGAAAATTCATGACCATAACTTATATACGCTAGAGGAATATTTTTTTCAATACAAACACTTAAAAAAGAGCCTAAAGTAGAGGTTTCATCAAATTTTGTAGCAATAATTCCTTTAATAGGATACACAGAATATACATCAATAATATTACGTAAATCAATGGCAGATATATTTGCAGACAATACTAAATAAAGCTCTAAATTATCCTTTAAGGCTTTTTTTAAGTTATGTTTATTGACAACAGAATCATAATCAAGAAAATCTTTATAGAACATAACATCATTACTATTGCGTATTGATTTCCCTCCAGTATCTATTAACAGAACATTCGATCTCCTTTTTTTACGCAGATGAGAATGAAATACAGAAGATTCATTCATCTTAAGAAAATTAATAGTATCTTTGAGTTCAGGAAATTTTCTATGTATCATATTGACAAAATTTTCAATTTGTTCGGAAGCTCCTACCTTAAAAAAATCAAGTGTAATAATATCAATAGAACCATATACACCTTTTTGAATAGACTTAAATAACTGTACCGCAAGCTTCATAAGTGAAAATGATTTACCCATTCCTGTAGGGCCTATACAAGCCACAACTCTTGTGCTATCTACATTAAAATTAGCTTCTTCTAATAGAGGGATATTTTTATGTAAATAATACTTTAATTGATCGTGCATAAAATCAGAATCTTGAAGCTGAGGAATAGCAAATGTAGACATCATTTTCTCTTGAAAATGTTCTAAGACAGAAGTTAAAAATCCTTTTTTTTCTAAAAACTGCAGACTATTATGCAATCCTTTCAAATCTTTTATATCAAAAGAGAAAGCTGTATCTTCTTTAGAAAGAGTACTAGGAGATGCTTCTCTATCTTGCATCTGCTTTACTTTCCCTAACAAAAGGTTTGTTTCAACTCGTGCTCTATCTTCCTTTTTGCTAATACTACCAGTAACCTTTACAGAGGGAGGCAATAAAAATCGTAAAAGCCCTCTATTTTTTTTCTCTACTCTCAGTATCTTTGCCTTTTCTCCATACATCTCCTTAATTTTTGTTTTAATATTAGATGATTGAGAAAAAGTTTCCTCAAAAATAAAATCATCTTCACTATCTATTATACGTGACATATATCCTCCTTATTTTTTTCTACTCATTAAAGTATTCAAAATTTATACAAGCTCTTTTTCTTGTAATGATATTGCTCCTAATGTTTGTACCTGAGAGCTACTTGTAATTTCTAGTACAGATAACACAGGCACCACATATTGTTTACTATTCACTGTCATAGCTAACAGCTTATATATAACTGGTCTTACTAACTCACTTGTTACTAGTACAGGGGTGCTTCCATTATAGTGAGCTCCTGAAGAAAAAGCATTTGAAATAGCTTGTATTATTTTAGTTCGTAATTGAGGTTCTATCATTAAAGCTCCTCCACCTTCTTCTGTATCAGACAATATTCTTTCAATATCTGGATCAAGTGAATATACATATAAAACACTATTGTTATCACTATACTGAGCTGTTATTTGACGTGCTAATGCTTGACGTGCTTTTTCAACAAGAAAAGAAATATCTTTCGTTAAGGCACCATAATCACTGAGAGTTTCCAAGATTGAACGCAAATTTCGAATTGAAATTTTTTCTTCTAACAGCCTTTGTAACACACGATGTAACTGACCAATAGATAAATGCTGTGTTACATCGTTTACAATAGCAGGGTATCTCTCCTTAAAATCATCAAGCATATTTGATACATCTTGCCTACTCAAAAGATCTGAGGCATTCGTCTCAATAACAGTAGCAATATGTGTTGAAATAACCGAGTTTGGATCAGCTATCATATACCCTAAACGTTCTGCTTCTGCTTTATCTTCCGCCACTATCCAATATGCAGGCAACCCGAAAGCAGGATCTTTTCCTAACTCTCCCATAAGAGTATCTTCTGTATCTTGCGATACTTTCTCTGTTTGAATAGCCAACAGTTTATTTACAAAAATAGTAGCACGAGCGTATTCAATACCACTAAACTTTATAGAATATTCATTTGGTTTTAAGAGATAATTATCAACAATACGAATAAGCGGTATGACAAACCCAAGTTTTACTCCTACTTCTCTTCGAATACTTGTAATTCTATTCAAAAGTTCTGCGGTACCAGTATCATCCTGAACAAGTGGGACAATATCATATCCAATTTCTAAAGCAATAGGATCAAGTGGTTCTAACTTTGGTTGTTCTACTTGCCCTGTACTTGCTACTTCTTCGCTAGCTTGCTCAGATTGTTTCTCTCTTACATTTCTTTTGTTTCTTCCTGAAAGATACGCAGCAAAAATAAGAACTGCAGCAAGAGGGAGCAATATATACCAAGGAAATCCTGGCAAAAATGCAAGAAAAGCAAGTAATGCACCTGCTACATAATATAGCTTTGTATCACTGGTAAGATCTTTGTATACTTCTTCACTAATACTACCCGAAGAAGCTACCTTTGTAACAATAACCCCTGATGCTGTTGATATAAGTAATGCTGGTAATTGAGAAACTAAACCGTCCCCAATAGTTAATTGTATATAGTTTACTGCTGCAGTACCAATTTGTTCACCGCGTACTAAGACTCCAACAATTAATCCACCAGCTATATTTATAAAGGTAATGATAAACCCCGCTATAATATTTCCAGAAATAAACTTAGACGCTCCGTCCATTGATCCATAAAAATCACTTTCTCTTTGTAAATCCTTTCTTTTTTGAATAAGCTCCTCTTCACTTATAGCACCAGAATTAAACTCTGCCTCTATCGCCATTTGCTTGCCTGGCATAGAATCAAGAGTAAAGCGTGCAGAAACTTCGGCAACCCGAGAGGCTCCCCGCGTAATAACAATGAACTGTACAATCATAATAATAATAAAGATAATTGGACCTATGACTAAGCCTTCGATACTACTTGTTCCGACAACAAAGGTACCAAAAGCCCGTACAATTTTTCCATCAAACGATTCTCCTTGCGACAAAATAAGACGCGTAGATGACACATTCAATGCTAAAGAAAATACAGTAGAAAAAAGCAACAATGTAGGAAACGATGAAATAGCTAAAGGTGAGGTAATATTGAGTATATTAAGAATAATGATAATACTTAGCAATAAATTTAATATCATGAAAAAATCAAGCAGAACAGTAGGCAAAGGAATAATCATCATCATGACAATAAGAATTCCTACTACAAAACCATAATCTCCTATTTTCTTAAAGAAATTACTCTGTATCCATTGTAATATTCTATTCATTAATTTGTACTCCCTTCAATGTATATACCTCTCTAAAAACCAATACTACAGCACGAAAATACTTTTCAGGAATAACATCACCTACTTCGAGGTCAGCATACAATGCTCGTGCAAGAGGCTTATTTTCAATAATAGGGACATCATACTCTGCAGCAAGCATCCGTATTCTTCTTGCTATACTGTCTACCCCTTTTGCCATTACTTGTGGAGCTTCCATAGTGTGCATATCATATTTCAACGCTACAGCAAAATGAGTAGGGTTAGTAATTACTACATCTGATTGACTCAGTTGCTCTGGCATATTTCTACTTAAATATTCTTGCATACGACTCTTTATTCTTTTTTTTATCTCTGGATCTCCTTCTGTTTCTTTAAATTCTTTCTTCAATTCTTCTTTTGTCATTTTTAGCTGATCCTTAAACATATAAGACTGAAAACGAAAATCTAAAATTCCTAATATAAGCAGAGCAATACCACTTTGAATAATAATCTGCCCAATGAGCTGCGAAATATATATTACATTATTCTGAAAAGAATTTGAGCTAAAGCCAATAAAATTACTAAAATGCATCCTAACATTAAGAAACACAATAAAAGAAATTAAAGCAATCTTAAATAAAGAAGTTCCTAAAACATACCATCCTTGCTTAGAAATAGATTTTTCTATCCACTTTGAAAGATTAAAACTTATCTTTGACCATTTTGGATTTATAGCTTTGATACTAAACAGCACACCAAACTGAATAATGTTACCAAAAATTGCTATACAAAATACAGCAAAAGCTATCGGTAACAAAAGACGAAATACATACTGTATCGACTGTGCAATTTCTGTAGTTACAACAACAGAAGAAGCATTACCTGTTTTTTGTACGTAAAAACGAAAAATATCTTGCAAGGTAGTAGCATAATACGAACTAAATCCCCACAAAATACCCAGCCCAGCTAATAAGACTAAGGCAGAAGGAATTTCATTTGATTTAGCAACTCTTCCTTCTTTTCTTGCTTCACGAATTTTTTGTTGAGTAGGATCAAAACTTCTTCCTTCATCTTCTGCTGCAAACCATTGTAAATGTATATGCAATGTATCAACATACGAGCCAAGAAAAGAATGATTATCAGTGTATATGTCTACTTTTTTCACTACCTTCTTACTCCTACCAAAAGTCGTAAATGTTCAAAAGTCCAATCAAATACTATTTCTATACCATGTACTATATTGGGAATAAAAATAATTAACATTATAAAACCAACTGCAATTTGAACAGGTATTCCAAGAATAAGTACATTCATCTGTGGGGCTACTTTCCCAACAAGGCCAAGCCCAATATTTACTAAGAATAATGCAGCAAAAATAGGAAAAGCAATTAAAAAAGAACGTTGAAACACAGTAAAAAAGGCAGCAAAAATAAAAAGAAATGATTCTTGTCCCATAGCAAAAATCTTTTCTGCACTTAATGTATAAAAACTTTGAAGAATTCCATAAAAAAATATTTTCTGTAAAGTAAAAGATGACAAAAATACAATGAGTACCAAAAATGATATAAACTGCTGAATGATAACTGTTTCTGTTTGAGTAATTGGGTTTACAATCTGTGCTGCACGAAGTCCCATCTGTGTTGTAAAAAACTCTGACAGTATGCTTAACATAAGAAATACAAGACGTACAAAAAAGCCAATAAGTGCACCAATAAGAGCTTCTCCAAAAATCATAAAAAGAAACGCATATACCGTTTGAGGCACTTGCATAAGATCAGCAGGAATAAATTGCTGCAATGAAAATACCGTAAGAAATGCCAATACTACACGAACAAAAACAGGAGATTGTTCTCCAGAGAGTACTGGAATAAAAGAGAGTATTACTAGTACTCTAATGCTAAAGAGAATAATAAGAGTTATTTGATCACTTACAATATTTAACATACTACCTATACACCTTTTATTCTCATGCTTATACTCGTATTAATTGTCCCCATAATTCTGAAGTAAAGTTTAACATACGATTAGCAAAAAATGGGCCAAGAAATAATAACAGTATTAAGATACCCAATATCTTTGGCACAAATGTCAATGTTTGTTCTTGAATAGATGTTATAGCTTGCAATATAGAAATAATTAACCCTAATACTACCGATACCAGCAACACTGGACCAGAGAGAATAAGAATTTCTATCAAACTTGATTGTAAAATAGATAAGAATTGTCCTAAATCCATCAGCGTCCTCCAAAACTAAAAATTAGTTGTTGCATAATTAGCTCCCACCCATTTACCAGCACAAATAATGCCAACTTAATCGGAAGAGAGACAAGAATAGGGGGCAACAATATCATCCCCATAGACATTGTCACAGATGCCACTACAATGTCAATAATGACAAAAGGAATAAACAACAGGATACTCATCTTAAATGCAATAACTAATTCATGCAATACAAAAGCAGGAACTAACACATAACTGGGAACATCAGCTAAAGTCTGTGGAGCATCTAATCCTGACATCCTCATAAACAATCGTATATTGTTGGGATCATTTTGCATTTGTCTATACATAAATACTCGTAGTGGAGATATAAATTCTGGATATGCTTCTGAAAAACTGAGAGAGCCTTCCGATAAAGGTTGTATTGCTTTTTCATTTATTTCTTGCATTACAGGCCACATAATAAAAAGTGTAAGAAAAATAGCTAAACCAATAAGTATCTGACGAGGAGGAATCTGCTGTGTTCCTAACGCTTGTTGAATAAAAGAAAGCACAATAACTATACGCAGAAAAGAGGTCATAAGAATCAAAATAGCAGGAGATAAAGACAGTACCGCAAGCAACAAGATAAGCTGCACTGAGAGAGCTACTTCTCCACCATCTTGAGCGCCACGAACATTTAAGTTTATAAAAGGGATAGTAAGTCCTTCTAGCTGCGATTCCTGTAATGTTTGTTCTGATAATTCTACTGCATCCTGTGAAAAAAGAGAAGGTATCACAAAAATAAAAAACAACAAGAGAAAGAAATATCTTTTATTTGCCATTTAATGTTTCTCCTCTCTTAGCATTTTTTTGAAGAGAATCAAGTGCGTTTGCAACAGAACCATTAGCATCAGAATATGTATCCTTTTTTATTTTTTTCTGACTTTTATCATTTTTTATGATACGTGTAAAAGCTCCTTTTAGTATTGAAAAAAAAGTTTTTGTTTCTGTTGATGACTGAGCCTCATTGACTGATAAAGATAATAATAACTCATCCTTTTCTTCTTTTTTTGAAAATTCTTTAATAGTTGAAATAGATTGTGATGTAGCTCCTAATAAAAAATACGATGTTCCAGTTTTTACAATATACAACATATTTCCTTGCTGTAAAGATTGTGTTGAAAGAACTTCAATACTTTCCGAATTGACTAACGATTTATTTTGAATTCTTTTTAATACCCAAATAATACAATACGCTATCGCAATAATAATAGCGAGAATAAAAAAAATACGAAGCATATCTAAAAATCCTATTGAAGAGACTGATATTTCTTCAGTTTCTTCAGGAGTTCCAAATGTCAACTGAGTTTCTGTTTCTATTACTTGTGAAGAATTTAGCTCTTGATTATTTTCGCTCTCTATACTTTCTTCTATTACTTCTTGAGAAAGCAATACAGAGGTAAAAAAGCTGAGAAAAAATAAAAATGTAGTAAATGTATTAAAAGAAATCGTCCCCTCCCTTTCACAATTATTAATTCATTTCTTTCATCCTGTCTTTCGGTGATATTATTTCAATAATCCTTACTCCAAAATTCTCATCAATAACAACCACTTCTCCTTTTGCAATAAGTTTATTATTTATCTTTATATCAAGTGGTTCTCCAGCAAGTTTTCTTAA
>CBDDCA010000001.1:0-40519 GCA_965226055.1 Spirochaetia bacterium | reverse complement strand
AATAGTAAATTCGCGTGTAAACAATTATTAAAGAAACGTTTTGTTTCCCTATTTCTTAAAAGTTATTTTTACTATTACTCTTTGAGCTTGATTCTCTTATGATATGGTAAAAATAGAGATCATACACAACTCAAAAAAGAGGAGATATTATGAGATTTCTCAATAATTATTTTAGCTTAGATACGCTAAAAACTACGATAGGTGCAGAAATAACTGCAGGTATTACCACTTTCTTAACAATGGCATATATTATTGCAGTAAACCCTGCCATTTTAAGTGCTACAGGAATGGACAAAGGATCTTTGTTTGTTGCCACTGTTATTATATCTGCAATATCAAGTTTATGCATGGGACTGTATGCAAAGTGGCCAGTTGCACTTGCGCCTGGTATGGGTTTGAATGCATTTTTTACCTATGCAGTTGTATTGTCAATGGGACTTACATGGCAAGTTGCATTATTTGCTGTATTTATCAGCGGTATTATATTTCTTTTTATATCTGTTACATCACTTCGAAAGATAATTATTCAATCAATTCCTAAAAATCTAAAAATTGGTATAGGAGTAGGGGTTGGATTTTTTCTTGCGTACATAGGACTGCAAAATGCTGGAATTATTGTTGCAAATAATGCTACTATTACAGGATTTGGATCATTAAAAGAAACTACTGTACTATTAAGCTGTTTTGGTTTTTTGCTTATATTATTTTTAGAATCTTTGAAAATCCGTGGATCTTTGTTGATTAGCATTCTTATTATTACCATTGTTTCGTTTATCGTTACTGATAACAGCTACAAAGGAGTGATAGGAGTTATCCCTTCATTTTCTACCTTTATGGCATTGGATCTTAATATGAGCCTTTTATTGAATATCCCTTTCATTTACAGTAGTATTATCAATATTATTTGTAGATTTTTTTGATAGTACAGGAACCTTACTTGCCATTTCTCATTCGGTAAATCATGAAGATGATGAGGTAGTCTTAGATATTGAAAAGAACTCTAAACCACTTATTGTTGATTCTATAGCAACTGTTGTGGGGAGTATACTAGGAACTTCTACCGCAACTGCTTATATAGAAAGCCTTGCAGGTATTAAGCAGGGAGGAAAATCAGGGCTTACTGCATGTGTAGTAGGTATTTTATTTTTGTTATCTTTATTCTTTTTTCCGTTGATTGATTCTATACCATCATATGCTACCGCTCCTGCACTTATTTATGTAGGGTTTTTGTTTATACAAAACTTAAAAGAGCTTGACTTTAACGATATTTTTGAGCTTATTCCTGCAGGTATTGCCGCTTTTATGATGCCTTTTACTTTTTCTATCAGTCATGGAATTATCTTTGGTTTTATAAGTTATATCGCTATTCAGTTGGGGCGTGGTGAATATAAAAAAATAACCCCTATGGTATGGATAGTAGGTATTATAGGTGTTGTGTATCTGTATAATAACTAAAATGATGTCCATGCTTATATATAAAATTGCATAGTGCTGTATCCTGTATTATAATGAACATATGAAAACTGTATTTTTATTTCCCGGTCAGGGAGCACAAAAACCAGGTATGGGAAAAGATTTTTTTGATAACTCTCAAAAAGTAAAAGATTTTTTCACTACTGTTTCTGATATGGTGCATAAAGATATTCCCTTTTTATTGTTTGAATCAAGTGCAGAAGAGCTTCAAAAGACAGAGAATACACAAATAGCAATAAGTGCAGTGAATATAGCAACTGCACTTGCACTGCAAGAACATGATATTATTCCTGATGCTGTTGCTGGATTTAGTTTAGGTGAATATGCTGCCCTTGTATTTGCACAAGTAGTGAATCAAGAGGATATGTTTCGTATGGTAGTACAGCGTGGAAAAATTATGGAAGAAGCAAGTAAAAAGCAGGAACAATATCTTTCAAAAGACGAAGAAGTACAGTTAGGAATGACTGCTATTTTAGGGATGCATCCTGACAGTATACATGATATACTCACAGAGAATGCAGTAGAACATGCGTATGTGTCCATGTATAATAGTCCCGTGCAAGGAGTTATTAGCGGTACGCTCAAAGCAAGACAACAAGCGTCAGAGTTCTTAAAAGAAAAAGGAGCAAAAAGATCCGTTCCCTTAAAGGTAGGAGGAGCGTTTCATACACCATTTATGAAAGATGCTCGTATTCAATTTGAGAGCATTATAAGTGATATTCACTTTAATGATCCATGTATTCCTATTTATTCCAATGTTACTGGTGCAATGGTACGCACAGGAGCGGAGCTAAAAGCGTTGTATCTTGATCAGTTGATACATCCTGTAGTATGGATTACAGAAGAAGAGTCTCTATGGAACGATATACAGCCTACTCGTGTATTGGAAGTAGGTCCAGGAACAGTATTATCAGGATTATGGAAACAATGGAAAGCAAGCAAAAATGATGCGTCTATTGTTGAAGCAACCTCAATAGATAATTTTGAAAAAATAATTTCTTTATGATATACTATATATCAAATATGTAAAAATATGGATGGTACAATGCTTTTACAGAATAAAACAGCATTTATTACAGGTGGTTCTAAGGGAATAGGGTTTGCAATTTGTAAACAGTGTATACTGAATGGTGTTTCTCAGTTGGCATACTTTTCCCGACACATAAGTCCACAACATGATGAGCTATTACACTTAGCTACTCAGCACAATGCAACAGTACAGCATTACGAAGGATCTGTTACTGATAATGTAGTATTATCACAAGCCTTACAAGACTTTACTGCAAAAGCAGGTAGTTTGGATGTTCTTGTAAATAATGCTGGTATTACACGAGATAAGCTCATTATTGGGCTGCAAGAAAGCGATTGGGATGATGTAATACAGACTAATCTGCGTAGTGTATTTATTGCATGTAAAGTTGCATCAAAAATAATGTTGAAGCAGAGAAGCGGAAGTATAGTCAATATAAGTTCAATAGTAGGAATAACGGGAAATGTTGGGCAGTCAAACTATGCTGCATCAAAGGCGGGGATTATTGGGTTTACTAAAAGTCTTGCAAAAGAAATAGCAAAGCGAGGAGTACGTGTAAATGTTGTATCGCCTGGTCTTATACATACTGATATGACAGTAGCAATAAATGAAGAGTACAAACAAAAATTATTAGATTCCATTCCTCTAGGAAGAATGGGGGAAGCAGAAGATATTGCTGATCCAGTTATATTTTTATGTTCTAACATGGCTCGGTATATCACTGGTGAAGTGTTGGTAGTTTCTGGAGGCATGTAGGAGGATATATGAATAAAAGAAGAGTGGTGATAACAGGATATGGATCTGTGTGTCCAGTAGGCAACAGTGTTCCTGAAATGTGGGAATCGTTGCGTAATGGAAAAAGTGGCATTGCTACACTTAACTCTCATGTGTTAGAACATATGAAAGATAACCCTACTCATTATGGAGGGGAACTAAAAAACTTTAACCCAGAATCATATCTTGAAAAAAAGAAATTCGAAAAATGGACAGAATGAGTGTTATGAGCTGTGCTGCTGCTATTGAATGTATAGAAAAAAGTGGTATACCGCTATCTGATAAGAATAAGTATAGACAGGGATGTATTGTAGGGGTAGGCATTGGAGGAACAGGGAGCTATTTAGATGCAGCTTATACTTTTAGGGACAAAGGATGGAACAGAGTGCCTATTATGACTATATCAAAAATTATTCCAAACTCTGCAAGCTCTACTGTAGCATTAAAATATAAGGCATTATGCGGTCCTAACTACACTGTTAATACTGCATGCTCGTCAAGTACTGACGCTATTGCATCAGCAGCACGACATATTATTGTAGGAGACTGTGATTTTATGCTGGCAGGTGGCTCGGAAGCTACCATAGTACCCTTTGTTTTTTCTAGTTTTAATGTATTGCATGCGTTAAGTACAAAATGGAATGATACTCCACAAAAAGCATCGCGTCCTTTTGATAAAGACAGAGATGGATTTGTTATGTCAGAAGGTGCAGCTATGATTGCGCTTGAATCGTTAGAGCATGCACAGGATCGAGGAGCTACTATTCTGGCAGAATTGGTGGGATTTTCAAATATAAATGATGCGTATCATTATACTGCCCCAGATCCGCTTGGTTCGGGTATTACGAAAGCAATGCAGGATGTATTGCGTATGGCTGGTATTGATGGAAGTGCAGTACACTATATCAATGCTCATGGGACATCTACTTCTACAAATGATCCAATAGAAACAAGAGCCATTAAGGAAGTGTTTAAGGAACATGCCTATAAATTAAAAGTAAGCTCAACAAAATCTATGACTGGACATTGTATTGGTGCTACTGGAGCGATAGAATCTATTGTGTGTATTAAAGCAATAGAAGATCAGTTTGTACCACCTACTATCAATCTTGATACTCCTGATCCAGAATGTGATTTAGACTATGTGCCACACAAAGGAGTTTCTCATACTGTTGAGTATGCATTATCTACTACACTTGGGTTTGGTGGCCATAATGGAGCAGTCTTGTTTAAGAAGTTTGAATCGTAGCAGACATGAGAAAATAAGAACAAGTAAAAAAGAAAAGAAAGTACTCTTGTTTACTGTTGGAGAGCTTTTTGTAGTTCAGTTTTTAATTGGGCAGGGTTAGCACGACCTGCTGTTGCTTTCATAACTTCTCCCATTAAAAACCCAAATGGTTTTGTGTCTCCGTTTTTGTATTGTTGTACTGCGTTTGTTTGTTGAGACAGTACTGTATTGACGATTGTATGTAACTCTTCAGGTGTTATTTCTTTCAGTGTGTATTTTTCTATAATCTCAGCAGGATCAAGATCATCTTCAAATATTTTTTCTAATACATTTTTAGCAAGTTTTCCATGTAAAGTACCGTCTTGTACGAGTAATAGTAACTGAGAGAATCTTTTTGCATCAAGAGGTTTTTCGGCAAAGGGAATTTTATGTCTATTATACATTTTTTTTACATCTCCTGATCCCCATGTCGCTACTAATGTAGGAGATACACCGTTATGTATGACTGTTTCAAAATATTCTATATATGACTTTTCTTCAATAAAAAAATCAAGTATATTTTTTTCAAGATTATACAGTTTTTGTATTCTTATATAACGATGTGCAGGATTTTCTTCTTCATTTTCTTTTAATGCATCAAAGAAGCGTTTAGGTAATGTAAGTGGAGTAATATCAGGTTCAGGAAAATAACGGTAATCATCTGCAATTTCTTTTGTACGCATGCTTTCGGTCATATCTCTGTTTTCATTCCATAAGCGTGTTTCTTGTACAATAGGCGTATTGTTCTGTAATAGCTTGTATTGGCGTTCTATTTCGTATTCTAAGGCAGAGCGTACAAACTTAAAACTATTAACATTTTTTATTTCTACTTTTGTGCCTAATCCTTTTCCTGTATGATTTATTGATATATTAGCATCGCAACGAAGAGACCCTTCTTCCATGTTGCCGTCACATACATCAAGATACCGTACTAAACGTCTAAATTGTTTTAATATTTCTTCTGCCTCTGCCACAGAATAAATTTCTGGTTCAGTTACTATTTCCATGAGTGGTGTGCCTGAGCGATTATAATCACAAAAGCTACTGTCTGAGCTGTGTATAAGTTTTCCTGCATCTTCTTCAAGATGAGCTTCATGGATGCGTAGTGTTTTAATGCTATCGTTGTGTATGTACTCAAAATAACCATTTCTTCCTATTGGTTCATGAAACTGTGATATTTGATAATTTTTTGGAAGATCAGGGTAATAGTAATTTTTTCTATCAAAGATAACGGTAGGAGCTAATGTACAACGAAGGGCATGGGCAATTTTGTATGCATATTCTATGGCTTTCATGTTTGGAATGGGCAGCATGCCAGGATACCCTAAACATACGGGGCAAACATTGGTATTTTGTATTTTTCCAAAATGATTAGGACAGGAACAAAACATTTTAGAATGAGTGTTTAGCTGAACATGAATTTCTAATCCTATAAATACATCATAGTCTTGCATAATGGTATAACAATAAGCATATATTGCTTATGTAGATTCTCCTTGTATTTGTTGTGATGTTCTCTTAAAAAATGCTTGAGCATGGGCAGAACGATGATGTTCAAAAATATGTTTAGTATCTGCTGCAAATTTGCACAAGCGTTTTTCAGAATAGTAGGGGCCTATCATCTGTATGCCAGAAGGAAGCTGATCGTACAGTCCTGTAGGACAAGAGATTGCTGGTAATCCTGATAAATTAGCTACTACCGAATAGGTGTCTCCTATTTTTTGGGCAAAATCGTTCATGTTTTTGTCTTCAAATAAAAATGCTTGTGTAGGAAACACAGGCAACATAAGCATATCGTAGTGTGATAGTATTGACACTAATGTTTTGCGGATATGTTTGCGTAACGATAAAGCCTTTGTGTAGTATTGATCTTGAAACCCTGATTGTAATACATAGCCCCCTGTGATAATACGAAGTTTCACTTCTTCTCCTAAGCCATGATTGCGTGCGTTTTGAACAAGGGAGCTGGCATTTTCTGCAAAGCCTCCTCTGTTTCCATACCGAATACCATCAAAACGGGCAAGATTGGCACTTGCTTCTGCAGTACTAATAGTAAGATACACTGCGGGAGCATACTCAAATATAGAAAGATCTATTTCTTCTACCTCATACCCCGCGTTTCTATAGCCTTTCATGGCATCTTGCATTGTACGATACATTTGCTCAGTGATATCTTCTTTTTTAGGGATATATGCTGCTATTTTTTTTACTTCAGTGGAAGGAACTGTTTTAGGATAAAAGGAACTTGCATCGTGTGCATCACGTTCTTGTACTTTCATAACGGAAAATACAGTGTCTAACCAATAGGGATCTTCAGCGATGATTCCAATAACATCAAGTGAAGAAGAGTATGCTACAAGTCCATAGCGCGAAACTGCACCATAGCTTGGCTTTAGTCCCCATGCTCCACAAAACATAGCAGGTTGACGAATAGAGCCACCAGTGTCGCTTCCTAAGGCAAACGGTACTGTGCCAGCACTCACTGCTGCAGCAGTTCCTCCACTGGAGCCTCCAGGACTACGTTGCAGATCCCAAGGATTGTTTGTTCTTCCATATATACTATGTACTGTGGATGAACCCATACCAAATTCATCCATATTGGTAAACCCTACACATTTTGCTCCATTGTTAAAAATAGATTGTACGGCACTTGCAGTAATAGGACTCTTAAAATGCTCTAAAAGTGCTGATGCACAGTTTACTGTGTGTCCCTGTACTGCTATATTTGATTTTATTGCAAAAGGAATATTGCTCAGTGCAGCTGATGATTGAGTACTGTCATTGCTTTGTTCTTGTGGAGCGACAATTTCAGAGGGAGTATTACATACTACAAATGCATTGATATGCTCATTTACCTCTTTTATAGCGTTTGTATATGTTTCAATATGAGACGAAGATAGCTGTTTTTTCCAATATTCTTTCATATATATTATATTGTTTATTGTCACTATTATAAAATATTTGGAACAATGACAAAATTTTCTTCGTGCTCTTCACTTTTTTCAATGAGTGATTCTGGATGAGGATAGGGATATGCTTGATCATCTCTATACTGTGCAGTAGATTCTTCAATAGGAGCATGAGTGGTAGTAGTAGGTGCTTGGTCAGTTTCAAGTGCTTTTTCCATCACTTGAAAATACTCTACAAGTGTTGCAAGAGATGTTTGCAGTGTTTCGGCTTCTTGCTCACTAATAGATATGTTGAGTAATGATGCTGTGTTATGAACATCTTGTTTTGTTATCATTGTTACTATTATTATCCTGTAAGTATGCCAAATAGTCAAGATTGAGGGGTGGAAATTCAACCTTAAAATTTGTATTATAATTGATTATAGAATATATTGTTTTGTCTAGCTTGTCACTATTAAGTAGTATTTAGAGAGGTTTTTGTGTGAGTGAATTATCATTATCCTTTTACAAAGGAAAAGAAAATATTCTAGAGAATGAAGGTCCTTTTGGAGGATCTTCAGAAAAAAAAGAGCCAGTAAAATTAATACGAGAAGAGATAGTTAAAATATTTCCAGCTTCAAATTTGTCTTTTTTATTAGGAGCAGGATGTTCTTCTCTTGCAATTCCCACGATGCAAGGAATGTCTAAAGAGATATTAAACGATTTAAACCTAAAAGCATCAGAAATACCAACAGCAGTAAAAGAATATATAACAAATAATGAAAATGTGGAGGATTGGTTATCCTTGCTTTTTAGTGCTCAAGATTATTTAATGACAACTGGATCAGATGCAAATATACTTAAAAGTATTGAGGAGTGTATAAAAAAAATTAAAGAAAAAATATATACTATGTGTACTGATACTAAAGAAAACAATAACAAGGTTTTAGAGATATATAATTCGTTTTATAGAAGATTAATGTACAGAGATAGAGCTCTTAAAAAAATTAATATTTTTACTACAAATTATGATTTATTTAATGAAAGAGCAATGGATGATTTAGGGATTATATATTGTAATGGGTTTAGTGGGTTTATTGATAGATATTTCAACCCTTCTACATTTGATTATGCATATGCAGAGCAAATAGGAATAGATAATCATAAATATAATGTGATAGATAGTTATGTGTATTTATATAAATTACATGGATCAGTAAGTTGGATAGAAATTGAAAATAATGATAAGTTATTTAAAGTAAAGGAAGTACAAAATTCTAGTAAAGAAAATAATCATATGATGATATATCCTACTCCCTTAAAGCAAAGCAATAGTTTTGGGGCACCGTATAGTGATTTATTTCGGGAATTTCAAAAAAAAATATTAATGCAAGATAGTGTATTAGTAGTAATTGGATATAGCTTTGCTGATGAGCATATTAATAATATTATATATCAGGCTTTAGCAAGTATTCCTAAATTTAGACTCATCATTTTTTGTCATGATGAATTGAATACAGAAATTGAAAAATTGAAGAATAAAGATGATCCTAGAATATGGATAATAAAAGGAAATGATACTGGAGGGAAGAATATAGCTGGATTTGAATATATTGTTGAACATTTTTTATTAGAAATAAATAAAGATGATAAAGAATTAGAAGATATTCTAAAAAAATATTATAGAAAAAATGATTAAAGATAAAAAAGAAAGATGTATTGCTAAGATTGTATCGGTCAATGCATATAAACTGGAAGCTGAACTATTAAGTCATATTGATAGTTTTAATGTAACAGGTTTTGAAGATATGTATCAATTTATTAGATTAAATGGATATGTCTTAGTAAGTATTGAAAATAACTTTATTGTCGCTTCTATTTCTTCTATTATAGAAAAAGACACACAAATTACTTATTCTTTTGAAAATAACAAAGATAGTATAAACAAAGTCAATAGTATTAAAAAGTTAGAGTTATTTCCCATTGGTGTTTTAGAAAATGGAAAATTTGATTTTGGTGTTTCTAATTATCCTATGTTATACAGTGATGTATTGTATATAAAAGATACCGAATTAGATCAATTATTTGGAAATGAAAAAAATACTCAAGATACATCAGAAGATACTCAAAAATCATTAGAAATTGGAAATTGGACTTTGATGGAAAAATATAGAGTAAAAGTAAAAATAAATGATTTTTTTGGATTTCATAGTGCAGTGCTAGGAAGTACAGGAAGCGGTAAAAGTTGTACAATATCAGCAATCTTACAGGGTATTTATGAAAAAAAGTCATATCCACACTCTAAATTCATAATTTTTGACATAAATGGAGAATACAAAAAAGCATTTATTGATAAAAAGACAGAGTTTTCTATTCATGATATTAAACTTACATATTTATCTTTAAAGAAGGAAAATGAAGAACTAAAAGATAAAAATAATAAAGTTGTATTAAAAGAATTTTTCTTACCTTTAAATTTATTAACTATTGATGAGTGGGAATTACTATTAAAAGCAAGTACAAAGGTACAAGCTCCAGTTTTAAGAAATGCTTTATCTTTAAGTGGTAAAGATGAGGGTATTCTAAAAAGGATAGTAGCGTATTTAATGCATTCATTTTATTTTAGTAATTCTCCTGCTATACCAAAATATCAAAGAATACAAAATTTGAAAGAAAAATTAGGAGAAGAACATAAAAATATAGATAAAGGATATAGTTCGCAATATGGAAATTTTTCCGATAAAGAAGATGAGAAAAAATTTGTATGTAGTCTTAAGAATATAATTGATGGTAATAAAAGTTTAGAAAATGGTAAAAATATTGATAGTGGTAAAGGTTTAGAAGATGAATTTAATGAAGAATCTGATGTGAGAATAAGAAAATTAGCAGAACTGAAGGAGTATATTGAACATGCTATCTATTGGGAGGAAGCTCATGGAAATACACATGTTCAAGATCATTGTTCTTCTCTTATTACAAGATTGAAGTCAATTATTAGAAGAAAAGAATTTGATTTTTTAAAGAAAGCGTCTAGTAGTATGAATGTTGAAAAGTATGTTGAATATTTAATAGATAAAGACAGTAATATTACTATTATTAATTTTGATAATATTGATGACGAAGTGATAGAAGTTATTTCTACAGTGCTAGCAAGAATATTTTTTGAATATGTCAAAAAACAAAAAAATAGAAATGAAAACCCTATTCATCTTATTTTAGATGAAGCTCATAGATATATTTCAAATAACAAAGGAAAAGAATATTTTTTTGAAGCCTATAGAATTTTTGAAAGAATTGCAAAAGAAGCCAGAAAGTATGGTTTATTTTTAATGGTAGCTAGTCAAAGACCATCTGAAATTAATGAAACTGTTTTGTCTCAGTGCAGTAATTTTATTATCCATCGTATACAAAATCCTACCGATCTTAGATATATAAGAGATATGACTTCTTTTGTTTCTGATTCAATACTCAACATGTTACCTATTATTCCAACTCAGAGAGCTTTGATTTTTGGTACAGCGACTAACTTACCTGTTTTATTCAAAGTAAAAGAGGCTGATCCACAACCTGATAGTAATAATTGTGATGTTATGAAATGTTGGAGCAACGATGAAGAGAAGGCTGATCCACAATCTGCAGTGGAAGACTTTCCGTTTTGAGAGAGTTAGAGCAACGATGAAGAGAAGGCTGATCCATAACCTGATAATAGTGATTCTAATATTTATAAACCAATATCAAGTTTTCAATCTTACTTTGGAAATTCCCACTACTAACCGAAAGTGCTTAAATCTGCATTGCAATCAAAAATATGCAGAAAGTAGTATACTATACATATGGCAGAACAATATATAACACCACAAAACAATAGAAAGAGTACGAGAAAGACAAGTAATATATTTTCTACCAAAAAGAGAAAGCTACCCTCAAAAGATACAGAAAATAAATCACTAAAAAAACCTATTACTCACTATGAATTATTATCCAAAGAGATAGATCATGTAGAAGATAAACTATCAGAAAAAATAGATCACTTAGAAAGCAAACTAACAGAAAGAATAGACCATGTAGAAAGCAAACTAACAGAAAAAATAAACCATGTAGAGAACAAACTAACAGAAAGAATAGACTATGTAGAAAATAAACTATCAGAAAGGATAGACCATGTAGAAAACAAACTATCAGAAAAAATAGATCTTGTAGAGAACAAGCTAACAGAAAGAATAGACCATGTAGAGAACAAGCTATCAGAAAGAATAGATCATGCAGTAGAAAAAATAGATCATGTAGAAAGTAAATTATCAGGAAGAATGGATAAATTGGATAAAAAAATAAATGTTGTACAAGTATATATATTTGCAGGGTTTACGGTACTAGCAACGCTTATCACTGTTTTTAAATTCATCGGATAGTGTAAGCAAACAAATTGCATATAATATTTCAATATATGCAATGAGAAAATTATTGAAAATTCTCATTACTAACCAAATATGCTGGAAAAAAGAATATTGCTTGTGCTTTACTGTATAAATGCGATATGCTATATATATGCCAGCGTGGTGAAATTGGTAGACACGTCAGACTCAAAATCTGATAGGAGCAATCCTGTGTGGGTTCGAGTCCCACCGCTGGTATATTATCTCATTGTTGATTGAGGGAGAATCCATAAGAGCGATTGTATGCGATTTTGCTTTACCCGTAAAATTGTAAATGTTCCTAATGGTGTGTGTACGCTATTTCCCACTGTAGGAATGTTTTGAGTCAATTCTAAAATATATCCTCCTATAGTGTTTGATTCAGGGGGAGTCTCTAGTACATTTCCTATGTATTCTTCTAATTCATTGACAGGGACAAATGCGTCTAACAATACCCGTCTAGCATCTAATGTAATAAATAGTTCTGCTGTGTGTGCTTTATTATAATGTTTTGTATCAAAGTCAAAAATATAACTGACAATATCTTTTACAGTTACAATACCTGAGAATCCACCGAACTCATCAATAATAATAGCTGTTGTATTTTCCTTATACTTTATGTGTGTTATTACTTCATGTACTGTGGTGCTTTTAGGGACAAACAATGCTTTTTGCATAAGCTGTTTTATTGTCTTTTGTTTGTTGTGTTCTTTTATAATATCGTAGAGATGTACTATCCCTACAATGTGTTCTTGGTTATCCTGTTCGTATACAGGGTACATAGTATATATGTATTTATTGGTGATGCTCTGTGCTTCTTCTAAGGTACTTTGAGCCGATATACTGATTACTGAACGTCTGTGCACCATAATTGATTCTATTGAGAGTGTAGAGAAATTGAGAATACGCATAATAGTATTTGTATATTCGCTTTCAAGTTCACCAAGCGATTGTGCACTATAAAAAACATGTGCAAGGTGAGCTCGAGTAAGAAGTTCAGTATTTTGTTGTGTATTCTTTTTCATCATAAATTGCACTAATGTGCTTATTTGATTAAGTACAAGTGAAAACGGTAAAAAGATATATTGAAAAATATAGAGAGGGAAAATTGCTTTTATAATTATTTTTTCATTAAACTGTAAAGAAAACTGCTTAGGACTTATCTCACAAAATATAAGTAAAAAGAGAGTGATAATTCCTGTGGCTATTGCCAGTGCATTGCTTCCAAAAACATGTACTACAATTTGACTTAAGGTAATAGAGAAGCTGGTATTTGCAGTGGTGTTTCCAATAAGTATAGTACTGAGAACAAGCATAGGATTTTTAAGAAGAGAAGCTAGGAGTTTTCCTCGAAAGGGATATTTAGCAATGATAATGTGTTGCTGTAATCGGGTAAGCGATGTATACGCAGTTTCTACTCCTGAAAAAAACATGGAGAGAAGAAACGAGACAATAATGATGATGATATGTGTTAGCATAGGGGTACTGTATAAGTGAATGATGAAGTATGCCTATATTGTATGTATATAGGGTGAAAAGAATAATGCTGTACTATTTGTTTTTGATACATTGTGATATGTTATTGTGTAAAAAAGCTCATGGTGATGTCTTGAAAATTATTGAGTGTGTATTGAGCTCCTAAAATGCGAAGTGCATTACTTTTAAGTTCTTTAGGAATGCTATTTCTCTGTAGTTGTTGTTCAATTTCTTGTCGTATAAGAGAAGAGACAGTATCTTGTGTTTTGGTATCAAGTGTTGCTATATCTGACATTTGCAACTCAAGAACAGTAAGGGGAGGTACTATCAGTGTGATTGAAGAAGATCGCTGTGTTTGTTGCTGATACAGTTCGGTAAATGTGGGAATATTTTTCCATCCAAGTAATACACGAAACAATACAAGGGATGTATTCTGTTGATTTTGAAAGGCGGCAGGAAGTTGCTGTTGTAATATGGTGGTAAATTGGTAAGGAAAGATAGCAGAGATACTGATATATCCAAGCTGAAAGATGCTTCCATCATTTGTGAGGAATGTAGGTTCTTCTTCTAGTACAATGTTTTCAAAATAAGAGGGGATACTATAGCTGTAAGAGAGGTTGTAAGATGAATCAAGAGGGGGCTGTTTGGGAGGCTCTGGTATATGGTTTCGTGTTTGTTTCTGAAATGGAGTATACTCTGATAGCATATCATTGTCATTGTGCATTGTGGTTTCATTGTTAGGGGGAAGTATATCCTGTACTTGTGTGGTATTTGAAGAGAGTGTTTTTTTTAGTAAAGGGATGAGTTCAAAATATTCTAGCAAAAAAATGATGCCTATATTGATAACTGTAAATATAATTACCCACACAAGATAAAAAGAGAAATCAGATTTACTCATATATATGTATTTTAGTATTTTTATAAATATTTGTCTTATACTGTTTTTTCTGTGGAAATTCAAGTTAGAAACTGAGCAGAAGTGTTAAAAAATATCTCAGTAAGAGTATATGTATATTATACGTAAATTTTAACGCATTTTTTTTTTTTTTATTTATAAGTTATGTAGTATACATAAAAATAGTTTTTTTATTATAATAATAGCTATATGTAATGTATTTATTGTAATAATGAATAATAAAAGGAGATCATTATGAAAAAAGGAATGGTAAAGAAAATAGCTCTGACTATACTAGTAGTGCTAGCAATGACTACCCTCGTACTCGTAGGATGTTCGGAGGGCAGTAGCAGTTCCTCATCAGGCGGAGGGGGAACGCCAGTAACCCCGACACTCGCATCAGTGTCCAATGTGCAGATACAAGTAGCAAGCAACGATGGGACACTCTCGTTACGCTGGGAAGCTCCCAGCGAAGCCACGCATGTAGTCGTAAAAGCTACATCAACAGTACCAGCACAATCAATACAAGTGCGTGTTCCTGCAATAGAATATCAAACACTCTTTCAACAAGGACAATCGTACCAACTCAAAGGCTTACAAGCACTCACCGACTACACTGTAGAGATAGAAGCACAAAAAGACACAGAAGTATCACCAAAAACAACACGCTCTGTGACAACACTGATAGATACTACTGCACCACAGGACACTTTGACACAGGTAGGAGTAGAAAAATCAGGTGACGGCATAAAGATAACATGGGATAAAGAACGACTTGCATCAGGCAAAACAGACATAGCAGAAGCCACAATAGTGGTAAAAAGCACGACTGGTGGCATAGTGCTTGCGCAAGCTACCGTGCAGAACCTACAGCAAGGAGAAGTTATACTTCCAAAGGTCTCCACGCTTGCAGGTATATCCTATGATGTAGAAATACGCTACAAAGACAGAAATGATAACACAAGCAGTCCTACAACAGTATTGACAGGCGTGCAAGCATCCCAGCTTTCACAAACAGTAACGCCACTGTCAGAGGCAGACCTTACAGTAACAGCAAACGATAAAAGCAATAGTCCAGCCGATGAGAGCCTGCTTATCAAGTGGGGAAATGTTACCTTTACGGACAAAAGCCTCTTAGTACGCGTTATAGCAACTGCAACAAATACAGTAGTAGCAGAAGCAACTGTGAACAATAGCAGTACAGCCAAACTCAGTTCTGCAAGTGCAGACAATCAAGAGTACGCCACTGTGTATGTAGCAAAGGACGGCATAGCACTCACAAAACTCTACGGCACGCTTACGTACAAAGTAGAGGTATATGTTTCTCAAAACGGAAAGTACTCCACTGCAGTGTCAAAAGAACAAGCAACAACAGACAAGACAACAAAGCCCGCGACCAATGTAAGTGTAGTAGGAGGAGCAGATAGCATAGTAGTAGGCTGGCAAGCCCCCGATGTACGAGACTATGCAGGAGTGACTATAACAGTAACAGAAAAGGACAGCACAACAGCAGCAAAGACAGTAACAATAACAGAGAGAACAGTACGCAACACACAGATAACAGGCCTCAAAGCAACCACCGAGTATACAGTGGCAGTCGTATCAATGGACAGTGCAGGCAACAAAGGAACAGAAGCAACAGCCACAGCCACAGTAACCACATCAGCAGATAGCACTGCCCCCGATGCAGTGACAAGCATACAAGCAAGCTATCCCTTTGTATCAGCAGCAAAGATAGGCACACAGATAACATGGACAGCACCCGATACAACAAAAGCCAATAACAAAGATATAAAAGAATACAGCGTAAGCATAGCAGAAAAAGGCACAAGCACCGCAGTACTGAGCGAGAAGAAAATACCCTATCCCACAAAGTCACTCTCTGTCGAAGAACTCACGCAAGGCAAAACATATACCGTAACAATACTCACCTATGATTACTCAGAAAACAAAAGCACCCAAGCCATAAAAGACATAAGCACCCCCAACTCACTCACAGCTCCCTCAGAAGATCTCTTTCAAAGCAAGCCTACACTTGATACAAGTACAGGAGCAATACAAATAAAAGCAACTTTTAAGCAAGCTCCTGGATCAAATAAGTACTACACTCTGCGTATGTTAGATGGCACAAACTTGGTAGCAGAAAAAAGCATAACAAGTACAGCAACCACCATTAGCTTTGGCATAGCAGATGGCGTAGAAGTATCCTCAACGCAAGCAAATGCAAAAAGCTATAGCTTTACCTTTCTCACAGTAGAGAATAACAGAGTAAGCCCCCCAACAACGCTCACTGATAAAGTAGCAGTATATGATGCAGTATCCACTGTCCCACCCGCACCAGAAAGCCTATCACTGTTTATTGAAACATCAACACAAACAAGCGATACCGTACAGTATGATTTTCAAAAAGGAACAATTACCAGCAAGCACAAAGCCCCCAATGACAGACAACTCACACAAGCACAAATACAGTACAAAGTATACATAGTAGCAGGAGACCAGAGTACTAAAACTATAGCGGAAATAAAAGCAATGGGAGGAGTACAAACACAAGAGATAGCAGGAAACAGCAGCTTACGAGGAACATTTATAGGAACAAAAGGAGCAGTATACACCATAGGCATAGAAGCAATAAATAGCCTCAATCCCTATGCAACAAAGAAAGCACAAAGCAAGGACCCTGCACTGATACAAAAACTAGAACTCAGCACTATCCCCACCTCAAAAGCAACAGCCCCTACATCATCCTTAACAGGCAAGCTGGTAGTATCACCATCAACAAACACATTAGGAACAATAAAGCTCGTACTCACACAGTTAAGCACAATAACAGGAGCAAAAAACAAAGATGGCACAACAGTAACAAGCAATGACGAGCTAGTATACACAGTATACGGCTTACAGAAAGACACAACACCAACAGTAGCAGAAGTACAAGCAGGCAGAAAAGTAAACATAGGCACAGCAAGTAGTGGAGTATACACTGTCTCTGCCCTTAGCAGTTTAGGCTTGTCTAGCGAAACAGCACCAGTAGTAGCAATAAAAGGAGCAACAAAGTATCACTTTGTGGTAGAAGTAGCAGTAAAAACAGACACAAGCAAAAAAGCAGTATCGACAGTGGCAAGTGTAACAACCGCATCACAAGCGACCGCTCCCGCAGAAGTAAGCAACATACAAGTAGGAGGAGTAACAGGAGGGAGTGCAACAATATCGTGGACAGCTCCCAGCCTCAATGCAAACCACAAAACAAACAAAGGAGACGCCCTAACAGCCGCACAAGTATCGTACAAAGTATACAAAGTAGCCAAAAGTGGCAGTACAACGAGGACAGTAGCACAAATAAAAACAGCAGCAGGAAGCTCCACAGCAGTAGCAGCAGGCACAACCAACAGCACTCTGACAGGATTGACAGTAGGCACAACTTACGAAATAGTAGTGCAAGCAGTAAACAGCACCGATACCAGCAAAGAAGCAACAGGACAACGCAAAGAGTTTATCACAAAAGAAGCCTATGTATCACCAGGAAAGCCCACCATACAAGCAAATGCACAAGGAGCTACTATAGTACTTACCATAACAGCCCCTACTGTGAAAGGAACGACAGAAGACGGAACTGATTTAAGAGATAATCAAATAGATTACATAGTATACTATGCAGCCTCAACAAAAGACATAGATGGAGCAACAGTAAAAACACAGGCAAAAGCAGCAAGCGATGCACAAGAAGGAGCAGAAAAAGACGATGTATCAACAGGAGCAACAAGCTATACAATAAGCAATCTACGATTGAATACAAAGTACTATATCACCGCAGTAGCAGTAAACAGCCTCAAAAAGACAAAGGTATCAGCAGAAGCAACAGCAGTATCTGCCAGTACGCCAGCAGTAGCGATAGGAAATGCCACAAAGGTATCAGCAACAGTAGGCTCAGCACCAACATCAGCACATACTACGAGAGTACTTGCCAGTATCAGTCCTAGTGGGCTTACCTTTACCTGTGATGAAAGCACAATAGATAACGATAACAGTACACTCAAAAAAGAAACAGGCTTAACAATATCGTTTACAAAAAATACCAATACAGTAACGATAACAGGCACAGCAAATAAATCAAACATACATGACTCTGCTATTACTGAGTATAACTATGGAGTAGTACTATGTACAATTACTTCGGGATCTTATTCAGGAGGAAAAGTACTTGCGACTATCAATGTAGAGACAGGACTGGTGAAACTAGCAGGACAATCAGCTACTTATTACAGACCAACGACAAGGGAAGCGTTGTACGCTATTATCGTTACAGAAATAGGAGCAGGCAGACAAAACACCAATAGCCCCAACCTCAACATGATAGATACCAGTGCTATTACTGATATGAGTTTTTTATTTGAGCATTTGAATACTTTTAATGGAGATATAACACGGTGGAATACCAGTAATGTAACAGATATGAGCGGTATTTTTTCTAGTTTTCCTGCTAATTCTGTTTTTAATCAAGACATAGGAGATTGGGATGTGAGTAAGGTTACGAATATGGCTAGTATGTTCCGTAGAGTTAGTTCTTTTAATCAAGATATAGGAGATTGGGATGTGAGTAAGGTTACTAATATGTTTGGTATATTTGCTTATGCCAGCTCTTTTAATCAAGATATAGGAGATTGGGATGTGCGGAATGTTGTTGCTCTTAAACATATTTCATATATTGATTTATTTAATAATGCTACTAAATTTGATCAAGATTTATCATCGTGGAAATTATGTAAATATTCAAGCATACATGCTAATGATTTTAAAGGCTCAGCTATGGAAGGCAAAACAGCACAGTATCCAAAGGTTAAAGGTGATGCAGCGTGTTCATCATAGAGCATGCCTATAGCAAGAAAGGAAATTATCCTTTCTTGCTATAGAACCTTAAGAGCAGTAAAGGACTGTTACTACAATATCTTTTCAAGCAGGACGATGGCTCTGATTTTCCTGATTGGCAAGAGAAACATTGGGGGAGATAGCTGATATTTTTATGGAAAGTTCCCTTAAATAATAATATTATAATGTCATTCAAAAGATAGTAAAGAGTTTCAAATAGAGTGTCTTTTCCTCCTCGAACAACAAAAGATAGCCTCTTTTCTGCAGAGCCTCGACACAAAAATATTACTTGCACAGAGGCAAGTTGCACTTACAAAGCAGTATAAGAAAGACTTATTACAAAGGATGTTTGTGTAAAAACTTGCCGATAGCATGGATATACCATTATCGCTATAATTTAGATAGATGAACCTAGAAAGAATCAAGCAAATACGAGATGTCTTTTCATATTCAAAACGATATAAGCACAAAATATTTGTGATTTATTTTGATGATGCTTTGTTACAATCTCATGCTCTCTATTCTCTTATACAAGATATTACTCGCTTACTTGAATCTCAAATAAAGGTGGTATTAGTACCAGATATTCAATCCACTGTAAAACGTGTGTTTACACAGTTTGGACGCTCTTTTTCTTTTTTACAGAAAAATGATGTCGTTATTCAAAAAGAAGACGTAGAGTTACTGGAGGGAGCAACCTTTGAGACTATAGGAAAATTGCTTGCTCTCTTTGCAACATATAAGCAAGCATCGGTAGTGGGTAATTGGGTGGGAGCAAGAACAAAAGGGGTAGTGCAAAATAGAGATTTATTATATGCAGGTATTCCCGAAAAAATTGATACCCGTCTTATTCATCTGTTATTGCAAGATTCTGTTATTCCTATTATTCCTGCACTAGGATGGAGTAATAAAATACAACCGTATTATTTATCGGCTGTTGAGCTTGCAGCACAGATAAGTGTGAGATTAGGAGCATCAAAATTGATTTACTTTCGAGATGAAGAAAGTACTACATTGCTTAATGAGCTAAAGGTAAAAGAGCTACAAACAGAAAATAACACTGAATATGTGGATTTTTCTGAACAAGGCAGTGCAGTACGCATGACACTGGAATCAGCCCAAAAGTACTTACAACACTATTCTGGAAATATACAATATATGTTTCAACAGATACTCAGTGCATCGGTGTATGCACTGAAACATGGAGTTGAACGCGTGCATTTTCTTGATGGAAATATAGAAGGAGCGTTGTTGATAGAAGTATTTTTTGATCAAGGCATAGGGTTTATGGTAAATGCTGATGAATATCAAGCTATTGGTACTATTTCCGAACAAGATATAGAAACAGTGTATGCGATTATGCTTCCGTATATGAAAAGTGGCATTTTAGTATTGAGGGATATTGAAGCAATTCGAGCATCGTTTCGGGATTATGTATCATACAAAGTTGATGGTGAAATATATGGCGTTGCTGCATTACACGAGCTTGATGCAACGAGTGCTGAGATTGCAAGTGTTGCTGTACAATCTCGCTATGATAGTTTTGGCGTAGGAAAAAAAATTGTCGAGTATCTGCTGAAAAAAGCAAAGCAGAGCCAGTACAGTAAAGTATATTGTCTTACCCAAACTATAGGAGATTGGCTTGAACACATGGGGTTTGTACAAGTAGCAGTAGAAGAGTTGCCTAAAAAGCGTCTTATGCAGTATAGAAAGATGGCACGAAATAGTAGAGTGTACGTGTACAGATTTTAATGGGAATGGGAAGTACTCTTACTATTGGGAAGAATACACATTCCTAAATTGTATTCGTGGCAAAACACTAGATCTTTTCTCATAGCAGTGAGATTGTTGCTCCAAAAAGTGTCGTTGATGTGCCAAGGAAGTGTTTCTAATGTGTTTGTTTGTGTTGAGTGGTAGTATACTTCTTTTTGTATATTACGAAACAAAGCAATACATGCAGCAAAGTCCCATATTTTTGCTTTTCCGATATAGGCAAAAAAATTATTTGTAAGCACTTTAGCAATAGAGTACACACAGGAACGAGCAATATGTGCACTGTATTTTGTAGCAGCTCTTTGAATTTGTTGTGCGCTAGAGGCTGCCCATACCCTATGGTTATGTTGTATAGGAGTATACTTTAGTTCCTTAAAATCAGATATATTTATAGAAGACAGAGAAAGAAACGAGCATGGAGAGGTATAATAATAGACATTCCCATTATAGCTTATCATGCACTCTTGAAGATCAGGGAAGATAATTGCTCCTTCCTTAAACTCTAAATTTTCAATATACCCAACACTAATACCCCATAAAGGGAGACCATTTGCAAAATTACGAGTGCCATCTATAGGATCAATGACCCACGTTGTTTTTGAAAACAACGACTCCATATTGTTGTTGAGTAATGTCTCTTCTGCAGTCTCTTCTCCTAACACATAGTGATGCTCACTCGGAGCAGCGAGCTTGTTGCTAAGTAGCTGTTCTACCTCAGTATCGACATTTGTATAAATTTCATTTTGTGTGCTAAAATTCGTATTTTTTTCTTGTACCTCAAGCATGTCACGGTGCTGTAATGCTAATTGAGCTGCTTCAAGCATGAGTGCAGAAATAGATTCTAATGACCATTGCATAATTCTATTGTACACTATTTCATTGTTTCTTCTTTGCAATAAATAATAAATGTATAGTATACTATATAACATTATGAGAAAGAAAACCATGTGTATTGAAAAAAGGTACATATCTTTATTTGCTTTATTATTTTTTTTATTAGGACTATCTGTATCTGTACAAGCAGAAGACATAGAAGTTAATGTTTTTGATGGCACAATATATAGTGTAGAAGATATTGAAATTATTCCTCAAGACGATTTTGTCATTCTTGATATTGATGGGGTAGGTTCTGGTGAAGAAAATACTCCTCATTTTATATTACAGGTACAAGATGGCTTATTTATGGTGGATATGTACGGAGGACAAGATATCTTTATTTCTTATATTGTTGCCAATAAGGGTTCTCCTGCTGCTATTGTATCTGGTCTTGTAGGATCAGTATTGCCTACTGCTATTGCTATTCTTAAAGAGGAATTTGTGGATGTAAAATTTTTGGTATTATCTAATGTTTTTGGGGGAGCTGATGTTGCATCAATATCAGAAGCAATGCAAATGATACATGAATATGGCTATGGTACCTATATAACAGCAGACAGTGTAGTGGAATCGGCTGGAGTTGATTTATTTGCATCAGGGCGTGTTCGATATGCAGAAAAAGGAGCAACTGTTGGTATTCATAATTTTGCTGCTCTTGGAGGAGAAGGTCAATTAGAATCTACAGCGAAATCGCAAGAACTGGCAGCAGCAGCAAACATGCAGAAGCTCCTTAAAACATTTGGTGTCAAAGATTCTTTTTATACATTTATGCGTTCAATATCTGCTGAAGAGCTATATTATCTTTCTCACGAAGAGATGTTGCAGTATCATTTGATAAATGTAGCAGAAGAAAGTGATTTTGAAGAGCAAATGGGAGTACACAAAACAGTCACACAATAGCATTTTTGTAAGGCATCATTACATAGCATAAAAGTACATTCTTATGTACTATACTTTTGTATTGTACTTTTATATTCTCATATACCATTTCCTTGTAAACAGTATATTTTTTATGGTAATACTATCATTCTCTCTTATTATGAGCTTATTATAAGGCAAAAAATGAATTTTTATTGTATATAGTTAAAATTTTAATTATTTTTATTGACTAATATGCTTTGTTTTTATATAATAATTATATAAAATCTATAAAAATAAGGAGGGTATTATGGTTAATAAAATAACTATTTTTACTTTTTTGTTTCTTTTTATTGTTTCAATATATAGTTTTTCTCTTGAGCAAGTCATTGGTGAAGAGAAAATAAAGCCAGGCGTTGTTCTTATCTTTGAAGCTGCAGTTAAAGATACAGTCTTTCCTTTGACAAATAATCTTGATGAAGCAAAGACTTTTATTCATATAGAAGCTAGGGTAAATTGGGATGAAAATGAGAAGAATATCCCTGAAGGTACGCCTCCAGGCGGATTTGTTCCCTACTTAAATGTGAGTGCGGAAATTTACAATAGACGAACAAAGACTACTCAGTTTGTTGATTTACGCCCTATGATCAATTTAATTGATAACTTTCATTATGCAAGGAATATAGGATATTCAGGGAAAGATACAGACGAATACGATGTTACCTTTTATGTTAATCCTCCTGGAGAATATGATCTAAGCTATCATAAAGATTTTGTAAGTGAATATGGAAACACTGTTATTAAATCACAGAAATTTGTATATAGAAAGTTGAAATTTACTAAAGTAGCCAGAGCTACAAGAGAATAGCGTATATTTTCTGCTACTTGGCTTTACAGAAAGTAGCTAAAGAATGAGAGCAAGACTTTCTCACTATTGGGAAAGCCTTGCTCTTTTTTTGTTTAATGCTTGAATGTACAAAAGAACAAAATTCTAAAAATGTGCTTGATTATTTAACTAATAGGAATATATAATATAAGTATGAATAATAACAATAATAAAAATAACAACAAGCAAAATACAAATACTCCACCACCTTCTCATACTGCTTACAGTACCGAAATAGAGAATGATACTCTACGCTTTTGGGAAAGAGCAGTATTGGCTATAGAAGCAGAGCATATATATGAGAATATAGCTAGTATTTCATTTGTGGATTTTAGGGTGTCATCAAAGGAATTGTATACACATATGAAGCAATCTGTTATACAGAAAGAAGGTACATTAAACAGTACTAATCTTAATGCAGTCAATAAAAAAGTAGAGAGTGTGTACAATGAATGTAATATTTTGTATAAAAATATGAGACATTATCTATCTCATCTTGAGCATAAAAATATTCCTATAAAGGAAAATACACAAAAGATAGTATATAATTGTTATTGTTCTGCCTTACTTCAATATGAGCAAAAAGAGCACTCTCATCCTTTGGATAAAAAAGATTTTTTTAAGAATAATTATTTTACTTTGCTAGGTCTTCTTTGTTTTTTATGTATAGGCCTAGAAAAAGACAGAGCCTATGCTCTTTGCAATAGATTTGCATTTGCAAATAGAGAAAAAACAGAGAATCAAGATGTATTTGATGCTATTATGGCAATTATTAAATGCTATGGAAGGAAAAAAAGCGATAAAGTAAAAGCTCATCCATCTGAGACGCAAGATGAAGAAGATAAAAAGAATAAAAAAGACAGAAAGGAAGAGGAAAATGAGAGAGTATGGAGCCTCATGTGTGAGATTATAGACTATATTAATAAACCTATTAAAGGAAGTCCTAACTATGCAAAAGAAAACTATGAGGATAGCCAAAGGCCTCTAAGTCCTTATATAGTGGATAACTTGATTATACGATGGATTACGCTTGAGTCTAAGATAAAAAATTTGGAATTTGCCACAACAGGAATACAGGAAAATAAGAAGAAGAAAAGTATCAATATTCCTGTGTTTGATTCTAAGAATGGTAATTATTTTAGGCTAGGTGATCATTACTGGTGTAGAGTGAGGAAAAAAGATACAGAACAATGGATAAAGTTTAGGATGCGAAGAACACATTTACTACGGATCGCAAAGATGATATTAAAGGGGAGCGAGCAGGGAGCTATTGTAGCATCTATTGTTAAGGATATTGAGCAGATGCAGAGTATGAATATGAATGATAAAAACCTGGATATCGGGAACAGTCTTCCACGTTGTATGAGGGATGACTATACGCCAGCTACTATAGAGAAAAAGATTGCATATAGACATGAGCAGTATAAGAAAGTACATGAGATAGATGAAAAGAAATATCCATCGACACAAGTACAGTTTATATTATGGTCCTTGCAAGGAGTATTAAAGGAGACAGAGGAAAATGATCCTCTATATCCATTAGAATATCAAAAAATAAGTGCTATGTTGCACTTCTATACTGCCAATTTTGTACAGCAGTTTAGAGAAAAAGTATGCAATGCTTTCCCAGAAAAATATGCCTATTGTGAAAAGTATATAAAACCATCTCTCAATCAAACGCTTGATTGTATAGTACAGAGTGTAACAACGGCACTGGAGCAGGATACGCCAGCACTTATTGATAAGCAAGAGGTTGTGTATAAAAAGCACAGCTTTCGCTTCAATAGACCACAGAAAGACAAGCATCCACTAAAAAAACACATACAAATGATCTTCGTAATATTGTTTGGCTCTCAAAGCAGTGGGGGAGAGAGAAAGGAAATGAGGAGTATCAGAAGTATACAAAAGATATGGAGTTGGACTATAAAAATTACCATGAGAAAATAAAGCACTTAATAGAGGAAGATATACATACTATTGATGATAAGGAAGAGAGGAAACAGGTGTACGATGCTGCCGATTACTATGCGAAGGATAGGTTGTTACTGGAAATTGCAGTAAATCTAAGCAAAAAATTTTCTGATAAGGTAAACACAGAATTTTCTCATGAGAAGGACTACGATAAGGATAGTAGGTTTAGTATTGAAGTGCCATTAGGTAAGACAAAAATGAAAAAACTAGAAGTTATTATACAAGGGAGTATTAAAGGAAAATTCAAAAAATTTTCCATTCCTTTCCATTATCTTACTAAACTAAGTTATGTATTTTATAAAAGAAATCTTATTCATGGATTACACGAAGTGGAATCACGTTTTGAAAAACAAGAAAAGCAATGTAAGGATTTGATGGAATATTTCATACAGTATATTATCCCTGAATTTCGACATTTGGGTATTGAAGCATTAAAAGTAATATTTGATATTGAATATATAGTACTCAAGAATATGGATGAGAAGACAAAGGAAACAGCATCTCATAAAGGTAAATACATTAAATTTGATAAAATCATAAAGCAACTTAAGCATGACGATAAAGAGAAATTGAAGGATATACGTGATGATATTCTTCATGAAAGTATGAAAGATATTTTTGAGAAAAAGGATGAGTATATTCGTATTATTGATGCGGTAGCAAAAGAATTACATATAAAAAATGATCTGAGTACCAGACTAAAGCAAGCAGAAGAACGCAGAAAAGAACAGCGTAGAGAAGGAATAAAAAAATATCAAATGAGTAAAAATAGATAATTGTTTGAAAAAATGGCAAAATGAATGAAAAAAGTACTAATATTTAGTACTTTTTCTTATTGTTTTATGATATAATAATGTATATCGTTGTACTTTAGTTGAGCTCTGGTGTAGAAAGCTGGAGAATTCAGCGTAAGCACAACAAAAGAGAATTCCATAATTTATTAAATTTAGGTGTAGAAAGCTGGAGAATTCAGCGTAAGCACAACGTGGAGGTTTAGTTCTACAAGCAGCTCAAAGGTGTAGAAAGCTGGAGAATTCAGCGTAAGCACAACGGTTTTTCTATTTTTTGTAAAAAATTAATAGGTGTAGAAAGCTGGAGAATTCAGCGTAAGCACAACAGGAAATATGAAATATGATCCAGAAATAGTGGTGTAGAAAGCTGGAGAATTCAGCGTAAGCACAACTATAAGCAAGTGAATTATTAGCTTTTTTTGGGTGTAGAAAGCTGGAGAATTCAGCGTAAGCACAACTAAATTTAGAAGGTGGAGAATTTTCTCCTCGGTGTAGAAAGCTGGAGAATTCAGCGTAAGCACAACTATGATATTAGAATCTAGTTCTTTTCCGAAGGTGTAGAAAGCTGGAGAATTCAGCGTAAGCACAACAATCGGAAATCAAAAGGCATTATCTTTAATGGTGTAGAAAGCTGGAGAATTCAGCGTAAGCGCAACAATAAACACATGACATATTTTTTATTTCTAGGCGTAGAAAGCTGGAGAATTCAGCGTAAGCGCAACTTTATATAAAATGGAGTAACGATTTTTTGAGGCGTAGAAAGCTGGAGAATTCAGCGTAAGCATTGCAGATTCCAGAAACAAGCATGACATGCAAGGCTTTCATAAGATGAAGACTCACATAACGGCTATACTACTATTAGATGAGTAAACAAGACAAAAAATCAGCGCCTATCCCCCCCCCCCCCCCCCCACAATCCGCTTCAAGCAAGACGATGGCTCTAATTTTCCCGATTGGGAAGAGAGAAGGCTGGGGGAGGTAGTAACTAAAGTATCTTCTGATATTACCCTAGATAGTTTGAAAGAATTAAGAGGAACATATGCTGTTTATGGAGCAACTGGAGAGATTAAAAGAGTAGGTTTTTTTAGAGAAACAGAACCCTATGTAGCAATAGTAAAAGATGGTGCAGGGGTAGGAAGGGTACATCTTTGCTCGCCTTATTCGTCTGTTTTAGGAACACTCGATATAATTAAACCAAAGAAGGAAAAAGTTAATGTATATTTTTTATACAGTGTATTACAAAGAATTGTATTTTTAAAATATATTATAGGAAGTACTATACCTCATATATATTTTAAGGATTATTCTAATGAAAAAATAAACTTTCCTTCCCTCCCTGAACAACAAAAGATAGCATCTTTTCTGCAGAGTGTAGACACAAAGATACAGCTCCTTGAAAGAAAAGTAGTACTGTTGCAGTCATACAAAAAAGGCGTCATGCAAAAACTTTTTTCACAGGAGCTACGCTTTAAGGATGAGCAAGGAAACAAGTACCCCGATTGGGAAGAAAAGCGATTGGGAGAGATTTTAGAATATGAACAACCTACAAAATATATTGTTGATTCTTCAAAATATAGCGATAATTATAGTATACCTGTTTTGACAGCTGGCAAAACTTTTATACTAGGATATACTAACGAAACTTATGGGGTGTTTACAAATCATCCAGTTATTATTTTTGATGATTTTACTACTGTGAGTAAGTTTGTAGATTTTGATTTTAAGGTTAAGTCATCTGCCATGAAAATATTGAAATTAAGAAAGAATGTACAAGCTAATATAAAGTTAATATATGAATGTATGCAAAAAATAAATTTCTCATTAAAAGGGCATAAAAGATATTGGATTTCAGAATATCAACATATAACTATTTCTTTTCCTTCCCTCCCCGAACAACAAAAGATAGCCTCTTTTCTGCAGAGCCTCGATACAAAAATATCGCTCACCCAGAAACAAGTAGTCCTTACAAAGCAGTATAAGAAAGGCTTATTACAAAGGATGTTTGTATAAAAAATTGCAGATTCAAGGATTAAGCACGATACCGAAGGTTTCAGCAGATTTCAAAAAATAAGATTTGTCTCTAGAAAAATAAAACCCTAACAAAAAGAGTGGATACTTCTTGCTAGGGTGTGAGAATACAAAAAATGTAAAAAGAGTATTGCTTATTTTTTCAGTAACTGCTTTATTGTATCACTGAGAAATGGTTCTATAGTACTGTAGAGGATAGAACTTTGTATTATTCCTTCCGATCCAGCAATGACTTGGTATTTGTCGTAGTATACAAGAAGATCAGCATTTTGTGTAAAAGCAATATTTCTATTATAATTTTCTGCTGTGGGAGCAGTACCTTCTTGTATCCATTTCGTATAAGAAGAAAGCGTATCTTCTGTGATATATGTTTGTATAAGATTAGCTGCTATAGTTTCTGCAATAAATGCAAGAGCTTTGTCGTAATTTATAAATATATCTTTTTGTTCAAGCTCCTTTCCATCTTGTAAGAGAAGAAATACCGTAACAGTAGTGCTACCATTATTTGACCATGTTGCTAGAGTATTGCGAAAGCTGACAATACGAAGTTCATCGGAGTAAAATGGTACTTCAAATAATAACTCATATCTCAGTGAGAAAGACGCTCCAAACTCTCCTGTATCTCGAAAAAAATCATAAAATCCTTGATTTGCTTCTACTGCTTCTGTTCTAAACATATGCTCAAGATTATCTGTATATGTTGTAATAGAAGGACTATTTGGAATATCAGGGTATGCCATATATAATACATTTCTTGTAGCAGGATACAGTACTAGCATTGTTTCGTTGTACTTAGTGCCATATGACTGCATATACACATCTGATGTAATACTGTTTTTGCTGAGTAAGGCATCTTGATTACTTTGAAGACGAGAAAAGAGCTGTTTTTCTCTTTCTCCAAGATCATCACTCATGTCAATTTTTATGCTCGCATTGGGAGATTGTGTGGATGAAGCATCTGTTGCTTGTTCATCTTGTGGAGCTGCAATAAGGAGCTGCTGTTGAGATACGATGAAAAATGCTAATGTAGAGCAAAGTATCGTGAAAATAAAAGTATGGCGATACAATACTTTTATAAAAAAATATGTTATTGTATGTTTCATACCCATAGTATACTCATTTTGATATTTTTAGTATATCAATGAAAAAGAAAAAATTATCATATATGATATATATAATGACAAGACATGGTAAAAAGAGTATTGCTTATTTTTTCAGCAACTGTTTCATTGTATCACTGAGAAATGGCTCTATAGTACTGTACGGTATAGAACGTTCTATTATTCCGTTTGCTCCAGCAGCAACTTGGTATTTGTTATAAAACACAACAAGATCAGCATTCTGTGTAAAGGAAAGGTTGTTATTATAGTTTTCTGGTGTAGGAGCAGCACCTTCTTGTATCCATTTCTTATCAGAAAGAATGCTAATTTCTTCTGTACTGTGTGTTTGCATAAGATTAGCGATCATAGTTTCCGCAATAAACGCAAGAGCCTCGTCGTAATTGATGAATATATCTTTTTGTTCAAGCTCCGTTCCATCTTGTAAGAAAAGAAGTACAGTAATAGTATTTCTACCATTGTTTACCATTGTTGACATAGTGTTGTAAAAATTGACGATACGAAGTTCATCGGAGTAAAACGGCACTTCAAATAGTAGCGTATGCCTAATTGAGAGAGCTCCAGGGTATCCTCTCTCTCGAACAAAATCATAATACTCTTGATTTGTTGTTGCTGCTTCTTTCCTAAATGTACGCTCAAAATTATCTACATATGCTGTAACAGAAGGACTATTTGGAATATCAGGATATGCCATATATAATACATTTCTTGTAGCAGGGTACAGTACTAATATCGTTTCTTTATACCTAGTGCCATATGACTGTATATATGCATCTGATGTGTCACTGTTTTTGCTGAGTAATGCGTCTTGATTACTTTGAATATCAGAAAAGAGCTGTTGTTCTCTTTCTCCAAGATCATCACTTAGATCAATTTTTATGCTCATATTGGGAGATTGTGTGGATAAAGTATCTGTTGCTTGTTCATCTTGTGGAGCTGCAATAAGGAGCTGCTGTTGAGATACGATGAAAAATGCTAATGTAGAGCAAAATATCGTGAAAATAAAAGTATGGCGATGCAATACTTTTATAAAAAAATATGTTGTATGTTTCATGCCTATAGTATACTCATTTTGATATTTTTAGTATACTAATGAAGGAGAAAGAATTACCATACTATAGCATATGTATATGGTATACAGAAGAATAAAAAATAGGAGTGAATATGAGGAATATAGTAAAAAAAATAATGATATATAGTGTATTGGTATTGTGTGTACTTGTGCTTCAAAGTGCTGCACTGAGAGAGCAGCAAGGCTCTTATCCTAAAGACGGCCCAGTGACTGTGAGTATATTTCATAATAATGATGGAGAAAGTTATCTTAGCTCTAAGGATGGGTATGGAAATGCAGCGGCTTTTGTTACGCTGTTGCATCAGTTGCGTTCTACAGCAGAAGAAGCAGGACATGCAACATTAACACTCTCTGCAGGAGATAATTTTTTAGCAGGAACAATATTTGCAGCTTCTATGAGAAATGATATTTTTTATGACGCAAAAGTATTAAATGCTATAGAATATGATGCCATTACTCTTGGTAACCATGACTTTGATTTTGGTCCTGATGTGCTTGCAGATTTTATCAATGAAGTAGAGCAAGACACTCCTTTTTTGTCTGCAAATTTAGATTTTTCACAAGAACCTAATCTTTTTCAGTTATATGAAGAAGGACGTATTGTTCCAAGTATAGTAGTAGAATCCAATAATGCCCATTTTGGTATTATAGGAGCAACTACCATTGAGCTTGCTGCCATATCATCTCCTCGTAGAGTAAAGATTATGAGTGATCTGCGCCTCATTGTGCAAACAGAGATAAATAAATTGATTGATCTAGGAGTAAATAAAATTATTCTTGTCTCTCACTTACAAGGCATAGAAGCAGAGAGAACTCTTGTATCACAGCTATACGATGTGGACATTGTTATTGCAGGAGGAGGAAATGAGCTACTTGCAAATCCAGATGATATATTGTTACCAGAAGATCAAGAAAGTAAAGCATACGATGAGTATCCTATGATGGCACAGGACAGTCAAGGAAAAGATGTGCCTATTATCACTACTAACGGAAAATATCAATATGTTGGTAATCTTGTAGTATCCTTTGATGCAAAAGGAGATATAGTATCCATTCCTACTGGCAAGATAGTGCGGGTGGCAGATCCTAGTAGTAAGCAAAGTGATGCAGTAGAACTTGATAGCACAGTGATGCAACAAGCTCTCATACCTGTTATGGAATTTGAAGAGAATATGGCAAACAATATTTTAGCAAACACCGAAGTTACTCTTGATGGCACACGACAAAAAGTACGAACTCAAGAAACAAATGGAGGTTCTCTTGTTGCAGATGCTTTATTATGGCAAGCAAAGGAGCTTCATCAAGAATATGGAGTGGTAAAGCCAGATATTGCATTTCAAAACGGAGGAGGCATACGAAACAGTGTAGTAATAAAAAAAGGCGAATCTATCAGTGAGCTTGATACTTTCACTATGCTCCCTTTTCCTAATTTTCTTGTAGTAGTCCCTACTGTATCTGCAAGTCAGTTAAAATTACTCATGGAAAATGCCGTCAGCCAAGTAGAAAATACGAAAGGGCGTTTTGCTCAGATTAGTGGCTTCTCTATGGAAGTTGATACAAGTCAGCCTCCGTTGATACTGGATAACGAAACAAATGCTATTGTACAAGAAGGAAAGCGAATTATTTCCTTGCGATTAGATGATGGACGCTATATTGTACGAAATGGTGCAGTTGTAAGTTCTGCTCCAAGTGTATCTGTTGCTACCGTTGATTTTCTTGCTCGAGGAGGAGATCAATACCCTTTTCATGATGCTGAGTATGTTTTGTTAGGCACTACATACCAACAGTCATTAGCAAACTATCTTAGTGCAAGGGAAGAAGATGGAGGAATATCGTCTCTGATAACTGCTGCAGCATATCCATCTACAGGACAGAGGCGTATTATATTTAAGTAGGACTGAGGGTATTGTTGAACTTGGCAGAAGAAAGAGAATGTTTTATATGAGTAAGTAAGGTATCCCATCGTTCTTTGCCTATGTAGTGTGTTATATCTTTGATAAGTGTCTGTAAAGAAGAGGAAGGAAATTCTTTCATAGGGCTTAGTAAAGCGGTAGTTTGCTGTATATGTTGAGAAGCATGTTCCCATTGAGCGATATGTTTTTGTAGTATGTGTACTCGTTCTGTAAATGTTGTGTTTCGTGATGTATAGGTAACTTGTAGGTTTTTGTTTTTTTGTGAATCAGTAGTGGTGTATAGAGATTGTGGAAAAGAGGAAGCTGTGTGTAATCCAAGCAACGATGATTCTTTTTCAGGCAGAATATGTAGCAACCTATGTTTACTATTGTTTTTCCAGCGAGAAAACCATTGTGCATATTGTTTGAGTGCATTGTTTTGTTTTAAAGGGTAGCCAAAGCGTTTTTGTGAAAGTGTATGATGGCTTTGTAAGTACTCTTGCAATAGCATATGTTCCCTACTGTATGTGTAGTGGGTGCTGTGTACATCAGCATTACAATGAGGAATACAATGAGCAGAAGCACAGTCTATACTCATATCTGCTCCAACAAGTATGAGCTCATGAGAGCTTAATGTACTACATATATCTATAGCAGTGCCAAGTACCGTTGCATATGCAGGCACGCTCATGCCTTCATTAAAAGATAATAATTGCTCCATCTCTTGATGAGTGTTAATGAGAATAGGGGCTATGTCTGAGGCAATGTGTAATCTTCCTGCACTTAATGGCATAGCAAGCAAAGAAGCCTTTTTGTCAAAATAATAGTGAAGCTGTCGCTGTGCATAATAGCTTGCATCTTGATGTACTACTATGTCAGGGATGATGCCGTGACTATGCAGACAGTGGAGGGATGAAGAGAGAGCCACGAGGCATATGTTTTTGCGAATACTCTGTATTTTGGAAAGAAAAGCATTGAGAGAATGTCCAGCTGCAACAAGTACTATAGGTTTTGTTTCTGCGGTGATGCTTGCATACGATTGTATATGCAGAAAATGGTAACATGCATTACGAATCCATTGAGGAAGAAAATGTCGTATAGTATTTGTCTCAGAACTGTGGAGCAATAATGTTTCTTTTACATCATGAAGGCATTGTTGAAAATGCTGTTGCCATATGCGCATAGAAGTAGGCCAATAACATACTGCTATATCAGTATGAGAAGGATTGCTGAGTAATTGAAACGATTGATCTAATGCTTTCTTTAGTTGTGGTAAAAAAGCATGTTGTGTTGTGGTGTTGGTATCGTAATAGAGAGCTATGTCAGCATTGCTATGGGCAGCAAGTTCTTTATGAAAATATACAGCAATAATTTTTGCACTAGGACTTAATGTGCGAATCGCTTGAATATCGTAATGTAAAGCAGCTCCTATAAGCACAATGCGAGTCTGTGTCTTTACGACATCAAGGTTTTGCTTCGTAAAGACTCTTAGAGCTTCTTTGTGGGGGGCATACTTAGAATGCAATGATTGATTATTAATCTTACAACTTTCAATTTCCCCCTCTTTAGAATAGAGCAAGTCAAGATTAATTGTGTTCACTTACTACTACTATAGCAACATATTCTTTTCTTGTGTTATTTTTTTCTTAGTATTTTTTGTCTTTGATGTACTGATGTAAATCTACTGTTGACATAGGTGCTTACTTTGCTACTAATACGTGAGAGTCTTGTTTTTATTTCATCTAATCGTACTCTCACCGCGTCATTGTGGGCATGTATGTTTACAGAAGAAAGTGGAGTCATACTTTGTTGTGTTGTATATACAGGAGTTTTGTGGTGCTGTACATGAGTATTTTTTTTATTATTGCTTTCTGCTACGGATGATTGGAGAGAACTATGTTTTTTCTGCACTGTAGTTTGAGTTATAGTTTTAGTTATAGTTTTAACCATAGGTTGATCTATAGTTTCAATAGTGCTTTGATCGGGATGTAATGCTTTTGTAATGAGAATTTCTGGGGGAGTGAGAAATATATCATGTGTAAAATCATGAGCATCTTCTGTGTTGTTTTGTGTTTGTTTTAATTCTTGAGTTTCATGAACACTTAATCTTGCTAATTCCATCATAATATAAACTGAAGCCTCACTTTTGTTGTTTAATATATTGTTTAGTACTATACCATTACCATAATCGGCATTATTTTTTATTTCTTTAGTATTATTTACTATACTTTTTCTTCTTTTTTCTGCCGATACTGTATGAGTGTAATGAATTTTTTTACCATTGTAAGTACTTTTTTTATTATTTTTTTCTCTTTTCAGCTCCTTGTAGGTCGTGCAGGAATAGTGTCTCTTATGCAAGAAAGGTATATTGTAGCAAGAATGACAGAAAACTATAATCAGCTTGCACAGATACAAAAGGACCTTGATGCACAAATATCCTTAGCCGAAAATAGCAAGCGATATTTGGAGGTATTTGCACATCGTGTAGGCTTAGTGTCAGACGATGAATTTTATATACGACTTGAAAATTCTATGTTCAATAAAGGAAATAGCTATACTCCAGGTACACTTATTTTGTTTAAGGAAAGTTTTTATGTCTCAAACAGCATATTATTTTTTATAAGTTTTGCGATAGAATGTATGCTTGTTTCATTAAAGCTGTACAGAAGAAAACAGAGGATACAAGAAAGAACAGTACGCACTACGAAATTACACAGCAACATATCTACTCATGTAAACACACATGCATATACTACGCATAGTCAGAACAATACCCACCCTATATACAAAAATCATGTACAAAAAGAACATGATACCTCTTATAGAGAGAACATACATACTCCTGTTGGTGCTGATTAGATTATATCCTATGTTTCTATATTTATGACTTTAAGCATGATTCAAGGTAATACCGTTTATCAATTTCTTCTCCAATAGAAAAGGCTTTGCGAGGGAATAATTTTTTTGTATGTACCATATCAAAAATATGTTCCTGTGTTATCTGTGGGAGAATAAATCCAAGTCTATTAGTTGTTTGCCTTGTATCATTTGCTAGTGATAGTACTGCTGCTGGTGAGTGAATAAAATCAATATGCGTATATAGATGCTGTGTTTGTGTAAGTATTGTTTCAAGTAATTCAATAGCCAGTGTTATCGGTGCTTCCATTGTTGTAATGTTCCATATATATGATGTAGTGTTACCACATATAAGTACTTCAGTGTCTTTTGGGGTATAGGTAGCTAATAGCTCTTTTGTAATAGATTCTACGGTGCCATATTCTTTTAGTGCTTGGATAATAGCATCACTATCAACATCAAATAACACACGATGAATTGGCTCTATGCTAATGCCTGTATCATAGATATTCACAAGTTCCACTAACGCCCAACGCTCTGGATCATCAAGACGTGAGCCACGTTCTTGCCATACTTTTTTTGCTGACATGAGTGCATGGTTGCCATCTCCCACTATAAGAAGAGGAACAAGTGATTGTGTGAGAAAAAAATCTTGAAAAATCCTCAGTCCTTTTTGGGTATCACAAAGATGTCCTGTGATAGATCCTCCTCCAAGCATCAGTGGAGTATCGTAGAGTGGGGTTTTTGCTTGTATGTGCCTAAGCTGTGTGAGCAGGCTGTTCTCTTTATCAAAATAAAGCATAAGAATATGAGGGGTATCAATATTACTACTTTTTCGTACCTGTATTCTGCGAGGAAGACGAGACTCGACTATTGCTTCACTTGCTTTGATAGCACTTACATCTTGCGGATGAGCAGAGTACGCATTAAGATCAACTTGTATCATAACACCGCTTCGACAATGACCGCTTGTAAGGGTTCGTCTTGTGAGTATGAGGGCATTTTCATAGGTATCAAATATATTGTTTTTCAGATAGTACTGTGCGTTGTTGTTAATATGGGTAAAATGATCTTGTATCTGTGTTTCATCATTCTCTGAGAGTATATATTCGGGCAGAATAAGATGGAGCGTTGAGGGGCGATCTTGTACTATATTCTTTACTTCTTGCCAATAAGAAGCATCGCTGGTAAATTGATCACAAGCAATAACACTCCATGTGTGCATATCTATGCTTTTGTTAGGAAGCATAATGTCGGGGATGCGAAACGGAAGTTTTGTGATTTCAATGCTCATATAGTAATTATAGCCAAAAATGTGTAATTATTCTTTGTTATTTTGGGGTTAAAAATGGAGTTTTAGTAAAGATTTAGAAGCATGAAAGGAGCATATAGGGGAAAGTATTACCAGAAGTGAGATATTTGATAATTCTAAAGTCCTTAAATTGCTTACATGGTACTAATAATAAAAGTAAGATATATTGTAAATTGTGTAAAGCATATCACTTTAGCAATAAAATTATAAAATAATATTATAATGGCAAGAAAATAATGCTATTTCTAACAATAAAAAAAGCATATTATACTATAATTGTAGGTAAATAATACTGTTCTATTGAGAGGAGTTATAAAATTATGAAAGCCATCACATTTATTTTTTTATTTTTTTCTTTGTTTATATTTTTCTTTGCTTGCGAGGAACTAAAAGTAAGTAAAGAAGTAGTAAGTGCAACAGCACCCGCAGAGGCAAGCAATGTTATAGGAAGTCCTACCGATACCAGTGCAAGTATATCATGGCAAGCTCCAACGCTTACGAAGAACCATAAGAAAGCAGACGGAACACAACTAACAAAGGCAGATCTATCTTACAAAGTATACCATGTTGCAAAGGGAAAAAATACCCGATATATAGGAGAAATTAAAAAAGCAGATACTAACCCGCTAGCAGTGGCAAAGGGAATAACAAGTATAACTATAACCAATCTTAAGCCTACTACCACCTATGAAATAGTAGTACAATCAGTCAATACAACAGATCCCACAAAAATCTCTATAGGAATAAAAGCAGAAGTAACTACCCTTGCTACTAATCACGCAACAGCACCCGCAGAGGCAAGCAATGTTACAGGAAGCACAACCGATATAAGTGCAACTATATCATGGCAAGCTCCAACACTTACAAGTAGTCACAAGAAACCAGATGGAACAAAACTCACAACGGCAGATGTATCGTATAAAGTGTATCGTGTGGCAAAGGGAAGCGATGAGCGAACAATAGCACAGATTAAAGAAGAAGACAGGACCCCGATTGAAGTAGCAAAAGGAACAACAAGCACAACTATACCTAACCTTAAGCCTACTACCACCTATGAAGTAGTAGTACAAGCAGTCAATTCTACTGATACCACAAAAGCCTCTACAGGCATACGAATAGAAGTAACTACCCTTGCCACTATTAGTATGAGAGCAAAGCAACAAGGAAGCAGTAGTACATTTACTACTTTGTCAGCAACAGCACAAGGAAAAGACGGAACAACAGAAATTACTCCTATTCTTATGGAAGTAACGCCCAGTAGTGTAGTAAGCGGGGGTACATTTTCAATAAATCCCGATATAACAGCAAATACAGGTATTTCTTTCAATACCAGCAATGGCACACTATCAGGGGTAGCAAAATACGCCCAGCCTGAAACTGCTTATACAGTAACCTTTACAGCGACAGACGGACGAACAGCAGAGACTACTATTACTATTACTGTTGCTTATAAATATAGCCCTAACAATAAAGCCGAGTTAATAAAATTGATAAAGGATAAGATGAGTAAAAGCAGTAACAGACCAGACTTAAATAATATTGATGTAAGGAAAATAACGGATATGAGCCGACTGTTTACTTTTACTACACGATTATCCGCGTTTAATGGGGATATATCAAAATGGGATGTAAGTAAAGTAACCGATATGAGTAGTATGTTTAGCGGAGCAACTGCATTTAATGGGGATATATCAAAATGGGATGTAAGTAAAGTAACCGATATGGAGGAAATGTTTGGGGAAGCCTCTGCATTTAGTGGGGATATATCAAACTGGAATGTAGGTAAAGTAACGGATATGAGTGTAATGTTTGCAGAAGCCTCTGCATTTAATGGGGATATATCAAACTGGAATGTAGAGAAAGTAACGGATATGAGCGGGATGTTTTACAAAGCAACTGCATTTAATGGGGATATATCAAGGTGGGATGTAAGTAAAGTTACAAAAATGACCCGCATGTTTTACAAAGCGATCGCATTTAATAGGGATATATCTACATGGGATGTAAGTAAAGTAACCGCTATGAGTGGAATGTTCAAAGAAGCAAGTAGTTTTACACAAGATTTAGAAGTATGGAAGGAACATATAGGAAGTAAGCAAGTGTCAAAATCAGCTACTTTTGATAAGTCAAAAGTGTCTAAATTGCCTACATGGTACTTTAGTATTACCGCAAGTAGTAACAGTATTACTCATATTGTAGGCATTGCACTACCAAGAGAAAAAGAGCTAACCTTTACCAAGTCTGTGAGCATTGCAGGAACATACGCAATAAGTCCTACTACTTTTACTACAGACACAGGCTTGCAGTTTGATAGTGCAACAGGGAAAATATCGGGTACGCCTATTAAAGCAGTCAGCAATAAAGAATACACAGTACAATTTTCTAGCACTTCACCCGCTCACACTTATGTAGATAGTGAAAGAAGTAAAGTAATTACTGTTACTATTACCACTAATCAAGCAACAGCACCCGCAGACGTGCGCAATATTACAGCGCAGAATATTACCGATGACAGTGCAAGTATATTATGGCAAGCTCCAACACTTACAAGCAGTCACAAGAAAGCAGACGGAACACAACTCACAACGGCAGATGTATCGTATAAAGTGTATCGTGTGGTAAAGGGAGGCAGTGACCGAACAATAGCAGAGATTATAGGAGCAGATAATAACCCGAGTGAAGTAACAAAGAGAGCGACAACAGGCATAGCTATAAATAATCTTACTGAAAGTACCACCTATGAAATAGTAGTACAAGCAGTCAATGCAACAAATACCACAAAAGTCTCTACAGGCATACGAATAGAAGTAACGACCCTTGCCTCTATTGGCATGAGAGCAAAGCAACAAGGAAGCAGTACTACATTGACAACCTTGTCAGCAACAGCACAAGGAAAAGACGGAACAACAGAAATTACTCCTATTGTTATGGAAGTTACTCCCAATAGTTTAATAAGTGGGGGTACATTTTTAATTTCACCTGCAAATATAACAGAAAGAATTGGACTCTCGTTTAATGAGAGTAATGGCACAATATCAGGGGTAGCAAAGTATGCACAGCCTGAAACGACTTATACAGTATATTTTTCTGTACAAGATGGGAGGGAAGCGCAGATCACTATTGATATTACTGTAGTGCATAAATACAGTCCGAAAAATAGAGCCGATTTAATTACATTGATACAGGATATAATGGATACCGATGACAATGGAAAAATAGATGATATTGACCCCGACTTAAACATTATTGATACAAGTAATATTACAGATATGACCAAATTATTTAGCACGAGAACAAAATTACATGTATTTAATGGGGATATATCAAAATGGGATGTAAGTAATGTAACTACTATGTTTACCATGTTTGCCAGTAATAAGGTATTTAATGGGGATATATCAAAATGGGATGTAAGTAAAGTAACCGATATGGACGGGATGTTTAATAGTGCTATAAAGTTTAATGGGGATATATCAAACTGGAATGTAAGTAAAGTAACGTATATGGACAGGATGTTTTTTAATGCAACAGCATTTAATGGTGACATATCAAAATGGGATGTGAGGAAAGTGACAGATATGGCTCTCATGTTTCATCAAGCCTCTGCATTTAATAAAGACATATCAGATTGGAATGTAGAGAGTGTAACCAATATGTTTGGAATGTTTAATCTAGCGACTTCATTTACTAAAGATTTAGAAGCATGGGGGGAACATATAGGGGATAGTGTAAATATGTCCTTAATGTTTGATGACAGTGGGGTAAAAAACGCGCCTTCATGGTATAAAGAATAGAAACAAGGGATATTAAAATTGTGTAGGGATGAAAATATAAAACCTTCATACATATATTACTAATGTAAATGTTTGTTATTTTGTTTTGTAGTACTTGTCTTCATCTATCATCCCTGCACTTTCAAAAAAATGTATAATTAATATATAACTGTTGTGTAGTGATTGGTATGTATGTCCTCCTAGCCTGTATCATAGATATTCACAAGTTCCA